>NZ_JBHUMA010000004.1:0-1085341 GCF_042684745.1 Sphingobacterium corticis | reverse complement strand
TCTCATTTTTTGTGACTTTCGCCGCTTACATTTAAAAGCTACTACTCGCCACGCTACATGATCATTTCTTTAAAGAACTCTCTCGCCGCCGCATCGCGCTTTGGCCTTTTATTTCGTACCCTCTCAGGTTTGAATTTCTTTTTGTTTACCCTTCCTCTCGGTTGGGATTGCAAAGGTAGGAAACTTTTCTAATCTTGCAAATTTTATTTGAAAATAATTTTGAAGATCTTCCCCTTCTGAATCCAGTCGTTTTCTAAGCCTATAGCCCCAAAAACTCCCTTTTTCCATCTTTTCACTACCGTTCCTCCCTTGCGGAGTGGTGCAAAGGTAGAAACCTTTTTCATTCCCGCAAAACCTTTTTTGCTTTTTGCTGTTACCAAAGCGCTAAAACGCTGTAAAGCAAGGAGATTTTTTTACTATTATTTTAGATCTAAGATCGACTACCTGCTTTCAACATAACCCAATGCTTTTGAAATTGCGTTCAGCAAAGCATGCGAGGTATTTTTAAAAACGGAAATCTGCACCTGATATTGTGCAGATTTCCGTTTTTTTATTTCGAACTTCTAGAAGTTTACTTGATATATTTCCCAAAATAGGACTCCACGCGATGAGGACTGAGCATCTGCCACAGCGAAGCCACTGTCCACCCTGGAGCAAAAATATCATTATAAAAGCCTTTTCCATTTTTACCATAATCCCAATTCGTATGTTGGACTACTTCCGGATAATAACCTTTCTTCCCAATATCGAACATAGATCCTTCTTGCGGCATCAACTGAAGCATGCTGGTTTTGATGACATCCGAGAAAGCCGAGAAGCGCGGTGCCTTCTTTTCTTTTGCTAACCAATCAAGCACTGTAGCAAATTCAAAGATAAACACATCAATGTGGTTGTTCTCCACGGAAACATTGCCCCAGCCGCGAGATTTGAATCCTACATCGCCTAGCATCTGCCCCTGCGCAAAAGGTACGTCCCACAAATAATACCATGATAAACAGAAATAGGCTGACTTCTCCGACAAATCGACATAGTGCGCACGTTCTTTTCCTTTTGTTACCATCGCCAAATAATACATTGCAGTAGACGCGTATAAGGAAGCTTCCTTATCTTCGCAATTAGCATCCAGCGTAGATGAAAAATAATCTGCCTTCGCGATAATCTCCTTTTCTAAATAATCTCCGGAAAGCTTAGCATCGGCCAAATACTTTTTGTTTTTAAAGTAAGCGTAGCCCATAGTTAATGGCAAAATAGCAGATGGCGTACTTCCGCCGGAAGCATCTGTAATTTTGAAATCGCCATCAAATTTCCGCGGATAGCTTCCATCCGGCTGTTGCAATTTCTCGAAATTCGTAAACAATTGTTTCAATCTGGTTTCCCATTCCGGATGCTTACGATTTTTTGTTGCTTCGTAATTCAGATAATTCAACACCGCAAATAAACCTTCAGACTGACGACGAATGCTGTATTCTTGGGTTTCCGACTTTTTACCGAAATCCACGAATTCTCTAAAAAAACCTTTTGCCGTAAAGCCGTTTTTCAAATAGGAATCAAATACCGCGTTCGCTTTGGTTACCAAATCCTGATTGCCGACCTGCTCACCGTATTCCAACGCATTATACGCATTCAACAAAACCCGGCCGACGAATCCGACCTCAGTTATATCGGTGCTTGCAGCATCATCCGTCCGCATGTGCACTCCGGAAAAGTATTTCAAATCAAACTTATCCACGTAGCTTTCTGTGAAGAAATTCGACAAAGCTTCCTTCGCAGTCGCATCATTCATTGCTCCTTCATAAACCTTCGGTTGAAACAAATCGTATGCGTAATTCCAAACATCGGCTACGAAAGTGGAGTAATCTTTCGCTTTTCCTTTTTTGATTTCCCATGTAAGGTGACGTGTTTGACCAGCATCCAACTTCTCAAATGCTTGTACCGATGGTGCTAACGTAAGTTTACGAACGTATGTTTTTGGCGTTTCGTGATACGGAAATCCAAAAACCAAGGCAGAATGACCATCTGCATTTCGGAATCCGGTGAATCCAAGCGATGTTTCGCCGGAAAGAATCACTTCACCCGTTTGGTGCGTTGCCAAACTTTCTTTTTCGAAATCATCCAAACGAACCACCGAATAATATTCAGCATTCGGCTCATTATAGATTCCGGTCAACGGAATGCTCAATCGATCGTCGCGCACTTGCCAGCTATCACTCGTAGCGAAAGATGGTGCTTCCTTTGGCGATCTTAAATTTCGGCGATACCAAAATCCGGGCATGAGAAACTGACATTCTTCGTGTTTTACCGTAGGGAGATTATACACTTCTTCCAAATTGTAATAAACAGTTTTATTCGCCGTGATATCAAAAGTGATGCGAACAACATCTCCCGATTCTACCGTTTTCCGAGAAATCGTAAGCGGAAGACTTTCATTGGCTTGTAATCTACCCGCACCGTCATCCGTCAACGTGTAATGCTGCGCTTTGTTGCCCGGACTTTTTAAGGCGATGCTCCACTTGGAATTAGCTGGCGGATTGCTAGCGAAGATATTCGTCGCTAGCAAAAAACATGTAATAATTAAAAAAAATACTCTTGTCATAAATTTTCGTTGTGTTGCTTTTTATTAATACATCGGATTTTGAACAACATTCGGATTATTGTTCACGTCGTCCGACGGGATCGGCAGGCTTCTGTGTCGCCCGATCACGAAATTCGCAAAATCATTATCGCGAGATTTCAACTCATCAATTCCGGCTTGGTTATCCACCAATCCCCAACGTTTGATATCCGCCCAGCGATGACCTTCGCTTGCCAACTCGAAAACGCGCTCCATCTGCAAACGCTTTAAGAACGCTGCATTGTCCGTTGTTGCCGAAGGATGATTAACGGCCAACGCGGGCATATTTGCACGCGCGCGAACACGATCCACCGCAGCAACCGCATCAGCAAGTCCACCTCCAGATTGTGCCAAACATTCTGCATACATTAACAATACATCCGCGAAGCGAATGACGCGAACATTCGTTGGATTGTAATAATCATCAAATCCACGATCTGTGGAAGCATATTTCCGGAAGAAAACACGCCCTTGATAATTATTCTGCGCCCATAAAGCCGCGTTACTTTCTGTTGTATATATCAAAGAGTTGTCCGTAAAGTCGACTTCCATTCCTTGGTAAAATGCCGTCGATTTTAAACGAATATCGATCGCATTATTCAAATCGGCTTCTTTCTTAAATTCTGAAACCACCCACGGACGCATTTCTCCATCATTCCAACCTATTCCCGGAGGCGCAAAAAATTGTCCTCTATGCAACCCTAAGTTAGGATCGACTGCATACACATCATCGCCGGCAGGCGCTTTATTAACATCCGAATATTGAATCTCGAAAACCGATTCAATATTATTTTCGTTAGACGATGTGAAGTTATCTGCATAGGTCGGCACCAAATCGTAATAACTTTTGCCTTCGCCATCTACCAACCAACGCAAATCGGCCAGCGCATTATCCCACTGACGCAACTGCATGTAGCATTTTGCGCGCAACGCCAATGCCGCGCCCTTTGTGGAGCGACCTTTATCGGCGCCCGTCCATACGGCTGGCAACGCCTTTTCTGCTTCCGTCAAATCCGCAATCGCTTGTTGGAAAACTTCTGTTTCCGTAAATCCTTGCGGCTGCAAATCTGGCGTTGATGGTTCTAGCACGATGGGCACACTCTTGTTATCGCTTCCCCAAAGCACCGCCAAGTTGTAATAATATAATGCACGAAGAAAATAAGCTTGTCCTAGCAACTGGGATTTTTTGTCTTCGCTGGCAAACTCGATGGTCGGCACATTGGTCAAAACTTGGTTGGCACGGAAAATCGCTTGATAACAATCGCTGTAGGTATGTGCATTGCCCTCGCCGAAGTTATAGTTGTTGTATGTAAAACGTGTCCATTCACGCAATTCTGCCCATGGACTTTGGCTAAAACCTTCGTCGGACGTCAAGTCGTGCCTAAACCACATCCATCTGGCGTAGGTTCCGGGCTTGTAAAACATATTGTAAATGGCATTTACGCCCTGCTCTGCATCCGATTCCGTTCCCCAAAAGTTTTCTTTGGTGATGGAATTTGGGTTTTCTACATCCACATCACACGAAGCTAGCAGACATAATGAACAAATGGTATATAATATCTTTTTCATATGTAACTGATCTATTTTTTAATAGTCATATGGAATGTCCTGATCATTGCTATTTGTATTCGGCGATCATCGACATTTCATCTTTTGTTGATTATAAATTAGAAGGAAAGCTGCGCTCCGAATGTGAAACCTCGAGGATTTGGAAACGCTCCGCCATCATACGTACGATCCCAAATACTGGTATTTAAGAATTCCGGATCCAAACCGCGATATCCTGTAATCGTGATCAGATTTTGCACGTTCGCGTAAATCCTCGCTCCGCGAATGAATTCGCCCGTAAGTGATTTCGGCAGGTTGTATCCCAAAGCGATTTGCTTGATACGCACGTAGCTTCCATTTTCTAACCAACGATCTTGATCGGGGCGCGCATTGCGTGAATCGCCAAAGATTGGACGAGGATCCGTAGCATTTGGATTTTGTGGCGTCCAAGCATCGTAATCTGCTCGGTAGTTTGAGTTGTCATCATAACGATCGTAACCTGCTCTCGGTCCATTGTAAGACATGTGTCCAAATGCGCCAGTCGCCTGAATCTGTAAATCAAAACCTTTATAACCCAAAGAAATATTAGCTCCCAGGTTGTATTTTGGAATGGTTGATCCCATATATTGCCGGTCCGCATCCGTGATTTGTCCGTCGTCATTATAGTCAATGTATTTCACATCGCCCGGCTTTGCGTTAGGTTGAATCAATTGGCCTGCGCTATTGCGATGCGCTTGTACTTCATCCGCCGAACGGAACAATCCATCCGTTTCGATCAGATACCATTCGCCAATTGGGCTGCCAACCATGGATTTGGTGTTCCACTGATTGAATTCATTTCTTCCATATCCCAGCTCAATAATTTTATTCTTCAAATACGAACCGTTCAAATCGACGCCATACGTGAATTCCTCCCCGATTTTATCTCGCCAGCTCAGAGCCAATTCTACGCCTTTATTTTCTAAGGTTGCGGCATTTACGAACGGATTTCCGCCATTATTCCCTGTAGAAAGTAAAATCTGCATCGGCGTAAGGACATCCTTCGTGGTTTTGACGAAATACTCGAAGGAAACATTGAAGCGACTATCGAATAAGGATGCATCAAATCCGGCATTCATTTGTGCTAATCGTTCCCACTTCAAATCGGCATTTGCCAATTGAACTTGTGTCATCCCGGTTACGGATGTACTGTTGTCACCAAAAGATGCTTGCGGAAATGAATTGATTAATGATACCCAATCCCAATATTCGATGTTGGAAGTTCCCAGCAATCCGTAGTTAGCACGTAGTTTTAAATCATTGATCCAAGAAACATCGAAAAATTGCTCGTTGCTAATACGCCATCCTAATGCTACCGACGGAAAATAACCGACGTTATGTTGCGGAGAAAACCGCGATGATTTATCGCGACGAACCGTTGCACTCACCAAGTAGCGCTCATCGTAATTGTAGTTTACTCGGCCGAATAGCGAATACAGTTTCGCTTGTTGTTTCAAACTTCCGGTTCTCGGATCACGAAGTGCGGCATCCAGCTCCCCGTAGTACGAACCCGTATTACTATTTGTCAACACGCCGTTTTTCGAACCCCAAAGTTGCTCAAATACATAAGGCTGATAACTCATACCGACTACCGATCCAACGGAATGTTTGCCAAACTGCTTGTTGAATTCTAACGTATTATCGAACACAAATTCTCTAGATTGTTGCTGGCGACGCATCAATGAAGACGGATCGACTGGCTGGTTAACCGTCCAAGAGCCCAACTTGCGCAGGTAGCTATGATTGTCGTTATTGAAATCAAAACCGAAGCTAAATTTGTATTTAAACATATCCCAGAAATCCAACGAAGCGTATGTATTACCGCGAACGCGTAGGTTTCTATTTCGCGTATCCGTAAAATCTTCTTTCGCAAAAGGATTCGTTCCGAACGTGATATCATAAGCGCCAGCGCCCAATCCGTAACCGCCATAGTTTCTGTCATCGTAAATCGGAATAGTCGGCAACATTCTGTACACATCGACGATCGGATTGCTATCCATTTCTTCGACATCATAATGACTCAATGTGATGTTTTCTCCGATGGTAAACTTCACGTTATCTCCGAAATCGCGTGTTGCGGAAGTGTTGGAACGCAATGTGAAGCGTTCGCTGCTCGTTCCGATTGTCGTTCCGGAATTGGATTGGTAGTTACCCGAAATAAAATAACGGCTATTCTTTCCCCCACCAGAAAAGGAAACGTTATGATCGTCCACCACACCGGTTTTGAAAACTTCCTTTTGCCAGTCGGTATTGCCATCGAAATGATTTGCCAAACCTTTTAGATCGGTATTCCCGTCAGCGATCGCATTTCCAAATGCCATATCGTTCAACTGAATCCATTGATCGCGGCCTGTCAAATTATATTTTGGCAACCATTGCAAAGAACGACGAGAAGACAAATCAATCTTCATCGGGCCATCTTTACCTTGCTTTGTCGTAATAATGATCACACCGTTACCTGCTCTCGATCCATAAATCGCTGCCGCCGATGCATCTTTCAACACCTGAATGCTCTCAATATCATTGAAGTTGAAATCGCGGTTTGCTCCGGAAATCACGCCATCCACCACATATAGCGGATTGCTATTTCCGAACGTTCCTGTTCCGCGAATTTCTACTTTACCTTCCGAACCTGGCGCACCAGCCGTTCTAACATTCACTCCTGGCACAGTTACCAACGCGTCACCAACCGTTCCGGTCACTGTCGTGTTTTTCATTTCATCCGGTTTGAAGATGGAAACCGCGCCCGTTAAATCCGCTTTGCGTACCGTTTGATAACCGATGACAACGACCTCTTCCAGTTTCTGGTCGTCGACCTGCATCTGTACGTTCACCGAAGTTTGTCCGGTATAAATAACTTGTTGCGGCGCAAGGCCGACTTTTTGAAAATACAGCGTATCGCCCGCAGAAGCTTGAATCGTAAATTCTCCGCTTTCGTTCGTCGAGGTTGTTTCTTGCGCACCTCGAACCGTTACGCTGGAAACGGGCAACTGGTCTTTGTCCGTTACCTTACCTTTTACTGGCGCTTGTCCGTAGACAGCGAGCGAGCAAATGGCAAATAGCATCATGAACATCGTTCTTATCATAAAATTATATTTGTTTTTGGTTTTGAGTTATTGCTAACCCATGTTGTGTTGATTTATTCAATTAATAGTAAATGTGTGTGGCTCGTTAAAAACTCAAAGAGTTTCATGTGAAACGAGCAGCTATACCATGGTAATACGATGAGTACCCAAGTCCGATGACTTACGTACCAACGGACAATTCAATCGCTTTCATTATGCGACATGTGCTTACCCCAACGTGGAGGCTAATCTTAACAATGCCACGCGATAGTGGAAAATCACTGATATTTTACTCTGGAAACTACCCACGGTAAAAATTTAACGCTTATAATATATTATGGCTGCATGCTGCGCCAGAAGGCGCATGAACAAATATAGATGTTGCCACATATTCCTGACTTGCAGATTAAGGTCAATAAATTGCATATTTGTATCACGCAGCCCGATTAAACTATCAGTAAGCAAAATTTCGTCATGCATGTGACCATTTTATTTGTAAGTTTAGAGGAGCTTGTAGCAATCAAAATCTAAAATGGAAATGGATATAAATGTGAAGAAGCTATTTAATATGCGCTCCCCATGTCCTATCTCTAATTCGCTTAACCTCGAACTAAAATGACGATTATTTATACGCTCGATTTATTAGGAACGATGATGTTTGCCATTTCGGGAGCCATGGCGGCCAACCGAAATAATGTGGACGTTTTTGGCGCTGGCTTCACAGGATTTGTGACGGCGATCGGCGGCGGATCCTTGCGCGATATTTTTTTGAATATTCGTCCAGTTTGGGTGGAAGACGGCAATTACATTATTGCTATATCTTTTGGCGTGCTGATTGCGCTGACATTCAACAAGCAAATTTATACGCTGGCGCGAACGCTTTCGCTGTTTGATGCCATCGGAATTGGCTTTTTCACCGTGGTTGGTGTAGAGAAATCCCTTAATTACGAGAGCAATGCTATCGCCGCAGTATTATTAGGTATGTTTTCCGCGTCAATGGGCGGTGTAATTCGCGATGTGCTGCTGAACCGAACGCCCTTGATTCTCCGCCGGGAGATTTATGCAACTGCTTGTATTGCTGGTGCAACGTTATTTGTCATATTGCATAATTTAGAAGTGGAACCAGCGGTTAATGCTTTCATCAGCGCTAGTTTGGTGTTTTTGATTCGCATTATTTCTGTTCGGTACAACCTTTCCCTTCCAGCCGTAAAGCAAATCAACAAAAAAGCTCCTTAAACAGGAGCTTCGTGATCGTGTATATCCAGGTAATAAATTTACCGCTTCTTCTTTTGCTGAGGGAAACGCATCTTATACGATGTTCTCACCTCCCCTTTAGATATCGCTTCCAACTTTGATTTCAACATCGTTTTCTTAATTGGGCCGAGTTTATCTAAGAAAAGCTTTCCTTCTATGTGATCGTATTCATGCTGTACCACACGCGCTGCCAATCCGGTTAGTTCCATCTCGTATTCTTCGAAATTCTCATCCAAATAATTGATGATAATATTCTCCTTGCGCATCACATCCTCATTGATGTGTGGAATGCTCAAACAACCTTCGTTGAAAGCCCATTCTTTCCCGCTTTCCTCTACCATAATTGGATTGATGAAAACGTGCTTAAAATCTTTAGCGGTTGCATCACCAGGACCATCCTCATCATCTTCGCCAAACGGCGACGCATCAATAACAAACATACGAACTGGCAAACCTACCTGAGGAGCGGCCAAACCAACACCACTAGCTGCATACATGGTCTCAAACATATCGTTGATCAATTCCTTCAAGTTCGGATAGTCCTCTTCTATTTCTTTTGCTTTCGTACGCAATACAGGATCGCCGTAGGCTACTATAGGTAATTTCATGCTGTTTTAATTTTCGTTCCAAAGTTACCAATTTTCTTGCCCAATCATCACGAAGAAACTTAAGTTGACACAAATGACCAATGATTGATCCGTTAGAAAAGCCCAGAAATAACGTAAGTTTGTAGGGTGACGGAGTTAATAACAGGTTTTATAAATGCGCTGGCAGGTTGCGAAGATATTTCCATTAAACAGGAACTACTGAATGATGCCGTTGTTCATATCACGCTGACTAAACCTGATTCTTCGCAGACGCATCTTTTGATTTATCCTGATTCAGCACTCCGTCGGATTTCTTACCCGCAAAGCGACGAAAAAGTAATACATATCGACGAGCATTTACTTTCGAACGACCTAACCAAATTGTTAGCACGCATTCAAACCGTTTTAGGTTACGGAAAACGAATCTATGCAAGACAAACTGTTGCCGCTCGTGTAGACAAACGCATTACCAGATTTTTTCTTGAGGAACATCATCTTCAATCGGCGATGACGGGCAAGTATCGCTATGGACTATTTTATCAAGGGGAATTGGTCAGCTTGGCGGTGTTTAGCGGCGGTCGCCGAATGCGCGATCAACCCGATGATTACCGATCTTTCGAACTCATCCGTTTTTGTCATAAAAGTAATTTAATTACCGTCGGCGGGCTTTCCAAATTGATCAAAGCATTTCAGAAGGATTTTGATCCCGGAGATTTGATGACGTATGTCGATCGAGATTGGACACAAGATTCCTCTTTACAAAAAATTGGGTTTCGAGAAGAAGGCATTTTAGCTCCACAGATCGTTGCCGTTCCAACATTAGATTACGGTAAGTCTGATACAAAGCTCGATGAACCAAAAGAACGCATCACAAAAACCAACAGCGGTAGCATAAAATTGGTGTTGCGATTCGCGAAGACGATTTAGTTTTCGTTATATTTAAACCTCAAAAAACTTGAACTACATGACACGTAAACTACGCATGGGTATGGTAGGCGGTGGCCAAAACGCTTTTATTGGCGCGGTACATCGCATAGCGGCCTTCATGGATGGCAAAATTGATTTGGTGTGTGGCGCTTTCAGCTCAGATCCGCAACGCGCGGCAGAATCTGGAAAAGCACTATTTCTTCCTGAAGATCGCGTATATCCAGATTATAAAACGATGATCGAAAAAGAAGCGCAGCTACCAGAAGATGTCCGCATGGATTTCATCAGTATTGTAACACCTAATTCCGTACATTTTGGCCCTGCCAAATTAGCGATGGAAAATGGATTCGATGTGGTTGTGGATAAGCCGATGACCGTTTCCGTAGAAGAAGCGAAAGAATTGCAGGAAATCGTTACCCGCACAGGACGCACTTTAGCGCTCACACATACCTACTCGGGTTATCCAATGGTAAAGCAGGCGAAAGCAATGGTAAAGGATGGTCATTTTGGAAAAATCCGTAAGATCGTCGTAGAATATCCGCAAGGATGGTTATCGCGCTTAACAGATAAGGAGCAAAGCGGCGGTGCCGAATGGCGTGCTGATCCGGCGAAATCTGGAAAATCACTTGTTATGGGCGATATCGGAACACATGCTGCTCATTTGGCTGAATATATCTCTGGCTTGAAAATTATCGATCTATGTGCAGACTTAACATCGTTCGTAGATGGACGTACGATGGACGATGATGGCTCGGTTTTGCTTCGTTTTACCGACGGCGCGAAAGGCGTATTAATGGCTTCGCAAATCTCGGCCGGTGAAGAGAATGCGGTTAGAATTCGCATTTACGGTGAGCTGGGCGGACTAGAATGGGCGAACGAAGATCCGAATAACTTGATTGTGAAAATGCTCGATCAACCAAGACAACTTTACCGCACTGGAAATGCTTACGTTGCTCCATATACACTGAGTTCTTTTGCGACGCACAATACAAGAATCCCATCTGGTCACCCGGAAGGTTTGCTGGAAGCATTCGCAAATATCTACCGCAATTTTGCGGAAACTGTATCAGCAAAACGCGACGGACAAACACCGTCGGCTGAAAGTTTGGATTTTCCAACGGTAGAAGATGGTGTGCGCGGAATGGCTTTCATCGAAACTGTCGTAAAAAGCCACGAAAGTAATGAGAAATGGACTAAGTTTGACGTGTGATCACATTGTCCGAAATAAAAGCACATATTATTCAGGCGAAAGAACATCTTTCGCCTGATTCGTTATGGATCATCTTGGGTCCAACGGCTTCAGGGAAGACACGCACAGCCGTCGAGTTAGCTAAAGCATTTGATGGCGAAATTATATCAGCGGATTCGCGACAGGTTTACCGCCACATGGATATTGGTACAGGAAAAGATTTGGAAGAGTATCAAGATATTCCACATCACCTCATCAACATTGCTGACCCAGGAGAGCGTTATCAGGTAGACCGATTTCGCCAAGATTTTTTCGCCGCATACGATTCCATCATCGCGCGCGGAAAACAAGCTATTTTATGCGGCGGAACCGGATCGTACATTCAAACGATTCTTCAGCAATCGATTTACGCCCAGATTCCAAAAGACCCAACTGTTCAAGCCGAACTTTCTCTATTTTCTAAAGAACAATTAGAACTAAAAATCAGAGAAATCGGCATACCAACCGATTTTACAATCGACTTCCATAGCCATAAACGGTTGGTTCGCGCGTTAGAAATTTTGGGATATATTCAAATACATAAACCCGATTTAAAGCCGTTGCGTACTATTGAAAATTACCATGCCATAGGCATAAATCCCAACGTAGAAAATCGACGTGCTGCAATTAAAAGCCGTCTAGTAAAAAGACTTGGACATGGCTTGATAGGCGAAGTACAAGGCTTACTCGATGACGGGTTGTCGTTCGCAGATCTCCATTATTATGGTTTGGAATATCGCTATGTTGGCTTGTATTTGCAGGGAGAATTAACTTACGAAGGCTTTGTGGAAAAACTAACTACGGAAATCAATCGCTATGCTAAAAGACAGATGACCTATTTCCGAAAGATGGAAAAAGACGGGATCAAGATTAACTGGTTTTGAATGTTTCTTTTTGGATAAATTCATGTTTTCGATGTCATACACCAATATACATTTTGAGCTATATTTAAAACTATTCAATTGATATAAAATCTACTTTAAAAAGAAGACAAATGGAAATACTTGCTAGCATCCTAACCGCCGTGGTGGCGATCGAACATATCTACATTATGTGGATGGAAATGTTTGCCTGGGAAACGGTAGGAAAGAAAACATTCGGCAGCTCGTTGCCGGCAGAACTTTTTACACCGACGAAATCTTTGGCAGCCAACCAAGGATTGTACAATGGTTTCTTGGCGGCAGGTTTAATCTGGAGTTTCTTTATCAGCGATCCGATTTGGATGTACAATATACGTTTATTTTTCCTAGGATGTGTGGCCGTGGCCGCAACTTATGGAGGCATCACATCGTCGAAAAGCATTGCCATTAAACAAGGTCTTCCAGCATATTTAGCATTAGCTGCCGTGTTAGCTGCAAAATATTTGATCAACTAACATACTAAATTTGATGTTTCAACAGTTATTTTAGAACAAACATTTATTTAAACACATGGCATTAATAGAAGATTTGAATTGGCGACACGCCTGTAAAGCATACGATCCGGCTAAAAAGGTCAGTCCGGAAGATTTGGAAAAAATATTGGAAGCAGCCCGTTTAGCTCCGACTTCCTCCGGCTTGCAACCTTTCAAAGTAATAGTTCTGCAAGATGCCGCTTTACGTGAGCAAATTGCTCCAGCAGCTCTGAATCCGGATTGTGTTCGCGAATGTTCACACATTTTGGTATTTGCCGCTTGGGATCGCTACACAGCGGATCGAATCGACAAAGTATATGATCTTACAACTGACGAGCGCGAGCTTCCAAGAGGCAGATTCGTTAGTTACACAGACAAATTGAAAGAAATGTATCTGCCAGAAGAGCCGGAAGCCAATTTTGCGCACATTGCTCGCCAAACGTACATCGCTTTAGGATTGGCGCTTGCTCAAGCAGCAGAACTTCGCATCGACAGCACGCCGGCGGAAGGTTTCGACAATGCAATCGTTGATCAGGTTCTCGGATTGGGAGAGATGGGATTAAAAAGTGTGAGTTTAATGTACATCGGCTACGCCGACAAAGAACGCGATTGGTTAGGCACCATGAAAAAAGTACGAATTCCACGGGAAGACTTTATTGTAGAAATGTAGTCTCACTACTAACATCAACCATAACAAAAAAGGTCGCTCCCTTCATCGGGGAGCGACCTTTTTGTAATGTCTTTATGACTACAACTTGATTTCTTCTTCTTTAGCGTTGAAGAAATGAAATTCCGTCAAGTGATAAGATGCTACGGCTTGAACCTTGATCCATTTTCCGTAGTTAAGTAACCATTTTATTCGCCTGGAGATAAAACCCTTTTTGATGTATGCATCAATATACGGATGCACACGTAAGGTAATACCTTTTTCGTTTTGCTCGCGCAAGATGAAATCTAAATTCTTTTCGATATCATCAAGAAGCACGATGCTAGATCGAATCTCGCCGGTACCATCACACGTTGGACATTTTTCGTTCGTTACGACACTCATTTCTGGTCGCACGCGTTGTCTGGTAATTTGTACCAATCCAAATTTACTTGGCGGCAGAATAGTATGTCGGGCACGATCGCCAGCCATACATTCTTTCAGGAACACAAACAACTCTTTGCGATTGGCCGCTGCATGCATATCGATAAAATCGATGACTACAATACCGCCCATATCGCGAAGACGGAGCTGACGCGCAATTTCTTTGGCAGCTTCTTTGTTGACAAGGAGGGCGTTGTCCTCTTGGTTTTCCTTGTTAGCTATACGATTACCGCTGTTAACATCGATAACGTGCAAAGCTTCGGTGTGCTCAATCACAAGATAAGCGCCACCATGTAGGTTAACCGTCTTGCCGAAGGATGCTTTGATTTGCTTTTCTACGCCGTAATGCTCGAAGATTGGTTCCTTGTGTTTATAGAGCTTAACAATGCGCTCTAAATCTGGCGAGATTTCCTGGACGTATGACTTCACCTCATCGTAAATACTCGAATCGTTCACGTAAATATGACTGAATTCATCGGTTAAGATATCACGAAGAATGGTCGAAGCACGATCCATTTCACCAAGCACTTTCTGTGCCGGCTCAACATCTTTCAGGCGTTTGGTAAATCGTTCCCATTTGGAAATCAAATCCTGTAAATCCTTTTGCAACTCTTCCACACCTTTTCCTTCAGAAACGGTACGGACAATCACGCCAAAATTGGGTGGTTTGATGCCTTCAACAATTTTTTTCAGGCGGTTACGCTCTGCGTTACCTTTGATTCGCTTGGAGATGGAAACGGAACTGGAGAAAGGGACAAGGACCGCGAAGCGGCCTGCGATAGATAAATCTGAACTCAGGCGAGGGCCTTTCGTTGAGATTGGTTCTTTGGCTATCTGCACGGGAATGAGTACATTTTTGGACAAAACATCCGAAATCTTCCCCGCCTTATCGATCTCCTTCTCCAACTTTAAACTATTGAGCAGTTTCTCTTGATAACTGCCGTTCTTCACTATTCGAGCAAGCTTAAGTAGCGACTGTACCTGCGGACCCAAATCAAGGTAATGTAGGAAAGCATCCTTTTCGTAGCCTACGTCTACGAATGCGGCGTTCAGTCCCGGCATGATTTTCTTGATTCGGCCTAAATAGATATCGCCTACAGCGTAATGATTATCTACTTTTTCCTTGTTCAGTTCTACCAACTGCTTGTCTTGTAGTAAAGCAATAGTCACCCCCTTATCGGGAGTTGAATCGATAATTAATTCCTTTACCAACAGCTATTTCAATTATGGACAGACACAAACTCGCTCTGTGTCCTTTACTCGTCCAATAAAACAAAACGTTTAATTTAAAAAACAACGATTCCTTTGCTCCGTGTAGAGCAAAAGAATCGTATCAAGAAGTTTCTTATTTCTTCTTGTGTCTATTTTTTCTTAAACGTTTTTTACGCTTGTGAGTAGCCATTTTGTGTCTTTTTCTTTTCTTTCCGCTTGGCATAGCTTAATGTTTTTAATGATTATAAAATAATATGTTAATTACTTGCTCAATTCCTCAATCCTACGATCGATGAACTGGGATAGAGTCGGGTCTGCAGCCATCTCCTTACTTTTTTGAAAAGCAGCAATAGCTTCATTCTTCAACCCAATATTTTCATAGCTTGTCGCTAGATAAAAATACGATTCTGCATCGGGTTTAATCTCGATGACTGTTAAAAAGCGTTCGATAGCACGATCGAACTGACGCGACTGCATAGAGAACGCGCCCAATGTTTTGTTCGCTTCCAAGTTCTTCGGATCCGCCGCGATTACTTCGCGCAAAATTGCGATTCCGGCCATTGGATTGTTTGTTCCCGTAACCATTGCAGCGCCTAATCCGGTTTTCGCATCTAAACTTGTTCCATCTAGGTCAACCGCTTGTTGAAATGCGTTGATCGCCATACGATTCAATTCAGTAGCCAACACCGTGTCTTGAAGATTTGTGTATGCTTTGCGGTAATTCTGCCCAGCTTGCAACCAATATTCAAACTTCGGCGTAGTGTTCGCCATTTCCTCGTAAACGAATCCTTGCGGAGCGAATTTCGCTAAATCGTCCCATTTGTCGGCAATCTGTTGCAAAATTGCAATACGATCTGCACCTTCCGAATCAGGCAATTTGCTTTCCAACTCCGTGATTTCCGCGGCGAGGCTGTTGTTAATCCCTTGTTTCGACATGGCAGAAACGTCCGCCATCGTGAACTTCGGCATCCCAGCACCTTCGGTAGTTTCGGCCACTTGGGGCTCCGTTACTAAACCTTTGATAGGCTGTGCCAACAGGAAGCCCATCACTAGGACTACTGCCAGCACAACCACTATCTGTATCTGTTTAGTACTTTTCAAGCTAAATTATTTCTTGTTTCCGCTTTTTACTTTCTCAACAAACACTTTGGCAGGTTTGAAGCTAGGAACAAAATGTTCCGGGATGATGATAGCCGTATTTTTAGAAATGTTACGCGCTGTTTTCTCCGCTCTCTTCTTTACCACGAAACTACCAAAACCTCTTACGTACACGTTCTCACCACCTACCATGGCACCTTTTACTACTTTGAAGAATGCTTCTACCGTTTCCTGAACATCTACTTTCTCTAAACCTGTCTTGTTTGAGATTTCTGCGATGATTTCTGCTTTAGTCATATTGTGTTATATACTGAATTTTCGTTACAACCCCAAGGCGCACAGCACTTTGGGGACGCAAAGGTATCGCTTTATATTGATGTTTAAAAATAAATGTCGTTTTTTAACGAGGTGAATTTCACCAATCTGTTCGTTCGACAATACCTGCAAACAACGCCTCCTCTTAAAAAGGAATCGCAAAGATAAAATTTTATATCTGTATATCAAACAGTTGTTTCGCTTTGCTACAGGTCGATTTTCTCCAAAAAGAAAGATTCACTCATCGCGAAGAAATACCTGCATTAATATAAAATTGTAAATTTAAAATCTAGGGGATGAAAATATAGGATCAATTCATCAATCAATGCGTCGCCATGTTTTACGTACAGCGTTGCAAAATTTTCAGAGCGCTCTTGCAATCCTCCGCCCGGAAACAACCGATCTTTCACTCGCTCAATTTGTATTAACCCATCCTGATGATTTCTTTTATCCGACTTTAATAGCTTCTTTTCTAAATTGTTGATCGCCTTTTTTAATCGAGCTTTAACCGCTTCCGTACTTGGCCCGAGACTCGGATCAATTTTGTGCGTACGCAGCTTCATTTTGCCGAAGATAGCATTGAGCTCCATCCATTCATCCCGCAGCGTTAAGCGATGTTTCGTATAGCGACGAACATATTCGTTCTTCAAATTATCCAACGGTCTGAAAATACTTTTCAGCGTTAGATCCAAACGAAAGATTTTCCCAACGGTTGTATCGTCGGTAACAATTGCAGAATTTCTGGGAATAAGAATGGGAAATGGTACTTCAAATTGATCGAAATTTGCCTTTAACTGCAGCCAATATACAATCTCTGCACCTCCACCTACATACGCTAAATTCGGCAAAATTATTTCTTGATAAAGCGGTCGCATGACCACATTTGGACTAAAACGCTCCGGATGTTCGGCTATCTCGGCTTTGATTTCGGATTCCGTGAAGAAGATATTCTGATGCAAAACCTCGAAATTTCCATCTTCCGTGCGCACTAAGCGCTCTCGAAATTCATCTGTTAGATAGAAAAAATTGATTTCGCGCGCGTTCACTTGCGTCGCGTAGCCAGCTGAATTCAACGCCGCGGACGTTTTTTCGATCGCTTGAAAACTACGCTCCTGCAATATATCTTGCTCGATGTAAGGAGCGAAATACGTCTTTAATTCCGGACGATCGGCATCTAGGATTAGCAAAGCGTAATCTTTAAAAAGCCCATGCACCAACGTGCGTGTAGCATCTGCCAAAGACAAATTCTTTAGGTAAGCCGATTCTACCAATTCTGCCAATTCTTTCGAAAAACCGGATAATCCCAACATACCGACATATTGCCGAACCACTTCTGCCATATCATCTGTTGGCATTCGACCCGTAGCAGCAATAGCCGAGCGATCCCAACTGACTTTCTTGCCATGAACACGTGTGTGATTGATCTCTGCGAAATCGTGATCTTCAGTAGCCATCCAGTACACCGGTACAAAATGCTGGTCTGGGTATGCCTTTTTCAAATCCTGCGCCAACCGAATCGCTGATACAATCTTGAAAATAAAATAAAGTGGACCAGTGAACACATTAAGTTGGTGGCCGGTAACCACTGTAAATGCATTGGGTTGAGCCAAAGCATTTATTTGTTCAGCGACCAAAGGTGCGTCTTCCAATAATCCAGCATATTGCTGATTTAACACTTCAACAAGTGTTTGCCGTTGCTCCGAGCTAAAGGAAGATTTTTCTTGAATTTGCTTTTGAAAGCTTTCTATTGTCGGTCGATGACCGTAAAATGGAGCCAGCTCCGCATCGCCATCTAAATACGCCAATAATGTTTTAGAAAAACTGTTGGTATCTCTATAATCGATGTATGTAGCTTTCATTTACTTCCCAAAAATTTACGATGCACAAAAGTAGCGCATTTGACTTTGTATTGATGGAACTCAAGAAGATTTGACAAAGATATGAAAGGGCCAGCCTGTAGTCCTTGCCTAACTATCTCACCAATGTACCGTACAAATCGAAATCTTCTGCGCGATCTATGTGAACTTGTACGAAATCACCAATTCTCGCATATTCCGATGTGGCATCAATAAGTACCTCGTTATCCACTTCTGGTGAATCGTATTCGGTACGACCAACAAAGTAATCGCCATCTTTTTTATCGATCACCACTTTGTATTCTTGGCCGATCTTATCTTGATTTTTATCGAAAGAAATTTCTTGTTGAATTTCCATGATTTGCTCTACCCGAGATTCTTTCACCTCCTCTGGCACATCGTCCACTAAGGTATGAGCGTGTGTTTTCTCTTCATGCGAATAGGTAAAACAACCTAAACGATCGAATCGTGTATCTTCTACCCAGCGCGCCATTTCTTCGAAATCCGCTTCCGTTTCGCCCGGATATCCACAAATTAAAGTTGTTCTAAGCGCAATATCAGGGACTTTGTCGCGAATTTTATTCACTAAATCGACTGTTTTTTGCTTATCGATTCCGCGACGCATAGATTTCAACATATTATCTGTGATATGTTGCAAAGGCATATCCAAATAATTACAGATATTGCTTCGCTCATTCATCACATCCAGAATATCCATCGGAAATCCGGACGGATATGCATATTGCAAACGAATCCAATCGATGCCATTGACATCAGAAAGATGGCGCAGCAAATCGGACAAGTTACGCTTACCGTAAATATCCAACCCGTAGTATGTCAAATCCTGCGCGATAAGAATTAATTCTTTCGTGCCGTTAGAAGCTAAGAATTTTGCTTCCTTCACCAAATCATCAATGGATTTGGAAACATGTTTTCCGCGCATCAGAGGAATTGCACAGAAAGAACAAGGACGATTACAACCTTCAGCAATTTTAAAATAAGAGAAATGTGAGGGCGTGGTCAGCAAACGTTCCCCAACCAATTCATGCCGATAGTCGGCACCG
This sequence comes from Sphingobacterium corticis, assembly GCF_042684745.1. Lineage (NCBI taxonomy): Bacteria > Pseudomonadati > Bacteroidota > Sphingobacteriia > Sphingobacteriales > Sphingobacteriaceae > Sphingobacterium > Sphingobacterium corticis. Next base: position 1,066,054 of record NZ_JBHUMA010000004.1, on the reverse strand, counting down.
ATTGTCGACAACAATTCGGGCAAATCGTTTGTTCCGAAATATGCGTCTACATTGCTAATCTCTGCTTGTAGTTCGGGCTTATAGCGCTCCGAAAGACAACCAGTAACAATTACTTTGTTGACCTTACCTTGATCTTTTAGTTCGGAGAATTGTAAGATAGTATCGATAGATTCCTGCTTGGCATTATCAATAAATCCGCAAGTATTGATCACCACAATATCATCCGCTTGGATGTTGGATGATTCGTGTACGACTTCCATGCGATTGCCTTTCAATTGCCCCATCAACACCTCACTATCATGGATGTTTTTAGAACAACCAAGCGTCACCACATTTACTCTTGGTTTCTTAATGCTCGGACTAACTTTAATATCTTTCGTTCTCATACTATCTCTCTGCTATCACCGCACATCGCTTAAAATTAGAACAACGTACTAATGATGATACATTTTATTCAGAAACTCCGTTACTTGAATAAGGAGTCTACAAAATCTTTTTTGTGAAACAACTGCAGGTCGCCGATCTTTTCACCAACGCCGATATATTTCACTGGAATTTTAAATTGGTCGGAAATACCAATTACGACGCCACCCTTCGCAGTACCGTCGAGCTTCGTCAATGCTAGTGCATTCACGTCCGTTGCTTCCGTAAATTGCTTACATTGCTCAATGGCGTTTTGCCCAGTCGAAGCATCCAAAACCAACAAAATCTCATGTGGAGCACCTGGAATAACCTTTTGCATCACGTTCTTGATTTTTGTTAGCTCGTTCATCAACCCAACCTTATTGTGCAAGCGTCCAGCGGTATCTATAATTGCCACATCATCACCGTTGGAAACCGCAGATTTCACGGTGTCGAATGCTACGGATGCTGGGTCTGAACCCATCGGTTGTGCAACAACCCGCACATCGACGCGCTCACCCCAAAGTTTGATCTGATCTACCGCAGCTGCGCGAAACGTATCTGCCGCACCCAACACCACCTTATTACCTGCTTCTTTTAATTGGTGGGCTAACTTTCCGATTGTTGTAGTTTTTCCAACACCATTCACGCCAACCACCATAATAACATACGGTTTATGGTCTCCGTATTCTAAGCGCTCAAAATCGTTGCTGTTATTTTCTGCTAATAGCGATTGAATTTCATCGCGCAATAATCCATTCAGATCATCGGTGCTAACATATTTGTCTTTCGCTACACGTTTTTGAATGCGCTCTACGATTTTTAAGGTAGTTGTTACGCCCACATCCGACGTCACCAGAACTTCTTCCAGATTATCCAACACATCATCATCAATGGTCGATTTCCCAACAACAGCTTTCGTAATTTTGGAAAGAAATCCATCTTTGGTTTTTTCCAAACCTTTATCCAGCGCTTCGTGAGCCTCTGGTGTTTCTTGCTTTTTCTTGAAAAAATCGAATAAACCCATTTTGAAATACGTTTGTGCTATTAGTGATCTTTCTGCTACCGTTTTCTTCTCCATCACACATTGGCGCAGCAAAGCCAAATATACTAAAAAAGCCCTTTTGGCAAGGACCAAAACGGCTATGAATCTTTTAAAAGGATAATCCTAAAAAAGTAAGGCGCAATGCTTATTTAGAAGCTGATGCAACAACCTCTTTCACTTTGTCATTGTGCACCATACTCTCTTTGAAAGTATATGCTCCAGTTTTTGCAGACTTAGCTGTAAGAATTACTTTGGTAAATTCTTTACCACCACCTTTTTGTAACGATGCAACTGCTTTCTTTGCCATGGTATGTTATATTTTATGCGACCCAGCTATGCCACGAAGAACGCGTATAGCTGCGAACACAGATTCTTACTTAATTTCTTTGTGAACGGTTACTTTTCTCAATACAGGGTTGAATTTTTTCAACTCTAAACGCTCTGTAGTGTTCTTTTTGTTTTTAGTCGTGATGTAACGAGACATTCCTGGCATACCAGTTTCTTTGTGCTCTGTACATTCTAGAATAACTTGTACTCTATTTCCCTTTTTAGCCATTTTCTTATGCTTTATTTAGACCCTCACGGGCTTGAAATTTCTAATAAATATTGACTTCTGATACAACAGGCTGTATAACAGTATCTGCTATACGTATCCTTTTTTAATGAATTTATCGATAACCGCTGTAATACCGTTTTTGTTGATTGTCTTGATAGCAGCAGTAGATACTTTCAATGTAATCCAACGATCTTCTTCAGGAATGTAGAAACGTTTAGTTTGTAAGTTAGGGTAAAATTTACGCTTTGTTTTAACGTTTGAGTGAGAAACGTTATTCCCTTTCAATGCAGCTTTGCCTGTTAAATCACAAATTCTTGACATGATATCTGATTTTTAATGTTGTATTTTATTCAATACTCTCTTTTCAAAGAGTTTGCAAATATCTAAATTTCTTTTCGGATATACAATACAACTTAGCAATATTTTTTGTTAAAATAAAGAGAATACGACGCCTATATCTCATTTTGGCACGTGATATGCAAGGTAAGAAGCGACCGAGTACAGATAAAGCCAAACCAGAAATGTTTCATTTAGCTGTACAAAACCGACACAAATTAACGTAATTTGTACGATAGTGTGGGTCGAATCGGCAACGTATAGTTTTCAACAATCCACAACATGAACAAACATTTACTACGCGGCTTGACGCTTTTAATTATCGGAGCAATAACTACGACCTACAGCCTCAATCTAATGCAGGCAGACAGTAATTTTTATAAAGTTATTATGACTGCTGGCGTTTTGTGCTTTGGAGGAGGCGTAATTATGACCATGAACAGCTTGTTTCGCAAGATTGACCGCAGTACGCTGCAGCGGTATCGCCGCGATCAGCAAAGAATTAAATAAGAAAAACGATGGTGCTTCGCACGCAGGGTTTAGCCCTAAAAATAACCCCGTATGCAGAAACCAGCATTGTAGCACAAATCTATACGTTGGATTATGGCTTGCAATCCTATTTAATTCAAGGCGCTAAAAATCCCAAGTCAAAAATCCCGGTTTCGATATTACAACCTTTTCATTTGTTGGATATGGTTGTTTATCATAAAAACAACAGCCAACTTCAACGCATCAAAGAAGCTAGGCAATACCCACTATTACGACAACTACCATTCGATATTCTTAAGAGCTCGATTTCACAATTTTTAAATGAGGTGCTTTATAAGGTGCTTCGTCATCAGGAAGCAGATGCTGCCGTTTTTTCCTTCGTAGCAGATTCCATCCAGTGGTTGGATCAAACTACAGCTAAGTTGGGCAACTTTCATTTGGTTTTTCTAATCAACTTGAGTCGATATTTGGGCTTTTATCCCATTCAATCCGACAAACCTTATTTAGATCTTGCAGAAGGGATTTTTACGAATATCATGCCGACTCATGCGCACGTTTTGGTGGAACCAAACACGAGCATGTTTCGCGCGCTGATGCAATGCACTTACGAAAACATGTCGAACGTAGCACTTTCTAAACAAGATCGGCGCTATCTTCTGGAGAAAACTTTGGACCTTTACCGATTGCACACCGAAAATTTCGGTGAAGTACGCTCATTGGAGATTTTAGAAGAAATCTTTGCTTAAGCTTCTACCTGAAACGTACAAAAGCCCGAGATCAATGATCTCGGGCTTTTCCACAATAAATATATATTTAAATCTATTCGTAGTCTTAAATAAGTTTTACATTTACCGCGTTTAGCCCTTTACGGCCTTGCTCTACTTCGTAAGATACGTGGTCGTTCTCACGGACTTTGTCTACCAAACCAGAAACGTGAACGAAAATTTCGCTCTCTCCTGAATTTGGAATAATGAAACCGAAACCTTTGGTTTCATTAAAGAATTTTACTGTTCCTTCTTGCATTGTGTATTAATGTTATTGTCCCATAAAGATATTGATAATTATCCAATATCTTTGGAATTATTTTAATTCATCTTAAACTAAAATAAAAATATAACGTCTTTTCTGTAACAACACATGAGTTTTTGACGTACACTATCTAAAAGACAAACACATGAAAAAAATCATTTACCTTATCGCCCTAATTGGAATAGTTTCTATCGGCCATGCACAAAACGTTTCCGTCGACCAAGCAAGAAGAGTGTCCACTAAAGGTTATGCGGAAAAAGAGGTAACGCCAGATATTATTTATCTTTCTGTTTCCCTCCGCGAATACTACGTAGATGGCAACACGAAAAAGAAAGTGGCTATTGAGACCTTAGAGAAGCAACTATTCGACGCGGCACTTAAAAATGGTGTGAAGCAAGAAGATTTGACCATCCAAAATATTTATAGCTACAACTACGAAACGAAGAAAAACAAGAATCAGGAATTATTGCAGGCACGCCAGTACCGTATCAAGGTAACGGATCTTTCCAAATTGAACAGCTTGTTTGACGAAGTTGATCCGCGCGGAATGCAAAGCACCTCAATTAGCGAGTACGACCATTCGCAAAAGCGTCAGATTGAGCGCGAATTGAAAACCGAAGCAGTAAAAGATGCACGCACGAATGCGGAAGTTTTGGCAACTGCTGACGGTCAAACTATAGGAAAAGCACTTTTGATTAACGATAACAGCTCGTTTAGCTGGAATGATGTCATGCCTACTGGACGCGTTTACGCGATGAGTGCAAAATTTGCCGATGCAGAAATGGCCGACGAAAGCAGTAACATCAATATATCTATCCGTCCGATTAAATTGGTCGCAAACGTAGACGCCGTTTTCGAATTGAAAGGCAACTAAATAACCATGAGTAAAACAAGAATTTTTGCATTGGTCGGGATAGTCATCATGGTGGTGGCTTTCCTGACCAATCCTAGTCGCGAACGCCACGAAGAAATATTACGCGCAAAGGCGGAAGAATTGCTAACTGCCCAACTTAATTACGAGCAAAAAGATGCTGTAGAATTGGGCATGATGCTGTTTGGGAATCGTGTTATCAACGAATTCATCGAGAACAATGTCAAAATTGATAACTATTATTTGTTTACAATTACGCGCATTCGTTGGGAAAATCAAGAGCATACCATTGGTGGGGGCGCTTTCGGAATGGTTTGGCTTAGCCCAAAAATTGATGAAGAAGCCAACAAAATCATCCAAACGTTACAAACCCTTTAATGCTTCTCGATATATTATACCAAGACGAGCATCTTATTGCCGTTAATAAACCGCATGGGCTGCTAGTACATCGTTCCCCCATCGCTAGTGATGCTAGCGAATTTGCTTTACAAATCCTGCGCGAGCAGATCGGACAAATGGTTCATCCAGCACATCGATTGGACCGCAAAACCGGCGGGGTCCTTTTGTTCAGCCTGAGTAGAGATATGGATGGTTTAATCCAACCGATGTTTGCCAACCGACAAATGGATAAGCAATATTTGGCTGTGCTTCGCGGCCACGCCGATCCGACAGGAACGATCGATTATCCGTTAAAAAAAGAAAACGGCGTAATGCAAGATGCCATAACGCATTATACAACACTAGGATTATCGGAAATCGATTTGCCATTCGGCAAACACCCTACATCGCGCTATAGTCTCATTCAAGCTGCTCCTGAAACAGGAAGAATGCATCAATTGCGCCGACATTTTGCTCATATCCTCCACCCAATCATCGGCGACCGCCCGCACGGTTGCAACAAGCAAAATAAGTTGTGGAAAGAAACGTTTAAAATGGATACAATGATGTTGCATGCTAGCTCATTGTCCTTCGTACATCCTATTTCTAACAAAGAAATTTACATCGAAGCACCGTTGCAGGGGGAATTTAAGCGCGTGTTGTCGATTTTAAATCTTAATCATCCTGAGTAATGAATTTTGTTCTAGAATTCTTTGTTTTGATAACTGGAATTGGCGCTGCTTCCGGTTTGCACTTGAAAGATGAGCAGTTATTTTTGATTTCCGATGACAGCAATTACCTGTACGAATATCATATCGAATCAAAAGACCTATCAAAGCATCTATTGGTCGGTATGAAAGTTAATGAAGGGGTCTCCAACAAGGAAAAATTGGATTTAGAGGCAATAACCTACTATCAAGATGTTTACTTTCTTTTCTCTTCTGGATCAAAGTCAAACCGCAACAAATCCTTTAATGCCATCATCGAGAATCGTCCTCAAGTAAACCAAATGGATATGACTGATGGATACGCACATTTTCGCAAGCAACTTGGTATAGCTTCTGAAGATTTCAATGTGGAAGGCGCGCTATTCTATCAAGACACTTTATTGCTATTCAACCGTGGGAACGGTCCTGAAGCACGCAACGGAATTATTAAAGTTCCAAAACATCAAGAAGATAAAAGCACATTTACGGCGATTGATCTACCGAAAATCGACGGAAAAGTGACCGGCTTTACCGATGCCATATTGATCGAAGACAAGATTTATTTTTTGGCAGCAGCTGAAAGTGGTGGATCAAGCTATGAAGATGGAAAAATTGGCGGTTCTCAGTTGGGAATTATCGATTTGAATACGTTTCGCGTCGAGCAAGTGCAAACCATCTCGAAAGAACACAAATTCGAAGGCATTACGTATTATCAATCCAATAGCGAAGAAATCAGCTTTCTACTTTGCGAAGATCCAGATAACGGTAGTCGAGAGAGTTCAATCTATCAATTAAAAATCAAAAAGTAATCGCGCTTTTTAATCCGTATAATTTCCCTAATTTTGGGGAAATCTGATATCCCTTCATAATATGAGTAAAAATACTGCTTTAACGGATCACCACATTGCGCTTGGTGCCAAGATGGTACCTTTTGCAGGCTTCAACATGCCTGTACAATATTCTGGTATTAACGACGAACACGAAACTGTCCGAACAAAAGTGGGTATGTTTGATGTAAGTCACATGGGTGAATTTATTTTAAAAGGCGATCAGGCTTTAGATCTTATCCAAAAGATTTCCTCGAACGATGCCTCAAAATTGTACGACGGAAAGGTGCAATATGGGTATATCCCCAACGAAACAGGCGGTGTTGTAGATGATTTCTTGACATACCGTATTGACGACAAAACCTATTTATTGGTTGTAAATGCTTCCAATATTGACAAAGACTGGGATTGGATTTCAAAATACAACACCTACGGTGTGGACATGAAAAACATTTCTGACGAAACTTCGCTTTTCGCAGTGCAAGGGCCTAAAGCAACGGATGCTTTGCAGTCGTTGACTGAAGTAGATTTGGCGCCGATGGAATATTACACGTTCGCTAAAGGCACTTTTGCTGGCGTAGAAAATGTATTGATTTCCGCCACTGGATATACTGGTGCTGGAGGTTTTGAGATCTACGTTGCGAATGAGCATGCACAGCAAGTTTGGGATGCTATTATGGAAGCTGGAGCGGAATTTGGCATAAAACCGATTGGTTTGGGTGCCCGCGATACATTGCGTTTAGAAAAAGGTTTCTGTTTGTATGGAAATGATATTGGCGACAATACGTCTCCACTAGCTGCTGGATTAGGTTGGGTAACGAAATTCACGAAAGAATTTGTGAACAGCGAAAACTTAAAAGCAGAAAAAGAAGCTGGTGTAAAACAGAAATTAGTTGGCTTTGAGATGATTGATCGTGGTATTCCACGTCATGATTACGTAATTGTCGATGCGGATGGAAATACAATTGGCCGCGTAACTTCAGGAACACAATCGCCGAGCCTGAAAAAATCGATTGGAATGGGATATGTGGATACTGCGTTCGCTAAAGAAGGTACAGAGATCTTCATCCAAATTAGAAATCAGCAAGTGAAAGCTGCGGTGAAGAAAGTTCCTTTCGTAAAATAGGCACTCTCTTTTATTATAGAAAGAAGCAGCGAAAATTTATCTTTTTCGCTGCTTCTTTGTTTTAGAACCGCTCGATTTGGATTTAGACAAATCACGATGCTCCCGCAATGTAGTCTTGCCGTACTTCTCTTGCACGTCGCGCTTTACGAACTTCAGCAATACCATTTTCAGATAAATCAATACGACAAGTAGCGCGATCGAAAGACCTAAAAACAACATGTGTCCGCTTTGGTAAGCAGCTACACCACTCATAATTAAGAGGATAATTCCTAAGTTAAGGACAACGTTTAAAATAACTTTTTTAGTCATATTGAAGGAGAATTTAGGAAATACCAAGCACTTTGCGACGAATCATGCTGAAATAAACGAATCCGCCAATTATATTCAAGAAAATAATAAAGACCGTTAAGCCCATTCTTTCGGTATTGTTGATAAATGGAGAACGAAGAATTTCGCGGATGACAAGTACGACCCAAATCATCGATATCAGCAATGAAATGCTAAACATCATGGGCGCGATTGGCAACCGAATGATAATCAATCCGATCGAAAGAATATAAAAAACCAGACTAAACAAGAAAGCTTGTTTAGTCTGGTGATGTATTTTTTGCATATGCAAATATAGGCTTTTACTACGGCCTACACTATGGGAAGATCCCTAACTCTTCATAGGCTACGCCGACTTTATTAATCGCGCATACGAATGCTGCTGTACGCAAATCTTCAATGTTTTGTTGCTTCCAAATATCCCAAACCTCTTTATAAGCGCCGATCATAGTATCTTCCAAACCTGAGTGGACTAAATCGATTTCATCTGGCCCGTGCAATAAGATCTTCTTCTCCATCTTCGACACTTTTTTATCCGTCATCGATTCGATGATATTGATAATCTCTGCATACATGTTGTCATCAAAACGCTTCTCCAAACGCCCATAACGCACATTACTCAAGTTTTTCAACCACTCAAAATAAGAAACAGTTACACCACCGGCATTCAGGTAAATATCTGGAATAATGAGCACGCCTTTTTTATTCAACACCTCATCCGCTGCCGGAGTTACCGGACCATTTGCTGCTTCACCGATGATTTTAGCTTGAATCTTATCCGCATTACCTTCATTGATCACGGCTTCCAACGCTGCCGGAATTAAAATATCACATGGATATTCCAATACTTCGCTAGATTTTTCTACGCTTTTCGCATCCTTGAAATTGAGGATCGATCCCGTTGTGGTACGGTGCGCAACTACTTCTTGTAGATCTAAACCATTTTCGTTATAAATTGCTCCTTCATATTCAATCAATCCTACAAGCGTTGCTCCAGCTTCTTGAAAGAATTTAGCTGCATGATAACCTACGTTACCAAGCCCTTGAACAATCACGCGCTTTCCTTCTATACCTACAGGCAATCCTAATCGTTGCATGTCTTCCTCCACCTTGCACGCTTCGCGAACTCCATAAAAGACGCCTAAACCAGTAGCTTCTACGCGACCGCGAACACCGCCTTGCGTGACCGGTTTACCCGTAACACAAGCGTTAGAGTATACTTCGTTTGGATTCAGTGAGCGATATGTATCTACAATCCAGGCCATTTCGCGCGCGCCTGTTCCGTAATCCGGAGCAGGAACATCTACACCAGGACCGATGAAATTTTTCTTTACTAATTCACTTGTATATCGACGTGTGATCTTCTCCAACTCATATTCCGAGTACTTCGTTGGATCAATACGAATCCCACCTTTTGCTCCACCAAATGGTACGTTCACGATCGCACATTTGTACGTCATCAAGGCCGCCAATGCCATCACCTCATCTTGATTTACTTCCATACTGTAGCGAATACCGCCTTTACATGGTGTGCGGTGATGAGAATGCTGAATTCGGTATGCTTCGATTACTTCCACATTTTCGCCAACGCGAACTGGAAACTTTACCTGCAATACAGAATTACATGCTTTGATTTGTTCTAAAATTCCTTTAGAGAATCGGGTGTATTTGGATGCCTTATCGAAGTTCTTCTCGACTCCTTTAAAAAATCCAAAATTGCTTGGTACTGTGTTACCCATAAAAATAGTTTAGAATGTGTTTATAACTGCTTTTTTGTTGTATCCAATAAAACGAGCATAAATCATGCCGCGGCACGATTAGTCCTTGAAAGAGATGACGGTGCACATCTTTATCAAGTTTGTCGCGGTAATTTTTGACATTATTTTGTTATAATAGCGAAATAAAAGATTCTTGATCATTCTCACGAAGGACATAATCAAATAACCTTAATTGACGGGCAATTACCAATCTAATTTTATGCACAAAACACAATCAGATACTTTGAAAAGCCTAAGATTCCCGTTAATTGTCGCGGTAGTTTTTATTCATTCATTTGATAATAACTTGTTGCATTTTGGTAGTCATCCGTGGTTTGCCAATGTTCAATATTTATTCTCTCAAGTCTTTGCTCGGATTGCAGTTCCTACTTTCTACTTTGTTTCCGGTTACCTATTTTTCTTTAATATTGATAATTGGACTCAGGAAATTTATCGACAAAAGCTCCAACGTAGATTGACATCATTGTTTATTCCATACATCTTTTGGATATCTTCTGCTGTATTAATTTTCTTTGTTGCACAGCAAATCCCGGCACTTCGTCCATTTTTTTCAGGAGTGAATAAACGGGTGGAAGATTACGCTATATTAGATTTTCTTCAAGCTTTTTGGGTGGTAAAGCCGTCGATCAGTCCGATCCTCTATCAATTTTGGTTTATCAGAGATCTCATAGTAATCATTTTACTCTCCCCATTGATTTACTATTTTTTGAAATACCTCAAATTCTTTGGCTTATTTATCTTATTTGCAATATGGTTTACTGCGCCACCTTACCTAATTGCCGGACTTAGTTTCCCTTGCTTATTTTTCTTCAGTCTAGGCGCTTTTTTCAGTATATATAAAATCAACGCTTTGGAGAGCTTCTATCAAATCCGACAGGTTATTTACATATATCCATTTATTGCATTTCTAGATTTTATGGTAAGAGGTTTTTACAAAAACCAATATATCCATAATACAGGAGTAGCTTTAGGAATGATTTCGTTTATTAATTTGATGTATTGGCTAACGGTAAAGAAGGAAATAAAGCCAATCGAGATACTAGCCAGCGCCAGCTTTTTTGTATTTGCATTTCATGAGCCTTGGTTATCATTGACTAAGAAATCGATAGCATATCTTGTTCGTCCAAACTCAGAAGCTGCATTTTTACTTATTTATTTTACTACGCCAATATTAGTCATTCTACTATCGCTAGCTGTGTACGTTGGTCTTAAAAAGACGTTCGCGACGTTCCTACGTATCATATCGGGCGGTCGATGAAAAGTCTGTTCAATTATATACGGAATCTAAAAACAAGCAACGCCACTTTATGAAGTGGCGTTGCTTGTTTTTCGCGGACTAATAAACGTCCAATTCTGGATCAATTTCATCTTTCCAAGCCAAAATTCCGCCTTTAAGGTTGGATAGATTTGTAAAACCTTCTTGTTCTAACAGCATAATTGCTTGTGCAGACCGTTTGCCTGAGCGACACTGTACAATTACTGTAACATCCTTCGAGATTTTATCTGCTTCGATCACGACGCCCGAAAGTGGAATATTCAAACCGTTTAGGTTTGATGTTTCGTACTCAAATGGCTCCCTTACATCAATTAATTGAAAATCCTCATTATTATCGATTTTCTGCTTTAACTCTTGTACTGTTACTTCTTTCATGCCTGATTATATTTAGTATCTGCTTGAGCAAATGGCTACAGATCTTTCATCCTAACTAGACAAGAATTGTACCATCGGCAGACTCAAATATAGCTTTTGTCTGCTAAAAGAACAATATCATGATGATCACGTTTCTTTTGCCTATTTTTACTTTCATGACAATTACCAGCTATCGATTAAAAAATGTCAGCCTTTGTTTGGGATTTTTGTTTTCCAGCCTAACATTATCAGCACAAGTGGCTGAAACGGCTGATTTGGAACGTATTCTAAACACGCTCGCTTCTGATGATATGCGAGGACGGCATTCGTTGACGCCCGATATTGCGAAGGCGGCAGATTTTATTTCTGATGAATTTCAATCGATTGGTTTAAAGCCGTATGCGGAATCCAATTATCGCCAAACTTTTAAGCTGAACAAGATTTCTCCTGCTAAACAGGAAGTTATCGTGAATGGTAAAACGCTTACCAACCACGATTTTCTAATTTTTGGACGGCCGGAAGAATTGTCATGGAATCAGCAATCAAATGTCCAAATTAGCGCCATCGAAGAAGAAGCTGATTTTTCGCAGGCATTCCGTTTTCATGCTTTGCAAGGAAAGGAAAACGAAATTATTTGGGTACATCCGGCACATCGGGATTTATTGGCGCGTTTCCGCAAAATGATTGGCGAGGAAACCTTGGTTCCTGCTTCGCAGGAACAAAATCAGGCTCCGACAAAAATTTTCATCATCCAAGAAACTGCTCCTACAGCGTTTGAAATCCAAGCGAGCAGTCGCAAAGAGCCTTTCGAACTATTTAATGTTGCGGGCATGTTGCCGGGTAAATCGAAACCGGAAGAATACGTGATTTTCTCCTCGCATTACGATCATATTGGGATTATTGATGCTGTTGGTCAAGATTCAATTGCCAACGGAGCAGACGATGATGCTTCGGGAACGACTGCTGTGATAGCGCTTGCAAAACACTTTAAAGAACTGGACAACAACGAACGAACATTGATCTTCGTTGCCTTTACTGCGGAAGAAATCGGCATGTACGGATCTAAAAATTTCGGAACCACCATTGATCCAGATAAAGTAGTCGCCATGATCAATATTGAAATGATCGGGAAGGATTCAAAGTTTGGTCCGAATTCGCTGTATATCACTGGTTATGATGCATCCAATCTCGGACAGTTGGTGCAAGAAAAAGTGAAAGGTTCTTCATTCACATTCCATCCTGATCCATATCCACAACAAAACCTTTTCTATCGCAGCGATAACGCCACATTAGCGGCGTTAGGAGTTCCGGCGCATACGTTTTCAACTTCGCAAATTGATAAAGATGAGTACTATCATACCGTGAAGGATGAGGTTTCGACCTTAGATATTAAGAATATCCAATCTAGTATCGAAGCAATTGCACATGGTGTGGTTGGTATTGTAAGTGGTGAACAGACGCCGACGCGCGTGGAGAAGTTGCGTGATTAATTAGTCAGCGAATCAACAAAATTTACAAGGATTTTTGCATCACGTAATCGTCCAAAACGTATCCGTGATAGGGGATATCCACCTCGCGAACAATGATAAAGCCTTGCTTTTTGTAGAAAAGCTGGGCTTTATTTCCTCGATTTACATTCAATTCCAAAACAGCTAATTTTTCATCGAACGCCTTTTCCGCAGCAAAATCGATTAGTTGCTTTCCAAAGCCTTTCCCTTGCGTTTCGGGAAGCAAGTACAAGCTCTCGATGCGTAGCACGCTTTGTTCTGATAAAGCAGTCAACGCAATATATCCGACCGCCTTTGCGCCTTCATACGCTAAGTAAAACATTCTTCCGGCATCCAGTTTTTCTTTCAACGCCTTTAAGGAATACATATCTTCCAGCATGAATTCAATTTGATCTTTCGATAAGATCGATGCATAAGTCGGGTGCCAAATCGCGTGCGCTAATTCAGAAATGATAGTAAGTTCAACGGATTGCGCTTTTCTAATACTCAACATCACAGTTCTTCCCCGATTATTAATGGTTCGCCGTTTTTGGAATTGATTCGTACAAATCCCGTTTGAATGGATTTATATAGGGTATCACTTATTTTCTCCAAATTCTCGGTATGGTAATCGGTATTGGTGTTCAAAATAATGATTTGCCGATCATCGGGCATCCATTTATCGAATGTTGGCTGAATGATATATTTCACTTGCTTACTGTACAACGCTACGACAAATTCTTTATGATACGGCAGGATGACATTTGGCTGAAAGCTGTTCCAAAGAATATGCACTGCAAATTGATTTCGGCTTCTCAAATACAGCATCACGTCAGTCAGGAAATCTTGACTACAAATAACTAGTACGCCATCTTGTTCTACATGAAGGTCCTGCTGAGCGGTAAGTATAACGTCAATCTTGATTCCCCTTGCCAGCAAAAAGTCCACGTGATGATCCGATGCAATAACGATCGGGCTCCATTCCAGCAATTGCCCTAGATATTCCTCGTCGAGCGCATCGACATCGAATATGAGAAGCGCAGGTTCTTGGTTTTCGCGAACAACGTGATGGGAAGACATAGCGATTAAGCTTCCAAGGATTTGATAGCAATGTATGCCATTAATCCGATGCTCGTTTCCAAGGCAGTTTCATCGATGTCAAAAGTTGGCGTGTGCACTGCTGATGTAATCCCGCGTTCTTTATTCCCAGTCCCCAAACGGTAGAAACAAGCATTTGTTTCCTGGGAATAATAGGCAAAATCTTCTGCGGCGGGCCACAAATCCAACTCCAAAACATTTTCTTTACCCAAAAACTCTTCTGCATAACTGCGCGCCGCTTCGGTGGTTTTCGGCTCGTTGATTAAGAACGGGTATCCTTTATCAATTCGGAAATCGCAGGTTGCACCCATTGCTTCCGCAATGCCTTCCACCATTTTCGTCATCTTTTGATGTGCATCCGCACGCCAGTTTTCGTCAAATGTTCGGAATGTTCCTTCTAGTTTAACTTCGTCAGGAATTACATTTGTTGCGCCGTTACCAATGATTTTACCCCAAGATAACACCGTTGGAATACGCGGATCTGCATAGCGACTGACCACTTGCTGCATCGCGGTGATGATTTGCGCTGTGATCGCTATTGGATCGATATTTTGATGTGGCTGCGCGCCATGCCCACCTTTTCCACGAAGGGTCAAAAACAATTCGTCGCAAGAAGCCATATATTTTCCGGAACGGAAACCCACTTTTCCGCTTTCTATTAAAGGCATCACATGTTGTCCAATAATAGCTTGTGGTGCAGGATTTTCCAACACACCTTCTTTGATCATCAAAGAGGCGCCTCCGGGAAGACGTTCTTCTCCAGGTTGGAAGATCAATTTAACCGTTCCACCAAATTTTGATTTTAAACTATTCAAGATTTTCGCAACGCCCAATAAGGAAGATGTATGCACATCGTGTCCGCAGGCATGCATCACACCGGGATTGTTGGATCCATAATCGCGACCATCTACCTCCTGAATGGGCAATGCATCCATATCCGCGCGAAGCGCAATAACTTTATCTGAAGGCAATTCGCCTTGAATCAAAGCAACAACGCCCGTATCAGCCATTGCTGTGTACGGAATTAACAACTTGTCTAGCTCCTGTTTTACAAAAGCGGACGTATTGTATTCTTGAAAAGAAAGTTCAGGATTTTGGTGCAAATGCCTTCTAATGCCTACCGTTTCTTCAAAAAAAGAAGCCGCTAAGCTTTTAATTTCCTCTTTCATCATAAATGGTGTTGAATCGTTTATTGCCAGATCCAAATATCTTCGACGAAAACGAAGACATTGCTGTATTGTCCGCGTAGTTTACGCATGAAGGTATTCGCTTCCGAGCGTGTTCGAAAATCGCCCACTTTCACACGGAAGTTTGGTTCTTCGTAATTGATGTACGCGCCCATATCATTGTATTGACGCAGAAATCCGTTTTGAGCGGATACGGCATCACTTCGATTAGGTCCGGAGAAGATTTGAACACGGAATCCTCGTGTGCGAACACGACGCATATTGCGTTTGTCCGTGGTCACTTTCTTTTCTCCTAAACTAACCGTTGGACGGCTAGCTGGATTGATTTCATGCTCGGCGCGGAAGGCTTGTAAAGCAGCGATCAATGGATCAGCGACTACATCTACGCGTTCCTGGGCATGTACTGCGGTGAATAATCCACACAGTATTCCACATAAAATCAATCCCTTTCTAACCATGGTTAATTATTTATTATTTACCGTGACAGTTCTTGTATTTTTTACCTGAACCGCATGGACATTCGTCGTTACGACCAACCGTTTGCTCTTTGCGAACTGGTTGTGTTACTTGTTGTGCTCTCGTATCGTCTACATCTTCCTCGCTTACGCCAGTCGGAGATGAAAGCTCTTGCTTAGAAGCGGTCACTTGCGCCGGTTGTGCCGGAATTGGACGAGCTTCCTTCACTTGCTGCTCTTGCTGACCTTGTTGTCCGGGAATTTCACCCTTGAACAAGAAGCTTACGATTTCTTTATTCATAGAAGCCAGCATTTCTTTAAACAAGTTGTACGCTTCCATTTTGTAGATCACGATAGGATCCTTTTGCTCATACACCGCGTTTTGTACCGACTGTTTCAAATCATCCATTTCACGCAAGTGCTCTTTCCAAGCTTCATCAATCAAAGCAAGAACTATACCTTTCTCAAAAGAACGGAACACTTCTCTACCTTCCGAAGCCACCGCTTTCTTCAAATTCGTAGCTACTTGAATGCCACGCGTTCCGTCAGAGAATGGCACAACCACGTTTTCGATCATATCGCCGCGCTCGGCCATTACGTTCGTCATTACCGGAAGCGTTTGTGCTGCCACATGGGTAGCTTTCTCTTGGTAATGTGCAATCACTTGACTGAACAACTTATCAGCAAGCGCCGTCGCAGGGCTTGATTTGTATTCTTCCTCGTTGATAGAGGTATCCAATGCGAACAAACGAATCACTTCAATTTGGAACTCCTCAAATGAGCCGCCTTCTTTGGAAGAAAGTACTACATCTTCAACTACATCGTAAATGGTGTTGTTCAAATCCACATCCAGACGTTCACCGAACAAGGCGTTTTTGCGTTTCGTGTAAATTACAGTACGTTGTGAGTTCATCACATCATCGTATTCCAACAAACGTTTACGAATACCGAAGTTATTTTCTTCCACTTTACGTTGTGCACGCTCAATGGATTTCGTCAGCATACTATGTTGCATCACTTCGCCCTCTTCCACGCCCATACGCACCATCATGTTGGAGATACGCTCTGAGGCGAATAAACGCATCAACGGATCTTCCAAGGAAACGAAGAACTGAGAAGAACCCGGATCACCCTGACGACCAGCACGACCGCGTAACTGACGATCCACACGACGAGATTCGTGACGTTCCGTACCGATGATAGCCAAACCACCTGCACCAGTAACTTCGGAACTCAACTTAATATCCGTACCACGACCAGCCATGTTTGTTGCAATCGTAACCTGACCAGGCTTACCCGCTTCCGCAACGATATCTGCTTCTTTCTGGTGCAATTTCGCATTCAATACGTTGTGCTTGATACCACGCATTTTCAACATACGGCTCAATAATTCAGAAATCTCTACGGAAGTGGTACCCACCAATACCGGTCTGCCCGCTTCTGTTAAAGTCTGAATTTCCTGTGCTACCGCGTTATATTTCTCACGCGCTGTGCGGTAAATAAAATCTTGTCTGTCGTCGCGTTGAATACCACGGTTTGTCGGAATTTCTACTACATCCAGTTTATATATCTCCCATAACTCGCCTGCTTCGGTAGAAGCAGTACCCGTCATACCTGATAATTTGTGGTACATACGGAAGTAGTTCTGCAAAGTGATCGTTGCGTACGTTTGCGTCGCATCTTCCACTTTTACATTTTCCTTCGCTTCGATCGCTTGGTGCAAACCATCTGAATAACGACGACCATCCATAATACGACCTGTTTGCTCATCAACGATTTTCACTTTACCTTCATCGACGATGTATTGATCATCGATTTCAAATAAGGTGTATGCTTTCAACAACTGGTTGATCGAATGAATACGCTCTGCTTTGATCGAATAATCGCGCAACAACTCTTCTTTCTGACGTGCTTTCTCTTCCAACGCATCGCTGGAATTTTCAATCGCTGCAATTTCCGTACCGACATCCGGAAGGATGAAAAAGTTTGGATCTTCTCCGGAAGCCGTGATTAATTCAATCCCTTTCTCGGTTAACTCAACCTGATTATTTTTTTCATCAATCACAAAGAACAACTCCGCATCCGCTTTCGGCATGTGGCGATTTTGCTCCGACATGTAGAAGTTTTCTACTTTTTGTAGAATCTGACGGTGATTGTTTTCACTTAAGAACTTGATTAATGCTTTATTTTTCGGCAAACCACGGTATGCGCGGAATAATGCTAAACCGCCAGCTTCTGCATCCGTATCGCCTGCCGCGATTGCCTTCTTCGCTTGGTTTAACACACCATTGACGTATGCTTTTTGCGCATTTACCAAACGCTCAATACGCGGTTTCAATTGGTGGAATTCATGCTGATCGCCACGCGGAATCGGACCGGAAATAATCAACGGCGTACGCGCATCATCAATCAAAACGGAATCCACCTCATCGATCATCGCAAAGTGAAGTTTGCGCTGCACCATAGCTTCCGGATTTTGCGTCATGTTGTCACGCAAGTAATCGAAACCGAATTCGTTGTTTGTTCCGTAAACGATATCCGATTGGTAAGCTTTGCGACGTTGTGGTGAGTTCGGCTGGTGTTTGTCGATACAATCGACACTCAATCCGTGGAATTCGAACAATGGACCGTTCCATTCGGAGTCACGACGAGCCAAGTAATCGTTCACTGTGATGATGTGAATACCATTTCCAGAAAGTGCGTTCAAGTAAGTTGGCAATGTTCCCACCAAAGTTTTACCTTCACCCGTTGACATCTCAGAAATCTTCCCTTGATGCAGCACGATACCGCCGATCAGCTGTACATCATAATGCACCATATTCCAGGTCACTTCCGTACCGGCAGCTAACCATGTGTTTTTCCAAACCGCTTGATCGCCTTGAATAGAAACATTCGCTTTTAGCGCTGCGATGTTACGATCAAACTCGCTAGCCGTAACCGAAATCTCTTTGTTCTCCGTAAAACGACGTGCCGTTTCTTTCACAACAGCGAAAGCTTCCGGTAAAATCTCGTTCAATACATCTTCCAGTTTCTTATCGCGATCTTTGGTTAGCTTATCCACCTTTTCGTAATGTGAAGTTTTCACTTCCATATCTTCGGTGGCTTCAGCCTGCTCTTTCAAGCTATTTATCTCGTCATCGATTTCTTTCAGGTATTCCGCAATGCGGCTTTTGAAATCGGCTGTTTTCCCTCTCAATTCGTCATTTGATAAGCCAGCAAGCTTCTCATACTCTTCCTTGATCTTATTTACAATTGGTTGTATTCCCTTAATATCTCGCTCGGACTTGCTACCAAATAACTTACTTAAGAATTTTAACATAATCTTTTAAATCTGTACTCACCTAATGCGCAATAATAAATCCAAAGTTCCTAAACAGACAATTTGGCACTAGTCGGGCAAATTTAATTATTCAAGGTGATAAGTAGCGTGTTATCTCCTTTTTTTTACCGATTTTTTTAAGCTATTTAACATCGATTTCCGGACAGCATTTAAGCAATTGATTTTCAACAGAAAAAACAATTAAAATTATTGTAATATCTTTATTGCTATGACATCACTACTGAAATCACTACTCGCCACCATCATAATATGCTTAACTGCCATGATGCCCAGCTTAGCGCAGGAATTGCCAAAAATACTGGTGTTTTCGAAAACAGCCGACTTCCGTCACGATAATATTGAAGTAGGCGCGGAAGCCATTCAGAAACTCGGCCGAGAAAACAGATTTGATGTAGAGCACTCGGAAGATGCACATTTATTCACCAAAGAAAGGTTAGCGCAATATCAGGTCATCCTATTTTTGAGTACTACGGGCAATATTTTCAGCGATGATCAAAAATCAGCTTTTCAAGATTACATACAGAACGGCGGAGGATTTGTTGGAATACATGCAGCCAGCGATACCGAACATCATTGGCCTTGGTATGAGCGCTTGATTGGTGGCTATTTCATGAGCCATCCGGAAGTGCAGTTGGCGGATATACATGTACACAATCACGAACATCCAGCGACGGTGCATCTTCCCAAAATTTGGAAACGTAAAGACGAATGGTATGATTTTGAGAAACTAAATCCGGATGTAAAACTGCTGATGACCTTAGATGAAAATAGTTACCAAGGTGGAAAAATGGGTAATTTTCATCCGATTTCCTGGTTTCACGAGTATGATGGCGGGCGCGTTTTTTATACCGCACTTGGCCATACCAAAGAAGCATTTCAAGAGGAAGATTTTTTAAAACATATTTTGGGCGGCATTCGCTACGCGCTAGGATTGGAAAAAGATTAACGACATTTTTCTTAGTTTTGTGGTCAATGAAGTATTGCTCAATTGCATCTGGAAGTAACGGAAATTGCTATTATGTAGCCAAGGATGACACGGCGGTGTTAATCGATGTCGGCATCAATAATAAGCACATGCAATTACGGATGGATCGTTTAGGAATTTTGCCTACGCACGTTAAAGCCATCTTCATTACGCACGAACATACAGATCATATTTGTGGGCTTTCTGTCTTCGCAAAGAAATACGATATTCCCATATATATAACACAAGGAAGTTACGACGGCAGCAAACTGCGTTTGCCAGAACATTTGGTAAACATTATCCAAAGTAATGAACGCGTGCGCATCGGATCGTTGGAAATTATTGGCATTCCAAAATACCACGACGCGAAAGAACCTTGCAGTTTTGTGGTGTCAGATGGCAAAACCAACATTGGCGTTTTGACCGATTTAGGGCGAGGATGTGATAATGTGAAACATGTTATTCAGCATGTTGATGTATTATTGCTGGAGAGCAACTACGATGAGGAGATGCTGGAGCATGGTCGCTATTCGTATTATTTGAAAAATAGAATCCGCGGCGGGTTCGGACACATTTCGAACATTATGGCTTTGGATTTATTTTTAACAAACCGAAGCGCTCGATTGAAACACCTTATTTTAGGCCACCTTTCTGGACAAAATAATACCGTCGAAAAAGTTTGGGAAACCTTTGCTTCCCATTGCGAAGATATTCGTTTATCCATCGCTACGCGCCATGAAGTTTCTCCGATTTTCGACATTGCCGATTTATACCGCAGTACGGAAACACCAATCAAAAGCATTTCTCCTGAGCAACCTATTCGGGAAGTGATTTAGGTTTATTCCAATAAAAAAAAGCGCCTGACAATCATCAGACGCTTTCGCATTTATATTAATTACTAATTATACAAACTTAGTTTTTGCGCGGTTCTAAACCTTTCGCAACCAATGCTTCAACATAATTACGAACTGCTTCGTTAGAGAAACGAGAAGTTACGTCAAAAGCAAATGCATGTACTAAAAGGGTACGTGCGGACTCCTCACCAACACCTCTTGCACGCAAGTAAAATAATGCCTGATCATCGAATTGTCCCATTGTACAACCGTGTGAACATTTCACATCATCTGCAAAAATTTCCAATTGTGGTTTTGTATATACCGTCGATTTATCGCCGATCAACATATTGTTGTTCTGCTGAAAAGCATTTGTTTTTTGTGCATCTAAACGAACGAAAATCTTCCCGTTAAATACCGCTGTGGAATTGTCCTGAGGAATATTTTTATACCATTCGTAAGATTCACAATGTGGCTTCAAGTGATCAACGATCGTATGATTGTCTACCAATTGTTTATCGGCCAACAAGTTGATACCGTACAAGTGGGATTCTACCTGTTCCGCATCCAAACGCACGTTGATGTTGTTACGCACGAATGTAGCACCTGGGAAAGTACAGTTATAATTGTTGTATAAACTGTATTTCTCTTGGTAAACTTCCGTATGATTCAAATAATTGCTGGTAGGCGCAGCAACTTGCAGGTAATAGTGTTGCATTTTAGCATTTTCTGCCAAAACGATTTCTGTTACTTTGTTGTGTAAGTTTTTCGCGCTTCCGTCTACCGTGATGAAAGATTCGATCACTTCGACTTGCGCATGCTCGCCTACAACGATCAAATTACGCGTTTGCGCAAAGAAAGATTCATTACCACTCGCTACGTGAATTAAGTGAATGGGCTTGCTGATTACCGCATTCTTTTTTACCTCGATAAACACGCCAGCAGTGTACAACGCGGTATTTAGATAAACCAACGCATTATCCGTTTTATCGGCATGCTGCGCAAAATGACGTAGAAATTGTGGATCGTTTGCTGCATCTTCGATGGGCTTCACCACCAATCCTTCTTCATCATCTAAGGTAGAAAATGCCACCGTGTATTGGCCATTCACCAACACCAAACGGTGTGCATCAAGATTTGGAATATCGGCTTGACTCAAATCAAGATCAGCCACTTCCACATCTGTATTCAAAATATAAGGTGCTTGCACCAAGGAATGGATGTTGGTGTACTTCCAATCTTCGTGCTTCACCGTTGGAAACCCTGCTTGCTCAAACTTCGCGAAGGCTTCCTGACGGATGCTTGCTAATGAAGCCGGCTCATCCACCTTTTCCAAATTCTGGAAAGTAGTGGTTAGTTGCTGAAACAGAGATTCTGCTGTTAATGTACTCATATTTTTTGTTGTCAATACACTCATAACCTTCCCTTCTTAATTTTGATTAGGCGGTTTGCGTATCTAGTTCTTTTAACCAATCGTATCCTTTTTCTTCCAATTCCAACGCCAATTCCTTCGGGCCAGTTTTCACGATGCGTCCGTTGTACAATACGTGTACAAAATCAGGAACGATATAATCTAACAAACGTTGGTAGTGCGTAATCACAACGAAAGCGTTGTCTTTCGAACGCAATTGATTCACACCGTTCGCAACGATACGCAAGGCATCAATATCTAAACCTGAATCTGTTTCATCTAAGATGGAAAGCTTTGGATTCAACATCGCCAACTGGAAGATTTCGTTGCGTTTTTTCTCACCACCAGAAAAACCTTCGTTCAAAGAGCGGTTCGTCAATTTTGCTGAAAACTCCACCAATTGCTGTTTGTCTTTCACCATTTGTAAAAACTCTTTCGCTTCCAACGGTGGCAAACCTTTGTATTCGCGAATGTCATTCAACGCCGTTTTCAAGAAGTTGATATTGGAAACACCGGGAATTTCTACCGGATATTGAAATGCTAAGAAAAGACCTTCACGTGCACGATCTTCTGGTGAAAGATCTAACAAATCCACACCATCTAACAATGCTTGACCTTCCGAAACTTCGTAAGAATCACGACCTGCTAGTACATTTCCTAAAGTGCTTTTTCCGGCACCGTTTGGTCCCATAATCGCGTGAACTTCTCCAGCTTTAACTTCTAGGTTTAATCCTTTTAATATGTGTTTGTCCTCAACTGAGGCGTGCAAATTTTCAATTTTTAACATGCTGTTATTATGTGTTTTATGCTATTGCAATAATTCGTTACCCTACTGATCCTTCTAATGAAATCGCCAATAATTTCTGTGCTTCCACCGCAAATTCCATCGGCAATTGGTTAAGCACTTCTTTCGCGTAACCATTCACGATTAATCCTACCGCTTTCTCTGGATCAATACCGCGTTGGTTCAAGTAAAATACTTGATCCTCACCAATCTTAGATGTGGTCGCTTCGTGCTCCAATTTTGCAGATTTGTTTTTGCTTTCGATGTATGGGAACGTGTGCGCACCACAACGATCACCAATCAATAAAGAATCACATTGCGTGAAGTTTCTTGATTGATCTGCATTTGGACCAATTTTTACTAAACCACGGTAACTGTTATGACTAAATCCGGCAGAAATACCTTTTGAAATAATTTTCGATTTGGTATTCTTTCCTAAGTGGATCATTTTCGTACCTGTATCCGCAACCTGTCTGTTACGTGTCATCGCTACGGAGTAGAATTCGCCCACACTGTTGTCGCCTTTCAGGATCACGCCAGGATATTTCCAAGTAATCGCCGATCCGGTTTCTACTTGTGTCCACGAGATTTTAGAGTTATCTCCTTTACAAATACCACGTTTCGTTACGAAATTGTAAATCCCTCCTTTGCCATCTTTATCGCCCGGGTACCAGTTTTGTACAGTAGAATATTTAATCTCCGCATCTTTCATTGCGATCAATTCAACTACCGCCGCATGCAACTGATTCTCATCACGCATTGGCGCCGTACATCCTTCTAGATAAGAAACATACGAACCTTCATCCGCAACGATCAATGTACGTTCGAACTGACCAGTATTTTGTGCGTTGATACGGAAATAAGTGGATAATTCCATCGGGCAATGCACGCCTTTCGGAATGTAAACGAATGATCCATCCGAGAAAACGGCTGAATTCAAAGCAGCGTAGATGTTATCCGTTTGTGGCACAACCGTACCTAAATATGCTTTTATTAAATCTGGGTGTTCTTGAACAGCTTCGCCGAAAGAACAGAAAATAACGCCTTTTTCTTTCAACTTCTCGCGGAATGTTGTTTTCACGGAAACCGAATCAAAAACAGCATCTACGGCTACAACGCCCGCCAAGATTTTTTGTTCATCCAACGGAATACCCAACTTCTCAAAGGTAGATAGCAATTCCGGATCTACTTCATCCATACTTTGCAATTGCTTTTTAGGCTTCGGCGCAGCATAGTAAGATAGGTCTTGGAAATCTACCTCGGGATTATCGAAATTTTGCCAAGTCGGCATATCCATATCCAGAAAATGACGAAACGCTTTCAGTCGCCATTCCAATAACCATTCCGGTTCGTTTTTCTTAGCAGAAATTAAGCGTACGGTATCTTCGGTAAGACCTCTCGGCGCGATTTCCATATCAATATCGGTAGTAAAACCGTATTTATATTCCTCGTGCTCAAGCTCTTTTAGTAATTCGTCGTCTTTGGTACTCATATCTCTTTCACCTTAATAAGATGGCACGGAGCCATCCCGATTTCAATTTGCAAATCTAGCATTTTAATAGGAATAACTCACTATCCACATCGGCTTTAAGTCAAGATTATGACAAAAAAAATGATATTCATCACATTTTACGCTTGAGTAAGCGCTCAACATTAACTTTCTGATAATAAATAAAATACAGCAAGCAACAATAAGATGGTAATCGATAAAACTGCACGGCATAACACCTAACAAAACACTGTTGCTACTCAAAAATCCCCTAAAAAGGCAAATAAAATTTTGTATATTTACCGTTCATAAAATTTTATTGCAATGCCTTACCAACCAGACAAGACAGACCTTAAAATTCTTAAGCTGCTGCAAGAAAATGGCCGCATCACGAATCTTCAATTAGCTACCAGCATCGGTTTATCGCCGGCACCCACTTTGGAGCGTGTACGTAAGTTGGAAAATTCAGGCTTTATAAAAAGCTACCACGCTTTTGTAGATGAAGAAAAACTAGGTTTAGGCATTAAATCATTTATTCAAATCAGCTTGGATTTCCATACGCAAGATGCTATACCACGTTTTGTAAGTGCGGTATTGGAAATTCCTGAAGTGACGGAATGTCATCACGTAACCGGAAACTGCGATTTCATTCTGAAAGTTTACGTGAAAGACATTAAAGCGTATGAAGGCGTTATTATGGAAAAGATTACCAAAATCCCATACGTGAAGACCTTCCAAACGATGGTAATCATGTCGACCAGCAAAAAGGAACCAATCGTCCCGTTACAATATTAAGTTAGTATTTCCGCTATGCACACCTTTGATGATCTCGCTATCATACTCACTTGGCCGGATGCCACCATTCGGGGTGATGAGAAATGGATGATGTTTTTCAAAAAAATTGGGTTAGTAAAGAATCTAAATTTTAAGGTTGGACATACCGGAGTTGTGATTGTAGAGCGCGCTACCGGGCATATGCGCTTTTACGATTTCGGTCGATACATATCTCCTCGAGGATACGGCCGCGCACGTTCGCAGGATTCTGATCCCCGGTTGGAAATTACGATTAAAGCACAGGTGAAAGCAAACGAAATCGTTAATCTGGAGCAGATAATTACGTATTTCGAGAACCTAAAATCGGCGATGTATGGAGAAGGTCGGTTGTATTTTTCCATAGCAAAGAACGTGAATTATGTTGCGGCAAAACAGTTTGGCGATCATTGGGTAGAGAAAGGCACCTATCCCTATGGCGCGGTTGCGCGCCGAAACAATAACTGTTCAAGGTTTATTACGCGCATGCTGATGCGCGCCTCCGCTTGCTATCATTATTGGCACGGCATCAATCTTCCCGAAACGATTAAAGCAAGTCCGATTAGCAACGTGGTAAATGCCGTATGCGACCGCATGATTTATTCTTTTGATCCACAAAATGGACTTCGCCATTTCCGCATGAATAGATGGAAATCGTTTTGGTTCTTGGTGAAGCAATTGGGCGATAATGTTTCTCAATCAAAATCGGATCTTTTGCCGAACGACCAGATTATCGGTGCGGTAGATTTCCGTTCAAAGCCGATCACCATTCCGAAAGATGCGACCTATTTAGGCGGTGTTGGCGATGGTGCTTGGTATGCAGTTACGCATTTAGAAAGCAGACAATTTATTGTCAAGCGGTATACAACCGCCGGGGAATTGGAATATGTTGTGCAAGGAGAATCAACGGTCGATGTCCGTTCAGATCGACCTTGGCAAGTGGTCTACGACAGTCATTTACTCTTTACCCATATTGAGCAAGATGACATTAAAATACGCATCAACCACACCAAACGCTTACAAAATGAAGATTATAAGTTCGAATTGGTTAAGGAATTATATGCTTAAAGCTTAAACCTGCCAATCAATTGGCGTTTCTCCTTGTTGTCGCAAATAATCATTTGTTTTGGAGAAGGGCTTCGATCCAAAGAATCCACGGTAAACCGATAATGGAGACGGATGTACCGAAGTAAGCACCAAATGCTTGTTCTGATCAATTAAAGCGGATTTTTTAATCGCATAACTTCCCCACAAAATAAACACTACGCCCTTGCGTTCGGCAGAAATCGATTGAATGATGGAATCGGTAAACTGTTCCCAACCTCTTTTTTGGTGCGACGCGGCTTCATGAGCGCGAACTGTCAAGGTAGCATTCAAAAGCAATACGCCTTGCTCCGCCCATTTCGTTAAATCGCCGGAAGTTGGATAAGTAAACCCTGGAATATCGGTAACCAATTCGCTGTAGATGTTTTTTAAGGATGGGGGCAGTGCTATTCCTGAAGGAACAGAAAAAGATAATCCATGCGCTTGCCCCACATTATGATACGGATCTTGACCCAAAATCACCACCTTCACATTCGGCAACGGGGTTAGTCTGAACGCATTAAAAACGAATTCCTCAGGAGGGAAAACGGTAGCTGCACGACGTTCTTGTTGCACAAACTGCGATAGCGCTCGCATTTGAGGTTGTTCAAATAACTTTTTGAAGATTGGCTCCCAGCTCTCATCGTATCTTTTCGGCATATTCAAATGTACAATTTTCGTCTAAATGTGGCATACAAATTGGATACCAGTATTAATTATCGGATATTTGCACTTTAAAAAGAAATCCACATTATGTCGAATTTAATACGCATTATCATAGCCAGTGTAATGGTTCTTGGCACAGCTACATTGTTCTGGTTTGGACTTTGGGGCTGGGGAATTTTGGCTGTTCTAGTAACTATCCTGACTTGGGTAACGGTATTTTTCAACGAGAAAATGCTTCTTACACAGTGGTTTTTGCGGAAAGAGAATATTGCCAAAGCGGAGCAATGGCTGAAAAGCATTAAAAACTACGAGAAGGAATTGACGCCAGCGCAACACGGTTATTACCACATGTTGCTTGGGCTAATCGAATCGCACCGGGCTCCTTTGCAATCGGAAAAATATTTCAAGAAAGCACTTTCTTTGGGATTGCACATGGATCACAATGTAGCTTTAGCAAAATTGAGTCTTGCCGGCGTAGCGATGGCGAAACGCGATAAACGCGGTGCAGAAAAGTTATTATCGGAAGCGAAAAAAGCCGATAAAAATAAATTGCTCGATGAGCAAATCAAAATGATGAAAGCTCAGATGGGCATGATGGATAAGCAGCAGTTTCGCTATTCGCGCTAACTACAGCTTCACCCGAATTTGCCGAAAGCGACCTGGTTCGCGGCTATCTTCAAAAACAACTTTAACGGCCTGCGGAGGGCCGTTTTCTTTTTTCCATCCCGCTACGCGAAATTTCAACGACGCGGGCTGATCCATAGAAAGCAAATAATTCAAATAGTTCTGACGATCTGCTAGATCAATACTTACTCGCCCCATTTGAATCTGCGTGTACATGTGATCATTCTCCTTTTTATCCACTACCGTGGAGGCATAGGTATTCATTTTAAATTCGCGTTGCTGGCGCAAAGATGAAATCACAAACAAATTGATTTCGGCCGTATCTCCGGACATATTGACCGATTGTACATCAAACTGCAAATCATCTAGAATCAATACCGTTGTATCCTCTTGCGCTGTCGCAAAGAATGGCAAACAAAGTCCCAAGAAGAAAATAATCTTTTTAAACATATTGGAAATTTTAACGTGCAAAAGCACGAAGTTGTTAACGCAAGCGATCCGCCGATTTAATCAATTTTTCATCATTGCGAATTCCACCGATTGCCATCGACAAAAAGATAACAGAAACAGGTAATAGGAAAAAACCAATCCCGATATTATCTGCACGTAGATATTGGTTGTTCGTGGATAAAACATTGTTTGCACTAACGTACATCCAAACGGCGAAAAGCACAATCAGAACCAACTGCAGATAAATCAGTTTCACTTGGCGTTTGCGATCTTTGAAAAGAAAAATCAACACCAAAGGCATCACCGCAATAAAAACGGCGCCAATGCTTTGTAGAATGAACGTATCTTGTTTAACGCTTTCATTGTTTACGGATGTGTAGATACCGGAAACATAAATTTGTTTGCCAAGGCCAACCAAATCAATATAACTGACGTACGGAAAGATAAATAAACCCATCAATACCAAACCTGAAAGCAAGAGCCAAACCGATTGTATACGTTGTATCATAATATAATGTGAAAAAGTGACTGTTCCGACAAATATACTATAAACGCATGGAAGAGCGCTTGGTTTGGTAGAGAAATTAGATGCTGCCTTTATTTTTTGCTTCGATCCAGCGCGACATATATTTTTTTGCTGCAAATTGTTCTTGCGCCAATATATTGCCGAAAATATTTCGTCGGCGATGCTGACTCAAATTTGTTTTTAGCGCATCAACCTTCGCAAGAAATTGTTGTTGAGCATTTCCGTCCGCTAACAAATTATGCAGCGCGCCATGGATTAAGCTTTGCTTCGCTTCCCAATTCGACTTATTTTGGTACAAATTGGCTACCGCCGTCGCAAATTTTTGCACATCATCCGCGATCGCTCCCGGCCATTGCTCCGCACCCATCGCTTCCGCCCCGATGCTGGAACTGACCGAGGGCGTTGCGCTTTGCATAGCATCCACGAACTTCCCTTTTAACCCTGCGCCGAAAGGAATCGGCGCCACCAATAAGCGATACTGCTGCAAGGTTTGCACCGCATCATCAGCTCGCCCTTTGATAAGAAAACCTTCGGCAGGTTTGTGCAGTTGATCCACTTTTTGTGATGCGTATGCACCGTAAATATGCAATTCAACGTGCGGAAGTTGCTGACGAATTGCTGGCCAATATTCATTTTTCAATGCCTGAACTGTTTTCCAGTTGGGTTCGTGCAAGAAATTACCAATAAATGCTACGTGTTGCCGTTCGTCGAAACTTGGAAACGCACTTAGATGATCGGCCGAGTCGTGATTCGCGAAAAATGGCAGATAATAAAGTAAAGAATCGGGGACGTTCAATTGCTCTGTCAGCAAACGACATTCCGCTTCGGAAATAATCAACGAAAGATCGCAGCGATAAATGGAAGCCAATTCCCGCCAAGCGGTCGGCGTGTACAACATATCGTCGGACCATGGCAATCCTTGTTTGTTCGCATCCTGCCTTGCTAATCGCAGAAAATGCAAATCTTCGGTGTCCAGAACACGTAATGCTTCCGGACATTGTTCCGCAACGCGCCATCCAAATTGCTCTTCGACCATAAAACGGTCGAAAAGCACGATATCCGGATCAAGCGCTTTCACAAAAACATCAAACGATGCATCATTCAACAAAATATCCTGACAAATAATTCCTAATTGATCTAGTTGATGGCTGAATGGCGATCGTGTTGCGGCGCAACCAAAGTGCACTTCAAAATCATGGTCGACAAATAATTTAAGCAGTTGAAGCATACGCCAACCGGCGGCAGAAGAAGTGGGCTCTGGCCAAACCTGACCGATTACGAATAGCTTTTTGCGCGACATAACGCAAGTTAGGATATTTAATCTTGGTAGTTTTAATTTTAGTAAATTTGTGGAAACGACATCACTATGTTAGGATTGAAATTATTGACGGATCCACGCTGGGCAAACATCGCGGAATCGAACTTAGAAGAGATATTGACGGATCACGCTTGGTGTGAGCAAAAAGCCGCTTCCAATGCGATCTCACTAATTACGCAAAACTCAGAACATGAAGATTTAGTACACGAATTGACCGCGATTGCGATCGAGGAAATGCAACATTTTCAAATGGTAATCGATATTATTCAAGAACGTGGTTACACGTTAGGTCGAGAACGCAAAGATGATTATGTGGGTCGATTGATGAAGTTTTCGAAGAAAGATGGATCGCGGAATCAAGCGTTTATCGATCGTTTGCTGTTTGCTGCGATGATTGAGGCAAGAAGTTGCGAGCGTTTTCGCGTACTTTCCAAAAATTTGGAAGATGAAAAATTGGCTCAGTTTTACCATGATTTGATGGTTTCGGAAGCGAATCATTATACCACATTTTTGAATTTTGCCCGCAAATACACAGAAGGTGTCGATGTGGAAAAACGTTGGCAAGAATGGCTGGCATTTGAGGGAGAATTGATTCAAAGTTACGGTACAAAAGAACATATTCACGGTTAACGTATTTACCTAAAAAAGAACCACGATGGAATTAGGAATTGGCATGTTCGGCGACTTGCAAATAGATGCAAAAACTGGGCAGATACAAGCACCGCAGCAGCGTTTGCAAGAGATTTTAGAAGAAATAAAATTGATGGACGAAGTCGGCATTGATATTTTCGGTATGGGCGAACATCACCGCGAGGATTATGCAGTCGCATCTCCAGAGATTATTCTTGCGGCAGCAGCATCCGTTACCAAACGTATTAAATTAGGAAGTGCCGTTTCGGTGATCAGTTCCAGCGATCCGGTAAAATTATATCAGGATTTCGCAACGGTGGATTTGTTGTCCAATGGCCGTGCTGAAATTATGGCTGGTCGTGGATCGTTTATTGAATCGTTTCCACTTTTTGGATACGATTTAAAAGATTACAGCTCGCTTTTCACAGAAAAATTAAACTTGCTGTTGCAAATTAATAACAACGAAACCGTGAATTGGACTGGAAAACATCGCGCTTCGTTGATCAATCAACCGATCTTCCCACGTGCCCAACGCAAATTGCCTATTTGGGTGGCAGTTGGAGGAACAACGGAATCCGTGATTCGCGCCGGAAAACTCGGATTGCCTGTTATGTTCGCGATTATCGGCGGTTCTTACGCCAGTTTTCAATCGTTATTTGAAGTTTACGAACAAGCCTATACAGATGCTGGTCACGATATGGCGAATTACCAAGTCGGCGTACATATGCATGCATTCTTCGGCGAAAATAATCAAGCAGTCGGGGAATGGTATTATCCGTTTTACGCGCAGCAAATGAATCGAATTGGCGCTTCGCGCGGATGGCCTCCGTACCAACGCTCGCAGTATGATTATGGACGCTCGACGCACGGACATTTATTGGTTAGCGATGCGAATCAGGCAGCGGACAAGATTCTACAGATTAAGGAAACATTTGGATTAACGCGTTTTGCTGCTCACATGGACGTTGGCAGTCCGGATCACGCACAGATGATGAAATCCATTGAAACATACGGAACGCAAATTATTCCGCAAGTAAAGAAGGCACTACAATCGTAGTGCCTTTGGTAATGTATTATTCGCTTTTCTTTACGCCTAGTTATCTTTCTCAAATCGATAGGTTCTACCATTTTGAACCAATACGAAGGCACCATCAGTCGGCTCGAATTTCAGCACAATTCCGGCCATATCGAATTTAAATTCATCTTTTGCCTTACCGTCCAATGGAAAAGCGGATTGTCCTGTCGCTTGCGCATATAAAACACCTTCTTTTTGAGTGATACTTATTTTCAACGGCATATCCTTAGATGAATAGTTTCCAACATATTGATCCAAATCTGCAGGATCATATACATAATTCGAGAACGAAGGCATATCATAGTTCTTTCCAAATACGACAGAAAGAACAACCTCGGAAATCAGCTTGTTACCGAAATTATCACCATTGGATACTAAAGCGTAAGAAATTTTCTCATCTGGAAAATTGACCAACAAAGAACTAAAACCATCAATTCCACCTGTGTGTCCGAGGCCAACTTTACCCGCATAGGGCAAACGTATCAGTCCTAGTCCATACGACTGAACCATTTCGCTCATTGCCGTTAGGCTCTCTTTCGAAAGTAATTCTCCGGCAAACAGCGCATCCGCGAATTTAGTGAGGTCTGTAGCGGTAGAAACGATAGCGCCTGCTCCTAATGGAATACTCATATCCGTTTCTGTTTCCTGCTTCCATCCGTTCGCAAACCGGTAGGATTTACTCTCTCGATTGGCTACATTTATTTTGCCTCCCAAATAGGTATCATTCAGATCAAGCGGGTTGGTGATATATTCTTTAACCAATTCTCCATAAGGCTTTTTAAAAACTGATTGTAGGATAAACGTCAGCAAAACGTAGTTCGAATTGCTGTAGCTAAACTTACTATTCGGTTTAAAATCGCTGCCACCATCTTCAATAATCTTGATCAATTCGCTTTCAGATTTTGGCTTGCTTAGCCAGCTTGGATACGATGGATCATCCGTGAAACTGTGAATTCCGCTACGATGGCTAAGCAGCTGCCGAATCGTTATGCTATCTGCATTTGTGATCGTGGGGAAAAACGATGATATCGTTTGGTCAAGCTCCACCTTTCCTTGTTCCACGGCTTTCATAATCAGTACCGCCGTAAAAGTTTTGGAGATCGAGCCAATTCTGTATTTCGTCAATTCTTCCCCGCGCAGACTGCTTTCTACATCGGCGTACCCGACTGACCGAGCATATAATATTTGTCCATTTTTAGAAACCGCAACATTTCCCATGAATTTTTGGTGAACTTCAAGAGAATCAAATAGCGTATTTAATGAGCTGGTATCTATTTGCTGCGAAAATAAAGGATTAAAGCAGAGGAAAAATGCAAAAACTGACGAAGTTAAGGATGTGCGCTTTAAAAAGGTCATATCAAGTTAAGTTGAATAATTACAGATTAATATGTCCTAAAGATAGGGTTTTACACCTAAACAGGATTATAACAAACAGGATATAAGCCGTTATTAATTTATTAACCATCAGATTTAAGCCTTTAATCATGCATCAAACTTTGAACTTAACAAGCGCTTTTGAACATTGAAATCAGTAGGAAACATTTCTGAACCACATCCATTATGGAAATCCGTAAAAATTTTACTAAATTTCGGAATATATTGGACACATGAAAGACAAAACTACAGCAGCGATCTTAGCTTTTTTTCTCGGGGGATTCGGAGTACATAGATTCTATTTAGGACAGGGAGGTTTAGGTTTTTTATACCTTTTATTCTTTTGGACATTCATTCCATTAATCGTTTCCTTTATCGACTTCATCATATTCCTAACGATGAGCAAAGAGAGCTTCGATTTAAAATATAATTCTGTGTATGCTTTAGGCGCACAATTAAATAACCAAGTTGTCAATAATTTTAGTCCAACAATCCAAAATGTCCCGGCGGAAAAGGATATTATGTTGGAAATAGAACGATTGCATTCTTTAAAAGAAAGAGGAATTATCACGCAGACCGATTTCGACGAAGCAAAACGGAAACTTCTTTAAACAACCCTACTCCCTCCAAACCGTCTTCTTGGCTTTCAAGGCTTCTTTCCAATTGTATGGAAATATTGCCTTTTCGTCATTTGATATTGCAACAATTGTTCCCTTTATGGCTTCCTGGATGGATTTTGGCGCGTCGTAGAACGCGGGATCGATGTTGGTGTGTCGTTCGTCGTCAAGAATGCCATTTTGATGGCGGATGTGGTAAAAAACATCTTTGTGTTGAACAGTGATTATTACTCGGCCGTCGTCGGTACCGTTGAGGGCGGACGTGCCGTAAACAAGAATAGGATCAATAATGCCATCCTTATCAAGATCGTCGAAGGATGCGTATTTCGTCCAAAACCAAATCGACTCCTCTTCGCTTTCGTTTCCTAAAATCTGATCGGATAGCTCGCCGTTCTTCTTCAAAAAGACTTCTCCC
The DNA here is from genome assembly GCF_042684745.1 of Sphingobacterium corticis. Lineage (NCBI taxonomy): Bacteria > Pseudomonadati > Bacteroidota > Sphingobacteriia > Sphingobacteriales > Sphingobacteriaceae > Sphingobacterium > Sphingobacterium corticis. The sequence goes on along the minus strand of NZ_JBHUMA010000004.1, from coordinate 1,031,917 downwards.
GCGTTGAATAGGAAAGCCTGGATTTTGTTGTTCGCAACATCGCCGTTGCTATCTTGTGCATCTTTGCTTTCGGTCAATACACAGAAATGTTTCCCCGATTCGTCAACGTAGCTATAAACGCGAAAAACAGGAAAACGAATTCCGTGCTCGGCTTTTACCGAAGAAGGAAAAAGTTTTTCCACTTCTTCCGAAGCAAGAACGCTCGCGCGAACCGATTTGTCCTGCGCAAGCGTTCTTGTAGCGCACCATAATAGTGCATATAAAATTAAGATGTAACGTATATTCATGGTTGACCGAAAGTAGATACTTCTACTCAAATCTACTAAAAATACGTTTTGATCAGATAACGATTGATACTACTTCACAATACCGCCAAAACTACGATCATACTGAACACGTGGAGCACTTACTCCGTTCATAAATGCTCGTTTTGTCGCATCATTTTCATGAAATCTCCAATCGGTTTCCTTATCAATGTTGAACCAAACAATCGACATAATTTTCGGAAAGTTTCGTTGCAACTGCAGGAACATATCGTTGATCCAAGCGACCTTATCTCCACCTTCCGACGAACAACCCATTTCCGCAATCAATATCGGTTTATCCGGATGGTTGGTTTCAATCCATTTATATAAGTTGCCGAAAGTTTGGGAGAAGCTTCCCCATTTCGACCAATCTTGCGATGTGCCAAAATTGTAGCCATCCATTCCAATAATATCAACAAATGCATCTCCCGGATAATACGTATCCAAAGTTTGCGGGTTCTTGCCTCCGTTTTCATTGTTCGGTGCCCAAATCCAAACCAAATTCGTTGCGCCCGCTTGCGTCAATTTATCGTGCACGTATTTGAATCCTTTCACATAAGTGGCTGCTGGAACAACTTGATCATTCATCACGCTCCACGGATACCAATCTCCATTAAACTCATGCGCAAAACGAAACAAAATCGGCTTACCGAAAGCTTTAATTGCGTTTGCGTATGCTGTCAAATCCGCATCGTATTTGCCGGATAAGATCTCATCCATTCCCATAAACGGCTCCAATGTAACAAACGGCGTGAAACCATTTGCATCTGCTTGCTGACAGAATGAAGTTGGAAAAGTACGGTCGCCATCGGCATACCAACCATCGAACATCATGTGTGTGCTTGGCTTGGTTCCCAAACCTTCGTAAAAAGAAGTTGGTGTGCCAGCATCGTCAAAAAATCCCCAAAAGAATGGCGTTGCTGCGTTCGCTGTTTCTTGGATTGGCAACACGATGGTTTGTGTTTGTCCGCCGAAGCTCAATGTGAACGTCGCATTTCCTGCCGCCGAAGGCGTGCCGTTAATGGCGAAACTTAAATGTCCAAGTCCATTTTTCAATTCGCCTGCTTTTAGTTTCGCAGATAATCCGGTTACTCCGGTGGAAGCAATCGATTCGCCTTCCGAATAGGTAGCACCATTTCCGCCAGAATATGGAATGTATAACTCACCTTCGTAAGCTTCATTGGCTACGATTGCCTTCGGTGTTAAGGTTTGCCAATCTGCATTTAACGCTGCAATGGCAGGTAAAGAGTTCGGTGCAGTGTCGCTTTTGCTACAAAATGAAAACAAAAAGCACATTAACGAAAGGCAAAAAGCATTTAAAAAATATTGTCTAAACATCATATATCGTTATTTAAAGTATTCTCCTGATTAAAAGTTGCTGTTTATTTGATGAACATCACATCGTCGAAATACACCGTTTCATCGTTCGGCACATTCCAGTTATTTAGTCTCCATCCGAATTTTCGGAAAGAGCTTCCTTTGCTCCACATTGGTGTTGCCGAGGTTTTGCCAATTGGAATTTTATAGAATGTCCATTCCGGACCGACCACGATTGCAGCTCCGGCAAAATCATTTCCGTAACCAGCAGGCATACCATCGCCCATTAACGACATTTGGATTCCTCCGTTATTGTTTCCGTTTGTTGTGCTTTTCGCCCAGAACACAATGTACTCATACCCCTGATCGATAAATCCAGCATTGTTGATTAAACCTCCCGGCGAATAGTTGTTTCCGAAATAGGTGATTGCCAAAGAACTAGTGCCACGACGTTTTGTGGTTGTACTCACACTCTGTCTTGAACCATAATCGTCTCCATCGGTATTTGCTGCAACGCCTTCACCGTAAGCATCCGCAAAAACTTGCAATGCCTGATCGATGTTGAAGATTTCAAATGCAGATTTTGTTGTACCAAATGGCGTAACCAAATCGATTGTTCCACGTGTAAACGCACCCAATTCCGGCATTTCCACGGTGATGCTGTTTGCTGATTGATTAGTAATCGGAATAGCGATTTCGGTTCCCGTCAATTTCAATTCCGAAACATCTTTCAGGTTCTGACCTTCGATCGTAATGATGGATCCACCACGAACAGCATAATCTGAAACACGTCTAGCAGAAGGAAATAAGCCGGCGATATGCAAATCCACAATCGTTACGGCATTGGATTCATGCAAAGCATATTTGCTTGGATTGCGTAAGCGAACCGCAGCGATCAAATGCTTATCGAAATATTCCGGATTGGTAATCACACTGTTCTGAATCGACAACTGAAAGGTAGCACGTCCGCTTTCCGGCACGTCAATATTTGCAGGTAACTTGAATAGATTTTCCGGCAATGCAATATAGTTTTCGCCTAAAGTTCCTTTGGATATAAGATCATTGATCGTGTCTTTGTCGGAAACAATTTCTACCGAATAAGCACTTGTATGGCTGCCTGACAGCATGACGCCTAGCAAAACATTTGTTGTTCCAGCTTCTGAATCTACAATGTAATTATAGCCGGTCGAACTTTCATAATTGGACGAATTCGGCACGGGAAACAGCGCATTCAGACCCAGCGAAACATTAACGCTTTGCGGCATATATATGCTTGAAATACCATATTCTTTGGCTTGGTCTTCCTGCTCGCAAGAACTCATAAACATGCCCAACATCAACGCGCATAATCCTGCGCCAAGCTGTTTTATATTGTTTCGTAATTCCATTTTCTTAATCATTTAAAATAGGTTATAACCGAACTTACCATCCTGGATTCTGTGTCAACGTTCCGTTGGAAATTTGAATTTCGCGTTGCGGAAACGGATAATAGTTCATTTTTGGCGCGATGAATTTACGTTGTTGAACTTCCTTGGTTTGATATTGAAAAACACCCGCCGCTGTTTTGCTCACGCTTACTCCAGTGATGGTTTGGTTTTGAACCGTTGCAGCATCTCCCCAACGAACCACATCCCAGTAGCGATAATTCTCAAAGGCAAGTTCTACTTGACGTTCTCCTTTTATCGCGGAGCGCATTTGTTCTTTTCCCGCAGCCACTACCGCCGGCATTTCCACCGATGGTCGAGAGCGCACCAAATTGACAGCTTCGCGTGCTGTCCATGTCTGTCCATTGGATTGATCCGGTCCGTAGGCTTCATTCATCGCTTCCGCATAGGTCAACACTAATTCCGCGTAGCGGAAAATCGGCCAATGATGCGTATTGGTAGCATTATTAATTAAATCCACCTGATCGTTTACGAACTTTTTCAAATAATATCCCGTTCTACTTGCATTCTGTCTTCGCGCATCATCCGATTGACCAGCCGATTGATCGATAATTCGACCATTCCAATTGCTTCCGTTGGTGACGATGCTCATTTCCAAACGAGGATCTCTGTTTGCGTAAGGATTATTTGGATCGGCGGCGCCTTTCCATTCGTATGCGCCAACTAAATTCTGCGTTGGCGTAATTCCGCTATTTCCGCCAGCCGTTCCAATTGGATAATTAGCACGCTCCAACGCATTATCTGGATCAAAACGCACCGCCATAATGGTTTCTGCACTGGTCAGTGTATTGCTACCTAAAAAGTAATTGCGGTAATTATTATCCAATTGATTGTTTCCGGTTTGACGAGCAAACTCCAAGGCTTCGTTTGCGGCATTCGCGGCAGCAATCCATTTTGCTTGATCGTTGCTCGCATTGTGCAACGGACTGGCTGCATATTGCAACACGCGTGCCTTCAATGCTAAAGCCGCACCTTTGCTAAAGCGACCGTCCTGATTGGCAAAAGCAGACGTTTTCCAGTTTGGCTGCAACGCATTTTGGTAATCGTTGATTTCCTTCACGATGTATGCTGTAACTTCATCGAAAGATGATGCAGCGATTTGTGGAGATGTGTTCGCCGGAAAAGTTTTATTGACCAAAGGCGTTCTTCCATATCTTTTGATCAGCTCGAAATAGTAGTATGCACGGATCACGTGCGCTTCGGCGATTGACCAACCCATCAGCGCGACATCATCTAGAAACGCTTTTCTCGTGTCAACGGTAATCGTATCTCGGTTGACCGCCAATAGCGAACGATAATCGCCATCATGTTTGTCCAAATACTCCAAAAAGTAGTTAACCGCGTTGATGCCAGCGTAGTAATAGCTGTAGCGATCGTCTGGATTATTGAATGGGCTCCAAACGCCATTGTTAAACAAATACACATTGCCCACCGTATTGGTTTGTACTGCTTCATCGCTCACAGGCGCCGACAAATTCCCGTCTAAAGCGGTGAACTCATTGATGTTGCGCATGTAGGCGTATGGTGTGTTGGCCAATTGCTTGATCGTGGTATAGCTACTTTCGATGTTCTCGTCGGTAGGCATCGTATCCAATCGGGTGTCCAAAAAATCTTTCCCACAACTTCCGATCATTATAAGACCGGGAAGCACCCATATTAGTTGATATAATTTAGATAATTTCATGTTGACCGATCCTTAAAAGTGTAACATTACGCCCGCAGTGTACGATTTGACAGCAGGATAGCCTGCCGGCGTTTCTGGGTCGAGTTTATAAGTACGTTGGAAATCCGACCAAACGAACGGATTGACCGCCGTTAGCATAATTTTCGCTTGCTTCAACTTCAGATTTTCGATCCACTGCTGTGGCAAATCGTATTGTAACTGCAATGATCTCAAACGCAGGAAATCTGCATTTTTTATCCAAAAACTGGAATTGATATAGTTGTTTTCGTTAGCTACCGTAGTCAATCTTGGGTAGGTTGCATCGTTGCGATTATCGATTCCTGCTTCCGGATAGTATGCCCACGCATTTTCAGCAACCGGATAAGCGGTTCTGTTTCCTACGAATGGGACGAACAAATCATAAGAAGCACCTAGAAGGTTTACACTTCGGTTCGCAGCACCTTGAAACAATGCCGAAAGAGAAAAGCCTTTGTATCCAACGCGCACATCCCAAGAATAATAGAATTGTGGGTACGTTGAATAACCAATACGACTCATATCGTTGTTATCGATTTGACCATCGCCGTCCAAATCCACGTATTTGATATCTCCAGGTTGTACCGGACCAAATGTTGGTGCAGCAATTCCACTTTTCAAGGAACCATCTGCATTGAAATCTTCCAGTTGATATAGACGATCTGCTGTTAATCCAAATGGCGTTCCGATTGGATTTCCTGTCAGATTAGAAAAAGCATTCTTGTTGGGAACTTCTGCCTGATAATCGATATTGTTTTTTGCGTACGTTCCAGATAATAGGATGCCGTAGCTTACGTCACCAACGCGATCATGGTAACCCAAATTCAGCTCAAATCCGCGGTTCGTTACCTTGCCGATATTTTCCAATGGCAAACGTTCACTCCCTGTGTAGCCCAAGAATCCCGGGATCAAATTGTTTTGCGTGATAATTCCGCTTCGCTTATCATCAAACCATGTTGCTTGTACGTTAACACGATTCCATAACGTTGCATCAACTGAAAGCTCCTTCTTCAAACTTTCTTCCGCAATAATTCCTGGCGATGCAATTCTTCCTAACTGCAAACCTCCGTTGTAGATCAAATTGTTTACACCTGTCAAAATACCGCCAGCCTGCTGGTAGTATTGTTGATAGAGGTATCTGCCTTGCAAGGTTTGATCGTTCGCCGATTTACCGATTGATGCATATACATTTAAGTCATCAAGCCAAGAAACATCTGATAGAAACGATTCATTAGAAACCGTCCAACGGAATCCTGTTGCAGGGTAGAAGCGCCAACGGGATGCCGGAGCATAGTTGTCCGAGCCACTGTAACCAAACGCTAAATCCAAGCTATATCTGTCTTTGAAAGCGTAGTTAGCGCGTGTTCCCAAGTTTTGGAAGCGATGACGAATGTTCGCCGCATTTTCGTTGGCATCCGGAAGCATTTCGCTGGTGTAAAAATTAGTCGCTGCGGAAACGCTATGATCTCCGAATGTACGATCATATCCGGCAATGAAGTTCGTTTGGCGCCATGTAAGTTGTCCGTAAGATTGGCTCGGTCCAAAGTTGATCGATTCGGTACGATCCGCCGTTGCTTGTTGACCATTGAAAAAACGAGCGTAAGAAGCCGTTTTCTCTTGAATAACGCGCGTCCACGTATTAAAGGAAACCGATTGGCTTAAATACAATCCTTTAGTAATCATATCCAAACGTTCGCGCAAGCTAAAATTACCTTGCAACGTGCGCTCATTGCCGCTGTATGTTCCGATTGCGTTCAATTGCGCTACCGGATTGTTCGGATACAAACTGTTTCCCGACCAATTACCTGTAGCAGGATCCGTTATTGGATAAATGCTGTTCGGATAGGTTGTCAGTTCTCGCCAATAATTGTTCGCGTTTTCGAAATTATTCTGGCTCATCGGATGCATATGTCGATCCACGCGTCCGCCCAAATCAATCTTCGCGTCGAAGATATCAAAGAAATGCAAATCGACGTTCGTACGCATGCTGATGCGGCTTAATTGGCTATTGCTGGCAAAGCCAGATGTATTTGGAACATCATACAATCCGCCGTGGTTCATGTAGTCCAAGAACACATAATATTTCGCTGTTTCATCAATACCGCCTTTGAACTGTACGTTCGCATCTGTGTAACGACCAGCATCACGCATTGCTGCGTCTAACCAATCCACATTCGTTCCCGTTCCATTTTGGAAATTCGCTAATTCTTCATTAGAATATTGCGGAGCCCATTGGAATTGATTTCCATTTAACGCGTAGCGATCGTTGCTAATTGCCTGATTAAACAAATTCGCATATTGATAGCTATTCAATGGTTTCAACAAACTGGTAGGTTGCTGAATCCCGGAATGCACGCGCGCTTGGATATCCAACTTATTGTCAGTTGATCGCTTCGTGGTTACCCACAAAATTCCGTTCGCGCCCTTCATGCCGAAAGTTGCTAAGGAAACCGGATCTTTCAACAATCTGACATTCTCAATCTCGCCAGCCGACAGATAACTGAAATACAACGCTATGTCGACTTGAAATCCATCCACATAACAAACTAACGACGACTGATCGTATGTCCCCATACCGCGTACGTACATAGAAGCCTGATCGTAGCCCGGTTGACCGCCGTTTTGCATGGTCATCAAACCGTTCAATCTTCCATACAACGTATTCGTAATATTCGGAACGGTCGTATTCGCCAATGTATCGCCCCAAGTTATGCTGTTTGAATATTTATGTCCACGGTTCCATACAGGCACAATCGATCCATTTTGGTAATGGCTTACGGAATCCTGATCTACCGTTGAGCTTTCTTGCGCTGATACAGACGTTGAACCTAACGCCCAAAGCAGCAAGCACGCAGCTCCTATTTTCTGATAAATGTTATTACTAATCATACACTTAAATCTCTTAATCTTGTTAGGTTTCCGCCTAATAACCTGGATTTTGTAATAAATAACCTTTGTTCACTTCCGACTGCGGGAATGGATTCAGAAATTGTCTTGGATGCCAAAATCCGTTATAACGCACAGACGTCGTATAATCCGTATTTTCCGTCACTTTGGAATCGCCACCGCCATTAAATGCCAAGAAGCGGATCTGACCACCGATAATTCCGGAACCAATGTTCGGATGTTTCCAGTGTTTTAGGTCATTGAAACGGTATTTCTCCTGTATAAACTCGATCGCCCATTCGCGTTGAATAATGCGACGCAATTCATTTTGATCCGTAGTCGTAACGCGCGGCAACCCTGCACGTTGATGGATGACATTCAAGCGATCCAACGCGCGTGTAGTTTCTCCCATTTCATTATAGGCTTCCGCGGCACTTAAATAATATGCCGCAAGGCGGAACAATGGAAAGTCAAACCATTCGCGGCGACCAGCCTGATAATAGAATTTCGTTGGCTGACCGGCTCCAAAGTGATTGACATCTTTAAAGTGTTGATTCATGTGCCATATTGGGTCGCTCGGATTGTTATCTGCTTGCATTTCCCAACCATTGAAATCGGCACGTAAACGCGGTTCCATTTGGCGGAAAGCTTCCAAATAATTGCTGAACGGACGTGTTTCTCCAACAGCCGGCCACGATTGGTTGGTGCCATCCGCTTTATGATATTGCTCCAGCATGCTACTGGACAACACCGCTCCATTTGCTTGATAATGGAAATTAACCACATTGAAAATGTTGTATGGTCCGGCACCGCCGCTCGAAGGAACTTGTTGTTTGAAAGCCAGAATGACTTCCTTGTTGCTTGGCGTCGATGTTGCGTTACCGTAATCGGCCAGCGGATTTCCGGTGTTGATAATCCGTAAACCACCCGCACCTTCCGCTTCTTGGATAACGGCTTCACTTGCTTGTGCAGCCAGATTCCAGCGATTAGCATCGTAACTTCCAAAGCTGATCAAGGCTTCATTTCCGCTCATGGACATATATGGCGTTGCCGAGTTGAACAATGGTCTTGCACCATACATTAAGGCTTTCGCTTTTATAGCCAAAGCTGCACTTTTGGTCATGCGACCTAGCGAAGCTGCTGGCCAAGCCGAAGGCAAGGTTTGCGCTGCAGCATCACACCAGTCGACAATCGAATCGGACACTGCTTGCAAGGTTGCACGCGGAATATTCAATGTTTCCAAATCATTCAACGCAGTTAACGGGAACGCCGTCGGAATGATCGGAACGCCACCGTACATGATGAACATCTGCGTGTAACGATACGCGACCAACATTTGCATTTCTGCTTTGATGATTGCTTTTTGTTCCGCGCTCAAATCCGGAACTAAATCGATGTTTTCTTTTACCAAATAGGCTTTACGAATGCATAGGAAATTGTCGGTGTAACCGTCGTTTCCATAACCACCGTTCGATCCCATATCTTGGCTATTCCAGTTCGGCGTAAAACCACCTCCTTGAATAGCTACCGTTGCAACGTTGCCGGGGTTTTGCACCCAGAATGCTTGACTTCCGGCCAATTGATCATCAGTGTGCGGCGCGTAATAGCCTGTCCAATTCAGACCTTGACGCAAACAAGCATGATATGCTGCTGCAATAGCACCATATGCATTCGTTGCGCGGTTAAAAACCGTATCTACCGTCGGGTTTCCTCCCGGCGGAATTTGTAGAAAATCACGCTGACAAGCAATTTGGGTCAACATGAATAACATCACCGCAAAACCGATGAATGCTCGTAATCCTTTATCTCTTAAATTCTTTCTCATGATCCAATCCCTCATTAAAATGTTAAGTTGACACCCATGTTGTAGGTTCTTACGAGTGGAAAAATGTATCCATTACTGTTTTGGCTAGTCGATTCCGGATCGATTCCATCCACTAAGCCTGTCCAAGTCAACAAGTTGTTACCGCTGACGAACACACGGAATCCTTTGATGCGTGCGCGTTCCATAAAACCGTGGGAAGCAAAATTGTAACCCAACATTACGTTTTTAAGGCGTACAAAATCGGTCGAACGCAACCAAAATGTACTGCTCAACCGAGAAGATTGTGATGCTCCATCAATAGCATTAAAAGCTGGATAATCGATTTGCTCGTTCGCAGCATATTTTTCCGGCGTCCAACGACCTTCGTTTACAGCAGCAATGATGCGATCGCCTCCGTAATAAGTATTACTTAAATCATACGATCCTTTCGCTGTTCCGATAATAAGCGCTGAAAAATCCCATTGCTTGTAGTTTACGTTAACTCGCGTATTGAAGCTGATTAATGGGAATGTTGGATATCCAATTGGCACTTGATCCTTGTTATCGATCAAACCATCTCCGTTGATGTCTTTATAACGAATATCTCCCAAATCAACCACCGGACTAAAGCTATTATGCGGACGGTTCGCTAACTCTTCTTGCGTGTTGTAGAAACCGTCAGCAATCAATCCTTTCGGTTGACCAATCATAAAACCGGTTTGATTCATCCATGGAAAAGGAAATGGTGCCTCCGCCATGTAATCGATTTTATTGCGCGTGTAGGAGAAGTTCGATTTAATAGAATATGACAGATCATTATTGATACGATCATTCCAACCCAACTCAAATTCCCAACCTTTGTTGCTAACTTCCCCAACGTTGGAAGCCGGAACGCCAGCCACACCTAAATTCGCTGAAATGATTGTTGGTTGTACTAAAATATCACGGCGTTTCTCATCGAAGTACGTTCCCGATAAAGTTAATCGATCACGGAAGAAATTCAAATCCATTTGGATGTTCGTTTTCTTTGCTCGCTCCCAAGTAACCAATGGATTTCCGACTGCTGATTCAAAAGCTCCACCAATTAATGGGTTAGTTGCTGATCCGTCGGTACTACCAAAGTAATAGCCATTTCCCGGATTGCCCATTGCCCATGAGTTTGGCAAATACAGATAGCGTAGGTTGCCGATTTGGTCATTACCAACTTCTCCATAGGATCCGCGGATTTTAGCGAAAGTAAACCAATCGTTTTGCTTAAAAAACGACTCGTTTGAGATTATCCATCCGGCAGAAAACGCTGGAAAGAAACCAAAGCGGCGCCCCGGAGCAAATTGTTCCGTACCATTATAAGCCATGTTACCTTCTACCAAATAGCGCTCATCGTAGTTGTAGGTTGCTCTACCTACGGCGCTCATCAATCCAGACGGCGTACTATATTGCAAACCATTGTCAAGATAACGCTGCGCATTTCCCAATAACAAACCGGAGATGGCGTGTTTATTGATGTTCGTGCTATAATCAACGCCTGCTTCATAATAGGTTCTTCTATAGTTCCTATTGAATAGATAATCGGTCAATGTATTGCTTACCGGCACATCACCACCTACATAAACGATCTCGTTCGGATTACTTGGGTTGCGATAAGCCGCGTATGTAGGAATTCCCGGTGTTACCGCATAGCCTTTCGTATAGCTATCGTCGTAAGCTACCGTAAAATGTGTTTTCAATCCATTCGTCAGATAATCCAAGGTATGATTTAAGCGAATTTGAGAGCTTAGGTTTGTTCCTTGTGAAACACCATAACCGCGGGTAGCGACATTTAACGGGTTGAAAACCTGACTCGGAAATCCACCGTTACCACCACGAATTGTACCGACTGGATTTGTCGCACTGCGATCCGCTCCTACGAAATGCAAAACGATACGATCGTCAACAATTCCGGGAGAAATAAACGGACCAAAGCCCAAGCTGTATAAAATAGCCTGATAGCGCGAAGCAATATTTGAGGATTCTACATCGCTGAAGTTATCCGATTTCGGATTTGCTGTGATGTTATTGATAAACTGCGCACTTAGATTGAAATTCACATCCAAGTTTCTAGTTACTTTAATATCAAAATTGTTCCTGAAATTATAGCGCGTGTATTTTGGTTCTTTGCCAGCATTTCCCAACGTTGTATAGGCTAAAATTCCGGTTTGATCGAAATAACCCAATGAACTGGCGTATTTGAATTTTTCGCGTCCGCCATTCACATTTACGTTGTATTGATTTTGGATACCCTGCTGACTGAATAACTCTTTATACCAATCGCGGCTCGTGAAATACAAAGCTGGACTTTCGCGCAATTGTTGTCTTTGTTGCTCCGTCAAAATCGTCATCGCATCGATTTCTGCGGATGTATAATCGCGGTTGTTCTGAAACTTCCACAATTCATCATCCGAGAAAAGCATATTGTTGAAAGATCCGTTGCCTGCTTGTTGCAACTTCATAATCGATTCGTTCCGACTTTTAGCAAACTCGTAGGAATTCGTCATTGGAATAAGTGCAGTTGGATTCGTCAAACCGCGGTTTGCAGAAACATTGAATGTCGGAGGACCAGTAGCACCGCGCTTCGTCGTTACGATGATTACACCATTCGCTCCGCGAATACCGAAAACTGCCGTTGCCGAAGCATCTTTCAGAATACTGATGTTAGCGATATCATTCGCATCGATCGCATCAAACATTGCAAAAGGATTTTCTGCGGGTTGTTGCACCCCATCAATCACTACTAGCGGATTTGCACCATTTAACGTTGCTGTACCACGAATACGTAACGTCGTGGAATTCTGCCCAGGTTCACCGCTATTCTGCATGCCGGTGATTCCGGGTGCCATCCCAACTAACATGTTGGAAACATTCGCCACCGGCGTTTGCACCAAATCTTTCCCTTCGACCACGCTGATAGATCCGGTCACGGTTGGCAATTTCTGCTTACCAAAACCAACTACGACCACTTCTTCCATAGCAAAGCCATCATCCGTCATCCGCACTTCCAATTCATTGAAAGACGTCACTACGATTTCTTGTGAACTGTACCCGAGGTACGAAAACACCAACGTATCTTGCAAAGAAGCCATCAATGAGAAATGTCCGTTGTTATCGGTGGATGTGCCTTCGCCCGTTTTCTTCAAACGAACGCTGACGCCGACAATCGCTTTCGCATTCTCATCAACCACCTTCCCGGATACCAACTCCTGCGCGTAACCCGTTGCGACGATTCCCCATAGCAAAAATACCAGGAGAAATGCCCGATTACATCGTCTCGCCCGTTCAATGCATGTACGACACGACATTTTTGTCATCCCAAAAGCCATAAATATTTCTTAGGTTAATTTATAATTGTTTGTCAGCCATTACAGCCCCGTAATCCACCTCGTTCATCATCATTTGAGGTGCGTGAATGCAATAGCAATGAGGACAAAGGTATCTTACTCGGCCAATATTTGAAGAGGATTTTTGAATCTTAATAGGGGTAAAAATGTTTCAAAATCGCGCTAAACGCGAATGAAGCATTATTTATTGGTACTTTCCTGAAATTTCGATGGCGTAATCTGATAAGCATCTCGAAACACACGTGTGAAATATTTCGGATCACTAAAGCCCACCGCATAAGCGATTTCCGCGATCGATAGATCGCTGTTTTGCAGCAATTGTTTGGATCGTTCTAAGCGCATGAAGCGAATAAATTCCACCGGACTTTTCCCAGTCGTATCCATCAATTTCCGGTACAGCGTTGCGCGTCCTAAATGTAGTTGCTCGCCCAATTCCTTCACGGAAAACTCGGCATTTTCCATGTTTTGTTCGACGATCCTCAAACAGCGTTGGATAAAAACGTCGGCTGCATTATCTGCAATCGGTTCCGACGGAGCTACGCTGACACGCTTTTGGAAAAGTTCCTGCGATTTATCTTGCTGAAGTAAAAGCGTGCGCACTTTGGAAAGCAATAAGGAAAGGTTAAACGGCTTTGTAATATAATCTACCGCACCAAGATTCAACCCCATAATTTGGGATTCTTCGGACTTCATCACGGTAAGAAACACAAACGGAATCATGGCGGTGCGCTTATCGCCTTTTATCTTTTCGCAAAAAGCGATTCCATTCATCTTCGGCATATTGACATCGCTGATAATCAAATGCGGATGTGCAGCCAGCGCTTTCTGCCAACCATCCAATCCATCCTCCGCTTCCGTCACTTGAAAATGCGCACGCAGGCTTTCACAAAGGAAAGTTCGCAGATCGTAGTTATCTTCCACCACTAAAATCCGATGTTTTCGCGTAGTGCTTTTTATATGTTGATCGGGTTCAGGTTTTTCAGAAAGCGATTCATCGGTCGTATGCGCTGTCAAATGCGGATTGTTGAAAGGAATCTTAACAACAAACTCGCTTCCTTCTCCCAATGTGCTATTCACCTGAATGCTGCCGCCATGCAGCTGTACAAAATCTTTGCAAATCGACAATCCAATCCCACTGCCTTGATTAATCAATTCATCATCGGTATCCACCTGATAAAAGCGATCAAATATTCTGTCTTGATCTTCGGTAGCAATGCCAATTCCGCTGTCCTTGATCCGTACTTGAATCTCATCGTCATCCATCTCCAAACGCAGGGAAACCTGACCGCCCGAAGGCGTAAACTTCACCGCGTTGGACAATAAATTGTAGAGAATACGTTCAATCTTCACCTGATCAAAATCCGTCACCAATGTTTCGGCTTCGCTATGGAAATCAAATCGGATATCTTTTTGAGAAAACGCTATGGCGAAGGATTGGAAGATTTCCCGACAGAACACCACGAGATCGCCAGCTGCTAAATTAAGCCCCATCTCATCCTTCTCCAACTTTTTGAAATCGATAATTTCGTCCACCAAATGCAACAATTTCTCCGCATTGCGCTGTATCATTTTCAGATGCGCACCATCCTGCTTAGCTGGCTGCTGAGCGAGTAAATGTTGAACCGGCGATAAAATTAACGATAGTGGCGTTTTGAGTTCATGACTCACATTGGTATAGAAATGCACTTTCATGGCTTCCACCTCATGCTGATGACGTGCTTCCTGAAAAGCTTTTTCTTGCTCAAAACGTTTTTGATTTCTTCGCACAAACCTGCGGCGTAAATAAAAAATCCCTACAGCAATTAACATTACATATATGGTAATCGCCCACCAAGTTGCCCATATCGGCGGAAGAATTTCTATAGAAAGCTGAATCGGTTCGGATGCCCAAGCGCCTTCGCCATCAACGGCACGTAAGGTCAATTCATAGCTTCCTGCGGTCAGTCCGGTAAATGTTATTTTGCCATAATTATCTTCGATCGGCGCCCAATCTTCATTCAATCCTTTCATGGTGTACTTAAACCGCAACTTCTCCACGTTCAGCACATTCAGCGCAGCAAAATCCAATGTAAAAGAATGCGTGCTTGCCGGCAGCGTAATCGATTTGGTAAACAATACGCTTTGCGATAAAACTGTCGTACCATCGTAATCGCGGCCGATGGTAACCGGCTGGTGATCGAGATGTAAATCCGTGAAAGCAAGGGTTGCCTGCGGTCGTTGCTCTTTGATCAATTGCGGATCAATAACATTAAATCCGTTGCTGCCGCCAAAAATCATTTCGCCTCTGCGCGTTACGACAGCAGCAGCTTCGTTGAATACGGAACCTTGCAAGCCATCCGATTCGCCGAAGTTTTCGACTTGAATTTTATCGGTGTCGCTGCCGTAGCGGATATGACTGATTCCATTGGAGGTGCTAATCCAAATACTTCCGGGCGTTCCGGATATGATTCGGAAAACCGTACTACTCGGCAAACCATCTTGCGTTCCATAACGACGAACCGTCTTGGTGGATTTATCGTAGCGATTTAATCCATCTCGGGTTGATATCCACACATTGTTTTCCAAATCTGGAAACAGATCGAAAACCATGTTATTGCTCAAGCTGTTGTGTTTGCCTTTTTCGTATTTAAGCGTACGCACTAGCTTGCCTAACGGATCGTAAACCTCTAATCCGGCTGATCCAGCTGCCCAAATCCAACCTTGTTGATCTTCGAAAATGGCATTGATAGAATACGCAAACGGATAACTTTGTCGGAAACTGCGGAATTGCTGTTTTTCACGATCATATTGCTGCAGTCCGTCGGTCAACGTACCTAACCAAAGTTTCGATCGGCTGTCTTCAAAAATTGTCCAAACGCTCGCATTACCATCCGCAGACACGTTTTGCTTGTGCCTTCGAAATGTCTTTCCATCAAAGCTGTTCAAACCACCGAAATACGTTCCGATCCACAAAACATCCTGTCGATCGATGTATAAACTGGTAATTACATTGCTCGAAATGCTTCGCTCATTTCCGGGCAGGTGCGTGAAGGTTTGGTACGTACCTCGAACGCGATCGAAATAGAGCAGTCCGCCACCATTCGTTCCAATCCAAATATTCCCGCTTTTATCCTCCGCAAAACAATTCACATCATCATACGGCAAGCTATTTTTGTCGGTAATCTGATGTTTATGCAAGGAAATCCATGATTTATTCGGACTATAATAGCTTGCTCCGGATTTCACCGTACCTAACCAAACGGTGCCGTTACCATCTTTATAAATGCTCTGTATAGCATTGTCAGGATTGCCATAATCGGTTTGAATGGATGGAATATATCGTGTCGTTTTATTCTTTTTATTAATCAAATTAATACCGCCATGATCGGTAGCCACCCAAAGGATTCCTTGATCATCCTGCGTAATTCCATTGACAATATCATTGTTCAACAAATATGCGGAAGCGGCATTATGGCTGTGCACTAACCTGCGTTGGGCAGCGTCGTAATACCACAATCCCATCTTTCTTCCCGGCACATAAACCCAAGGATCACCATCCTGATCGGTGAAAATTTCGTACGGTTCCTCGGAGCTATTTATTAGGTCAAATTGCGCTAAAACTTTTAAATCTTTCGGGTTCCGACGTTCCGCTCTACCTTCGGTATATACAATCCACAAGAATCCGCGTCGATCAAAACTGACCGAAGAAACGTGATTAGAGAAAAGAGGATTATTCTTTTGGTCGGCATGAATGTGTTCCGTTTTACCGGATTTTTCGTAGAAAACGTAAATACCTTCTTCCGGGTAAATAAACCAATAATCTTCGTTTATGCCGCGAACGATGGTTTTGAACCACTGGTGCGGAACACCAATCGTGCGCAAATAATCTTGTGGATTGGAAGAGAATTGTTCTTTTTGTTGGTTGTATTTGTTCCAGCCGTTCGGTGTGTATGCCCAAAGCGCTTTCGAAGGGCCAATAATGAGTTTATCGATGTAATTTTCGTTGATACTTGTGCTATCGGCTTCATCGTGCGTAAATACTTTGAAGCGAAAACCATCGTATCGATTCAATCCAGAAGCGGTGCCGAACCAAAGGAAGTTTTGCTCATCGCGGATAATGGCCGTAACCCGCGTATTGGAAAGTTTGCTGTCTTTTCCAATGCGATTAAAGCGATAAGCTTGCGGTTGCGCGTGCGAAACATTTGCAAGTTGCAAACACAGGCAACTTAACAGAATGTATTTTAAAAATATAGATAAATACGCGCAGTAGCTCATTACTTAAGATCTGTCTTCCAACAATTACCAAGCTTCAGCAGCCGAGTAAACAACGGTTTATAAGGTTCGATTTATTCTGCGAATATAGGGCTTTTTAGGAAATGGGGATTGTTGAGGCAATAGAAGAATTCTTGTCATCAACTTAAGACCCAACCCCTTCCTTTATCGCTTTCCATGTTTCTGCGGAAAGCACCGATTTAAAATTTATGCCTTTTCCTTGTCGGTATTTGCGGACATATTTTGCTCGTTCCTTAGATTCAGGGTGTGTACTTATCCAAGTCAGGTATTTAGACAACTCACTTTCACTGTCGGACAGCCTATGCAGAAATTTGCCAAACGGTTCAGGATCAATATTCGCTTTCAGCAAATAGTCGACCGCTTTTATATCCGCTTCCTTCTCGAAACTCCGATCAAACGCGGTGGAGGAAATCGTTCTTGCTGTTTCTCTGATCACTTCCGTGCCTACGTTTCCAGTTGTCATTGCGATCAGCGCGGACAATCCAATTTCTTTACCGAGCTTTTTCATAACATGATTCAGCTCGATATGCGCCATTTCGTGTCCGATTACGCCCGCCAATTCCTCTTGGTTTTCTGCATTATGAATCAACCCGGTGTAAATCACCAAATGACCGTCCGGCAACGCGAAAGCGTTGATTTCACTATTCCACAATACGTGGACTTTCAAATCTTCGCGAGAAATATTGTTCGCATCACAAAGATGGGTGACAAGACTATCTATCGATTCTAAGACCCTTGCATCTTTTACTTCCTTCCATTTTTATTAAGTTAATTTATTAATTTGATGATTATTATGCTAAGGAATTATGTCCAATCCGTTCATTTTGTAGAAATGAATTTTCGGTCAGCCTACCAATAATACGACAATGCTGGGAATTTTCAAAATATCATTTTTTGAAAAGTACGACGATTAGCTTCCGAATTACTCACCAATTTTAAGTGACAAACTATATCGCTTTAATTCTTAAACTCCACCAGCTCCTCATTCCCCAAATCGTACTCGAAAATTTTATGGTTTTCTACATCAATATAAATCCACTGCATGATTGAAAAATGTCTTTCCATAGATGTACGACCGATTCCGAGCACATCGTAATGCCGGCCATTTTCTTCGCGTTCTTCAATAGAATATTCTATTTGCTCACTACTTTTTAATGCCGATACAATAAGCTTATTTTTCGAATTGGCAATATAATATTCAGCCGATAAGTACAAATGATCGAGGTATTCCTGCGAATAACCTTCATTGGTGTAGTGATATTTTAAGGATTTACCATATTTCTTCCTGAAACCGGATGCGGCGCCGTCTTTAACTTTTTTGATTTTCAGCAACCAATCCGCTATCTCCGGCGTGTCGCCATCGCCGGCAATATAAATGGTATCCTTCGTCCAAATTATTTCACAAACATCTCCTCGTAACAGACTACGATCTTCATTTTTATCATTGATAAAAACGGATGGCTCTTTCCCTGCTTTCGTGTACAACAACATGTAATCGCCTTGATCATTATAAGCCTCAAATTCGAATGTATCGATAAAGTTGGTAGTTTTTCGAACTGCAGGTTTTGTTGCTTTTGATTCCTCAGCAAATGTCGCGGTATCCAGTGCTACTGATTTGCCTTCAACCGCTTTCGGAGCATTGTTGGCACATGCCTGTGCAATTAAGACGCTGGCAAATAATGAAATGATGTAATAAATTTTCATCTTAAATTATAAAAAACGAACAACCTAAATCAACGTGCTAATCCACCAATATAATGTTCTCCGACAAGGAATAATTGAAATTTAAAATTTTATTCATTTCCTCGAAATTGGATGCATCCTGCGTATCCGACGAAGTGACATCCCCATATATAAACAAATGTGAGTTCTTGTATTTACAATATTTCAAAGTGAACATCGACCCGAGAATGGGTTTATCTGCTTCAAAATCATAGCTCACTCTATATCCAACTATTCTATCATCTTCTTGCTTTATGAGCACCATATCGCTAGCATCCGCGATATATTTTTCCAAATCGAATGCAGAAGAATCACTGGATACCCAAATCGTTAACTGTTTCAATCCATAATCCTGAGCATGTTCTACATCGTAAACACGAGAATTATCTTTTATTGAGCCGATCTTTATACTTCCGAACACCTCATTTTTAAGATCCCCCGTTTCCCATAAATCTATTTCTTCCGGAATTTGCAATTCGATATCATAATCGAATTTGTCGTCATAAATAATCGCTTTTTTTGTCGGCAACTTTTCAGCTGAATTTAGTGTTATAGGTAAGTTTTTAGCAAGTTCATTTTTAAAAGCACTTATCTTTTGCGCAACCTGCTTTTGATATTCCAGTTCATCTGCAACGTCCTTTTGGTATTCTTCTTTTCCAACTCGCTTAAACTCCATAATGGTATTTTTTGAAGAAGAATTCGTTGCGTTATCTACAAACTTGATCAAAAAGTTATCGCCATCAAAAACAGCCTCATACATCTCATAATAATCTCGATCTTCAACCTGAAGTTGACGCAAACTTTTGAAGTCTTTTACGTTCAAGCTGAACTTTTCAGGTATTTCAAAATGTAGGCTATCGTTATGTTTCACGAAGTGAAAATTACGATCAAAAAGATCCTGCATCAACGCGCCGGTCATTCCGATAAACGGCTGATCATCTTCTCGATGAATTCGTTCTATTTTCCAATACGTTTCTGCATCTTGACCGCAAGATGGAAGCGAAAGAACAGTAATTAGGATGGATAACATGACGGAGATTTTTCTCATTTCAAATCTTTATTAACAAAGTATAAACCAATAAAATTTATGACAGCGAATGCCATCCAGAATGGCGCGGCAAAGAAAATGGCGAAGAAAAACAGCGGCACAATGCCTTTCAATCCAGCAATCAAGATGTTATCTGCTGATTGTCGGAGATCGATTGCGGTGAAAACACAGGCAATCATCATCGACAGAAGGCTTAACGCAACTGACAAACCAACAACGCGCACCGTTTTAATTTTCCGGTCTTTCTTTCGGAATTGGTACGTGCAAATGGCATAAAGTAACATCACGCAAATGCATGTTAGCAAAACGTAAAAAACAGAAACTTTGAACATAGCCAACAGCGCTACTCCTCCAATCAGGATTTGTAGAGAAACACAGCAGATCACAAGCATTATATTTCGCGTTCGCATAGGTCGATTAATTCATTAGTGTTGTTCCATTTGACTAAACAGACTTCCTATTTGGATCATTTGACCCTTAAAACATTTCAAAAATAGTTTTCCCTTTTATTTGAAAAAACTCCTCCAACATCTTCCAAGAATCTAGCACCTTTTTGAAAAAAGGCATGCCTATCAGCAACGCAGAAACAGCCGGAGCCATATATTGATTCACACCGAGCGCCAACAAAATAGTTAGCACGACCAATGTACCAGCATTAAAAAGCAACACATCTTTACCCGAGAAAAATTTCTCAATATTCTTTTGAGCTAGATAGGGAATTAATGCCATCGAGTTAATCATGATTCCTACAAATGACGCTAAGATCAATTTATCTACAAACGATATGGTTTCCGCGTAAGATTTATCAAAAACCAGAAGGCTCATAGGCATGGCAACAAACATGAATAGATACGCAATAGTCCTAAAGAAAAAGACACTAAACAATTCTTGCCTTGAACTTGCATCACTTCTAGATAGTTTCCATAGACGGAAATCTTGATAAGCAAGTACCAATCCCATTGATATGATCACTCCCCAAATTATCCTCAAAAAATGCTTATCGAATTGCAGACGCTCATCGCCAATCAAAAGTTCGAATTGCGCATTGGGATTCTCGGCCAAAAATCTGGTTTCGAAGTAATACCGGTAAAAAAGATCGACAACAGTATCTATAGACAAAAAGACTCCCAAACTCAACATGAGTATAATTAGATTTAAGGAAGATATTTTTCGAATCATATTGCAAAGTTCATTTAACAAATCTTCTTGAAGATAATACACGCTTTCATTAGACGTAATACTGGTTTACAATTCATTCCAATCCGTTTACAATTCGCTATAAAATTATGTGCAGTCATCAGTTAATAAACATGAAAAGCATTCAAATTGTAAATGCATAATTGCGAATCATAAACGATCGACAGATTTTACCATCGCTTCGCGTACATTGAGCTCAGATTAAAGCAATTAAAATGAGTCATTTGTTTTTTGTCCGTAGGTTGTTATGCGCCGTGTGCGTTTTAATCTGTTCGTTTTGCGCGCTAGCGCAAGAAAGCGAAACGGAAGAGAAAACGCGATTAGCATTGCTCGCTTACACGGATAAAGAATACGATAAAGCGGCAGAGCTTTATGAAGAGCTTTTGGAAAAAGATTACAAAAACACATATCTGCTATCGCAATGTGGATTGAGCTATTACCATCAAAAGAAATACGAGCAAGCGAGAGAAAAGTTGCGTTTGGCCACTTTGTACGGCGATGTGAATGACAAATCGAAAATGGCCTTATACTATTCCAATCTTTCGGCCGCTTATTCCCATTTAAACGATGATGAAAAAGCTTTTGAGAATGCCGTAAAAGCTTATTACATGGACAAATCATCACAAAACCGATTGTGGAACGCGGCATCCATGGCACAAAACCTAAGCCGATATGATGATTGTTTAAAGTTGATGAATGATGCCGAAACCGGATCGCTGAACAATGCGTTTCAAACATTATATGCGCGATCGTATTATGGCAAACAAAACTTCGAGTTAGCTTATCAATATTACGTTACTTTCTTCGATCACTACGACCAAAACGACGATTACGTCCCGCTCATTATCAAAGATGAGCGAAACAATTTTTGGAATGCTTCGCTGCTACTTATTGCCGCGACTGACGATGAACAAAAGCAAAATCAGATTATAGATCAGGTGTTGCGCATAAAAAAGGCTCATCCTTCAATCATGTTTCGCCAGGATTTGCTTAATGGCTTTACATCGGAAAACAACTATTGCAAAAGATTTAAACTCCACTGTGCCAGCTGCGAAAAAGTTTTCCGCGCTTGGGTGAATGATCCAAATATCTACGACGAACTTCGATTTAACTTCTACGCGCTGCATCAATACGAAAAAGCGCATCAATGGAGCACGGAGTTTTTAAAGGAGGATTTGGGTGAGCTGCAGAGCGAAATCCAGCAAGTTCAATTTCTTTCCGCGTTGCACATCTATTTAGCAGATTACAAAAAACGTGGCAATGCAGAGGATGCTAAAAAGACAAACGAATTACTGGCCGACTTCGACAATTTCTTCGACTCCAACACCACATATACCGATGAACAATTCGGAAGTATTCCGGGAATTGAAGATTTGTTATTCGGCGTGAATGAAGCTTTCCAGAAAAATTTTGAAAGTATTGCAGAGCAACGGAATGTTGCACATTTATATAGAAAATTCATGGAAAGAATCCCCATTGATAGCATCAGAAATCAGGTAATCGATATGCTGGATTTGGAAATCAACAATGAAGTAAAACCACAATCATGAGAAAAGAAACAGAAGATAATAACGGTTCGAAATCATTCTTATACATCATCGTAGCAATCGTCATTCTCACAGTAGCAGCGTTCGGCGTTTACCGATATCAGAAGCCAAAATCAGAGCCAACACCTTTCGCCGTGTTGCCGGATTCCACTAAAAACTTACCGATGCAAAGCAAAAAAGACAGTTTGCCACCGGAAGATTCCTTATCAATTCCCTCGACGCTGCCGATTGATTACGATGGGGACAACGGCCCGTGGGTAGCTTACCGCATCATCGGCCATTCCGATGATTTGACGGCGCGAAATTTACGATTCGGCGACAAGGTTTGGGTGGATGACAACCAGTCGGATGAATCCCACAAAGCCGTGCTCATGGGAGCAGCTCGCAATCAAGGCAGCAACTCCTTGATAAGATTGAATGCGGATTTACTGATCGAAGAATATCGTTTCGAAAAATACAAAACCAATTTTTCTCTAGCGCCATTTGCAACGCTTTCATCTGGCGTTAAAAAAATACTTTTAGACGACAACTATAGCGATGGAAATACATACAGCTTAACGCAAAATGAAGCACGAGCAAAATCGGCCGTCGCGTTTGGTGATTTCGACGAAGATGGACTGGAAGATGTGGCTGTGATTATTGATAACAACGAAAAGCAGATTAGCCGACTGCTTATCCTATGCATAAATAAGGTCACGCAGCAACCATATATCGCGTTCGCTGAAAATTACGCTGATAAAATGCGTGTCCGATCTTTCAAGAAAAATGCGAAAATCTACATGAACACGAGTGAATTCGTTCCTGCACCGCGAGAGGGCATTATTGCAACCGCTGAAGATGTGGTATTAGCGATCCTTTATGATATGCAAGCGCAGAAATTTAAAACGTATTTCCAAGAATAACAGTATCCAAAAACAACGTCGTGAAGCACTTTATTAACATAGAAATTCAAAACCTTAGAACGCTTAGAAAAATCGTTTTAAGCATATTGCTACTCATCAATTTTGGATTGCTCGGATTCTTTATTTATTCCATGTACGACGCGTATCAGGATCGTAATTTACTTCTCGGCTTCCTCTCGCACAGCCTTCCGTCCATTTTATACATACAGCTTGCGCTTGCGCTGTTATTTGCTCCTTTAATATGGATTATTAATCGCCGATTTCGCTTTATTCTATTTGAAATGAACGACTTAAAAGAAGAATACGCCATGCTATATCAGGATTATTGCAATAGCGTTCCGCGCATGTTTTCGACTTTGCCACAATATCTATTTTCCCAAAAAGGACTACTTGTTTTTAACAACTTAAAGCGCGTAACGATCCTTCCGAAATCCATCGAAAGCATATCGATTCGGAGAATGGATATGGGACGTTTCGGCAAAAAATGCGATGTACAAATTCTAGAAAGCAACAGCCGAACAACGAAAATGAGTTTTGCTTCCATATATCCAGAAGAAGTGGAGTTTCTTAAACAGCATATTCGATTAGTCAACACGCGAATTGCAATTTACGAAGAAGCGTAAATGACAATAAATATGGGTTCGATTTTCAAAATATTGATAACGATTTTTATGCTATTTGGCCTATTTGCTTGTAAAAAACAAATCAGCGATTCCTCGGAGCACTATTATTCGAAAAGCGGAGAAATTTATTTTATTCCCGAAGGAAATAGCTTCGAACGCGGTCAGCGAAAAGTGGATGCCGATCCAGAAACGTTTTCTGTGATCAAAAACCTATTTGCACGCGACAAATCCACTCTTTTTTATGAAGGCTGCCCACAAACGATGGTGGATTTAGAAACATTTCGGTTAAGAAATAATATCCCGATGGATAAAAACCATGTTTATTTTGGAAAGAACTCGGTTTCGGTCAGTGCCAATTGCGCAGAACAGCAACTGCAAATCGTTCCAAATGCTGACCCGAATAGTTATGAGAAAATAGATGATGTAAAGGAATTTTGGGCGAGAGATAACGCGCATTTTTTCTATCATCACACCATTGTGGACGTCGATTACCCGTCGTTTGTCTTGCTGAGCACTTATTTCGCGGAAGACAAAAACAAGGTTTATGCTATTGCAAGCAAATCGCTGATTCCATTGAATTACCGATTCGAAAAAGTCGAATTACTCGGAGCACACTATTTGCTTTTGGATCGCAGCAAACTGCTTTATTATGATCGTTATCAGGAAATTGGTTTACGTGAATGGGATGTTGTCACTACAAATGATGTGGAGTTGTTGGATAAATTTACGCTACGCATTGATCATAAAATTATTTACAAAGGAAAGTCTTTTGCGGCGAGCAATGTCGATCCAATAAGTTTTGAGGTGCTGACAAAAAATTCCAATTACAGTTTTTGGGCAAAAGATGCTTCTCACGTTTTCTACAATGAAAAACAATTGCCGAACGCCGATCCGGCCACGTTTGAAGTATTGCATTACGCTATCGCAAAAGATGCAAACCATGTTTACATCGAAGACCGCATCGCTGAAGGAATTGATGCCGCTTCGTTTAAAAAAATTGCCGAAATAGAAAGCCCGAAATACGATTTCATTGATGGAACTGGACGGAAATATCGTTATAAAATTGCAGATAAGAAGCCTTCTCTCGTTACTGTTCCTTAACTTATTTTAGCATTCTCATCATCAATACATATGTATAACTACCTTATTTATCCAGATCCAAAATCCGAAAAATCACTAACGGATCTTTTAGCAGATTTGAAGAATCATTTCGCCAGCAAGAAATCAATCCCCAACGGGTTTTTAATAACCGCCGATAAAATTACGCTGCGCTATGGCGATTACAATTTCTACATCCACGAAAATCAGCACGATTTTATCAGCGAAGAATTGTTGGATTTGATGGAGCGATTTGATCGAAAGGATTTCGCAGGAAACGATATTGATTTAGTCAAATTTTCGAAAGCAAAGAAACGCTACGAACTGCATGGCGACAATGATTTTGAGATGAATTACTTTAACGAAAGCCTTTTTATTATTGAGTTTTTCGAAAAGAACGGTAATTACCTGATTTTTCAAACCAATTAGGTAGATCTGGAATGAATGCAGGCGAATAACCATACCATAAAGGAATGGCTTCATTACAATTAAAAATATCATGAAAATTAGATTTGAACCGATGCGATACTTTTGGATGCTTTGTACAATGTTCATTGGATTTTCTCTTCAAGCTCAAGAATCTATCGACGAAAAAGAGGAAGTAGCTTCAGCGTATTTAGATAATGGAAATTTTGAGGAAGCTGCAAAACGATATGAAGAGCTTTTAAAAATGGATCACAATAACGCTTATCTACTCAATCAATGTGGATTGTGTTACTTCTACCTCGATTCATTTGAGAAATGCAAGGAAAAATTTCGATTAGCGGTATTATATGGCGACGTAAATGATTCGGAAACCATGGCATCATATTATACCAATCTCTGCGCGGCATACTCCAATCTAAATCAGGATGAGGAAGCTTATGAGTATGCCATGAAAGCGTATCAATTGGATAAAACGCAATTGTGGAACGCCGCTTCCATGGCACAAAACATTAGCCGCTATGACGAATGCCTTAAGCTAATGAATGACGCGGAGAACGCTCCGCTAAATAATGCGTTTCATTCGCTCTACGGAAAGTGCTATTACAGCAAAAAGCAATACAAGCGAGCTATGTACCATTACAGAACATTTCTCGAAAACTACGATGCGGAAGACGAACTTAGTGTAAGGATTAATCTGAAAGATCAAGAAAATTACTATTTATACAGCAGTCTAAGCCTCCTCGGAGAAACGATTGAAGAAGGCGATCAGGATGAGATTATCAACGAAATTGTAAGCTTGTTAAAAAGAAACTCAAATACAGAAGACGATATGATCGCCGCCTTTTTGGGCATCGAAAATATTTGCGACATGTACGGGATGAATGCTAGCGCCTGCGAAAAATTATTCCATGCCGTTATTACGAAACCCTCGCAAAAACAAGAGATCTTAGCGACATTTTATTCGATAAAAAACTATCAAAAAGCAAATCAGCTAGCCAGTGAGTATCTAGCAAGGAATGCGGAAGAATCTCCAGTTGACATTAAACAGATACAATTTCTATCGTCACTACAGCTGTACACGATCAATAAAGACAATCTGAAAAAAGACTTAGAAAATGAAGATTTGAAAGCATTATTGCAATCTTTCGACCTGCTATTAAAAACTGGAGAAACCAATTCTGATGAAAAATCCGAATCTATGCAGGAGATTCCCAATCTTCTAGACAACATGGTTCGTATTTTCAAACGAAGCTATCCAACGTATCTGGAAAATAATGACGCAACTCCATTAATGCTCCGTTTTATCAGGCGTGTTCCAAATGAAGAGTCCCAAAATCAACTCATACGAATGCTAGCTATTGAGTATGAGTAGTCATTTAGCTTTATATTTAAGCGATTTAACCGACATCTAGCATGAAAAATTGGGCAATTTACATACTGCTTTTGTTATTAGCGACAGTCCCGGTTGGTGTTAGAGCCAATATGGCGCAGCCTTATTTTGACGGCGACTTGAACGCGGCAATGTATGGTAACAAGGCGTATTCCGTTGTCCATGAAATCATCGATATTGAAATTCATAAAGATTCCCTTTATCAAAATCTTTATGCCATTTTCAAAATCCACTACAAGATTTATTCACCTAATAAAGCGGATTTGCCCTTGTTATTTTTAGCGTTTCAAATCCAAGATTACCCAAAAATAAGCGTTAACGGAAGAAGCGTTTCCGATCAACCGCTTCACTCGAAAAATGTCAAGCAATTTCCGTTTATATCTGAAACGAAGGAAAATGGAAAAACACTAACTTACAGCGTTTCTTACGCGGAGAATGAATATGTGCCCGTTGATTTAGACGATCTGATCTATTTTACCGCTCCGCTAAATACCGGGGAAAATGATATCTACGTAGCATATCGCGCTCACTTTGGCTTCGACACATACGGTTTCCTCAGGAATTACACCTTAAAGTATTCCTTATATCCATCTCAGTTTTGGAAATCCTTTGGACCGATACAAGTGAACTTGCACTTGAACGAATTAGCAGAAATTACAAGATCGAATCTCGGAAAAGCGAACATGGAAAATGGCATTGCAAAATGGCGTTTAGATTCTACGGATAAGGATATTGATATCGTCATCAATCACAAGACGAGCTGGTTTAGTAAGGTGCTATTGTTTATAGATCCTGCCGGGATCGGAATTTTGACTTTCATCGCATTGGTTCTTCTCCACTGGCGCTTTTTTAAGTCAATGCCGAAATATCGCAATTGGATTTATTGGTTGGGAATAATTCTACTTCCTGCACTTGCTTTCTCGCTTTCGATGTTTTATTTTGATTTCGTAGATTGGGTATTGGGATATCATTCGCGGCACGGTTATGTATTATTGTTATACATTTTCCTTTATCCATTTTCGGTATTAATCTATGCTGTGCTTTTATCTTTTTGGCTGCGGAAAAGATTACCATAAAAAGTAATTTATCATGAAAAAAGCTTTCACTTATCTAGCCGTCATCATCGTCCTATTTGCTATTGGAATATACACCGTGAAGAACGTCAATCTCAACCGTGAACTTCAGGTTGGTGATCGAATTGATAGTTTAAACGGTGTTTATGTTTACTATAATGGCGGTGTAAGTCATTCCGGAGAAAGAAATACCGCGGCAGATGGATACAATATTGGCATCACGTATCAATGTGTTGAATTCGTGAAGCGCTATTATTATGAATACTACGATCATAAAATGCCCGATAGCTATGGCAATGCGAAAGATTTTTTCGACAGCAAACTGGCAGATGGCGCATGGAATGAAAAACGTGATCTCCTGCAATTTACCAACCCGAGCTCAGAAATCCCACAGCAAGGCGATTTACTGATATATACACCAACGCTTTGGAATCGCTACGGCCATGTAGCTATCGTGTCGTTTGTAGGTGCGGATCACATTGAAATCATTCAGCAAAACCCCGGTCCGTTCGCTTCTTCCCGAGAACGCTATCCACTCAAAAAGGATGGTGAAAAATGGCTGATCGAAAACGAGCGCGTTTTAGGTTGGCTTCGGATGAAAAGTAAAGTAATGCTAGATGAACAAAGTTAAAATAGCTAGAAACTGCATTTTCGGAGCTTTGTTATGCTTAATTGTTGTGCAAATTACCCTGATTATGCCTCCGTATTTTGCCTGCAGAAATGCTTTCGAAGGAGAAATGGTTAGCACATTTTGGGGAAGCTACACAACCTGCCATGGCGAATCTACCGATATGATTTTTGGGTTTTATCAATTGTTTAATATTGGTATTGTTATGTTGCTCGTGCTATTCGTTTCTTTTCAAATCTTATTGACCAAAAAAGATCGATCAAAACCAAAAACTTGTAAAAATTAGCGAATTTAAAACCTCCTTTTGCGGATTGTAATTGCTTTGCCATTACTTGGATAGATTGCATTATAATTAGTCATTCTTAAATTTTTAACAACAATTTATAAGGATGGCCAAACGAGTTACCGCTTTAAAATGCCCGCAATGTGGAAGTGTGAAAAAGCAATCCATTAAGGAAGATCATTATATCTGCAACCATTGCGATACGGAGTATTTTTTGGACAATGACGACATTAATGTCAACATTAACCATCACCATAAACGTACCAGTTGGGGAAACACTAAAGAATTGACCCCTACAACTATTGGTGTGGGTATTGGGGCAGTTCTTATCCTTATCTTCTTCGGGTTTTCCGAATTTCTATCTAATTCTACTGTTCGTCCTCAGCCAAAAGAAGATAACTATAGCCAATACGCTAGAGAACAAATCTTATACAACGGATCGGACGGATCTCCCAAAATTTTGTTAACCGTTGATAGACGTTATGTTGGTCAAGGTAACAGGAAGTCGGAATACCTTTTCCTATTCTATGATCCCATAGCCGAACGCACGATAAATACACAAAAGGCTCCTGCACAATGGGGTGATAATCCAACCTTGTACCTCCGAAAGTTTTCAGACGGTGTTGTTTACTTCATTGCAGACAAAATGAATCAAGTATACAAATTGGATACGCTGCAAAATCAAATGGTAGAAATTTCGGGCGATTTATTTTCTTCAAAGCCTGAACTGTCATCAGGCGTAGCTACTGTAAAATTTGCAAATGACATATATGGTGATGGATTTAAAATCATGACCAACGACGGCAAAGATTTCTCCTACTACCCAATCGCTGACCTCATTTATGCAGATGACAAAAAGTTCTTTGAGGATGCTGAACAATTGCATACGCTCCCTGCTGGAGCTAAAGACAAAAATTATTACATTTTTTCAAGAAAGAGTAGTTCTTATCCCGATGAACCGCCCGTTCAGCTGATAAAGTACGCTTACAAAGAAAAACCGGGCTACCCGATCCGACTTCCTTACAATGCCGAATGGGACGACATCAGCGATTATGACAAAGGTCCGTTTGCCAAGAAAAAATCGCTTTTCAGGTACAGCGACCACCGAATAAGTTCTTATAAGGATCTAACGCCCGGCCGCGCATACTTTGATCCAGATATTATGTACCAGGAAGAAAACAGGCTTTACATAAGCGCGTTACCTAATGCCAACCCAAACAATTCTAGGCAAATACAAAAAATAGACACCGAAACGGGTAGCGTAATCTGGACCTACAAACCGGGTTCTACCCAATCTAACATAAACGATTTAACGGTAGCAAACGGGATGGTAGGATTTCACTATTCGGGATCACAGTCAGAACGCTTTTATAAATACCTGCTATTAAATGATAAAGATGGTACACTCATCAAAGAAATCGATTTAGATAATTTTAGACTCAAATAATTATGCCCGTACTAAATTTTTTCAAGAAACAACTTTCGACTGTTATCGAATGGAATCCACAACACGCGGATTTGCTGTTGTGGAAATATCCGGCAAAAACTGATGAAATCAAAAATGCGAGCAAGCTTATCGTGGCGCCCGGTCAGGGATGTATTTTGGTTTACGAAGGAAAAGTGACCGACGTGCTCGATCAGGAAGGAACGTACAACATCAAAACCGACAACCTGCCGTTTATCACTTCTCTGCTGAAAGTAATGCAGTTTTTCGAAAGCGAACATAAAGTCGGCTTATATTTCTACCGAAAGTCGGAGGTGCTGAATCAAAGTTGGGGAACATCATCACCGATAAAATACGTGGATGCTGTCTACAAAATTCCGGTGAAGATGAGTGCATTCGGAAACTTTTCGTATCAGCTTGCTAATCCACAAAAGCTGTTTGCCGAAATAGTAGGCGCGGCAAAAAGTTATAATACGGAAGCTTTTCGGGACATTATTCAATCGCGCATTCCGCAGTTGCTGATTACCTATTTGGCCACGAATAAATTGCCTTATACGGAAATCGACACGCAGTTGAATACGATTACCGCCGAGATGCGCGGACAGCTTATTTCGGAGTTTGAGAAATTAGGCGTGCGCATTACGGATTTCCGATTGGAAGGCAACAGCTTTGATGCGGAAACCGAAGAGCGCATTGGTCGCGTTGCCGACGTAACGGTGGATGCGATGGCTGCTGCCGAAGGCGGATTGAGCTATGCGCAGTTAGAAAAACTACGCGCGCTTCGCGATGCAGCGCGAAACGAAAGCGGCGTAGCAGGAGCCGGCGCAGCGCTCGGAGCTGGGCTGAGCATGGGCAATCTTTTCAGCCAATCCATTGACGACGTAACGGCGCCAACGAAAGCTTCCGATCCAATCGAACAGCTTCAGAAATTGAAGTTATTACTCGACGAAAACATCATCACGCAAGAAGAATTCGATCAGAAGAAGAAAGAATATCTAGAAAATTTATAACCACAACGATGATATGGACATTCCCTTATCATCATTAAAATTAAATCATACAACATGAAATATTCCATTGTTGCCCTTTTTATTCTGTCGCTTTTGAGTGTATGCTTTTTAAGCTTGAACTACATCTGGGATTGGTTCGCGATTGATTATAGTCAAGTTATGAAACTGACTTTTTCAGCATTGATTTTATTGCTGGCTATAACGGGATTGGCCATGATTTTCAGCGGAGCGAATAGCAAAAATCCGAATCAACCCAACGTCGGCAAGCGGTAACCAAATTCGAAGAGGAACATGAAGAAAGCCTTCCTTTTAAGCATAATCGTATTTATGGTGATCACCTTTTTATTTTCGTGGTGGTTTATCCATGTATTCGGTCAAAATGCGAAGTTGGGCATTACCACGCTTCGCAACATCGTGGTAGATCGAGCTTTCCTCATCAGCATACCGATTTCAATCGCTTACTTCAGCATTCATATGTTGGTTATCAAGCAGAAAAATAAATGGATTTTGGCAGCGATTATTGTACTTATTCTGATTGGCTTGTATGCTGTGTTGGCCTATTTTTATTTATTCAACGTCATTATTGTCAGCTTACTGGAAAATCCATTCGTGGATTAAAAGTGCTTATTCAATTTTAAAAATAATCAACATGATAAAACTCGTTTTCTTTTGCACCATCTTTCTGAGCGCATTTATCATCCAAAATTGCAGCTCCAACGCCTATCAGCCACCGCTGAAAAACAGACCGCGACCGGATTGGCTGGCTAGCGAATTCAAAGAGGTGATGATGATCGAGCGTTCGAATACTGCAGAAAATGATGGGTTTTTCTTAGTAAACCAATGCCCTTCTTTTTCGAAAGATGTTGTGCCAGTATTTTTCATATCGGCACATATTCCGTTAACATTACTTAAAAATCCCGAAAGCTTCTATCCGGAGTTGGATGAGTTCATATTGATCATTCCCGATTGGGAATTCTATGACAAGGTAGCCGCGGACGCGAGCGAAAGTGGAATTTCGGTGGAACCTGCTACATCAAACTATTATTATCGCTTTCGTTGGATCGATGGAAAAGTTGAAATCGATGATTATTATATTTCCGGTAATGGACATCCTACCATCGATTTTAAAAATCCGGAAGTACCAAAAACTGCGTTAACCGTTTTTCGAAGAGAACAATATGGATCCGTCTGCTGTCCGCGCGATGAAAAACATGCGCTTTCTTCACAAGATGCTGCATTTATTAAAAACTACGAGCAACAACATAAGGTGAAA
Source organism: Sphingobacterium corticis (assembly GCF_042684745.1). Classification (NCBI taxonomy): domain Bacteria; kingdom Pseudomonadati; phylum Bacteroidota; class Sphingobacteriia; order Sphingobacteriales; family Sphingobacteriaceae; genus Sphingobacterium; species Sphingobacterium corticis. The sequence continues at coordinate 999,151 of NZ_JBHUMA010000004.1, read as the reverse complement.
ATTGATGGCACATTTCGGGAGAATAATGGCAAAGAAGGAGAGCACATCGTGTACTATACGCTCCGTGGCCTCAATGCAAAACAAAAGTTAGATTTCCTTTTAGCAAAAAATAAGCAATGGCAAATCAACGGCAAGCATCTTTTCAATCCTAACGAAAAACGAATTATCACGCCAATTGCTGTGCCTATTCAAACCGAGGGATTTAATAAATTTCAGGCTGTAGCATATTAATAATACATGCAGCATTTCTTCGCTAAACTATGATTGCTCATCTATTTCCTCGATTACTCATTGCGATTATCGGCCTCGTAATTTTGGGTTTGCAAAATATCCATGCGAACAAAGGAGGCGGAAACAATGGAATGGATGTTAAGCTGTGGCTCTTCTTGGCGCTGGCAATCTTGCTTTTTGAAGGTTTATATTTATTCTTCGAAGCCCTTTATTTCCTCTACAAAAGCCGATACCGATTTGCTACTATCAATTTGGTAATTTTGGCTGTCGGGATTACTATTTTCCTTATCTTGCTTATGCGTTCATAACACGGTTTTACCAATTATTTAAATATCTGATCATGAGATTTCTATATCTTCTATTCTTAGTTTTTGTCCAAATATCGATTTCAAACGCACAAGAGTTTGCTCAGTTTGAGGTGATGGATGCTAACAAAATACGTTTCGATGGCAAGTTATCGCGCTTTTTTACTGTTCAAGAATTCGAGAAAACGTTTGGCAAAACGGACAGCACTGCCTTGCTGATGGACATACAACCATGCAACTATATTTTCGAATACGAAGACGGCAGCAAAGATGCGGACGATGAATATTGGTACAAGGATGGATCGCGTTTCGAACGTAGCAAAGACCGTTTAGCGGTCGATGAATTCCGATTTTCCAATGGTCATTTCATTTTGTACGACACCATTAAACTGGATGCTTCAACCACAACAGCTGATTTAGCGAAGCTTTTTCCCAATGCAACAAAAGCCATTGATGACATAGATGTACACGGTGAAGGAATACTGCAGTTGATTATTCTGCGCGAAGATGACCAAAACTTTTCCGACGGACATATTTGTCTTTTCGTGAAGGATGGAAAGTTGTATTTTATGCACTGGTGGTTTCCATGCTAACCACCATTAATATCTATTTCCGACGCAGGATTTTTCGGAAAATGATGTTAAATTGGAATAAGCATTACCGACGAAAATTTCATCAATCCAAAACCAATGAAAAGCAAGCTGATTCAAAATGCAGGTTTTGGGCAAACTTGGCCATCATCAAAACATCGCTAATCCATGATCAAAGTAGCCATTATTGAAGACGAGCCTGCCGTTCGCAAAGAAATTACTTACCTCGTACGACAGGAAGGCGATGTGGAATTGCTCGGCTGGAGCGACAATGTGAGTGATGCAGCAACATTGATAGAAAAAAAGGCGCCGGATATCATTTTGATGGATATTCAGCTACGCGACGGCACAGCTTTCGACGTATTGAACAAGCTGGCAGTCATTCCACAAAACATCATTTTCGTTACCGCTTATAACCATTTTGCGATCAAAGCGATCAAATATGGCGCGCTGGATTATTTGCTGAAACCAATCGATCAAACGGAGTTGAAAGAAGCGATCGACCGTTATCGCCGTCGGAAAGAAAACAATCCGCAATGGATGCAACAACTTACGCTGGCGCAGCAATCCGCAGGAAATAATAATCTACCCGAAAGCATCGCCCTGAATGCCGTGAATAATATTCGAATAATTCCGGTCAGCGATATTCTGTATTGCAAGGGCGACGGTCCTTACACACATTTTCATTTGAAAAATAGGAAAGTTGAACTGACTTCCAAACCGTTGAAATATTTCGAAGAACTGCTTCCACAGCCTTACTTTTTGCGCACGCATCAATCCTATTTAGTCAATCGACAGCACATTTCCGGCGTAGTTCGTTCCGAGTTCCTGCTATTGAAAAATGAGGTAGAAATTCCCATTTCTCTTCGGAGAAAAAACTTTATTCTCGAACAAATTTTGCCCGCCAAATAATGCGCAACATCTTTTACGCTCTCGCTCTTCTTATTTCCATTTTTGCTTCCTGTCAGGATAGTCATCGAGCAGCGCTACAAATAACAGCGCAACTGAGCGAACGAATCGCCAACCTCGAAAAGGAGGGCATCAATCCACAAAATCATGATTCCTTGAAACAAGTTTGGCAACAGTTATACGTCAATCCAATCCTGCCATCCGACAGTGTGCTTTATACAAAAGTCAACTATCAATTAGCACGTTTGTATGGCATGCGCGGAGAAGATTCTGCTGTTTTTCATGTGAAGAAAGCATTGGATTTCATCGAGCCTACAGAAGGAAATTTAGACGAAAAAGCACTCGTTTACAATGGAATGGGCAATATTTTGAGTTTGCAAGCGAAAGCACATGAAGCCAGTTACTATTATAACCGCGCGGCGGCCATTGTGCTGTCGGATAGTTTGGTAGAATTGTCGCCGGAGGCGAAATCCGTGATGCTGTTATCGGCCGCACAAAGCAATAATCGAACTTTCCAGCTATCGCTCGCGGAGCGCATGATCCGTCGCGCAATTCCCATTTGCGATTCATTGCCCGAAGGCCATATCAGTCATCAACGTGTTTTGGTGCAAATGATCCAAACATTACGTGCGCTGAAACAACCAGCAGATAGCATTGCGCCCTATTTAACGAAGTTGGAGTCGCTTCATCAAAAGCATCCCGACAAGTACAACCCCGCCTATTTGTACGAATCCAAGATGTTTTATTTCGAGAAAACGAATCAAAACGACTCGCTACTGCATTATCAGCTCTTGAAAACGCGAATGGATGAAGCCGGATTGCTCGTTGGTATGAATAATTCGACGGCGATGAACAACCTTTACGTGGATTATTGTAATATCGCCACCACCTACATGTTGCTGAACCAAATTGCTCCAGCAGAAAGATATCTACGAAAAGCTTCGGCACTCAAGAAAGAGCAACAAAACAAATTGTTGAGCGAAAATGACATCTATTACCAAAAAGCGCTGGCAACACTTTACAGTAAGAAAGGGCAAAAAGATGAAGCAATCGAGCTGTTGAATAATGCGATGCAGCTGGAAGAAAGTATTTATCAGAAACAAAATACGCAGGCTGTGGCGGAAATGAATGCGCTATACCAGCTTCAGGCGAAGGATCGCTCTATTCAAACCCTCAACGAAAACATTAAGATTAACGTACTGCAATTGCAAAAAAACCGATTGTGGCTTATTGTGTCTTTTTTGACCTTGGGGCTGCTTGCTTTCGTGATATTCTTCTTGTTCTATAGCCAAAAGCAACGTCGGATTAGACAGGAAAAAGAAAAAGTTGTGCTCCAGCAACAGTTGTTACGAACGCAAATGGAACCGCATTTTATCTTCAACACCTTATCGGCATTGCAAAGTTTTGTGCGCTTTGATCAGAAAGAACGTGCCATCAAATACCTAAATCGCTTCAGCCGACTGCTGCGTAGCAGCCTAGAGCTCAGTAGGGAACGTTTGGTTCCGCTGGATGAAGAAATAGAAACGTTGGAGAATTACTTGAGTTTGCAACAGATGCGTTTTGAACAAGCTTTCGCTTACGAAATTATTTCACCGGATGAGCAGGATTTATCGGCTATCAGGGTGCCACCCATGCTGATTCAGCCTTTTGTGGAAAACGCCATTCTTCATGGCATTGATATGGAATCTGAAAGCGGGAAAATTTCCATTACTTTCGACCTAAAAGCCGATATGTTAAATGTTGAAATCCGCGACAGCGGAAAACCAATTAATGAAAGTACAAAGCCGGATCACCGTTCCTTGTCCGGCACGATAAGTCGAGAACGTCTTCACTTTCTTGGCAAGAAAGCGAAACTGAGATCAATTACTTCCGCCGAAGGCGGCGCCGTGGTGTTGCTTAGCATTCCGATTGAAGGATTTTGATCATGTATGTTTGGAACGCTATAAATATATCATATATAGGTAAAAATCACTTTTTTGCAAAACAGAACACTAAAAAGTGATGTAATTTTTCTTAAATTCATCTGTAAACGTTGACTTAAACCTCAACATCTAAAAACCTAAGATGATAGCACGATGAATAAATCGCTCCAATTTGCTTTTGCATATATCTCGATCGCTCTTATCGTATCTATTTTTGTGGATTTACGCTTTTACAAAATACAATCTCCACGAAGGACGCACCAGCTTTTTCGAGCAATACATTCCGTTTTCGAGCCCAGCATTTGAAATCTTGCTGATCGCTTTATCAGTATTCTCTATCATTGTATTTGCAAGAAGTTTTTCCGGTTTCGGCAAAGTTTTATCCTTCATTCAGATAGCTGTTGCAGCCTTATTGGTTTGGCAGGTTTTGTGATGGCGAAAACTTATCGCCTATAAGCATTCGAGCGACGTAATTTCCTTTTACCTACTTCTTGGCGGCAGGTTAACTCTTTGAAGTTGAAAGATAAAAATGCCAAAGGATCATGGTCGCAACTGTCCGATAAGGTTTCCATGAATCTGCTATTCTCAAAAGATTTTCATTAGACATATTTTGACCTAGATTTTTTAATTTTTTGATAGCTGTGACTATAGCTAAATCCCCAATTGGAAAGATATCGCTGCGTTGCAATACTAACATTAGATAGATATCGATTGTCCAGTTGCCTATACCTTTCAACTTAATCAATTGCCCTCTTACTTCATCATCCGACAGCTTACTCAAAGTATTTAAATCTAACTCCCTATTTAAAATTGCGCGCGCTACACCACGGATATATTTCGCTTTTTGTCGACTGATAAAGTTGTTACGCATCTCGTCGTCGGTTAGTGCTAATATTGATGAAGGTGTGATTTCTCCAACCCGCTCTTTTAATTTATTAAGGTGTGCAAGAGCGGAAGCTAACGAAACTTGTTGTTCTAATATAATATGAACGATTGCTTCGAATGTATTGTCTCTTTTCCATATAGGAGGGTATCCATAACGGGTTATGACATTTCGAAAATTATTATCACGCTCTGCCAATAGATCGCAGATAGTATTGAAATTTTCGCCCTCAAACGAGATAGGCGATTCCATTATTTTCATCATATAATTTGGTTTAGAATGATATGTGTAGACTCAAAATCGATAATTGTAAACAAATATCCGTCCCTTTACCTTTAACACCATCTATTCACATCAACTATAGTTCTATTCCCTGAAACTTCCATTTGGTATTTGTGGAAGAAAACAGATGGTTTTGAATAAGTTAACATAGAAACATCTTCTAAACGATCTATATTTTTCATCAAGATTAGCTTAAAACAAAAAAGCTTGCAAGAAATTGCAAGCTTTTATCGATTCTTGGTAGCCCGTAGGGGAATCGAACCCCTGTTTCCAGAATGAAAATCTGGCGTCCTAACCCCTAGACGAACGGGCCGTTTTTCTGTTTCGGTGTGCAAATATAGAATTATATCTAAAAACATCAAAATATTTTTTAAAAAATTGCACCTCCATCTTGAAAACCCTATTTTTAGAGAACCAACATAACATCAATGAAAAAGATAAGCCTAGCGTTTTGCGCATATATTTTAGCGGTCGGTGTCGGACAAGCTCAGGAAGCCGTTCATTTGCATTGGCGCTTTTCCAATCAAGATACGACAGGAAAACAGTTTGATCTAACCGTAAAAAACAACGGGGGAAAAGCCATCGACTTTGGGGAATATGATTTATGGTTTAATTCCAATTATCATCTAAAAGATCAGGTACACGGCAAGTACAAAATTACCGATCAAAACGGTAATCTATATCGTGTGAGCTTCCAAGAACCTGTTCAATTAGCCGGAAAAGATTCTTTGGTAATCACATACGTGACCGATCATCCGATTACGCACACCTCGTTTGCGCCCAATGGATTCTACCTGCAATCGAAGCAGGATGCTAACAAAGTAATTGCATTGAAAAATCCTTCGATTACGGTTCCGCAGGTATCTGACGCAAAAAACAAGGAAATGTTGGGTAAGTTGTTCGATAAGAATGCACTTTTCAACGGATCAAGTGACACGCAATTCATACTGCCAACGCCACAATCCATCACTAGAAATAACGGACAATTTGTGGTTAAAAACGGTTTTAATTATTTCATCGATCCGTCGTTGACGAAGGATTTATCCAATTCATTTGCCAGCCTAAACAAAGAATTTTCATCTTGGAAAGCGAAGCCCGTTAAAGACAAGAAGCAAGCGCAACTTTCTATTCAAAAAGTCAGCGGTTTAGCAGATGATGCGTACAAATTATCCGTAAATGAAAAAGGCATCCGCATCGAAGCAAGTCATGCTCAAGGCGCATTTTACGGTTTGCAATCGTTAATATCGCTCATTCCGGGCAATTTGAACGCCATGCAAACAGCAAGCATAGCCATTCCTTTTGTAGAGGTAAACGATGCTCCTCGCTACGGTTATCGCGGATTGATGTTGGATATATCAAGAAACTTTAAGGATTTATCGACGCTAAAGCGCTACGTGGACGTAATGGCACGATACAAACTCAACAAACTGCATTTACATTTTATTGATGACGAAGGTTGGCGATTGGAAATTCCTTCTTTGCCTGAGCTAACTGCGATAGGAGCGAACAGGACGCCACAATATACAGACGGAAACAGCATTCAACCTTCGTACGGATCGGGAGCTGGTTTAACAGGAAAGCAATACTTAACTAAAACCGAATTTCAGGAATTATTGCGTTACGCTGCGGATCGTTTTGTAACTGTAGTTCCGGAGGTCGAAACTCCCGGCCATGCTCGCGCTGCCGTTAAAGCTATGGAAACGCGCTATCATCGATTGATTAAAGAAGGAAATAAGAAAGAAGCAGAACGTTTCTTAATGAACGATTTCGCAGACAGCTCTAAATATTATTCCGCGCAGTATTGGCAGGATAACGTAATGAATCCTGCAATGCCCGGCACTTATCACTTCATCGCACACGTATTGGATGAAATTAAAGCGATGTATCAGGAAGCTGGATTGGAACTGAAAGTGATTTCCATCGGCGGGGACGAATTACCGAATGGTTCTTGGGAAGGTTCGCCGCTCGTTCAAGCATTAATGAAAGAAAAGGGCATGACTTCCGTGCATGAAGTTTGGCCGTACTACATCGCTCGCGTACACGAGATTTTAGCGGAAAAGCAGTTAACAATGGCCGGATGGGAAGAAGTTGGGATGGTAAATCGCGGAAAGGGCATGGAGGTAAACGAGAAGTTTGCCGATAAAGGCTTTATGTTGGATGTATGGAATAATACCATCGGTGGCGGACAGGAAGATCTAGCCTACAAATTAGCCAATGCCGGACATAATACCGTATTCATCAGTGCCAGCAACTTCTATTTCGACATGGTTTGGGATAATCATTTCGAAGAGCCCGGCTTAACATGGGCATCTAAAACGGATTTATACCACGCATATTCATTACTACCGGAAACGTATTTTGCCAATATTTTGTATACCGATCGTGGAAAACCTTTGGGAGAATCTTATTTCAAGGATAAAACAAGATTATCGGCAGAGGGAGTCAAACATTTAGTTGGTTTAAAAGGTGCGCTTTGGCAAGAAACGGTGTTGGACGAGGAAGCGATGGACTACATGATCTTCCCTAGATTTTTTGCCTTGGCAGAACGTGCTTGGGCACCGCAAAGAGAATGGGAAAGCGAAGAAAAATTCGACAAGAAAGCTTTCGATAAAACATACACCGCTTTTATAAACAAAGTCGGTAATCACGAATTGCCGAAATTGAAGCATTTTGCAGGCGGCTTTCATTATCGCCTTCCGGCGGTTGGTTTGAAAGAAGAAAATGGCAAATTGCATGCTAATGCGGAATATCCGGGATTCCCCATTCAGTACAAGTTAAATGGAAGCGCGAAAGGCTTCCCGAAGGAAGGATTGAACTTAAAGGCAGGAGAACGCGTCGAAGTGTACACGATTGATTCAGATGGAAGAACAGGGCGTGTGAGCAACTACGCGAAATAAAGAATTACTTACGAATGATGGCAACGGTCAGGCGCGACACACAAGTCAGCCTACCTTTTCCATCTTTTATTTTTATATCCCAAACGTGTGTTTTGCCACCAATATGCAATGGCATACAGATTGCGGTCACCTCGCCCGACAATACAGGACGTAAATGATTAGCATTCACTTCCAAACCGACACCGATATATTTTTCAGGATCGACAATTAGATTTGTAGCTACGCTTCCGACTGATTCTGCCAACACCACGGAGGCGCCACCATGCAACAAACCGTAAGGTTGTTTCACTTTATCGGTTACGGGCATGCGCGCAACAATAGAACCTTCTGTGATCTCAATCGCTTCGATTCCTAGAAATCCAGTCATGTTCTTTGCGAACAATTTATTGATTTCTTCTAAGCTATATGACTTATACCACATGAAGTTTTTGTTGATCGTCTTCATCCTTTAAATACCGACTACGCAAAATAGTACGATGATGGTTAAGATGTCCTGCGACGAAATACACCAATGCATGCACAGTAATTAGTCGATCCGAAGCCATTCCTCGTCGATTTAGCTCCGTATCGTTAAAGGTTTCAAATAAATAGATATTAGATCTTCTTAGTACAAGAAATTCCTCAATAATATTGTCAAAGCTGCGTTCATTATGGCGCGCATTCGCAACAAACTCATCTTGCTCAAAAGAGGCCAATGCCGTCATATCGTTTCGGGCAAAACGCAGGGCACGATAAGCCATAATTCTCTCTGCATCCAAAATATGGCACAAAATTTCTTTTATTGTCCATTTGCCCTCAGCGTACGCATAAGTGCCCATATCTTCAGGGATGGCTCGAATAAACGCTGGAAATGATGTCAATTGTTCGATTAGCTCATCCATCACAGGGCCAGTTACGCTATCTACATAATCCCTGTAAATCGCCGGATAATCATCCGATTTGAGTTGGTTCATACTGCAAGTTGCTTTTTAAAATTATTCTGATTGTAGTTCCTTTACCTACTTCCGATTCCTTTACAAAGATCTGGCCACGATGCAGCCGTACCATTCTTTTAGTGAGACTAAGCCCAAGTCCCCAGCCGCGTTTGCGCGTGGTAAAACCTGGTAGGAAAATAGTTTCCCAGTTGGATCGCGGTATACCGCGTCCGGTATCACTAAGGTCGATAAAAATTTCTTCTTTGGCAATGTTCTCAAACAGATGAATATGCACCTTGCCTTCCGATTCTATGGCGTTTACCGCATTTTTCAATAAGTTTTCTATAATCCAATCAAAAAGTTGCACATTAAGCATCGCTTCCACGTGTTGATCGCCTTCCAATTCAAAAGAAATTCTTCCACTCGTCCGTACCCGAAAATAATCGACATAATCTTTGATGACATCATAGATATTATGATTGGATAAATGCGGATCCGAACCGATTTTGGAGAAGCGATCCGCGACTACCTCCAACCGGTACACGTCACGCTCCATCTCATCAAACAGCATGGTATCTTCCGATTCATACGTGGCGCGTGCCAACTCCAACCAGCCCATGAGCGAAGAAATTGGCGTTCCCAATTGATGAGCCGCCTCTTTGGCCATACCTACCCAAACCAGATTTTCTTCCGAACGCTTAATAGAATTAAAGACCGTATAGGCAATAACAATGAAAATGGCAATCAGCGAAAGCTGAATGTAGGGAAAAATCCGAAGTTGCCTCAGCGCGCTGGAATCCTTGTAATACACCAGCCAACGCTGCCCTGTTTCCAACTCGATCACAATAGGATCATGCCGCCTACGCATATAAGCCAATTCACTGGCAAAATATCCGGGATCATAAATCAACGATTGCGCTAAAGTATCCGCCGGATCAGAAGCAATGTTGGTCCGCGTGCTGTCCAAATCTCGCCAAAAGATAATTTCTCCTTCCTCATCCGTAATGATCGCCGGCAAGGAAAGGCTGTCGCGCACCGCGTAAATGAAGCTAATAAATTCATCATTCACATCGGGCATGGAAACAATACTACGCGTACTCATCGCCCAAACTTCCGCTTTCGTCCGCTCGGATTTCGATAAGCTTTTCGTCAGGTAATTCGTGTACAAAAGCGATGCTGCCGCAATTAATGCTGCAAACAAGAACAAAAAAAGCTTCCAATGTTGCCGATGATGGCGGTAGGGATTTCGTTGCATAGTATCTTTATCGCGCTACAAAATAGGCATTTTCTGCTTACTGCAAAGCCTTTTCGCTCCCGCTGATCGGGAAATAATATGTAGTTTTGTTGTTATGAGTTTGGAAAATAAAGTTCGGGTGCGTTTTGCACCTAGTCCTACTGGCGGACTACATCTTGGAGGCGTTCGCACTGCCTTATTTAATTATCTATTCGCCAAACATCACGGCGGCGAATTTATCCTACGTATAGAAGATACCGACCAAACACGTTTCGTGGAAGGTGCGGAACAGTATATCAACGATTGTTTAGCATGGTGTGGTTTGCAGCCTGATGAAAGTCCGGAAAAACCGGGCGCTGTAGGACCGTACCGCCAAAGCGAGCGTAAACCATCCTACCGCCAATATGCGGAACAACTTGTTGCTGCCGGAAATGCATATTATGCATTCGACACGGCGGAAGAATTGGACGAGAAACGTAAAGAAGAACCAAACTTTCGTTATAGCCACGAAAACAGATTACAACTTCGCAACTCCTTAAGCTTGAGCGAAGAGGAAGTGGCGGAATTATTAGCATCCGGACATCCACATACGGTTCGCATTAAAATGCCGGCGGATAGCACCGTATCTTTTGAAGATATGATTCGTGGCCGCGTGGCATTTGAAACGGGATTGATCGACGATAAAGTATTATTGAAAGCGGATGGTATGCCGACGTATCATTTGGCAGTCGTGGTGGACGATCATGCGATGCACATTTCGCACGTATTTCGTGGAGAAGAATGGTTGCCATCGGCACCGGTGCATATCTTGCTTTGGGATTATTTGGGTTGGAAAGAGGAAATGCCACAATGGGCGCATTTACCATTGATTTTGAAACCTGATGGAAACGGAAAGTTGAGCAAGCGCGATGGCGATCGCTTAGGATTTCCAGTTTACGCGATGAATTGGACAGATCCAAAATCGGGTGATACAACCGTTGGTTTCCGTGAAAACGGCTTTTTGCCGGAAGCATTCGTCAATATATTGGCGATGCTAGGCTGGAACGATGGCACCGATCAAGAACTATTCTCGATAGAAGAATTGATTGCTAAATTCTCCATTGATCGTATCAGCAAAGCGGGAGCGAAGTTCGACTTCGAGAAAGCAAAATGGTTCAATAAAGAATGGATTCAGCACACACCAAATGAAGCATTGATTCCATCATTGCAAACCGAACTCCGAGAAAAAGGCGTTCAAGCGGAAGATGATCATGTTGCACATATACTTTCTTTGGTAAAAGATCGTATGACATTTGTTTCTGATTTTTGGGAACACGCCGGATTTTTCTTCCAAACGCCGACAACGTTGGACAGTGCGGCAGTAAAACCAAAATGGAACGAAGATAAATCAGCTTTCTTTCAAAGCATGGCAGAGACATTCGGTGCGCAATCGGATTGGTCGGCTGCTGCTCTAGAACCTTTGTTTAAAGGAAAAATTGCAGATTCTGGGCTAAAAATGGGCGAGTTGATGTTGCCATTGAGAATCATGTTGGTAGGTGGGAAATTCGGACCTGATGTTTTTGTTATTGCTGAAACGTTAGGAAAAGAGGAGGTAATCAAACGGATTCAAAACGGATTGCAAATCATAGAAAACTAATCACAATAAACATATCACTATGAAACTACACACTACAATGCTGCAAGCAGCGTTGGTCGGTATGCTTGCATTCACGACCGCATCTTGCGACAATTCATCTTCTTCCGCTAACAAGGCAGAAGAAAAAAGTGATTCTACCACGACAGCAACAACGGATTTTCCGGAAGAAAAATTAGGTTGGAAATTGGGCGCGCAAGCTTATACATTTCGCTTATTCTCCTTCGAAGAAGCCTTAGAAAAGATCAAAGAAGCAGGCTTGAGGCACGTGGAAATGTATCCAGGACAAGATTTGACGAAAGGCAGTTCCGAGAAAACTGGCCATCAGCTAAGTGCTGAAGGCAGAAAAACAGCAAAAGATTTGTTGGATAAACATGGAATTACCGTGAATGCATATGGCGTAGTAGATGCAAAAGACGAGGCGGAATGGCGTGAAGTTTTTGATTTTGCGAAGGAAATGGGCATTCAGGTGGTCGTTTGCGAACCTAAAGAAGCACATTTGGATATTCTATCAAAACTTTGCGACGAATTTGATATCAAAGTTGCCATTCACAATCATCCAGATCCTTCTACATATTGGGATCCAAACGTAGTCTTGAAAGCGATCGAAGGAAGAAGCGACAAAATGGGTGCTGCAGCTGATGTGGGTCACTGGACGCGTTCAAAACTGAATGTGATTGAATCAATGAAGAAACTGGATGGCAAAATCTACCATGTGCATTTCAAAGATTTGAATGTAGCGAATGATAAAAAAGCACATGATGTACATTGGGGAACGGGTGTTATCGGAATGGCTGATGTTATTACTGAATTGAAACGTCAGAACTACAAAGGTATGATCTCCGCAGAATATGAACACAACTGGGAGAACAACATGGAAGATGTGAAAGCCAGCGTGGAGAAATTTAGAGCGAGCTTGTAATTTTTTAAGCGTTTATACTAAAAAATGGTTTGTGATTATTACTTCACAAACCGTTTTTTAGTTGTTATATTTCGCTCAGTTTCCGAATCGAAAGATGCCGTTTGGCATTACTAAAGCATCCAACGGAATATCCCAGTCATCTGCAGGAATCACATCCGTCAAAGGCGGAAAATGCGAAACGCCAATTTTTTGCACGTCAGATCGGCATTCCTTTAGAAAGCGATCATAAAACCCTTTTCCGTAACCAATTCTATTGCCCGCGCTATCACAAACGAGCAATGGAATAAATACCAAATCCACATTTTTTGGATTCACGGATTCTGTATTCGCACGCAAAACCAATTCGGGAATTCCCCAATGGTTTTCCGCGATTGCTTCGTCGTTCCAAACGTGATGTTGCAAGGTTCCGTCGGAGATATCGCTCGTAGAAACCACTATCTTTTTGCTCGTATAATTTGCACGGATCCAATCCACAAAAGGAAAACTATTGAATTCGTTCCACTTCGAAATTGGCAGGAAAACATGGAGATAATCGCATTCTGATAATTCCTCGACAAGCTCCTTCAAGAATCCTAAAATCTGTTGATCCAAAGCCAACTTTTCTTCCGCCGGAATCGCCAATCGCTTCCGTTTAAATGCTGCCCTAAGTGATTCTTTCGTTGATAACATAGTCGGTGTTCATCCTATCATTCTTAATCCTACAACAAGCAAAAAGCGATCTGGATTTTCATCAGATCGCTTTTATATTTCTTTTCAGCAAGCAAGCTGCCAGATTATATTTTATTTAACACGCTCGATATAATCTCCAGAACGTGTATCCACTTTCACGCGATCGCCTTGATTCACGAATAAAGGAACGCGGATTTCTACACCCGTTTCTACAGTAGCACTTTTCAATGCGTTTGTCGATGTATCGCCTTTTACTGCAGGTTCTGTGTAGGTAATTTCCAATTCCACACTCGTAGGTGCTTGCGCCATGATAGGTTCTTCACTTTCGAAAGCAACTATCACATTCATTCCTTCTTTTAAGAAACGCGCACTGCTACCGAACAAGGCTTTAGGCACGTTGAATTGCTCATAGCTATCATTATCCATGATCACGAAGAACTCGCCATCTTCGTACAAATATTGATAATCGTTGGTTTCCACGCGAGCAATTTCCACCTCTTCATCCGTTCTAAAACGGTATTCTACCAACTTACCAGTTTTTACGTTACGCATTTTCGCTTGGTAGAATGCACGTAAATTTCCTGGTGTACGGTGGATGTATTCGTCTACACTTACCAATTCACCGTTGAATCTTAATATATTTCCTGATTTTACGTCTGATGCTTTCGCCATAATTATTCTTTTATTTCGGACTCAAAAATAGAAAAATCCGTTGTTATTTAAAATGCTTGTATTGTTGGATATCCACTTGTTCATCGCAAAAAGCGTATTCTTTCGGCTGATTTGATCCGACGACTAAAATCCGAGAAGCATCAATCGTTTGATCGATAAGCTCCTGATACCAGGATTCCCCTTTCGCATCCAAATTGGAGGTAGGTTCATCCAAAAACACGATATCGCTTTGCGCGCAACAGGCCAACACCAATTTGAGCCGTTGCTTCATGCCGGATGAAAAGTGCTTCACTTCCTTATCACGCGCATCTTCCAGATAGCTTAACGACAACAAAGACTCTTTGTTGAATCCGTCTAGATATTTCTTATGCTGAAAATGGAAATCTATCAGTTCGGACAGCGTAAATTCTTCGATCAGCTCCATGTAAGGCGCTGCAATAGTGATATGATTATACACCGCATCCACAGCAACTTGCTTTTGCGCGAACGTTTCGTAAGTCAAATTACCTTCGCTAACCGAAAGGCTGCCCGTCAGAACTTTGATTAAGGTTGATTTTCCCGCGCCATTCGGTCCGAGAATCGCATACTTCTTTCCAGCAGAAAAGGTATAACTTAAGCGTCTAAATATCCACTCTCGGTTATACCTTCTCCCAACGTCTTGCAGTGTGATGATCAAGCCCGTATATTTTAATGTGCTAACTTATAAGCTCGCTTTACCTTGTCCGAAACCCTTAACAACACCGCGATTCGAACTGCGTACAAAGCCCAAAATCTCATCGCGAAGCTCCGTTGCTTCAAATTCGGTTTCTACGATATCCAACGCTTTACTCAAGTTACTGTGTTTCACAAAAAGAACACGGTAAATATTCTGAATCTCATTGATCTGCTCGTTGGTATATCCGCGACGGCGTAAACCTACCGAGTTAATTCCAGCATATGTAATTGGCTCGCGCGCTGCCTTGATATAAGGAGGCACATCTTTACGTACCAACGTACCGCCAGTTACGAAAGCATGTGATCCAATTTTACAAAATTGATGCACCGCGACCATCCCTGCCAAAACCACATAATCACCTACGGTAATGTGGCCAGCTAACGTGCTCGAGTTAGAGAAAATACAATTATCTCCTACAAAACAATCGTGCGCAATGTGACTGTATGCTTGAATTAAACAGTTTTTACCGACAACCGTCCGGTAGCGATCCTTTGTTCCACGGTTAATGGTTACACATTCGCGAATAGTTGTATTATCACCGATTTCAGCGGTTGTAATTTCTCCTTCGAATTTTAAATCCTGCGGCTCTCCGGATATGATCGCACCCGGAAAAATTCGGCAGTTCTTACCAATACGGGCACCGTCCATAATGGTTACATTGGAACCTATCCATGTTCCCTCGCCAATTACTACGTCTTTATGGATCGTAGTAAAGGGCTCAATCACCACATTTTGCGCAATTTGCGCCTCCGGGTGGATGTATGATAATGGTTGTATCATCATGTTTAAATTAATCTTTTACCCGAACGATTTGAGCCATTAGCTCCGCTTCGCTCACAATCTTCTCACCTACCATGCCCACACCTTTCATCCGAGCAATACCACGTCTGATTGGCTCCAATAATTCGCAGGTAAAGATAACAGTATCACCAGGACGAACTTGGTTTTTAAATTTCGCATTTTCGATTTTCAAGAACAATGTCAACCAGTTTTCTGGATCTGGCACGGTATTCAATACCAAAATTCCTCCAGTTTGTGCCATTGCTTCAATCTGCAATACACCCGGAAAAACTGGTGATCCCGGAAAATGCCCCATAAATAAATCTTCATTCATGGTAACATTTTTCAAACCCACAACGTGACGTTCAGATAATTCTAAAATTTTATCGACCATCAAAAACGGCTGACGGTGCGGCAAAACTTTCATAATCTGCACCGTGTCGTAAACTGGTGTCATGTTCGGATCGTACGTCTTAATATGCTTACGCGAACGTTCTTTCTTGATCTGTGCTTTGATGCGTTTCGCAAAAGCCACATTCGCCGCGTGCCCAGGGCGTGCTGCCATAATATGTCCTTTGATCGGACGCCCGACTAATGCCAAATCTCCAATCATATCCAACAATTTGTGTCGAGCAGGCTCATTCAAATGACGTAATTGTACATTGTCCAAAATTCCTTCGCTTGCTACTTCCACCTTCTTATTAAATACGTGTTCTAGCTTGCTCAATTCCTCTTTTCCAATTTCCTTATCTACTATAACGATCGCATTTGACAAATCGCCACCTTTTACCAAGTTTTGTTGCACCAACATTTCCAATTCGTGCAGGAAGCAGAAGGTACGGGAAGAAGCGATCTCCTTATGGAACTCAGTAATATTGCTAATCGAGGCATGTTGGCTACCTAAAACGGGCGAGTTAAAGTCAATCATGCAAGTCAAGCGATAGCCGTCTAAAGGCATCGCTACGATTTCCACTTGACGCTCCGGCTCGTTGTAATGAATATTGCTTGCTACCTCGAAGTATTCGCGATCTGCATCTTGATCTACAAATCCCGCTTCGTGAAGTTTCTCGACGAAAATAGCCGAACTACCGTCTAAAATTGGCACTTCAGGGCCATCAATTTCGATAAGAATATTATCTAACTGCAAACCTACCAACGCAGCCATCAAATGTTCGATAGTACTTACGGAAGCACCGTTTTGAGAAATAGTGGTTCCACGAGAAGTATCGGTCACGTTGTCGGCATCGACATTTACCAAAGGTTTACCTTCCAAATCGACACGTTGGAATTTATACCAGTGATTTTCCGGCGCTGGCTTAATTGAAATATTAACCGGATGGCCAGTGTGCAGTCCAACTCCCGAAATTTGGACTTCGGATTGGATAGTTCGCTGTTTTACATTCATATCTAGCATTCTATTGACGTCAAGTAAGTTTTGATATAGCTGTTATTTATTTTGATTGATGAGCTTTTCAAGTTCCGCAATTCGCTTTTCAAGCTGAGGCAACTTTGTATAAAGTACTTGCGACCTCAACTCCCCTTGATAAGGAAATGCCGGACTTCCGCCCCATTTCGTATTTTTTTCTGTAATTGAACGGTTTACGCCGGATTGCGCTTGCACTTGAGCACCATCAGCAACGGTAATATGTCCGACAACACCAACTTGTCCTCCCAAAATTACCTGAGAACCCAACTTAGTGCTACCCGAAATTCCTGTTTGAGCAGCCACAACCGTATTTTGTCCGATCTCCGCATTGTGTGCAATTTGTACCAAATTATCCAGCTTTACGCCTTGGCGAATAACCGTTTGCCCAAGCGTAGCACGATCGACTGTCGTGTTGCTTCCAATTTCAACCCAATCCTCAATTACCACATTTCCTATTTGCGGAATCTTCGTATATGTACCATCTTTTTGAGGCGCAAATCCAAATCCATCGCTGCCAATTACTGCACCCGCGTGAATGGTTACATGTTTACCTAATACGCAATCGTGATAGATTTTAACGCCAGGGTAAATCGTTGAATTGTCGTCAATACGCACATTGTCACCAATATACGTATGCGGATATATTTTAACATTTTCACCCAAAACTACGTTTTGACCAACATAAGCGAACGCCCCAATATAGTGATTTTCACCTAGTTTAGCTGTTTCATGGACAAAGCTGTATTCCTCCCGACCAGAACGATCAGATCGAATCTGATCATAAATTTTTAATAACTCAGCGAAAGCTTGGTACGCATCTGCAACACGAATCAACGTAGGCTTTACGTGGCGATTGGAATCCAAAGTCTGGGATTCATTGATAATCACAATTGCAGCTTGGCTGTCGTACAGATATTGCTCATATTTCGGATTGGAAAGAAAAGATAAACTTTCACTGTCGCCTTCCTCAATCTTGCTCAAGCGAGAGACCAACACTTCCGGATTTCCTTCTATCGTGCCTTGCAGCAGAGTCGCAATCTGTTGAGCTGAAAATTTCATTACTGATATAATACTGTTTAATTATAAATTTCCTTTGGATAAACAATTGCGTATTTCATAACGGTTTTGGAAAGCGCATCTAAATTGGACAAGTCCGAAGCGGCAGTAATATCCAATAAGGTTCCGTTTTTACTAAGCACTTTTATCCCGCTTTTAGACGGATCGTATGCACTGTTTCGAATTGTCTGCGTGTATACAAAATAGTCTACTTCATGTTCTTCTAAACCGAACGTTTTTTTCGCACGATGTTGTACTTCTCGAAACTCTTCGTCTGAGAACGGCTCGCTACGCATTTCCGTGCGAAAAAGTTCTCGATTCGTCAGCTTAGAGCACAACAAGCTCAATATTTTATCTTCGTGTGTACTCCAAGCTTTTATGGCAGACATAATATCCGTGTCATCTAACCGTGTAAAACGCGAGAGATGCGCACTGTCTGACATAAAATTTTCTTTTGTAACACGCTGTTGTAAAAAATACAATAATGCTTCACTCGCAAAAAGTGGACTTCCTTGCTGTGCCAACTCCTTTGCTCGACGCAATGCTTGTAGCAACATTTGCTCCGCAGCAATTACCGTCTTATGCAAATAAACCTGCCAGTACATCAATCTTCGGGCAATTAGAAATTTCTCTACTGAATAAATCCCTTTTTGCTCGATAACCAACTGGTCATCAACAACGTAAAGCATTTTAATAATCCGATCAAAGGAAATAACACCCTCCGAAACACCCGTAAAGAAACTATCTCTATTAAGGTAATCCATACGATCCGTATCCAATTGACTGGAAACCAATTGATGCAGAAATTGTCGTTCGTATTGATCGTTGAAAATACAAATAGCAAGATCCAAACGTCCGTCGAAAGCTTCGTTCAATCGTTGCATTAGTACAGACGACAACATCTCATGGGAGACGCCCTCGATGATGGTTTGTTCCAACGAATGCGAAAACGGACCATGACCAATATCGTGAAGCAAAATGGCTACCAGAGCGGCTTCCTCTTCTTCTTCGGAGATTGCAATGTCTTTATTACGCAATGTATTGATTGCTAGACTCATCAAATGCATAGCACCAATAGCATGTTGAAATCGCGTATGCAACGCACCAGGATAAACCAAATGGCTCATACTCCCTTGCTTGATGTACCGTAGCCTTTGAAAGAACGGATGTTGAATAAGGTCGTAAATAAATGCAGACGGAATGGTTACAAAACCATAAACCGGATCATTAATTATTTTTTTCTTATTCAATTCTTGTTGCGCTATTAATATACTATTCCAGACTAATTGTCTTACTTTTGAGTGTAAAACTGCTCGAATATAACGGCAAAGATACACACATGCACGTTAATTCCTGTTAAAAAAGCACAACGAATTGACCAAATCATTTTTAAGGTTCAATTGTTGAGCCTATAGATTTCCTATAATACAACCATGCAGAAGACACGTATACTCTGGGCAGACGACGAGATCGACTTCCTGAAACCACATATCCTATTACTCGAACAGAAAGGCTATAAAGTAAAAACCGTGAACAATGGTTATGATGCGGTCGATGCCTTCAAAAGCGATCCGTATGATTTGGTTTTTCTGGATGAAAATATGCCTGGACTTACTGGCTTGGAAACACTGAGCATACTTAAGTCGGTAAATGCATCCATTCCAACCGTTTTGGTCACAAAAAACGAAGAGGAACACTTAATGGAAGATGCCATTGGTTCCAAAATTGACGATTATCTCATAAAACCCGTTAATCCTAAACAAATTTTATTGACCATCAAAAAGCTGACAGAAAACCGCCGTTTAGTAAGCGAAAAGACTTCGTTGGCATATCAGCAGGATTTCAGAAATCTGGGCAGCATCATGAATGACGCGCTTGATTACACACAATGGGTAGATGCGTACAAAAAGTTGTTGTATTGGGAACTTTCGTTGGAAAAGCTGGAAGATAGTGGCATGCACGAAATTCTGACCATGCAAAAATCAGAAGCCAATGCGCTATTCGCAAAATACATTGAAAACCATTATTTAGGTTGGCTGAAAGACCCGGATAGTGGCCCGATACTTTCCCACCATATTTTTAAGAAAAAAGTATTTCCTACGCTTGAAGATGGTCGCCCAACGTTTTTCTTCCTAATTGATAATTTGCGTTATGATCAATGGCGAATGATCAACGAAATTATTACCGAATATTATCGTTTGGAAGAAGAAGACAACTATTACAGCATTCTTCCAACTGCTACGCAGTATGCAAGAAATGCGGTGTTTAGCGGACTTACGCCTTTAGAAATGGAGCGACGCTTTCCTGATCAATGGCTGAACGACAACGACGAAGGCGGAAAAAACATGCACGAAGAGGTATTTCTGGCAGATCAAATCAAACGCGTTTTCAGAAAAGATATCAAACATTCGTACACCAAAATTCTTACGCACGAACAAAGCAAAGATGTTCTCGAAAACTTGAACAATTTGATGAACAATGATCTTAATGTATTGGTGTACAACTTCGTTGATATGTTGTCTCATGCACGCACCGATATGGCCATGATCCGTGAATTAGCAAACGACGATGCCGCGTACCGTTCCTTGACATTGTCGTGGTTTGAGCATTCGCCGTTGTTGGATGTGCTAAAATGGTTGGCGCAGCAAAATGTGCGTGTTATTGTCACTACGGATCACGGTACAATCCGCGTAAAAAAACCAAGCAAAATCGTCGGCGACCGCAACACAAACACCAATTTACGTTATAAACAAGGTAAGAACTTAAACTACCAAGAGAAAGACGTTTTTGTGGTAAAAAACCCGCATGATGCGCAGTTGCCAAAGCTCAACATCAGTTCGGTGTATACTTTTGCGAAAGAAGATGCCTATTTCGTTTATCCAAACAACTATAATCAATTTGTGCATCATTTCTACGGCACGTTTCAGCACGGTGGTATATCGCTGGAAGAAATGGTAATCCCTTTCGCGGTCTACAGTCCGAAATAGCTAAATTTGCACATGGAATATTTGGTAGAAAACTTGTCCGAATTGGGTCGAACTGCCGACGAAATCGTCGAACAGATCAGGAAAGATCGCGTAATATTATTCTACGGCGACATGGGCGCGGGCAAAACCACGCTGATAAAAGAAATTTGTCGCGCGCTCGGTGTTTCAGACAATACATCGAGCCCTACATTTTCCATCGTCAACGAATATGACAGCGAAAATGGTTCGATTTACCATTTCGATTTCTACCGTCTTCGCGATGAGCAAGAAGCTTTTGATTTGGGATATGAAGAATATTTATATTCGGGAAATTATTGCTTTATTGAGTGGCCCGATAAGATTTCTAACTTATTACCAACAAATTACCGCAGCATTCGCATTGAAATACGCGCTCCGGAAAGCCGGAATATAACATTGATTTAAGATTTTTTAACTTTTTTTTGTTTTCGCTGCAACCTCTGTTGCAACTGTGCCGTCTTGTCTATATAAAACCAAGAAAATTGAAACTGACGAATATTGACATCATTTGGGACGGCTGCAAAAAGCAGGAGCGAAAAGCGCAAGCTTCCCTTTATCAATATTTCTCGTCGAAGATGTTTTCAGTTTGCTTGCGTTATGCGAAAGATCATTTGGAAGCGGAGGATATTATGCAACAAGGTTTTGTGAAAGTTTTTACCAAATACGAACTGTTTGAAGGTGCCGGCTCATTGGAAGGCTGGATCAGACGCATCATGGTGAACACGGCTATTGAATTCTATCGCAAACGCAAAACGGTTTTTATGGATTTGGAAGAACAGCACAGTTCGCTAGCAATGGTTAGTAGCTATCACGCCGACCAAACTGGATATAAAGATTTGATGCAGTTGGTTAATGAGCTTCCAATCAATTATCGTACGGTGTTCAACCTGTATGCGATTGAAGGTTTTTCGCACAAAGAAATCGCCGAAAACCTTTCCATTACGGAAACGAATTCCAAATCACAGCTTTCGAGGGCAAGAAGCTGGTTGAAAGAACGCTTAGTTCAGTTAGATAAAATGAGTTTATAGGAGAAGGAGGAATGGATATGAAAGAGCAGGATATTGACAAATTATTTCGGGAAGGATTGGAAAATCACCCAAGCGAACCAAGTACAGCGCTTTGGGACAAAATTGCGAAGCAATTGGATGAAGAACAAACTCCAGTTCACACATTGCCGAAAGAAAAAAATGGCCATTGGTGGCGCTACGCAACGGCAGCATGTGCACTGATTGCCGTTGGACTGTTTGCATATCTTCGTCAAGAAAACATCAAGCATTCGGAATCAACCAAACATATTGCGCAAGTAAGTTCAATAGAAAATATTTCCTCAGAAGATTCAGAAAGTACAACCGCAGGTAACGTATTAAAAGAGGACAAGTTGGCTGATGATGCGAGCGAAAGCGAAGTTAAAGGACCTAAAATCATTGCGACATTTGATCAACAAGAAGATGTACGTATTATGGCAAGCACAATTTCACCACGAAACGACGTAAAGAAAGTGCTAGTATCAGAACCTGCTCTAGCGGAGGAATTAGTAAATACGGAACCCGTAGAAATACCAACCGTACGGTCAGCGCAAATGACACAACTCGCTTCCGTGGACATGCCAACGCGCTACGTGACTGAGGTTGATCCCATCAAACCGATTATCGAACCGTTCGAGGAGGAGGAAGACATGATGATCGCAGGCACAGTTCGCAAAGCGACGTCGCAAGTATTCAAAAAGATTATTA
Source organism: Sphingobacterium corticis (assembly GCF_042684745.1). Taxonomy (NCBI): domain Bacteria; kingdom Pseudomonadati; phylum Bacteroidota; class Sphingobacteriia; order Sphingobacteriales; family Sphingobacteriaceae; genus Sphingobacterium; species Sphingobacterium corticis. Next base: position 976,373 of record NZ_JBHUMA010000004.1, on the reverse strand, counting down.
ACGTAGTAAGCGAAAACACCACCGGCCAAATAGCGAAAGATATATTTGTCACGAAAGATGAAGAGGGGTCGCTAAGGCTGGAAGTAGGCAACCTATTTGCTAAAAACCGCACGAAGAAACGCAGATAAAATAAGACAACATAATCATATCATCCAGATGAAAACATACCTACATAAATTCGTTACCGGAGCAGCTCTGGTATTCGCAATCGGCACAACAACCCACGCTCAAACGCAAGACACGATAGAAACGCAAAACGATTCTACCAAAAAAGTGAGCGTTGATAATTTCACCTTAGGAAAAAGCGACAGCAACGACGATAAGAAAAAAATTAAATATCCACGCGTATTTGGTGGCATCACATTCTCCCGAGTAGATTGGGGATTCTCCCGACCAATGGATAACGGGAGCTTCACATTCACCGGGGAAAATCAATTCCTGTCCTACGGCAGAGCCTCCAACTTCGGCTTCGATGTAGCTCAATTTGGAGTGCGCTTGAATGATAATTTCAAGATTTATACCGCAGCTGGTGTCGAATGGAACTATATGCGCTTAAAAAACAATGTCCTGTTAAATCAAGACGAAACTCCGCTCAATTATACCATAATGGATCCGAGCGTAGCGACATACAAGAAGAATGTTTTAACGTCCACTTACTTACGTGTTCCAATCGCTTTCGAATGGCGTAGCAAAAAGATCAGCGGTAAAGATCGCGTTCATATCGTGGCAGGCCCTATGTTAGGTATATTGTTGAAAGGTTCGCAACGCCTTCGCAGCGATCAATTAGGCAAACAAAGCTTTCGCGACACGTATAATTTACAATCCTTTCAGTACGGTGCCCATTTGCGTGTAGGATTCGGAGATATTGGCATATTTGCTAAATATTACATGAACGACATGTTTGAGCAATCTCCAAATCAGAAAGGCGTCAGAAATTTTGCCTTCGGTCTGACCTTAATCAATTAGTCGAACGCTTTCCTCAATCAAAACCGTATTTTTGTGCCGGAAACATAAACGTTTCCGGCATTTTAGTTTTATGAAAACAGCTTCTTCCTGTCAATTCGTTCCTCAAGATGTGCAGCAGCACGGTTTACCGCTCATTCATGTGCAAGACGTTTCGTGCGTTTTTGAAGGTAAAGAAGATGTAAAAGCGGTCGACAACGTAAGTACCGGGATAGAAGAAAATAAGATCACTGCAATTATCGGCGCGTCTGGCTCTGGGAAAAGTACATTGTTAAAACTAATTTATGGCTTAATTGAACCATCGACCGGCGAAGTGCGCTATCGCGGTTGGTTAGTTCCGACGAGGAAAGACAAATTGATACCCGGACATGATGCCATGAAAATGGTTTCCCAAAGTTTCGATGATTTGAATTTGTATGCCAAAGTTTGGGATAACGTTGCTTCGCAATTATCCAACATCAATCTCACTTACAAAAAAGAGAAGACGGAAGAAACGCTTCAGAAACTTCAAATCTCGCACCTTGCTCAAAAACGTGTTGCCGATTTAAGCGGCGGTGAACGACAACGCGTTGCCATATCGCGCGCTTTGGTCAATGACCCGGAAGTATTGTTGATGGATGAACCTTTCAACCAAGTAGACGCTGCGTTTCGCGATGCGTTGCAACATGACATTAAGCAAATTGTAGCAGAAACCGGATTGACAGTAATTTTAGTTTCGCACGATCCTGCGGAAGTTTTGGCAATGGCCGATCGTTTAATTGTAATGAAAGATGGACAGATTATCGACCAAGGAGAGCCGAAGCAGGTTTATTTCCATCCACAGCATGCTTATACAGCGCAATTGCTGGCTAAAAGCAACATTCTATCCAAAGAAGAAGCCGAAGTTTTAGGAGTTACTTTAGAAAACAAGACGGAAACTGCACAGATTGCCGTTCATCAAGAAGATGTTTCTTTGAATAAAAGTGATAATTCATCATTCCGAATATTGGACATCAAGTTCCGTGGGATGCATTATGAATACATTGCCGGAAATGACGATGTGAGCGTTCGAGCAGTACATTTTGGCAAACCAAATATGGCCATTGGCGATTCCGTAGATATACAAATCGGTCGGCATATCTCATTCAAAGCATAAACGAAATAATGTTTTATCTGCACATACCTTTCTGCAAACAAGCTTGTCATTATTGCGATTTTCATTTTAGCACCAGATTGCAAGATAAAGCACAAATGGTAGAAGCTCTGCTGCAAGAAATTACATTGCGCGCAGATTATCTGGAAGATAAAAATGTTCCATCCATTTACTTTGGCGGAGGAACACCATCTTTGTTGGATGCTTCAGATATCGATCGAATCATCCAACAAATTGCCAAGCACTTCAACATTGCCGCGAATGCAGAAATCACATTAGAAGCTAATCCGGACGACGTCAACCCCAAGAAAATTTTTGAATTGCGCACTACGCCGATCAACCGATTTAGTATTGGCATACAATCTTTTTTTGAAGAAGATCTTCGTTGGATGAATCGAGCGCACAATGCAGACGAAGCCAACGCGGTTATCAAGCGCGTCCAAGATGCCGGTTACTTCAATTTAACTTGTGATCTTATCTACGGATATCCGCTTCTAAGCAATGAAAAATGGGACAGCAACATCCAAACGCTTCTCAATTATGGCATTCCGCATATATCGGCCTACGCCATGACGGTGGAAGAACGAACCGCGTTGCATCACCAAATTTCAAAAGGGAAATCAAAACCGATGGACGAAGCGCAAAGTGCAGATCAGATGGCGATGCTTATTTCGAAACTTCGTGAAAACGGATTTGAGCATTACGAGATTTCTAATTTCGCGAAAGATGGTCATTACGCGAAGCATAATACCAGTTATTGGAATGGCACGCATTATTTAGGAATCGGCCCATCGGCGCATTCCTTCAATGGAGTTTCGAGGTCGTGGAATAAGAGTAATAATACATTGTATATGCGCGGGATCGCGGATGGTGAACCCGTTTTGGAAACGGAAGTGCTATCGATTGAAGATCGCATGAACGAATATATCATGACGAGCTTACGTACGATGTGGGGAATACAGCTACCACGCGTAATTGAGCTTTTCGGCGAGGGGACGGCATCCTATATGTTGGCACAAAGTGAGCCATTCATCCGCACCGGAAATATCATTCACGAAAATAACACGTTGCGATTGTCGGCAAGCGGCATTCAGCTCGCCGACCGCATCAGTAGCGAATTGTTTATGGTTTCATGATTTTTGTTGTTGGAGGAAGGTTTAGAAGTGGATAATGTTAAGATAGGTTGATAAACCTTATCGCGAACCTGATTGATGAAGGAGTGGCCGCGCCATCTTGTGTTTTGCAAACTTCTAAAATAGTCTGACGATCAAGTTGTTGTACCTCCGCATGATGACGAAATTGGTTTCTGTCTAGAAATCTTTACGAATCAACGCCTTTATAACTTTACGCCATAACAATTTTACCCCTCAACAACTTATCACACCCCATCTCGCAAATGCCCCTGCAAGGTTTGCTGCTTCAACGACAATCGCTTATTCGCTTTATATACTTTTACCGCAGATAAGAAGTACACCAATAGCAGGGGACCAAAAACCAATCCCAATAAACCAAAAAGCGGAATACCAATAATAACGCCGACAACCGTGATGATTGGATGAATATCCCCCAGTCGCTTCGCGATGATAAAGCGAAGCACATTATCAATATTGATTACGAGTCCAAAGCCCCATATCAACAATCCGATTGGTTGCCATGTTAAACCTTGCGAAAACATGATTATTGCGGCTGGAACAAAAATTAACGGTGGTCCAAGTAATGGGATAAAAGATAGAATAGCGGTAATTACGCCCCAAAAGAATGGATCGGAAGCTCCGAATATGTAGAACCCAATAGTGAGGCAAGCGCCTTGAACTAAGGCAATCAGCGTTTGCCCGATCACATTGGCATAAGTAACATTCTTAAATTCTTCCGCAAAAATGGCTGCACTGCCCTCATCAAAAGGAAGGTAGAATCTTAAGCCTTGCTCAAAGCCCTTATATCCTACAAAAAGAAAATACAGAATAAAGTACATGACTGTAATCTCTAAAAACAAATTTGCAGCCCCGCCAAGGGTGTTTGTAAGTAATCCTCCCACATAAGAGGTACTCGATTCCAATTGCTTTTCTATAAAATCCGGCTGCCCAAGTTTATCTCCAGCAAACTCTTTCACTGCAGTTACAAGGTTATTGATCCATTCAGGATTTTGTTGTAACTCAATAGCTTTGGTGAAAAGCATCTTACCGATACCATAAAACGGTAAAACGATTATAAATATGGAAAGTATGATAATAGTTATAGCAGAAACTGCTTTGGGCCAGCACCACTTTTCGATAAAAAATATATTTAGCTTTCTGAATAACGTGTACATAAGCATCGTCCCGAGAAATGCCCCAAATAACCCGCGAGTGGCGTACAAAATGATACCACCAAGCACTAGAACAATAATAAGGATGATGATATTTCGTTCCTTTTGAGAGAAAACTGGGTTATCCATGTCAAGCTAAAATTATGATTTGATACCGCTAAAACAGTTTTTTAAAATTTTGGTTTTCGTTTATTCAAAAATGCGTCAACGCCTTCTTTAAAATCTGGCGTGCCGAAACCATCCCCAAATGCCTGCATTTCTGTGGAAAATCCATCCTCCGATTTACTCAAACCTGCATTAACAGCTTTAATAGCTGCGGCAATCGCATTCGAAGATTTACCGTACATCTTTTCTAGCAACTCCATCGCTTTAGAAATAAGATCAGTTTGTTCCACAACATAGTTCACCAATCCCCAGTTTAAAGCATCCTGCGCATGGATCATTTCCCCCGTGAGAATCATTTCCATTGCTTTCCCTTTTCCTACCAGCTGTGCCAAACGTTGCGTCCCACCATAACCGGGTATCAAACCCAAAGAAACTTCCGGTAAACCTAATTTAGCCTGTTGATTCGCGACACGAAAATGACAGGCTAAGGCAAGTTCCAACCCGCCACCTAATGCAAAACCATTTATAGCTGCAATCACGGGTTTAGGAAATGCTTCGATACGATTCATCACGCCATGTCCCCATTTAGCCAACGCCAAACCTTCTTCTTGACTGTAATGCATGAACTCTTTAATATCCGCACCAGCAACGAAAGCCTTTTCTCCAGCTCCTGTAATGATCACGCCGCGAACGCTTTCATCGTTCAACAGTTCGTTCTGAAAAGCGTGATCGATATCTTCTAACGTTTCCCGGTTTAATGCATTTAGATTTTTCGGACGGTTAATCTCCAGTAAAGCGGTGTGATCGTTTACCTGGATTTGAATGTTGTTATACATAACTAAAAGGTTTTTAGAAGTTGACAGATAGCGAAACGCGATAACGATCGCGACTAATATCCGGATAATTCCGATGCGTCAAACGCCTCACATATTCTACACGAAGAATGCGCAATATATTGTCGATACCGACAGAAGCTTCCCAATATGGATTTCCATACAGGCTACGCGTTAGCGGAAGCCCATCTTGGTTAACATCAAATTCCAGCACGCGATTACTCCGCGCCGGATCATTTTGGGCGCTCATTCTGCCATAAAACATTTGTGCGCCCCAAATCTCCCGAAGCTTCAAGCGCTTCAACAACGGAATCTTATTAAAGATAAAACCATTCAGCGCATGCTGGAAGCCAAACTTGACATATTGATCTGCTGCAAACTCCATGCTGTTCATCAAATCGTATCTAATTTCGTGCCGACCTTCGAGCAAAGGCTGCACTACATTGGGCATATGTAAAAGCGTATAAGGTAACACGCCCCAGATTTTTCCGCCCGTAAGCGTCATATCGGCGAAACCAAATTGGTTTAAGAAAAATCTTTTGGACGCCGAAGCTTTTAGCATATCGTAATCGTATGGCGCATCCCAAAAACCTTTTATTCCTTTGTTGTATTGGAGCGTAAAAACTGGATGGCGTTCAATGACAGTACTTCGAGTTAAGTTTCGATAATAGAATTTCTCATACGGCGCCCAGCGTAACTCTACCTGTGCATCGTTGGTATTGATATCTCGAACTGCCACAAGTGGATCGCCGGAATTTCTCAATACGAAATCGCCAACGGTACGTCGTTTTGTATGCGTGAAAGCAGTAGAAAGTGATACATGATTGCCAAATTCAACCACATGTTTTAACCGATAAGCGTCGGTCATAAACCATTTAGTTGGTCTATTTTTCCGAAACGATTGGAAAAAACTATCGCCGCGAAGAAAGCTCGGCTGGCGGCCCGGATCAAGAATATCGTGTTGAATGGACGCTTCTACGTAATGCGCCGGAAAAGTGGCAATGTTCTCTCCATCCAGCGAAACCGCTGTACTCAAATAATATTTAAGTTCTTGATCGCGCGATCCATACGCAAGATAACCTTCCATATACATCTTCTCGGACAGCATGGGCGTTGTACGTCCCCCGAGCCGAACTCGGCTACCTTCGATGTTATTTTGACTATAGGTATATTCCAACGGACCGAGTTCCACTTCATTCAAACTATAATAACCTTGCGCAATTAAATATCCGAGCGCTAAGGTAGATCGAAAAGCTTTGCTATCCTGCAACCGAACGAAGTTCTCGTACGTATTGCGCTCGAAAACAGACAAAGGGACAGGACGGTTGGGAATAAATCTGCCATTCGCTTCAGGCAAAACTTCTATCGGCGCACCGTTAAAAACACCGTCCTCAATTTCACTTTGCAAATCGTAATTGTCATGAATACTGATTCGCTCTCCATACATAGTTTGGTTACGACTTGATCCAAACGACACACCCACGCGTGTGCTATCCAACAACATAGCTCCGCCGTCATAACGCGAAAAATCAAACTGAATATCCATTCCCCGAATCCAATTGATATTGGCAGATGGACCGAGATGCAAAGAAGCTTGCTTCACAGCATAGCGACCATCTAAAGCAACCTGAAGCTTTCCACTAAACAGTAAATCCTTTTCGTTGCGAGGCACAAATTCCAGCTCCACGAAACTTCCTTGTTCGTTCGTAATCGTATCAACGATATAATATTTGTAGTACACTTTTCCGTTGTCGGCAATTGGACTCAGGATTAATTTATCCAACATGAAAACACTTTCATCGTAGATATCAACCTGTTGAAAGATATAATTAATGTAAGATTGGATATTTGGATTGTTGACGTACCTCGGATCTAACTCCGTTTTGACTTGATGTTCAATACGCTTTTTCGAACGCGATGGATTGGTTTGGTTATAAACCTTCGCTAGATTTTCTTCTTGATAAATCCCGAGCAACTTATGTCCGGGAAGTGTAATTGAGTCCAAATGATCAACAGGGAAACTTGCTAAGGAGAGCGTGCGTTTTAGCGCGTTGGGCGGATCCACCACACCGATTTTAAGCTTGTCATATTGATCAAATTGTAATCGAGCCGTTCCTTTTAACCTGTTTTGAGATTTGTATGAGATAACGGAATCAATCAGTTCCACCGCAGCATTGCCTCGGTTTCTGTACTTCCGACGCACTTCGATAGAAACGCCACCAATGACCGTTCCCTGAGTTTCTAAGGAAATCAAATTCGGTGAATGTTCTTCAATGGTAGTTTTTACCGTCCCATATCCTATCAAACTAACTTCGATATCTGCTTGCGGGCGATCGAAGACAAGAACAAACTTACCCTCTGAATTGGAAGAAGTGCCAACATTACTTCCCACGACGTAGACGGAAGCGCCACGAAGTGGAATGCCTGTATCACCATCCTTAATGAAACCTTGAATCCGATGTTGACCGATTGCGGTCGATGCAAATAAGAACGTTAGTAAAGCAAGGTATATATATTGAATCGCTAAAGCCCCGTTAGTCATGTTACTGATGTACTCACACGTATAAAGATACAATTTGTTCGCAGAGTAAACCCATCGATGGTAAAAAACTTAACAAAAGCTCGCACGATAGATCCACGATCCTTCGCTTTCTTTCTACAAAAGATTAATCATAATATCTGGATAAACACCAATGACAAACGTCAACAATACCGAAATAGCGAAAACGATTTGAAAATTGAGCGGCACGCTGATGGCTGCTTGCTCCGATTTCATATCATTCGATTTGAAGTACATATGCACAACCACCCTCAAATAGTAGAAAACTCCGATAACCGCATTTATCGCAGCGAGAACTAGTAAAGTAGTATGGTAACTTTCCATCGCTCGCCCAAACATCATAAATTTTCCAACAAAACCGGCGGTTAATGGAATTCCCGCTAACGACAACATAGCTATCGTCACGACAAAAGCTAGAAAAGGATTTCTTTTGCCCAAACCGTTGAACGATTCAAATTGATCCGTTCCGACTTGCCGTTTCACTAACATCAACGCAGCGAAAGCCACCACCGAAGCTAAGGAATACGCAAAACCGTAAGTCAGAATTGCCGAGGCAGACATACTGCCGATCGACAGAATCGCGAAGAGCATATACCCAGCGTGTGCAATGCTGGAATACGCAAGCATCCGTTTGAAACTAGATTGAACCAATGCCGAAATATTTCCGACAAACAACGTTACAATCACAATCGTCAGTAACACCGGTTCCCAGAATCCATCCAACGGCACCAAAACGGTAGCGAACAAACGTAAAAATCCTGCGAAGGAAGCAACTTTTACTACGGTACTCATGTATGCTGTAATTAAAATGGGCGAACCTTCATAGACATCGGGCGTCCAAAAATGAAAGGGCGCTGCGCCAATTTTAAAACACAAGCCCACCAAGAGCAATAATATTCCTCCGAAGAACAATGGCGATATTTCTTGATCCGGCGTATTTCGTACGTAAAGCTGAAGCTGGCTCAAATCGAAGCTTCCGGTTGCTCCGTAAAGTAAGGTAATTCCAAACAGCAAAAATCCGGTGGAAAACGCACCCATGATAAAATATTTCAGTGCGGCTTCATTGGATGCACGGTCGCGTTTGCGAATTCCGGCAAGGATGTATAACGCGACCGACATTACCTCAATACCGATAAATAGAATGGCGAAATTATGGTAGGCACAAACCAAAAGCGCGCCCACTAACGAAAAGATGATCAACGCATAATATTCCGCGACGTGCTCACTAATCGCTTTGAAATATGCCTTCGACAAGGATAGGACTAATCCTGTTACGACAATGCAAAGCACGGAAAAGGCGATCGCATATCGATCGAAGAATACCATTCCGCTATATTGCGGTGTAGCGATTTTGCTCCACCCGAACAGTTCAAAACCCAAAGCTGCGGCCAACCCCAATAACGCAACGGGCAGCAAAGCTTTTTTCGCATTGTAAAGTCCCAAATACAACAGCAAGATGGCAAGTAAAGAAAGCGTGATAATTGCACCCATAATCAAATTTCGTATTTAGCTAAGCTGTTCTAAGAGTAAACTGTTGAATTAATTCTATTACGCTTGGTTCGGATAAACGCAGTAAATAGTTAGGGAAAACGCCAATAAACAAAATAGCTGCGACAAGTAATCCCAAAAGAAAAACGCTTCCTAACTTGATATCCACAACATTTTCGTTGGAGGCGCTGACTTCGCCAAGCATTGCTTTTTGGTAAAATCTTAACATATAAACTGCTCCCAAAATCAAGGTTAATCCACCAAAAACTGCATACCAAACCCCATACTGCCCAGCACCAAACAATCCTTTCAACAACAAAAACTCACCTACAAAACCGTGTGTAAGCGGTAAGCCGACTGCTCCCATTACAATAATCAAAAGCGCAATGGCTAATTTTGGCATTCGCGAAGCAAGACCTCCTAGTTCTTTCAAACTTCTTGTTCCGACTTGTCGTTCTATCAAATCAATGGCAAAAAATAACCCCACGGCTGAAATTCCGTGATTTACCATTTGTATCATCGCTCCCTGCATACCTTCGGCATTCAATGCAAACACACCGCCAGCGATTAATCCTACGTGTGCAATGGAAGAATATGCGATCAATCGCTTTGCATCATCTTGCTTAAAAGCAATAATAGAAGCGTAAACAATGCCGATTATACATAATATCATAGCTAAAGTGCCGTAAGCCGATACACCAAACGGCGCAATGGGGAGAAGCCAACGCAACAAACCGAAGATTCCCATTTTCAGCATAATTCCCGACAATAACATCGTTCCTGCGGCTGGCGCTTGTGTGTACGTATCCGGTTGCCAAGTATGAAAAGGAATAATAGGAATTTTAATGGCGAAAGCCAGAAAGAACGCCCAAAACAACCAGCGTTGCGCATCTTCACTCAAATTCAAACTGGCGAATGTAGCCCACTCGAAACTCTTATTTGGTGTTTGCTGATAGAGATACAAGATGCCAATTAGCATGAGAATACTTCCGGCAAATGTGTAAATGAAAAATTTTAGGTTCGTCGCAATGCGATCTCCGCTACCCCAAAGTGCGCAAATAAAATAAATCGGAATTAAAGCAATTTCCCAACCTACGTAAAACGCAAAAGCATCCAGCGCCATGAAAACTAACAGCAAACCTACCTGCATAAAAGAAATCAATGCATAGAAATTTCCTTTGAAACGCTTTCGATCGACCGTTGCAATGATAAACGGAATCAGACCATTGGTCAACAAAACTAATGGCAAACTAATACCATCCAATCCAATATGGAATTGTACACGCAACCGTTCCATCCAAACCCATACTTGTTCAAATTGCATTCCGCCTTGCGGATCGAAGCGTAACAAAAAGGGGATGGTTAAAGCCAAAGTCAATAGCGATGAACCCAACGCAATCCACTTAGCTATCGATGAGCGAACAAATGCCAAAAGTACGGCTGCGATTAAAGGAAAAAGTAACAGCAAAAATAGGTTGTCCATGGATTCTTAGGTTATCTTTCTATTAATTGCACAATAAAACCATAAAGCATAATTCCGGCGACGCCGAGCACCATCATAAACAAATAAAATCCTACGTAGCCCGTTTGCAACTGACGAATCGCTCTACCGGCAGACAGAAATGTTTGCCCAACCCCGTTTACCAAGCCGTCAACGCCCTTTCTATCTATCTGCTTGAACACATTTGAAATAGATTGAAATGGTCGAACTACAATGAAATGATAAAATTCGTCGATGTATAATTTGTTGTACGATAAGCGATATAACAAACCGCTATTCGCGGAAGTTGCTTCTGAAGAACGAGGTGATGTGGATTTTCCGTAGCGCATGTAAGCAAAGACCGCCATGCCGACCGCCGCGACGGTAGAAACGCCCATCAACACATATTCTGTACTATGTTCCATGTGAAATGGTTTAGAAACAGCCGCGGAATCCGCAAAAACTGGATCTAAGAAACTCGCCAGCCAATGGTTTCCATGCAATGCTTCCGGAATATTCAGCAATCCGCCGACGACGGATAATATTGCTAAAACAACCAAAGCAGTTGTCATTGGCCACGGCGATTCATGCAAATGATTTTTCTGCTCTTCGCTTCCGCGAAACGTTCCTGAAAAAGTCATAAAAAGCAGCCGAAACATATAAAATGCGGTCATCAGTGCGCCAAGCAATCCCAATCCCCAATACAGCGGATTTTGAAAAAACGCGTGCGCTAAAATTTCGTCTTTAGAGAAAAAGCCGGAAAACGGTGGAATACCCGCTATGGCGATCGTTCCAAGCAACATCGTACCAAAAGTTATTGGCAATGTCTTTCTCAGTCCGCCCATTTGTCGCATATCTTGCTCATCGCTCATGGCATGGATCACCGATCCCGCTCCGAGAAATAATAGCGCTTTGAAAAAAGCGTGCGTAAGAACATGGAAAAATGCTCCAGTAAAAGCACCAACTCCAAGTCCCAAAAACATATAACCCAATTGGGAAACGGTAGAATATGCCAATACTTTTTTGATATCATTTTGCGTAAGCGCGATAAATGCGGCGATTAAAGCTGTTGCAACGCCAATGATGGCAATCACCTGCATCGTGACAGGGGACAAGGTGAACATGATATTCGAACGCGCAATCATATAAATTCCGGCAGTTACCATCGTTGCCGCGTGGATTAATGCGGATACGGGCGTTGGCCCTGCCATCGCATCCGGCAACCAGGTGAATAGCGGAATCTGTGCAGATTTACCTGTGGCAGCAACGAAAAGTAACATTGTGATCACCAACAAAGTAGCATCCCCCGAAATCATCGTTTTAGCTTGCCCCAATACGCCATCAAATTCCAACGTACCAAACGTGGCGATCATAAAAAACAGCGCAATCAGGAATCCCAAATCTCCAATCCGATTCATCACGAAGGCTTTCTTCGCTGCTTTCGCATAATTCACATTCTTATACCAAAATCCAATCAACAAATACGAGCACAATCCGACACCTTCCCAACCAATAAACATCACCAAATAATTGGATCCCAATACCAGCAACAACATGAAAAAGATAAATAGATTGAGGTAGCTAAAATATTTGGCAAAACCTGGATCGGATTTCATGTAAGCGGTCGAATACAAATGAATCAGGAAACCAATTCCAGTGATGATTAACAACATGATCGCACTCAGTGGATCAATCAAGAAACGCAACGAAACTTGAAAGTCCGCTACCGAAAACCATGTAAACAAATCTTGCACGATGATCCCAGAATCTCCCATCGATCGACTGGCGTGAACATCTGAAAAAAGCAAACAGCTTGCAATGAAAGCCGCAAGAACGGAACCGCATCCAATCGCAGCTACGGCAAAACGAGGTAATATATTTCGTAGCGCGCCGATAATCGCAAAGCCAAGCAACGGGAGTAAAGGCACTATCCAAATCAGTTCGTTCATAAGCGGTTTATATTGTTCAAAGCAAATTAATTCTCGGTCAGTTCAATGCTGTGGGTTAAGTGCTTTTACTAAAGCCGGAGTTTCGTAAAAGATTCAATATCTATTGATTTTGTATTTCTATATACCATAATCACGATGGCTAATCCGATAGCAACCTCCGCAGCAGCTAATGCCATAATGAAAAACACGAATACTTGTCCAGCGGGATCGCCTCGATAAGCGGAGAATGCGGCCAACAACAGATTCACCGAGTTCAACATCAGCTCAATCGACATCATGATGATGATTACGTTTCTTCGTGTTAACACACCAATTACGCCGATCGCGAAAATGGTGCTGCAAAAAATCAGGTAATGTTGCAAAGGAATTCCCTGCAATTGCGCCATCATATTATCCATGTTGCTTTTTCACTCCTTTCTCGTGCTTAGCCAGCAGGACAGCGCCCACCATGGCAGTTAATAATAAAATGGACGACAACTCGAACGGTAACAAAAACTCACCAAACAGCACTTTTCCTAAATTCTCCACCAAACCAATATTTTCGTGCGGCTTGATAAACGCATCGCCTTGTTCTACGGCTCGAAAAGCGCCGAGAAAAGTCGCCAACAAACACATACCCGCAATGGCGCCCATCACCTTGACTAATGGTGATTTCATCGGTTCGACATCCTTATTCAAATTGAGTAACATCAATACGAAGAGAAACAAAACCATGATGGCTCCCATATATACAATGAAATTGACTACCGCCAAAAACTGCGCATTCAGCATAATGTAATGCACGGTGAACGTGAAAAAAGTGATCACCAAATACAAAACGCTATGCACTGGATTCTTCGTGAAAATCGTCATCAGCGAAAAGATGACCGATAGAAATGCTACCAAATAAAAGAAAGACATCGGCTAGGTAATTTGATTGTTAGCAAGTTTTGTAATATCGAATTTGGGTTCCACCAATTTATCTTTGCCGTAAATAAAATCCTTACGCAAATAATCAGCAGTCACGTGTGGACCATCCAAATAAATGGCTTCTTTCGGACAAGCTTCTTCGCAAAGTCCACAGAAAATACAGCGTAACATGTTGATCTCATAAACCGAAGCATATTTCTCCTCGCGGTACAAATGCTCTTCGCCTTTCGTACGCTCTGCAGATGTCATCGTGATCGCTTCTGCAGGACAAGATAAAGCGCAAAGTCCGCAGGCTGTACAACGTTCACGCCCTTGCTCATCGCGTTTTAATGAATGCTGTCCGCGAAAGTTCTTTGAATACGGACGGATTTCCTCCGGATATTTTACCGTTGGTATTTTCTTAAAGAAATGGCGCAAGGTAATGGACAATCCCTTTCCAATGGCAGGCAAATAAATGCGCTCCCAAAAATTCATGGGCTTTTGCTCCAATACTTTTTTCCTATTTGATAACGACTGCATACTCGAAGCTCCTTTCTAAAAAAACGTATCCTTAATCAGTATAATAATTCCGGTTAACACGATGTTGGCGATGGCCAATGGAATTAACTTCTTCCAACCCAAACGCATCAACTGATCGTAGCGGAAGCGCGGCAATGTCCATCTGATCCACATAAAGAAAAAGATGAACGCAAATATTTTGGCGAAGAACACGAACACACCGATGATAGTGATCCAGTTTTCGGAAAGTCCAAGATCGTACATGAATGGAAAATTGTAGCCTCCGAAATAAAGCGCAGACATAAGCGCCGAAGAAACAAACATATTGATGTATTCGGAAAACATATACAATCCCAATTTCATGGAAGAATATTCCGTGTGATAACCACCTACCAACTCCGTTTCACACTCGGGCAAATCGAATGGCACGCGATTACATTCTGCAAACGCACAAACAATGAAGATTAAAAATCCCAAAGGTTGCGCCCAAATATTCCAATTGACAAAGCCGGATTGTTGCGCAACGATTTCTCCGATGGATAACGTGCCCGTAACCATCAGCAAAGCAATCAGCGATAATCCCAAACCGATCTCGTAGCTAATACTTTGCGACGCAGCGCGGATAGCGCCCATCAAGGAGAACTTATTGTTAGATGCCCATCCGCCCAGCATAATGCCGTAAACGCCTAAAGCAATAACGCCAAAAATGTATAGCACGCCGATATTCACATCTGCAACTTGCAGCGTAACGATCGTATCGCCGAAGGTCAAATTTTGTCCCCACGGAATGACAGCGGAGCTGATGCAAGCCGTAATGATGGCGATTACCGGTCCGATAATGAATAAGCCTTTGTGCGCTCCTGCCGGAATAATTTCTTCTTTGAAGAAAAACTTCCCACCATCAGCCAATGGCTGCAGCAAACCGAAAACACCAGCGCGGTCGGGACCGTGTCGATCCTGCATGAATCCGGCAATTTTTCGCTCTGCCAACGTGGAATACATCGCAATCACGAGCGTGATGGTGAACACCGCCACGACCAATATTAATTTTTCTAAAAGAAAAGCTGTCTCCATCATATCGGCTTACTTAAGTTTCTCTGTTCTTGCCAATTGTTCCCAATTCGCTTCGCGCAATGTCGGACTATCTTTGATCACCGGAGGCGGAATAAACTGCGTATAATGATTGGACGCAATGACCGATTCCTGGCTGATTTTCGTTGGATCTTCCAAAGTCCAATCGTCGGTTTTCTTCTTATCAAATCGACAGGTGTTGCAGATAAAATCTTCCACCTCATCATATTCATCTTTCCGAGCAGTAACACGCAATACATCGCCACCTTTGTACCATAAAGTCACCTTTCCAGAACAAGATGGACAATCACGATGTGCGTTCACCGGCTTGGTAAACCAAACTCGATTCTTGAAACGGAATGTTTTGTCAGTCAGCGCACCAACTGGACAAACATCAATCACATTTCCTATATAATCGTTGTCCAATGCATTTTCAATGAACGTCGAAATCTCCGCATGATCGCCTCGATATAAAATGCCGTGCTCCCGATTGTCGGTCAATTGGTTGGCGACATAAACGCAGCGATAACATAAAATACAACGATTCATGTGCAGTTGAATCTGATCGCCAATATCAATACGTTCGAATGTTCGACGGGGAAAGGCATAACGCGTTTGTTCCGATCCGTGTTCGTAACCCAAATCCTGCAACTTGCATTCTCCTGCTTGATCACAAACCGGACAATCCAAAGGATGGTTAATCAACAACATTTCTACCACGCTCTTTCTGGCATCCACCACATCAGGGGAAGTGATATTTTGCACTTCCATGCCGTCCATCACAGTCGTTCGGCACGAAGCGACCAATTTCGGCATGGGGCGAGGGTCCTTTTCAGAACCTTTCGTTACCTTCACTAGGCAAGTACGACATTTTCCGCCACTGCCTTCCAACTTCGAATAATAGCACATAGCAGGCGGCACAATATCTCCACCAATTTGTCGAGCAGCGTTTAAGATCGTTGTTCCCGGATCGACATCGACCGAGATACCATCTATACTTACTTTAAATTTTTGAATTTCTTCTGCCATCACCGTTTGCTTTGCTTTATTACTCCGTTACGACTTCTAAAGGATCTGCGTAATGCGCCAATCCGTAATTGCTATGTTGCGCAATTTGCGCATGGTTGACATGCCATTCAAATTCATCTCTGAAATGTCGAATCGCTGCCGCAACCGGCCAGGCTGCCGCATCGCCCAACGGGCAAATTGTATTTCCTTCAATCTTTCGTTGAATATCCCACAATAAATCAATATCCTCCATACGACCTTGTCCGTGCTCAATGTTATAAAGCACTTTTTCCATCCAACCCGTACCTTCGCGACAAGGCGAACATTGTCCGCAACTTTCGTGGCGATAGAAACGCGTAAAATTCAACGTGTTTCTGACGATGCATTGATCTTCATCAAACGCAATAAATCCGCCTGATCCCATCATCGTACCCGATTGGAATCCCCCTTCGGAAAGCGATTCGTAGGTCATCAATCTGGCGTCGCCGTTTAACGTCTTCAAGATTAAGTTCGCTGGAAGAATGGGTACGGATGAACCTCCGGCAACAACAGCTTTTAGTTTTTTACCTCCGGCAATTCCTCCACAGTATTCATCGGAATAGATGAATTCCTCCACCGGCAATCCCAATTCAATTTCGTACACACCAGGTTTTACTAAATTTCCGCTCGCAGAAATCAGCTTCGTACCTGTACTTCTTTCGATCCCGATCTTTGCATATTCTTCGCCACCGTCGTTGATTATCGGTACCGTTGCCGCAATGGATTCCACATTGTTCACCACGGTCGGGCAACCATATAATCCAGCTATCGCCGGAAACGGTGGCTTTATACGCGGATTGCCGCGCTTACCTTCCAACGATTCCAATAATGCAGTTTCTTCACCGCAGATGTATGCACCGCCACCCGGCTGAACATACAGCTCCAAATCAAAGCCGGAACCCAGAATATTTTTACCCAAATAGCCAGCAGCTTTTGCTTCGGCAATGGCTTTCTCTAATATTCGAATTTGAGGCATCATCTCGCCACGTACGTAAATGAAGGAAGTATTTGCGCCCAACGCAAAGCTGGAAACGATCATTCCTTCTATCAATGCGTGCGGAATGTGCGTCATTAGATAACGGTCTTTAAAAGTTCCTGGCTCGGATTCATCGGCGTTGCAAACCAAGTAACGTGGCACGCCTTCCGGCTTCGCCAAGAAGCTCCATTTCATTCCCGTCGGAAATCCCGCTCCGCCTCGTCCGCGTAAACCGGATTTTTTCACTTCCTCCACCACATCATCCGGACTCATCGCTTTCAATGCCTTTTCCACAGCTCGATATCCGCCCTGCGCTTTGTAAACCGAATAGCTTTGGATACCCGGCACGTCAATATGTGTTAGCAATAGCTTTCGTCCCATCGTATTAATCCTTAGTTTGTGCTTCGTTGCGAAGATTCCCTATTAATTCATCTAAGCTTTCCGTTGTTAATTTCTCGTAAAACGTGTAGCTAGGGCCAATCTGCAAGACAGGGCCGAACCCGCAGGCAGCTAGACATTCTACGCCTCGCCACGAGAACAATCCGTCAGCAGAAACTTCTCCTTCCTTAACGCCCAATCGATTTTCCAAATGATCCATGATCTTTTCTGCACCAACCAAGCAGCAAGGCCCCGTTCTGCACACTTCTAACATATATTTGCCTTGAGGCTGTAGGAAAAACATCGTGTAAAATGTAGCTACTTCGTAAACCTCAATCGACTGAATGCCTAAATAAGCGGCAACTTTATCCATGGCATCTACGCTCAACCAACCGAAAACGGCCTGCACTTCATGCAAAACCGGCAGCAGCGCTGATTTTTGCCGACCTTCCGGATAGCGCGACACGATTTCGCCAAACTTGCTGAGCAGCTCCGGTGAAAAATCCACGATCATATTTTCTTTAACGCTAAGCATCTAATTCTCCCGCAATTACGTTTAAACTACTCATGTTAATAATGGCATCAGAAATCAGCATTCCACTGCTCATCGGCGCGAACATCTGATAATTGATGAAAGACGGCCGACGGAAATGCAAACGATACGGCGTGCGACCACCATCGTGGATTAGATAAAATCCCAATTCTCCGTTGGCTCCCTCCACCGCATGATATACCTCCGACTTTGGTGTTTCCCACTCACCCATCACAATTTTAAAGTGATAGATTAAGGCTTCCATATTTGTGTAAACCTGTTCTTTCGGTGGAAGGTAAAACTCGGGGACATCCGCGTGGAAAATTCCTTTGGGCTCTCCTTTAATCTTTTCTAAAGCTTGTCCGATGATGCGCATGGATTGCCACATCTCCTCATTGCGGACCATAAAGCGATCGTACACATCACCGTTTGTTCCTACCGGAATATCAAATTCAAATTCTTCGTACGAACAATAAGGCGACATAACCCGCACATCATAATCCACTCCTGTGGCACGAAGAATCGGGCCGCTCCAGCTATAATTCAGCGCTTGCTCCGGCGTGACAGCAGCCACATTTGAAGTTCGTTCGATAAAGATTCTATTACGCGTAAACAAGGATTGGAACTCTGTTAACACCGGTGGGAATCGCTTAAGAAACTCCTCAATTTTAGCGAAAGCGATCTTGTTAAAATCCCGTTCAAAGCCACCAATGCGTCCAATGTTCGTGGTTAAACGTGCGCCACAGATTTCTTCAAATATTTCATATATAAATTCACGCTCTTGCATGACATAAAGGAACCCCGAAAACGCTCCCGTATCTACTCCCAAAATACCATTACAAATAATATGGTCGGCAATACGAGCGAGCTCCATCACGATAACGCGCATATACTGCACACGTTTTGGAATCTCGATTTCTAACAACTTTTCCACCGTCATGTGCCAGCCCATGTTATTGATGGGCGCAGAACAGTAGTTCAATCGATCTGTTAACGGGGTAATTTGGTAGAAAGGACGATGTTCGGCAATTTTTTCAAAAGCACGATGTATATAGCCAATGGTGGAAACGCCGCTTATGATGCGCTCACCGTCGATTTGGAGCACATTTTGAAACACACCATGCGTGGCAGGGTGCGTAGGTCCGAGGTTGAGCGTGGTTAACTCTTCTTCGGGATCGTGTTCTCCAAAGACTGGGCTATTGGAGGTCAATTCAGTGATCGGCTTGCTCATACGTTATCGCTTCATAATAAATGGACGCTAGCGCCCGAAGTAAAAATCTCTCTTATCTACCCGATTAGGATCTTCCAAAGGATATTCCCTTCGCATTGGGAACACTTCCAGCTCATCCATATTCAGGATTCTTCGCAAATCAGGATGGCCTTCAAATTGAATTCCGAAAAAATCATACGTTTCTCTCTCCATCCAATTCGCTCCAGCCCACAGAACCGTAGCCGATGGTATTTTCGGATCGGCAACCAAAATATTTGCCTTTATTCGTATCCGGACATTTTCCAGCAAATTATGCAAATGGTAAACCACAGAAAATGTATTCTCCCCTTCCGGATAATGCACTGCCGTGATATCCGTTAAATAGGTAAATCCAAGTTGTTCTTTGGCAAAACCCAACACGTCGATAATCGTCGTAGCACCAGTGTAGAAGGTCAATAAACCATAGGGCTCCGTCGGATGGATAATTCCATCCCCAAATCGTTCCTTCAGCTGGCTTAATATATGTTGATTATCCATGTTATCCGTTTTCTGTGGGTATGCCGTATCGCTCTAGCAACGCTTTGTATTCCGGCGTATTTCTGCGGTTCAACGATTCATTTTTCACAATATCCTGTAATCGCATAACACCATCAAGAATAGCTTCCGGCCGCGGAGGACATCCGGGCACGTAAACATCCACTGGAATGATTTCATCTATTCCTTGTAATACCGAATAGGTATCGAAAATTCCGCCGCTTGATGCGCAAGCTCCAACAGCAATCACCCACCGTGGCTCGGCCATTTGTATGTAAACCTGCCTTAATACCGGCGCCATCTTCTTAGCGATTGTTCCCATCACCAACAGCATATCCGCCTGACGAGGCGAAAAGCTCGGACGCTCAGCACCGAATCTGGCCAAATCATAGGTTGATCCCATCGTCGCCATGAATTCAATTCCGCAGCACGATGTAGCAAACGGCAGAGGCCATAAAGAATTAGCTCTTGCCAATCCGACCGCTTTATCCAAAGTAGTAGCAAAAAATCCAGAACCTTCCACGCCAGGTGGCCGATCCGCTAATGTTATCTGACTCATCGTTTAAACTCCTTCCAGCATTTCAAATATTGTCAATCGCCTTTCGCGATAGCCAACATGAAACTATAATCGATTGGGCTTATTCCCAATCGAGTGCTTTCTTTTTAATGATATAAATAAAGCCAAGCAGTAATAAGCCCATGAATATGAACATCTCAATTAAGCCTTCCCAACCCATAGCCCGGAAATTAACCGCCCATGGATACATGAATATGACCTCGATATCGAAAATCACGAACAAAATCGCTACTAAAAAATACTTGATGGAAAATGGTTGCCGAGCATTACCTACCACTTCAACACCAGATTCGAAAGCCGTAAGCTTATCCGATGTACGAACTTTGGGTCCGAGCAAATGCGTGCCAATAATGGTGACAACGCCGAAGCCGGTAGCGACAGCGAGTTGTATCAAAATAGGGACATAGTCAAATGGCGTGTTTTCCATTGGCAATCCTGTATTTATAATCGGGTTAGAATTATCTTATCTTCTCTATACCAAATATATAAAAATAAAGCGCAAAAAAAAAGGGCTGATTTAAATATCAGCCCTTTTCGGATTTTTTTGCTTTTAAAGCTTACATCTGACTAACGAAAGCGTTTGCTGTTTCGTTTTCAGGATCGATTTCCAATGATTTCTCAAAGTAACCTTTTGCTTTAGCCATATCGCCTTTGAAGTACGTGTGGTAACCTAAATAGTTATAAGCATCTACCAAGTATCCTTTTTGCGTATCTTCCAATTCAGTTTCTGCAGTCAACAAAGTAACTAACTCCTCAAATGTAGGAACGAATAAACCTTGGTGTTCCTCAGGATTGAACTGTAAGTTATCCAATGCTAACTCGGAAAGACCTTTGAAGTAGATTGCGTTGATTTTATATTTCTCAATAGCCTCTTTTTTCGTAGAACCAATTACAATATCAAAAGCTTTGATTGCTTTTTCCAAGTATGGTCTTGCTTTCTCTAAGTTTGCTAAACCTTTATCTTCCGGCTCGCCGCCTTCTCCGATGTACAATTTAGAACCTTCTGTATATGCAGTAGTACCTAAATAGTAGTTTGAATCGAAGTAGTAATCAGATTCTGGGTTTGCAGCTGGAATAGCGAAGATCTTCATAGCGATATCTTGCTCACCGTCTTGGTATTTCGCGAAAGCTGTTTCAGCAATTTCGGAATCCAAATCCTCGTCTTCACCTTGTTTTTCAACCGCCTTTTTCAATAACTCTGTACCTTTTGCTTCGTCACCAGTAGAAACTGCGGACAAACCTGCGATTAAATAATCTCGGCCGATCAAACGCGTTTCTTCTACTTCTGCAAACAACTTGTTCATCGCCTCTGTTGCTTTTGCGTAATCTTTATCCTGCAAGAAAGCGATGTAACCAATATAACGGTATACTTTTGGATCAACTCCCGGGATTGCAGTTAAACGCTCAGCGACCGTTTTCAACTCTTCGTAGTTACCCGTGTATACCAAGAAATCGGCATAACGAACTTGCGCATCGATCGATTGGTCACCAGAAACTTCCAAGTATTTCTTGTAAGCATCCATACCTTTTTGGTTGATCTCACGATAGTCTTCTTCCGCTGCTTTCAACGAAGAATAGTAGTAAGTTTCCGCCAATTCACGATAAAGTGGAGCATACGTAGGGTTTTCAGCGATTAAGTTATTCAAATCTTCTAGAACCACATCGTAAGCTTGTGCCCAACGTGAAATTACAGCTTGTCCGATTTTCGGTGCAATTAAACTTTCATCTAAGCTTAATGCATCACGGTAGCTGATATATGCTTGGTTACTTTCTCGCAAGCCAGCATACGCATCACCCATTGCGTTAGGAATCATTGGATCCTTTTCGTTTTTCGCTTTAGCTTGTGTTAAATACTCAAGCGCTTTTGTGTAATCCGGTTTAGGCGCAGCGATGTACGCGCGACCTGCGAAATACAATGGCAAATAATCCTTCTTGCCTAAGTTAGAAGTTGCTTGTGTAAATTTGCTTTCTGCAGCAGAAGAATCTCCTTTTTGCAAATCCACGGCACCAAGACCAACATTATTCAAAACATCCTTAGGATTGCTCTGCGCTCCTTGTTGAAAAACAATCTGCGCTGAATCCACCTTATCATTCACCAAATGAATTTGACCTAGATAAAAGTAGTTTTCGGCATCCTTAGGCTTTTTTTGAATCAATTCTTGCAATATGCCTTTTGCTTTATCATATTGCTCCACTTGCATTGCTTCCTGTGCATCTTTCAACTTTTGTGCACTGGCACTGCCTGCAACACCGGCCATTAACAGTCCTAAAAATAATTGTCTCTTTGTCATAATCTATTTCTAATTCTTGTTGTTTACGTATTAAAAATTTGCTTCATCACGAATAATCAACTCACGTCCAGGCATCGTAGCCGGAAGAAGTCCGTATTTAAGTACAACGCGTTGACCTCGATCTCCGGTAAGGAAGGCAGAAAAGCCAATTCCTAAGCCCATGTTCGGTTGGTAATTCAATACATATACCTCTTGTTTTAGCGGATATGTATCGTCTCCCAATGTCGTTTGCGTTGGACGATAAGCCGCTTCGTTCGCTGACTTGCTGACGCTCAATATACGAATTTTATCTTTGGCTTTTAATGAGTCTCTCATCGCCAGATATTGATTGTATGATAAAACGCCAATGCCCTTCTTATTGTTTGCTAAAGCAGTCAGCACTTCTTTCGCAGAGCGCAATTCGCTCACATTCGTGCCACTGACCTTATTAACGTTACTTACTTCTTGCAAAGTACGTATCGTACTCGAATTAATATTATCTACCAATAATTTTTGTTCTCCTTTTTCAGAACCATTTAGCAAATTGCTTATTCTATCGAAATTGATCGTAGAATCCGAAACACTGCTGGATACCGCAAAAACTACCGCATCGAAAGCAATTGGAAAAATCTTCGGTTTAATCGAGCGTTGCTCAAAACCTTTTGCTTCTTCCGCCGTCAATTTACGCTTTAAGATAGCAACCTGACCTTCGCCACGCAATAAACGATTAATCGCAGGACGTTCGAGGTCGGTAATTAATTCCACTTGAGAATTTGTGTACGATGATTTGAACACATCCATTTGTTGATTCAACAAATCAGTAACCGTCTCGTCAGCAATCACCGTCATATTCCCGGTAAGAATATCATTGCTCGTTGCATCGTTCGCTTGTCCATTTCCATCGGAGCTATTGCCACAAGATGAAAGGATGCCAACAGCGCATGCACACATAATCAATATATTCAAATATTTTGCCATCTATTATATAAGATTAGAAAAATAAAAAAAGGATTAATATTAATTCTTAAAATTATTCGACCAAAGCCTAGCAAATCGTAAAAATGAATAAACGATCAGCAAACCTCCGAATAGCTTTCTATAGGTAGGTGCGATTTGCATGGGAAGTTCCTCCCAAAAGATAACTACTAGCCCAAGTGCGAAATAAAACACGAACATGGCCAGTCCTAAAATAGACAGAAATCGCTGTGTGGGCGATTTCCGTCTGTAATTTGATATACGTCGATTGTCCGACATTTCTCTTGTATTATAATTATTGTTGTAAGTTCAACGAGATAGGCAATCTATACTGAACACGTACCGGACGACCATTTTGAATACCTGGTTTCCATTTTTTCGAACGTTTCAATAAGTTCACACCCGCTTGACCAGTACCATATCCAAGATCTTTCAACACCTTGATATCTGTTAATGAACCGTCTTTCTCTACTACGAAAGTCAATTCTACAGCACCTTTTACTCCGGCATCAATCGCTCCTGATGGATATTGGAAGCTCGTTTCTACATACTTACGGAATGCTGCCATACCTCCTGGGTACTCAGGCTCCACAGCCACAGATGTAAAGATCTTATTTGGATCTGCATCTCCATCTGGGTCACCTTTTGTACTACCTGTAATAGCACCTTCCACTTTTTTCGGACCGAATTCTCCTGTTGGCACACCAGATGCTCCTGGCGTTCCTTTCAATGTTAAACGAGCTGGAGTAGCATTTTTCTCTTTAATTTCTTCCTGAGAAACTACCTCTTCTTTAACATCTCTGGAATCAACAACTTTTGGTTCCGGGAAACGAATCAAATCCTCTGCAGGTGGCTCTTCCGCAATTTTTTGCGGCGGAGTTTCCTCGATTTCAAGAGGCTCTTCTTCCTCTTCCTCTTCAGGTTCAGGGATTTCCAAATCCTCCAGTGTTACCTCTGTATATTCTACTACCTCTTCCGGTTGCCCTTCTGGAAAGTAGCTAAATCCGAATACCTTTGGTGCGCTGATAATCGCTACAATCACAACTACTGCCAGCAAACCGATATTGGTTGCTTTGGAAGCGTTCTTGCGTAGTTCGTACGCGCCGTACTCTTTGTTTCTGTTCTCGAAGACGACATCTAGCCATTCATTCTTGAACAAATCTAATTTAGATCCAAACATATCTTTCTATTTATTCGGGATTAGTTCTCGTTATAGACTTGGTTCGATTTAAGCACTTCAACTTCTTCTGCTTTAATCTTCGAAATCATAAAACGTTTCACATCCACGATTTTCATTTCATCTAAAATATCGACGAGATTCCGTTGTACAGATCGATCGCTTGGACGAATTACTACGATTAGATCCTTTCCACCCGATGCTTTAGGCACTTGCGCCTTTTTCTCGATCAACACTTTACGGATGCCTTCCGCGCTGTAGTCGATCACTGTTGGAGGTGTAATTGGACTGGCTAACTGACCGTAGTACCATACTATCTTGTTATCAGAACCTAACAACAAAGTGATAGAACGGTTATCTGCGATTTCGATCTCCGGATTTTGCTCGTTTTGATCTTTGTTCTTGTCCGGCATAGCTACATCCATCGCCTGAGGCGTATTTAGGGATGTGGTCAACATGAAGAACGTGATCAATAAGAACGCTAGATCCACCATGGCGGTCAAATCGACCCGTCCACCGTTTTTCTTTGATCTTACTTTGCCGCCTTTTTTGCCGCCGCCGGAATCTTGATTTAATTCTGCCATTTTCCTATTTTCTTATTCCGCTCTTAAACCCGTAATAAAACTAAACTTGTTTTGTTTTTGGTTTCTAAGCGACTCAATGATCAAATTCATTACTGCGTACTTTTCTTCCGCATCTGCTTTGATAGCTACCTGCATCGGACCTGGATTCACGAAGTTTTTATCTTCTGCTTCACGATCACGATTGATTTTAACCGTAGCTAAACGCGCCTGCTGCACCCAGTGGTAAAGTTCATTGGACACATTCTCTGTAGAATCTACAGGAATTCCTGGCTGAACGTCTACTTTCTGTTGTTCTTTCGGTAACGATAGCAACTGTCTCAAGTTACGAATCGGCACACCGAAATCCTCAGAAGCAGCAAACTTCTCATATTCTTCTTCAGAAAAATTGACGCTATACTTGGCACTCATGTTCTTCAGAGTCTCGCGACGAACCGCCGGAGTTTTTAGTCCGAAGAAGATTTTACCACCGTCACCCACTGTGATCATACCAATGTTGTCACCAACAAGTTTTTCTTTCACAGTAGAAGCTGGAGTATCCACTTCCAAAGTTTCTGGTTGACGAGCCGTGGCTGTCAATACGAAGAAAGTAAGAAGTAGGAAAGCCACATCACACATGGCCGTCATATCAATGACGGTACTTGCTCTTTTTACTTTTGCTTTTGCCATTTCTTTTCTTCTTTAAAATTACTTACTCAACCCGCTACATATATATGATGCTCTATTATCTTCGATTCCATAAAAGAATGTGAAAATAATTCGATCATATCTTACTTATGGTTTGCAGCGTAAGTTTGAACGATAGAGAAACCAGCCTCATCGATCGAGTAAGTCAATGTATCGATTTTAGAAGTCAAGATGTTATAGAAAATGATCGCGATAGTAGATGTACCGATACCAGTTGCTGTATTGATTAGGGCCTCAGAGATACCATTCGCCAATTTAGCTGAATCTGGAGTACCACCTGTTGCTAATGCAGAGAAGGCCTTGATCATACCTGTTACTGTACCCAATAGACCAGATAATGTACCGATAGATACCAACGTAGCGATAACAGTTAAGTTTTTCTCCAACATTGGCATTTCTAATGTAGTAGCTTCTTCGATTTCTTTTTGGATCGCTAATACTGATTTTTCTGCGTCTAATCCTGGATTAGCTTGAACATCTTTGTATTTCAATAAACCAGCTTTGATTACGTTTGCTACAGAACCTTTTTGTTTATCACACTCAGCGATTGCTGCGTCGATGTTTTGTGCTCTAAGTAAGCCTTGTACTTTACGTACGAAGTTACCAACGTTTCCTGTACCGGAAGCTTTACCGATAACGATGAAGCGCTCAATAGAGAATACCCATACCATAAGGAATAAACCAAGGAGAACAGGTACGATAACCCCAGCGTGATAAACCATACCATAATAGTTACCAGGCAAAGGTTGGTTTGCTGGATCATTATCAACGAAGTTGCTAGGAGCCCCCATTACAAATTGATAAACCAAATAACCAATTACCAAACATATGATAATCGCTAAACTTGCAAATAGATTACCCGAATTTCCGCCTTCTTGTTTAGCAGCGGTTGTTGTTTTTGGTGCGTTTGCCATTTTTACTAATTTTTAGATTTTACTGTTGTTAATTATTATAGTTTAATTCAAAATTTTCGTGTGAAACAAGCTAAATTTTGAGCTTCCTTCAAAACAAATATACTATTTTATGATAAAAATAAAATTTCTGTCATAGAATTCCATGAAATCACTTCCGTTTGTCCGTTGCGAAATATTTCAGCAGATCTCTTTCCGTATTCAATCATATTTCAACAACCAAAATAGACCGATTTTGATTTTGGTTTTGCAATGAAAGGCAAATTTTTTCGGTTATGCAAATTATCAAATTATTAAATATAAAAAATAAGTAAGTGTTTACTCAGTTGTTCTGCACTTTCTAATCACGTGCTATCTATAACGTTAGATAGAAAATACTATTGTGTTTAAACAAATATAATTAGCCACCAAAGCCTTTAACTTTGTAGTTATCAGCGGTTAATAAATCGATCACTTTTTGTTTGAAGTCACCTTGTATCAGAATTTCTCCATCTTTTACGCCTCCTCCCACGCCACATCGCTGTTTTAATTTCTTTGCAAGCGCTTCCAAATCCGTTTCAAGGCCTTTGTAACCTTGAACAACCGTTACTACCTTTCCTTTCCTCGCCTTTTTATCTAATCCAACACGCAATTGTTGCTGTTGATTGGGTAAGGTTTCCTGCGCAGCGAGCTCGCCGAATGGCGTATAGTTAAAATCATCCGCCGTAGAATAAACCACACCATCGTATAATTGTTTCTTCTGCTTAGCCATATATTATATACTAACAAATTATCTTTAAAGATTTCTCCTTTACCGAAAAATGCAACGGTGACTCCAAGTTTAATGGTTCGCCATCGACATGCACCGGACCAACCTCGTCCGAATCGATACTAACTTCCCTACCGGGAATGATTTCCACATACTCAGATTGATCTACCGACTTATTAAATAAATGGAAAACCATCATAGGTAATAAGTACAGTGGAAATTTATGTACAATACACACATCAATCAATCCATCGGTTACCGACGCATTTGGCGCGATATACGCGTTATTACCATATTGCGGCGAATTGGCCACACTAATCATAAATGCTTCCCTATCGTACGATTTACCATCAATTTGCAATCGATACTTCTTCGCTCTATAGGATCCTAAGAGATTCATCACTGTTCGTAGGTATCCAATAGGCCCACGGATGGTATCTGTTGCAAACTTATCACTCACGGAAGCGTCAAATCCTACACCGGCCACGTTAAAAAAGAAACGCCCGTTAACCATCCCCGTATCTACGGTCATCATATCGAAGCGATTGATGCGACGGATAGCGCCTGCTTCATGCAATGGGATACCCAAATATAGCGCTAAGCCGTTTCCCGAACCTTCCGGAATGATTCCAAGCGGCGTATCGGTTCCAGCCAATGCAGAACCGATTTCGTTGATTGTTCCATCGCCACCGACCGCAACCACCACATCATATGCATTTGCAATGGCTTGCTTCGCCAAATCATACGCGTGACCAGCATGATCAGTTTGTTGAAACGTAGGTTCAAATTTATTGAGATCCAACGTATCTAAAATCTGCTTCTTAAAAGCCGTCTTACGCTTTCCACCAGAAATAGGGTTGATAACAAACAGAATCTTCTTTTTCGCGTTCATTGTCGATAATTACGAATCATAAAGATAAGCGATTTTTATTGCCATCATAATCAATAATTCGAACGAATCCGAATTTGGATTTCACAAATACAATAAAGAGTCGTAGTTTTGCCCCAACAAAAAAGTGGATTGATTTGTGTTTTTATCCCGTCCGGGATAGACAAAGAGATTGCAACCACAGAAAAAAAGTGCTAAAACCATTCATGTAAATGCTTTAACACATTGTTTGCATTCTCCACAAATCGTTGATTATTTAAAGTTAAGTAAACTTATGGGATATTTTTTTACATCCGAATCTGTTTCGGAAGGACACCCAGACAAAATTGCCGATCAGATATCAGATGCTTTAATCGACAACTTTCTTGCCTGGGATCAGGATGCTAAGGTCGCAATAGAAACGCTGGTAACTACCGGTCAAGTTATATTAGCAGGTGAAGTGAAGTCGAATATTTACTTGGATGTGCAGAAGATTACTCGCCAAGTTATACAACGCATTGGCTACACCAAATCGGAGTACATGTTTGAGGCAAATTCTTGTGGCGTACTTTCAGCGATTCACGAGCAATCGAGCGAAATTAATCAAGGTGTAGAACGCCAAAGTAAGCAAGACCAGGGTGCGGGCGACCAGGGAATTATGTTTGGTTACGCGAGTAACGAGACAGAAAACTATATGCCTTTGGCACTGGATTTATCGCATCGCTTGTTGTATGAGTTAGCGGAATTGCGTCGTGAGAATAAAGAAATCACCTATTTACGCCCTGACGCAAAAGCGCAGGTAACGTTGGAATATGACGACAACAACAAACCCCTACGCATTGACACCATCGTTGTTTCGACACAACACGATGATTTTGATGCTGATGAGCAAGCGATGCAACAACGTATCAAAAAAGACATTGTGGAGATTTTGATTCCACGTGTTCAAGCGCAGCTTAAAGCGGAGTTACAACCGTTGTTTAATAACGACATTAAATACCACATCAATCCAACCGGAAAGTTTGTGATTGGTGGCCCGCATGGTGATACCGGATTAACAGGACGAAAAATCATCGTAGATACGTATGGCGGAAAAGGTGCGCACGGTGGCGGCGCATTCTCCGGAAAAGATCCATCAAAAGTAGATCGTTCGGCGGCTTACGCGACGCGGCATATTGCAAAAAACCTAGTTGCCGCTGGAGTTGCTGACGAAATTTTGGTGCAAATTTCGTATGCGATTGGTGTGAAAGATCCAATGGGAATCTACGTAAATACGTACGGCACAAGTAAGGTTTCCATTTCTGACGGCGAGATTGCTAAAAAGATTGCCGAGTTGTTCGATATGACTCCTTATGGCATCGAAACGCGCCTAGGATTACGCAATCCGATTTACTTGGAAACAGCTGCGTATGGGCACATGGGACGTACACCTGTTACAATTTCCAAAACTTTTGAGAACAGCATGGGCGAAACAAAAACCGTGGAGGTCGATTTGTTTACTTGGGAGAAACTAGATTACGAAGATAAAGTAAAAGCTGCTTTTGGTTTGTAGAAACTACTGGTAGGATAAAATAAGAAAGGCTTTACCGATGTGGTAAAGCCTTTCTTATTTTATAAGGTTGTGAAATAAAAACATATTTTGCCCTCGAGCCGGGCTGGCTCCTTCTTTTTTTCCGAAAAAAAGAAGGCAAAAAACTCGTCGCTGATCGTATTGGCACAACGTCCGTGCATCCCACTGCTATTGCCAATCCGATAAGGCGACCATGGCTGTATATGGAAGGTTTCCGCCAAACTATGCCGCCGAATCAAAATCTACAAACTTGCTGACGACGTTGCTGCTTGACGATTTACTTTCTTCACCAAACCTTGCAATACATTGCCTGGACCAACTTCTACGAAGTTTTCTGCGCCATCTGCTAACATATTTTCTACCGTTTGCGTCCAACGTACCGCACCTGTCAATTGTGCAATTAAATTCGCTTTGATCTCCGCAGGGTCAGTATATGCTTTTGCATCCACGTTTTGATAGATTGGACAAATTGGCGCTTGGATATTGGTAGCTTCGATCGCTTTCTGCAACTCCAATTTAGCAGGCTCCATCAATGGCGAGTGAAATGCTCCACCTACGTTCAATTTTAATGCGCGCTTTGCGCCAGCTTCTGTCAACAACACGCATGCTTTATCAATTCCTTCTATCGATCCGGAAATCACCAGTTGTCCCGGACAATTATAGTTTGCTGGCACAACCACATCCTCAATTTCCGAACAGATACGCTCTACAACCTGATCTTCCAATCCCAAGATCGCTGCCATCGTCGATGGCTGTAATTCGCAAGCTGCTTGCATCGCATTGGCACGCTGAGAAACCAATAACAAACCATCTTCGAACGATAATGCACCCGCTGCTACCAACGCCGAGAATTCACCTAAGGAATGTCCAGCAACCATCGAAGGTTGGAAACTATCGCCCAAGGATTTTGCTAATAATACGGAATGCAAAAATATCGCAGGTTGAGTTACCTTCGTTTGTTTCAAATCTTCATCCGTTCCGGAGAACATCAAATCTGTAATGCGAAAACCTAAAAGTTCGTTCGCCTTTTCAAATAATGCTTTCGTGCTTTCGTCGTGTTGGTACAACTCCTGTCCCATTCCCACAAATTGGGCACCCTGACCCGGAAAAATATATGCTGTCTTCATACTAAAATTAATTTATCATCATCTATATCAAACATCGCCTACGCGACGATTGATTCGGAGCTGGAAAGTTACCAATCCAAGCTAAAGTTCTAAAGCAAATTGTTCATTTTAATCTTCCGGAAAGAAGGAAAGCGAGCTCATTCGGTTCTCGGCAAACAAGTCGGATGCAATTTCGTGCACATCCGTTGTTGAGACAGCATCGATCTTATGAAACACATCCTCCAGCGTGATAATTGCTCCATAATCCAGAATGTTTTTAGTTTCTGCGATAATTACGCTCATACGATTTTCTTCTGCAAGTGCGATTTGCCCTTTAAACTTGTGCTTCGCCTTGTTCAACGTTGCTTCGGAGATAGGTTTGATCATTAGCTTATCTAACTCCTTTCGAACCAAACGTTTTGCGCGCGCCATTTTCTCTTCATCCGTTCCTAGGTAGATACTGAATATTCCGGTATCTGCATACATAACATAACTGGATTCGATGGTATATGCAATCCCGTGTTTCTCGCGAATCGACAGGTTCAAAATCGAACTCATCCCGATACCGCCCAGCATATTGTTCAGCAACATTAACGCAGTTTTGCGAGAATCATGGATTCCAAACGCGGGAATACCAAGCGCGTAATGCACCTGATTGATTGGTTTATGCACCACACGGTGAATAGGGCTCGGCAATTCGGGCAGCGAAGAATTCTTCGGACGCTTTTCGCGAAGCGGAAAGGTAAATAATTTACCCACCATACGTTCGATTTCCTTCGGGGTATAATCCCCGGAAATCCCAATAGCTATATCTTCCGCCGTATAATTCTGCGCAATGAAATCTTGAACATCCTGCCGACTGATCGACAGTAAATCCTTTTCTAAGCCTAAAATATTATGTCCTAAACCAGTTCCTGCAAACAATAGATCGTCAAAATCATCCATGATAGATTCTTCCGGACTATCTAAATACGAAGCCATTTCATCTAAAATAACACCTTTTTCTTTGGTCATTTCCGATTCCGGAAACGTTGAATGAAAGGTAATATCTTCAAACAAATCCAGCGCACGATTTAAATAAGGCTTCAATACGGATGCGTGAATGCAAGTATATTCTTTAGTGGTGTAGGCATTTAGATCACCACCGACGGATTCCAATCTGTTCAAAATTTGATTGGTATTGCGTCGATCTGTTTGCTTGAAGAGCAAATGCTCAATGAAATGCGCCATGCCAAATTTGCCATCTTGCTCATCGCGGGATCCTACGTTGACAATCAAACAGGTATGCGTAATGGTCGACGCTTGTCGATTCAACAACACACGAATCCCGTTTTCCAATCGTATTAAATGATAACCCATACTTTGCTTTGCTAAGAAGTGCTTGCAAATGTACGATTATAAATACATTTGGCGACACGGATTACATGCGCGGACGACGCATACCCCCTGGGAAACTGTTATTTTCTTCTGGGGCGCCTAAAGCGAACTTTTGGAAGCGGAATGTGAACGACAGCAAGAAATAACGGGCTAAACGATTCGACTGTGTGTCGGTAATAATTTCGCCAACCGAACGATTCAAATTAATTTGTTGATTCAAAATATCAAATCCCTGCAAACGCAACGCTCCGCGCTGACCTTTTAGAAAACGATGTTCTACGTAGCTGTTGATGATAAATGGATTTGCATTATTTGCGTAACCGCTATTGAAAGATTTTGATAAATCCGCGCCGAAAATCGTATTTGGACCCAGATTTACGGAACCAATCAATGATGGTGCAATTGTCGTAATATTAGGTGCTGCAAATTCCGGCAGGGAAGCATTCGTAATATTATAGGTAAAACGTACGCCGGGATTGATCTCCAGATTCTCTGATGGTGTATAGCGGAAGAACAAACTCTGTGTAAGGATAATGTTGTTTGCAATATTCTTGCGGTAATCGTTAATAGTAGCCAGAGAATCCGTTGCCAAATAAGAAACGTTTTTATTGTAGTTCGCGCCACCCATATACATAATGTTATAGGTTTTGTCCTTGATGGATCTGCCGAAATGGTAGAATGTATTCACACTGTAAACAGGATCCGTTTCATTAATGTAATCCACATTTTGGTATATTCCTTCTCCCGGACGATTAAAGCGCTTGTTTAAAGAAACGATGCGATCGTTTACCAATTCTCCGCGAAGCACGGCGAAGAAGGTTTTTCCTTTTTGGAAATCACCCGAGCGCACACGGAATTGCAACTGATGTCTGAACTCCGGATCGAGATTTGGATTACCAGTCGTCGTCATTAAATTTCTGGTCACTTCGAAAGGTAAAATCTGCGTAACGGTTGGCTCGGTTGCTCTACCCGAATAATTAACCGTAATGTTCGATTGTCTGGAAAACTTGTATTCGAAACGAGCAATCGGAATAAAATTGAAGTTTCTACGATTGATAATTGCTTGATCGTTCATGCTGAACGCATCGCCATTCAGCAAAGATGGCTGAACCGCCGCTCCAAATGAATACTTCACCTTTTCGTTTTCGAACATATAACTCGCGCCAGCGCGATGCGTAGTGAAGGAATAATCGTACGCGTAATTGTAATTGGAGCCCGGCAAACCATCGATTGGATTGTTTTCTCGATCGATTGCCCGCTGCTGATCGGTGTTATCGTAATCACTTTTGTTGAAATCGTAAGTAATCTCGATCTTGCTTTTATCGGTCAATGGTTCTGTGTACGAGAATGCCGCTCCGCCATTTCGACTTTTGTTCTGCACATCTTGGATAACCTGTTGATAGACTTCCGTTGCCGGCACCGATTGGTTTGTTGGATCGTACACTGCCCGATCCAAAGCTTCTTGCAACTCCCGATCGGTTACCGAATTATCAATATTAAAATTCACGAAGAAATTTCTTCCACGATCGTTCAGCTTTCTGTTATACAAACCCGAAAAATTATAGCGCGGCGCACTCGAATTGGACAGCGTGGTTTGCAACTGATTGTTATCCAATAAAGAATCGCGAAACAAAATGGAGGTAGCTAGATTGTTGGTTTCATTATTATTGAACCCAAACTGAGGCGTTAGTTTGATGTAATCTTTCGGACTGATGTTCCATTCGATATTCGTTTCAAAACGGTGGTTAGCACGAACATTATTATTGTCTGATGTAATTTCTTCGGTTTGATTTAGGCCAATGTAATCCCGAAATGTATTCGAAATGGTATTATTATCGTTATGCTCGAACGAATAACTTCCGTAAACTTTTAGCTTATCGCTAAAATCGTGTCGGATATTCACGCCGATAGATCCCGTTTTGGTAATACCTTCTTGGTTATTGCCAAACATACCAGCTCCAGGCCGTCCGGCTCCTCCAGCACGCATCCGCGCACCACCGCCCATCGTTTGGAAATCAAATAGGGAAGCATTTAGATTGTTCAAGTTTCCCAGTACGGATACCTGCGATTTGTTCGTCATGCCCATCACCATAGCCGTGGTTTGAAAACGATCTTCCGTACCACCGCCGACCCGCAAAGTGGTCATCCATCCGCTATTGTATTTTGGATCGATCTGAATATTGAGCACCTTTTCTGAATCGCCTGAACGATTCCCTGTAATATTGGCCATATCTCCATAGTCATCCACAACTTGAATCTTATCGATGATATTTGCCGGAAGATTCTTGGTCGCCGTCTTCACATCTCCACCAAAAAAATCCTTGCCGTTGATTCGTACGCGCGTTACCGCTTCTCCTTGCGCAGTGACGTTTCCATCTTTATCCACTTCCACACCTTGCAACCTCTTCAATGCATCTTCCGCGACAGCTCCTTCGCGCAATTTCAAACCCTGGGCTGAGTATTCAACTGTATCTCCTTTCACTTGCACCGTTAATACACCAGACACCACTACTTCTTCAATCAGATTGTCGTTGACATCCAAAACGAAACTTGGAATAAACATCTTATCCTGTCCAGCTGGAAAATCAAAATCTTTGACATACGTGTCAAATCCTAAGCTGCTCACCGTGATTTTAAAGCGCTGTGCTTTCACTTGACCAAAACTGTAAATTCCGGCGGGAGATGAAGTAATTTCCATGGAATCCTGATCGGATGTCAGTTTTACAGTTGCCCCAGAAATAGGTCGTGATTCAGTATCGCGCAACATACCTTGCACGGTTTTGCCCGCTTGTCCGTAAGCGAATGATCCAAACAGCAAAGAGATGCTGACGTAAATGATCTTGAATGGAGATATCATAAAATATTTTCTTCTTATCGTATTGGTAGTTGGTCTACTACCCAAATTTCTGTTTTGCCCGAATACGGTGATTTTGGCACTCTGCTAGTCGGCATCCGGCGGTTTGCGTAGGGATTCTGCGCGGAAGATTGCCGCGCCATTACTTTCTGCATGTGCGTCCAACGATTTTGTATGCCGACTTGAATAGCAACGGGATTATTTTTTGTCTCCAGATGCTTTAATGGAATGACCGATTCGTAAATCAATTGATCCTGCTCGTTCATTTTTACGATCGCTCGGATGCCGTAGTTATTGTTCAACGACAACAGGCCATTGACGATTCTAGGAAATGCTTTTACGCCGAAACCACGCGTACGTTTTAGCAATTCATCGCGCACATAAGTTGATGAAAGTTCCCTTTCTTCCGTCAATGCTCGGATCGTCTCCGCATCTGGCACCGGAAAAAGCAGCTGCATGCCATCCTTTTTCTTACCATCCGCATTGATCATTACCGAAATACCATGTACGGCAGCTTCCAATTGCAATTCTGGATTCGAAATGCTCACCACGACATACAGGTTTTCGTGATCGTGCCCAATAGCGTACGACCAAATCGGATTAGTTGGATCTATTTCCTGCAAAGCAGAAGTCGGCCAATCGGACAATTGTCCGTCGGCTTCAATATGGATATTCTGAATAAATGATGGTGCGCTCATTTTCTTCTGAGCAACAACGCAACCAGCTAATAAAATCAGTATGGCACTTGCTACAAACCTCTTCATGGTGTACTTGCAGTAATTATTGCACAAAAGAATGCATTCCTAATGTAAATAAGTGTAAATAGGATTCTATCACATAGAAGTTACATAAATCCGTAGCTTTGCGGGGCATGAAAGAAGGAACGATAAAGCTATTATCTTATTATCAGCAGGAACTGCGCGAAGCAGGCTGCGATGAAGCAGGAAGAGGATGTTTGGCGGGGCCGGTTTTTGCTGCGGCGGTTGTTTTTCCGTTGGATTACTACAACCCGATTCTGAACGATTCGAAAAAGCTTTCCGAAAAGAAGCGCATGGCATTGCGTCCGATTATTGAGCAGGAAGCGCTGGATTTTGCTGTTGCTTCCGTATCCGCCGAAGAAATTGATAAAATTAATATCCATCAGGCTTCCTATTTGGCCATGCACCGCGCTTTGGATCAACTCCATATTCCGGCAGATTACCTGATTATCGATGGAAACAAATTTGTGCCCTATCAAACCGTGCCTTATACCTGCGTGGTAAAAGGCGATGGAAAATATCTTTCGATTGCGGCAGCTTCTATTTTGGCAAAAACCTATCGCGATGAGTACATGGATAATTTAGCGTTGGAATATCCAGAATACGATTGGTTGAGCAACAAAGGTTATCCAACCGTTAAGCATCGGAAGGCGATTATGGAATTGGGGATTACGCCACATCATAGAAAAACCTTCAGAGTAACCGATCCGCAGCTTCGATTATTCTAAAGGTTTTTATAATCTGCTTCGTCGTAAAGCGAAGCGAAATTTATTTTGTTTCTATTTGCCTACCGGATGTGCTTTCGGCGTATTTTGCTTTTTTCTGTATTGGAAGAATAGCGCAGCGCCAATTCCCAAAACCATCAGCACAGAGAATATCAAAGATAATGTTGTGCTGATCTTCATCGATTGCGGAGCGAACACAAATTCTACGGTATGATTTCCGCCTGGAAGTTGCAATGCTCTTAACAAATAATCGGCACGAATAATTGGCACTTCTTCCCCATCCACGTATGCTTTCCAACCTTTATCGTAATAAACCTCCGAGAACACCGCGAATGCATCGCGCGGAGCGGTGTATTCATAACGCATCGTATCTGGATGGTAGGAAACCAAATTGATATCGGAATTGCTACTATTGCCCAACTGCGTCGCTTTGATTTTATCTTCAAAAGCTTTGCTTACGAACGCTTCTTTACGCGGATTGAAGCTATCCAAAGCATTCATTTCCTCGTTATCATCTTTTACGATCGTGATTTTATCAACAAACCAAGCATTTCCGGCAGCAGAACTGCGGCGTTGAATACGCTCCGAGCCTGATTTTTGATCTTGCGTAATGACATAGCGCACGTTGAACATATCCAACACGTCTTCGTTGATCGCACCATTAAATTGATGTTCCAAAATTTCTTGGAAACGCATCAGCTTCGCAGCATGATAACCGCCCAAGCTTTTGTGGTAATAGGATTGGCGTGCATCTTGGAAAGGACTGGTCGACAAATCGAATACACGGTACGATGGATCTTTATCCATTAAGATCAAATCATCCACTTCACGTTTCGGCATGTGATCTTGTACCGCCGTTGGCGACATGAAAGAATCATTATTTAAATAACGTTTATCTACGGTCCAAAGATCCGCCAACGTCACCAAACCAACTACCGCCAACATAACAGTTAACGAAGCCTTTTTCTTCACGAAGAACCAAATTGCTCCAAATGTTAGCACAACGATCAGCAAGGAGCGCCACGCATCTGCACTAGCAATCGCAGCACGATCTTTTAATAAAGCGTTTACCAATTCATTACCCATGGCAGCATCGCCAACTTGCTGTTGATAGGTTGCTACCAATTGTTGGTGCGTAGATGAACGGAAATTCAAGAACAAATCCGGGATTAATGCGACCAACAAACATAATGCAGCGACCGAACCACCCACATACAGTAATTTCTTATCTAGGTTTTTCACTTCGGTTGGTCGACTTATCAACTGATCCACGGCCATAATCGCCAATATTGGAATCAACACGGAAGGAATAACTAAAATCGATTCTACTGCACGGAAC
The DNA here is from genome assembly GCF_042684745.1 of Sphingobacterium corticis. NCBI lineage: Bacteria > Pseudomonadati > Bacteroidota > Sphingobacteriia > Sphingobacteriales > Sphingobacteriaceae > Sphingobacterium > Sphingobacterium corticis. The sequence continues at coordinate 937,880 of NZ_JBHUMA010000004.1, read as the reverse complement.
TTGTTGTACATCGGGAAATAATCGAAGAACAAATCCGAAATAAATGGCAGATGCTTACCGAATGCTAAAAAAATGGTCAAAACGGTTGCTGAAACTAACCACCATTTGTATTTATTTTGAACGATAACAATACCTAGGATAAACAAAAAGATAATTCCAGCACCGAAGTACCACGGACCAGATGTGAACATCTTCTCACCCCAATACGTTTGCATCGACTGTGCAAATTGTGCCGCTTGCTCGTCCGTTGCGTTTAAGCTTTTAACGAATTTCGCGACATGCGAATCGCCGTCCAACACACCACCGGAACGTCCGCCGTAAGCATTTGGAATCAATAATGTTAAGTTTTCGCCAACACCTTGCGACCAGCCATAAGCATATTCCTTACTCAAACCCGAATCAGAGCTTCCTCCTTGTTCCGTGCTGGTGATATTTGCCTTACCGCGCGTTGTTAACTTGCTATATTCGTAGGTAGGGAATAGCACGGTGGCATTCACCATCACCGCCACTAAAACGGCACCTAACTGTACCGCAGAGTTTTGCACAAACTTCTTGACTTGCTTGTCGCGAATCGCATAGTACAATTCAAAACCTACAAGCACCAACAAGGCGATAAACAAATAGTAAGTAACCTGAATATGGTTGGTGCGGATTTCCAATGCCATGAAGAGCGCGAGCAACGATCCTCCCCAAAGCCAAGAACCCCGATAACATAAAATAATCGAACCTATAATTGGCGCCATATAAGCTATGGCGTATGCTTTATTCATGTGTCCGGCCTCAATATAAATCATATTGTAGGAGGAGAATGCCAAAGCAACCGCACCGACGGCGGCAAGCCAAGGTTTCACGCGAAGTACGCTGAACAGAAAATAACCGCCCAATAAGTACAACAGTAGAATGTCTGACGGTGGAGGAAATACCGCGCGTAAGGCTTTAGAAATGTATGTAGTTACGTTCGCTTCGTGACCTAACCAAATTTGGTAAACAGGCATTCCGCCGAACATAGAGTTTGTCCAAAGTGGCGCATCGCCGTCCTTCTCTTTGAAATCGAACATCTCCTTTTGTCCGCCTGCCGCTTGCACAACATCAGATTGCGCCAATGTTTTACCTTGCCAAACTGGCGTAAAATAGAAAAATACGAGTACGATTAATATTGCTATAATTGTGAGGTGGGAGGCATTCTCCTTAAACCAAGTCTTCATGCGCACTTTTGGATTAAATACTGATTAAGCGTCAAAAATATAGAAATAATTTAAAATACAAGGAAGTATTTCCCGCTATTCCCCTTTCCGAATCAGACGCATAATATCCGACATTTCGCCAAATAGTACCAATAAATCATCTGCTTGCAACACCGTACTCGACTTCGCAATGCCGGACGCTTCCCGCTTTATAGTTAGTCGGCCGTCTTCCATCATTTCCTGATCGCGCAATGTGGTCAACACAATTACCTTAAACTGATTTGTCAAGTTTGCTTCTTGTAGTGAGCGGCCAACGTACTTTGGTGGCACTTTAGTTTCTATAATACTGTATTTGTCAGACACCTTAAACGAATCAACAATATCCATATTGTCCAAACGCATGGCTAATCGATGTGCTGTTTCCTCTTCCGGCATCACGTATTCGGCAATATCCATGGCTTCCAAAACCGTTTTCTGTAAATCCGAAATTATACGGCCGATTATACGTTTCACGTGGAGCTGCTTCAGCAACGCTGTCGTTAACAAAGAAGCGCCACCATCTTCGCCGATCGCAACAATGACCGCATCACAGTCTTTTAACGGGAGCGAACGAACTGATTCTCGATCGGTAGTATCCATACAGATGGTATGTGTAACACGGTCTTTCAGCTGCTCGACGAGTGTTAAATTTACATCTACGCCAATTACTTCGTGTCCCATTTCCGTAAGCTGCACCGCCAACGATCTGCCGAAATGGCCTAATCCTAACACAATATATTTCATATGTAAGTTTTTTGTTTTTTAATGGCACTATCAAATGCGAAGACTATCATCGTTCGGGTTTGTGTTTTGCAATCCCGGACATTTCGTTAAAACATCATTTTCTCTGAAGGATATATATAACTTTTCTTGGTCGAGTCCTTAATAAATGCGACAAGCAAGGTCAGCATACCAACTCGGCCGACGAACATTGTCGTCATCACCACCATCTTCCCTGCTGTACTCAAATCTGGCGTGATTCCCAAACTTAATCCGGAAGTTGTATACGCGGAGATCGATTCAAAAAGCAATGCTGTCGTGTCTAAATTTCCGTCGGTAACATTAAGGAAAATGAAACAAAGTAGGATGCTTAATATCGATAATAAGATAATTGCAAAAGCTTTGCTAACCGACTCCGGCAAAATTCTTCGTCCAAATATCTCAATGGATTCCTTGCCTCTGGCCAAGGCGACGATATTTAATAAGGCCAACGCAACGGAAGTCACTTTAACGCCACCTCCAGTTGATCCCGGTGATGATCCGACCCACATTAATGTAACTGCCATAATTAATGTCGGCATGGATAGCATGCCTACGCCCACCGTTTCAAATCCAGCCGTTCGTGAAGAATTGGCCATAAAAAATGCCGTCGTCAATTTACCGGAAAAGGATGAGTCCGCCGCCAACGTATTATTATATTCAAGCAGAAAGAAAGACACTGTTGCTAGAGCAATAATAATCGCGTTACAATAAATGACAAATTTGTAAGAAAAAGAAAAGTTGTGCGCTTTGTATTTTACGCGGCGGCGATGAAAAAAACGATCTACGCCAGCGTGCCACGTTTTGATCAGGTAGGTATAAAAGTTGTGTATAGCACCAAACCCCAACGTTCCGCAGATAAACATGCTGGATAATGCCAGCTGGAAACCATAATTAAACCGATAAACATTCGCACCCATTCCGCCTTCGATGAGCGTGAAACCCGAGTTGCAGAAGCCTGATATAGCATGGAAGACCGCAAAAAACAAGCGCTGCCCTACATGTTCGAAATTCGCGCCGTCCAATGCGAAGAACAACATTATGGCCCCAATAGCTTCCAGCAAAAAAGTCATGAAGATAATCATCAACAATGTCCGAATCACTTCGTTAAGCTTGTTTTCGCCAAGTACTTCACCGAACATGAGCTGGTTTTTGAAAGAAAATCCACCCGAGAAAAAATAGCCGAAGAAACCAGTAAACGTCATGATTCCTAAACCGCCAATTTGAATCAGCAACAAAACTACGAGCTGACCAAAGAATGTAAATTCGGAAGCAATATTGGTCACCTGCAAACCCGTAATACAGACAGCGCTTGTTGACATAAAGAATGCATCGATAAAATCTAAAGGTGCTTCGATGGAGGTTTGTGGCAACATCAATAAAACGGTACCCAAAAGAATCAACGCCAGAAAGCTGATGACAAAGAAAATGGTGGGATTAAAATATAATTTATCTAAAAACAGGCTGTTTTTAGATAGTTGAATCAGGAAAACCAAGGCAACGCCAAGAAATATCCATTCGTCGCGGACAAAGAAATAATCCATGCCTTCCCAGCCGATGTGCCGCGCAAACAACACCAAAAGCATATAAAGGCAAACAAACATGCCCGAATAGCTGGATCCATCAAAACGCTTTTTTACCAAAAATGCGCCGATCGTGCGCAACATTTCGACAGCAAATAAAATGTAGAAAATAACGGTTCCGGCTTGCCGCATGAAGTACGTCAAATCCGTGGCTCGCACAAAACCGACGTGCAACAAAATGAGCACAACGCCAAACATGCTGGTGTAAAACTGGATGCGATCCAGTAGTTGCACTTTGTGCTTCAGTAAATAGGGAACAGCACCAAACATAACTTTGCGGAAAAGCGCCGAAAATTATACGCCGTTACTAGCCGTCAGGATAACAGGTTTTCCTCCAGTCACTAAAATGGTATGTTCGTGCTGTGCCATATAACCACCTTTGTTGCCGACCATTGTCCAACCATCTTTCAGCGTGATAGCTTCCGAAGAATCCGTGGAAATAAACGTTTCAATCGCTACCGTTGTGTTCTTTTTGAAGCGTTCCCGATTGAATCGATCACGGAAATTAGCGATTTCATGTGGCGCTTCGTGCAAACTGCGTCCAACGCCATGTCCGGTCAAGTTCTTAATAACGCGATAGCCACGCTTTTTCGCTTCGCTTTCCATCCATTCACCCACATCTGCGATGCGAACGCCACCGCTGATGCGTGAGATGGCACCATGCAATATCTCACGTGAAGCAATCAATAGGTTATCGTATTCCGATGCAACGTTCCCAACGACAAAGGAGCTTCCATTATCTGACCAAAAACCATTCAGCTCCGCTGAAACATCAATATTAATAAGCTGTCCTTCCTCGAGAATTCTTGTTTCGGAAGGAATACCATGACAAAATTCGTTGTCCACGCTGATGCAAGTAAAGCCCGGAAATCCATAGGTTTTGTAGGGCGCCGAAGCTGCCCCAAAAGATTCCAATATATCGCGACCATAGTCGTCCAGCGTTTTTGTTGACATACCGGGCTTCGCAAAAGCCACCATTTCTTTAAGCGTGTGGGCAACCACCTCGCTTATTTTCTTCATCCCTTCCAGTTCTTGCTCGTTTGTGATCGACATATTTAATCTTTCGCTTTTTCTTTCTTACTTTTCTTTTTGGAGGATTTTTCCTGTTTGTCTTTATTGTCCTTCTTATCCTTTTTGCTAAAAAGATTTTTGACAAATCCTCCCGTCTGCTGTGCAGCTTCCTTCGTCTGTTCGGCAACACGTTGGGTGCGCATCCCAGCCTTCGTTAGCTTAGCCTCACGCTCGGCGCTAATCCCTGCTGTCTGCTTGATACCATCCAACAAGCTTTGCCAAAGCGTTTTCCAAAACGAGTGCTGCGGATCTCGCTTATATTTAACATAAGCTTTATGGTAAACCTCATTAGCATCGGGGTTGCTATCATTGATAAGTACCTGATTGACCAAGAAAGAAACAATTCGCTTGTGCCATCTTTTACCATTTTCGTCCTCTCGACTCAAAAGGCTTATTTTAAGATCATCATAGTCAAACCGGAAATCTCCCCAATTTCGATAATCTGTTCCAGCCATGTCAAAGGTAATCTTTCTAATATTTCCCGAAGAAATTTCCACATTTAACAAAGGCGTCAGGATACGATTAAACGCTGTTGCTTTTGTAGGACCGAGACTTCCTTTATACGTATGCGCTCCGTTTTTGCTTAGCATATCGAACCCGAAAATCACATGTAAATTACCGGCATTCATAATCCGCGCATGGAGATCAGCACGCATGAACTTATCATTCTGTAATGTGGCGCTATCATTGGTTACATTCGTAATAATTCCGCGTGCACCATCGAAAGTAATAACACCCTCTTTGTCGAATTTTTTGCTGAATTCCCCATAAAGTACGTTTACTCCATCCAAACGCACGGTATCAATCAACAGGTTTTGCTTTAATTTCATAATCTGCTGATGCGGAGCCTTTCCGATTTTTGTACCCGGACGAGGTGGATAGCGCTTGTCCATATAAAGCGAAACGGATCCGCGTTGCAAGTGCGCATTGCGTGCGCGGATTTTGTTATTTTCAATTAGCTGCACGAAGTCCAAACCATCTAGCTTGATGGAATCCAATTTTAGATCTGCCATCGTAACGTTTTGTCCTTTTTGTTTGAAAAACGCTGATTTACTCATTTTTGGCGCGAAAGAAACCTTGCTAATCACAAGGTTTTGCTTGCGCGAATTGACTTTCAATCGATCGAATTTTGCGCGATAAAATCCGTCGGGAAGATCGTATTCGAAGCCCGGCAAATCCACGTCAATTTCGCTGGTATAAAACAAGCGCGTGGAATCTTTATCGGATTTCTCGTCAATACGAACATCCGCAATACGCAATTGGATACTATCCAATCCCATAACCGATTTTTTGCCATCAGCGATCTTGGTGTGCGTAAACTTAATATTGCTGAAATTAATTTGATCGACTTTGATGGATGAAAGATCTTCTTTGATTTGCTCGTACAACGTTTTTGGTTCTTCGTTGCTGACCGTATCATTGTAAGCATGATGCTCACTGATGAGATGTATTTTGGGCGATGCCAATTCTAGGGACTTTACGCTCAAACCTTTACCCAAAATCGCATTCAACACATTAACACGACGTACTTTCAGCTCGTCCAAAACAATGTAGAAACGGTTGTTGGGTGCTTTCTTGGTTGCTACCAAGTTCTCGTAAACCGCACTATCGGCTACCAAACGAGCCTTTTTTAATGTCACGTTTCCAAGCAGCAAATTTAGGTCTAGAGCGTCATACTCTAGCGTGTAAAGGCTGTCCGAAGAAGTGTAAATTACTTCCTTCAATTTCTTTTCAATAATAGGCTTGTAATTGTTGCTTAAGTACCAAGCAGCGATCGACAGCAGCAACAGCAATCCTCCAAGGATGCCGAGTATCCATTTCCAAATAGGTTTCATCATTCGTCTCCGATCAAATATGCCATAAATTCTTCTCTTTAACAAAGAAGAACAACCTATGTTTTGGCATTACATTTTCTTTTATAAATGCTTAGTGCCTAGAATCTTCGTTATGATACATACTGAGGTAACTTTCATAACGGGATAGTTCAATATCGCCCTCTTCAACAGCATCGATAATTGCGCAACCCGGCTCGTTGACATGGCGGCAATTATTGAAACGACACTGGTTTAAGCGCTCACGCATTTCTGGGAAGAAGTGCGACAATTCCTGTGGCTCGATATCCACAATGCCCAACTCGCGAATTCCTGGGGTATCGATCAGGTTTCCACCGAACGGTAATGGTAACATTTCCGCAAACGTGGTAGTATGCTTTCCTTTGTCGGACCAAGAAGAAATCTGTCCGGTTTTTAAGCTTACGTTGGGAATCAACGCATTGATTAAGGTCGATTTTCCAACACCGGAATGTCCTGAAACCAAGGTAATTTTATCTTGCAGCATTGCTCTCAGTTCATCCAAACCTGTTTGCTCTAGTGCGGAAACGCTTAAGCAGGTGTAACCAATGTTGGTGTAAACGGATTGATATTCTTGTAGGATTTCTAAACCTTCGTCGCTAAACAAATCCAGTTTATTGAACACCAACACGGCCGGAATGCTATAAGCTTCCGCCGTCACCAAGAAACGATCAATAAAGCCCATAGATGTTGGTGGAGAAGCCAACGTGACAACGAGCAGCGCTAAATCCAAATTAGCACCAATGATTTGGGTCTGTTTGGATAAATTAATGGAACGACGAATGATATAGTTTCTACGCGGTTCTAAAGTCGTGATAACCGCCACGCCTTCTTCCTGCTCCAGCTCAATCGTGACGCGATCACCAACGGCAATAGGATTCGTGGTTTTAATTCCTTTGGTTCTAAACTTCCCTTTAATACGGCACTCGTACCGCTGCTGATCATCTCCTAGCACCTGATACCAACTTCCCGTCGATTTAGTGACCAATCCTGCTATGCTGCCGCGACTCATTCTTTTCTGCTCTCCGTTTGCTATAAAACACAAATCTACGAAAAGCGACGATACCGCGAGCACCAACCATGCAAAAGCCCGATCCGCTAAAAAATAAAAAAGTATATTTGCTACACATCGATTTACAACTATTTTGGCATGAGCAATCCGAAAAACAACGATAAAAAATTATTCCTTTTGGACGGTATGGCATTGATTTATCGCGCCTATTTTGCGTTGAATAAAGCACCGCGATTAACTTCTTACGGGTTAAATACTGGTGCAATTATGGGATTCACCAACACCTTGTTGGACGTGCTCAAAAATCAACAGCCGTCGCACATTGCCGTTGTTTTCGATACCGACGCACCGACGCAACGTCATATTGATTTCGAAAGCTACAAAGCACATCGCGAAAAAATGCCGGAAGATTTATCCGCAGCCATTCCATACATCTTCCGCCTGATTGAAGGTTTCGATATTCCGATCATCACCAAAGATGGATACGAAGCCGACGATATTATCGGAACGCTGGCCAAGAAAGCGGAACAAAAAGGTTACACTGTATATTGTATGACGCCCGACAAAGATTTCGGACAATTGGTTTCGGAAAACATCTTTATTTATAAACCTGCGCGCATGGGCAACGGTGCAGAAACGCTCGGTGTACCGGAAATTTTAGAAAAATGGGAAATCAAAAATGTGCTGCAAGTTATTGACATTCTTGGCTTATGGGGTGATGCAGTAGATAATATTCCGGGAATTCCGGGAATTGGGGAAAAGACAGCAAAAAAATTGATCCAAGAATATGATAGCATCGAAGGATTGATTTCAAATACGGATAAGCTAAAAGGTAAACAGAAAGAAAATGTCGAGAATTTTGCGGAGCAGGGATTGATTTCGAAAAAGTTAGCTACCATATTGCTTGACGTGCCGGTGGATTTGGAGGAAGATAAACTAATCTACGACAAGCCAAACAAGGAACTGCTAGAACCACTATTTTCGGAATTGGAATTCCGCACGTTGGGTAAACGCGTTTTTGGCGAAGATTTTACCATTACCGATGCCAACGGGACGAAAAGTTCTGGACAAATGGATTTATTTCAAACAGATAAATCTGGTTTCCCCGATATGCCAAAGGCGGATGATTTGCCAAAAGCACCAGAACACAGCATCAACACCATCAAGCACGATTATCAGCTCGTGGATACGGAGGAAAAACAGTCCGAATTGATTAAGCTTTTGGAAAAAGCTGAAGAATTTGCTTTCGATACGGAATCCACTAGCTTAGATGCGCTGACCGCAGAAATCGTCGGCATGTCGTTCGCCTTGCAGAAAAACGTAGCTTATTATGTTACGACGCCAGCGAATCGCGATGAAGCGCTAGCAATTTTAGAGAAATTCCGCGCGGTTCTGGAAAATCCAAATATTACCAAAATCGGTCAAAACATTAAATACGATATCCTTCTGCTATCGCAATATGGCATCCAGCTTCAAGGAGAATTGTTCGATACGATGTTAGCACATTATCTTATTGATCCAGACACACGCCACGGAATGGATGTTTTAGCAGAAACCTATTTGGGTTACACGCCGGTTTCTATTACCGAACTGATTGGACCGAAAGGCAAAAAGCAAGGCACCATGCGCGATGTAGAATTGGAGCAAATTAAGGAGTACGCTAGCGAAGACGCCGATATTACATTGCAATTAAAAGAAATATTTCAACCACTACTGGAAGAAAGCGCTACCGAAAGGCTAGCGAAAGAAGTAGAATTCCCGTTGGTTTATGTGCTTTCTGCAATTGAAAGAAATGGTGTAAAAATCGATACCGATGCGCTGAAAGCTATATCCACCAATCTCGAAAAAGATATCGCTCGTTTAGAAAAGTCGATCTACGAAAAGGCGGGCGTAACGTTCAATATTGCGTCGCCGAAACAGCTTGGCGAAGTACTTTTTGACAAGCTAAAGCTTGATCCAAAGGCGAAGAAAACCAAAACGGGACAATATAAAACCGGCGAAGATGTCCTGCTAGCGTTAGCGGATAAATCGGATATCGTGCAGGAAATTCTAGATTTCCGCCAGATGCAAAAACTGAAATCGACCTACGTTGATGCACTTCCAGCATTAATCAACAAGGAAACCGGGCTCATTCACACTTCATACAACCAAGCGGTTGCGGCCACAGGACGTTTGAGCTCTACCAATCCGAACCTACAGAATATTCCAATTCGTACCGAGCGCGGCCGCGAAGTGCGCAAAGCATTTATTCCGCGCGACAAAAATCATGTTTTGCTTTCGGCCGATTATTCACAAATTGAGCTTCGCTTAATGGCGGAATTAAGTAAGGATAAAAATATGATCGAAGCTTTTCAGCAAAACTTAGATATTCACCGCGCAACAGCAGCGCGTGTTTACGGCTTAGAACTGGACGAAGTAACATCCGATCAACGTCGTAACGCGAAGGCAGTCAACTTCGGAATTATTTATGGTCAATCGGCCTTCGGCTTATCTCAAAACCTAAATATTTCCAGAAAAGAAGCTGCGGAAATTATCGATCAATATTTCACACAATACAGTGGAATCCGCGATTACATGTCGCAGACGATCGAAAGCGCGAAAGAAAACGGTTACGTGGAAACAATTCTAAAACGCAGACGTTATCTACGCGATATCAATTCAGCAAATATGACTGTTCGTGGTTTCGCAGAGCGAAATGCCATCAATGCGCCGATTCAAGGTTCTGCAGCAGATATGATCAAAGTGGCTATGATCCACATTCATCAAGATATTGTAGAAAAGCAATTGAAAGGCAAAATGATTATGCAGGTGCATGATGAATTGGTGTTCGACGTACCAAAAGAGGAAGTCGGAGCGTTTAAAGAAATCATCAGTCACCGCATGAAAACGGCTATCAAAATGGAAATTCCATTGGAAGTAGAAATCGGCGAGGGCAGTAATTGGTTAGAAGCGCATTAAACTCAATAAACACAACATCTAAATAGGAATTTCAAACCACGCACTACATGTTGTCAAAAAAGTACTTTAAGACGTTTTTCGGTTCGTTCATAATTGCTGTATTAGCGATCTGCACGAACGTTGCTTTCGCGCAGGATTCCACGAGGAACGTTTTCTTTGAAAAAATAAATGATACGGAATCTCGATTCTTTTTCGACCAGAACTATTATCTAGTCGATAAAAATTGTGAATTCAAATCGATAGAACGCGTTGCAAAATTTGACAAAATTAATAATCATTTCGAAGGTAACTTCGTGGATGTTGCAGCCGATGGCAGAAGATTGCTGACCGGTAGTTATGCAAATGGATTGAAAGATGGAAGGTTCGTTGCTTACCATCCTAATCAACAGATTAAGTGGGAAGTAACATTCAAAGAGAATAAGCCGACTGGTTTTTGGAACTACTATTACCCCGACGGACGGCCATTGTTAAGCGTTTCTTTTCACGATTCGACATCAGCACGCATCGTTTCCCTTTGGGACGAACGTGGAAAATTGCGTGTAAAACAGGGAAATGGGAAGTATGATTTCAGAAATCCCATTGACGGATATTCCCAATATGGATTTTCTTTCTATTCCATGCGAGGAAAAATAAAAGACGGCGTCCCCGATGGCGCTTGGCAAGTATATTTCGAAAATCCGCAAGCGAAGCAATCGGAATACGCCGCAGACGAAACCTATCGCGATGGGATTTTCTTGATTGGTAACAATTATTTCGAGGATGCGGAATACACAGCGCCCATATTTTCCATTTTGCCTTACGATACATTCTATCGAGCGGATGCCTTGGTTTTCAAACCTTGTACATTTGACGACTTTGCCGGTTTTACCTATTATTTATCTGAATATTTCAAAGCTGCATTCCAAGCTGTTCGCGTTAACACACCAGTGAATAATGATTTTGCTTTCGAAGTTTTGGTTCGAAAAGATGGATCTGCTAGACGAGCGAAAGTTATTAGCGAATTGCCTGAAGAAATTCATAATGGATTTCAACGCGTCGTTCAATCTATTGAGTATTTCATACCTTCATTTAAAGATGGCGATTATATCGATGATCAATTGACCGTTCGCGGAAAAGTTTTGTCGGGAGCAGACGGACAGCTCTTATTTCAAACGAATCGCATAGAACGTAAATTCGAACAAGATAAATAAGACAAAAAGATTACTTTTGCGGGTATTAATCATTTTAGCATCATGAAATTTCATAAGGAAGGGTACACGAGTTTAGCATTAGTATTATTATTCTGCTTCGCTATCAATGCGATTGCCGACTTTTACGACGCGCCAACTTATGTGAAATGGTTCTTGTATGCATTATCTGCTTTCTTATTTATTACGATTTTACAATTCTTTCGTAGTCCAAACCGCAGTATCATTCAGGATGCTGGCACGGTGCTTTGTCCAGCCGATGGAAAAGTGGTCGTTATTGAAGAAACAGAAGAAAACGAATATTTTAAAGACAAACGTTTGCAGGTTTCTATCTTCATGTCGCCTGTAAATGTGCATATTAACCGTAGTCCAATATCTGGAATCGTATCCTTTTTCAAATATCATCCAGGAAAGTTTTTAGTAGCTTGGCATCCGAAATCTTCTACGGATAACGAGCGTACTACGATTGTTGTTAAGCAGGAAAACGGTACGGAAGTACTATTTCGTCAAATTGCCGGCGCATTGGCTCGACGTATCGTATGGTATGTGAAAGAAAATGATGCGGTAGAACAAGGTGCTGAATTCGGATTTATCAAGTTCGGATCACGTGTCGATCTATTTTTACCTTTAGGTACGCAGATTGATGTTAAAATTGGAGACAAGGTAGTTGGTGGAAAGACCACAATTGCTCGCCTTTAACAATTTCTTAATACACAAGCTGTATCTTTGAAGTCATAAACTGAAAACCTAATGACTTTTAGACAAATATCCTTCTACATTTCTGCTTGTTTTGCATTAGTCGTTTTTGGGATATTGCTATTCTTCCTGCAGGAGTGGAAGCGTGCCGCAATGGCTGGTGCGGTATTTTTCGTTGTCAGCTATCTAATAATTAGTACCATTCTAGAAAAAACGATCAATGATCGGATCCATAACTTATATAAGTTAATCACCAATCTAAAACTGGGTAAAGACCTCAAAGAAGCATTAGGGCCATACCGTCCTGAAAATCCCATCGCGGAGGCCGAACAGGAAGTTTCCGCTTGGGCAAACCAAAAGATATCGGAGATCGGCCGACTAAAAGACCAAGCGAAATTCCGCAAAGAATTTCTCTCCAATACACTACACGAGTTTAAAACCCCGCTTTTTGCAGTCCAGGGCTATATTGAATCGTTGCAAGACGGCATGCTGGAGGATGACCCCGCAATGGCTATGAATTTCTTGACTAAAGCGTCGCGAAACATTGATCGGCTAAGTTATTTAATCAATGATTTGGATGAAATTGGCAAGTTGGAATCCGGAGCCGTGGTACTCAATATCGAACGGTTTGATATTAATGATTTGATCAATGATACCATCGAATATTTAGAAGATAGATCTTCAACTGCTAATATTAAGCTGAAAATGGCCAACAAAACCACGCAGCAAATTTTTGTGAAAGCGGACAAGAAAAAGATTCAGCAGGTGTTAATCAACTTGGTTGAAAATTCTATTAAGTATGGAAAAAGTGGTGGAACCACTACAATTCGCACTAGTCCTCTTTTCGAACAAATATTGGTAGAAGTTACGGACAATGGCCATGGCATCGAAGAAAAGAATCTCGCGCGCGTGTTCGAACGCTTTTACCGAACGGATAAAAGTCGCTCTAGAGATATCGGTGGTTCCGGATTAGGTTTGTCTATTGTGAAACACATCGTGGAAGCACATCAGCAAAGTGTTCACGTACGTAGTACGGAGGGTATTGGCACAACGTTTTCATTTACACTGCAAAAAGCAAAAACAGCTGCAGGATAAAAAGAAGTAAACTTAACATTAACTTAACATTAGCAACATACTTTTGTAAGCTCAAAACATATTATATTATGGCATTAGGTAATATCTTCAATTTTTTCGTTCCAAAGGACAAAAAATTCTTTCCTCTTTTCGAACAAGCAGGTTCTAACCTGATCGAAATGGCTAAAGTGCTTAACGAAGCAGTAAACACTACTGATGAGGTAAAGCGCAAAGAATTGACAAAACGAATCGAAGACCTAGAACATCGCGGCGACGACATTACGCACCAAATTCACTTAGAATTAGGGAAAAATTTTATCACACCATTCGACCGCGAGGACATTCACTCTTTGGCAAGTTCATTAGATGACGTTGCGGATTATATACATGGTGCATCCAACCGCATGGATATGTATAAGGTAACACAGCCAACTCAAGCTATGAAAGAATTGGCGGAGCTATTGGTAGAGGCTACCGAGCACGTAGCTAAAGCTGTTTATGAACTGAAAGATATCAAAAACATCCGAAACATTACCGATTCCTGCGTTCGTATCAACAGCGTGGAGAACAAAGCGGATTATATTTTTGAAAAAGCAGTAGCAGAACTTTTCGAGTTTGAAAAAGATGCTATCATCTTAATCAAACACAAGGAAGTATTATCTTCTATGGAGACCGCTACAGATAAATGTGAGGATGTATCCAATGTACTGGAAAGTATATTGGTTAAAAACGCATAATACATATGATTACAACACTATTAGTCGTCGTTGTCATATTGGCTATTGCATTTGATTACATCAATGGCTTTCATGATGCAGCGAACTCGATCGCAACAATTGTTTCTACCAAGGTATTAACACCATTTGTTGCTGTACTTTGGGCTGCCCTATTTAACTTTGCAGCTTACTTCTATTTTACCGATCATAAGGTGGCAAACACCATTGCGAAAACGGTATTAGAAGAATATATCACGCTAGAAGTAATCTTCGCTGGCTTGGTAGCAGCTATTGCTTGGAATTTATTTACATGGTATTATGGTATCCCATCTAGCTCATCTCACACATTGATTGGAGGATTCGCAGGCTCAGGAATGGCATACGCCGTAATTCAAGGCATCAATCCGTTAGAAGCGATCAACTTAGGAGCAACTGTTAAAATCATTTCCTTTATCGTATTGGCCCCTGTCATAGGTATGACAATCTCGATTATCATCACATTGATTATTATAAATCTAGCGAGGAAATCACGTCCGGCTGTTGCAGAAAAATGGTTTAAAATATTCCAACTGATTTCTTCTGGCGCATTAAGTTTCGCACATGGGGGTAATGATGCGCAGAAAGTAATGGGTATTATTGCTACGGCGTTAATTGCACAGAATGTTATTGGTAGTTTCGAGGAGATGCCAGAGTGGGTTCCTTTATCGTGTTACGTAGCTATTGCAGCCGGAACAATGAGTGGAGGTTGGAAGATTGTTAAAACAATGGGAACAAAGATTACGAAGGTAACTCCGTTGGAAGGTGTGAGTGCTGAAAGTGCTGGTGCATTAACACTAGGGATTACCGAGCATTTCGGAATTCCTGCGTCTACTACCCATACCATTACTGGTGCGATTATCGGAGTAGGTGTCGTAAAGCGTGTTTCGGCAGTTCGCTGGGGAGTTACAATCAGTTTGCTTTGGGCGTGGGTATTAACGATCCCAGTAAGCGCCGTTCTTGGTGGCATAACATTTGCAATCATACATTATATCGTGTAGTTAGTATAGTGGATTCATTTATACTATCTATGGGGAAATATTTTTTGGCTAAAATTTGGAAAGATGATTAGGAATACCGTATTTTTACGCCAAAGCACCGATTGTAAACGAATTAGTGCACATTTTGCTAAGGATAAAAAAGTTGGCATCATTGTTGTACAAGTGTTGGGCAATTGGGATTAAAAAGAAACAATTTAAAAATTCAATAACCTTAAAAACAAGAGTATGAACTATTCTACAATTAAAAAAACAGCTGTTGCAGCTTCTCTAGTAGCCGCTTTCGGTTTTGCTGAGGTTGCACAAGCTCAACAACCAACTGTATTCGGTGGAAGATCTCAATACAGAACTTGGTCTATCGGTGTACACGGTGGTATCACTGCTCCTAACGTATTAACTGGTGGTTCTAACGCTTTCGGTCAGAAAGTTGGATACTTCCAAAATAAAGTAGGTGAGTACTATGGTTTAACTATTCGCAAGCAATTCTCTCACCTATTCGGTTTAGAATTGGAAGGTAACCGTGGTCGTATCAAAACTTACAACCACAATGTATCAGGTCCTGCTTCTGAGAACCAATTCGGTGCTCAATCTGCAGAGGTTAACGTTGACTGGTCTGGTAGCTTAAACGGTGTTTTCCAATTGGGAACTATCGATTTCTTGAGAAGAGAAAATGCAGTTAACTTCTTCGCGAAAGTTGGTTTCGGTGTATTGGCTTCAAATCCTGTACAATACGGAAACAATGAGTTCACTGGAACTCCAGTTTGGAATAACGAAGGAAACTGGGGTTCTGAGATCTTCGGAGACAGAACTGCTACTGGTGACCGCAAAAACAAATTAACTGGTTTTATCCCAGTTGGTGTTGGTGCTAAATTCAAATTATCTGAAGTTGTTGCCTTGAACTTAGGTTACACAATGAACTTCACGGATGATAACAGATTCTACGGACCAGCTAGAACTGACTACAAAGGACGTTTCTCTACTGTAACTGGTGGTTTAGAGTTCACTCTAGGATCACGCGACAAAGAAAACTTAACTTTTGCTAACCCAGTTGCTGCTCTTTACGATGAGTTGAAAGACAACACTTTGAGAAACGAAGTTGAGGCATTGAAACAACGCGTATCTACTTTAGAAGGTACTGTTGACCTATTGAGCAAAGACTCTGATGGTGACGGTGTATCTGACAAATTCGATAAATGTCCTAACACTCCTGCTGGTGAGCAAGTTGATGGTGCTGGATGTCCTATCAAATTCCCTGAGCCTCAAGTTGTAAACAACGTAGCAACTGGTTCTTACGCAGCTCCGATTCAATTCGAATTCGATAGCTCTGTTTTGAAAACTGAATCTTACTCTACATTAGATAGATTAGCTAAAGAATTGCGTGATAACAATGGTTCTGTAACTTTAGATGGTTACGCTTCTGCAGAAGGTAGTGAGGCTTATAACCAAAACCTTTCTCAAGACCGTGCTAACGCAGTAAAACAATACTTAGTAAACGCTGGTGTTGCTGCTGCTAAAGTTTCAGCTAACGGTAAAGGTGAGTCTAACCCAGTAGCATCTAATGATACTGAAGCTGGACGTGTTCAAAACCGTCGTGTTGAGATCAAAAAATAATTAACGCTTAGCGTTGATTATCAACATAAGAAAAGCCGACTCTATCGAGTCGGCTTTTTCGTGTTTAATGATATCGCCTGTTAAACAATAGCACTGATTTGTAGTCCAATGTGTAAATGTGGAAAACAATAAGGTAAAATTAAATGGCAAAAGGTTTATCTTCATTAAAGAAATAGCCGCTATTGGCATTTATCAACCATAAGGAGATACGGTACTATGGAAGAAAATTTCGATTTTGGTTCTCCAGAAGAACAGAAGCATTCGGTAGACAGGTACGAAGAAATGCTTCGCAATGAAGACCAGTATTTCTTTGACACAGTCGCATTTGAGGGCATTATTGAATACTACATCGGCAAGAATGATCCAGTGAAGGCATTGCAGGTAGCCGAATTTGCACTCAATCAGCATCCTTTTGAAACAAACTTTTTCATTCGGAAAGCGCAGTTATTGTTAAGCATGCAACAACTTTCGCTTGCATTGGAAGCGTTAGAAAAAGCAGAACTGCTCGAACCATCGGAAGCGGAGATCTATTTAATAAAAGGGGCGGTTTACGCTTCGTTAGGAGATCAAGATGAAGCGGAACTCAACTTTTACCGCGCATTGGATTTAAGCGATAGCAAGGATGACATTTATTTCCAGATTGGACAAATGCATCAATCCAATAACGATCTAACGAAAGCGATTCAATTTTTTAAGAAAACGCTCAGCTTAAATAACGAAAATTCCGACGCGCTTTACGCTATCGCGGAATGTTATGATCGTTTGGATCGTTTGGAGGAGAGCATCGCTTTCTATCACAAATACATTGACAGCGATCCATATTCTTATGTTGCTTGGTACAACTTGGGAAATGCATTACATCATTTAGGCAAATTTGAAGAAGCGATTGACGCTTACGATTACGCCATCTTGATTCAGGAAAACTTTTCTCCGGCATATCTAGACAAAGGCAACGCATTAGTGAACTTGGAGCGATATCGCGAAGCTATCGAGGTATTCAAACATACATTTGAGTTTGAAAGTCCGCGCGCTGAAACATTCTGTGCAATTGGCGAGTGTTATGAAAAGCTCGATAAGATGACCAAAGCGCGGGAATACTACGAAAAGTCGGTAAAATTGGATGCTATGCACGCCGACGCTTGGTTTGGCATCGGCGTCACGCTGGATTCGGAAACGCGCTATTTTGAGTCATTGTACTACTATAAAAAAGCACTTGAAATTGACGACGAAAATCCAGATTATTGGTTTGCAATTGCAGATGCACGCTACAAGTTACATCAAATCGAAGAATCCGAATTCGCATACTCTAAAGTTGTTGAACTTAATCCAACTGACGCAGAAGCATGGCTAGATTATTCATCGCTTTTGTTTGAACAAGGTAAGTTGGATGAAGCCATCGAAGCCATGGCGGAAGGCATCAAATGCAATCCAGATGACGCCTTATTGTATTACCGCACAGTAGCTTATTTAATTGCAAAAGGAAATCTGAACGAAGCCTTGAACTTCTTGGATATCGCCCTAACGAAAGATCCAGACAAAGCGTATGTGATTTTCGAATACTTACCACAATTGCAAGGAAATCAAGTTATTTTGGATTTGATTAAGAAATACACCGGATAGCAAAATATTTAGATGAAGAAACTCGGACTGATTGGATTCCCATTGGGGCATTCATTCTCCAAAAAATATTATGTGCAAAAAATGGCCGAGGAAGCCATTGAAGGAGTCGATTACGACCTTTATCCTATTGAGAATATTACCCATTTTCCCAATTTGTATTTGGATTCGGAAAATGGATTATCCGGCTGCAACGTTACCATTCCGTACAAACAAGCCGTTATCTCTTATTTGGATGAATTATCTGAAGAAGCGCAGTTCATTGGCGCGGTAAACTGTATTACCATCGAAAGAAAAGGTGACGGAAGCTCGTTCTTGAAAGGGTATAACACCGATGCATTTGGCTTCGAACAATCTTTGCTTCCATTGCTAAAACCCACATTACATACACATGCTTTAGTGCTTGGAAACGGCGGCGCTGCAAAGGCCGTATTATTTGTGTTGAAGAAGCTCGGAATACATACGCAATTGGTTAGCAGAATAGCATCCGTTGACGCAATAGCTTACGAGGAAATCACTCCAGAAATAATCGCGAAACACCGATTGATTGTGAATTGCACGCCATTGGGTACATTTCCAAATGTCGACGTTTGCCCGCCTATTCCATATTCTGCGATCACTTCCGATCATTACTTATACGATTTGATCTATAATCCGGATGAGACGTTGTTTCTGAAGAAAGGACACAAACAGGGCGCAGCAACCAAAAATGGATATGAAATGCTGGTGCTTCAAGCTGACAAAAATTGGGCGATTTGGCTCGCGGAAAATAATTCCTATTTTTGAAGATGATAGCAATCCAGTCGCTGACTTACAATCCGTATCAAGAGAACACATATATCGTTTACAATGAGCAGAAAGAATGCATTATTGTAGATCCCGGAATGCATAATACGCAAGAAGAAAAACATTTTTTGCAGTTTATTCAAGATAATGACTTCACGCCTGTCGCTTTGTTAAACACACATTGCCACGTTGATCATGTGCTTGGTAACAAGTTTATTTACGACACCTACGGATTTTTGGCTCAATTTCATGAAGATGAAATACCTGTTTTGCTAGAAGTACAGAATTATGCGCCGCAAATGGGCTTCCATTATACAGCAGCGCCAATTGCAGAAACATTTCTTAAAGACGGCGACTTCATTACCTTCGGCGATGAGCAATTGGAGGTAATATTAGCTCCCGGACATGCTCCAGGACATATTTGTTTCTATTCCGCTTCTCATAACTTTTTGATAGGCGGCGACGTATTGTTCCGAAATAGTATTGGCCGGACAGATCTACCTGGCGGAAATCATCAACAACTTCTAGATAGCATCGCTCAACGCTTGTATACATTACCAGACGAAACCATAGTTTATCCCGGCCACGGACCAAGCACCACGATCGGGTTCGAAAAGAATAGCAATCCTTTTGTAAGAGGTTAAAAACAAATGAAGCTTCCACTGTTCTTTGCCGGGAGATATTTATTCTCCAAAAAATCCGTTAACGCGATCAATATTATCTCTTCGATAAGTGTGATTGGCGTTTTGGTAAGCAGTGCAGCTTTAGTGATTGTGCTTTCTTTCTACAATGGAATGGAGCAATTCATTCTGTCGCAATACAGTGTTTTTTCACCTGATTTACGGATTGATCCCGAAGCTGGAAAAGTATTCGATGCAAACGGAGAAACGTTTAAAAAGATCCGAAAAGATCAAGCTATCAAATCCTACAGCGAAATTCTGGAAGACCGTATCCTCGTTCAATATGGCAATCAGCAATTCGTGGGACGAATAAAGGGCATAGAACAAGAGAGCTTGCATACACAGATTACCGAGGATATGTTGCTATTCGGTGATTACAAGGTGCAAGCAGACAGCGTTAATTATGCGATCATTGGCGCGCAAGTTCAGGCAAATCTTCAGATATCATACAAAGAATTTGATAACTCGATTGCGCTCTACATTCCGAAAAAAACTATTAATCCGCAGCGAAGCAATTTGAATCCAATGGATGAAATCAACGTGCGTCGGATCAACCCAACCGGCGTTCTAAAATTTCAGCCCGGATTTGACGATTTAGTAATCACATCGTTGGATTTCGCAAAGGATTTGTTAAGCGAACCCTCAAAAATTTCAGCAGTAGAATTGTATCTCGAAGATCCAAATGCAGTTAATCAGGTTCAACGAAGGTTGCAAAAAGAATTAGGAGAAGATTTTATCGTAAAAGATCGTCAGCAGCAAAACCCAACACTTTATAAGACGGTCAGTTCGGAGAAATGGATTGTCTTCTTTATTGTCACAATTATTGGCGTTATAGCGATTTTCAATATCATTGGATCACTTACTATGTTGGTGATAGACAAAAAGAAAGATATTCAAATATTGAAAAGCTTCGGTGCGGATGCAAACTTAATTCAGCGGATTTTTTTCTTTGAAGGTGTGCTGATTGCTTTATTGGGTAGCGTGATCGGTATTGGAATTGGGATCACGTTCTGTCTCCTACAAATGCAATATGGAATTGTTAGAACAGGCGGACAAACTTTGTTTGATGCGTATCCGGTAGAAGTGCGTTATATGGACTTTGTATTGATTTTCTTTACCGTTATGCTGACATCCGTTATTATATCGTACGCCGCGTCGAAGGTAAGCATCAAAAAGTTCGGTTCAGTAAATATTCACGAAGAATAAACAAATGACACCTCAATCGCACATTTCGTTTTGCGATTCCTAGATTTTCTACGCAGAAATATTGAACAAATATGATTAGTATTTCAACCGCTGGCGACTGAAATCGCCTCGTTTGATTTGGTTGATTAATTGTCCCCAAGCAAACGGATTTAAAAATGGGGTTGTAGCATTTTGACGCATTCCACGATTGTACATTTGCACATCATTCATACGGTTATTAAAACTACCAATCTCCTCCGCACGTCGTGGCAAAATGTTGGATAGTGCCGCTAAAGCTTCTGGAGACAGATTTCTTCGCGCATTCAATAGCTCATCAGTTCCTTCACCCAACGACAAAAAGGCAGCGGTAAATTCTTCCACACTTGCCCAAGGCAAAGGAGGTCCGACAGTTACAATAGGAAGCTCTTCTACCAAACTTTCCATTTCTACGCTGACACTATATTTATCGCCAGAAACATTCGGGATCGTAATTTCAAATGGCTTGTAGCCAATAGATGAAAACTTAATCAGATCACCTTTGTGCGCTACAAATGTGAAATAACCTTCATGATTTGCGATAAAAAGCTGATCACCAAAGCTAGAATTGATGATGGTTACATAAGGCACTTCTATTTCCGTTCCAGTCGCAGTGATAACGCCCGAAAATTGTACAATTTCTTTTTTTTGCGCGAACGCTTGTTGCACACCAGAAAGCATGCACATAAAAAGGATGATGTAGGAAATACCTCTAGTCATAAGCACAAAAATAAACAAACGCCGAAATAGGCGCTGTTAAAATGTGTTAACCTGAAATTATATCGGATTGACTATAATTGATTGGGTGTGATTGCATTGGGATCATTCATATCCGTCAAGTTAATTGCTTCCACAGATACAATTTCCGGAACCGCCTTTTTAATTGCTTGCTCCAAACCCGCTTTAAACGTCATGATACTCATCGCGCAATTAGCACATGTACCCAACAATTTCAGTTTAACAACGTTATCCGGAGTAATTTCTTCGATGCTAACATTTCCACCATCCGTTTCCAGATATGGACGAATAGTATCTAATGCTTGCTCAACTCTTTCTTGTAATGTCATTTACTCTAAATTATTAAAATACGGGATAAAGGTAATCAATATTATTCAAATCGTTTGGGGTTCGCCTGATATTTAAACACTGCAATGACTAAACAATTATCGGAGTTAAAGAATGTTAAATGCGTGATTCCTAAACGCTTCCTAGCATATATTAAATTACCTTAGTTTCGAAAAATAAATTGATTATTCGTACGGATTAAAGTATCTTTGCAAAATGTTTTCACATAAACGTATTTGGGTTTTCGCTTGTGGATTGGCCGCGGTGTTGAGTTTAGGCGCTTGTAAAAGTCGCTTTGAAAAGTTGCGTGCTAGTAACAATATTCAAAACAAATACTTGGAAGCAGTGAAGTATTATGAGGCTGGAAAGTACACGAAAGCTTCGATTCTGTTTACGGACTTGTTGACGCGTTACCGTGCTAGCGCAGAGGCGGAAGATTTGAACTATTATACGGCATACACATCCTACCGTATGAAAGATTATATTTCTGCGCGTTTTCACTTCAAAAATTTTGCACAGAATTATCCAAACAGCGCTCGTGCCGAAGAATGTCGCTTCATGTCGGCATATTGCTTTTATTTGGATTCCCCGCGTACTAATTTAGATCAGGAAAACACGTACAAAGCGATTGACGAGATGCAGCTTTTCGTGAATCTTTATCCGCAATCGGAACGTACGGAGGAAGCAAATGATTTGATCCAAAAGCTTCGCGATAAATTGGAGAAGAAATCTTTCGACAACGCGAAATTGTATTACAATATGGGGCAGCCTGCAGATTACCGCGCCGCTGTTATCGCTTTTGAAAGTATGTTGCGCGAATTTCCTGACACGAAATATGCGGAAGAAGCAGAATACTTGATCGTAAGATCACAATATATGTTCGCTGAAAATAGCGCTTTCTTCCGTCAGGAAGAACGTTATAATGATGCCATTGATTTCTACCAAAGTTTCGTTCAAAACTACCCGGAAAGCAAATACGTTAAAGAATTAGATGTATTGCGCCGTAGCGCTGAACGCAAAATTCTTCTAGCGGTAAAACAAACGGATCAAATGAATGAAGCTCGAAAGCAACATGAGGAAGAGCTTGGTATTTCGGGTGCTGCAGGAGCGGCAAATGGTACTGCAACCAACGGTGAACAAACACAACAATAACTAGAAAATCTTTTTGAACTATGAGTCATAACCCTACTAACGTCCCTAATTCTACAGTAACGCGCGATTTGCGTGAGTTGGATCACGGCACAGACAATATTTATGAATCTATCGTGATTATGAGCAAACGCGCTAATCAGATTTCGGTAGATATCAAGGAGGAATTGAGCGGTAAATTGGCAGAATTTGCTACAAGCAGCGACAATTTAGAAGAAGTGTTCGAAAATAGAGAGCAAATCGAAATCTCTAAACATTACGAACGTCTTCCTAAGCCGAGCTTAATCGCTGTTGATGATTTCTTACACGATAAAGTTTATTTCAGAAATCCAGCTAAGGAGCAGGATTAATCATCCATGTCCTTGCTAAGCAAGCATATTATTTTGGGCGTATGCGGCAGTATTGCCGCATACAAATCAGCCCTACTCATCCGCTTACTCGTACAGGCAGGAGCTAAGGTTCAAGTCATTATGACGCCTGACTCGACCGAGTTTATTACACCCCTTACCCTTTCTACGCTATCAAAACAACCAGTTCTCGTCGATTACTTCGACAAGAAAACAGGAAGTTGGAACAACCATGTTCAACTGGGATTGGATGCGGATTTCATGGTTATTGCTCCCGCATCTGCTAATACCTTGGCTAAGTTGGCCAATGGTCTTTGCGACAACCTACTTACAGCTACTTATCTTTCTGCAAAATGTCCGGTTTACATTGCTCCGGCAATGGATTTGGATATGTGGAAACATCCATCGACACAACGTAACATCGATCTATTAAAATCGTATGGAAACAGCATTATCCCTCCGGGAAATGGCGAATTGGCGAGCGGTTTATCGGGTGAAGGGAGATTAGCGGAACCAGAAGAAATCGTCGCGTATTTGTTAGATAAGTGGAATGGCGCGAGCGAAGCGAAACCGTTAATCGGTAAAAAAGCTTTAGTAACGGCTGGCCCAACCTATGAAGCGATTGATCCTGTTCGATTTATTGGGAACCATTCGAGCGGAAAAATGGGTTATGCGATAGCGAATCGCCTACATAAACTTGGTGCAGAGGTTACTTTAGTTTCAGGCCCTTCGCACGAAACAGTCCCGAATGGAGTTACTATCGTTCGAGTTACATCAGCAGAAGAAATGCTAAACGCTTGTTTATCGTCATTTTCCGAAAGTGATATCGCCGTCATGAGCGCAGCAGTTGCAGATTACACGCCCGCAGAATATGCCGACCAAAAGATCAAAAAGAATGATGATGCGTTGAGTATTTCCTTAAAACGCACGACAGACATTTTAGCAACTTTAGGTCAGCAGAAAAAAGTACACCAAACACTTGTTGGATTCGCGTTGGAAACGAACAATGAATTGGAAAACGCGCAAAGTAAATTACAGCGCAAGAATTTGGATTTTATCGTTTTAAATTCCATGAAAGATGCTGGCGCTGGTTTTTCAACAAATACCAACCTGATTACGATTATTCACCGAAATGGTGAAACGCAACATTTTGACTTAAAAAGTAAAGATGAGGTAGCAAAAGACATTTGTCAGCAAATCCTGCTACATCAGGAGTCTTTGTAAACCGAGTGGATTAACCACTTTGTATCAATTTCAATATTGACTGCGTCGTCGTACATCCTAGCAGAGACGAGATAGCGCCTTGTCAATCCAAAGAGCTTCTTTGCGATCCCGAGGAGCGAGTGGTGCAGCAATCTCACGACTTCTCAATTCAACGACTTACAACTTAACACATTCACAACTCAACAACTTTACCTCCTAACAAAGAAACCTTACAAATTAGCGATCCGTAATTCCTTCGGATAATAGTTGTTAATACGATTTGGCAATGCTTTTACCCAACCTAAATTGATGCCTTCGTAACGCACCAATAACCAACCCGTTTTACCAGAATTATTAACCGCTGCGTCCAAATTGTCTTTTCGCAAATACTGCAAAGCGCTTTCTAAATCAACGTCGATTGCAGGAATATCTTTACGCACGTGCATGCTCAGCGCAAGATCATGCGATGGAATCAATTCACGACCAGTCCATTTGCCGACGGCAGTTCCTGCATTTTTTAGATATAAAACTCTTTGCAAAGCTTCCAACTCCAACGCGTATGCTTTCGGGAAGGCGTGCAGCTGATCTTGATGCAGAAAGGCATACAATCCTTCATCATTGATCCATTTCTGCAACTCGTCTTTCGGCGCAGCATTCTTTTCCGTCTTAATTCTTTTTCGATTGAAACTGGATTGATCTGCCTTCTTTTGAAGGATGGCAAAGAAAAATCCTTCACCTTTTATTTCATGCGGATAAAACCGAAATGTTTGTGCATTTGATTTTGGCGTTTGGCTGCGAGTGATTTTCCATTCAGCTCGAACATCCAAATCAATGCCCTTCATGTCAAACTCTTCAGACAGCCAATCCACGATTTCTTCATTTTCTTCTCGGGAATAAGAGCAAGTGGAGTAAAACAGATAGCCGTCCGTTTTTAAAGCCTCAATAGAATCTGCCAGTATCCGCTTTTGTCTTTCCGCGCAAAGCTTCACATTGGCTTCCGACCATTCGTCGATCGCATCGTGATCTTTCCGAAACATGCCCGATCCAGAACAAGGCGCATCGACCACCATCAAATCAAAAAATCCAGGCAAACGACCAAAAGAAACGGGATCATTATTTGTTACTACAACATTCGCTCCGCCCCATTTCATCATGTTTTCTGCCAAGATATTTGCTCGCGATTTGATGATTTCATTGGACACCAACAAAGAATCGTCGGAAAGATAGGATTGTAGCAACGTGGACTTTCCGCCTGGCGCTGCGCACATATCTAAAGCGATTAGTGCTTTCTTATCAAGCTGTAACTGCTGAATCGCATAAGCCAAAAACATCGAACTCGCTTCCTGCGAATAATACGCTCCTGCGTGGTAAAGCGGATCCAAGGTATAAACTGGACGTTTTTTCAGAAAATATCCTCGATCGCACCACGGAATTGATTCGGCTTGCGGAAATAGGGCTTGTGGATTTTTAAGTTTTGCCGGATTAATTCGAACTGAAGAAATCTTTTGTTCTTGCTCGTGAACCTGCAAGAAGGCTTGCATATTAAACTCAGGCTCTTTGTTCAGACGCTCGATTAATGCGTTGGGCAGAAAGTTGCTCATACATCAAAGTTAGGGTAAAAAAATGCAAATCGTAAATATTGGATTATCTTTGAAAGATGAAGGATTTCAAGAAATATTATATTGTTGCCGCTACGCCGGATGAAGTTTATCTAGCGCTTACAACGGAAACTACGATTCGCTTGTGGACGGGAGATTTCGTACAAATCGATCCAAAACCCGAAGGCGAATTTTCCTTTTGGGACGGTGCGATCACAGGCAAGTTTATCAGTTTAGATCCCGGCCAAAAAATTGTGCAAGAATGGTATTTTGGGGAACAAGAACAACCTTCTATCGTCACAATGAAATTGCATGCGCATAAAAAAGGAACATCTTTCGAAGTGCAACACGTGAATATTCCCGAGGAAGCTTATGATGAGATCGTCGAAGGTTGGAATGATGTATATATGCAAAGCCTGATTGAATTTTACGACGATGAGGATGCTATTTAGCGTCGTTTAAGGTTTCATAGATCGCATCTTGAATTCTGCTTCGAATATTCAAATCATATAGCTTGTTAGATACATCAGGGTAGACGCGATTTGACAGGAAGATGTAAACAAGTTGATGCTTCGGATCGATCCAAAGGCATGTTCCAGTGAAACCCGTGTGCCCGTAAACTGATTCGTTGGCAAAACGCGATGGATAAGCTTTGCTAGCATCCAAATCATACCGATCGAAGCCCAAACCGCGACGACTGCTTTTCGATTGTCGAGAAGTGAACAAATCGACCGTCGCCGGATTAAAATAGCGCACTCCGCCATATGTTCCGCGATTTAATAACATTTGCCCGTAAATCGCTAGATCAGTCGCGGAAGCGAATAATCCGGCATGGCCGGCAACGCCGTTGGCCATCGCAGCACCTTGATCGTGCACAAATCCTTGGATCAATTCCTTCCGAAAAACGGTATCGTTTTCTGTCGGTACTATTTTGGTTTTCGGAAAGCGTTTCCTAGGATTGTAACCAATGGTTTGCATACCAATTCGCTTGTAAAGCCAATCCTCCAAATACACATCAATCGGTTTTCCAGTTACTGTTTCCGCCACTTCCTTCATCGCATACATGCTGATATCCGAATACACATATTGTCCCGCGTTACGAATTGGCGACGCCAACATACGCGGCCACATAATATTTTCGTAGTAACCGTTCTTCAAAAATGCCTGATCAGCCAGTTGAACTTGATGTGTGGATGATCGAGTGCGCGAAATATCCCCAGTTTTCAAAGCTCGATAAAAAGGAATATATGGTTCGAATCCGCCTTCGTGCAGTAACACTGTTCTCAAAGTTGTTTTTGCCTTGTTTGTGTTTTTCGCTGCCGGAAGATAGAACCCCAACGTACTATCCAATTGGATTTTATGTTGTTCATACAAATGCATGATCAACGGTGTCGTCGCAGAAATTTTGGAAACCGAAGCGAGATCGAAAATATCATCCTTATCGGTTCTTTCTTTGTTATCGTAGGTATGAAAACCATATGATTTTTCCAGCAGCACGCGCCCACTTTTCACCACCATAACCACTAATCCGGGTGTAGCGTGCTCATTAATCGCCTCATTGGCAACAGCATCAATTTTCCGCGTCATTTTACTGATATCCAACCCGATCGGTTGCTCATTTCCATCCGCATATTGCAATCGCGTTTGCGAACGTTTATTGGATCCTTGCGTAATGGCCATTCCGCCAAAAACCGACATCGCTAAATCTCGTTGTGCAATCGAATTGGTGTTTTGGTTCTTCAGGTAAATCATGTTGGATGTCAATCCTGCCGAAAAGCCAAATCGCGAATCGCCCAATTCACAAAAGATCACTTTTTTACCTTTCGATGCAGCATTTCGCATTCGCTCCCAAAAATCCGCTTTAAATTCTGCGCGTTCACCAATGATAATCAAAACGTTAGTATTTGAAATGCCTTTTCGATAATTGGACAAATCATACGACGACACAGGCGCATAGCGCGAAATCTGTTCCTGGAAAGCAGCATATTTTTTTTGTGAGGTACTAATCAGAGCTATTTTTGCATCCCCCAAATCGGCAATCGGCAAAAAATTATCCTTGTCAGCAATCAACTCCGTTCGATTAACGAAATATGCAGAAGATTGCGCCATAACGGATTGGGCATAAGCAAATAGTGCGCAAAGGATTAAAAATTTTGTCTTCATAGCTAAATCGATTTGAATAATTTTCGTGGCTTACTCGACTGATGCAACAACAAGATAAGCATATTGTGTGGCTTTCTGCACATTGCATATCAGGTCGTTTTTGGCTAAATTTGATGTAATGCCTGAATCCATTGAAAATAAAACGGTCTTTTCCTTACTCGAGGTTTCTCGTAGTATACAGAAGACAATTAGCGAGCGCTATCAAAGTTTGTATTGGATCAAGGCCGAGATCAACAAGCTTAACCATTATACCCATTCCGGACATTGTTATCCCGAACTCGTTGAAAAGCAAAACGGCAAAATTGTTGCGGAAATGCGTTCTATTTTATGGAAAAGCGATTTCAACCGAATCAATAAGCAATTCATAGAACTCCTTCAGGAACCGTTGCGCGATGGAATTACGGTACTTTTTCAAGCTGGAGTTTCCTACGATCCGATGTATGGATTCAGTTTACGCATTGTAGACATTGATCCGGCGTTCGTTTTGGGCGAATTGGAAAAAGAGAAAAAAGAAAGTATTCGAAAATTGCACGACGAGGGCATTTTCTACCAAAATAAGCAATTGCCTATAGCGCGCTTGCCCAAACGATTAGCCATTATCTCCGTAGAAACCAGCAAGGGCTTGTCGGATTTCTATCAAATAATCCAAAGAAATCCGTGGGGTTATCGTTTGGAAACCACCTTGTTTCCAGCGCTTTTACAGGGCGACAAATCTATTGCTTCGATCATTCGGCAGCTGGCAAACATTGCGGAACGTGCAGATGGTTACGATGCTGTTGCGATTATCCGTGGCGGTGGAGGAGAAGTTGGGCTTTCCAGTTACAACAATTATCAATTGGCGAAGGCGATTTGCATTTTTCCACTGCCTGTTCTAACCGGAATCGGGCATTCGACCAATGAAACCGTTTCCGAATTGGTGTCGTTTAAAAATGCGATCACGCCGAGCGAACTGGCGGATTTTCTATTGCAACGTTTTCACGATTTTGCCGTTCCGGTAGATCGCCTTCAAGAACGATTGGTCAAAGCGGCACAACACCATTTTGATCGAGAAAATCAGAAACTGCAACAATTCGGACAGCTTTTAAGTTGGAAAAGTGAAGGCTATTTACAACGTTATCAGCAACTGCTGACTGACTTCCAACAGCGCGTGCAACGATCTAGCCATCAGGTTATCAACCACCAAAAAATAACGTTGCAACATTTGGAAAAACTAGTGCAACTTTCCGATCCGAAGCATTTATTACAGCGTGGGTTTAGCATCACGCGCATTAATGGGAAAGCTATAAAAGGAACAGCTGCACTTAAAATTGGCGATATCATACAAACGGAGCTATTGGATGGTGGCATAAGTAGCACCATAAACGACATAACAGATGGAAAATAATTATACCTACGAAGATGCCTTCGCGGAGCTACAGCGGATCGTTTCCGACATGGAATCGGGCGAAATTGATATTGATACCTTATCCGAAAAAATAAAACGCGCTTCGGAATTGATCAATATTTGTAAAGCAAAACTTACGCATACAGAAGCAGAAGTACAAATACTGCTTGCAAACTTAAGTTCCGAACAGCCAAGTGATTCCGACGAGGAACCAACTGCCGATTTTGAGGACGACGAACAAGAAGACGACGACGAGTAAAAGCAAAAATTAGGGAGTTTTTGCGTAATTTTGCAACCTATGCAAAAGAAGTCCACATACGACGCACAATCCCATATTTTAATCAAAGGCGCTCGGGTTAACAACCTGAAAAACATTGATGTTGATATTCCAAAAAACAAGCTGGTAGTGATTACTGGCATGTCGGGTTCGGGAAAATCATCGTTGGCATTTGATACATTGTATGCCGAAGGGCAGCGTCGTTACGTAGAAAGTTTGTCGTCGTACGCTCGACAGTTTATGGGGCGGATGAACAAACCGGAGGTGGATTACATCAAAGGCATCGCGCCAGCGATCGCCATTGAGCAAAAAGTAATCACCAGCAATCCACGTTCTACGGTAGGAACTTCTACAGAAATTTATGATTACTTAAAGTTGCTTTTCGCTCGGATCGGAAGGACTTATTCGCCCGTTTCTGGCAAGGAAGTAACAAAAGATTCGGTGTCTTCCATTGTTTCGGACTTAACGCAACATCCTCAAGATAGCACGTTTACGATCTTCTGTCCACTCATTCCGTTAAATGGTAGAAAACTGAAAGAAGAACTTTCTTTGCTTTTGCAGAAAGGCTTTGTGCGCGTTTACTACAAAGAAGAAATGCAAAAAATCGAAGCGATGTTGGAAGACAGCAGCATAAAAAATGCTTCGTTTAGCGCGGAAGATGTGGAAATCGTGATCGATCGCATTCGATGGGATGGGGAAGAGGACACGATCAACAGAATGGCGGATTCCATACAGACTGCTTTCTTCGAAGGAAAGGGGAGCTGTTCGGTAGATATCGACGGTTCACGTGAAACATATTCTGACAAGTTCGAATTGGATGGCATCACATTCGAAGAACCTTCTCCCAATTTTTTCAGTTTCAATAATCCGTATGGCGCTTGCAAACGCTGTGAAGGTTATGGAAAAGTAATTGGAATCGATCCGGACTTGGTCGTTCCCGATAAAAGTAAATCGGTTTACGATGGAGCTATTGCACCTTGGCGTGGAGAAAAAATGGGCACTTGGCTAGATAAATTAGTCAAGACAGCTATCAAGTTTGATTTTCCCATTCATCGTTCCTATAATGAGCTAACGAAAGCACAACAGCAGCTTTTGTGGACGGGAAATAAATATTTTCAAGGATTGAATGATTTCTTCAAGGAATTAGAAGAGCAAACCTATAAAATTCAATATCGCGTGATGCTATCGCGTTACCGCGGAAAAACAGATTGTCCGGAATGTCATGGTTCTCGGTTGCGCAAAGATGCTACTTATGTAAAAATCAACGGCGCATCCATTACCGATATCGTATTGTTGCCGATTGATGAAGCTTTGGCTTTCTTCAACGGGTTAACATTGACTGAACAAGAACAAAAAATTGCAAAACGTTTGTTGGCAGAAATTAGCAATCGCGTGCAATTCCTCTGCGACGTCGGTTTACGATATTTAACGCTTAATCGCTTAAGCAATACATTATCCGGAGGAGAATCACAACGGATTAATTTGGCTACTTCTTTAGGCAGTTCCTTAGTTGGTTCGATCTACGTGCTGGATGAGCCGAGCATTGGTTTACATCCGCGTGATACGCAACGATTAATTGGTGTATTGAAATCGCTTCGCGATGTCGGCAATACGGTCATCGTTGTAGAACATGAGCAGGAGATGATGGAAGCGGCTGATTACCTTATTGACATTGGTCCGGAAGCCGGAATTAATGGTGGTGAATTGGTTTTTGCAGGAAACTACGAGCAGATCATACAAGACAAAAACAGCTTAACCGGGAAATATTTAGGTGGAACGATGGGAATTTCTGTTCCCAAATCGCGCCGAAAATGGTCCGATTCTATTCGCGTTTTGGGTGCTCGCGAAAATAACTTACGGGGCATTCAAGTGGATTTTCCATTAAACGTATTTACGGTGGTAACTGGAGTTTCCGGTTCCGGAAAAACATCGCTAGTAAAACGCATTTTATATCCAGCGCTTCAAAAAGTTTTAGGGAATTATACGGGAGAACAAACGGGTTTATTCGATGGCATCGAAGGTAGTACCGACCGCATCGAACAAGTGGAAATGGTCGATCAAAATCCGATCGGACGTTCTTCGCGCTCCAATCCAGTTACTTATGTGAAAGCTTGGGACGAAATTCGGGCACTTTATGCCAATTTACCTGCTGCGAAAGCGGGCGGATTGAAACCGGCAGCATTCTCTTTTAACGTGGAAGGCGGGCGTTGCGATGTTTGTCAGGGCGACGGCGAAGTAAAGATCGAGATGCAATTTATGGCAGATATCGTATTGCCGTGTGAAGCTTGTGGCGGAAAGCGCTTCAAGCAACATGTGCTGGATGTGCGCTATAAAGAGAAAGACGTTTCCGAAATTCTCGACTTGAGCATTGATGAAGCATTGGTGTTCTTTGCCGATCAGCCGAAGATTTTGGCGAAGCTACAACCTTTGCAGGATGTTGGTTTGGGTTATGTGAAATTGGGGCAGTCTTCAAGCACGTTATCGGGAGGTGAAGCGCAGCGTATCAAACTGGCATCCTTCCTGATTAAAGGAAGCAATCAGAAAAAAACGATGTTCATCTTTGATGAGCCGACCACAGGATTGCATTTTCATGATATCCAGAAGCTTTTGAAATCATTTGATGCATTGATCGCGTTGGGCAATACGATCTTGGTGATCGAACACAATATGGATATGATCAAATCGGCAGATTGGGTGATTGATATTGGTCCGGAAGGCGGACAACTCGGTGGACAATTGGTCTTCGCAGGAACGCCGGAGAAGTTGGCAGAATGTAAAGAATCGTACACAGGACAGTTTCTAAAAGACCATTTGCCAAAGGCATAAACGTCTATAGCCGTTTAGAGCAATAAATTTTTTGTAAATTTGTTTACATTATAGATCAGGCACGCAGATATGCTTTCGAAGAAAACTAAATATGCCATCAAGGCACTCATGCTTTTGGGAAGAAATTACGGGAAAGATCCGATGCAAATCATCAAGATTGCAGAGGAAGAACGCATCCCAAAAAAATTCTTAGAGCAAATCTTGTTGGAGATGCGAAATGCAGGTATGTTGTACTCCAAGAAAGGTGCAGGCGGCGGTTATAGTTTAAATAAAGCGCCCGAGGATATTTACCTTTCTCAGGTAATGCGACTGATCGATGGTCCAATCGCTTTGTTGCCTTGCGTGAGTTTGAACTTCTATCGTTCTTGCGAAGAATGTTTAGAAGAGCGCGTTTGTGGTATTCGCGATACATTTATGGATGTGCGAAATGCCATGCTACAAATCTTAAATGATACGAGTATCGCTGCTTTAATCAATAAAGAGAAAGAGTTGGACTTAGATACGCCTGACGAAATCGTACCTAAAGAGCAAAAGTAATTAGCGAAGCGTTTACCGATTTATAGTTCTTGCATCAACTGCTCGAATGCCATTCCTCGCGAACCTTTTAGTAAAATAAAACAATCTTTAAGTTTTTGCGAAGCTAAAAAAGCTTTAGCTTCCGATGTGCTGGCAAAAAAATAATTCGCTTCAGCTCCCTCAACAGCAATATCTTTCTGCTGATAAAACGCTTTCCCGACGAACAGACGTACTGGTGCATCTATTTGTGAAGCACGCTGAATCAACTTTTGATGCTCTGTAGCACTTTCGTCGCCCATTTCAAACATATCTCCCAAAATCAGCACCTTACGTTCGGCCGTAACCACTTCCATATTATCCAATGCAGCCGCCATACTGCTCGCGTTCGCATTATAGAAGTCGGCAATAACTGTATTGTTTTCCGTTTTGGCAACCTGCGAACGATTATTTTGTGGTTGATAAGCTTCTAAACCGCTATTGATTTGTTCCGGCGATAAGCCTAATGTCAAACCGATAGCAACCGCAGCAAGTATGTTTTCCGTGTTATACGATCCGGTAAGTTGCGTTTTTATTGCAGAGTAAGTTCCTCGATTCACGCGCCACTCAATTTGTAAATAGGGATCAGCCGCAATTAATTGTCCATTGACATCACAATCTTCCGAGAATCCGTAACGCAAAACTTGTTGGAAGTTTTTGCCTTTGGTCATGCCGACCAAATGTGGATTATCTGATTGGATGAATAATGTCCCATCATGCTCAGCCAAGTAGGTGTACAATTCGCCTTTGGCTGTTTTTACACCTTCGAACGATCCGAAACCTTCCAAATGTGCTTTGCCTACGTTGGTAATCAACCCTAAAGTTGGTTGCGCCAAACCACTCAACATGGCAATTTCACCAACATGATTTGCTCCCATTTCAATAATCGCCACTTCCACCGAAGAATCTATGCTCAGCAGCGTGAGCGGCACGCCGATGTGATTATTTAGGTTGCCTTTAGTAGCTAATGTTTGGTATTTCTGAGAAAGAACAGCATAAATCAATTCCTTCGTCGTCGTTTTACCATTCGTTCCCGTTATGCCGATTACCGGAATATGCAGTTGCTGACGGTGGTGCTTCGCCAATTCTTGCAACGCAGTCAATACATCTTCCACCAAAATATACTTCTCGCTTACTTCGGCATATTCCTTTTCGTCGATCACGACATATGCCGCGCCGGCTTCCAAAGCTTGCTTCGCGAATGCATTTCCATTAAAATTTGCGCCTTTCAATGCAAAGAAAATACTGTTGGGAGCAATGTTGCGTGTATCCGTACTGATTTTCGGAAATTGCTGAAAAATGGAATAAAGTTTTTCGATTTGCATGTTCGGCATTTGTTTGAACCAAAAATACAGAAAAATATGATCTCGCCTAAGCTTGAAAAATTTCTGCAATCATGCATCGCGCACTACCACCACCATACTTTTCAATCGTGTACAACGGCGATTGAACAATATCTCCATATTCCGATAGTTGCTCCTTTTGTTTTTCCGTGAAATGCTTGAATGCCTGTTCGCTCATGACGATCAATGATTGTTCTCCATTTTTACTGCGCAAGGCAAGGATATTTCCGCAAAAGTGATTCATCTGATCTTCGGTAATCGCCATGATTTCACGACCGCTCGACCGCAATGATTCTTCTACCAATTCACGCTGATTTTTATCTTTAATGCTATCTAGACA
Source organism: Sphingobacterium corticis (assembly GCF_042684745.1). Taxonomy (NCBI): domain Bacteria; kingdom Pseudomonadati; phylum Bacteroidota; class Sphingobacteriia; order Sphingobacteriales; family Sphingobacteriaceae; genus Sphingobacterium; species Sphingobacterium corticis. The sequence goes on along the minus strand of NZ_JBHUMA010000004.1, from coordinate 902,555 downwards.
AATTACCGCAAACTGATCCGCAATAGCCATCATCACATTGGTATGATAAATAGGCAAGGGCTCACCATCCACATTTTGCAAAGCTTCAAACACAAGAGATTTATAACCTAAATCTTCACAAAAGCGATCTACCAGTGTTTGCGTAGCTCGTGGAGATAGTGAACAATATGCAATTTTATTGACTCGATCTAAGACCAAAACGCCCGTTCCTTCTAAAAACAACTGTTGTTCCTCGTAAATCGAATAATCGATAATCCGCTCGAACTCAATGCGCAATTTTTGAAGCTCGCCGAGCACATTGAGCTTTCGCTCTCGCCTGCGATTTTCTGCAAACATCGGATAAAGCACCGCTTTGCTTCCATGAAATGAAATAACATTGTTTGGAAAAATGCTATCCGGTGTGTCAAGTTCTCCTGAATCTTGCACAACGATTACGCGAATACCGTTGTTTTCCAATGCTTCAACAAAAGCATTGAACTCCGTCAGTGCCAATTCCTGCGTATTATTGGCCGTGTCTTCCTCGGTTTGAAAATAATTATTTACGGCAGTATCCTCATTCTTTCTGAAATGGGATGGCTTTACCATCAAAATGGTGTCGGTTGATTGTCTCATAGGTTTACTCGCGATAAAGTGGCAACGTAGAACAGCGCAATAATCCTTCCTGTTTTCCAATTTCGTGGTAAGGAATTTCCTCGACTTGAAATCCTTGCTCGCGAAGCCAAAGGTTCAATCTCGTAAAGCGCTGTTCGGAAACAACAACCTCGGGAGAAATAGAAAAGACATTGCTATACATTTGGTACATCTCCTCGGCGGTGATCCGAAACAAATTTTCTTCTCCAAATAAATCGACCAAATAACGGCATTCCTCCTGATCTCTAAATCCACCTTCGAAGATGATAGCTTTATCGTATCCAACAGGCTGAAAACAACAGTCTAAATGCAATGCGTTGGCTCGCGCATCCGTCATGGATTTGATTAAATCGAAGGATTTCACTTTTTTATTCGGGAAGAGTTCACGCATGAAATCGATAGCTTGCAGGTTTGTTCGCGCGGTATTCAATTCGCTGTAATCATCGCCGGAATATGTTCCGATAAACAGATGATCATTCCAAACTAGCACATCGCCACCTTCCACATGCACTTCTTCCGGTGGAAAGATGACTTTCGCCGGATCGATTTGCTCAACGATATGTTGGATAGCAGTCCACTCATCTGCCCGATCGGGTAGAATATTGGCTTTGATAAATAGATCGTCGACCGCAAAACCTATGTCTCGCGTAAAAATCTGATTCATGTTTTCCACCAACTCCGGCCGCAAAACCTGCACATCGTGTCTTTCAAGCACAGCACGAAAAGCCTCCATTTCAGACACCATATCCGCTTCTTTCGGATAAGTTCCTGCTTTGATGTGTTCCAAGGATTTTGGATCGTATGCTTCATCCTGTGTTGGCGTTGCGCCGTTGGAAACGGCCGTTCCCAAGATGACAGATTTTAATTTACTGGTTTCGTTTCGGACAGATATTTTCATCATAACAGCTCCTTGTAAAGGTTCGGGTTCCATCTAAATTTAAGGAAATTTATTGGGAGTTATTGGAATTGGGTCTACCATACGTGGGATCAATCGGTTGCGTTAATTATCTAATAATTTCTTTAGAACGAACGAGGATGCAAAGATCGATTTAACTTTCTATTCGGGCGATGTTTTGTTTCTGATATAATGAACAGTTTGATCTAACCAATCTGCTCCAAAAGCGTCCAACGGAATCTCCGGCTGTATGCCGACGTTTTCGTAAGCAAGGTGTTTTTTCAAACCCTTCATATCCGTCGGGTAAAAAACGAAACGACCGCTAGGCAAAGTGATTTCCTTGCCATAATTACTTCCGTAGGTCAGCATTCCGCGCGTAGTTTCTCCAAGCGAGACGACATTCTTCTTTCCTTTAAGCGCTAAGATAAATTGTTCCGCATTGCTAACCGTACTGCTATTTTGCAGGATGAATAGTTGTCCGCTATATTGCTTTAAAAAAGCCAGAAATTGCTTCGATGTTTTGTATCCACCTCCACTATTGCCTCGAAGATCGACAATAAGATTTTGTGCAGTTATTTCCGAACGAACATTACTTAAAAACCGCGTAGCGATGCCAATATTTCTATAGTTGGATTTAAAGCTACCCAACCTTAAATACCCTATTTCTTCGCCCAACTTTCGGTACTCGTAATCTTCTTTTCCAAAATGTTTGGGTGCATAGGCCTTCTCAGATACCTTCACGTAACTAGAATTGCCTAATTTACCATTTATCAGTCTCACTCCTCGATTTAGATAAAATACGAAAGGAGGATTCGTTAAATGGATAACATCTGAAGCTCCATCCTTACCTTTCATCAAAATTAGTTCTAATTGACCAGATCGCTTATTTCGAAAATGGTATATGCTTTCATCTTTAATGACACATAAAAACGTATCCTTTTTTAACCGATGGATATAAATGCCCTCTAATTCATCATCATTATTCGTCGCGTAATTTCGAATTAATTCAGAACGATTGGAATCAATACTTGGATACTGAAATTCAAGATTTGATCCCGGCTTAACCCAAAAACCTAAATGGTTGTCTTTAATCGGATAAATTAATTGCGCCAATTTTTTATAAGCTTCCAAATCATCGGCTGTTTGAAGTTCTTTCCGAAGTTTTAAATAAAGCTTACGATATGATCTACTTCCCTTCAATTGAGCTTTGTAGGAAGGCATTTTCCGAATTTCCTTATACAGAAAATCTAAATCGCTAACGTTGTCCGCTTCCTGCGCCGAAAGATTGACTATTGCAACGAAACAAAAGATGATGGTTAATAACACATTCAGCATTGATAAGATATAATTTCCTCAAAAAAACACATATTTGTCTTTGATAACTCCATTTATGTGCAAATTATTCTAAAAATTCTTTTTCGTCATCTTTCAAAATTTTCAAAAGAAAAACGAGTTGCCATGGCACAACGCTCTATTTTTTCTTGTCGCTTGTACAGATTTCGCACTTATGAGCCTATTCTTCTCTATTGATGCACTGGAGGATTTTTTAAAAGGCACCGATTTACCCAAGGGAGGCGGAAAAAGCAGATTTACCGCAATATTTGCTTTGATCTCAATCATAGTTTGGTACACATTTTCATTCATTCTAGTGCACAAGATGAAGGTTTCTAAGATAGATGGAACGAGCCCATATTTCAGTTATGTCCCGAGCAAAAGAGCTAAGATCGTAGTTTATTCTATAATTGCGATCACGCTATTCAGTCCAATAATTATAGTAACTCTATTAACAAATAAATAATGGCGCATTTTTCCTGTAAAAAATCTTTTAGAGAATGATGCTCAAACTGTATAAACTCCCCAGCAAAACCTGCTCTATAGAATTACTTATCATTATGTGATTCTTTATTTAAATGTCCTGAGTCATAAAACACCTAGCCCCGATTTGATTACAAGCTTCAGGGATTTGCAAACATTCCAGCGATTCACTTTCCTGAAATTTGAATCATGGAAAAGAAACACATTTTACTAGGTCAACAAGGTTTGGCTGTGCCTCCGATCGGATTGGGCTGCATGGGCATGACCGGGTTCGAAGATGGACATATGTACGGACCGGCAGATGAACAAGAAGCGATCGCTACGATACATCGATCATTGGAATTGGGCGGCAATTTTTTGGATACCGCCGATCTTTACGGTCCATTCAAAAACGAGCAGCTTATCGCGAAAGCAATAGAAGGAAAACGTGATCAATACATTTTAGCAACCAAATTCGGTTGGGAAATCGACGACAATGATAAAGTAACTTGGGCGATCAATGGTAAAAAGGAATACGTTAAAAAATCATTAGAGCGTTCGTTGAAGAATCTTAAGACCGATTTCATTGATTTGTATTACCTACATCGTCTTGACAAAAGTACGCCGATTGAGGAAACGGTAGAAGCAATGGCGGAACTAGTCAAAGAAGGAAAAGTTGGTTATATCGGCTTGTCGGAAGTTTCTCCTGAAACCGTGAAACGCGCGCACGCGATCCATCCAATAAGTGCTGTTCAAAGCGAATATTCCTTGTTTGAGAGAACGGTGGAAGAGCGTGGATTATTGACAACTCTTAAAGAGTTGGGCATTGGTTTCGTGGCATATTCCCCGTTGGGACGTGGATTTCTATCAGGTGACATTAAAAGCGTAAACGATTTGCCGGAAAAGGACTTTCGCCGAGCAATACCGCGCTTTCAAGGCGATATGTTCAACAAGAATCTTGAGTTGGTGAAAGCTATTGAGAAAATGGCTGCCGAAAAGAATATCACATCATCGCAATTAGCGTTAGCTTGGATCGTCAGCAAAGGTATCGTACCAATTCCCGGCACAAAACGCAGAAAATATTTGGAGCAAAATCTTGCCGCAGCTGACGTTAAATTATCCGAATCCGATCTTGCCTTGTTGGAAAGTATTGTGCCTTTGGGCACCGACACTGGAGCGCCGTACGACGAATTCAGTATGGGACTAATTGATTAAATTTGTTTATGAACTCCATCAATTCTATATCCGAATTTCACAAGCTGCTGTCTTTGCCGGAGCCAAACCATCCGCTCGTGAGCGTTATCAATTTAGAAGATAGTGTCTTTTCCGAATCGGATATTTGGAAGAGTTTTGTCAACCGATTTTACTGTGTGGCACTCAAGCGCGATGCAAAAGGTAAAATCAGGTATGGGCAGCAACATTATGATTACGATAAAGGTGTTCTGAGTTTTACAGCACCTAATCAAGTACAACAACTGGATCTGCAAACCATGGAATGCGGATCCGGTTATTTGCTAATTTTTCATCCGGATTTTCTACTGCAACATGCGCTAGCGAACAGCATTCATCAATATGGCTTCTTTGATTATGCCGTTCATGAAGCGCTGCATTTATCCGCGGAGGAAGAAGCCGATTTGATTGAAATTCTTCACAAGATTGACAAGGAATGTCGACATATTGACAAGCATACGCAGGATATTATTTTGACGCATATTGAAAGCTTATTAAAATACTCTGATCGATTCTATGAACGTCAATTTTTTACCCGAAAAGGAAATAATTCGGCATTGCTCGAACGATTCGAACAATTGATTGATAATTACTTCAAAAGTGATGTGAAAGCATTATTAACCGTTCAGTACATCGCATCAGAAATGAATCTTTCACCGAATTACTTAAGTGATATGCTTCGTGTACACACCGGTCAAAATACCCAGCAACACATTCACGAAAAATTGATCGCGAAAGCGAAAGAAAAACTATCTACCACGAATCTTTCGATCAGCGAAATTGCTTACGCGCTCGGCTTCGAGCATGCGCAATCGTTCAGCACTTTGTTTAAAAAGAAAACTAGTTTATCGCCATTAGCATTTCGTCAGGCTTTTAACTAACCAAAGCAGATCATTGTTTCTTTTGTAGATTCACTTGATCGCTGCGTATTTTCAAGTTTTCCTGTTGCGCACTTGTCCCTAACAAACCAGCTGAAAAGATGCTCAAATAGTTACGTACAACAAATGACAGAGGTCACTCTTTTTTCGCGAATAAAAATCGTATTTTTGCGGTCGAAAACGCTAGGTAAAACAGGTGTTTCAAAAAACTGCTAACTGAGCAGGTTTATAGATGTGTAAAAGAACAAGTTAAGCGCAAACATGAGCAACATATTTTACAGTGAAAAATTTGAAGATCGTCACAATGGGCCACGTGCTACAGAAGTAGACGAGATGTTACAATTTTTAGGGGTTTCTTCTTTGGATGAATTGATCGAACAGACCGTTCCGGCGCCGATCGTTCGACCAGACATGAAGCTACCGAAAGCCCTTAGCGAAGTCGCGTATCTAGAGCGTGTGAAAAATATTGCTGAGAAAAATAAAGTTTTCAAATCTTTCATCGGGCAAGGTTACTATAATGTCGTTCTTCCAGGTGTTATTCAGCGTAACGTTTTTGAAAATCCAGGATGGTACACGCAGTATACACCGTATCAGGCGGAAATTGCACAAGGTCGTTTGCAAGCATTGCTAAACTTCCAAACCATGGTTTCTGACCTAACCGGAATGGAAATCGTGAACGCCTCGTTATTGGACGAAGCGACTGCTGCGGCAGAAGCGATGTTCATGTTGTACAGCGCACGCAAAAACAAACAAGCAAATACATTCTTAGTTAGCGAGGATATATTCCCTCAAACGCTGGACGTTTTGCGCACACGCGCAACGCCATTTGGCATTGAAATTCGCGTAACGAATGTGACTACGGAAAGCTTAACAGAAGATATTTTTGCTTTATTGCTTCAATATCCTGCGGCATCAGGTGCTGTAAGCGATTACAAAGCTTTGGTCGAAGCTGCTGCGGAAAAAAACATTACCACTGCGGTTGCTGCGGACTTACTTTCATTAGCGCTGTTAACTCCTCCGGGAGAATGGGGAGCTGATGTCGTTGTGGGTAACAGCCAACGTTTCGGCGTACCGATGGGCTTCGGTGGTCCACACGCAGCATATTTTGCTACGAAAGACGCTTTCAAACGTTCTATTCCAGGTCGTATTATCGGTGTAACTTCCGACGCAAGTGGAAAATATGCTCTTCGTATGGCATTGCAAACGCGCGAACAGCACATTCGTCGTGATAAAGCTTCCTCGAATATCTGTACAGCGCAAGCACTTTTGGCGATCATGGCTTCTTTCTACGCTGTTTACCATGGTCCGAAAGGAATTAAAAATATCGCTTCGCGTATTCACGATCTAACGCGTTTGGCAGATCAAGCGATTCAAAGCTTAGGATATGTACAAACGAATGAATCGTACTTTGATACATTGCGTTTTCACGTTGCAGGACAAGCTGGTAATTTGAAAAGCGAAGCGTTGAACAACGAGTTGAACTTCTTCTACGAAGAAGAATTTGTCAGCCTTTCTATCGACGAAACAACCACTTTCGAAGACATTAAAACGATCGTCAAGGTATTTGCGAAAATCAAAGGTTTGTCGGTTAACGAGGTGGATTTAGATCCATTCGTTGATCAATTGACTGACGTGATTCCATCTGATTTAGTTCGTCAATCAGCATATTTAACGCATCCAATCTTTAATAGCTACCATTCTGAAAGTGAAATGTTACGCTACATCAAATCATTGGAAGCAAAAGATCTTTCGCTTTGTCATTCGATGATTCCGTTGGGATCATGTACGATGAAATTGAATGCTACCTCAGAAATGATTCCGGTTACTTGGGCGCGTTTCGGCAGCTTACATCCATTTGCGCCAGCGGATCAAACTTCTGGATATATGCAATTGTTGGATGAGTTGAATCAATGGTTGGCAGAAATTACAGGTTTTGCTAAAATGTCCTTCCAACCGAATTCAGGCGCTCAAGGTGAATATGCTGGATTGATGGTTATTCAAGCTTATTTGGAAAGCAAAGGACAAGCGCACCGCAACATTTGTTTGATTCCCGCTTCGGCACACGGAACAAACCCAGCTTCGGCTTCGATGGCTGGATTAAAAGTTGTTGTTGTAAAATGTGATGAGCGCGGAAATATCGATGTGGCAGATTTGAAAGCGAAAGCAGAAGAACACAGCGATAATTTGCATTCTTTGATGGTGACTTATCCGTCAACGCACGGCGTGTTCGAAGAGCCTATTATCGAAATCTGTAAAATCATCCACGAGCACGGCGGACAAGTTTATATGGACGGCGCAAACATGAACGCACAAGTTGGATTGACTAGCCCGGGCTTTATTGGCGCAGATGTTTGTCACTTAAACTTGCACAAAACATTCTGTATTCCTCACGGCGGTGGTGGTCCTGGTATGGGCCCGATCGGCGTTGCCGAACATTTGGTGCCATTCTTACCAAATCATACGGTTGTTCCCGTTTCTGGCAAAGAAGGAATCAGCGCTGTTTCTGCAGCTCCTTTCGGGTCGACTTCCATCTTAGTTATTCCTCACGCATACATCGCGATGATGGGTGGCGACGGATTAACGACAGCAACTAAAACGGCTATTCTAAATGCAAACTACATCAAAGCGCGTTTGGAAGGCCACTATCCAGTATTATACGCTGGTGCAAACGGCCGTTGTGCGCACGAAATGATTTTGGATTGTCGTGGCTTTAAAAATATAGGCATTGAGGTTGCAGATATCGCAAAACGCTTGATGGACTACAGTTTCCACGCACCAACTGTTTCTTTCCCGGTTGCGGGCACTTTGATGGTTGAGCCGACTGAATCAGAATCAAAAGCCGAGTTAGACCGTTTCTGCGATGCATTGATTGCTATTCGTCAGGAAATTGCTGCGGTAGAAGCTGGAGAAGTGGATGCTAAAAACAACTTGTTGAAAAATGCACCGCACACCGCGCAGGTGGTTATCGACGATGCATGGGAAAGACCATACAGCCGTCAAGAAGCTGCTTACCCATTAGCATACTTACGTGAGAACAAATTTTGGCCTTCGGTTAGCCGCGTGAACGAATCGCAAGGTGACCGTACATTAATCTGTTCTTGTCCTCCAATTGAGGCGTACGAAGAAGTCGAAGCATAAGCTGAGGTTTATCGTTATATTGAAAAATGGGTTTGCTTTTCGGCAAACCCATTTTTTATGGTTTCATGTGAAACCACTACTTTTCAAACTTTTCTTGATAAAAGTTTGGCAAACCACGAAGTGCTCAGCGAAGCTAAATCAAGACTGGGGAAAGGAAAGTTTTCAACCAGAATTTATACGATTAAGAAATTCCGTCATTCCGAACCCTAGAATCGAAGTGTGAAGCAATCCAATGACATCACGAAATTACAACCATATCAACACCAGCAATTAGGTTGCCGCGTCGTTCCTCCTCGCAATGACGGCTTTAGTGCCGTGATTATAAAAAAAACAGCTTTACTAATCAACAACTTCACAGCTTTACAAACCTATTAACCTCATCCATATCAACTCCAATAATTAGACTACCGCGTCGTTCCTCCTCGCAATGACGGCTTTAGTGCCGTGATTATAAAAAAACAGCTACGCAAATCAACAACCTCAAGCTTATCAACTCCATAAACTCTCATTAACCTTATAAACTTCCCAACATCTTCACGTACTAACCCAATCCACAATAAAATCCCTACTTTTGCAGCATGGCTTCGGGAAAACTTTATTTGATACCAGTACCATTGGCAGAAGGTGCGGAAAAAGCATCTTACACGATCTTACATCAGGATATTATCCAATCCGTAGACGAATATATTGTGGAAAATGAGAAAACAGCTCGTCGCTTTTTAAAGCAGGCTGGAATTAAAACTCCGCAAAGCGATTTAGTTATTCATGACTATGGAAAGCACGTCAGAGATAAAGTAAACTACAATGAACTTTTCCAAAATTTGATAGCTGGAAAAGATGTTGGTTTGATGTCCGACGCAGGCTGTCCTGGCGTTGCAGATCCAGGCGCTGTAATTGTCGCAGAAGCTCATAAACGTGGTATCCACGTTTGCCCTTTAGTCGGACCAAGTTCTATTCTGCTTGCTTTGATGGCATCCGGATTTAATGGTCAGCAGTTTACATTCTGGGGCTATCTGCCGATCGATAAAGCTGCGCGAAGCCAAAAGATCAAAAGTTTGGAATCAGCGTCAGCGAAAGAACACGTCAGCCAAATCTTTATCGAAACACCTTTCCGTAATAATCAATTGCTGGAAGAGCTGCTTCGCACCTGCAAACCAACAACGAAGATTTGCGTAGCATGTAACCTGACCGCGGATGATGAATTGATTATTTCCCAAACTGTGGAACATTGGAAGCGCCGAAAACCGATTGACATCCACAAAAAACCAACTATTTTTCTGTTATATGCTTCTTAATATGCGTACATTTAAAAAGATCGTCTAAATAGTATAGCAACAACATTACATAAATAGCAAAGAATGTCCGAATTATCTCCTGAGTTAATGGCCGAAATGCAGCGCCTGACCATATACGTGATGCTGACAATTCTCGGCGTCTGGATATGGTTTGCGTATAGCGTCCGCCAAACATTACTGACAATTAAATCGGAAAATCGCTCCATGCTACCCAATCAAGCGTGGTTTTTGGCTGTACCGCTATTCAATATTTTTTGGAACTTCGAAGTTGCGAAACGGTTATCGTATTCCTTCAACAATGAATTCTTCGACCGCAAAGTTGCTGTGGAAGAAATGCCAAGTTTGAATGTAGGAAATCGATATGCTTGGTCGTTTTTAATTTATAATATTCCCTTTTTCCCGGACTTCATTCGGTTGTTGGCATTCATTCTTTGCCTCACTTATTTTATATCTTATTGGTACAAAATTTCACAATTCAAGAATTTGATTTTAGATCACGAAACGTGGAAAATGGACAAGCTAAATAAGAAAACAGATGACAATTAAGGAATTAACAAACTATTTAGAGCAAATCGCTCCATTGAGTTACCAAGAATCGTATGACAACTCTGGCTTGATTGTAGGAAACTCAAATGACGAAGTTCACCGCGCATTAATTTCTTTAGATTGCACGGAAGATGTCGTCGATGAAGCGATTGCAAAAGGTTGTGACATTATTATTTCACATCATCCCATCGTTTTCAAAGGTTTGAAACGATTTACGGGAAGCAATTACGTGGAGCGGACGGTAATGAAAGCGATTCAAAATGGCATCGCATTATACGCCATCCACACAAATTTAGACAATGTTTTAGGTGGCGTAAATTCGAAGATTGCTGAAAAGTTAGGTTTGGAAAGCGTTTCTATACTTTCTCCCAAGAAAGGGATCCTTAAGAAGCTTGCCGTTTTTGTTCCACGGACGCATGTTGAGGAAGTTCGGCAAGCTATATTTGATGCAGGTGCCGGTCATGTAGGCGAGTATGACGAGTGCAGTTACAATACAGCCGGTTACGGAACGTTCCGTCCGCTAGAAAATGCAAACCCAACGATTGGTGAAGTTGGCGCGCAAGAGCGCGTGGAGGAAACGAAGATTGAAGTTGTTTATCCAGCTTATCGCGAGCGTCAAATTTTAGTGGCCATGTTTTCAGCGCATCCATACGAAGAAGTCGCTTATGATATCATCGCTTTAGAGAATCTTGTTTCGAGCATTGGCGCTGGCGCCATTGGAAATCTTCCAGAAGCGATGAATCCGAAAGCATTTTTGGGTTACCTGAAAGATCGATTGAACGTGCAAGTGATTCGTCATACACATTTGCTTGATAAACCTATTCAACGCATAGCGGTTTGTGGCGGTTCCGGCGGTCAATTTTTACGCGAAGCGAAACAATCTGGCGCAGATGTATTTATAACGGCGGACTATAAATACCACGAGTTTTTCGATGCCGAAGATGATCTTATTATTGCGGACATTGGGCACTACGAAAGTGAACAATTTACGCAGGAATTATTGTTGGAAATAATTCAGAAAAAATTTGCTAACTTTGCTGTCCTGTTGACTGAAACAGAGACAAATCCGATAAAGTACTTTATTTAATGGAACAAACTGTAGAACAAAAACTAAAAGCTTTATGGGCATGGCAATCGATCCATACCAAAGTTGATAAAATTCGCCAGGTTAGGGGAGAACTGCCTATCGAGGTTGCTGATCTTGAAGATGAAATTGCCGGTTTGGAAACACGCAACGAAAAAATTCGTAGCGAGTTGGACGAATTGGAAGATTCTATTGTATCGCGTAAAAATATGATCAAAGATGCGCAAGCAGCGATCAAAAAATACGAAGCGCAACTAAACGAAGTAAAAAACAATCGTGAGTACGATGCAATCACGAAAGAAATCGAGCTACAAGGCTTAGAAATCCAAGTTTGTGAAAAACGCATTCGCGAAGCAGAATACGAAATCAACAACAAAACCGAGCTTTACGAAACTACCGAAGGCAACGTGAACTACAGCAAAGGGGAGTTGGATGTGAAGAAACAAGAATTGGAGAACATCACTTCTGAAACTCAAAAAGAAGAAGATGGCCTTTTAAAACAAGCAGAAGCTTCCGAGAGTAACATCGAAGAGCGTTTGTTGAAAGTTTCTAATAAATTGCGCAACTCGTTCCGTAATGGTTTAGCAATCGTTTCTATCGATCGCGATGCTTGTTCAGGTTGTCACAACAAAATTCCTGCGCAAATGCAGTCAGAAATCAGACAACGCAAGAAAATATTGGTATGCGAACACTGTGGTCGTATCCTTGTTGACGAAGAAATCGCTTCGGAAGAAGCGTAGTCAAAAACACTCATTTTTTTAAAAGTCCTCAATTTTCCCTTGAGGACTTTTTCTTTTTGTAGTAACCCCACTACAAAAAAAAATACTCTCCATTATTTGGTGTTTAAACACCTAAAATTCAGCTATGTTTGCGCGTCATAAAGGATATACTGTTATGTATTCTTTGAATAAACAATTAAAATAATGGCAACACCAAACCGCCTTGACTACATCGCACCTAAAGTAGATGTGATGATTATTGAGCTCGATTACAGCATAGCCGCTGGTTCAGTAAAAGTAGATGTTTACCCAACGTCCGATCAGGACATGCAACACGTTTGGGAAGACTCTATCGAAGATCAACAAGAAGTTTATTGGTAAAAGATCAATGTCAACTATTATGAAAATTAGAATTCATATTTACTTCGCACTTCTTTCTTCATTGCTTATCGCCTGCGATAAAAACTATCTTCAGGAGAATACATCAATTAATATCAATATTATCGGCTTAGAACTTTTTGAAGAAAACCTAAACAACCAAAATAATAATACCACAGCGCATCGTTCTGCAACAAGCGACCCAAAACTGATCAATTTAAGCAGCACTACCCTGGAGATTCCGTGGGGTGAAGGATTAGGCGTTTCATTAACTCTATCTCCGACCGGACAAGGAAGTGATTATCATTCCAACGTTCGCAATACAACTACAGAACAGAGGGCTTCGACTGCGTCTGAAACACATCCTTCCGTATCTAAACTAGAAAATGGAATCAAATATCGCTTATTAATATATGATGCCGAAGAGACTAAAATGATTGACACCATTTTCACGGTGGGTCAGGCCTCGAATAACATCTCCACGCTAAATGGCGGGGAAACATACACTTTTGTTTTATACTCTATAATGAGCAAGGAAAACGTTCCATCTGCTCCATCAAACAAACTTTCGGCGTCCCTATTTGATAACATATCTGGTGATATGGATTTCATCTATTTCAAAAAAACGATTACACTGGAGTCAGGGAGAAACGATCTGAATGCGGTGATGAAACATCAATTTAGTCAAATCACTACCAATATTAATGCTACCGAAATCGGACAAGTGCAAAAGGTTTTGGCAAGAATAAGCGATCATTATGTAAATCCTAAAATAGCGGTTTCAACTGGACAAGTAGCGGATTATGGGACTAAAGCATTTAACGGAAAACTCCTACCGTTCCCATTGGAGCCGAGCTCAAACGCTACAAGCAACCCTGTGATCATCTGTAATAATGGATCTAGTGCTAGTACGTTGACCCTAGACGAAATTACTATAAATGGCATCACTAAGCGCGGAATTAGTATTCCAAACATTCCATTGACGCCGGGCGTTAAATACACCTTAACTCTTAACGTAAAGACATTTACTCCAGATGAGGATCCGGGTATCGAATTAGGGAATACCATTTATGCTCCTGGAAATCTGTTGTACGACTGGGAAACCGACACCTATCGCTTTTCAGGATCTGGTCGAGGTAGCTATTGGTTCAAAGACTACATCAAAGCTAGAAGAACAGATTTAGATAGTAAAGGCTGGGGGGAGAATAATCAGCGGCCACGATTTGAGCTCAACGGCGGATCTGGTGATCCGTGTACAAAGGTGTCACCGGAAAATAGTTGGCGTCTGCCAAATAGATCCGAAATGGAAAATATTCGCACGGCGACTGAGCCACAAGCAAAAGGTCATCCCGGGCCAAATGTATATGCCCCACTACGTTACGTAGAAGAAAATTATGAAGGCACGGGTAGGCATGGAATGTTTTTCGGAACACAGGTAAAGCCGAATCAAGCGGAGAATTATCTATTTATATCGTTTGAAGGAATATACAATGACAATAGTAATCCCAACGATGTAAACACCACCGCTTGGTATATGTTAAAAAATGGAAATGCTTTTGAAAGTATGCAGATTGGACCAAATATTTATACGTTCGGTTTTCAACCACTTGACGACAATGTAGCGCTTTCGATTAGGTGTGTGAAAGCAGATTAAAAACTGACATAGTGACCAAAAGTTTCTGAAATTTGGGAACAGGAAAAACAAATAATTATCTAGCATGCTGCCTAACGGAATTAGTTGGGCGCATGTATAGATTCTGCTAAAAGCTGAACAGCATCCTCCAAACTACAGTCTTTCAATACGACATCCTTTTTACCGTCTAATAGGTAAAAGGTAGGCGAAGCCTTTAGGTCGTATAGATTGTGCCCGATAATCGACTTATCGAGATTGATGCCATTTACGCAATAGCTAGGAATATATGGCTGATATTCTTCCCAAGATTTCTGATCGGCTGTAGCATATATAGCTAAGATGGCCACATCACCACGCTCCACCCATGATTTCACCTCGGGAGTAGCATGCAATTTATCGATAGCGTCCGCACATCCTCCACAGCCTGGCTCATAGAAAAACAATAGCGTAGGAATCTCGATTTGGCTATACAAATCATTTTTCGTTCCGTCTGGCGTTTGATAGGAAAAATTTGCCGCTTTAGATCCCGGATTGTTTCTTTTCAACAAATTCAATCTTTCCGAAAATCTCGCCCGCTCATACTCTTCAAATAAATTCGATTTGGAAACAAATGCTAACACAGGAAAGTAAAGCATTTCATTGTACATTGGCGAATTCGGATCGTACAGGTATCTTTCAAAATTGTCTAATAGGTATTTTAATGCAGTCGGCGTCTTGGAAGCTCTATCGAACGTATTGTTAATCGCTTCCACATAATTGGAATATTCGCTTCGTTGCGCAAGATCTAAAAAGTCGACAACAGCCTGCTCGCCGACATCTGGTGTTTGAAAGTTGGTCGTATCGCTAAAATCGTACGCTTCCCAGTAATTTAAAATTGTTGGAACCTGGTCACTTTCTTTTGCACGCTCACCGCAACCCATCAATGAAGTAGCCAGTACAAAAATCCAAACGATAGCCGATTTTACCATAATATGCTGTTAGGCAATCAATAATTATCTATTTCCAAATAATGAGGCAAATAAGCCACCCTTCTTTCCATACCCGCTTTTTTGCACTCCCCGTAAGTTGTATAAAACGGAAACAATGTCTTTCTCTCCATGCCGCATGGCGACGATAGCTTTATAAATAGAACCCCAATCTGGTAGCCCGCCCAAATTCCGATCATCAATGAATAAATCAGCAGTCAATTTACGAGATGCGGTACTGATTTCTTCTTCTGGAAAATTAGCATTGTGCGCGTAGAAAGTCAATCCTTTCGAAGCACAATAGTCGATGGCTTCCTGAAGTAATTCACCCTCACGCACGGTCCACAAAATTAACGTATGTCTCTCCTGATGAAGCTTTAGCAAAACTTCGATCGCAAAAGGAATAGGTTTACCAATCTTAGGGTAACGATGCTCGACAATTGTTCCATCAAAATCGACTGCTATGATCATGTTTTAATCTTTCGGTTCGAACAAATATAGCATTTTCTGCACGCTGTTAAATCGTTGGCGCTTCTCTCCGCACGCAACGTACATTCATAAACCAGGATTGAATCAAACTTCCTCCCAACGCACCGATTGATAAAATGCTTACTGCACTAGGAGATACGTCGTTGTGAGGACCGTAAAGTGCTGAGTTTGGAACCCGAAAAGCGTTATAATAGTATGCTCCCAAATTAACAAGACTTCCTTCGATTACTCGAGAATTTGACCAGAGATAAACTTGAGTGCCTCTTCCAATAGGTGTTCCTTGAATCCTAACAAGCTGTCCCAGCAATTCAATTTGTGTACCATAGCCATTCATGTTAAAACGAAGCCTATTCGTCCCGTAAGGATCAACGGTTCCCTCTGCGGTGTATTCCAAATAACCCAAAGATGACTGCGGAACAACATGATAAGTAGCCAACGATGAGGGCGTCGTTGTTAATGCGACCGGAGAAGCGCCTAATGTATTGAAGTCATTTATATTGGCCTGTCTCCAAATGCTCAGCCCATCCCTAGGGCGGGAAGTTGGATAGACTTGCGAACATGGATCATCGTTTACGCCATACCAAAAAGGGGAATTTGATCGAAATGGAAAAAAGGATTCCCGAGAATCATCGTGCCGCGTAGTACTTCTAAAGCGATGTGGTTCGTTGGATATTGGCACACCTTGCGGAGTTGATTTATAGTACAAATTACTCCTTGCCCAGGCCACATTCCCTATACGCAAGGCAGATTCAATTAAATCTATTTTGGCATTGTAGGTTTGTCCTGAATTGATCTGCACGTTGGGAAAGCTAAATGTTTGGTTGACGTTTGAGAATATCCGCGTTATATTAGCATCCTCCATCCAAGTGGTAATGGATCTAAGCTGTACACCGACTGCATTTACATTTACAGGTGTCGCAGAATACAGGTACAAAACCTTTCGATTCAGTGCGTTATCCGCAGCATTTTTGAAACGGCTTAGTGAAAATTGTGCCGGCAAGGTATAAGCCTGCGACGAAATAATCGCAGAATCTCTTAATCGAAATCGACCTCTTGTAAATCCTAACTGAGAAGGGTTGACAATGCTTACATTCAGATCTCTGATGCTGTCGGCAAATAATCCGCGCGTATCTACCTCTACCGCAAGGCGAGCCACTTTATGGTTAAAGTTAATACGAAGGGGGTGTACGCCCGCCGTGGAAATGGTAACTCTACCTGTTGCGTAGATAAATTCAGAATTCTCTCCTGTGGTCACGTCGGCATTACTGCTTAAGTCCGTTAGTGGAGGAATATCTGCTGTCGAGTTGTAGGAATAAGCAACCCATCGATAAGTATCTCCACGAACGACATCAATTTGTTGTGTGGTATCCGTAGGAGAGCTCGTTGAAGACCTAAGCATTTTTTGACGCCAAAACACTTCGCCTTGTGCGCCGATTTTATACAGCACAAGCCTAAATTTAACTCCGACCGGCATAGGCTTTGATACTGCAGCCTTCGAATCATTTATTCTCTTTGCGCTAGCTAATGCACGCACCCCAGACTCCGTCGCTTGCTCAGGCAACACCGAAGTAATCGCATCAAATGCTTTACCTTCTGCATATTCCTGACTAATCGCATCGTTCATCGAATTATTAACTGATTTAGATAGTCCTGCCTTATGAAACTCAGCAGATGCACGAGCAATCGGTTCCGCATCAGTAAGCGAATTCTCGCTAATGCCGACTTGCACAGTTAGCATCGTAATGTTTTCCGGATGAACTTCTTCTGTAGAAGACCGCTTTTGACATCCGAATATCATTGGCACAAATAACAAATAGGTGGCTAAGCGCGATGGATTCCTACCAACTCGACGCAAAATGAACATATTTTCCATGACATTATTTCTTAATTGATTTACAAGTCAAAAGATTCATAATGCTCTGCGCGGATCTCCCACTCGGTAATGGTAGGCTGGTTAGCCATATCGTTACTTGGAGATACGGTGGCTGAGGATGCCGCAATTGGATGCTCAATCTCTACATAGCATACGTGTAGAATTGGCGGAACGTAGGTACACAATTCATTTCTCATAAAAGGTAAATTAGCAAACACTATCAATTCAGAATTATATCAAATGGAATGAAATAACTCTAATCACAATTCCTCATAGGTGTGTCAAACATCTGTTAATATGCATGTTACAACATTTAACGCGCATGACAGTAGCATTTAAAAATAGATAGATAACAAAACATCATCAAGAAAATATATGCGTAAATTTGAAAATTTGACAAATGTTTACCAATAGTTAACAACATTCATTTTACA
Source organism: Sphingobacterium corticis (assembly GCF_042684745.1). Lineage (NCBI taxonomy): Bacteria > Pseudomonadati > Bacteroidota > Sphingobacteriia > Sphingobacteriales > Sphingobacteriaceae > Sphingobacterium > Sphingobacterium corticis. Next base: position 884,574 of record NZ_JBHUMA010000004.1, on the reverse strand, counting down.
AGGAAAAATTGTTTGCGAAAAAGCAAAATAGCCGAATAAAAATACACGGTCGCGATGCGGATATATCGAATTATTAAATACTTACGCACATAAACACGGGTTTACAATACTATTATTTAATAGAAAATAACTAGCTTGTAAATAATCCAGAGAGCGCTGCAAAAAAGATGCATACTCACATTTAAAATTATGCGATGTAGCTTAGCATCTACAAATAGTACATAAATAGAAGCGGAAGATCTTTGCTTCTGCTGGACTTTGTAATTTTGCTTTAGGATATCGCTGTCACCGCCTTATATTTGTGCTGACATAAATACTCAAAAGATCGTTTGCAAGGAACGTAACTTAAAATGAAGATACTCGTAGTCGTCACAGCATTTATGGTCGCCTTTGTGCTAGGTCGTATGTTGCTACCATATGTGTTGTTGGTTAGTTACAGAAAACGACTATTCGACCCAATAGACATCCGTAAAACACATACACAACTGGTTTCCCGTTTAGGCGGAGTGACTTTTGTTCCTATACAGTGTGTTTTGATGGTCATGACACTTATTTTATGTTACAAGAATGGATTAGTCGATTTTAACTTGGAGGTGTTTGAGATTTATCCTATGATCATGGGGCTTGTTTGCGGCTTAGTTGTCCTCTTCATTGTTGGAATATCTGACGATCTAATCGGAGTAAGTCCGCGCACTAAGCTGTACATGCAAATTTTGGTTGCAGGCTTTTTGCCGCTATCCGGAGTGTGGATAAACGATTTCTATGGTGTCTTTTTCATCACACAAATTCCTTTTTGGGTAGGCATTCCGCTTACCGTTTTCGTTACCGTTTTAATAATCAATGCCATTAATCTGATCGACGGTATTGACGGCTTATGTTCAGGATTGGTTTTGGTAGGATGCCTCGTGTTAGGAACACTATTTATGATAGATAATGCTTGGCTACACGCGTTATTTGCTTTTATCACCGCTGGCTTACTATTGCCCTTTTTTCACTACAATGTATTTGGAATTTCTCGCAAAAGGCGTAAAATCTTCATGGGTGATGCTGGAAGTTTAACTTTAGGGCTTTCCATGTCTTTCCTAGCCGTAAGCTACGCCATGAATAATGAACACATCAAACCTTTCTCTGAAGGCGCTGTCGTTGTAGCATTTACCGTCTTATTTGTTCCCGTTATGGACGTAGCGCGTGTAATGATGGTAAGAATTCGATTGGGTACTCCATTATTTAAACCTGACCGAAGTCATATACATCACAAACTACTAGATACGGGCATGTCGCACCAAAAAGCCATGATAACCATTATATCGCTTGCCGGCTTTTTTTGTATATTTAATGCAGTGGCCGTGCAACTGATTAGCAACAATATTGTATTAGCTGCAGATTTAGTCTTGTGGGGCATATTTCACACAATCGTCGACAAGGCGATCAAAAGAAAGGAATCGCCTCAGGTTGAGTCTAGCTATAAGAAAAACAATGAAACAAATCGTGTAGCAACAGATCGTTTGAAGTGAGTTCAAGCATGAAAATAAAACAGTTTAATTAACCTTTCTGAATGAAAATTGCAATTATTGGAGGATCAGGCTTCGTCGGAACAAACTTGTTAAACCTTTTGAGTAAGGATCAAGATTTTACGACTATAAACATCGATATCAATCCGAGTGTCGTTCATTCCGAGCTTACCGTAGTGGGCGATGTGCTCAATCAGCCTTCTTTAGAAAAAAACTTGGCGGGTGTAGATGCTGTAGTTTTGTTAGCGGCGGAGCACCGAGATGATGTATCTCCGATTTCGCTTTATTATGATGTAAATGTGCAGGGTATGCGTAATGTATTGCAAGCCATGCATAGCCAAGGTGTTAAACGAATTATTTTCACAAGTTCTGTCGCCATCTATGGTTTGGATAAAGATAATCCGGGCGAAAGCTTTCCAGCCGATCCATTCAATCATTATGGAAAAAGCAAATGGCAAGCCGAACAGGTGCTGCAAGACTGGTATAAAGACCATTCGGACTGGTCAATTCGCGTTGTGCGGCCAACAGTCGTTTTTGGGGAAGGGAACCGGGGAAATGTGTACAATTTGCTCAAACAAATTGCCTCAGGAAGATTTATGCTAATCGGCAAAGGAAATAATCAAAAATCCATGTCGTACATTGGAAATATAGCGGCATTCTTGCGCTATCTAACAACAGACGTACAACCGGGTGTAGAAATCTTTAATTACGTTGATAAGCCTGATTTTACGACTAAAGACTTAGTGCGCCAAACTAGCGCCGTACTTGGCAAAAAAATCCCTACTACAAGCATCCCATATTGGTTGGGAATGTTGGGCGGATATGGGTTTGACGTACTTGCTTTTCTAACCAGAAGAAAATTGAGCATCAGTTCGGTTCGTGTTAAGAAGTTCTGCGCGGTAACAAAATACGATTCAACGAAGGCCATGAATTCGGGCTTTAAACCGCCATATACCATGCAAGAAGGATTGCAAAGAACGCTTTCATCAGAGTTCGGAAAATAAATTATCATAAGTACTATTTTAATAGCATGTTCAAAGCTTTCATCCGCAAATACTTTAAAAACTTCACTTACTTTTATCAGTATTTGCGGCATCGTATTTTCGTAGTCATTCTGTTGACCTTTCTTTTTGGCGCAATGGATGGACTTGGCTTGAGCATGTTCTTACCCTTATTTCAGATCGCCGCAAACAAGGAAAGTGGAGAGGCAACAGCAGCAGTAGAGGATAATTTTTTGACGAACTTCTTTACTAGCGTAGGTATCGAATTCTCGTTGCTCAATATGCTTATTCTTATGGTAGCCTTTTTCTCGTTTAAGGGTTTGTTTTATTACATCAAATCCATCAACGATGCTAAAGTTTCGCGGTACTTTATCGTTTCTACGCGTAAAAATCTACTAGAGAAATTTTCGCGCTTATCCTTCCGTTATTTTATTAAGTCTGACGTTGGCGCTATTCAAAACTTGATGACCAACGAGATTAACAACTTATTGTATGCTTTTCGTGATTATCTAATTATTATCCAAAAAGGGGTGATGGTTATTGTGTACATGATCTTCGCATTCGCTATGAACGCGGAATTCGCCATATTGATTATTTTGGGAGGTTTGCTCTTCAACTTTATTTTTCAGTGGCTTTATAAAATTACCATGTCTGCATCGAGAAAGCTCGTAAAAGAAAGTAACAATTACCAAGGCACTATCATACAGCTGGTATCCAATTTTAAGTACTTGAAAGCGACGGGTTTTGTAAGAGATTACGCGAAACGGGTAACGGGAAATATCGAATCTATTGAATCGGTCAACTACCGTTTGGCAAAAATTGGATCTGTGACCGGGGCAATCCGCGAACCAATATTGATTTTCGTGGTTGCCTCAGTTATATTGCTTCAGGTTTACGTTCGAGATAGCGCATTGAGCACAATTATCGTCAGTTTACTTTTCTTCTATCGCGCACTTACTAATGTGACCGATCTACAAGCACAATACAACTATTTCTTGGGCAAAGTGGGAACAATGGAAAACGTCGCTTCCTTTTCAAAAGATTTAGACGCCAATCGTGAAGTCAATGGAAAGGTAAATTACGAAAAACTACATTCGAGCCTTTCGTTTCAAAACGTAACTTTTGCCTATGGTGATCACCACATCATAAAAGGTATCAATTTAGATATTGCAAAAAATCAAACTGTTGCTTTAGTAGGCGAATCTGGCAGTGGAAAATCTACTATGGTAAATATCCTCGCGGGCCTATTAAATACAAACGGTGGCAAATATTACATCAATGGCGAAAGCTTAGAAAACTTAGATAAATATTCGTTTCAAAAACGGGTTGGCTATATATCTCAAGATACGGTAATATTTAATGCCAGCATATATAATAATGTAACGCTATGGGCAGAGAAAACGCCGGAAAATCTGAAACGTTTTGAGGATGCCATACATCGTGCGCACTTAGCTACGTTCGTGGGTGCGCTGCCCGATAAGTCGGACACATTGCTGGGCAACAATGGAATAAACCTAAGTGGTGGACAAAAACAACGTGTTTCGATCGCTCGTGAATTGTTTAAAGAGGTCGATATTCTTATTTTAGATGAGGCTACCTCGGCGCTAGATTCTGAAACGGAAAAGATAATTCAGGAAAATATTGATGCTCTAAAAGGACAGTTTACTATTATCATTATCGCTCACCGTTTGGCAACGGTTAGAAATGCTGATAAGGTGGTGCTAATGAGCGATGGACAAATTATAGGCAGCGGCGATTTTGAAGAACTGAAAAATTCGTCGTTGAAATTTAAAAAAATGGTGCAACTGCAGGAGTTGTAGGGCTAATTCTTAAACTATTCAAAGGCACAATCAATGTTATCAATTATTATCTCTTCATATAACGCTCAATATTTCGAAGCTTTAGAAAAGAATATATCGAAAACTTGTGGGATTCCCTACGAGATCATAAAAATTCATAATCCTGGCATCTATGGTATTTGTGAAGCTTACAATATTGGGGCAGATAAATCTTCTTTTGAAAATTTAGTGTTCTGCCATGAAGATATAGATTTTTTCACAAACGACTGGGGTAAAATTCTTTTGGAGGAACTTGAATTGCCAAATTGTGGTATTATTGGTTTAGCGGGTGCAAAATATTATCCTAATGCACCGATAGGGTATTGGCAACTGAACACTCAGTCTATGTACAATATCGTTCAAGTTGCTAACGGCAAATCATATCATTACAAAATTAATCAATCGCAACCTGTGGAAGTGTTAGATGGCGTCCTACTAGCAGTGAAAAAGGAAAATTTTTCTAAGTTTAGGTTTAACCAAAACCTTATTGGGTTTCACGCGTATGAAATTGACCTTTCTTGGCGCGCTAGCCAAAGTCTTACAAACTATGTTACCAGCAGAATAACTGTTAAACACTATTCCAATGGGAACCCTGATAAAAATTGGTTTTTATCGCTTTTAGATTTCTCGAATGACCGTCCAGATAGAATACAATATACAGAGATTAACAATAGGCTTGAGGGGTTTGCGTTATACATCTTTTCCCTAAACACTAAGAAACATTTTCCCTCGAAAAGAGATCAAATAAAATTATTGTATAAATATTTTTCCTTTCGATACTTGGGAGTTGTCGGGATTTTTTCATTTATCAAACACTATATCTACCGCACAGCTAGTAACTAAAATAACAGAATATGACCAAAATTAAACCATTAGCTTTCTACTTGCCACAGTATCATCCGATTCCAGAAAACGACAAGTGGTGGGGAAAAGGCTTTACGGAATGGACAAATGTTACTAAAGCTAAACCTCTTTTTTCAGGACACATACAACCTAATCTTCCCGCAGATCTTGGCTTTTATGATTTAAGAGTCTCGGAAGCTCGAGAACAACAGGCTAAAATAGCTAAGGAGTATGGCGTTTACGGCTTCGTCTATTATCACTATTGGTTTGGAAATGGTAAACAGTTGCTCGAAACAGTAGCTAATGAAGTGTTATCTACTAAGAGCCCGAATTTTCCATTCTGCTTTTGCTGGGCGAACGAGAGTTGGACCGGAGTTTGGCATGGATTAAAGGATAAATCTTTAATTAAACAAACTTATCCTAGTGATGAAGATCTGCAAAAACATTATGACTACCTGATAAACTTCTTTCGGGACGATAGGTACATCAAAGTTGAGAACAAACCACTTTTCATAATTTACGATCCGATCGACCTTCACGAACATGGCGACAAATATTTAGAAAAATTAAATAAGCTTGCTCGCAATGATGGTTTTGATGGAATTTATCTAGTAGCAAGCAACCGAAACGAAGACGAGATTGGCTACAAAAAGATGCTTTATGATGGCAAAATATCCCACGCGTTTAACAAATCTTGGGGACGACATCTAGCAAAGACACCAAATATATTTAAGAGACTTATTAGAAAAGCTACTATGACAGTTTTTAAAAATTTTCGAAAACCACAAATAGTAGATGGAAAGAAAATTTTTGCAGAGATGAATTTTGTGAAAGCAGACGTGGAGACCTATCCGATGGTACTCCCAAATTGGGACAATACGCCAAGGAGCGGTATAAACGGGAATGTTATAAAAAATGCTACACCAGAAACCCTCTATCTACAACTGGATAAAGCTAAAAATTTTTTGAAAGAAAGTGAGTTGAAGGAAAATTTTTTGTTTATTAAATCATGGAATGAGTGGGCAGAAGGAAACATTCTGGAACCAAATAGACAACATGGTTTAAAATTTCTAGAAACTCTCCAACAATTTTTATCTAAAGATTAGCTTTTACTAAAATTATTGCTTGCAAGAACTTCGTTGTCATATTGGAATTAGTAAAGATTCCTAATCAATCGTATCTAAATCTTTTAAAAAGTGAACTTTGATATATCAATAATCATCCCAATCCACAATTCAGAATCCTTTTTGGAGGCATGTTTAGAATCTGTAAAGAATCAATCTTATCAGGATTATGAAGTATTATTAATCGACGATGGATCTCAAGATCGCTCCGCTGATATCTGCTCAAGTTATGTCGATAAAGACGAACGATTTAAATACTTTCATCAGAAGAACATGGGTGTGAGTTCAGCGAGGAATCTGGGAATAAAACTATGTAAAGGAGACTACATCGTTTTTATAGATAGTGATGATAGGGTTGAGCGTGTTTATTTGGAGAAGCTTGTTTTGGAAATGTCCTTTCAGAAGGTAGACATGGTTATGCAGTCTTACATTAAACAAGACGACTATGGGGATTGGTCTAAGATTTCTTACAAGAAAGTCGGATACTTCAAGCATGAAGATGCCAAAAACTGGATAGAAAGTTTAATGTCAATCCACACGGGTCCATTTCCGAAATTATTTAAGGCGGAAACGATAAAAAATAATGCTATACTATTTAGAAAAGATATCAATTTTGCGGAAGATTTGATATTCTTATTAGAATTTATGGAATTTGCAACAAGTGGTATTTACGTTTCTGATGTTAGCAATTACTATTATAATAATACACCAAATTCTTTGGGGAACAAATACAAATCGTCCCCTATGAAGCTATTCTATACGCCTTTGCGAGAACTTTTGTTGATTTACCAGAGATCGCTTTACCAATCGAACATTAAAAATCTCCAGTTAGGATCAAGTTTACATCGAAAAACGGTTGATATCTATATGTTTTGGTACAACAATCTTTATGACTCATCATCCTTTAGCGAGCGATATTTTGCTATGAGAGTCTTCCGAAAATTAAATCTTCACATTTTTTTGACTCAAATAAATTCAAAAAATCCGCTTCGTAAATTATACTATCGCCTTTTCGCAGCTAATTTTGTTGGATTAGCATGTTTTGTCGACAACGTCAGGTTTCTACTAGAAAGCCAATTATTTAGGAACAAAAAGCCAACTTTAATCGCGAAGTCACATAGGCAAAAATCGATTTGATCTACATCTGGAATGTTTTAACTTTTTGGCCGCATAATTCCAACTATGAATAACGATTAATTAAGACCTAAATGAACCTATATCAAAAATTTTTGAACAAAATTGACTGGTTATACAATACCTACATGTCATCCAAGACTAAAAATATGGATGGCATACATATAGCTTCATTCGAGGAAACGATAAAATCAGTTGTTAGTGATGGATCGTCATTAACTAGATTCGGGGATGGCGAATTTTCGCTTATGTTGAATGGAGAGTTTCTTCTCCAAAGAGAACGGTCGCTACATTTTCAAAGGGCTGACGTGAAGTTAAAGAACAGACTTCGGGAGATCTTAACTCGAGAGTCTTATGATAATCTCAATATTAAAGTTGCTATTCCAAATGGGTTTATAGTGGATAATAGAACGTTATTAACTGAAACCGCAGCAAGATTTTGGAACGACTTTTTACAAGAAAATGGGTATAAAATTTACAACATTTTGGACAAAAACTATATATATTCGGATGCATCCATCACTCGGTTTTATATGGATTATTGCGATAAAAGTAATAGAACCATCTCGAATAAAGTGAAAAATTTAAGGTTGATTTGGGAAAATACAGATGTTCTTTTTGTTGAGGGAAAAGGCAGTAAGCTGGGGCTTAACAACAATCTATTTGACAATGTTAAATCTATTAATAGAATATTATGCCCCAATAGCGACGCCTTTGACAAATACGAAGAAATCTTTGAAGCCACCAAAAAATTTGGGAGAGACAAACTGATTCTTATTGCATTAGGCCCAACTGCAACGGTTTTGGCCTACGATTTAGCGGTTTGCGGCTTCAGAGCGATAGACCTTGGTCATATTGACATTGAATATGAGTGGTTCAAAATGGGCGCCGATAATAAAATCAGTATTTCGGGAAAGGTGGCGATGGAGGCGGTAGATCCATTACCAAATGACATCTTCGATTTGGACGACACCGACGACTATCAACTGGAAGTACTACAAACAATTGATTAAATAGCTGCAATGATTAAAGTTTTACACGTTGTTACTAGGTTAAATGTTGGCGGATTAACAACTTTTTTGATGAATTACTATAAGCATATAGATCGATCAAGAATAAAATTTGATTTTGTAGCTATAGACACTGGTCAGAAGCATGCATACCACGATCAGTTTGAAAAATTTGGGGGAAAGGTATTTTACATGCCAAGCCAATTTGTTCAACGAGGGACTTTCTTTGTCAAGCTATTGAGGAATGGAAATTATTCCGTAGTTCACTGTCATATAGAAGTGCAATCTGGTATCTATTTACTTTTGGCAAAATTGACAGGTGTTCCTGTGCGCATTTCACACGCCCATTGGTCAAGGGAAAATAATGGGTTTCAAAATAGAGTTCTTAAATTTCTTCTAAATCGTGTAGTTACACTTCGCGCAGGAGCAAGTAATATCGCTATTGAGGCTGTTGTAGGTAAAGACTACTCGACGAACTCGAGAGTCATTCACAATGCGGTAGATTTAGAACATTTCAAGTTTGACGAATCCGTAAGAAAGCATTACAGGAAAAGCTTTAATTTTGGGGACAATATTATCATTGGATTCGTAGGCAGATTGACTCATCAAAAAAACATTCTATTTATAATTGAGATTTTAAATACGTTGGTGAAACAGCGCGATGACATACGCCTTTTAGTTGTAGGCGATGGAGAAGATGGAAGCTTGTTTAAGAAAGAAATCGAGGATCGGGATCTTGCTCCATTCATATATTGGTTAAGGGAGCGAAGTGATATTAATGAATTAATGAATGCAATGGATATCTTATTATTGCCCTCCCACTATGAAGGGCTGCCGTTAGTAGCAGTTGAAGCTCAGGCAGCATCTCTGCACGTTATCGCATCTGAAAATGTTACTCGGCAAGTAAATTTGTCCTCTTTTATTTCGTATGAACCTATTGACATTGGTAGCGAATTTCTTTGGTCGAAAGCAATTGAGTCCATAGGTAAGGATTACTTGCGTCATTCGACAACAGATGTGCTAACAAAAGCAGGATTTAACATAAAAGAAGAAGCTAAAAATCTGCTTAATTTATATGAAAATTTGGTTAACGGTTCTTAACCTGAAAAAACCATTTTTTTTTTATTTGAGAAGCTTTCTACTAGTACAATAAAATACTCGATGAAATTTTTGCAATGTTTAAGAGGTATGCCTTTTATCTGCCGTACGATTCTATGACACCATAATACGATATAAAATGGGACTCAATCTAAAATATATTAAACAAAAGATGAAATTTTACTGCAATTTTTTGCGGGAAAAGACACCTGCATTTATTGGATTGAACCTTATCTCGTGGGGCAATATTCCAGTCAACCGACCATCTACCGTTCCGAAAACGATTTGGTGCTATTGGCATGATCAATCTATTGATTCTCCAACTGTTCAACATTGCATCGAAAGAATGAAAGAGATAAACACAGGGTATAAGGTTATTCTGCTTAACTGGATTTCAGTTAAAAATTATATAAAAGATTTGCCTGAGGGTTTGCAACAATTACAACCTGCACACATTTCAGATTATGTTCGGCTGCTCCTCCTAGAAAGATTTGGTGGGATCTATCTTGATGCCAGTACGTTAATTACACGTAAATTGGACTGGGTAGTTCGCGAATTGGAGAGCTCACAATCTGAAGTTATGTGTTACTATACGGATTTGAATACGGTAGATAAAAGCTACCCGATGATTGAAAATTGGTTTTTAGCGGCAATTCCTAACTCACTATTCATTCAAGATTGGCTTAGAGAATATGAAAAGTGTGTTTTGAGCGATTCGCCTTTAGAGTACTATAGCAACTATTTGAACGAATATTCGTTCCGTTTCTCGCTGAACCCAGCCTATCATATGTGTTACATGTCATCGCAGATCATTATGCGAAATAAACAATCCTACCGCCTTCGCTTAGCTTGCGCGGAGGACGATGGTTTTTTGTATTCTTTAAAAATAAAAGCAAAATGGAGCGACGTATCTATGTCGGAGATTTTACTGATGAACAAGTTTCCGAAAAGTTTACCTAACATGATCAAGATAGTCAACGATAGCCGCCGAAAGCTTGATGACTGTATCAAATCTGGCCTATATCGAAAGTACAGCATATTAGGTAGGATCTGCGATAAAACGTCAAAACAGCATTAAAATAATGAAAGCTGAAGCTCAATTGGCTGAATTGCCGATCGTCATTTCTTTTAACCAGTCGTACATCGTTCCTGCGGCGGTGGTGATCTCGTCCACATTAGATCACCTAAACTCAAATGCGGAAGTGTTATTTTTTTGTTTACTTTCTGAGGACTTGACCGCGTTAGAGAAACAATACATAAGCGAGCTTGGGAACGCTCGTACAACGTTTGTTTTCCACGTTGTCAGTTCATCTTTGTTAGCGAATGTAGATGTGGACCTCAGATATGGGCTTGCCGCATATTACCGAATTTTTCTTCCAGAAATTCTAAATGACTATAAAAAGGTTATTTATTTGGATTGCGATATCGTTGTGCGGAATGATTTGGCCAAAGTATATCACACGATAAAATTAGATGAGCATTATTTAGCCGCAGTATTTGAGGCAATGCTCCCGTTCCAGGTGGCACATTTAGAAGAAATCGGTTGTCCAACAAATAAATATTTCAATTCCGGATTCTTAATCATGAATCTTGAAAAAATGCGCCAAGAAAACGTATCTAGGAAGCTGCTTGGTATTATACAGAGTAGAAAGCTAGAGTTTCCTGATCAGGATGCATTAAACATCATTTGTTCGCACAAAACAATTGGTCTGCCACCTTTTTTTAATAGCATTAGAACATTTTGGTTGCCGCAATATAAGTCAGCATTTCTCAATCTTTATAAGGAAGAAGACTGGAAAGCTGTTCAGGAACATGGGACAGTACATTACACGGGATCTAAACCATGGAATAGCTTCACCATTGAATTTGACGTGTGGTGGAACTATTTCGATCGATTACCTAAAAATGTGAAACAGTATTTTCCCTTTGAGCAAAAATGGCATTTGTTATCGAAGATATATAGGACGCATATGGGTAAACTCATGATTGATGGATCAAGAAGTGTATTCCGTTATTTCAGAAAAAATGGAGAATAGACACGCATACCTGATTCTATCGCACGATAATTTTTCCGTGCTGCAAGCATTGATTTCAGCTTTGGACGATGCTAGAAACGACATCTATATACATTTTGACAAGAAAGTTGCACATCTTCCAACTTTGCAAGTCGCTAATTCTCAAATAATCATCTTAGAAAACCGAATAGATGTACGTTGGGGGCACACAAATATGCTCGAAGCAGAGTTTAATCTTCTTCAATCTGCCATAAGAAAAAATCCGCACTACACACATTACCATATCATCTCAGGAACGCATCTTCCTTTACAAACAAAAGATAATCTCCATTCATTTTTCGAGAAATCGGATATTTCACTTTTCATGAAAATGGAAACCAGTGAAAAGGAGATTGATTTAAAACTTCGCAACTTCAACTTATTTATTAAAAACTTCGCATCGTCGAATGCGACAAAAAAAAGAATAACGCAACTCTTATGGCTTGCCATGATAAAAACACAAAAATGGCTTCATATAAAACGTCATTCCAAAAGTTCTTTTGTAAAAACGTCTCAATGGTGCAGTTTAACCCAGGAAGCTGTGGAGACACTGATTAAAAACCAAGCCAAAATCGCAAGTAAATACCGCTGGACATTTTGTGCTGACGAGTTTTTTGTAGCATCTTCCATTAAGGATTATCTTGGAGCAGAAAAAATATCCTATATCGATAACATGCTGAAATGTGAGTTCGAAGGAACGAGCCCCAAAATTTATACTCTTAAAGACTGGAGCGAATTAAAACAATCGAACTTTCTTTTCGCAAGAAAATTTAGTGAGAACCATTTAGATATTGTAGAAAAAATAACATCTAATCTGATCAAAACCGAACATTACAAACATGGATAAACATATAGTTCCCATCGCTTTTTGTTTCGACGACAATTTAATCATGCCAGCTGGTGTTTGTATTACTTCATTGTTAGAGAATGCGAAAGAAGACACGTTTTATGATATATACATATTGCATGACGACACCTGCAAATATCCTAAAAGCGGATACTTGGAACGGTTGAAACAAAACTATAGTAACTTTCAACTTCAATACCGAAACGTGGGGAATATGTTCCAAAATGCGTTCGAAATCCGTGGTATAACCAAAGCTGCCTATTTTAGATTACTATTGCCAGACGTTGTAACCGAATACGAAAGAATGCTTTACTTCGACGTGGACATCATTTTTAGAAGTGATTTAAGTGAGATTTATGAGAGAACCATTTTAAACGATAATTACGTTGCTGGGGTATCGACTCCGCATTCTGATATCGCTTCGTACATCCAAGACGTGGCGCAAATGCAGGTCGACAAGTATATTTGTTCAGGGAGCATCATTATGAACTTAAAAAAAATGCGTGAAGATAATCTTGTCTCAAGGTTTAAAAATGAAGCAACTAAAGACTGGAAATACCAAGACCAAGATATTCTAAATATGGTATGTAAAGATCGTATTGAAATTTTACCTCCGTGGTTTGGAATGGTTGGAACTATCCATCAAATACTGGCGGACAAGAATCAAACATATTACGATCAAAAAGACGTGCAACAAGCTTTAACGCACGGAATATTGCATTATAATGGTGGAAAACCTTGGAATGAATTCTGCTATAATTTCGATATCTGGTGGGAATATTATCGTAAATCAGTCTTTTTTGACCATATATTCTATCACAATTTTTATCATCGAAAGATGTTTGCTCTCGATGCTTTACCGCTAATGAAGCGTGTAAAATTGCTGGCTAAATATTTTGTGTACGGTACTTACAAAGATAATCGGTCTAACTAGATGATGAAACACGCCTACCTAATTCTTGCGCACAATCAATTTGAAGTTTTGGAGTTTCTAGTAACCGCTTTGGATGACACGCGAAATGATATCTACATTCACTTTGATGCAAAGGTTAAAACCCTGCCTAAGGTGCATGTTAATAAGGCGGGATTATACATTTTGGAGGACAGAACGGATGTTCGTTGGGGAGATATAAGCGTCGTGGAAGCAGAATTGAAGTTATTTGAAAAGGCTCAACAAATTCAAAATTATAGCTATTACCATTTGCTATCCGGGGTAGATATACCGTTAAAATCTCAAGATTACATACATCAATTTTTCGCGAAACATCGTGGAAAAGAGTTTATTGGTTATTCGAAAGGCGATTCGAGCGATCATATAGAAAGAAAGGTGCGGCGCTATCATGCTTTTCCAAGAGATTTTCGCCCATCAAATAGTGCTGGTAACTTGATTAAAAAATCAATTCGCTTTGCCGCGCTTCGATTACAGTTTTTGCTTGGAATCAAGCGAAATCAAAACATAAATTTTAAAAAAGGAACACAGTGGATAAGTTTAACGAATTCATTTGTTTCATATCTATTATCTCAAAAAATAGATATACTAAAGATTTATAAGAATACTTTTTGTGCAGATGAAATTGTTGTGCAAACCGTATGCTGGAATTCTAAATTTAGAGAAGCAATTTTTAATACAGACGATGAAGCATTGGGTAGCCAACGAATGATTCGATGGATTAACAATCAAATCTACGACTGGGAATTGGAAGATTTGAACATTCTTCAATCCTCGAATTTGCTCTTTGCGCGCAAGTTCAATAACCGTGATACGCAATTACTGGAACAACTTACTAACCATATAAGTAATTAACGATGATGGATTCTACGTTGTTGAACGCAAGACAGTCTGAGGTGATAGATATGCTTCGATTTCCGTTAACCCTGTTAGTAGTGTTTATCCATATGTTGCCATTTCAACAGCAAGAACTAACTTCAACACTATCTTTCGACAACCTTTATGTATTCACTACGGAGTTAGTTTCGCATCATATTGGCCGAGTAGCTGTACCATCCTTCTTTCTATTCTCTGGTTATTTTTTATTTATTCAAATCAAAAGTTGGTCTTTGAAAGTCTATTCATCCCTATTAAAAAAACGAGCGAGAACGATACTTGTTCCATACCTGATGTGGAACCTGGTAGCCATTCTTGCTATAGTATTTAAAAACCTAACATTCGAGTACATTAATCTTGGCAGCGATGGTGGAATAGAAGGATTAAAAAAAGCTTCCTTATTTGATATATTCTGGATTACTCCTGTGAATTTTCCATTGTGGTATCTTCGCGATTTAATTGTCATGATTTTATTATCTCCTGTTATCTTTTACTTTTTAAAATACCTGGGGAAGATTGGTTTAGCTGCTTTATTTTTTATTTACATAACTCGGATCGAATCGGATATACCCGGTATAAGTTCAACAGCTTTATTCTTTTTCGGCTTGGGTTCCTATTTCGGTATATACAAAATTAACATGCTAAATTGGTCAATTAATATTGGAAAATGGGCACTATCATTCGCATTTATCTTTCTTCTTATCGCAACATACTACACGGCGCAAGACCAGAATGAGTTTTGGATTCGACTTTATGCCGTTTTTGCGACTGCCGGATTGCTATATTTGGGAAATAAGATTTACGACAAGCCCCATCTTAGAACGAGACTTCTTCAACTTGCAGAAGTTTGTCTTTTCATCTATGTCACGCATCTCATTTATATTCTGAACTGGCTAAAGGGTGGTTTAGAAAAACTTTCCAGCGTAATAACTGGACCTATTTTATTAATCGCCTATTTTGCCATCCCTTTTATTTGTGTGCTCATCATCATAGCTTTATACAAAATGGCAAAACAATATATTCCAAAAGCGTTAGGTATTAGTTTAGGTAATAGAAATTATGCGTAGTAAACAACCCATCGTTAGCATTATAATTCCATTTTACAATGCAAAAAATACACTTGCATTCTGTCTTAAAAGCCTGTCTGACGTTAGCTATAAGAACCTACAATTTATATTTATAGATGATTGTAGTGTAGATAATGGCGCTACACAAGTGGAGGAATTTCTAGCTAAGCAATCAAAAGATAAATCATCGATTTTGATAAGGCATAGCGTCAATATGGGTGTAGCATCTGCACGTAACACAGGGCTGGATCATGCAATTGGCGAATACATACTCTATGTAGATGCGGATGACAAGCTTGCCGCAAACGCCATAGGAAAATTGGTGGATTGTGCATTAACAAATCACGCGGATATCGTGGGTTTCAATTGGTATTTAGAATTTGAAACCAACAAACGTAAAATGCCACAGCCTAAATTTCAATCGCCTCGAGAAGCGCTGGAAAATATGATAAATGGCACGATGCGTTGGAATCTTTGGATTTTTCTAGTTAAGCGTGCGTTGTATGAAGATAACAACATTCGATTTCTTCCGGGAATGAATATGGGAGAAGATCTGATGGTCATGATTAAACTCTTCGCTTCTGCAGAGAATGTGGTCTATGCCGATAAGTATTTTTATCATTATCGACAATCTAATAAGGAATCGTTGACCAAGACCTATTCCGAGGCACATATGCAGCAAGTTTCAGAAAATTTAAATGAAGCGATCGAGTTTTTGAAAGATACTATATATTGGAACGATTTAGCTAAATTTACTCATTATCTGAAATTAAATATAAAACTACCTTTGTTGATCTCGCCAAAATATGCCTCTTATCGACGGTGGCTTACATGGTTCTCCGAATCAAATCGTTATGCAGGAAAAAATCCGAATATATCTTGGAGAACGCGCATGCTCGAACACTGTGCATATAGGCGTTACTTCTTTGCTATCAAACTTTATTATTACGTTGTGATTCGTGTTGTATATGGTATTATTTATAAATAATTAACTATGTTCCGAATTCTGATATATATTGCTTTAGGTGTACTCACGAGCTTCTACGTTTTTCCATTCAGTTTTACATTTATTCCGCAAACGCTGAATACTAAAATTTTGGTTGGTATGCTTGGCGGGGCAATGATGGTATACAACACTATTAAAAAAGAAAAAATTACATTGACGTCCGGCATTTTAGGTGCGATCGCTTTCTCATTTCTTTTTTCCTTAATTTGTTTTATCGCGGCAGATACCAATAGTACAAATGATTATGCTTATGCGACATACACACTAAGTTTAACGATTTGGTTTTTTGGGGCTTACGGTTTATGTAGTTTATATAGGTCTATCCATAGGGAAGTTAATTTTCGCATACTTACTTTCTACGTAGCATCCGTTTGTGCTGGTCAATGTATTATCGCTTTGGCGATCGATAACATCCCTTCTTTTCAGGTTTTTGTAGATTCTTTCGTCGCAATCGATAAAGATTTTTTTGACGAAATAGATCGATTATATGGTATTGGCGCAGCATTAGATCCGGCTGGTGTTCGTTTTTCTGTTGCCTTGATTATGATAGCAGCTGTTCTGAACCACGATCTAAAAACAAGGGCAAACACTTCTTATATATTGTTCTTATTAATATCATTTTTTATTATTACGGTAGTAGGAAATATCATTTCTAGAACCACTATTCTTGGTTTAGCATGTGCTAGTACATATTTTTTGTTTTCGTCTGGTGTCTTTAAAACTAAAATTTCTCAAGAAGCCGTTAAACTCGCAGCGTTGTTCTTTGTTTTTTTAATCCTTGCTGCTACGATAAGCACCTATCTATATCAAACTAATGAAGCATTTCATAATTATATGCGTTTTGCATTTGAAGGCTTTTTTAATTGGGTAGAACAAGGTGAGTGGCGAACAGATTCCACAGATAAATTGAACCGAACTATGTGGATCTGGCCTGAAGATTTTAAAACATGGATGATTGGTAGCGGTTTATTCGATGGATTCTTCTATGGAACCGATATCGGTTATTGCCGATTTATTTTGTATTGCGGCTTGATAGGTTTCAGCGTTTTTGCTACCTTCTTCGTTTATCTTCCACTTTATTTCGCTCGCGGAACGCCAAAATTAACTTTTATGTTCTTGCTGTTGATGGCATTAAGTTTTATGATTTGGGTAAAAGTGGCTACAGATATTTTTCAATTCTATGCGTTGTTTTTCTGTCTAGATCGGTTTTTAGATAATAAGGGGTTTTATCAAAATAGAGCGTATGAAAATCGCGTATTGCGTCCTCGGTACGTTTAATTCTGGTGGAATGGAACGGGTTTTGGCCAACAAAGCCAACTACCTCGTGCAGCGTGGTTATGAGGTTACTATCATAACCACAGACCAAAAAGGTCGAAAGCCATATTTTGCCTTAAATAGTCGTATTCAGCAAATCGACCTCGGCCTCAACTATACTGATGATTTAAAGTTTAACGTTTATACCAAGATTTTCCGTTATCTGGAGAAACAAAAAGCCCACAAAAGGAAATTAAAAGAATTTCTGATGGATCTAAAATATGATATCGTAATCTCCCTTTTCGATCATGATGCTACGATCTTGCCGAAAATAAAAGACGGAAGCAAAAAGATATTAGAAATTCATTTCTCCCGGTTTAAACGTTTGCAATATCAACGAAAGGGGCTGTTAGGGTTTTCAGATAAGATTAGAAGCCAGCGAGATCTGAAGTTGGCAAGGAAGTATGATAAATTTGTCGTGCTAACCGAAGAGGACAAAAGTTATTGGGTAAACGTTCCAAACATTTTGGTAATCGCGAATGCGAATAGTTTCGTACCCGAACGCCAAGCTTCATTAACAAATAAACAAGTTATGGCTGTAGGTCGTCACGATGCACAAAAGAATTTTTCTGACTTGATTAAGGCTTGGAAAATCGTGGCAAAACAGGCGCCAGATTGGACGCTGAAAATATATGGGCATGGACCACAACAGCAGCTTTTGATAAATCAAATTACGGAGTTAGAATTAAAGGATAGCCTAGTGCTTCACCCACCAGTTTCGGATATAGAAACTGCTTATTTGAACAGTTCCATCCTAGCTATGACGTCGAGATACGAAGGTTTGCCGATGGCTCTCTTGGAAGCACAAGCTTGTGGATTACCTATGGTTTCCTATGCTTGTAAATGTGGCCCGAGCGATATTATTCAGGATGGAATAAATGGATTTTTGTTAACCGAAAACGACATTGACGGGATGGCCAAGAAGTTGCTACTTCTTATACGAGATTTCGAACTTCGGGTAACGCTTGGAAGCAATGCGTTTAGACTGTCCCAAAATTTTAGCGAAGATAAAGTAATGAGTAAGTGGATCAATTTGTTCAACGATGTGCTAACATCAAAAACGGATAATCAAGTATTACTAGCCAATTAACTATGAAAAAGACGATCGTAGTTTCCGCGGTAAACTTGGTAGAAGCTGGTACATTAACTATACTTCGAGACTGCTTGTCTTATCTGTCGACTTTAGCTCGCGATCCTGCTTATCGGATAGTTGCAATCGTCCACGACAAAGATTTGGCGTATTTTGAACACATTGAATACATAGAAACGCGCTGGCCGAAGAAGCGTTGGATTAATCGTCTCTGGTACGAATATGTAAGCTTGAAACGTATATCTAAACAGATAGGATTAATTGATTTATGGCTTTCCTTACATGATACAACTCCGAGCGTAACCGCAAAACGAAGAGCAGTGTACTGCCACAATACATACGCATTTTATAAACGTAAAATGCACGATTGGGTGTTTTCTCCAAAAATTGCGATGATTTCCTTTTTTACGAAATGGATTTACCGCACAAACATTCAAAAAAACACTTTTTTAGTAGTACAGCAAGCTTGGTTTCGAAAGGCTATGGCTGATATGTTTGAGTACGACGAGCAACGTATTATCCTCGCTCCACCAAAGCACGAAATAACCGTACCTACAAGCTTACCAGCAGAAGAATCGGATCATATATTTCACTTTGTGTATGCGGCTTCACCGAATAGTCACAAAAACTTCGAAACCCTACTCGGTGCTGCTGCGTATTTGGAAAGCAAAGGCATTACAAATTTCTTGGTGCATATAACGGTAAACGGCACGGAAAATGCCTATGCAAATTGGTTGTACAAGAAATGGGCACATCTCAAATCGGTCGACTTTCACGGTTTTGTCGACCGTGAAAGTCTGTTTAAGCTATATAGAAAAAGCGATTGTTTGGTTTACCCTTCGAAAATAGAAAGCTGGGGATTGCCCATTTCGGAGTTTGCTTTATATGGTAAACCGATGTTGCTTGCGGACCTTCCTTATGCGCATGAGACGGCTTCAGGACATCAAAAAACAGCATTTTTTGAACCTGAAAATACGGTTATGCTAGCCAAGAGAATGGAAGAATTGATTCTCGAAGATACACGCGCATTAAAATCAGTAGAATCCCAAGAATTGCTTGAACCATTTGCACCTAATTGGCAGGTATTATTTAAAAAACTTTTAAATGAGTAAACCACTTAGAGTATTACAAGTCGGGAAATTTTATCCTATTCGTGGTGGGGTTGAGAAAGTGATGTACGATCTTACCATGGGATTATCTCGCAGAGAAATCCATTGCGATATGCTGTGTGCTAGCACAGAAAATTATACTGGTGGGGATGTCGTTCTAAATGCTTTCGGTAGAGTGATTGTAGTTCCGACTCAAATTAAATTGGCGGCCACCATGCTCGCTCCGCAGATGATTTTCAAGCTTCGAAAGATAGCCAAGAGCTACGATATCATACATATTCATCATCCAGATCCGATGGCATGTCTGTCGTTATTTCTATCTGGATTTTCCGGACAAGTGATTTTGCATTGGCACAGCGATATTGTTAAACAAAAGAAGCTATTGATGCTGTATAAGCCCTTGCAAGATTGGCTAATTCGTCGAGCCAATATCATTATCGGAACTTCTCCCGTATATGTGCAAGAGTCGCCTTTTTTGAAAAAAGTACAGCACAAGACAACTTACGTACCAATCGGGATAGAAGCATTAAACCCCGATAAAAAGATTTCTAATTCGCTTAGGAAGAAATACGGCGATAAGAAAATCGTATTTGCTTTAGGGCGACTTGTAGAATACAAAGGTTATACGCATTTAATTAAAGCGATGAGCTTGCTTGATGATTCGTATCAATTGATCATTGGCGGGAAAGGCCCGTTAAAGGAAGATTTGACTAGATTGATTTCTGATTTGAATGTAGAACATCGCGTAGAACTGATCAATTATATATCTGACGAGGAAGTAGCAAGCTACTACGACATTTCTACTCTTTTTTGCCTAAGTTCCACGCAAAAGACAGAAGCTTTTGCTATTGTACAAATTGAGGCCATGTCCTTAGGAAAACCGGTCGTTTGCGCGCATATTGATGGTTCTGGAGTAAGTTGGGTAAACGCGCATGATAAATCCGGTATGGTTGTGGAAAAAGAAAATGCCAATGCATTGGCGGGTGCAATACGAATGATTACTAATGATCAATCGAACTTCGACCGGCTGAGTCGTGGTGCAAAAGATCGATTTAATTCATTGTTTACCGAGGAGGCGATGATAAAGAATACTTTGGAAATTTATAAAAAATTGAGACAGCGCGCTGAATGAAAAGTTGTAGCTAACCGCCTACAAATAATCGCAATTAATCGCCTCTTTTTTACGGTTCATTCGGGTATTTGCTTGTAAAAAATTAGCTTTGTTTAACTTTCGAGACCACTGAAATAATGAATAACACGGGTATAAAAACCATTCCCAACGAATTATTTTTTGAACACGTGATGTCATTGTTGGAAGAAGGGAAAGCGGTAAAGTTCGCGTTGCGCGGTGAGAGTATGAGACCTTTTTTAAAACAAAATGATCTCATAACGGTCAAGCCGATCCGAGAAGTTTCTTTGAAGAAAGGACATATCGTATTAGCGCAATGGAACGCAAAGTTTGTTCTACATCGAATAATACGACTCGAACAAAAAAAGATTTATTTGGCTGGCGACGGCAACCTTTCTCAGATCGAAGAAGTGTCCGAAAATGATGTGATTGCCTTTTTAAGCGAGGTAACTAGAGACGGTCGATCTATCGATTTGTACTCGAAATCAGCATTATTTTATGCTAGTGTATGGTTGCGGTTGCGGTTTTTTCGAAAAGTTTGGCACAAGCTGTTTGGAAGTAAGATATATAAAAGATGAGATTGAGAAAGGAATTGAGATTAAGAAAAGTAGGAAAAGATTATATCATTGTAGAACCGGGCCAAGATAAGGTAGATATGGTAAAGGTATTTACGCTAAATGAATCAGCCGCCTGGCTCTGGGAGCAAGTAGAAGGTGATAATTTTTCCCGCGACGATCTTACCAAGCTCCTATTAGAAAAATATGATGTGGCGCCGGAGAAAGCGTCGGAAGATGTAGAATCGTTAATAGCAGTTTTTCATACTCAAAACTTTTTAGAAGAAAGGGAATAGTCTGCTGTGAAGTCACGCCAAGTATTTTTATCACTTTTAAAGTCTGGATTGTGGAACAGTGCGGTTTCCGATCTACACAATTTCCCTTTGACGGACGTACAATGGCAGGATATTTACATCAAATCTCTGAACCATACCGTAGAAGGTTTGATATATCTAGGTGTCACCAATCTGCCATCGGAATTCATGCCTCCAAGAGCGATATTGCTTCCATGGATCGCTCGCGTTTCCAAGATAGAACAACGCCATGCGTGGATGAACGATAGGGTATCTGAGCAACTTTCTTTTTTTCGATCGCATGGTTTAGATCCGTTTTTACTCAAGGGACAAGGTGTTGGAAGATGTTATGAAAACCCGGAATTACGACTTGCGGGTGATATTGATTGGTGCTTCCCTAATAAAAACGATTATGATAAAGCTAAAAAGGTTTTAACAGAAAGTGGTTTAGATGTGGAAGCTACTGCAGGCTACAGTTCACAAACCATTTGGAGCGGCGCAGAAGTGGAGTTGCACCAACGCATGATTGATATACATAATCCTTTTAAAGATCGGTTTGTAAAAAACTTGATCAATGCACAGGAACCGATAAAGTTTACTGCAGATAATCAACAAATAGACTGGAAATTGCCTTCTCCATTGTTAACACATGTATCCGTTTCTATACACATTTTGAAACATTTACTTTCTTATGGAATAGGACTAAGACAATGGTGCGATGCTGTGCGTATTTGTTATACTTTTTCGGCAGAAATAAACGGATCAAAGTTGCGAGAAGTGTATCGCAAACTCGGTGTGTTAAAGTTTATCAATGTTTATCACGGTGTTTTGGTAAACTATCTAGGCCTACCGGCAGAATATCTGCCATTTCCTTATGATAGACATGCATTTACAGACACGCTTATACATGACGTTTGGGAAGCCGGTAATTTTGGCTTCTCGTTGGAGAAACATGTCGGCGCTGAAGCGAAAAATAGTGGAAAACGAAAAGAAGCGAAACAACGAATTTGGAACAGCTTCGTCAAATATTTGCCCTTCGCACCTGCAGAAGCGCTGTCTTTTCCGTTGGTACAATTTTATTCAAGATTCAACCAATAACAACAGCAGATATGAACAATTTATTCATAAAAAATATCCGCTGGGTAAGCGAATTTGTCTCAGATCGAAAGTTTAATATGTCTTTATTCTTCGTGCATGGGGTTGTAGGTATTGCTTGTTTGCTATCATTTTTGTTTTGGTCTAAAACAACGCTCGATTCAGCAACGAATAGCGAGATTGGAAATTTGGAAGAAGAATCCGAATTTAAACTAGCGGAAGGTCGACCAACTTCGGCATTAGATCAAGCGACCTCCAAAAAATTGATTTCGCAATTACTTTGTGTAGGGAAAAATAAATTTGTGATATTTGTTATGCATGATTTGAAACTAGCCTTTCGTTGCGAACAATCAATCTACCTACAGTAATAGATTTTCAATGAAAAAAAACGAACACACCGCTTGGAAAAGATAACTTCTACATGGTATGCTATTGCTGGTTCCTACTTAGAAATCCAGTGTTCAACGGAGTTTGATTTAGGTAGACTCTTGCCGAGCTTTGCTGATTTTAAGTTAGGCGATGATGCTGTTGTGAAAGGACACCCAATTACGCAAGTAATTGTGACGAAACAAGCTTTTGGAAGATCTTCGAAGGATGCGAAGCTATTAAGCGATATTTCCATTGTATGGGGAAATCGCTTCAAATTTTTTGAGCTTCCTGATGTGTTTGTTACTACAGTAGCAGGTACCTCGAAACAGGAGACTTGGTTTATGGAGAGCGAGAAGGATTTTTCAAAATCTACCATTTATTGGATTGATGATAAGGAAATTTCCGGGGAACTACTTAGCTGGATGATTATGGTCACGTTTGCTCAGTCAGCAGTATTTCATAACACCATCCTTGTACACGCATCTGTGATAGAAAGAGATGGAAAAGGTTATGCATTTTTAGGAAAAAGTGGTACAGGAAAAAGTACGCATAGTAGAATGTGGCAAGCATCTATCCACGGAGCAGAGTTATTAAACGACGATAATCCTGCGGTAAAAATTGAGTCGGATGGATCTGTTAAAATCTATGGAACTCCATGGAGTGGGAAGACTCCTTGTTATCGGAATATGGTTGTAGATCTACAAGCATTAGTACGCTTGAAACAAGCTCCGATAAATCAAATGGAATGGAAATCTGGACAGCAGGCTTTCTTAACACTCTTACCGAGTTGTTCTGCTATACGATGGAATCAAGAGATCTTCGCCAATATGGCAGATATTGTTCAAAACATATCAACAGAAATTCCTGTTGGCGAGCTGTCTTGTTTGCCGAATGGAGAAGCTGCAAAACTTTGTCTAAGTGAAATTGAAAATATAAAATAACAACTTTATGAAAAAACTTTTATTCCTTTTACCAGTAGCTGCCTTTCTACTACTTCACTCATGTATTGTTTCTAAGAAAGTTGTTTATGTTAAAGACATGCAAGAAGGTGTGGATTATCCCGTTGCTGATGCACCTCCAATACGTATTCAAAAAAACGATCGATTGAGCATTACAGTTAGTTCGAAGAATGCAGAACTCGCTGCGCCATTCAATTTGGATATTGGAAGTTATGGATTAGATGCGGCAGGATCCGCTCGTTTAAACGCTTCTGGTCAAACGAATAACACATTCTTGGTCGATAACTATGGTAAAATTGACTATCCAATTATTGGAAAGCTGGATATGGAAGGATTGACTTTGGACGGTGCAAGAGATTTGATTTGGGAAAGTTTAGTAAATCGCAAACTTATATCCGAACCAATCGTCAAAGTAGAATTGATCAATGTAAAAATTACCATGATGGGCGAGGTAGGTTCCATCGGCATTCTAAACATTCCTGATACCAGAGTAACGATATTGGACGCATTGGCACTTTCTGGAGGTTTAACGCCTAACGCGGTGCCGAATTTGGTAAACGTAATTCGGGAGGAGAATGGCATACGTAAAATGTACACGAATGATATACAATCTACTGATCTTTTCAACGCGCCCACATTTTACCTACAGCAAAACGACATTGTTTACGTGCCACCACGAGGTCCAATACCCTCAGCTAGAGAAACATCTACACTTCAGTATCTAGGCTTAATCACAGGTCTAACAGGAACAATCATTTCCATATTAATATTAACTCGATAGATTTTTAATTTCATGGTCAATCATACGAACACACAAAATCTAATAGAAGAAGAAGAAAAGTCAATCAATGTATTGGATTTAACGAAATATCTTTTCTTGCACTGGAAATGGTTTTTATTATCGGTGCTATTTTTCGGAGGATTATATTATTATCAATACAGCAAAACGCCTTTTGTATATAGTAAATCGGCAGTATTGATGATAAAAACGCCTCAAAATAGTAATGCTACAGCACGGTTTACACGTTCTTCTATGGCAAATACGGTTAGTGTCGCCACCGAGATTTTGCAACTACGTTCAAAAGAGTTGATGCGCCAATCCATTGATGCTATTCAGGCAGATGTAAGCTACTATAAGACCGTAGGCCTGCGTAATGTAGAATTGTACAACGATGCTCCCATCAAAGTGCTTTTTTCGAACATTAATCCCGAATCAAGTAGATCATTTACTATTATACCAAAGGATGCATCTTCTGTAGAATTGCATACGTTAGATGAAGGTCATGAACAGAAAAAAAGTATAATACCACTAAATAAATTGGTAAAAACGACTATTGGAGAAGTAACTATCCTACCTACCAATAACTATCGAAAAAATGAAATTGGTCAAGAAATCCACGTTTCTAAAATTCCTCGCGAATCGATGGTTAGCTATTTTCTTTCCAATATAAAAATCAGCCAAATTGAAGAAGATGCTAGTTTATTACGGTTTACCCTAGAAGATTATTCTCCAAAACGCGCCACTGATTTAATTACTACGCTCGTTGATTTGTATAATTTGCAAACCATTGACGAAAAAAATCGAATAGCTGTCAGTACAGAGAACTTCATACGTGAACGTCTTAGCTTGATCGAAGGCGATCTAGGTGCAGTGGAAAAAGATCTCGAGCGCATGAAGGTGGCCAATCAAGGTATGGATGTCAACCAAGCAACGGGTATGTACATCTCTGAAAGCCGACAGTATCTAAGCGCAGGACGTGACTTAGAAACTCAATTAGGTCTGGCGGAGATGATGCGCGACTACATCCAAAATGCCGAAGGACTTATCCCGACAAATATGGGCTTAGTAGATTTAAATATTGATCAATATGTTAATGATTACAATTCGGCATTATTGCGGAAGAATCGTCTTTTGGAAGGGAATAATGAAAATAACCCAATCGTACGCGAGATAGACCAATATTTAGCACTAAATAAAAGTAATATTGAGCGTGCGGTAAACAATGCCATTTCTGGATTAAAAGTTCGTATTCAAAATTCTCAGAAAGATATGAACACAGCGCTTAAAGGTGCGACATCTATGCCCGCAAAACAGCGTCAGGTGCTTGGCGTAGAAAGAAATCAACGTGTAAAAGAAGAACTGTATATTCTATTCTTAAATAAGCGTGAAGAAAATGCACTTAATCAGGCTTTGGCAGACGATAATCTTCGTGTCGTAGATCCTGCATCTGGTAGCGATGCTCCTATAGCTCCAAACAAAATCCGCAAGCTAGCCATTGGGGTAGGTATAGGTTTGGCCATTCCAACCGCAGTATTGCTTCTTATTTTATTCTTAAATACTTCGGTAAGAGACCGTAAAGATATCGAAAAAGCTTTATCGGCGCCATTCTTGGGTGAAATACCATATTCGAAACGCAATAAGAAAGATGTTCACGTAGTGGTCAGAGAACAAGCTACCGACCCGGTAACAGAAACTTTTCGTATACTTCGTACCAATATCGATTTCATGTCAACTGGCAGAAGTAAACAAGTAATCACACTAACATCTTTAAGCGAAGGAGTAGGTAAAACATTTTGTGCTATCAATTTAGCAGCCAGCTTAAGCTTTCTGAAGAAACGTGTTATTTTGCTGGATTTAGACTTACGTAAAGGTACGTTAAGTGAGAAAATAAATGCCACTAAGCCAAAAGGGATTAGTCATTATCTATCGGATTCGAGCGTATCTATCGAAGATATCATTTATGAGAATGAAATTTCTGGGTCCGTAGATGTAATTCCAATTGGTGTAATCGCTCCGAACCCTGTGGAGTTGCTTTTGAGTGAACGATTAGAAACCCTAATACAGCAACTAAAAAACACATACGACTACATTGTAATCGATAATGTTCCTATCGGCGTCGTTGCAGATGCATCTATCATAAACCGAATTTCTGAGTTGACTATATTTGTGGTACGAGCGGGAAAAATGGATAGACGTCAACTACCAGAAATAGAGAATATTTATAAACAAAAACAGCTTAATAATATGGCGGTTGTTCTTAATGGTATTCGGAAAGGTAGCGCTGGATATGGCTACGGATATGGTTATGGTTATGGCTACGGATATGGCTATGGAAAGAAAAAATAATTGCTAAATTAGCAGTATATAACTGTACGACATATGATTAGTCAGATAACAGCAGATGTGAAAATATCGGTAGAATCGATTTATCAGCCAGAATATTCCAATCCAGACAATTTTCATTTTATGTTTGCCTACCGGATCACGATAGAAAATCAGGGTAGCGATACACTACAATTAGTCAGACGTCATTGGGACATATTTGATACTATTGGAGAGCACAAGCAGGTTGATGGCGAAGGCGTAGTAGGCGAACAGCCGATTTTAGAACCTGGTCAAATCCATCAATATGCTTCCGGTTGTAATCTTCGAAGTGACATGGGTTATATGGTCGGGCACTACGAAATGCAACGGCTAATCGACGGAGCAGCAATTGAAGTCATCATTCCACGTTTTAACCTTATTGCGAATTTTCGATTGAACTAAATACGAATGCTAATAGGGTAGGGGGAGCAAATCCTTTTAACACTATATTGACGATTTATTATGTACTTTTGTTGATTGGATAGATACGTCAACAAAAATGTCACAAGCATTAATTCTAGGCGCTAGCGGATTGGTTGGTTTGCATACCACCAAATATCTCTTAGCGGATAATTCCTTTGATAAAATATATGCAGTCAGTCGCCATGGAATTCCCATTCAGCATGAGCGACTGATCCAGATTAAGGCGGATTTTGATACTATAGATAGTCCAATTCGAGATCTTCAAATCGACCATCTCTTCTCTTGTCTTGGATCCACAAAAAGTAAGACACCTAATAAAGAAGATTATAAAAAAGTGGATCACGATTACCCGATCAAAGTCGCTCGCATTCTGAAAGAAAATGGTCTACATTCAGCTTCTATTGTTTCTGCTTTAGGTGCCAATAAGGATAGTATGACATTTTATATGCGACTGAAAGCCATGACTGAACAATCGTTCGAAGAACTTGGTCTCGATCAATTATTCATTATGCAGCCATCATTAATTGTTGGTAATCGAAAAGAAAAGCGACTTGCGGAAAAATTTGCTTCCATTCTATTTAATATTATAAATCCTTTATTATTAGGAGATTACAAGAAATATAGAAGTATAAAAGGATCAGTAATCGCCCGTGCGCTAGTCGAAACTACAAAATTAGATGGTAAAGGAATTTTCCGATTTAACACCCAAGAAATCAAAGAATTAACGTGAGTATAATCAGTACTGAAAAATTAAGCCATTCGTTTCACGATCGCCACTTATTTAATGATCTCCACTTTGGCATGCAGTCTGGAGAACGCATCGCACTTGTTGGAATTAATGGTACCGGTAAATCCACCCTACTTAAAATATTGTCGGGTATTATTCAACCCGATCAGGGAACAGTCGTTACGGAACGAGGTATTCGAGTTGGCTATCTCCCTCAGGAGCCTGACTTTTCTAATCTCAATTCGGTTGAGGATTTCATATACAGCGCTGATAATAAGCAACAGCAACTTATCAAAGAGTATGAGGAGGTATTGAAAAACGATCCTTCTAATGTAGAAAGGATAAACGAGTTAACGGATGAGTTGACGGCATTAAATGTTTGGGAATACGAGTACGCTATAAAAACTATCCTTAACCGTCTGCAGATACACGATTTTAAGAAAGAGATTTCCTCTTTATCCGGAGGGCAGCAGAAACGTTTGGCCTTAGCTAAGCTTCTTATAGACGAACCAGATGTTTACATTCTTGATGAGCCTACTAACCATTTGGACATCGAAACAATCGAGTGGCTAGAAAAACTACTGACTTCAGGAAATAAGACGGTATTACTGGTTTCACACGATAGATACTTCTTGGATCAGGTTTGTCAAGAAATTAGAGAATTAGACAGAGGAAAAGTTTACCAGTATAAAGGTAATTATGCAAATTTTCTGGAAAAGAAAGCTGAACGATTTCAATCCGAAGTAGCGAGCGCAGACAAGGCAAAAAACCTTTGGCGTAAAGAATTGGAATGGATGCGGAGGCAACCTCAAGCTCGAGGTACGAAGTCTAAGTCACGTATTGAAGCATTCTATGATCTAGAAAACAAATCTAAAGGTCCAGCTACCAATCAAAAGTTGGAATTAAAGATCCAAACCTCGAGACAAGGATCAAAAATTTTAGAAATTGAGAATGCGGTAAAATCGTTTGACGGAAATGAAATCGTTTCCAACTTTTCTTATGTTTTTAAGAAAGGGGATAGAATCGGTCTTGCTGGAAGAAATGGAACAGGTAAATCTACCTTTTTGAACTTACTGACAAATTCCATTTCTCCAGATCATGGTCGTATCGATATTGGTGAAACTACTATCATAGGTTATTACAAACAGGGAGGTTTAGATTTTACCGATAACCAACGAGTGATAGACGTAGTCAAAGATATAGCAGAACATATTGACATGGGAAAAGATGGTATCATCACGGCTTCCCAACTTCTAACTTTGTTTCTGTTTCCGCCGGAGAAACAATTTGGTCTAGTATCAAAACTAAGTGGAGGAGAACGCAAACGCCTTCAATTGATGCGAATCCTGATGCTCAATCCGAATTTCCTGATATTGGATGAACCATCCAATGATTTGGACATGGATACGTTAAATGTATTGGAAGATTTTCTCGATAAATTTAAAGGCGTATTGGTTTTGGTTACACACGATCGCTATTTACTAGATAAATTGACCGATCAACTATTTATCTTTGACGGATCTGGCGAGATTCAAATATACAACGGGAATTATGCAGATTTCAAAATTGAGCAATCAGAAATAGAAGCTAGCAAAAATCAAAAAGGGTCGAAAAAGGATTCTACACCGACACCTGTTTCTGAAGTCAAGTCGAAACCAAAAATATCGTACAAAGAAAAATTGGAGTTAGATGGTTTAGATAACCTTATTTCTGATCTAGAAACTAAGATCAATATGCTAACAGAAAAACTTAATAACACTTCGGACCACAAAGAATTATCTGATATAGCGACAGAAATAGATAACATAAAATCAGAACTTGATCAGAAAACAGAACGTTGGCTGGAATTATCAGAATTAATTTAGGGTTTCACGTGAAACATACGTAGAGGTTTCACGTGAAACATAATAAAAGAATATGTTTAATAAATATAATGTAATCGTAGTCGGTGCTGGACATGCGGGATGCGAAGCGGCTGCAGTAGCAGCTAATATGGGTTCAAGCACTTTACTTATTACTATGAATATGGGGGTGATTGCCCAAATGAGCTGTAATCCCGCAATAGGTGGTGTAGCAAAAGGGCAAATCGTACGTGAAATAGACGCGATGGGCGGATATACTGGAATCATCGCCGATAAATCAACTATTCAATTCCGTATGCTCAATAGATCGAAAGGACCAGCAATGTGGAGTCCTAGATCACAAAACGATCGTATGCGTTTTGCGGAAGAATGGAGATGGCAATTAGAGGATATCCCGAACTTAGACATCTGGCAAGACACGGTTAAAGAACTAATAGTAGAAGGAGATCGAGTTAGAGGTGTCATAACATCGCTAGGAATAAAGATAGAATCCGACGCTGTTGTATTAACAAACGGCACATTTCTTAATGGAAAAATACATATTGGTGAAAAGACGTTTGGCGGAGGAAGAACAGGGGAGAAAGCAGCGACAGGTTTGACGGAACAACTTGTTTCATTAGGCTTCGACGCCGGACGAATGAAGACTGGAACGCCGCCGAGAATAGACGGCCGAAGCCTTAATTATTCCAAAATGGAAGAGCAGTGGGGGGATGAAAATCCAGGGCGTTTTTCTTATAGCGACGTAGAACGTAATATGCAACAACGCTGCTGCTGGATTACTTATACGAATCCTGAGGTTCATGAAATTTTAAAAACCGGCTTTGAACAATCTCCCATGTTTACTGGTAGAATAAAAGGCTTGGGGCCACGATACTGTCCTTCCATCGAGGATAAGATAAACCGCTTCTCAGAGCGAGATCGCCACCAAATATTCGTTGAGCCGGAAGGATTTCGTACGGTCGAAATCTATGTTAATGGTTTCTCCACTTCATTACCTGAAGATGTTCAATTAAAAGCTTTGCAATTGATCCCAGGTTTTGAAACTGCGAAAATGTACAGACCTGGCTACGCGATCGAATATGATTATTTTCCGCCGATGCAATTAGATTTGACTTTAGAAACACAACGCATTAAACACTTATTCTTCGCCGGACAAATCAATGGAACTACGGGATACGAGGAAGCGGCTGCCCAAGGATTCATCGCTGGAATAAACGCACATCAACGTATCAATGATGAACACGAATTAATCCTAAAAAGATCTGAATCTTATATTGGTGTTTTGATTGACGACTTAGTTACCAAAGGAACGGATGAGCCCTATCGTATGTTTACCTCGAGAGCAGAACACCGATTATTGCTACGTCAGGATAACGCAGATATCAGGCTAACACCAATAGCTTACAAGCTTGGTTTGGTAGGGGAGGAACGTATGAATCGTGTAGAAAATAAAATTACTGGTTCAGATAAGATAGTTGAGTTTTTGAAAAATACGAGTACTACTCCGGAAGTCATGAATGATGCCATGATCAATTGGGGTTCAACTGCAATAAACCAAAAAACACGACTACATAATATTTTAAGTCGGCCGCAAGTGAATTTAAATGAGCTAGCTCAAGTTGATAGAAACCTGCGATCATTTCTAAATGATTTCGATGTCGAAACTATTGAACAGGCGGAAATAAAAGTGAAGTACGATAGCTATTTTGAGAAAGAGATGGAGATCGTGAAAAAGATGAAAAAAATGGAGGATAAAGAAATACAACCTGACTTTAATTACAATTCCATTACCTCCCTATCTACTGAAGCTAGACAAAAACTTTTAGCTATTAAGCCCAGAACATTAGGTCAGGCATCCCGGATATCCGGTGTATCACCAGCAGATATAAGTATTTTAATGGTACATATAAACTAAATAATTGATAATCAATTATTTAATAATAATCAATATAACGTATTATTTTTAGAATTATGACTACGGAGTCCAAAATAAATCAAAGTTCCTTAAAACGCTTAAAAAGCGTATTAAAAGACAATGTAGCATTATGGTTGTTATTAATAATCGTTTCTCTAAGTTTTCAGCAATGCGCTAACATGAGCCGACCTACTGGAGGCCCTAAGGACTCCTTGCCGCCAAAGGTGCTAGCAGAATTGCCGGCAAACTTTTCAACGAACTTCGATGCAGAACGAATTACAATTACCTTTGATGAATTTGTAAAAACCACTAATCAACAAAAAGAGTTTAGTGTATCGCCAGATTTAGAGCGATCTCCGATATATAAAATACGTAAGCGTAATCTTATCATCGATCTACCAGACAGCCTAGAGGAAAATACTACGTACACGATTAATCTAGGTAAAGGATTAGTAGATTTCAACGAAGGAAACCCAATTCTTAATTACACGTACGTATTCTCTACCGGACCGGAATTGGATTCGTTATCGGTATCAGGCAGCGTTACGAATGGCTACACACAAGGATTTGACAAGGAAAAGGATAAAGACATCAACGTTATTCTTATTCCAACTAGTCGAGATTCCATCTTTGGTAAGAAAAAAGCAAGTATTTTCACCACTGTCGATACCTCGGGTAACTTCAAATTACAAAATTTAAAAGAGGATACCTATCGCATTTATGCCATAAAGGAACAAAATAATGATCGAATCTATAACGCTCCCGAAGAGTGGATTGGATTTTTGCTGGACAGCATCGTGCTTAATAGGGACATATCAGGAATTAAATTGGAACTTAGCAACGGACGGCCAAATAGGTATAGAACGTTGGATCGAAAGATAGAAAGCAGTGGCGTTTTGCTTATGACATTTAATCAGTCGTTGGACGAGCCTAGCATCCGAGTGCTCGATCCGGTCGTTTTAAACGATGAAATTATAAGTAGATACGCTAAGACACAGGATTCCGTGCGATTATATCTTCCTAATTTAGACTTCGATTCACTAAAACTAGAGATAGCAGACAGCAGAGGTATACTAGACACCACTTTGATTAGAAAACCAAGAAATTTGAAATTGGAACGCAGTATTGCTCCTAAATTCAACATAACAAACAAGGTGGATCGCGTCAAACATATCGAAATTACTGCAGCCACTCCGTTCGCAAACATGGATAAGAGCAAAGTCATTTTAATTGAAGACTCAATCCCGCGACGAAATTTCCAATTGCAAGCAGATAGTATAAATCCTGAAATGTTCCATATTCGCTATAATTGGCGGCCAAAACGCGATTATGAATTGAAATTGGAAGAAGGGGCAATGATAGGATTTTTCGAAGAAGTAAATGAAGAGGAATCTATCAAATTTACGATGAATGAAGCAGATAGCTACGGCGATATTTATCTTACTTTTAATGGACTAGATACTGCTCAGCAATACGTTGTGGAACTAATCTCGGAAGATAAAACAAAGACCTTTCAATCGAAGATTCTCCCGAATAGTCATAAAATGCCCTATACGAAATATCCGACCGGAAAATTCTCGATTCGACTGATTTGGGATAAAAATAGAAATGGAAAATGGGATCCTGCTGATGTTTGGACTCTACGTAAACAAGAACCTATTTGGTACTTGAATAGAACATTTACGATTCGTGCTAATTGGGAACAAAATGAGACGATAGACGTGGAGTTTATAGAAAATTAGTTCTACTCTTGTTCCTTAAACCATGAGCTATATAAAACGTAGTTATGGGGCAGCTTATCCAACAGCGCTAACTGCTCATCCGTCAGTGGCTTAATCTTTTTGGCTGGGACGCCAGCATACAAATAGCCCGATTCGCAAACGGTATTTTCTAAAACTACGGCGCCCGCTGCGATGATCACTTTGCTTTGCAGTACTGCCCGATCCATCACAATCGCACCCATTCCAACTAACACATAATCGTGGATTGTGCAGCCATGGACAATCGCATTATGCCCAATGTTCACGTAAGATCCGATATCAGTACCATTTCTTTCATACGTTCCATGAATGGTTACATTATCCTGAATATTGCTATAATCGCCAATCTTGATGTAGTTCACGTCACCACGTACAACGGCATTAAACCAAACAGAGCAATTCGATCCGATGCTCACATTTCCTACTATGGTACAATTTGGAGCTAGAAACGTATCTAAAGCAATTTGTGGCACAGATTCACCAACAGGTAGAATGATAGCTGACATAACGAATATTTAGTAAATAGTATCTTGCAAATGATCGGCGTGATTTGGATAATCTGTCGTGTAATGTAAACCACGGCTTTCTTTCCGCGCCATGGCCGATTT
Source organism: Sphingobacterium corticis (assembly GCF_042684745.1). Taxonomy (NCBI): domain Bacteria; kingdom Pseudomonadati; phylum Bacteroidota; class Sphingobacteriia; order Sphingobacteriales; family Sphingobacteriaceae; genus Sphingobacterium; species Sphingobacterium corticis. The sequence continues at coordinate 849,864 of NZ_JBHUMA010000004.1, read as the reverse complement.
AACCACCAAATAAGCTACCTGAATAACATTTCTGAGTTCACAAAGTTTTACAGACAACCTGGTATTCTTATAGAAAGATTCCGTTTCATCATGCAACAAACCCAAACGTCGCATCGCTCGATCCAAGCGAAAATCGGAACGTACAATACCCACATAATCACTCATCAGTTTCTGTGTTTCTCGTAGATTATGCGTTACCAAGATATCTTCGTTCGACAACACCGTATTGGTATCATCCCAGGCTGGAATATCCCTGCGATATTCTAAGTTGTGAAACTTAGATTCCACATCTTTAAATATACGATGTGCATAAACTGCAGCTTCTAACAAAGAATTGGAAGCCAATCTGTTAGCACCATGCAAACCTGTTGAAGAACATTCGCCACAAGCATATAATTGCTTTATACTCGTCGCACCATGCTTGTCAACCAATATTCCACCACATAAATAATGCGCAGCAGGAGATACTGGAATAAAGTCCGTGCACATATCGACACCAATCTTCAAGCATTGTTCATAGATATTTGGAAAGTGTGCCAATATATCTTCACGATTGCGGTGTGTAATATCTAAATACACATATTCCAATCCCGACTTCTTCATTTCTACATCGATCGCGCGCGCAACAATATCTCGTGGAGCCAAAGATCCACGCTCGTCGTAATCTTCCATGAACGACGTTCCGTCTGCACGACGCAAAATACCGCCAAAACCTCGAACGGCTTCCGATATCAAAAATGCAGGATAAACTGCAGGATTAAACAATGCAGTAGGATGGAACTGGATGAACTCCATATTTCGCACCTTTCCTTTCGCACGATATACCATAGCAATACCATCACCTGTAGCAATGGTTGGATTGGTCGTACTCGAATAAACATGTCCCGCACCGCCGGTTGCCATCAATGTGGACTTAGACAAAAACTTCTCGACCAACCCTGTTGCCGTGTTTAAAGCATATATACCATAGCATTCTATATCTGATGAACGTTTATCCACATGTTTACCAACATGATGTTGAGTAATCAAATCGACGGCAAAATAATGCGTAAGAATAGTAATGTTTGGATGCGCATGAACACGTTCTAAAAGCGCCCTTTCTATCTCATAACCAGTAATATCCTTGTAATGTAGAATAGGATGTGCAGAATGTCCACCTTCTTTCGCTAGATCATATCCGCCGGAAGCTTCCTTATCGAAACTCGTACCATATGCAATAAGCTCAGCGATCCGCTCAGGACCTTCTTCGATAACATGTTGGACCACAGCGGGATCACACAACCCATCGCCGGCAGTGTGTGTATCTTTTATATGATTTGCAAAGCTATCCGATTCATCGATAACTACTGCAACACCACCTTGTGCGTACTTCGTATTCGATTCATCCTCATTGGATTTCGTAATTATTAACACTTTTCCCAACGATGCCGCCTTCAAAGCAAAACTTAAACCGGCAATTCCGGAACCCACCACCAAAAAATCAGAATAATGCTCAGACATGCGTAAAGTATATAACGAATAGGTGAACAAATTAACAAATAATGTGGATAACCTGTATAAAAACCGTGGAGCCAAAAGGAAAACTTTATTTTATTCCACAATGTGAGGGGAAAACAACTAATTTGTGGAAAGATATTACGGCAATATTCCGACAATATTAACAAATTGTAAACAGTAAAAAATTCACAAGGAATCATGGAAAAAATAAAAGGCGTAAAAATACATACTTGATAATCAGCATAAATCCATTTTTCAAATTGTGGATAACCTGTGTAAAAACTAAATTATCTATACGATCAAAAGAAAAATAAAACGGTTTATCCCCATTATCCACACACTAATAAACAATAAGATCATTTTATATAAAATCCTTTATTAATTATTGAAAAAAGGGAATGTGGATTTCGTTTCATTTTGTTTCTTTACTTTTGTGATGTTTCCTTGTCAGAGGATGTATAACCACAGAGAAGATAAATGAATAATACTTTCGATACGGTTTTGGAAGCTAAGGGATACATTGATATTCCTGTAGATCCATCGCTTGATCTTATCGATGAAATCAAGCGTTTGAAAGCCGAAAAAAATGCGGTAATTCTGGCTCATTACTATCAAGAAGGTGAGATTCAAGATATTGCTGATTATATTGGCGATAGTTTGGGGCTATCGCAGCAAGCGGCAAAAACCGAAGCAGATGTCATCGTATTTGCCGGTGTCCATTTCATGGCGGAAACAGCGAAAATTCTTTCTCCACAAAAGAAGGTACTTCTTCCGGATTTGAAAGCAGGATGTTCATTATCAGATAGTTGTCCACCTCATTTATTTGCTAAATTCAAAGAGCTTTATCCGGATCATTTGGTGATCACTTATGTGAATTGTACAGCGGAGCTAAAAGCATTATCCGATATTGTTTGTACCTCAAGCAATGCGGTGCAGATCGTCGAAAGCTTACCAGCTGATCAAAAAATCATTTTTGGTCCCGATAGGAATTTAGGTGCTTATGTGAAGAAAAAAACCGGTCGGGATTTGGTGATGTGGAATGGTGCCTGCATGGTTCATGAAATCTTCTCGCAAGATAGAATCAATCAGCTGAAAGCAGAATTCCCGCATGCGAAATTTATCGCTCATCCGGAATGCGAAGACCATATTTTGGCTACAGCAGATTACATCGGGTCAACTTCCGGAATGTTGAAATATACCATCGAAGATGCAGCAACTACATATATTGTAGCTACAGAATCGGGTATCTTACATCAAATGCAAAAAGCAAGTCCAAGTAAAACCTTTATTCCGGCTCCGCCGAATAATATGTGTGCCTGCAATGATTGTCCACACATGAAGTTGAATACCTTGGAAAAATTATATAATTGCTTGTATTACGAGCAACCGGAAATTAATCTTCCGGAAGATGTGATCCGCAGAGCACAAAAACCTATTGAGCGTATGTTGGAAATATCAGAACGATTAGGATTGTAAATCAATCCATTAAATTTTAGTTTATGTTTGATAATAGCGAAAAAACGGATATAAAAGAGCTGGGTGAATTTGGTTTGATTGATCACCTTACCCAAGCTGTAAAATTAACGCAAGCTTCCACGGTAAAAGGTATTGGTGACGATGCCGCCGTATTAGATTTTACGGGTAAAAAGACTCTGATTTCCACTGATTTATTGTTGGAAAATATTCATTTCGATCTACGTTATGTTCCGTTGAAACACCTTGGATATAAAGCCGTTCAAGTTAATTTGAGTGATATTTATGCTATGAATGGAACGGCTACTCAAATTACTTTTTCCATTGGAATGTCTTCAAAATTTCCCTTGGAAGCTGTAGAAGAAATTTACGAAGGTGCGTTGATTGCTTGCAACAAATACAATGTGGATTTGATCGGCGGCGATACATCGGCGAGCAGTCAGGGATTGGTGCTTTCGGTAACCAGTATTGGTTATGCCGACGAAGAAGCGGTAACCTATCGTTCGGGAGCGAAAGAGGGCGATTTATTATGCGTTTCTGGCGATTTAGGTGGCGCTTATGTGGGTTTACAGTTGTTGGAACGTGAAAAGCAAATTTTCTTAGAGAATCCGAGCATTCAACCTGATTTGGAAGGAAAGGATTATATCGTAGAACGTCAATTAAAACCGGATGCTCGTGGCGATGTGGTGGAATTGCTCCGTCAATTGGAGATCAAACCAAGTTCCATGATCGACGTATCTGATGGTTTGGCATCGGAGATTTTACATATCGCGAAGCAATCTAACGTTGGGTGTACCGTTTATGAAGATAAATTACCTATCGATCCAATGACTTACGAAACTGCTCGAGAATTTGGGTTGGATCCTACAGTTTGCGCGTTGAGCGGTGGCGAGGATTATGAACTATTATTCACCATTCCACAATCAGATTACGATAAAGTAAAAAATCAATTGGATATCACGGTTATTGGCCACATGACGGAAGCCTCTGCTGGTTGTCACATGGTTTCGAAGTCCGGAAAAGTTCATCCTTTGCAAGCACAAGGATGGAATGCTTTTAAGTAGATAATAAGCTGTCCTTATAGGTAGGAACAAAGTGGCAATCTAAAGTCAAATTGCTGGTTCGTAAAGTTGTTGCGACGTTAATTTGCCAAGTTGAAACTTAAAACGTCCTTGCGAGGAAGCATGACGAAGCAATCTAAAGTTAAGTTGCTGGTTCGTAAAGTCGTTGTGACATATAATGCGATTAGATTACTTCAGCCTCGTTCCTTAGCTTCGTAATGACGAAATTTTTGCTGACCTTGCTAGTAAGTATGACGAAGCAATCTCAAGCTTAAAGATAAATCATTCTCAATTCTCATTGACGAAATTAAGCCGCTAATTTCCTAAGGAATACCGCTGGATCGAGCTAGGTCCGCCCTAATATTCCGACTGCGGCCATCTGGGCGGAAGCAAATCCGTTAAGAACAAAAATCTGTCTGAGCAAAGCGAGTTTATTTTTGTTTAGGATTTCTTTTGGGCAGATAGCAGTAAGGAATATAGGCTTGATTTTGCCAAACTTTTATCAAGAAAAGTTTGAAGTATCTTCATCGAATACATCAAAAAGCTACAACTCGATCCGGATATTTTCGGCTTGAGTGTAGCTTCTTAACTCGGCTTGATGTACTAATAAAGTTAAATATATTATCAATAACCTTACGTCTGCAATACACCCACATTATAACGATCTATCGTTGGATTTTGATTCGCAGCTTCAATGCCCATAGAAATAATCTTACGCGTATCTTTTGGATCAATAACACCATCTACCCAAAGTCGAGCAGCGGCATAATATGGACTCAATTGCTTTTTATAACTATTCTCAATCTGCGTTAGTAAAGCTTCTTTTTCCTCTTCACTCAACGCTTTATTTTGAGCTTTCAATGAAGCTTCCTGTATTTGCAGCAACGTTTTTCCGGCAGATGCGCCGCTCATAACTGCCATCTGTGCCGTCGGCCAAGCATAAATCAATCGAGGATCATAAGCCTTTCCACACATCGCGTAATTCCCGGCGCCATAGCTATTTCCAACGACGAATGTAAATTTAGGTACCACCGAGTTTGCCATTGCATTGACCATTTTAGCACCATCTTTAATAATTCCGCCTTGCTCGGAACGCGATCCAACCATAAATCCGGTAACATCTTGGAAGAAAACTAACGGTATTTTCTGTTGATTACAATTCATAATAAAACGCGCAGCTTTATCTGCAGAATCTGAATAGATTACGCCGCCCATCTGCATTTCGGTAGCGTTTCCTGGTTTCTTCGCTTTCACAACCTGACGTTGATTAGCCACAATTCCAACCGCCCAACCATCGATTCGCGCCAGCGCACAAATAATCGTTTTGCCGTAATCTTTTTTGTATTCTTCCAAGCTCCCTTCATCCACGATACATTTCAAAACCTCGTTCATATCGTAGGTTTTCAGTCGATCCTCTGGGAAGTATTCATAAAGAAAATCACTTTTGTGTGCTGGCGAGACCGGATCTATTCTAGAGAAATGTGCTTTATCGTTGTGACCAAATTTTCCAATGATTCCACGAATCGCTGCTAGGCAACTTTCATCGTCCGGATATTTATTATCCGTAACGCCCGATATTTCGCAATGCGTAACCGCTCCACCCAAACTTTCATTATCGATTACTTCGCCGATGGATGATTTTACCAAGTATGATCCCGCTAAGAAAACAGAACCTGTTCCTTCCACGATCAGTGCATAATCCGACATGATTGGTAAGTAAGCACCACCCGCAACGCAAGATCCCATAATGGCAGAAATCTGCGGAATTCCCATAGCAGAAATTTTTGCATTGTTTCTAAATATCCTGCCGAAATGCTCTTTATCCGGAAATATTTCATCTTGCATAGGTAGATAAACGCCGGCGGAATCAACTAAATAGATGATCGGTAGGTGATTTTCCATCGCAATTTCTTGCGCCCGCAAGCTTTTCTTGCCACTAATAGGGAACCATGCTCCCGCTTTTACCGTAGCATCATTTGAAACCACAACACAAAGACGGCCCTCTACGTAACCAAGCACGACAACGACACCTCCATTTGGACAACCACCGTGTTCGGGATACATATCATCGCCAGCAAAGCTTCCAACTTCTATATATTCGCTATCAGCATCCAATAATATTACCACGCGTTCCCAAGCAGTTAATTTGCCATTTGCTTTATGTTTCTCGATCTTCTTAATTCCGCCACCAAGGCGTAATTGTTCACTCTTTTTTCGTAGTTCAGACAATATCTTTTCCATATATCAGTCTATTTAGGAATGCTAGTTTACAATGGGTTGCAAAAATTTAATTCTATAAATATCATAAAATTTAATTTGTTTTTTACAATATTTGTATAGTATTCTTCTTACCAGAGATAAACTTAAACAAAATTTTATGATGAATTATTCGGTTGACACAGAACAATTACGAATGGTTAGAGAGAGCGCCCGCGATTTCGCACAAACGTACATCAAACCATACATTATGGCTTGGGATGAGCCGCAAATATTTCCGATAGATCTTTTTAAAAAACTGGGTGAGTATGGGTTCATGGGCATCTTAGTTCCTGAGAAATATAATGGTGCGGGATTGAGTTATCAAGAATATATTACCATTCTAGATGAGATTTCTAAAGTATGCGGATCAATCGGATTATCCGTTGCCGCACACAATTCTTTATGTACAAATCATATTCTTTCTTTCGCCAACGATGAGCAGAAAGAAAAATATTTACCCAAATTGGCAACGGGAGAATGTATTGGTGCCTGGGGATTAACCGAAACGGGATCAGGATCGGATGCTGGTGGTTTATCTACCGTTGGTGTCGAGGATGGAGATTACTATATAATCAATGGGAATAAAACTTTTATCACACATGCGATTTCGGGGGACGTAGCGGTGGTCATGGTTCGTACTGGCGAAAAAGGGGATAAGCGCGGTGTTTCCGCTTTTATCATAGAAAAAGGAACGCCTGGTTTTACTGCGGGACAAAAAATGGATAAGTTGGGAATGCGCGCTTCGGAAACCGCCAGTTTGTTTTTCGACAACTGCCGCGTACATAAAAGCCAGATGATCGGTGAGAAAGGAACTGGGTTTGTTCAGGCGTTGAAATTGCTGGACGGTGGGCGTATATCTATTGCAGCGCTTTCACTAGGTATTGCTCGCGGAGCCTATGAATGTGCATTGCGTTACGCACAGGAGCGGGAACAGTTTAATAAGCCCATTTTTGAATTTCAAGATGTATCGTTCAAGTTAGCCGATATGGCTACGGAAATCAAGGCTTCGGAGCTTTTAGTTCGCCATGCCGGTCATTTGAAAGATTTGGGTGAGAATGTAACTAAAGCTGGTGCGATGGCGAAGTTGTATGCTTCCGAAGCAGCTGTAAAGGTGTCGAACGAGAGCGTACAAATTCACGGTGGATATGGTTTTACCAAAGATTTTGCTGCAGAAAAGTTCTTTCGTGATGCTAAGTTATGTACCATTGGAGAAGGAACCAGTGCAATCCAGAAAATGGTAATTGCACGAGAAATTAAAAAAGATGTCATTTAAAGATATAGAAATTGTCGACTGTTTCCGTGATGCTATTCAAGGACTTCATCAGCCAATTGCCACGCAAAAGAAGATTGATTATGTCAACCTTCTTTTGGCTAGTGGTCGGTTCAGCTGTTTGGATATAGGAAGTTTTGTGTCGCCAAAAGCTGTTCCGCAGATGGCAGATACGGCCGATGTGCTTGCCGGAATTGTAAAATCCGGTAGTACAAAGTTATCCGTTGTCGTAGCGAATGAGCGCGGAGCGGAAGCGGCATTAGCGCAAGAGAAAGTGGATTTTCTTGGTTATCCGTTTTCTATTTCCGAAACTTTTCAGAAAAGAAATACGAATGCTGATTTAAAGGAATCTTTCGAACGTGTTCAACGGATGCAAAACCGTGTAGCAGCGAGCGATAAGGAACTAATCGTGTATATTTCTATGGCATTCGGAAATCCATACGAAGATGCATGGGATAAGCAAATGGTTGTTTATTGGTTGGATCAATTAAAATCCATCGGTGTCGCTCGTTTTTCCTTGGCAGATACCACAGGTGAAGCTACGCCAGACAGCATTACGGCAGTATTACAGGAAGTTGCCGCTTACGATCCTTCGCTAAATCCAAGTTTGCATTTGCATAGCCGATTGGATAGTGCGCTGTCTAAAATAGATGCCGCCTATCGTGCAGGATGTCGAAAATTTGAAGGTGCTATTTTAGGTTATGGCGGATGCCCTTTTGCACAAGATAATTTGGTTGGAAATATTCCGACAGAGCTTTTGTTGTTGCATTTTGAAGAAAGTTCTACTGAAGAACTGCAACCTATTATTACCGCATTTAAGGATTTGATTGCGGATTAAACCAATATTTTTGGAGATGATGTATCATTTTATAAAACTTCGAAAAGAAAGCCATATCGCTTATTTGACTCTGGCAAGAGCAGAAAAACGCAATGCTTTCACCCCAACTACGGTAAACGAAGTAGCACATGCCGTGCAGGAAATTAATTCGGATGATGATATCAAGGTCGTTCTTCTGGAAGCGGAAGGTCCGGTTTTTTGTGCCGGAATGGATTTAAAAACTTTTCGCGATGAAAGCTTGGACGTCCGAAATAATGCGATTACCTACCAAAATATTTCTTTAGGAGAAGTATTCTCTCAATTGCACAAACCATCGGTTGCTATTTTAAATGGTGATGTGGTGGCTGGTGGATTTCTTTACGTTCTTGGTTGTACTTATGTTTTTGCGAAGCCGGAAGTTCGATTTCGTTTGCCGGAATTAGATTTAGGAATCTTCCCTTTTCAAGTGATGGCCAGTTTGTTAAAAGTGATGCCCGAAAAGAAAGTGTTGCAGCTATGCTTGAATACGGATTACTTTTCAGTAGATGAAGCGATAAACTTGGGAATTGTTGATGGCTTATTGGACGCGGAAAAAATAGAAGCGCTTTTAAATAGATTCGGTAAAGCAAATACTAATGTATTAAAAGCTGGATTTGAATCTGTGCGCAATTTACCTGATTTACCAACAAACGAGCAGTACAGCTATTTAAAACAAGTTTTGGAGAGATTGAGGTAATCTCGTGAAATTGGGTAAAGTTGTAAAGTCGTTGGGCTGTATGATCGCTTTAATCTAATTGTTCAGATTAACCATTTCTTCTTACTGTAAACGAATTATATCCTAACCCGATTTCTATTGCTAATAAGTCCTGTTGCAACATCTCCAAAATAGCAAGAAACTGATAAACAAAATGTACTTTGTTTTCAGCCTGTTTGGCAATTGCCGCAAAATCCAATTGTTCATTAATCGCTATTAACTTAGCGATAGCTGATTTCTGTTGTTCAATCGTGTATGGATACTGTACAATAGTATGCTTAATTTCTTCCGGCCGTTTGATTGGGTTTAAGCGAACGCGTTCATAAGCCATCATTAGTTCATACAAATCCAACGTTTTCAGGTCATCCTCTTGTTCTCCACCAGAGTTAACCGCATGTATATCAGATTGAATATTTCCACGTTGAAAAACTAAGGAGCGTTGATATTCTAAAACTCGTAAATCTTCACAAGCTTCTTTGAACTGCTTATACAAAACTAGTTTTTGGATCAAATCTTCGCGTAGATCCGATCCATCTTCTCCGTCGGAATCGCTAGGTCGAGGAAGCAGCATTTTCGATTTGATTCGCATGAATGTAGAAGCTACAAATATAAATTCGCTAGCAACCTCCATATTCAGCGACTGCAACTGCTGAATGTAACGTAGGAACTCATCCGTAATTTGGGAAATCGGGATGTCGTGAATATTCAGCTCATCACGTTCGATAAAAAATAATAATAGGTCAAATGGACCTTGAAAAAGATCGAGCTTAATTTCGTAACCAGCATCTGTCATAGAGCTTCAAAATTACAATTATTTCGAATGAACTGATTCGAAGTTCGGAAACATTTATTTGGGTATATTGTTAATAAGTTTGTTACTTTGTAAACTACGTTGAACATTTTTCACGCTATGGACATGGAGATAGGGGCTAAGCTAAAAGATATTATATTTCCTGCTGATTTACGCAAGTTAGAAGAGTCTGACCTTCAAGAGGTTTGCGCTGATTTGAGGCAATATATTATTGATATGGTTTCTGTCAATGGCGGCCACTTTGCTGCTAGTTTAGGCGTTGTTGAATTAACGGTAGCGTTACATTACGCATTGAATACACCGTATGATCAAATTGTTTTTGATGTCGGTCATCAAGCTTACGGTCACAAAATCTTAACTGGACGTAGAGAAAATTTTCATACCAATCGTCTAATTGGTGGACTTTCAGGTTTTCCGAAAAGATCAGAAAGTGAATATGACGCTTTTGGCGTTGGTCACTCATCCACCTCGATTTCTGCTGCTCTCGGTATGGCAGTTGCTTCCGCATATAAAGGCGAACACGATCGTCAGCACGTAGCTATTATTGGTGATGGTGCGTTGACGGGTGGAATGGCGTTCGAAGCGCTAAACCATGCCGGAATAGAGAAATCGAATGTATTAGTTATCCTTAATGATAACTGTATGTCAATCGATCCCAACGTAGGTGCGCTGAAAGATTATTTGACAAACATTACCACGTCAAAAAGCTATAACCGTTTTCGCGACGATTTAGTCCATGTGTTGGCCAAAATATCCAAAAACGGTCCAAATGCATACGGATGGGCGAAGAAGCTACAACAAACTATTAAAGGAACGTTGTGGGAAAATGCCAATCTATTTGAATCGTTGAATTTTAGATATTTTGGTCCCGTTGATGGCCATGATGTTAATAAATTGGCGAAAACGATCGAAGATCTTAAACATATTCCCGGACCGAAATTGTTACATGCCGTAACGGTTAAAGGTAAAGGATATGCATTAGCCGAAAAAGATCAAACAAAATGGCATGCGCCAGGTCTTTTCGATAAAATTACTGGAGAAATCAAGAAATCGGTTTCCGATAAGCCACAAGCACCAAAATACCAAGATGTTTTCGGACATACTTTGGTAGAATTAGCGGAATCTAATAAATCCATAATGGGAATTACGCCGGCGATGCCGAGTGGTTCTTCTATGAATATTATGATGAAAGCGATGCCTGAACGGGCATTTGACGTAGGTATTGCTGAACAGCATGCTGTTACCTTCAGTGCTGGTTTAGCAACGCAAGGTTTGGTACCTTTCTGTAATATCTATTCTTCATTTATGCAACGCGCGTTTGATCAGGTAATCCATGATGTTGCTTTGCAAAAGCTAAACGTAGTGTTATGCTTGGATCGAGCTGGATTAGTTGGTGCAGATGGCCCTACGCATCATGGTGCGTATGACATCGCATATATGCGCTGTATTCCTAATATGATCGTTGCATCTCCGATGAATGAGGAAGAACTGCGTAACATGATGTTTACTGCACAGTTGCCTGATAAAGGACCTTTCAGCATTCGTTATCCGCGTGGAAAAGGTGTAATGCCGGATTGGCGCAAACCTTTCCAAGAATTGGCAATCGGAAAAGGACATAAAATTTGCGATGGGGAAGATGTCGCTGTTTTAAGTTTTGGTCACGTGGGCAATGAAGTGGTCAAAGCGTTTCAACAATTAAACCAAGAAGGGATTTACCCAGCGCACTACGATATGCGATTCGCTAAGCCATTAGATGAAGAGCTTTTGCATGAAGTATTTAAAAACTTCAAGAAGGTAATTACGGTAGAAGATGGCTGTTTGGTAGGTGGATTCGGATCAGCTATTTTGGAATTCATGTCAGAAAGCGATTATCAAGCTCAAGTCGTCCGTTTAGGTATTCCTGATACCATAGTGGAACACGGTGAACAAGAAGAATTGTGGCAAATTTGTGGCTACGATGCATCTTCTATTATTTCTCAAATAAATAAACTCACAACTGGCCACAAAACACAAACTTTGGTCGGATAATTGCTCCTTATTTTTTCTAACGAACTGATTTAGACGGATAAATTTTGTCGGAATGGCTGTGCGCTATTTTAAGGCCAAAGTTTTCCACATCGTTAAGTTTATCAACCTATAAAGTAGAAAAATTACATTTGATATTCGTTAAAATTAAATGCTGTTAATAACTAATTTTTGCTGTATAATTTAGCATCAAACACGTTTAAATTTTAACATAAGTTATTGATATTCAGATGTTAAATGTTTTTTTATCTTTTTAGTTTTTTAGCTCAATAAATTTTGTCATCTTCGTTGTACTAGAAAGTTTTAAACAGCTTTTTTGTCAAACATTGGTTTTCAAGTTATTAACAATTTACGAATGGAAAAAACGTGTACAAGTGTATGGAACAACTGTCTTCAAGTAATAAAAGACAACATTCCTGCGCAAAGTTTCAAAACCTGGTTCGAGCCTGTTAAGGCCATGCGTCTTGAAGAAAACGTTTTAACTATTCAAGTACCTAGCTTGTTTTTCTACGAATGGTTGGAGGAGCATTATGTGGGAATACTACGTAAGACAGTAAAAAAGTTTTTAGGCGAGCAAGGACGTTTAGAATACAATATCGTTGTCGAGAAATCTTCAACGAGTATCCCTTTTACTACTAACATTCCATCCAATGGAAATGGTGCTGAAGGAAAGAATCAATCTATTCCTGTTCCTGTTGCATTAAACAAAAACATCAAGAATCCTTTCGTGATTCCCGGATTGAAAAAATTGCAGGTTGATCCGCAATTAAATCAGAATTACACTTTCGAGAACTTTATCGAAGGAGAATGTAATCGTTTAGCACGCTCTGCAGGTTATGCCGTTGCAAATAAGCCGGGAGGAACGTCTTTCAATCCATTAATGGTTTATGGCGATGTAGGTTTGGGTAAAACGCATTTGGTGCAAGCGATCGGAAATGAGATAAAGAAGAATTTACCAGATAAGTTGGTAATTTATGTTTCTTGCGAGAAGTTTTGCCAGCAGTTTGTGGATTCCCTGAAGAATAACACGATTAACGATTTCGTTAATTTCTATCAAGCAATGGATGTAATCATCATGGATGATGTCCACAACTTTGCTGGAAAGGAAAAAACACAAGATATTTTCTTCCATATTTTCAATCATTTACATCAATCAGGCAAACAGATTATTCTTACTTCTGACAAACCGCCAAAAGATTTATCAGGCTTGGAAGAGCGTTTATTGAGTCGTTTCAAATGGGGACTTTCAGCGGATATTCAAATTCCTGATTTGGAAACGCGTATGGCGATTCTGAAGAAGAAAATGTATTCTGATGGTATCGAATTGCCTGAAAGTGTGGTAGAATTCGTAGCGAATCAAATCGATAATTCGGTGCGTGAGCTTGAAGGTGCGATGGTTTCTTTATTAGCGCAATCAACATTAAACAAAAAGGAGATCGACTTAAACTTGGCCAAATCCATGTTGAAGAACTTCGTGAAGAATACTACGAAGGAGATTTCTATGGATTATATTCAAAAATTGGTTTGCGAATATTTCGAGGTACCTGTTGAAATGGTGAAATCGAAAGTTAGAAAACGCGAGATCGTTCAAGCACGTCAAATTTCCATGTATTTGGCTAAAGCGCACACGAAATCGTCTTTAAAGTCAATCGGAAATTTCTTCGGCGGACGCGATCACTCGACCGTTATCTATGCTTGCCAAACAGTGGAGGATTTAATCGAAACAGATAAGAAATTCAAGACATACGTGCAGGACATTCAGAAAAAGCTGAAAGCTTCCTAAGCTAAAGGGCATTACATTATATTACAGGTGCCGAGGTGGAAACCTTGGCGCCCTTTTTATTTTTAATAAATATTACTATTTTGTATTAAATTTGAATGCAACCGATTGCATTAAGCTCCTAACACCTATTGAAATATGTTAAAAAATACGCGAAACATGCTGTTGTTGGCTGGTATGGGATTGTGCTTAACCCTATCTCCGACCTCTGCCCAAACGTTTAAGTATAAAAATGCGAAGCTAAGTACGGCCGAACGAACAGCCGATTTACTAAGCCACATGACTTTGGAAGAGAAAGTCGGCCAATTACTTTGTCCGCTTGGTTGGGAAATGTACACCAAGGATGGTAACAAGGTCACTTATTCGCAGAAATACAAAGAACTGTTGGATAAGCAACACGTGGGTATGTTTTGGGCAGTATTTCGTGCCGATCCATGGACGAAAAAAACGTTGGAAACGGGTTTGACACCTGAGCTTGCAGCTGAAGCTGCAAATGCCATGCAACGTTACGCTGTGGAAAAAACGCGTTTAGGTATTCCGGTCTTCATCGCGGAAGAAGCGCCACACGGTCATATGGCTATCGGTACAACGGTATTTCCGACGGGAATTGGTATGGCTTCCACATGGAATCCACTGTTGCAACGCGAGGTTTCCGCGGTTTCTGCCAAAGAAGTGCGCTTGCAAGGCGGACATATTGGTTACGGGCCGGTGCTTGATTTATCTCGTGAACCAAGATGGTCGCGCGTCGAGGAAACGTACGGCGAAGATCCCGTTCTTAGCGGAGCGATGGGAGAAGCAGCGGCTCACGGCGGTGGGAAAGGTGATCTTAGCAATCCGTATGCAATGATTTCTACAATTAAACACTTTATCGCGTACGGCATTCCGGAAGGCGGACATAATGGTAACAGCGCCATTGTTGGTCCACGCGAATTGCATGAAACTTTTCTACCACCATTTTTACAAACGGTGCAAGGTGGAGCACTATCCGTGATGACCGCTTATAATTCTATCGACGGAATTCCTTGTACATCAAATGGCTACTTGTTGACCGATATTTTGCGCGATGATTGGGGATTTAACGGATTTGTAGTTTCCGATTTGGGTAGTATTGACGGTATTCACTTCAATCATGGCGTGGCAAGCAGCTTACAAGAAGCAGGTACTATGGCTTTGGATGCGGGAGTAGATGTTGATTTGGGAGCAAAACCTTTTGCAGAATTGATTAACGCGGTTAAGGCCGGTACAATAACCGAAACTAAGGTAGATAGTGCAGTTGCTCGTGTGTTGCGTTTGAAGTTTGATATGGGACTTTTTGAAAATCCATACACCAAACCTTCACAAGCTAAAAAGGAAGTGCGTAGCGCGCAACATTTGGATTTATCGCGAAAAGCGGCACAAGAATCGATCGTTTTGTTGGAGAATAAAAACAACGCTTTGCCATTTTCTAAATCCATCAAGAAGATTGCTGTAATCGGACCGAATGCTAACACACCATATAATCAGTTGGGAGATTATACTGCGCCGCAAGCGCGTGAATCCGTAAGTACGGTATTGGATGGAATTAAAGCGAAAGCGCCGAATGCGGAGGTTATTTATGCGAAGGGAACAGCAATTCGCGATACGGCGCAATCAGATATCGAAGCCGCGGTAGCTGCGGCGATGCAATCGGATGTAGCTATTGTTGTGGTTGGCGGATCAAGCGCTCGTGATTTCGAAACGAAATACATTGAAACCGGAGCAGCGGTTGCCGATGAAACTTCTTTAAGCGATATGGAGAGTGGCGAAGGTTTCGATCGCTCTACATTGGATTTGATGGGCGATCAGATGAAATTACTGAAAGCGATTAAAGCGACGGGTAAGCCGATAATCGTTATATATATACAAGGCCGTCCGTTGAATATGAACTGGGCTCAAGAAAATGCAGATGCACTGTTGACAGCATGGTATCCCGGAGGTGAAGGTGGAAATGCGATTGCGGATGTATTATTTGGTGATTATAATCCGGGAGGAAAATTACCAATTTCCGTTCCTCGATCGGTAGGACAATTGCCCGTCTATTACAATAGAAAAGTGCCTAAAGGACATGATTATATTGAATCAAGCATATCGCCGTTATACTCATTTGGTTACGGAAAGAGCTATTCTACTTTCGAATACAGAGACCTTTCCATCAAGGAAAACGGCGAAGCCGGATTTGAGGTAAGCTTCGAAGTGAAAAACACGAGTAAATTGGATGGCGATGAAGTTGCCCAACTTTACATTCGCGACGAGTTCGCATCGACGGTACAACCGATTAAACAATTGAAAAAGTTTGAGCGCATCAATTTGAGAGCCGGAGAATCGAAACAAGTGAAATTCACATTGCGACCAATCGATTTATCTATTGTTAATCCGCAAATGGAGCGCGAGATGGAAGCCGGAAGTTTTAATATTATGGTCGGCGGATCATCCGATGATATTAAGTTGAATCAAAAGATTGAAGTAAAACAAAGCAAAATGTTGCCGTTATACGCTAAATCTTCTGACTAATCGAAGAATCTTTTTTAGCATTTGAATTTTATAAAAACGGTGTGGGGACGAAATTCCACACCGTTTTTACGTTTAATCTAAACCTTTAAAACCTGATTTATCCAAAGATCGCTTTGTCGTACTCGCGCGCGATGACGAGAACTCGACGTCCTTGCGAACCTGAGGAATGAGTGGTCGCGCCAATTTCACAACTTTACGAATCATCGAATTCACAACAAGAAGCAAACCTTCTCAACGCTATAAACGAAAAACGGCATGAAAGTCAAATTTCACACCGTTTCGTTAAGTAAACTAAAATTATTTGCGTTTTCCGCGTGGACGATTGCCTTTTTCTGCCCTTGCTTCCATTTTATTTAAGCGTTCTTCTTTTAGCTCGGCATATTTTTGTTTCTGCGTATCATCGAGAATCGCCGATATTTTACTATCCGTCAATTCATGGCGAGCTTTCCTATCTGCTCGAAGTTGCGAACGATCTTGTCCTGCCGCTTTAAATGCCGCTTGCTGTTCTTGGGCTTGGCTCAGTATCCAAACATGAATAGAATCCTTTTGCTCCGGTTTCAGACTCAACTCTTTTTCCAATTTTTCCACTTGTGCTTTTGCTCTAGCTTCCGGATCTTTTTGAAAACCGCCACGTTGTTGTGCGCTTGCTATGTTCACACCTGCAATCAGCGCTACTAAAATCATAAATTGTTTCATAATAACCTCCTGTTGTTTCTGCTAATTTGAGGAGGAAAATCGATGATTTCCGAAAACAAACAGTTTTTAACTTCTGTTAATGTTCATTAACGTTATTGTCCTGCAAAGTGTTAATTATAACTTTTCGAAGCGATTGTTCCTGATCGAAAGCGAATTGGATAGGAATGTAGAAGGAAGGAATATTTGGAAGTTGATTAATAGCCAAACGTTGTGCATCCTTTT
This sequence comes from Sphingobacterium corticis, assembly GCF_042684745.1. Lineage (NCBI taxonomy): Bacteria > Pseudomonadati > Bacteroidota > Sphingobacteriia > Sphingobacteriales > Sphingobacteriaceae > Sphingobacterium > Sphingobacterium corticis. Next base: position 832,670 of record NZ_JBHUMA010000004.1, on the reverse strand, counting down.
CCGTGGTAATCAAGATAGTTTCTCCAAGGTTTGATTGCTCCTGAAAGGTTTTCCGTATTTGTTGGTAATCGGAATCTGTGAAATGATGGTGATCTGAAAACGCCAAGATTTTAACTTGTGGCGACATTTTTTCCAAGTATTCGATTAAAGGCTTCGGATTCGCAATTCCTGTTACCAGGATAAGGCGCATATCGCTGAAATCGAACTTTCTGTCTGTTTCATCGGATATGCAAACCGCTTCTCCATAAGATATGCTGGCAAAGTAAATCGGCGCATTTGTGTATTTGCGTAGGCGTTTAGTGATAATATCTCGATCACTTTCGGATGCATCGGAAGGCGTTTTTGTTACGACGATTGCATGAGCCCGTTTTGCTTGTGGCAATAAATCCCGAAAATTTCCAGTCGGTAATGGCAACATGAAGTCGGAGAACGAAGCGTATTCGAATAATAAAATATTGCATTTCGCTTTCACGCGACGATGCTGAAAAGCATCATCTAGAAGAATCAAATCATGATTCGCAGATAATTGCTCCATGCCGATTCGTCGATCCTCGGATACAGCGACCGTTAAATGTGGAAATTTGCGTTTAAACTGAAGTGGTTCGTCGCCGGTTTGCGTAGCATCATCTTCTACTTCTACATAACGAAAACCCTTTGTTTTCCTACCGTAACCGCGACTCAGCGTAGCGATCCGATAATCCGCACCGAACCATCGAACCAAACATTCAATCATCGGAGTTTTTCCTGTTCCACCTACAGCCAGATTTCCGACAACGATACTAGAAATTGGATAAATTTTACTTTTGAAAATCTGCCAATCGTATAGCTTATTTCTCAGCCAAACCGCCATGGCGTATATAGCGGTAATCGGTAACAAAAGCCATCGCAATAACCGGATCATGGCGATGTTACAATTTTCAACCCAATATCTGTAACGCCTTTTAATCGCTGATCTTCCATCAAATGACGAATGGAAAAATGATAGGTTCCAGTGTCTGGAAAAGAATAATTTTTCTGAATGCTGTGTACGTTGTGATATAGATTTCCTGCAGATTTGCCTGTCCAGCGTCCGTCTGGTTTTGTCAGTTGTAAGGCTGCATTATAAGTCGTATCTAATCCCGATTCATGTTGTTCACGCAGATCGAAGACCAAACTCGTGTACGGATAAAAATTGTTGTGGCGGACATCAACCAGCAGGTGGTATTTTTGTTTCGCATCTTGAATATGAACGTCAAACTGGGCCAAACTATCGCGTTCCCAATAATTATCTTTTACAGGGCTATGCTGATCGAATACTACGTTCTTATCGCAGGAACACAGCAATGCGCTTACCAAAAAGACGATTGAAGGCCATATTGCTTGAGCCCGCTTTAACATATTATTCCGGCTTGTCGTTGTTTTTGCGTTCGCCACGATTTCGATTATTAAATCGTCGTTTCGGCTTTGGCTTATTTGCACCTTCTGGCAAATCGCCGCTCGCCTGTTTTGGACGTGTTTGCTCCGCTTTTTGCGAATTATCGGCGTTATTTCTATTTTCCTTATTATGCTGACGAGTAGGTTTCGGACCTCGATTATCTCTGCTTTCGCGGTTTTCCGTCGGTCTATTGCCTGCTTCTGCAGTTGGCTTGCCGGAAGAGGTTTTCTTTTTCGGACGACGTTTTTTCTTGTTACGATCGTCCAAACGCGTTAAGCTGTCCTGACCAACTACGTTTTCGTAATCGTAGTTAATTGGTTTTGCTTTCGTTTCTTCTGGCTCGACATAAACTAATTCTGCAGGTTTTTGTCCGCCTTTGTTCATTTGCACAAACTCACGCACCTTGTCCACCGTTAAGGGAATCCAATTTTCAGCTTTCGGATAAGAAAACCACATTGTCTTTTTGAAAATGTCGGTTTTCTGCAGATACGCCATGCCGATTTCCGTATCGATACGATCAATATCCGTAGGAATATCCTTCAGAGCATCCATGTAGCTGTCCAATTCGTAATTCAAGCAACATTTCAACTTACCGCATTGCCCAGCTAGTTTAAGCGTATTCAACGAAAGATTTTGATAACGAGCGGCAGATGTGGAAACGGTTTTAAAGTCCGTCAACCACGTGGAACAACACAATTCTCGTCCACAAGATCCAATACCACCTAATCGACTTGCTTCCTGGCGCATACCGATTTGGCGCATTTCAATACGAATGCGGAATGATTCCGCCATGCGCTTAATTAGTTCGCGGAAATCGACGCGCCCTTCAGCCGTATAATAAAAAGTAGCTTTGGTTTTGTCGCCCTGATAATCCACGTCAGAAATCTTCATGGATAAGCCCAAATCCAAGGCGAGCTTACGCGCGCGGTGCATGGTTTCCCATTCCAATTCCTTTGCTGCATTGTATTTTTCGACATCCTTTTCGTTGGCTTTGCGGTAGATTTTCTTTACCACATCTTCCATCTTTACACGGTTCTTTTTAAGCTGTAAGCGCACCAATTCTCCAGTAAGCGATACATGGCCAATATCATATCCGCCAGTAGATGGCTCTACAGCCACCATTTCGCCCATCTCCAAGTAAAGGTTTTCCGTGTTCACAAAAAACTCCTTTTTTGAGCCTTTAAAGCGAACTTCTACAATGTCAAACGGTTTATAATTAGATGGCAGATCCATGTCGGTCAGCCAGTCGTAAACATCCAATTTATTGCATCCGCTGGTCATGCACGTGCCGTTGTTATTACAACCAGCAGGCACTGTACCCAGAGTTTTGCTTCCGCAACCTCCGCCGGATGAGCAACTTCCACATCCCATATGTCTATATATATATTGAGTCCGCCTCAGGGCGGAACGTTTTGTATTTGAACAATAAAACTAGCTGCAAAGATAAGTCTAAAAACAAGATTTTAGCATTCGCGTTTCGCTCTACGGCGTAATGCGTCTTCTCTAATAAGTTTACGGCAGCAGTTAACTGTTCTAAAGTAAATATCTCACTAAATTTAGTAATAAAATCCAATTCTTTGTCCTGCAGGAAGATCAAACTATCCAAGCCCTGCGATTTCAGTACAATTTGGCGCATCATGCCAATGGTGTACAATAGGAAATTCTTTTGGTTCTCCCGGCCTAATTTTGGAAAATCTACATCGGATAGCTGAATCAATTTCAATCCGGTATCCGTAACAACTAATCGAAGCCACTGGATCATGAGATCGAAAAAAGCATTACTGTCGCTATGTAGCAGTTCCATTGCCGATTGAATGTTGCCATCTGCCAAAAAGGAAATTTCTCCCGCTTTTAACGGATCGACGCCTTTTTCCTCCATTAGATATCGGCCGATTTCCTCATGCGAAAGTTTATGCACCTTCACCAGTTGTGTTCGCGAAATGATGGTATTCAAAATGCGATCTTGATTTTCGGCAACAAGTAGAAACAATGTCTTTTCAGGTGGCTCCTCAATCAATTTTAGCAACGCGTTTCCCTGTGTATCCAAATATTCCGGAAGCCACATAATCAGCACCTTGTATTCGGATTCAAAGGCCTTTAAGCTGAGCTTCTTGATGATATCATGAACCTCAGCGATATTGATATTTGCCTGTTTATTTTGAGCATCAAACTGTGCGCGCCAACTGTTCATGCCCAAATACGGATTCTCTGTCAAGGCTTTTCGCCAAGCATCGATATAGTGAACAGCGACCTCGCCGGATGATTTGGCAAAGAATGGATAAGAAAAATGTAAATCGGGATGAATCAACTTTTCGTACTTGCGACAAGAAGGGCAAACGCCGCAACTGTCAGTAGGTTGTTTATCTTCGCAATTCACAAATTGTGCGTATGCGATGGCCAAAGCCAACGATCCAGAACCTTCCGGACCAAGAAATAATTGGGCATGACTAACCCTATTATCTTGCACCGTTCGGACGAGATGTTGTTTGATATTGTCGTGACCTATTATATTTTGAAAACGCATAGCCTATTCCCACAAAAGTAACTAAAAAACCTTGGAAGAAAGTTGGAATCTTTTTGTATTATTGCAGTATAAAAAGCCAGCACACAAATGAGGTTTATCGTATCCACATCCACTTTATTAAAGCAATTACAAGCGATTAGCGGAGCATCCAGCAGTAGCACAGTATTGCCGATTTTAGAGAACTTCTTGTTTGAAATTAAAGACAACGAATTGACTATTTCGGCAACGGACTTGCAGACCAGCATGGTTACGTCTTTGCAAATCGAAGCGAAAGAAGAAGGTCGTGTGGCTATGCCATCGAAGATTTTGATCGAAACGTTGAAAACACTTCCGGATCAACCGGTAGCGTTTTCGGTAGATACCACAACGTTGGCGATAGAAATTAGTGCAGGCGACGGAAAATATAAATTGAGCGGAGAAAATGCGGATGATTTTCCTAAAATCCCGGTAGTAGATAATATTTCTACGGTTAATATTGGCGCGCCTATTTTAGCGGAAGCGATCAGCAAAACTATTTTCGCGGTAAGCAGCGACGAGCTAAGACCAGCTATGTCAGGTGTTTATGTGCAATTGGCAGAGCAGTCCATTACGTTTGTTTCTACCGATGCGCACAAACTGGTTCGCTACCGTCGTACGGATGTTGGAGCAGAAAAGCCCACTTCCTTAATTTTGCCTAAAAAAGCATTGAACTTGTTGAAATCTTCTTTACCATCTGAAGACATCAACGTTTCCATAGAATACAACAATACAAACGCTTTCTTCCAATTTGGCCACGTTTCATTAATCTGCCGATTGATTGATGAGCGCTATCCGGATTACGAGGCGGTAATTCCGCAGGTAAATCCGAATAAGTTAACCGTTGAGCGTGCAAGTTTCTTAAATTCTTTGCGTCGTGTTGTGATTTTTGCGAATAAAACAACCCATCAGGTTCGTTTGAAAATTTCCGGTAGTGAATTACACATCTCGGCAGAGGATTTGGATTTTTCTAACGAAGCACACGAGCGATTGAGTTGCCAATACGAAGGCGATGATATGGAAATCGGATTCAACGCACGTTTCTTAGTAGAAATGTTGAATAACTTAAGTTCAGAAGAAATTACGCTGGAAATGAGTACGCCAAATCGCGCAGGCTTATTGTTCCCGGCTATCAAAGAAGACAACGAAGATATTCTTATGCTGGTTATGCCAGTGATGTTGAACAATAACTAATCCGCAGGATCTTGGATTTTTTTTATGCGATCATAGATTTCATCCTTCACATTGATGATCATCTGATAGAGCTTATCGCTAGATATGAATATTGGGTTTATGCTATTCTCTTTCTCATCATTTTTGTAGAAACAGGTTTAGTAATTATGCCGCTTCTTCCCGGCGATTCCTTATTATTTGCTGTCGGTATGTTCGCCGCTCAAGGACAATTGAACATTTACCTTTGTTTAGGTCTTTTGTTCGTCGCTGCGGTCTTAGGAGATGCTTGTAACTATTTGATCGGTCGATATTTCGGAGATCGATTCATCCGGATGCGATTGTTTAATAAGCAATTGGTGAAAGATGAATATATTCAGAAAACCAATGAGTTTTATGAAAAACATGGTCCTCAAACCATTATCATCGCACGATTTGTTCCCATCGTAAGAACGTTTGCTCCATTTGTAGCAGGAATCGGACATATGAACTACGGACGTTTCTTTACCTATAATGTGGTTGGAGGTTTCGTTTGGGTGTTCGGAATTACCTTAATCGGATTTTTCTTAGGAAACATTCCTTGGGTTGCAGATAACTTTGAAAAGGTTGTTTTCGGCATCATTCTAGTATCTGTTTTACCGATCATTTTCGGATTCTTAAAAGAGCGCGCAATTGCGAGGAAAGCTCAAGTTTAGAAGTTTCGCAGAGCAACTTCTGGTAATTGTATTATGCATATTTCGCCAACGGAATATTGTAAACTATTATTCCTGTAGGTTTTCTTACCTTTGCATATGATAAAATCCATGACTGGCTACGGCACCGGCTTAGCGGAGAACCAATCTGTTAAATACACCGTAGAAATAAAATCCCTTAATTCGAAGTTTTTAGAGCTTAGCCTACGCTTGCCCAAACATGTTTCCGACAAAGAATTGGCATTGCGTGCAGAAAGCGGCAAGCAGATTGAGCGCGGAAAAGTCAACATTACTGTGATTGCTGAATACGCCGATCAAACCGCGAAATCTTCCGTAATCAACGAAACTTTATTCAACAAATATTACACGCAACTTCGCGAACTGGCTGAAAAGGTAGGCGATAAGAATTCCAACCTATTGGAATTGGCTTTGCAAATGCCGGAAGTAGTTGGTGCTAAAGAAGAGGAAACGGACGAAGAAGAAGTAAAAATCCTTTTTCAGGCATTCTACAAAGCGTTGGAACAATTTAATCAATTCCGATTGGATGAAGGGCAGGTTTTGAGTGCGGATTTGAAGCAACGCGTGGAAGATATCATGGCATTTCAAACGGAGGTAGAAAAAGTGGATGGTGATCGTATTCCACTTATTCGTGAGCGCATAGCACAATACACGGAAGCTGCAGTCGGCAAGGAAAACGTGGATATGAATCGCTTCGAACAGGAATTGATTTACTACATTGACAAATTGGATATCACGGAAGAGAAAGTGCGTTTGAGAAGTCATTGTTCTTATTTTCTGGAAGCATTGCAATCGCCGAATCCAAGCGGAAAGAAATTGGGCTTCATCTCGCAAGAAATGGGACGTGAGATCAATACCTTAGGATCGAAAGCGAACAATGCAAATATTCAACAGATCGTTGTTCGGATGAAGGAAGAATTGGAGAAGATCAAAGAGCAACTTTTAAACGTATTATAGCGCATGAGCGGCAAACTTATCATATTTTCTGCTCCATCCGGTGCAGGCAAAACAACCATAGTAAGGCATTTGCTGGGCAAATATCCGCAGGATTTGGCTTTTTCTATTTCTGCAAGCACACGTGCACCGCGTGGAAAGGAAGTAGATGGGGAGGATTATTACTTTATCTCGAAGGAAGATTTCTTACATAAAATTGCGCATCACCAATTCATCGAATTTGAGGAGGTTTATTCGGGCACATTCTATGGAACGTTGCGTTCGGAAGTAGAACGTATCTGGGCGGAGGGAAAGCACGTAATTTTCGATATTGATGTGGTTGGCGGATTACGATTAAAATCAAAGTTTCCAGAGCAAGCGCTCGCTATTTTTGTAAACCCACCATCCTTAGAAGTTCTTAAAGAGCGTTTGTCTGGCCGTGGAACAGATAGCGAAGAAAAGTTAAAGGAACGCTTCGCAAAAGCAGCACATGAATTATCGTTTGCAGACAAGTTCGATGTGATTCTGAATAATTTTGATTTGGAAGAAGCTTGTCAGGAAGCGGAAAACTTAGTGATTCCTTTCATCAAAAAATAAACGCAACATGGGCAAGCACATCGGTTTGTTCTTTGGTTCTTTCAATCCCATTCATGTTGGCCATCTGATTATTGGTAATTACATGGCTAATTATACGGAATTGGACGAAGTTTGGTTTGTGGTTTCCCCGCAAAATCCATTCAAAGAAAAGAAGAGTTTAGCGAACATGTACGATCGTTTGGAAATGGCCAACTTAGCGATCGGCGATGCGGATCGTCTTCGTACTTCCGACATAGAATTTAGCTTACCACAACCATCCTATACGATCGATACGCTGACCTATCTACAAGAGCGCTATCCCGAATATGAATTCGCATTAATCATGGGTGGCGACAATCTCGCGGGTTTGAAGAAATGGAAGAACGCCGATATTATTTTGCGTGATTATCGCATTTTCGTTTATCCGCGTCCGGGATATCCTGTCGATTCGGAATTAGTGAATCATCCGTCCGTTACCATTACGGAAACACCAAATATGGAATTGTCATCCACCGCAATTCGCAAAGCCGTAAAATCAGGGAAAAGTATTCAATTTCAAACACCCGATGCGGTGATTGATTTTATTGATAAGAAGGGTTTGTATAGTATTTAGATGAGCGCTTCGTGGTTTGCCAAACTTTTATCAAGAAAAGTTTGAAATACGGCCGATTTTACAAATAGAGATATTTCATATAAATATTATACAAGATAGCTTTCTCGTGATCTGTCCACGTGGTAGAATTTGCATTTTGCGGAATATAGTGGCGTTTAAAACCTTTAATTGCAGCATCTAAATTTTTGATATCATATCCGATTACACGGAGGGCAACGCGCACATCTAAATCAACCGGTGCTGGCGCCAAAGGCATATCATACCAAAATCCAAAACCGGCTTTAGCTAATCGATCCCATGGAAAATTTGCTGGATCGGGCTTACGTGTCGGCGCGAAATCCATGTGTCCAATGAAGTTGGCTTGCGGAATTTTGTATGTCGTTTTAAGCTTCGTCAACAACTGAATTAATGCATTAATCTGTGCATCCGTCCACGGATCCGTCGTTCCATTATTATCGAGTTCGATTCCGATCGAAGATGAATTCAAATCCGTGTCATTTCCCCAAATTCCAGCACCTGCATGATGCGCACGGAAATAATCGTTGACCATTTGGACGATTTTTCCATTGCGGCCGACAACGTAATGCGCGCTAACTTGAGTACGTTCAAGCTGGAACGTTCGTACGGTTTCGTCGACCGATTTTTGTGCGGTATGATGAATCATGACATAATTCGGTTTCCGAATGCCAAAGTTCACGGATGCGATCCATTCCTTGTCGATTACTGGGATTTTGTCCCATTGATTTTCGGCAGGTTGTGCTATAATGGTTTCGCCAAAAGCTTTCGCTTTTTGTTCATATGTTTTTTCGGACGCAGCGTGTTTTCCACCGCCACAGCCAGTCAAAAGCGAAGCTAATAATAAGAAGGAAGCGAAAGCAAATGATCTGTTCATGAACATGCGGATTAAATTTGCGTTAAAAGAAGCAAAAACCTTACCGAGCATTAATCCGGAAACAAACCAAGATCGATTCTTTCTAGATTTCTTGTTACATTCGTTGTATGATAACAGATAGGCCGCTTATTCTAGTCGTCAATGACGATGGTATTACCGCACCGGGCATCAAGGTGCTGATCGAGGAAATGCAACATCTTGGTGAAGTCGTTGTGGTTGCGCCGGATGGTCCGCAATCGGGAATGGGGCACGCCATTACAATCGGTAAACCACTTCGTTTGGACAAAGTGGAACTTTATCCGGATGTTGAGATGTATAAATGCTCGGGCACGCCGGTAGATTGTGTGAAGTTGGCGGTCAATCGTGTTTTCAAAGGGCGCAAACCAGATTTATGTGTTTCCGGGATTAACCATGGATTGAATAATTCCATCAATGTGCTGTACTCGGGAACCATGTCGGCTGCGGTAGAAGGCGCTATTGAAGGCATTCCGTCGATTGGTTTTTCGCTGGACGATTTTTCTTATGATGCGAATTTCAACCATTGCCGACCTTATGTGCGTAGTATAGCGGCGCAGGTGTTGCAAAATGGATTGCCAAAGCATTCGTTATTGAATGTTAACTTCCCGAATGATAGTTTCGATTTGCAGGGAATTAAAATCTGTCGCCAAGCAGGCGGACGTTGGGTGGAGGAATTTGATGAAAGGTTAGATCCGCATGGACGCGATTATTTTTGGTTGACCGGTAAATTCCAGTTGGAAGATCGCGGGGAAGACACGGATGTTCACGCGCTTCAGCACGGTTATGTTTCGGTCGTACCTACGCAATTCGATATGACAGCACATCATGTTATTCCGGAATTGAATTCTTGGAGTTTTGATATTCCGAACGATTAAGCTGCCACGATGAAAAGAAATCCCTTTGTGTTTGGTTTGCTGTTCGGATTGGTGCTTCCGATTTTGGCGCATGTTCTCACCAAAAACACCCATATCGTCGATGATATCATGCCGCAGAAACCGCTAGGATTATATGTTTTGGCGGTAACCGGGAATATGATTGGTGTTTGGTATAGCTATCGTAATCAACATCAGGAAATAGGAATGGGCGTTGTTTTAGCCTCATTCCTAAGTATGTTGTTGGCGGTAATTACGAAAGTTGTCGTACTATAAGGTCGCCGAAAATTAAACTTTTAACGTTTTCACGTCCTTCGTATCGAAACCTTCTACGTCAATGATGTACTTGTTGGTAATCAAGAAGTCGAATAAAGGTTTTGCATCCGCGGAAACCGGCATGTTTCGCGTATTTATAATCGCATGATCTTTTCCCTGTAAGTATGGATAAGCGTACAACTTCACATTCTTGCTGAACAACCCGGAAATGTAGGACAACAATTCGTTGGTGTAGTTTTCCTTCTGGTAATTGTCCGAATTGAAGATCGTTTTCAAGTTGGAAATATTGGTAGCGATACCAATATTTTTTGGCTTAAACTGATTTAGGAATTCCGCTAAATAGTTGTTACGTTGAAAGTTCGACAACAGAATGGTATTTCCTGTTGCACACAATTCTTCCGCACGTTTTGCAAAGTAATCCAAATCCTCATCAGATAAATTGATTTCTTCATCTAAGGCATTACTCATCAGTACCTCGATAATGACGACCAAGCTTTCGTCTGTAGCATTCGTGTGTCGCTTGAATTGTTCTACTGCGCTATTGAATAGATCGAAGTTTGGCAACGATTTCTGACGATATTTCGTCCGCAGAATCATGATATCCTTTTTGTACAAGAAATCCTTCACCTGAGCCGCTTTACCGTCAACACGAAAGATAGCCGCTTTAGAGAATCCTTTAGCAATAAGGTATAAGTTGATCAAACGCTCGTTGACCTTGTCAAAAACTGGTCCGGCTACCTTTACCAAATCGATCTCGACGGATCCGGTCGGTAGATTATCGACCAAGGATTCGATTAGCGTTTGAATATCATCGCGGTAATAATAAGCTGCAAAAACCAAGTTTACACCGATAATTCCAAGCACCTTTTGTTGCAGGGTATTATCGCTATCTAGCAAACGGATATGGATAATAACGTCATTTGGTGGGCCGTCTACTTCGTGTTGGAAACGAATACCAATCCATCCATGTGGATCATTGGTTTTGCTGTAGTTTAAGGTAGTTACGGTGTTGGCAAAGGCGAAAAATAGGCGATTATCATATTTGTCGCCGTGCAAACGCTCTTCCAGCAACGCGAATTCCCGACTGATCATTTTCGTAAGTCGCGTGCGGCTTACATAACGACCAGATTCTTCTGCGCCATAAATGGCGTCAGAGAATGCCATATCGTAAGCCGACATGGTTTTTGCAATCGTGCCAGATGCCGCTCCTGCTTCGAAAAAGTTTCGGGCAACTTCTTGTCCGGCGCCGATTTCGGCAAACGTGCCATAGAATTCTGGAGTGAGGTTAATTTTTAACGCTTTTCGCCTGGTTTCGTATATTTCTCTACCCATGCGGCAAAGTTAAAAATTCTTACGTGCTAAAAACAAGAATTTCTAAAGCTTATCGTTTTAATAGGTTTGTACTAAAGCAAACCTTCGTGGTGCAAGGCATAGAATAATGCAGAACTGTGCAACGCTTGGCCAATACCGTTTTTCAGCAACAAATCCTTTGCTTCTTCAAGCGATAGCAAGACAACTTCAATATCTTCCGATTCGTCTAAGCTTTGTTCAGCCACTTTTCGGCCGCCTTTTAAAACATACGTATAAGTAATGTTTCCACTCGTCGCTGGGTTGGCATATAGCTGAGATACTTCGGTCGCTTCATCGAATTCGTAACCCGTTTCCTCCATCATTTCACGACGTGCGGCGATCTCCGGCTCTTCTCCATCTTCTACTACGCCGGCAGGAAGTTCTAGCAAGATTTTTTCTGCACCATGTCGATATTGACGAGCGAACAAGATTTGATTGTCTTCGGTAAAGCCAACCATATTTACCCATTTTGGATATTCCAAGATGTAATACTCATCCTTGACAACACCATTGGGAAGCTGCACTTGGTCGACCCGTAAGGTCGCCCAAGGCCGCTTAATGATGTATTTGGAGTTAAGAACTTTCCAATTTTCTATCATTTCTTGATCTTTTTTATTGAGATAGCTTAATCTTTAACGATGTCCGCCATGATTTTAGTAACCTTATTTTCTAAATCAGACGATGTTTTTTCATAGCCAGAAATATCTATCAATGGCGTTTTTACCGAACAATAAAACTTGATTTTTGGTTCGGTACCGGATGGACGTGCGGAAATCACATCGCCGTCTACCGTGATGAATTGCAAGACATCTGATTTTGGAAGATTGATTGGTGATGTACTACCGTCTGCGGGCTTTGTAGTTATTGATGCTTGGTAATCACGCACTTCTTTTACCTCAATTCCGCCTAAGCTGATTGGTAAATTTGCACGAAGGTCTGCCATCATTTGTTGAATTTCTTCCGCTCCTGCTTTTCCTTTTTTTGTCAGGGAAATCAATTTTTCTTTATAGAATCCGTACGTGGTGTAAAGTTCCGTAAGTACTTCAAACAAGGATTTTCCACGGCTTTTGAAGTAAGCAGCCATTTCCGCGATGAATGCGCAAGAATTTACGGCATCTTTATCGCGAACTAAATCGCCGACAAGGAAACCATAGCTTTCTTCACCACCGACTAAATATTTTTCTTGACCTTCTAATTTGGTCATGATCTCACCGATAAACTTAAATCCGGTTAAGGTTTCGTGTGTTTTTACCGAGAAGCTTTCGGCGATATCGGAGATTAAGTTTGTTGTTACGATGGTTTTTACCACGTAGTCGTTAGATTTTAATTCTCCTTTCTCTTCGCGAGCAGAAAGCACGTAGTAAGCTAATAAGCTACCAATCTGATTTCCATTCAAAAGCTGAATCTTTCCATCTAAGTTTTTAACGGCTAATCCCACACGATCGGCATCAGGATCGGTTGCCATGACGATATCGGAATCCAATTCTTGTCCTTTTTTCATCGCAATGGACATCGCTTCTTCTTCTTCCGGATTCGGATAAACTACCGTCGGGAAGTTTCCGTTCGGTTCCGCTTGTTCGTCTACAACCGTGACGTTTTCAAATCCCCAAGCCTTTAATAGTTTTGGAACCAATGTAATTCCAGTTCCGTGAATCGGAGAAAATACGATCTTTAAATCTTTTTGAGCTGCGACGATATCGGGATTGATACTTAAGGCTTTGTTTTGATCGATATAAATCTGATCAAAATCCTCTTTTACAAGATGCACATTTTCGGCTTTGCGCTCGAATTGAATATCGCGTACAGATTGAATAGCATTGACCTCTTCAATCACGTTTTTATCATGCGGAGCAACCAATTGTCCGCCATCGTTCCAGTATGCTTTGTATCCGTTGTATTCTTTCGGATTGTGCGATGCGGTTAACATCACACCGGACTGACAACCAAAATGTCGTACTGCGAAAGATAGCATTGGCGTCGGACGCAACTCTTCGAAAAGATATACTTCGATATCATTCGCGGAGAATACATCAGCCACTAAATGACCTAGTTTTTGAGAATTATTACGGCTATCGTAAGATACGGCAACTTTTAATGCCTGATTCGGGAATTGCTTTTTCAGATAATTCGCCAAACCTTGCGTAGCCTGCCCGATCGTGTATTTATTGATGCGGTTAGAACCCACACCCATGATACCGCGCAATCCGCCCGTCCCAAATTCTAATGCTTTGTAGAACGAGTCAACTAGTTCTGTTTCCTGATTGGTATCGATTAGCTGTTTGACGGCAGCTACAGTTTCGGCATCGTATTCTTCGCTTAACCAGCGATCCACCCGGGATTGGGTAGCAAGATCAATTGTAGACATATAAAAATTCGTTATGGATTCAATATACTAATATAACTTTTACGCGGGATAAAACACAGCGTAAATGTGGAGTTTAAGCGCCGCAATCTGCGTATCCGCGATCTAAAATAGTGACGTACCAACTGTTATCAATCTGTTTCACGTGAAAAATTAACGGTGTCTTGGTTGTTAGTACGACGCGGTAGCTATCTTTTTCTGCGAGTTCTATCTGCGCCTCGTAATCTGGATCGAGCTCAACATCGTCAAATTCTTTCAAACTGACGGCAATTGGCCCTAGAAAATTAGTTTGCGTTGTTAAATCTATAATTAAGCCTTCCTTACTCCACTTTTCTAGCGAACAATCGAAAGTAGGTGCTACATCGTATTCAACCGAGTAATTGTTTTCCGCGCTAGCGTATGGATAGTAGGAGGGAATAGGTTTATTAAAATCTAAAACGGAAACTTTTTCAAACCAATCCATAGCGCCCGGCCGATGAATAATCATCAATCCGGCATCGGTATTAATGAAGCTTTTAATTTTCGCGTTATCTCGTTCATTGTACGCTTTAATGAAAGCGATTACCATATCGGCGATATATTTACGATCTGCGCTATCGGCAACTCCGGAGGAGGGTTCGTTTACTAGCAAACTAGAGTCGGATACAGGGTCGGTTTCATCCTGCTTTTTACTGTTGTTGCACGATACGGCTATCCCGATAAGGCAGATGCTGAGGATAGTCAAAAGCTTGTGTTGCATTTTATTTGTTGTTTTTCCGGATTGATTGTTCGATGTGATCCCACATATCGGGAGATATTGCTTCCAAGCCATTGAATTGCCCGGCTCCTTGCAACCATTCTCCACCATCAATAGTAACCACCTCGCCATTGATGTATTGCGCGAAATCTGACAACAAAAACGCGGCCAAATTTGCCAATTCTTGATGGTCACCGACTCGTTTCAATGGAACGCGTTTCTCAAAACTGAAATCTTCCGCCAAATCGCCAGGAAGCAAACGCTCCCATGCGCCTTTTGTTGGGAAAGGTCCAGGCGCAATGGCGTTGTTCCGTATTCCATATTTACCCCATTCTACGGCCAAGGATCGCGTTAAAGCCAACACGCCGCCTTTCGCAACGGCCGAAGGTACAACATAACCTGAGCCAGTAAACGCGTATGTGGTTATAATGTTCAGCACGCTGGCTGCTTGCTTCTTTTCAATCCACTTTTTGCCAAAAGTTAGGGTACAATTCGTCGTACCTTTTAGTACGATGTCGATAATCGTGGAGAAGGCGTTGGCAGATAGTCGTTCGGTAGGAGAGATGAAATTTCCAGCGGCATTATTAAGTAATGCGTCTACGCCTCCAAATGCTTTTTCGGCACTATCCCAAAGCGCTTCCACTTCTTCAATATTTCTAATATCACAGCTCACCGGAAGCACTTTTCCTCCCGTTTTCTCGCTAATTTCTCGTGCAGCTTCTTTCAAAACGGGCATTTTTCTGCTTGATATAACCACGTTTGCACCAAGCTCTGAAAAATAAGTGGACATGGCTTTCCCCAATCCGCTTCCTCCGCCGGTTACTACAATTGTTTTTCCTTTCAACGCGTCGTCGCGTAAAGCTCCTTGTACAGACATATTATTTCTTTTTTGCTGTTAGATTATCGATAATGGTTTTAAGAATGGCTCTTGTTGATGGGCGCCACCATTGCTCCAACATTTGATCGATGGTTTCCGCTTTGTTAGCCGACAGGCTTTTAAGGACGTCTTTGCGTGTATTAACCTTCGTTCGTTGCCAAGCATTCTTCTCGAATTGTGCGTACTTTTTCACATGTCGAACGGCCGTTCGCTGTATTTTATCCAGTGCAACGACCTCATCAACTAATCCAACTTGAAGCGCTTCTTGTGGGCTGAGCAGTTTTCCTTCCAAAAGGAATCGTGCTGCATTTGCTTGTCCGATCCAAAAGCTATACAAATCGAAAATGCCTTGTGGCACGATGATGCCTACTGGAACTTCGTTCAATCCAATAATATATTCACCTTCCGCCATAATGCGCACATCTGCGGCTAGCGCCATCACACATCCTCCGGCCGGACTGTGACCGGAGATCGCGGCGGCAAAAGGTTTCGGAAAAGATACTAAACCGTGCAACAGATCAATAAAGGCATGCCAAAAGGTTTTCATCTGCTCCTCATCATAACTATATAGCGTAATCAAATCCAATCCGGAGGTGAAAAATCCTTCGTGCCCGGTCAGCACAACGCCTTCAATCGCGGGATCGTTGGCAGCTTCGCTAAATGTTTGCGCTATTTCCTGCAACATTTCCAGATGCATTGCATTGCTTTTGCCTCGGTGGAGGATAATATGCAACAGGTGGTCGTCGTGATGTGTCTTTAAAAATTCGCTCATGATGAAAAGTTTATAATGCTAGTTCGCTACAACAATCAACCCAAACGGAAAATTTCTTAGAAAATTTTATGCTAACGAACGTTAAAATCGAGAATTTGTCGACCAATACGGCCATTCAAATCAATTCCTTCAATAATTACGCGGTATCTTCCAGACTCATCCGAAGTAAAAAAATCGAAAGAAGCTTTTCCGTTTTCATCGCTGGCTAGAAACGGTTCCCAATGAATTGTGGTACGTAAATCGTTGGAGAAACCTTCGTCAACAGGCGCTTCGTAAGTTGGTTTGTAGAAAGTTTTTGGTGCAGAAAGCCCTTTTGCGGTCAATGAAAGAATTCCTTTCGGAATATAGTTCATTCTTCCTTCTGATCCTCTTTTTGAGGTAATGATTATCAAACCATTTGATCCAAACTGGCCGTAAACGGCGGTATAATTTACGTTTCGCAGAATTTCTATGCTGGCAACATCCTGCACCGAGATGGACGACAACATATCGCCCTCCACATACATGCCGTCCCAAACAATTTGCATCGGCGCACGGCTTCTTGTGTTATACGGTATTCCGCCTTGAAAGTAAACGCCTGCAAAGCGACCGTTTAAAGCCATATCCAGCGTGCTAAATTTTTCTAATTCTTCCCAAGTCAAGCTTTGATCGGCATTTCCGGGACCGTTTAAGTTT
The DNA here is from genome assembly GCF_042684745.1 of Sphingobacterium corticis. Lineage (NCBI taxonomy): Bacteria > Pseudomonadati > Bacteroidota > Sphingobacteriia > Sphingobacteriales > Sphingobacteriaceae > Sphingobacterium > Sphingobacterium corticis. Next base: position 815,885 of record NZ_JBHUMA010000004.1, on the reverse strand, counting down.
CTCGAATATTCCGGCACTTTCTGTTGTTTTCGGGTGACAACAACCTCGTCGATATCAATGGTTTTCGACATCAAACCCTTTTGCTCCAATTGATTAAAGAAGCGTTTAGAAGCGATAAGTTCATCTAAATATAATGTGTTTAGGTCATTTTGGGTTCCGTAGGCGGAATGAATCGCAGGCGGTATAAATTCTTCCAAGGTGATGTCAATGTTGTTCTTCCCTTTTTGATTTTTGGCAGATATCATAAACTTGGCGCTATCCGCGAAAAGCAAATCTTTGAACTCGAAATAACCATCTTCGGAACTGATGGTATCCAAAAAGCTGGTAAAGTCATCGGTTGAAATCAATTGTACTTCCGATAGCGGCGCCGCGGCCTTTCGTCCGATCTTTTTGGTATAGCCTTTTATGCTCAAACCTTGCTCCGCCTCAAATAGTTTTTCTCTATTTTGATCATCGCTCTGATTCCAATCGTATTTTCTCCAACCTTGGGTAAGGAGAAGTTTGTCTAAATCGGCTAATTTCACAACGCGATCGCCAGCCGAAAAATAGTATCCTGGTTGTTCAATAAAACCTTGTAAATCGCTCTCCACCAACAGCGCGCTTAATATATTGGATTGGTAATCTGCAGTATCACGTAGTTTAGAGAGATTTATGACGGATGCCGAAAGCGCAGATTGGCGTGTGCTATCTTTTTCATTTCCTACCAAAAGGCTGACGTCCACCTTTTCGCGCAGTCCGTACGAGTTTTGATTAGCAGTTGTATTCAGTGATAACAAATCTTGCACGTGTTCGATGTATATCGGACGTTCAAGCAACGGTTTCATCGATTCATCCAACACGGTGATGGTGGAAATTCCGGAAGGAATATTTTCTTTTGGAATGCTGAAAACAAGGTTCTTGCGTGCGGCACTTTGTTTGGAGGCATAAAACGGATTTCCGAGATGATGAAGCACGACAAATATTGGCTTGTCGCTCATGCGATCTTCCGAAAGATTTACCTGAACAAATAGCTTATCCGCATTATTATTGTTCGTGATTAAAGATAACCCTTGAGCATGAATGACGGGAACTTCTACGATTTCCGCTTGGCCATCGTCCGACGTGGCGCGAAATTCATAGTTTTCGTTGGCTAGAGGGAAAAATGATGTGCTTCCCATGCCGAGGTGATTGGTTTTTGCAGAACCGACCACTTCCTGCTTTGCATTTAAGATTTCTAGCGTTGTTATCGCACCAAGCCCATTCGACCCCAGTGCTTTAAAACCGATATTGTTCAGTTCGCCAGCCAAAATATATCCACCTTCCGGCAAAATCTGTACAACAATTTTCGGCTTGATCGCTGCGGTATGAATAACCTTTGTAACGGGTCTTTTGTCTGGGCTCGTAAAGGTTAAGATGAGGTCCTTTCCTTGATTTTTCTCCGTCACTTTTACCAATAGTAAGCCTGTTTCATCGGTGCGTTCACTTCCTTTTTGGACAATTTCTCCGCCGTCGCTCACTTCGAATCGAACCGATGTTTTGGGAACTGCATTTCCTTGTACAGTTTCAAGTTGGATCGCCACAAACGATCCTTTTTCGTTGGTTATTAGATCGGTTTTCGTCAATATATTATCCGTCCGTCCATTCGTAATGACCAAAGGTTTCTCGTAGAAATAGTCCGTAGAATCGTTCCGCATCCAGTTCGTATAAGCGCGCAAACGATAAGTTCCTTCGATTAGGGTATCCGCCAACACCAAATTTCCTGATCCCAATCCATAGCCCAACTGGATACGTTGATCCATAACAATTCGGTTTTTCGGATCGATGAGCTCGATGTAATTTATTCCGCTAAGCGTTGATAGAAAATTGTTAATGCCAATGGTATTGTAGGTTTTGTACCAAACGGTCTCTCCCGCTGTGTAATTGTTGCGGTCGGTCTGCACGTAAATCTTTTCTTGTTGATTTGCTGCAGCATGTTGAGATGATTTTTCTAACCGTTCTTCGATGCTTTGGGCGCAGGCAAATCCAACCCAAAAGAACACGGCAATGGTGTGCAAATACTTTAACATAATAATTGGCGAACTATTTATCCGCAAGCTACGAAAATATCGTCAGCCCATCAATATGTTAATGCACCAAGAATGTGTGAATCGTATTCGCGTTATTTCGCTAATTTTCTGCTGGTTTGTTTTCTTCAAACAGCCATCGCATAGCATCGTAATTTCCAACTAACGAAATAGTGCCATGCGTTTCATTTTTATACAATTGATGTCGGAAATGAGGTGATTTTAGCTCCTCTAAGATCGCTTTGAAATCTTGAATCGGTTGCCACATATCATAAACAGCCTTTTCCTTTGGTTTTTCGGCAGTAGCCTGAGAAACAAATAACTTTTTATCTTTCAGTAAATTTCGGTCGGCAAGTAAGGCATTTTTGGTTTTGTTGATCATGAAATTATTGTCCCACCACAAACTTGGATCTTGCGCAACGTACGCCTCAAAATAATCTGAATGATGCAATAAAGTATGAATAGTAAATAATCCACCGAGTGAATGCCCTACCAAAATTTCATAATTTTTTGTTCGGAAGTTATTGTTAATGTATGGTTTCAGTTCCTCCTGAATGAATTGCAAAAAGCGATCCGCACCGCCGCTGGTTTCGAACACAAACTTGCTAGAATCTTTTGGATGTTGCATCAAAAAGTTTGTCGGCGTGAGATCGCGGGTACGGTCGGTGTTTTTAATGCTGACCACAATCATTTCTGGTACTTTTCCATACAGTGGTCCTGCTAAATGATCGAGCATGGTTGAGAAGCTGTTGAAGTTGTATTCTGCATCCAACAGATACACGACTGGATAGCTTGTTTGTTTTGCTGTTTCATTTTGATAGGAAACAGGTAGGTGAACGAAAACAGTTCTTTCTTCATTTAAAAACGTGGACGAAAGCTTATGTATTTCGCCGATTACGATTTGATTTTGCATTTCAGTTTCCTTAGATAATTCGCTTTGTGCAAATCCTACACTCAGCGATAAAATGAAGACTGGTATTAGACAATAAAGGCGTTTTAGCTTATTCATCCGTTATTCTTTTTACTAACGGCAAAGGTAGCGGTTTCCTGAGTATCCTTGTCTGTATTTCGGTTGTAAATGTAAAAGGAAAACCCAAACAGAAGGGATTATTTTGCTGTCCAATAAAATATTCCTAATATTGCGACTATAAAATCACTAACTAGTCATCCTTATGCCATCACGCCAAACAGCGGGAAGTTTTATATATGCCGTAATCCTATTTTTTATCGTTTCGGTTCCCGTTCATTGTTTCTCACAATTAAAACAACGATCACAAAATTTTTTCGTGAAAGCTCCCGAGGAAATCTACCTAGGAGCAGTAATTGATGCAAAACGATTTAATGAACCAGCTCACGAAATCTTTAATATCATTGATGACGAAATCGCCGTAAGTTTTTTAGGAATTCTAATAAAATCCTTTAAAGTTCAGGTAGGCCGGGCGAATTTAGATAAAATCGTGAAAGCCAAGTTGGATAGCGTGGGTAATAAGCCTTTTGAACAAAACCTCGGATTCACTTTCAACGTAGCGGAGCTCGAAGATTACATTGCCATAGATCGCTATTTTGGGCAAACGTAGATAAAGACGGCTGGTTTGGTATTAAAGCAAATCAGAAGCAACCAAAAACATTATTGGCAGTGGATATGCGAAAAACTTCTTTTAATCTGGTTATGGATGTGCCTTATAGTGGAAAGTTTAAATTCAACAAGGATGAGCGGGAGATTGAAAACATGGAAAGTTTGATCTACGTAAATACCTTGTCTTTTGGGCGGCGGATATTTGCTTTGGTGGAATCAGAATTGGACGTAAGTATCGTTCGGCCTGCAATTACTAAACTAGCTCAGCAGAAAGACATAACAGAAGAAGATGCCGCAGTAATTGCTAACTGCAAATTCAGCATAGCCAATTTAACGGGCGAAGAGTTGGCTGTTGACTCTGAAAACCCTTTGAAAGTAGCAAAGGATTTTGTCGGACAAAATATTACCACCCAGCATTATGGCGTTCCGATTGGGTTCACTGCATCTTACATTCATAATAACGGCGGATTTGAAAATCAATTCGACTAAGATTACTGGCATTTAATTATTGTCCTTCTTAGGTACCTTCGCACCTTCCTTTTTCGCTTGCGAAAGTCCGATGGCAATAGCTTGTTTATCCGAAGTTACCTTCTTGCCTGATCCAGTTTTTAATGTTCCTCGTTTTTTCTCATGCATCGCTTGCTCAACCTTTTCGCTTGCCTTCTTTGAATATTTTGCCATGATATTTCGATCAAATTGTAATACGACCGCCAGCGACGGGAATAGTGGCTCCTGCAATATAGCTGGCATCTTCTGAGGCCAAGAATACAAATGCGGGTGCTACTTCCGAAGGTTGTCCAGCTCGCTTCATTGGCGTGTTTTTTCCAAACTCCTCATGTTCAGGTAGTGTAGACGGGATTAATGGTGTCCAAATTGGACCTGGCGCAACAGCATTTACCCGGATTCCCTTTCCATCTTCTAACAATATTTGACTCAGATTAGCAGTGAAGTTTTGAATAGCACCTTTCGTTGCTGCGTAAGGTAGAAGCATTTCATTAGGCGAATAGGCATTTACCGAAGTGGTATTAATAATGCTGCTCCCGGGTTTTAAATGAGGTTCTGCCGCTTTGCATAGATAAAACATCGCTGTTATATTCGTCCTAAATGTGCGATCCCATTCCTCCGATGATATCTCGTCCATTGATTCTCTCCCCATTTGAAAGGCCGCGTTATTGACCAAAATATCCAATCCTCCAAATTCTTTTACGGCAGTTTCCACAATAAATTTGCAATGTTCTTCATCTTGGATATCCCCCTTTATTAATATCGCTTTCTTTCCTGCTTGCTCCACATAAGACGCAGTTAAATTAGCGTCTTGGTCTTCGGAATCGTCTAGATAGCTAATCAAAACATCCGCGCCTTCCCGCGCAAATGCTATGGCTACAGCACGACCGATGCCGGAATCTCCGCCCGTAATAATTGCCCTTTTTCCAGTTAGCTTGCCGCTTCCTTTATATGACTCTTCGCCATGATCAGCTTGCGGAATCAGCTTTCCTTCTACGCCGGGGGCATTTTGATCTTGTTTCGGAAATGGTGGTTTTGGGTGTTTTTCGGCTGGGTTATTTGGTGATTCTTCCATAGTAAGTCGTCTTAATGAGTTAATAAACGATGAGATAATACCGAGTTTTAAATAGCAGCTACAAAACTATTTTATGATTGTCGAAAGCTAATTTTCCAGCTTACCGTAGCGCTAAAATTAGTTCTGACGGGTTGAGTTATTCCTTTTTCTTCGGAATCTTCTCGTTGGGATCGTTCGGCATATCATTCAATTGCTCTTCAGCCGAATCAACTCCAGCTTCCGCGTCTTTATCTTGTTTCTTTTCTTTATTCTTTCTAACGACAGAGGTCAATTCTTTGTAGGTGTTATCTTTATCCTCTTTCTTTAATCCTCTATCTGCTGTTTCTACTTTCGTTGCCATGCCATCTTATGTATAAGTTCATAGTAAGAAGTAGGAAAACGCTTAAGTTGTTTGTTTTTAATTGATTATTTATTTGATCAAAATAGAAATATGTGCTTTGCACGACTTGCTGGGAACTATATTAAAAAAGCGTAAGTATTGTTGGCTTGGTTATTAGGAAACACGCTCAGCAGGAAGACCTAAAAGAAAAGGATACTACGGTAATTGCTAGCTATACATTCAGTATAGCTTATTTAACGGGTAAAAATTTGGCTGTCAATTCGGAAAGTCCTTTGAACAAAGCGATGAATGTCCTACAGTTAATAGTATGATGACAGAAATATATAAATACCTCATGCTATAGTTTATAGGTCTTCGTATGGCTTAGAAGTTTCCTCACTGGATAAGATAGTTATTTTTCAGGTAGTTTGTTAAAACTATTATATGAAAGGATTTAGATACTATCTGCTAGTTGACTATCTTTGTTAGATGAATATTCTAATCGTTGGATCGGGTGGTCGTGAATCTGCCCTTGCATATAAAATCTCCCAAAGCGCTAAGCTAAATCAACTATTTATTGCTCCCGGAAATGCGGGAACGATTCAATACGGTCAAAATGTTCCGTTGAAAGTCACTGATTTTGAAGGAATCGCTGCATTTTCTTTGGAAAATGAGATAGATATGGTTATTGTTGGTCCGGAAGAGCCGTTAGTAAAAGGTATTCATGATTATTTTCTTTCTAGAGAAGATCTAAAGCATATTCCCGTAATTGGGCCGCAGAGAGAAGGCGCACAATTAGAAGGTTCGAAAGATTTCTCTAAGCAGTTTATGGCGCGCCATGGCGTTCCAACTGCCGCTTCAAAATCTTTCGATAAAGCAAGCTTAGCAGATGGTTTGACGTATTTAGAATATCAGTCACTACCGATTGTACTAAAAGCAGATGGATTGGCTGCCGGGAAAGGTGTGCTGATCTGCGAAACATTATCGAGCGCTAAAGAAGAATTGACAGCCATGTTAGCAGACGCGAAGTTTGGCGATGCGAGCAATGTCGTCGTTATTGAAGAGTTTTTGAGCGGGATAGAATTATCTGTGTTCGTATTGACGGATGGTGAATCGTACAAAGTATTGCCGGCTGCGAAAGATTATAAACGCATTGGCGAAGGTGATACCGGGTTGAATACAGGCGGAATGGGTTCCATTTCTCCAGTACCATTTGCTGACGAAGCTTTTCTTAGTAAAGTGGATGAACGTGTGATCAAACCAACGATCAATGGTTTGAAAAAAGATGGTATTCCTTACAAAGGATTTATTTTCATCGGATTGATGAATGTTGGTGGCGATCCTTATGTGATTGAATACAACGTGCGCTTAGGTGATCCAGAAACGGAATCTGTGCTTCCGCGGATAGAGTCGGATTTGTTGGATTTGTTTGAAGGAGTTGCCGAAGGCAACCTTTCGGAAAGATCTTTTTCGGTAAGTCCAAAAACAGCGGTAACTGTAATGATGGTTTCCGGTGGATATCCGGGCGATTACGAATCTGGAAAGGTCATTAGCAACATCGAAAATGTAAAAGAATCGATTGTTTTCCATGCAGGTACGAAGCTTTCGGATGACGGACAAGTTGTTACTGCGGGCGGACGCGTAATTGCGGTAACGACTTTGCAAGACGATTTGTTTTCGGCATTGCAGCAAGCAACTGCGGACGCTGGCCGGGTGTTCTATGAAGGAAAATACTTCCGTACCGACATCGGATTTGATATAATTTAAATAGAATATTCTCACTATTAGCGAGTTGCTTTTTTGATGTAAAAAATATTTTGGCAAATTCTAGAAAGCCCTTATATTTGCATCACCAAAACGGCATGGCCCGTTCGTCTAGGGGTTAGGACGCCAGATTTTCATTCTGGAAACAGGGGTTCGATTCCCCTACGGGCTACTGAAAAAGCTTGCATATTATGCAAGCTTTTTTTATTTACCGATCCATTAAAACTTCATCAGTTAAAAGGTTTCGAAAAAGCTATTTAGCTTTTCAGTTCGGAAGTGTAGATGATAATTTTAACTTGATCGACTGCACGTAAGCGGATGGAGTCGTTCCGGTGATCGCTTTGAAAGCTGTGCTGAACTTACTATTGTCCGAAAACCCTGCTAAACTAGCCAGCTTTGTCATCTTGTAATCCAATAGCTGCGGCTCCTGCTTGAACTTCTTCAAGATATAATTTATTCGACAGCTCTGTAAATATGTATAATAGTCCATGCCACGATGCTTACGAATAATGTAGGATATGTAGCGCTGATTGGTTCCTAAAACACCAGCTATATCGGCACGCGTCATGTTCTTTCTGAGGTAAAAATGTTTTTCTTCTTGCGCCTCAAGTAAATCTAACAGGCGATTTTCTGTTTCTTCCGATATGGGTAACTCAGATTTTTCCGAATGCTCAACCCTTTGAACCTCTTTGATGGGCGTTAGCATAGCGTTTGTTGTTTGAGCATCAAGGTTGGTAACGGGATCTGAAGTAGTATGTGCTGCGCTAGAGGGGTTGTCTCTATTGTTGCTATTGGAAGAGAGGATTGCCTTTGCTCTTAAAACCTCTGATGAGCGCAAGTACTCTGCCTCAAAAGGGTGTTCTGATTTAATTGACTTAGTCGTATGTGTATTTTCCTTCTTTCGAAAAATGAACAGCTGAAGGAACAATATTAAAATTACTGCAACTAGCGTTAGATTTACGATGAGAATAACTTGATTTTGACTAGATAGTGAATCTGTAGATTTATCCAATTTATAGAACAATTCATCATAAACATAAGTTGCATGTTCTGTCATGGTTTCTTTAACCAATCCCAACTCGCGTTCATATAAGCGAGCTTTTCTAAATTCATTTTTTTGCCAATAATACGATGCATAGGCATCTAGGTAAGAACTTTTTAAGCCATTAGCGCCAAATTTTTTCAAGTAAGGCTCTGCTAGTAGGAGTTGATGTTGCGCGCTATCGAGTTGTTGATCATCTAGAGCTACTTTCGCGCGAGCAACATATAAATAAGGTTTAAGGTTATCGTTGTTTTCACCTAACAGCTTTAGTGCCGAGGAGAATGTAGAATCGGCTTCAAGCAGATTGCCAAGATGGAGATAATAATTGCCCAGCAAATAGTCATTCTTTGCAGCTAACGCTCTACTGCGTTTATCGGACGCAGGTACCAGAGCGCACTGCCGTAAACAATCTTCGAAGAACTTCATTCCAGCGTCATAGCGGTTTTGACTAAACGCATGCGCTATTTTTTCTTGAGTAATACGCGTTTTTAAAAAGTGGTATTCCGGATCTTCCTTTTGGTGTTCGTTTAGCTTTTCTGCGTTTTTTAAGTGTTTTGACGCGAATGAATGCAGGCCAAGTTCACGGTAAGTGCTTGCCAAAAATAGGTCGCTATAAGCTTGCCATGAGATATGAAAAATGGATTTTGCTATTTCCGTAGCTCTTTCCGCGTAAAAGATGGAGCTATCAATTGCTCCTGTAATTTTATGCTTCTCCGCCAAAAGTAAATGGTCCTGAATTTTCTCTTCATCATTCTCGACATTTGAAACGAGTTGGTCGGCGCGGTCGAGGCCACGGGAGGATGTCGATATTTCGGCAAAAGCCAGTTCCGAGTCGATATTAAAACTATCGTACTTTGCAGAGGCGGCGTTTATACTCCCAATAAAGAATAGTAGGAGTGCTATGCATTTATTCATATCTAATCATTATGATAAGATGCTCTAGCTTAGAGAAGTAGAAAGAAATATCAGTATTTCGTTTTCAATCTCGCGCCAACTAATAAGGCGCGTTAATTGGATCTTAGCACGAGTATAGATAAATACACGATGCATAATAGAAAAATCAAACCTACTGACGCAGTTATATATGGGTGAACAGGTTTTAATGATGTTTTTTTCAGTGCGAAATACAGCTTTCCTCTTTTTGATGACTCAAAGTCTTGCAGCGCTTGCAAGTCGTTAATCTCTACCACAACGTCTTTTGCTTTTGTCAACTCACTACGCAAGCGCATCAATGCATATTGCGTAGTGAGTAAGCTTACCTCATTCCCTTCAAAGTTATACCTTGAAAGAAATCTATTCATGGCGACATCCAAACCTTCTTCCAATATTAGCGGAGCATCCGGACATTGGGTGGCAATTAGTTGATCTAAGTCTCGCTCTATTTTGTCTAGTGCATAAAAAACTTTTCTTGAATCGTAAACAGGTAATTGCATGGAAATAGTTATTGAGTTAGCGTATCATCAGGGATCAGCAAGCTCATTATTGTCCACGTAGTAACCTCTGTCGTTATCATCCCCATCTACCAATCGGCGTACCCCACTTGTTTTTTTGGCTTGGGCCTGATACAATTCTTCGTAATCTTTCGTATAGTGGTTATCTGGCACTACATGGATATCAAATATGAGTTCCTCACTCTCCTTTGCAAAATTACCATATAATGTAATATAGTGCTTCACATATCCAATATTTTTTGCGCTGTTGTAAGTTAATGATAGTGCGCGTTCTTTTCCCGGCGGAATGCTAAAGAGTTTATCGCCGCCATTAATTTCTAAACATCCGCAACTAGGAATGATATCCGTTACCAATAGCGGGTTCTCACCTGTGTTCTTTATCTGGAAAGAGATCTGCTTTTTTTGTCCCGCAAGAATTGGGAAATAATGGCGATCATTATCCATGATTTGTGCGGTAGTTTTCTTCTCCGCAATATTCATACACGACGCCAGCAATACAATGCTGGCTATCATGTAACCCAATTTAAATCGATTTATATTCATCATATTATCTTTTGACCTTCGCTTAAAATGAAACATTAACCTGGAAGTAAGCATTGTATAAATTTCTGAAAGCATTTTCTGAAACCTCGGTGTCTCGGCGGAAATTGTACCAGCTACCGATAATGGACGCGTGCACGTTACGGGTCAAAGAGCGGCCAATACCCGCGCCCACCATGGTATTAAACACGTTAAAACTGTTGGTTAACTGGTAATCTATCAGATCGACATCAGGCGAGTTACCTACGCTACTCAACACCATCAAGTAATTTTTAGGGTTGTTCATGAAATATTGTCCTCGGAAAAACACACTGTATAGGTAATTGCTGTTCAAAGCAAAGTTGCTCAGTTTGGCAGATAACCGAAAGTCTTCGAGTTCTTTAGTTGCTCCAATATTGAGATTGTATAGGTGGTCACCCGAAAAGAAATATCGATGTCCAATTCCCAGTTCACCTTCCCAAGTTGGTTTCCATTGATAGAATGCTGCGGCATTTACCATCGTTTTAGCGAAGAAATTGTTGGATAATCCGACATCAAATTTAGTGGAGAATTTTTCTGTCCATGGTTTCGTCCATTCCACCTGTCCCTGAATGCCTTTGCCTTGTTCGCGACCCGCATAATTTACCCGCGCAGCATAAATTCCTTTCTTACCGATCCGTGTATATTCCGCAGAGGAGATGGACGTCACGGTATAATCTTCCCCAAAACGTGCTCTTAGGTGTGAAATGCCAAAAACGTTTTGGTAAGATCGTTGACTCAAATAGGTAAGGTGTTGCTTGAAATCATTAACCTCCAAAGGACTAGGCTCATAGAACTGCTGATAAACGTAAGCAGAATCGTATTGTTTAAGGCCTTCGTATGCCAATCCTTTCAGGTAAAGTAGTTCCTTATTTTTAGGATCATAATGTAGCGTAGTGTCTAGGTGCTCCAGTGCTAATGAGTGCTCTTTATTGTCGATTAAATCTTGCGCATAGGTTTCTGTAATGCCCACAAAAGTATTTTGCAACGGAAGATGATAAGGACGCTGCTGAAGATTCTGATGCAGCAATTTCCAGACATCTGCCCGCTGAGCAGGGTCTTGTCCCAAAGCTTCTGCAAGTTTCATCTGAAAATTGATATCATTAGGATGATAGGATTGAGCTTCTTTCGCTATATCCAGCATCGCCATATAATCTTTTCTTTGGTAGTGGTTATTGATCAAATAAAGTAAGGCTAGCTTATTTTTCGGATCTATTTCTAACCAGCTTTTCAAACTCTCTTTTGCTTCGTCTAACTCGTAGTTATCATTTTGATTTTTTATAATAACTGTCATCAGTTCTCCGAATCCGCTTACATACCGATCGCGATCTTCGCTTGGAACATTTTTTAGGGCCTTTTGGTAGGACGCAACAGCTTGTTCGTTGTTACCCAGCTTTGCATACAAATCCGCTTTCTTCACTTCTAAATCCGGATTGTTGGGGTCGTCTAAAAGCATTTCATCCAGTGTTGATATCGCTTGTGCTAAGCGGTTGTCACTTACGTAAGCGTTATACAGACCCTGTCTAGCAACGCGGTAGCTCTCTTTATCGCTGCTATTTTTCAAGATTTCTTTCCAATGCGCTATTGCACCCGAATATTGCCCATCCTGCATATCATTTTTTGCACGTTGCAACTGAATTGCTAGCATAGACTCCCTTAGGTCGCTATCATTTGGGTATTTTGCGGCAAGCGTTTCGGTCAATGTATTCACCTTTCCCTGATTATCCATCCGCTTGTACAGCATCAGTTCTTGAAGCTCCAATTCCTTACGGTTTCCAGCAGAGCGCCTGTGCCGCAACAATATTTGCAGCGCTTCCTCATATTGTTGCTTAGCGATTAAATCGTTAAAGACAATCGAATAGGCTTCTTTGTTGCCCGGAGATGTTTGCAGGATTTTGCCGTACAATGTGGTAGGTTCATTGTTGCGGGCCTGTCTGGCAGCATCAAGTAAAATGTAATTGTATTGGCTTTTCCATGCCGAATTTCTACCTTTGGATTGTTCGTCCAAGTATTTAAGAATTTCCGGATAGCGCTGCTGGTGTTCTAGAATAGCAATTTTTTTCTGCGCGAAAGCAGAATTTGCTGGGAAAGTATTGATTCCTCGTTCGGTAACGGTTAATGCATTTCCATAATCACCCGCCTTAATATAGCTATCGATTAATGATAGATAAGAATCTGGGTGTTTTGGTTGCTCCTCAATAGATGCCTTTGACAATTCGATGGATGCATCCAATTTTCCTTGTTTGTATAGCGATTGCGCTTGCTGTGTAGCAGCATAAGCCAAATCCTTTTGTATCTGTTCGTCTTCTGGATAGATTTGTGCCATACGTTTCAATAATCTATCCGCCTCCACTTGATTGTCGAGACCGCGATAAAGCTCAATCTTTCTCCTCCATAAATCCTTACCATAAGGATTTGCTTCTAAAAGTTCATTGATATAGCAGATCGCGCTAGAATAACGTTTGGTTTGCGTTTCCACCGTAATCAACATTTGTTTTGTTTCCACATTATTTGGGGCATCAGCCAAAGATTTTACCAATTCGTACCTTGCTTTATTATAATCACGACGATGTAAATAGTACTTACCTATTAACATACGCATATCGGAGTCATTTGGATTTTTTTCCAACTGTTGTTGTGCTTTTGCTTTACCCTCGTCCCATTTATTATTTTGATACAATTTATTAATAGAGAGTACTGTTTTGATGTGCTCTTCGGCAGGTGTTGTATTTTGTGCTACCAATTTTTCGGGTACACTAATGGCAAATATTAGTGCTCCGAAAAGCAGAGCACAGGTATGTTTGTAGCGCATATTATATGGTTTTTGCTTTACTGTTAGGGGAGAAACCTTTTCGGGTCATTTTTCCCCACTTGAAATCTTTTTTGACGATATATTGGATGTATCCACGAAGTGTAAATACCACAACTAACGGATGATACAATACAGCTTCGAATGCTGATACGAAAACGATTTTCGCATATTCAGAAAAGTTTTTGTACCATTTCTTCAGCAAGAGATCGACGGAAACTGTTAAGATCGACACGGATAATCCTACGAGGTAGGCGTATGATAACATCAACCAAAATGTGTCGTAATTGACTTTATCGGTAATAACCAATGAAAGGAGAAATACTAAACCACAAATCTCGATAATAGGTGCTAAAAATTCGAATAGCAAGATGTATGGCATCACGACGAATCCTAAGCGACCGTATTTCGGATTGAAAAGGAACTTTCTATGATCAATGATGAATTGTAGCATACCGCGACCCCATCGAGTTCTTTGACGGTTAAGCACGCGTAAGCTCGGAGGTCCTTCTGTCCAGCAACAGGTATATGGGCACTGAACAATGCGGTACTTGCGTTTATTCTCGCGCATATAGGCAATCATTCTGACCGTCATGTCCATATCTTCTGCATGAGAAGCCGAGTCAAATCCACCGCTATTGATAACTACATTTTTATCAAATAGTCCAAATCCGCCAGATACATTTGGGATAACGTTAGCCAAGGATAAGCCCATTTTTGCAACTAGATATGAACGTAGATATTCTACTTCCTGAAACAATGGAATGAAGTCCGATGGCGGGCGAACGCGCTCGATCTTTCCGTTCTTGATTTCACAGCCGTTCACCATCCGCATCGTCGCGCCAACGGCGATTACATGCTCTTCCGAACTCAATACTGGTAAAATTACTTTAGTCAAGGTATCAGGAGCGAGGATACAATCAATATCGGTATTGATAAAATAATCGTAAGCCGCAACATTTACTCCAGCGTTCATCGCGTCGGCCTTCGTACCTCCGTTTTCCTTGTCAACAACAACCAGTTTGCTAAATTCTGGATTCGTCGATTTTAAAATACGCTTCACATTCTTACAGTACACTTTGTACACGTAATAGTAAGGCACTTCTTTAAGCTCAAATTTCTCGATCATCAAATCCAGCGTCTTGTCCTTACTACCATCGTTGACAATAACAACCTCAAACTTGGGATAGTCAAGATTAAGCAACGAACGAACACTATCTTCGATAATAACTTCCTCATTATAAGCAGGTGCTACAATAGATATACCAGGCGCTTCTTGTGGAAATTTTTTCAAATAATCTTCCTCATGCTGGGCATATCGGTGTCTGTAACGCACGGTATTGATGTAGCTCATTACCATCAAGAGCAAGTAAAATAATACCAGCCCGGTGGCGTAGAAATAAATTAGGTATTGAAAGAAATACGTCATAACAATTTTAAAAAGTTAACAATGAATTTTCAGCGAATACCTGATTGATAATCGTCTCTTCTTCGACTCCGCCTTCTGCGCTTAAGCGGTTTAGGGCTTGCTTGCCTTCCTCTCCATATTGCTTAATAGCGCGAACGATCGTGATTTTGAAATAGTTGTCCTCGGTGTTCTCATAACTTTCCAGCAGGAACTGAAGCGAGTTATCACTTTTGATGATTCCAAGTGTTTCGATGATTGCCTGCCGAACTCTATTGGATTCCAAGACGTAGCGAACCATTAAAGTAGGTACAGCGGCGTCATAACCGAGTGTTCCAAGTGTGTAAACGATTTGAGCACGCACTTTTCGGTTTTCGTGTACATCGAGCAAGCGAACTAAATTTGGCGCACATTCTTGCTGATTGAAGAAGCCGATCTCGCGAATGATGAATGCGATATATTTATTGTTTTTCGATGTTGTAATCCATCTTAGCAAATTTGGTAAACCGCCTTCTTTTGAACGTTTGACTAAAGATGCGTGCAATCTTACCTTATCGAGCTGATCAAACGACTCGTCGAAGTTTTCCTCCATAAACCGAAAAGGATGATAATCCTCCTGGTCGGTATAGATGCTCCGCGCCGCTTTTCTCAGATGCTTGTCACTATGGTAAATCGATTTAGATAATAGACCAACGTTTAAACCGGCATCTAATGAAGCCATTTTTTGCAAAGCTACTTTGCGCTTGATGCTGTCGCCCGCTTTGATCCTTTTCTCCCAAAATTGAGCTAAACCAAACACTTCTAAACAATGACGATAGTTGGTAAAGTTCAGGCTATCATCATCCTTGATCTGTTCTCTAACTGCAATGAGCACGTCCGTAATGATCTCCCGCTGCCAATTTTCTGACTTGTTAGCTGTAAAATCAAGTAGTTGTTGCACGGCTGCTACCGAGTATGTTTTTTCTTGCGTGATGATATAATGAAACTTCTCCTTATAGCGCGTTTCCATGCGCTCATACCGTTTTTCGTAACGGTAAATGCGATATCCAATCCTAAGTAATCGAATGATACCAAAAATGACTAAGGCAGAAAGAAAAATGACCATCACCAAAGTCATTCTAAAAACGAAAGGGTATCCATTGTACATCGAGTATAAGTAACTCATGTAGTACATGTAATAATCTGTGTTCATATTGTATTAATTTTTGAATTCCCAAAACTCATACATTGGAAATAATAATGTGTCTTGTTTTCAACCTTAAATCCTAGCCAAGCAATTTGATACATTTGATTTTTCCGTGAAACGAAAGTTTAAAATGTTGAAATACAGCTTTTTGTGCTTTTGTTTTTCGTATGCTTTTATTGTTCGTTTATCTAAACCAATTGATGATTTTTGAGATATTGCTTGCGAAATTCATGCGGTGAACAAGCGTATATTGAAAAGAAATTTCGGTAAAATGAAGATCGGGATTTGAACCCCGACACGGCGCTCAGTCCATCGATCGTATAGTTAAAGTCATCTTGTTTAAGTTCATCAGCAGCAAAAGTGATTCGTTGCACATTGATAAAACCATTTACGCTTTCGTCATATATCTCCTTAATAATTGCGGAAACATGATAGCGCGGTATGTTTAGCAATTTGATTAATCGATCGGCATTCATATCTGGATCCAGATAAAGTTGTTTGTCTATAAAGTCCTTCAACTCCAAGTGGTATTTCTGATATTGGTCGTTGCTAAACTTGTAATGAGAATGTGGGTTGAGCAGTATTTCTTCGGAATTTTTTTTCGCGTTATTAACAGCAATTGTACTTAACGATATAGATCTTGCTGTGGAGATTTTGAGCTTTAGGACTAATGCAGATGTGGTCGTGAATAGAATAAATATGTAAATGATCGAATAAAGATATTGTGCATTTACGGACGTCATGTTGTCATGTGAATAGCTTATAAAGACAAAAAGAAGTATTAAAGAGGATGCGGGAAATAAAATGGTAAAACTTTTAATCCGCAACATTACTGCTGGTCGCAATGCATTGTCATAAAGTTTAATAGCAATCAAAAGGAAGTGGGTAAAATATAGTTCTAAGCCAATTACCTGAATAACGAAGGTGTAACTGTCTGCATATTTGTATCGCCACTCGGGGATAACTAGTAGTCCTACATAACTAGCTAACGCCAATACAAATGGGACAAAGTTTATTGCATGTTTCCAATTAATAGACATATTCATACTCATCCTGAAAATCAGGTAGTAGCACGGACTGTAAAGAAGAGTTAATAAAAGAGGTGCAACAAAATAGATCCCTATAGGATTAAAAAGATAGAGGCTGAGCAAGCTGCTGGCGTGCAATAATAAAATCGATAAAAGAAGTTTAAATGTTTTTTTTACTTTAAGATTTCGTAGCTTCTTTACTAAGAAAAAACCCAAATAAATTATAAGTAGCAAAGCTACTGCGAGCATTATATTAATAGACATAGTTGCTTTTCAATAGAGTATCGAATGGTCAAAGAACCTAATCAAGTCATTCGAAAGTTTTGACATCCGGCTCAAAGTTTAGATACTTTGATGCCATT
The DNA here is from genome assembly GCF_042684745.1 of Sphingobacterium corticis. Classification (NCBI taxonomy): domain Bacteria; kingdom Pseudomonadati; phylum Bacteroidota; class Sphingobacteriia; order Sphingobacteriales; family Sphingobacteriaceae; genus Sphingobacterium; species Sphingobacterium corticis. The sequence goes on along the minus strand of NZ_JBHUMA010000004.1, from coordinate 798,764 downwards.
TTCTAGCGCAGTAGAAGATGCCAGTAGAATGCTACCCCTTGCCCAAAAAGAATGCCAGCAAGGGAATATTTTTTCGGACATTTCGATATTGTAGTTGAATTCCGACAATAAAAAATTCTTCATTTTTATTGTCGGAAATTTCCTTTAATAAGTATTTTAAACGAGTTTTAACAAAGGATTGAATTTTTAAACAAACACACGATGCTGTTCCAAGTGGCTGTTAAAAAATACGTTATATAGATAGCTGATTCATTTATTATTCAGGAAACGAAATGAATTGCGGAGAATTTTCAGCTATTGATTTTGATGAATAACACAAACTATAGTCAGATCTAGCTTTGGAACTTAAAATATGTTAAAACAGCAATCGAGAATATCTTCCAAATTTCGATCGTTGCTGATTTAAGTGTTCTCAAGATAAAATTTTGCAATCCGCTTACGGGAGAATTGTAATGCGATTGCACTTGCCAGGTGGTACATCGTTTTAAAATAACTATTGGTTGATGTCTACAGTAAGATATTGTCGAAGCCACTATCAAATTTTAACACAAGATGTATCTACTTATTATTATCATTTTGATAATAATTGTCTACATTTATTTGTTTTTTAATACTTGAAAGCGCGAATAAGTTGAATAATCGTTGGGCGGAGTTGGCGGATAGTGAACTTGTGGTTTTGATCAACAAGGGAGATAGCCGTGCGTTCGACGAGCTTTTTCTCCGACATAAGCGAACATTGTATCGCCACGCATATCGAATGATTCCTGACACGGAATTGTGCAATGATATTTTGCAAGATGTCTTTCTGAGCCTATGGGCAAAGCGTGGGAAATGGAAATTGCAAACCACACCATTAGCATATTTGTATCATGCGATTCGCAACAAGATCCTCGATCATATTAGTCATGAAAAAGTTGTCGCTCGATACATGGATGAATTGATCGATTTCGGTAAGCAAGGTCAATGTTTTACTGAGGATTATCTGCTCGAGCGAGAACTTTTAGCACTCATCGAAGAAAAGAAAGCTGATTTGCCCAAACGAACTAAGGAAATCTTCGAACTAAACAAAGAACAGCATCTAACTTATAAAGAAATAGCAGATAAATTAGCTATTTCAGAGCATACTGCCAAGAAACAGGTGCATAATGCGTTGCGGTATTTGCGCGCGAAACTCACTTTATTGCTCTTTTTTACTTTTTTGTTGTTTTTTCTGCTTTTTTAGTACTCCCTTTCTCGGCCTTTCCCGTCATATCAGTAACTAGCCGCCAGCAATGACGGAAACACCTACCTGATATGAATAAGGAAGAAATCGAGCAATTGCTCAAACGATACCGCAATGGCGAGACGTTAAGCGAATCAGAAATGCGCTGGATGCACAGTTTCTACTTGTATAAAGCAAAACGCTCGAAGCACATTGTTGATGATCTGACACTTCAGGAAAATCTATCGATCGTCGAATCAGCTATTAAAAGTAGAACCGCCCGCTCAAATAAGTTTAGAAGAATTTACCAGATTACGGCTGCTGCTGCATCCTTGCTAGCCATTCTTTCCTTTGGATATTATTTGGCTATTGGCGGTTTCCGTCAGGAAAGCGAATTGACATTAGCGAATGGACAAATGAGGCAGATCGTTTTAGAAGATGGGACCAAAATTATGCTGAATGCATCCAGTAAGTTGATTTACCCAAAATCATTTGCGGATGCAGAAAATCGGGAAGTAACACTGATCGGTGAAGCATTTTTTGATGTGGCAAAAAATTTAGAAAAGCCATTCTTAATTCACACGCCGCGGATGGAGATTCGCGTGCTTGGTACGGCGTTTAACGTACGCGATTACAAGGAAGATAAGGATGCGGAAACTTCCCTAGTTCGAGGTAAAGTAGAAATCTGGAAATCGGACAGCGAAGACAAAAAGTTTGTCCTAAGTCCAAAACAGAAATTTGTTTTACATGAAGAAACTCATCCGCAGAACGACCAAAACTCCTTCGCGAAGAAAAAGGTTCATGTCGCGGTAAATATCCAACCTTTTCATATTTCAGAACAAGATGGAAATGCGGTGGAAACGGAATGGATGGTCAAACGGGTGACGATCAAAGATGAAACGCTATCGCAAATTGCGCTTCGCTTGGAGCGAATGTATGGCGTTAAAATCACCATTCATAACAAGCAAGCGGCAGGGCAGACTTATTCAGCAACCTTCGACGACGAAAAAATTGACGATGTGCTAAAGGCGCTGCAAATGGTAACGCCTTTTAAATATCAAAGAAACGATAACGGCCACATAGAAATCAACTAGCAACAACAAGCAATACCAGTACCCCAAACAACATTATGAATATAAAACTACCTAAACTGACGAAAACGGCGAGGCTCGCTCTGCTGTTTTCCTGTCTCAGCACGCTCGATGTGTCGGGATTCGCCTATTCTCAAACGGAAAAAATAGATATCTCTATTCGAGGAGGCAAACTAGAAGACGTCTTTAATACGATCAATGCGAATAGCAAGTATAAGATGTTTTTCAGCAAAAATATGTTGCCGAACAAAACGGTAAATGTCGTGGGCAAACAACTTTCGGTAAAAGAAGTTCTGGGTCGATCGCTGCAAGGCAGTAACCTAACGTGGCAACTGATGGACAATGATATTATCGCTATTAAGCAGCAAGCCAATCAGCAGACGCGCGTTAGTGGACAAGTGGTCAATGAAAATGGTGATCCATTGGCTGGCGTGTCGATCCTTATCAAGGATTATCGAAAATTGGACTACCGCAATGTTCAAACAAGTACGGCAACAGATGCAAACGGTATTTGGGGCATGCTTGTGCCGAATGCCGACGTGACTTTAGTTTTTTCTTTTTTAGGCTATCAAAATGTGGAAGTTAGTGCGAAGCAATTGATAGGAAATTCCGAGCCAATTCGCTTACAACCGGAGAAAGGAAGCTTGGAGGAAGTTGTTGTGATCGGTTATGGAACAACCACGCGCCGACTAAATACTGGTTCGGTGGCTTCCATTACGGCAAAAGATATCGAAACGCAACCTGTAGGTAACCCACTTGCTGCATTGTCCGGTCGGATGGCGGGCGTTTTGATCGCGCAAAATAATGGTGTACCGGGGAGTGCGGTGCAAATTCAGATTCGAAATCAGGCTTCTTTGAGCGGTACGACCTCCGGATCTATCCCGCTTTATGTGATAGACGGTGTACCATTCACAAACTTTAATGGCGGTGCACCGGCAACAGATAACTTAAATTCCTTTGGAATTTCTGGTGCTTCCGGCGGACTGAGTCCGTTCGGTATGATTAATCCAGCCGATATCGAACGTATTGATGTGTTGAAAGATGCGGATGCAACGGCCATTTACGGTAGTCGCGGCGCGAACGGTGTAGTTTTAATCACCACGAAGAAAGGAAAATCGGGACGTACGCGTGTTGGCGTTAATTTCAATACCGGGATTACGGAAGTAAATCGATTTATTCCGATGTTAGGTTTAGAAGATTATTTATCATTACGTCGAGAAGCTTTTGCGAATGACGGCGTCACGCCTACTGCCGCTAATGCACCCGATCTCACCGTTTGGGATCAAAACGCTTCGACGGATTGGCAACGCAAATTGATTGGTAATACGGGCCAAATCACAGATGTCCAAGGTAACCTTTCTGGAGGAAATGAATACACGCGCTTCTTTTTCAATTCGGGTTACCGTAAAGAAAGCACCGTTTTCTATGGTGAAAGTGGCAATAATCGATTTACATCGCGCTTGAACTTAGATCATAGTTCGGCAGATAAGAAATTCAATGCTGCGTTGTCCGTAAGTTATGCCAATGATCAGTCGAACATGCCGACATCCGATGTCACTTCGCTTTACAATTTGCCACCGAACTATCCGATCTACAACGAAGACGGTACGTATTTTTGGTTGCCATCATCTTTTCAAATGAATAACCCCATCGCGATGTTGGATCGAAAATATATTGGCAAAACCAATAACTTGATCTCGAATGCCAATTTAACGTACAAGATTTTGCCGGGATTAACCGCAAAGACTAACTTTGGTTATACCATTACGCAGTTGACTCAGAATAATCAAACACCGTCGACCAGCGTAAACAATACGAACGCCAACGCAACGCGAACCAATTTATTCGGTGTATCTTCTTTCTCGAATACCAAAGCGCAAAACTGGATTATTGAGCCAACATTAGATTATGTGAAGAACATCGGGCAAGGTAAACTGACCGCTTTAGTGGGAACAAGTTTCCAACAAAATTCATCTGCTTCGCAAAGTGTCAACGGAACAAATTACAGTAATGATGCATTGCTGGGAGCTATCAATGCCGCCGGAATGCTAACTGCGAACAACAATTTGGTTTACTATAAATACAACGCACTATTCGGAAAAGTAAATTACGAGTGGAATGAGAAGTACTTGTTTAATGGTACATTTCGTCGTGATGGATCATCCCGATTCGGGCCTAAAAATCGCTTCGGTAATTTTGGTGCAGTAGGTTTGGGTTGGGTATTCTCGAAAGAGGATTTCGTAGCAAACAACGTCGATTTCCTGAGTTTTGGTAAAATCCGGGGAAGTTTCGGTACTACCGGGAACGACCAAATATCCAATTACCTTTATCTGCAATTGTACTCTCCAACTACGCCGTATTTAGGAAATGCGACAATGAATTTAGTTACGCTTCCCAACGAGTTTATTCAATGGGAAACAACCCAGAAGTTAGAATTTGCGATGGATCTGGGTTTTTTGAAAGACCGGATTTTGCTAACAGCAAATTACTTTAGAAATCGATCTGGCAATCAAATTACAAACGCCGCTATGCCAACACAAGTTGGGTATAATAGTTATGCGACAAACCTTCCCGCAGTTATACAAAATACAGGATTAGAATTAGAATTAAATGCTACTAATATTACTACTCCGGAATTTACTTGGAAAACCTCAGCCAACTTCACTTTCTACCAAAACAAACTGTTAGAATTCCCCAATTTGGAGCGATCATTTTATGCAAGCAGTTACATCGTTGGCGAGCAAATTAATCTAATTCGCCTTTATAATTATTTAGGAGTCGATCAAGCAACAGGACAAGCTAGATACGAAGATCGTAATGGCGACGGAGTGATTACGCCGGATGACCGTTATGTAGCGGATATAGGCACGCCTTTTTACGGAGGTTTTAATAATACGTTTTCTTACAAGGGATTTGAGTTAGGTGTGTTTTTTCAATTTAACCACCGCTTTGGCGTAACTAAAATTTTGAATACGAGGCCGGGCGCGATGATCAATCAAAATGATTATTGGTTAGGTCGTTGGACACCGGAAAACGATCAGTCGGACATTCCTGGAGCAACAGCAAATCCTGGTTCTTCAATATATAATTCTTACAATCAATATACTAACTCAAATGCGATGTATGGAGATGCATCCTACATCAAGTTACGCTCGGTTAACTTGTCCTATCAACTTCCAACCAGCTGGATATCTAAAGCTAGAATGTCGAATTGTAGTGTATTTGTGCAAGGACAAAACCTTTTTACTTGGGCTAAAAACAAATATGTACTAGATACAGAAACCACTGTGCAAGGTGGTCCATCGGGATTAGGAACGGGAACAATAGCGCAAGTTCTGCCTCCGTTGCGAACGATTGTTTTTGGATTTAACTGTCAATTTTAATAGCTATCATGAAAAAGATTATCAATATATATACACTGGCAGTAGCATTTATTTCAACGTCGATGCTATCTACATCCTGCGAAAAATTCGTGGAATTAGGGGCGCCGCCAACGCAAGTTTTGCTAGAAGATGCATTCCGTACCGATGCGTCTGCTAGGAGTGTAGTCCTTGGATTATACGTTTCGACAGTAAATAGTAATATTTCGGGAACAACTACCTTCTATGCTGGAATGTCGGCCGATGATTTACAATATAATGGTTCTGACGCGAGCTTAGCGGAATTTGCGAATAATGGCTTGCTGAACACCAATAGTTACGTGAACAATTTGTGGGCAAGCTTATATCAACTTATCAAGAACACGAATAATAGCGTGGTGGGTTTGGAACGCTCGAATACGCTTACGCCAGCTGTAAAAGATCAATTGCTCGGCGAAGCCAAATTCATGCGTGCTTATGCATATTTACAACTCGTCAATCTATACGGAGCAGTTCCATTGCATTTGAAAAGTGATTTAGACGTATTTGAGGAAGTCGATTTGGAAAGATCTGCCGTTGACCAAGTGTATAATCAAATTGTCGTTGATCTAACAGATGCAGAAAACAAACTGGCAACCGCTTATGAAGGCACTTTCCGAGCGCGTGTAAACAAACATGCGGCGAGTGCATTGCTCGCTCGCGTTTATCTTTATTTGGGAGATTACGAAAAAGCCGAAACCTTCTCCTCGAAGGTATTAGCTTCGAGTGAATATAGCTTGCCCGCTCCGACATCAAACTTCATCAACGATAGCAGAGAAACTATTTTTCAGTTAGCTAACCTAACTGGCTTTACCACTTTTGGCGCAAATTACATTACAGCGCCAACAATTTCTCCGATTTATTCCTTACCTGCGCGCGTATTCAATAGTTTCGAAACTGCGCCTAATGTGGATCTGCGCAAGACAAATTGGGTCGCTCCAAAAATGGTTTCCGGAACGCAATATTATGCAATCACAAAGTACAAAGTTTCTGCTGGAACAGGTAATGAGTATCATGTGGTTTTGCGCTTGGCCGAACAATATTTGATTCGCGCCGAAGCGAGAGCAAATCGTAACAATTTAAGTGGTTCAAAGGCAGATGTAGACGCCGTGCGCACTCGAGCAGGGCTTACAGGAATTAGCAACGATTTGACGCAAACGCAGATGCTGGCGGCTATTGAAACGGAAAGATTGCATGAATTTTTCGGAGAATATGCGCATCGCTGGATGGATCTGAAGCGAACGAACCGAGCAACAGCTATCCTGTCGCCGATCAAACCTAACTGGCAAACAACGGATATATTGTTCCCGATTCCCAACGCACAGATTTTGATTAACGGGAAGCTAACGCAAAATCCTGGATACGAAGATTAATAGAAAACCTAAATGTTAAATAAAAGGATATGAAAAAGTATTTATCAGTGGCGTTCTTGCTGACAGCTAGCTGGAGTTATGCGCAGCAGAATACGCCAAATTTGTTTCAACAAAATCGGGAGATTTTAGAAAACGGAACGCTTGTACAAAAAGATTCTTTGGCCGATGCGGTGTATAGTGGAGTGAAGAATTACAAAACGGAAGAGGAATATCGCGTGGCGATCAATATGCTCCGAACGTTATCTCAAGAGGAAAAGATGGAGTCGGTCAGCAAAATAGCTAAAAAGAAGTTTCCAAAAGGAAGCTTGACAAGGGATGCTTTTATAACAGATGTTTTCTACAATGCGGAAGGCAGCGAGGCTAAAGAAAAGGCCTATAATGAGGTAATCAAAAAGTGGCCCGTAAAAAAATTCTCGGGAGAAGAATTGACCTATGATTATGTATTAGCAAACTTGGCGGGAGCGTTTGCCAAAGAAGGGGACGCAGAGAAAGCAACCCAATATTTAGGAAAAATGCAGGAACGTTTTTGGCGAGGAAATGGCTATCTACCTGTTGGTCAAACGCTGTTGGCTGCAGGAGATACGACTGCCGCAGCGCCATTACTGAAAGTTGCGATGGAGGACGCTTATTATTATATCAGTCTGCCGGAAGAGCAAAAAGACAATAAAGCACGCTTCGCTTCTATGGGATACGCGAGTTCTATGTCCGCTTACATTGGTATTTTGGTCAATCGTGGTTCTTACGCGGAAGCTTTAGATCTAATTGAGAAAGCTATGACAGTTGCTCCTGAGCAAGCCGACGGATTATCCAATGTGTATTACAAATCGCTTATGGGAACAGGGCGAAAATTGGAAGCGTACAATATACTATCTAAGCTGTATGCAAAAGGGCAATTCAACGTAGAGGATGATTTAAAGAAGGTTTACACGGATTTGAATGGTTCGATGAAAGGATATGAGCGCTTTAATGCTGGATTGAAAAATGAGCTTACCAAATCGATACAAGAGCACATTAAAGAAATGACAGTCTACAAGCCCGCTCCATCTTTCGAATTGCTAAACCTACAAGGCGAAAAAGTAAGCTTGGCAAGCTTGAAAGGAAAAGTAGTCGTTCTAGATTTTTGGGCAACCTGGTGTCAACCATGCATTCGTTCTTTCCCAGGTATGCAGGCAGCTCAGGAAATGTACAAAGATGATTCGAATGTGCAATTTTTATTCATTAATACGTGGGAACGGGATAAAGAATACAAAAAGAATGTGGTGTCTTTTATAGAAAGAAACAACTATCCATTTGAGGTCTTGTACGATGATCAGAAAGATCCGCAAACCGGTCAAGTGATGGCGGCGAAATTTGGTGTGCAGGGAATTCCTGCAAAATTCATCATTGACGCTGAGGGAAACATCCGTTACTTCTTAACTGGTTCAACACCTAATGTGGATTATATTAAAATGGAGATGAAGGAATTAATTGAGTCTGCTAAACGACCGTACATACAATCTACGAAATCTTAAATTTATAATACTATATTAAAATATGGGGGACAATACTATTGTCTCCCATTTTTGTTGGAGTTTAATGTAAGTTCTGTCGATTTTATACGCTAACATATCCATCTCAAAGATCACTTAGGCATCCATCACGAACATGCCTGAGTTATGGTATTAAATGTTTTTCCTCTCCATATTTATACGAATCCCTCGGAAATAAAGGTGCTATGTCAAGGTGAAACTAGATATTTGCGATTTACACGAGGTCGACAGATGAAAACCGCAGTTTAATTTGGGTATAAACCGCAAATATTTAGTTTTTCGGATATTCAGTCAGTAATATTTTAGTTGTAATTCGTTTTTAGCTGTCTGTATGTGAAATTTTTCGAATTATTTTTAAAATAATATTTTATTATTGCAAATAATTCACAATTGCTATTAATCTCGGAGGAAATACGAAGCTTCTTTTGCTGAATGGATACATGCAATGTTTTTCTTTGCCAAGGACATTTGCTAACACTAACAAAACACACACTTAATAATTACTATGAAACAAAAACTACTCAGTTTAGTTTTCACGTGGCTGCTCCTGATTGGGATTGGTTACGCGCAAAATCGAACAATCTCCGGAAACGTGGTATCATCGCGTACTGGACAGCCTCTAGCTGGTGCTACTGTTCAAGCAACAGGCGGCAATGCAGGCACTCAAACTAACGCTCAAGGAAAATTTGCTCTCGACGTTCCTACCGGAACAAGCACATTGACGGTAAATTTTATCGGTATGCAAGAACTTATTTTCCCGATTGGTTCTGAGGATGTGGTCAATATCCAACTCAACGATGAAGATCAGAGTGTTGGAGAAGTTGTTGTCACCGCGCTAGGTGTACAAAGAACTAGAAATTCACTGGGGTACAGCGTTCAAGCAATAAAGGGCGAGGACTTGACCATGGTTCGCCAACCCGACTTAAACACTGCTTTAGCTGGTAAAATCGCTGGTGTTCAGGTGCAATCTGGATCAGGCGCTGCATTTGGAACGTCTTCTATTCGTATTCGTGGTATTAACTCTTTATCTGGAGGCAACCCAATTTACGTAGTTGATGGAATGATCACTGAGGCGGAAGCAGTTAACATGGATGACGTCGCAGATTTGACCGTGCTAAAAGGTCCAGCTGCTACTGCGCTTTACGGTCAACGTGGTTCGGAAGGTGCCGTAGTTATCAAAACATTAGGCGGACGTACGCGTGACGGAATCGGCGTAAATGTCAATCAGGCAACATCATTTGAATCTGTTTATTTGTTGCCGAAATATCAAAATGAATATGCGGGCGGTTATTCGCAAGATTGGTCCACATACGAATACAATGCAAGCACACATCCAGATTACTTAGCTCCTTTTGATGGCGTAAATATCCTTAATTACGGTGCGGATGAAAGCTGGGGTCCTCGCATGGACGGAACGATGTACATGCCATTTTATGGTTGGGATCCATCACATCCACAGTTTGGCCAGCTGACTGCATTAGTTCCTCAGCCAAACAACATTCGTGATTTTTACAATACAGGTGTAAGTGCGAATACCAATGTTGCGTTTGATAAAGCTGGTGATGATTACCAAACACGTTTTTCGTACACGAATGTTTCTCGTACTGGTATTGTTCCGAACAGCAAATTGGGTCGTAACTGGTTATCAACCAATTCTTCGTTAAACTTAACAGATAAGTTGACGGTATCTACGAACTTGAATTTCCAACACGAAGTGTACAATAATCGTCCTGCTGATGGATACAGTTCTCAAACCACAGGATCGTTCAACCAATGGTTTCAGCGCCAAATCGATATGAAAACTTTGCGTGACTATAAACGTCCGGATGGAACCTTCAGAAGCTGGAATATCATCAGCCCGACCAATCCTAACCCGGCATATTGGGATAATCCATACACCGAAGTTTACGAGAACACGCGGTATGACACTTTTCAAAGGATCTACGGTAATTTAACGGCAAATTATCAATTCACGAATTCTTTAAGTGCTGCGGTTATCGCGCGAGGAAATTTTCTGCAATCGGAAGAAACATCTCGAATCGCTAGTGGAACTTTGCAACAGGACAACTACACACAAAATCTCAACAATCAAAATGAGATGAATTACGTTGGAACGATTGCGTTTAAAGAGCAATATGGTGACTTCAGTGTGGATGCTGCTGCTTTTGGTGAACTTCGTCGTAACCAACGTCGTTTTACAAACGCGGCGACTGCAGGTGGTTTAGCTGTCCCGGGTCTGTATACATTAGCAGCATCTATTGACAGGCCAACTGTCGATACGCGATATTTTGATCAAAGGGTCAATTCCTTATACGCTTATGCTGCAGTAGGTTATCAAGATTTCTTGTATGTTGAAGGTAACATTCGGAATGACTGGTCTTCTACACTTCCACAAAACAACAATTCGTTCTTGTATGGAGGGGTGTCGACATCATTCATCTTTAGCCATTTTATACAACCTAACGAATTCTTCTCTTTTGGTAAATTGAGAGCTTCATTTGCAAAGGTGGGTACAGATACAGATCCTTATCAAATTTATCAAACTTATAGCATAAGACCTGCGTACGGTAGCAACCCTCTTTTGACTGTTCCGGATATCATTCCAAACCAAAGTTTGTTACCAACACTTTCTACATCATACGAAATTGGTACAGAGATGCGCTTCTTCAACAGCCGTTTATTGTTTGACTTCAATTACTACACACGTAGTGCTACCAATCAAATTCTTAATCTACCAGTATCAGGAACAAGTGGCTTTGCACAGAGTCTGATTAATGCCGGACAGATTGACAATCATGGTTATGAGTTTACATTGGGAGGAACTCCAATCCGCAATACCAATTTCAAATGGGATTTAAATGCAAACATCGGTATCAACAGAAACAAAGTAGTTCGCTTGGATGAGCAAGTAAGCAACCTACAAATTGAGTTGGACGATACGCCATCTTCATTTGGGTTTGTCGGTTCTCCATTGATTACCTTGAACGCATACGAAGGTCAAGCATATGGACAATTAATCGGCCAAGGTATTTTAAAAGATGGTAATGGAAATCGTCTAGTAGGTGAAGACGGTTATTATCTACGCGAAGAGAATGCAAACTTAGGTAGTATAATTCCAGACTTCACTGGAGGTTTGACATCTTCATTCTCGTATAAAAACATTAGAGCAGGATTTTCTATCGACTTCCAAAAAGGCGGTAAATATATGTCGACGTCTTCTATGTTCGGTCACTACAGCGGTATCTTGGAGCAAACAGCTGGTCTGAACGAGAATGGTATTCCTCGTCGTGATCCTGTAGAAAATGGAGGTGGAACTTTGTTGCCAGGAGTTAAAGAAGACGGATCACTTAATGACATATTCGTTGACACACAAAATCTGTACGAAAATGATATGTTCTCGCTTTGGGAAGAATGGGTTTACGACCGCAGCTTCGTGAAATTGAGAGAGGTAAGCATCGGTTACGATTTTCCGTCAACGATGTTTAGAAATACGCCATTCAAAACTGCGTCTTTCTCGCTGATAGCTACAAATCCATGGTTGATTTACGCTAAAAACAGAAATGTTGACCCATCTATTTTGGAAACTTCATGGTTTGAAGGCGGACAGCTTCCAAGTACACGTTCATGGGGTTTCAGCCTTCGCTTAGGATTATAATAGAGGAATTTAAAAGATTAACAAGCTAAAGACCATGAAACAATATATAAAACATTTGGGTGCATGCATAATAGCGGCTTCGCTATTAAGTAGCTGTACCAAGAATTTTGAAACAATAAATACCAGTCCAAACGATGCTTTGACTCCAAATACCACGTTGCTGTTATCAAATGCAATACGGTCAATAGGTAGTCCGACTGAAGGAATTTCCGGTTTTGCAAAGGATTTGTATCCGCAGTATATGGCGGAGATTCAATACACGAGTGAGTCTCGTTTCCAAAATACTATTTATAATTTCTATCCAATCTATAATGCTCCATTGCAAGATCTACAAACGATCATTGCATTGAATAACGACCCAGAAGCTTCTACGCAAGCTTATGTGACGGATGGTGGTGACAAAGACAGTCAGATTGGTGTTGCGCGTGTGTTAAAGGCGTTCTATTTTATGCACATGACGGATCGTTGGGGAATGATTCCTTATACGGAAGCATTGCAGGGACGTGAAAACTTGACACCAGCTTATGACGCACAAGAGGCGGTATACAACGGCATTTTTACGGAACTGACTGAAGCAGCTCAACAACTTGCGGAAGGTGGTTCTATCAATGGCGACATATTATTTGGTGGTGACGTCTCCTTATGGGCTAAATGGGCAAACACATTGCGCATGGCTGCTGCATTACATATTCGCAAAGTGAACCCCAGCAAGGCTAGAACAGAATTTTTGGCGGCGTACGAAGCCGGAGCGATAACGTCTAATGCAGACAACGCCATATTCCGCTATCTAAATGATGCGAATAATCAGAGTCCGTTGTATAATAACTATGTTGTAGGAGCGCGAGTGGATTACGCTGTAAGTGAATACATGATTGAACAACTACAAGCTTACAACGATCCTAGGTTGCCGATTTATGCTAATCCGCTACAAAACGGTACATATAGAGGCATGCCTTACGGACTGATTCAAGGACAAACATCTGCATATAACAGAGAAAATGTTTCATTGATTGGTGATCGTTTCACAGCCCAGAATGCGCAACTTCCTCTGACAACCTATGCACAAACGGAATTTATGTTAGCGGAGGCTGCATTTTTGGGATGGATCACGGATGCCCCAACGCACTACTTAAACGGTATTCGTGCTGCCTTTGAGCAATTGGAGTTGCCGAACGCGGAAACAGAGTATGCTTCCTACGTAGCTCAGCCTTTAGTTGCTTACAGCGCAACGAATGGTCTAGAGCGCATTATTACCCAGAAGTGGTTTGCCAATTATATGGCGAATGGCTACGAATCTTGGACAGATTGGCGCCGTACAGGTTTCCCAGTGCTTGACCCAGGTCCAGCTCCGTTAAACACAAATGGTGGATTGCCTCGCAGACAGGCATATACTACGGAAGAAGCAGGAAGAAATGGGGAGAGCTACCGCGCTGCAATTAGTCAGCAAGGTGCAGATGCACTTACCACACGTGTTTGGTGGGATGTTGAAGATTAATTGATCTTTCCTTAAAACAACTTTTTACAATCCCTAAGCGATTCGCTTAGGGATTTTTTTCTCGGTATTACTTTAAAAGTAAAGTATCTGTCAAACTCAAAGCTTTACCCTCAAATTCTACAAAACAGTTATTTTGCCGAGATTTTGAATTACAAGCTTGTTTGTTTTCAGGAGTATCCTCGTGTGTGTAAAGACGAAAACCAAGTTTTCCTCCGATTTTATCATAAGAAATTACATTTTCTTACACTAAGATATCTCTAGGAAAAACGAATGCTCCTGCAATGTGATCTGTGCGTTGAATTTTAATAACGTAATAATCAAACGGATCATTGTTATCAAACGGAATTGTTTTTCCCAAATCGTCTCTTTTCCACAGCGCAACAAATTGCCCAATCTTCTTAGGCATAATCTTGGATTGTCTAAAACAGATTTGATGGTCTCCTACGATAAAACTACAACCCTGGTATTGTTTAGATTCGAGGTCTATCTCAAAATTGATCATACTCGCTTTTCAAAAATTTGATCAAATAGATTTTTCAAACAGAGATCCTCCATTACGATGCACTAAATGTGATGGGACAGTTAGATAAAACGTATTATTGTTGACTTAACAACTTTCTGTAATGAGCGGGGGAAAAGTTTGTAATTCGTTTGAAAGAAACGGAGAAGGAGGAGGGCGCGGCGTATCCCAGTTGGAAAGCGATCTCTTTGAATGTATACTTGTTTTCTGCAATTAGCTGTTTCGCTTCCTGCATTTTCAAATTTGTGGCATACTCGAAAATACCCATGTGAAACAGGTGTTTAAATCCTTTCTTCAATTTAAATTCATTTATGCCGAATTCTTTGGATAAATTCTCAATCGTGTAAAACTTGTCGAGATTACCTGCGATGAAAGAAGCAATGTTTTGTAGCTTTTGTTCTTCATCAGCGCGCAAAACGACATCGTCTTTCGGCTTGTTAGGGTATTGTGCGTGTACGATTTGAAATAGCATACCGAGCAGAAGAAAGATTTTGCCCTTCATAAAGTATTCTTTGCTGACATCATCTAACTCAGCATTTTTCAATTCCGAAAGCAATTGTGCTATTTCTGGCGTTATGAGAACTCCGTTAGGGAAGAGGTGTGCATGACGATCTGCGAGTACATCCTCTACAAAATCTTTGACAAACGAATGGGTACTAATCCATTCTTGAAAATGAGAAAGCTCTAAATAAATATCCAAATGATGATAATGCTGATTTTTTTCCATCGGAACTTTGATCGAGCAACCTTTGGGTACGTAATGAATATAGCAATGATAGGGTTGGTATTGTTGAATGCGCCCATCAATGGAGTCGGTTACCATGTTTGGTCCTAAGAAAAAGCTAATTTCCACATAAGCGCTAGCTTCCACAACGCTACTCAGTTGAAAGTCTTCGCGATATAGCTGATGGTATTCCCGAATCGCTAATTTTTCGGACCCATAGATATAAATCGTTTTGAAATCCCCCACGTCGTTGCGTAAGGATTTTTCCGATTTTGTGTTTTCTTCTGTGCCGTTTAAAGACCAAATATGATCATCATAAAAGAAGTCGTTGACTTCTCGCTCCTGCGTTTCTTTCATCGCGTGTTGCTCCCGTATTCTAAAGCTTTTATACCGATTTCGATATAATCGAATATCCGCATTGCCTACTTTTGCCAAAATTAATTAAACTAATTCTAAATAATAAGGATGGAAATATATAATTGGTTCTTAAGCAGCAAAATCCGAGGATTTTTTGGTGGATTGATTTTGGCTATGTTGCTTCCCGGCCTCTTGTTTGCGCAGGAAACCGGAGATGTAAAAGGAAAAGTAACCTCGAAAGAAGGCTTTGCATTAGCTGGTGTTCAAGTTGTTATAGAAAAAACGGATAAAAAAACGGTGACGGATGAGTTCGGTAATTACACACTCAATAATGTGTTAGTAGGTGAACAAGAGGTGACCGTAACGTTTCGTCAATTTTCTAATACTAAAACGATTTATGTAACAAATGCCGCTGTTTCCCAAGCTGATTTTGTAGTACAAGTGGGACATGATGAAATCGAATCGGTATTAGTATCTGCTAATCGTAGAAATGTGCCTTCTTCTACATTAAGATTATCTGAGAATTTGCTAGTAACACCACAGAACATAATAGTTGTCGATAAGGGACTACTTAACGATCAAATGATTTTCTCTACCGCCGAAGGTTTTACGCGTAATGTGAGCGGCGCGAGAACTATTTACCATCAAGAAGAAGCAAGCGCAGGGATCGCGGTACGTGGGTATTCAGCTTCTAACCTGAGAAACGGAATGGACGTGAGTGGGAGTTTCGGTCCACTTCGTGAAGATATGGCTTTTGTAGAGCGTATAGAATTTGTAAAAGGTCCTGCCGGATTTATGATGGGAAATACCCAACCTGGAGGTTTTTATAATATCGTTACTAAGAAGCCAAAAGGTGATGATGCGGTCAATTCTGCCCGATTGAGTCTTGGAAGCTTTGGGTTATTTAGAGCTGAGGTTGACGTTGACGGAAAAATGTCTAAAGACGGCAAGTTATTAGGTCGTTTCAACGTAATGGGTACCAAAAAAGGCTCTCACGTTTTGTATGCGAGTAATGAGCAGTTTGTTGTCAATCCGTCTATTAAATATATTCTTTCTGATAAAACGGATTTCACCGCAGAGTACATTTTTTCGCAAAATGCTTTTACGGGCGGATTCTCTAAATATGCCTACGGAATAAATAACTTTAAAGAATTGCCTAGAGAATTTAATTTTTCTGACCCGATTCTAGATCCAACGGTGGTTCGCGAACAAAATGTATTCGGTACAGTGAACCATTATTTCTCCGATAACTGGATGTTGACAGGTCAATTCGGATATATTAATTCGCAAATGCAAGGAGAATCTTTGTATGCAGCTTTCAATACGTTGAAACCAAACGGCGATGTTAAAAGAAATCTATCTGTCGGTGATGCGATGAATACCTCAACGGTCGGGCAGATCTTTGTAAAAGGTAAATTCAACATAGGTGATGTACAAAATAATATCTTAACCGGATTGGATATGGGGACGAAATCATACGTTGCAGATTGGACAATTGTTGATACAATACCAGGGACGTTTAATATATATAACCCAGTTTACGGACAAGTAAGAAAATCAGATCTTCCAGAATATGATAGAAGTCGATCTTTGCGCGAACGTGGAGCGATGTATTTGACAGAATACAGCTATTACTCTATGCATTTCCAAGACGAAGCACATTTCTTGAATGACAAACTTCGTATCGGTGCTGGATTGCGCTATACCACGACAACACGTACGAGTGCTGCGTCAAACGGCGCGCGTGTAAACAACAGTGCTTTGACGCCAAGGTTCAGCATAACGGGATTAATTACGCCAACATTTACAGCCTTTGCATTGTATGACCAGACATTTCAAGAACAAACCGGTATCCGGAGAGATAATGGTAATCCTGCCGATCCATCAAGGGGAACTAGTAAAGAGTTGGGTTTGAAAAAAACGTGGTTTAATGGAAATCTTTTTGCTGGTTTGACGGCTTATCACTTAACGCGCACTAATATAACGACTAACGCTGGACCAGATTTTCCGGGTTTTATCGATCAGGCAGGAGAAGCGACATCCAAAGGAATTGAAGTAGATGTAAATGGTCGCATTTCGCCTTCATTCAATGTAATGTTCAACTATGCTTACACAGATGCTAGGATTACAAAAGATAATGATCCTGCTCGTGTTGGTATGATGCTTTATGGTAACGCAGAGCACATCACGAATGCGTGGTTGCATTACAATTTGGTAAATGGGCCTTTACAAGGTTTAGGTTTTTCTGCGGGATATGAATACCATGCTAAACGAGCAGCTTGGCCATCTACAAAAGAAAAATATCTACCAGATGATTTGTTTTCTGTAGATCTTGGAGCTTCCTTTAAGCGTGACAACTATCACCTTGCATTAGTGGTTAACAACGTATTGGATCGTTATAATTATACTGGATTCTTTCCTGGTGCATGGGGTTATTCTCACTATGGATGGAGAGCATTGCCGCCAAGAGGATTTCGCTTAACTTTCGGATATACATTTTAGAAAATATGATTACCACGAGCTGTTTGCTTTTCTTTACAGGATTTGTGGTTTGGATGAGTACATCCAAGCGTTTGGTATGGCCGGATAAACCGGCCATATTGCTACAATTGCAACGCGTGCGATTCAGCAAAACGCTTGGAAGTATTCTTTTTCTTGCTGCGGCCGCTTTGTGTATACAAACGTTAGGTTGGGCAAGTGGCCTTTTTGCTACCATTGTAATTTTGATGACTATGGCGAGCGTTTGCGTGTTGTTCTTTCCTTTATCTTGGCTGAAAGCACAATACGTAGCAATCATTTATTTGATCTGTCTTTTATTCGAAGTACTCTAGTTATGCCTGCAAACAAAAAATATTTGACTAAGTCGGGTTGGCTTCGATTAAATAAGATCATAATCGGCTCGCTTGGCGGCTATGCAGTCATGTTTAGTTTTCACCTGCTGATGACCGTATTTTTCCCGAAGGAAAATGTAGTAGCTACCGCGTTTTTTACCGGCTATGTAGCTTGGGCCTTGCTGCTTTTGTGGGCTTTCGTCGCTAAATCTGTTTGGCGAGTTTGGATCGTTTATTTGGTTTGCATCGCCGTATTTTCCGGACTTTACTTTCTTCTTCGCGCATAATATTTATGGATCCTAGAAAATACAATATCTACTTTCATACGCATACAATCAGCGGAATTATCATCGCGGCTTTATTGTATGTCATATTTTTTGCGGGATCTTTTTCTTTCTTTAAAGATAGCATCAGCGCATGGCAAAAAGGAGAAATGAATCATTCAGCGTGGCAAGCTGATTATAGTTATGTGTTGGATTCTTTGTCGAAAAAACATGATCTGCGCGGACGAGATTTTGATTTCTATGTACTAAATGGTGGACACGGAGCATACATAAATATGTCGGTTTCGAAAGATTCGACCATCAGCAAACCCAAACCTGCTGGAGATGCTACCAAGCGTGGAAGGCGAGGCGGAGGCGATGAAGATTCTGCATATTTTCTTTATTTCTTCGCCAATCGCGAAGCGAGTAGTTACGCGCAAGGATATGATATGGGCGAGTTCTTTTACCGCTTACATTTCTTGGCACCGCTCAATCAAATTCCTATCCGAATCGGCACGCCTTTCGGTTATTTGTTAGCCGGTGTAGTTTCTTTTCTATTTCTATTCGCGCTGATTACAGGATTATTCTTGCACTGGGATAAGATCAAAACTAACTTTTTCCTGTTTCGACCTTGGAGCAAATGGAAAACTGTTTGGACAGATATGCACACCGTATTGGGCGTAATTGGATTCCCTTTCCAATTGATCTTCGCTATTACGGGCGTAATCCTTATCGTAAATTTTGCACTCACTACGCCTTTTGCTAAAGTGCTATATGATGGAAAGCAGGAACAATTATTCGAAGACTTGCAGTACAACCGAACAATAGATGTTCCGTACAGCTATTCGGCGCTGAACAGTAAATTCGACCTGAATGATTTCATTGCGGAATGGCAGCAAAAGTGGGGGAGCAGCAAAATTTCTAGAATACACATCCGGAACTTCAACGATCAGAACATGCAGGTGGTTTTGGAATCGAAACCTCATCCAACGCAAAGTTTTGCAGGTTCGGGATTTGTCAGACAGGAAATTGCAACGGGCAAAGTTTTGGAATCTAAATCACCAATTAACGAAGGGAACTACATTGATGGCGTACGCAGCTTAATCTACCATTTGCACTTCGGCGACTTTGGTGGCACACCGCTTCGTTTAGTGTTCTTTGTATTAGGACTAATGGGATGTGTTGTCATCATCTCGGGAATCATGATTTGGCTAGTAGCTAGAAATAAGAATAATATTCCATTATATAAACGAAGATTCAATTTTTGGGCAAGCAACGTATTCTTGTCGGCTTGTTTGGCGATGCTCCCTGTGACAGCGTTTACATTTATTATGGTGAAAATACTTCCCGAGGTTAATCAGCCGATTATCTATCGCACATATTTCTATAGTTGGCTAGTTTTGGGATTAGCTTTGGTGGCTTTGAGAAATCCCTCGAAAGTCAATCTTTACTCTTTGCTACTATCCGGTTTGCTGTGTTTGGCAGTGCCAATAGTCAATGGTGCGCAAACCGGACTCTGGCTTTGGAACACTTGGCGAATCGAAGGAAATGGCATTTTCCTAATTGATATGCTGTTCGTTATTTTGGGCATATGTTTCTTGTTCGCGTTCTTCGAAGTACGTCGTCAAGGTAAACCTTTCGAGGTGTTGCTAGGAAAAGGAAAATAATATTACCCGAAACTGGAAATTGCTCGAGAACGGATTTCTTCTACATTCAAGCCTGCCATTTTCAACTTTTCGGATGCTTGCTTTTCGATTAAATCTTTCAGTAAAATAAAGGTTTCGTCAAAAGCGACGTGTTTGCCGATAACAAAAGAAAGATCGTATTCGATTTCTTCCCAAGTAGCGATGTCGGCATGGTTGTGTTGCAACTGGACTTCGAGCTTATCAATAGCGTTTGCCACTTTTGCTTCGAATGTTTGTTTTTCCTCAAACTCAAAAAAGAGATCGTAAATTTCTTGTCCATTCGCTTTACTTAGCATTTCTCGAATCCGATTGATTGCCAACTCCTCGCGCTGCTGTTTTAATATCCGCAATTCCGGATTACGTATCTGATCCAAAACGGATACATCACCTGCTTCGGCCTCCACTAAGTCGTGAATAACAATCATCTTCAGCAAACGAGATAAATCAACTTTCTCATCCAAAAGTGGTTCTAACAAAATCGCCATCAAAGACATTCGCCAAGTATGTTCTGCCACGCTTTCTTGTCTTCCATTGGATAGCCAGCTGTGGCGAAGCTCAAATTTTAATCTTTCTGCCAATTGCAGAACTTCTAAAACGGCAGTTAGTTGTTGTGTTTTAATTTCGGAATTCATTTGTAAACGCATTAGCTTAAATGATAGGCAAATGTAGATAAAATGTGATGATTCTAGGAGTTATTAGTATTGACAATAAAACGTATCCAACAAGATCTTGGAGTGTTTCTGTTCAAAAATTATTGTATGAGTTTAATCTGTTTTTTTTGTGAAGTGTCTGTTTAACTGTATTTTAGTTTTATAAAAAACTAACCACTAGAATGCGACATTTTTATTTTTGCTTAGGAATATTCCTACTTTCCAACAATCTATCAGCGCAGCATATTGACATACGTACTGATACAAAAAGTGCGGAAGCGATTATTTCTCTATTAGATCGCTCTCCGGATATGGTCTCCAACGATGAATTAATTCGAATTTCGAAATTACCAGGAAATCAACATCTCATTGAGAAAGTCAAAGGATCAACCGGGGCGGGAAGCGATGTATTCATTTCAACTTTAAAGGAATTAATAGAGACAGGCGATATTGAGGGGGATGATAAATATCAATGGAAATTTGTAAAACAATCGCTTCCGAAAATTCGAGGATTGCTTCAAAAAGTCAATTCATCTGGAGAAAATTTAAGTGACGACATCGCCAGCCGCATCAAAATGTATACGCCGGATAAAATTAGTTTAAAAGCACAAGCTTATTTCATCGTTGGAGGTGATGCCCTAGGTTTCACATTGGATGGAGAGTCTTTCCATGTTGCACTTCAGAATATCGGTGATGATTATGAAGGATTAAAAGTTTTGATGATGCACGAATTGTATCATAATATACAAAATGAAGGGCTTAATCTGCGTGAGCGCATACTTGGAGAAAAACCGAGTTACAATGAAAAGGCGACCTATGCACTATTGTACGAATTGTGGTCTGAGGGTTTAGCTAATTTCGTAGGAGATTACACTAAAATTGAACAACCAGGCGAATTTGCGCGGAGCCAAATCGCAGTGTATGAGAAAAACGATAAGCGTAATCGCTCCAACTTTTATTTGTTTGAAACCCTACTATACCGGGCGTTTCACGACCCGAAAGTGAGTTATGGACAGCTCTACAATATTGGCTTCACTACAGAGTTTGATGAAGTTTTTTATGCTGTCGGCTACGAAATGGCGAAACAATTAGTATCTGTTTATGGGAATCAGGTAGTAAAGGATTTAGTACTTCAAGATCCTGTTCGATTTGTAAGTCGTTATATTGAGTTATACCAGCAAAATCCATCCATGAAATTGGTTCCTTTAAGTAAAGAAACCGAAGATTTGATCTCGAAAATGCTTACTTGGGAGAATCGAATTTAGCGTCTAAATAGAAAAGCCTTCCAATTTTTTTGAAAGGCTCCATTTCCTTGACCGATAAAAATTAATCAGTCATCGCTTCACCGGACTTTCTAAATATAAAGTTTCCGTAGATATGTCTTCTTGCGAAACGGCTTGGGGAGTCGGAGTTTACCATCTTAACGTAGGTGTTTTTTGGAACACCGATGTATTCAAACATTTGTCCGTTCAGATGTTGCACTTTAAGAATTGATTTCTCTAAATAGAAATCGTGGATATTCGATTTGGTGATCGTTTCTGTGTATTCTTCTTTATATTTTTCTTGTGTTTCAGCATGTATGCTTACTAGGAAATGATAGGCCTCAATAACCGTTTTGCTTTTCTCTTCCGCTTCGTTTTTCGCTTCCTCGTTGTCGACAAACTTATCAGGATGCGTATCCTTCATCGCATTTCTATATATGGTTTTAAGCTCTCTTAGCGTCACATTTTTGTCTACGCCTAATAGGTTCCTATAATCTGCAATTTTTTTCATCGCGGTATTCGTTTGAAATGCAAAGGTAAGACAATTTCATTTCAGAAGTGGCGCTCTTCTCAAAATTGATCGAATGGTATAGTTTACTCCATACACAAGTTAAATCGATCATCGTTCGCATCATGGAAATTTTTATAAAACCTCGATTGATACTATTTGGTAAAAAATTGAGCTAAAAAGTCAATTTTTTCCTATTGCGATTGAAGACTTTTGGAAAGTCGTTTGAACCGCGACTCCGATTATAAACAGTTAGTTAACCTATGTCTACAATGATGGATATATACCTGCCAGTGATGAGGCACGTACCTTCCGCCTAAATTGTTAATCATGATGAATAAATGCTACTTTATTCTTGTCGTTTTGTTGGCAAGCCTAAGTCCCTATCGGGCATCCATTGCGCTCGCGCAATCCCAAAGCATCCAAATTTCTGGTACTGTAACTTCCGAAGATGGAAATCCCGTCGAAGCAGCGACCGTACGCGTGAAAGGAACAGATCGTGCGACCTCTACCAATGTGGACGGGCGCTACACAATCGAACTGCCCACCTCCGGAGCTACTACATTGGTATTCAACTCTACCGGCTATGCGATGCAAGAAGTACCTATCCAAAACCGTACTTCGATCAATGTAACCTTATCTACCGATGTACATGGTATGGATGAGGTTGTTGTGGTAGGTTATGGATCCATGCGTAAGAAAGATCTTACCGGAGCGGTCACACAAATACGACCGGATGCTATTGCGGATGAAAATCCGAGAACTGTGCAAGACATCCTGCGGGGAACGCCTGGTGTACGCGTCGACTTTGATCCACGGGCAAAAGGCGGAGGTGGTTTGCAGATTCGCGGTCAACGCTCCGTGTATGATGCCGGAGGACATAATAGTCCATTGTTGATTTTAGATGGAATGATCTATTATGGAGAACTTTCTGAGATTAATCCAGACGATATTGAGCAGATGGATATCCTGAAAGATGCTTCGGCAGCGGCGGTATACGGTGCTCAGGCTGCAAGCGGCGTTATTATCATTACTACAAAAAAAGGAAAACCCGGCAAACCGGTAGTGAATTTCCGTTCGAATATTGGTACATCGACCTTAGCTACCTATCGCGAGCTATTTAATCAGGATGAGTATCTGAAACACCGCGAAGATTGGTTAACAAAAAACACCTATGGGATTAATCCGAATACAGGCGCTTATGAAGCGTATCGTACTGGCACATTTGCAAATCGTCCCGGATATTTCATGCGTCCGGATAGATTGCCTGCGGATGTCTCCGCCGATACATGGCGAGCGTACACCACAAATACCGCTGGTGAATCGGATATGGCGATTTGGGGTAGACGTTTAGGA
The DNA here is from genome assembly GCF_042684745.1 of Sphingobacterium corticis. Classification (NCBI taxonomy): domain Bacteria; kingdom Pseudomonadati; phylum Bacteroidota; class Sphingobacteriia; order Sphingobacteriales; family Sphingobacteriaceae; genus Sphingobacterium; species Sphingobacterium corticis. The sequence goes on along the minus strand of NZ_JBHUMA010000004.1, from coordinate 774,866 downwards.
TTTCAGGGGAATGCATTGCAGAATTTCTTTGACGGCAAATTTACGGATTGGTCCGATCGCGTGTTTCGTACAGGTTTTGACCAGGATTATAATGGAAGTGTGAGTGGTGCCGGCGATAGAGTAAACTATTACTTGTCCATGGGCTACATGAAAAATCAAGGCGTAGTTGTTACGGACAATTATCGTGCGGTACGTGCCAATATGAAGATTGATGCGAAAGTGACCAATTGGTTTGAGTTGGGCGCAAATGTTAATTTCCAAAATCGATCTGATGGGAATATCGATATTGATCAGCCAGCAGCCTTGAGAAATAGCCCGTATGCCGATTATGCGGATGCGGATGGCAATCCTCAACAGTTTCCGTTGAGTGGCGAGTTTAGCCAACGCGGGTATAATTACGACTTTTTGAGGAACTACATGGAGTTGGAAAAGGGATTTACTACATTAAACTCTATTCTCCAAGCGCGCCTGAAATTACCATTCAATATCAATTACTCGTTCAACGCATCACCGCGTTTCGAATTCTTCCACGACCGTTATTTTATGTCTGCGGAATTGCCAGGATCAAATCCTAGAAATCGTGGGGTAAATCGTCAACAAGCACAACGATTTGATTGGTCGATCAACAACATCTTGAATTGGGAGTACGAATTCAATGAGAAACATCGCATCAATGCCACTTTCGTGTATGAAGCGGAGGATCGCAAATCATGGAGCGATGTGATCAATGCAAGAAATATTCAACCAACGGATGATTTGGGTTTCCACAACACAGGAAATGGAACGAAGGAAGATAGCAGTTTTTCTAGCCATGATACCCGTCAAACAGCAGATGGTATGCTTGGACGCTTGCATTATGTGTACGATGATCGTTACCTCGTCACGGCATCTTTGCGGAGAGATGGTTATTCTGGTTTTGGAGCATCTAATCCACATGCCTATTTCCCTTCGGCGGCAGTAGCGTGGAACTTCACGAACGAAAGTTTCTTCCGTTGGAAAGATGTGGTAGATAATGGTAAGCTTCGCCTTTCTTATGGTGAAAATGGTAACCGGGCGTTGGAAGATCCAAACTTAGCGCTATCTAATCTTTACGGAGGAAGCGGGCACATGCAAGGTTACATCAATGCTGCGGGAGATTTAGCGTTGTATCGCTATTTGATGGCACAGCGGTTGGCAAATCCGGCTTTGCAATGGGAGAAAACAGCATCATGGAATTTGGGTTTGGAATTTTCGATGTTCAACAATCGCTTGTCGACCACCATGGAATATTATAACATGAGCACGACCGATATGATTATGCAACAGCGCTTACCGACGTTTATCGGATTTGATCGTATCGCAACAAACTTGGGAGAAGTGACGAATAAGGGCTTCGAGCTTACCGTTAATACGGTAAATATTCAACGCGAAAATTTCCGTTGGTCTACCAATTTCGGTATGTCGTACAACAAAAATCGTATCAAGCATTTGTATAATCAATACGAAGATATTATCGGCCCTGATGGAAGCGTAATTAGTCGTACGGAAATCAACGATATTCCAAACGGTTGGTTTATTGGTCAGCCCATTGATGCTATTTGGGATTATAACGTAACTGGTATCTGGCAAACCAGTGAATACGATGAAGCGGTTCGTCACGGACAATTGCCAGGTGATCCGAAAGTGGCCAACAACTATACTGCTGATGATGTCACCAATGCAAATGGAACAGTGAGGCCTGTTTACACCGATATGGATAAAGAATTCTTAGGTCGTGAGGTTGCACCATTCCAGTGGTCACTTCGTAGTGATTTCACCTTTTGGAAAAACTTTAGCGCATCTTTTAATCTTTACGCATACACCGGACATAAAAGGCTGGAAGGCATTTATCTGAACAATGACGATAATGGTGGCCACATGACTTACGGTTTAGCCAATATGGCGCGTAAAGAATATTGGACGCCGGACAATCCAACTAATGAATATGGAAGGATAGAAGCTGCTGGGCCGATTGGTGCTGGTGGTGTGCGCAAATTGTACAACCGTTCATTCGTTCGCTTGGAAAATATTTCCATTGGTTACACGCTGCCGAAACGCTGGACCTCCAATGTGGAACTAAGCACAGTTAAGTTCTTTGGAGCTGTGCGTAATGTGGCGGTTTGGTCACCCGGATGGGAGTACGGCGACCCAGAAACCCAAGACACAGGTAGCTGGGCACCTCGCCTTTACACGTTTGGTCTAAACCTAGTTTTCTAACCTTAAAAAATACGTTATCATGAAAAATATATATCAGCGATCGACTCGTATTTCAAAAATTATCTACTCCGTAATGGGCGGCGTTTTGCTACTCAGCGGATGTTCTAAAGATTTCTTAAAACCTAATCCGCTATCGGTTTTCCAGCCGGAAACGGTGTATACAACGGAGGCGGGAATTATGGCCACGATGGCGATTTGTGATCGGCACATGAAACTGTATTGGGCGAATAGTCACAATGAAATGTTGACTATGGGAACCGAATACATTTTCTCCGAGTTAATGGTTTCCGGTGCTACTGACAAACGTACGATGCTCGCCGACGTAGCAAATATGTTGACTCCTACGAGCGAAACAGTTCACCAGAACTTGGATCGGACAAACAGTATTTGGTATATGTGGGACGAAACCTACAAAGGAATTTCCTATGCAAATACCATATTAAAATATGTGGATCAGGTGGAAGGGTTAGACGAAAATGTACGTAACTCGTATAAGGGAAGAGCGTATTTTCACCGCGCCTTTCGTTACATGAATTTAGTATTTCAATTTGGAGACGTTCCCTTGGTTACGACCTTGGTGGATGGACCAAAGTTGAACTACAAAAGCACCGAGCGCGAAGCAATTTTAAAGATGTTGGTGAAGGATATGGAATTCGCGGTTGAGTGGGTTCCAACGCAAGCGCAAACAAATTTAATTGGTTTGGTAAATAAAGGGGCCTGCAGGATGCTATTAGCAAAGCTATATCTAGCAACTGGTGAATATGCCAAAGCAAAAGAGCAAACCGATATTATCATCGAACAGTCGGGATATTCTTTGATGACCGCTCCATTCGGAACGTTTAATCCTGGCGGTGAAGCGCGTACTTGGCCGATCACTCGTAATGTGATCTGGGATTTGCATCGTGCCGAAAACAAATTGATCGCATCGAATCGCGAGGTGATTATGGGGATTCCAAATCGTGGATCCGACGCAGAATCCTTCGTGCAGATGCTAACGATGCGCGTGTTATATCCGTTCGTTTTCGATAACCGCGTGCAAGCTCCAGATGGCCGTCAGGCATTATTGAACATTCGACGGAACAGCGGTGATTATAATCCCATGTACGATTACATGCGCGCATTCGGTCGCGGTATTACCACATTTCGTCCAACCTATTTTCAAACACACGCACTGTGGAATGTGAACGGTGTGGTTGATGCTACCGATCTTCGCCACAGCTCCAGCTCTGGAAATTGGATGCGTATGGAAGATTATAAAGTGAACAACAAAGCTTCGCTGCAGTTCGGTCAAAATTTAACACTATTTCACCCAACAACAGGCAGATTGCTTTGCAGTGATACCATTCGCCGTTGGTTTGATGTGCCGCATTATAAGTTTTTCTTGAACGATCCGGTTGGCGAAGCGAATATTGTCGGTTCGGATGGTCTTCGCGGAGCAACGAACGGTGGAATTGCAGATTGGTATTTATATCGCTTGGCGGAAGCTCATCTACTTCGTGCAGAAGCAAAATTTTATTTAAATCCAGCTGATGGAACTATTAAGGACGATTTGAACATCATTCGCCAACGTGCGCAGTGTACACAGTTATACCAAGGTACGGTAACGATCGGCGATATCATGAATGAGCGAGCACGTGAGTTGTATTGGGAAGAATGGCGTAATGTGGAGTTGAAGCGCGTTTCCCTGTGTCTTGCGCGAAGCGGAAGAGCGGATGAGTGGGGAAATACGTATAGTTTGGAAACGTTCGACAAGCAATCCGGAACGGATGCGAGCGGAGGAAGCTATTGGTATCAGCGTATTAACCGATTAAGTATGTACAACAAGGGTCCAATTCAGGTAAATGCAACTGGAAATGCAAATCCAAACTACACCATGGATAAGAAAAACATGTACTGGCCTATTCCTTACGCGGCGATAACTGCGAACACGCGTGGCACATTGAGTCAAAACTTTGGTTACGATGGCTACAATGCCGGCGTTGAAAAATGGAAAACTTGGGAAGAAGCAGTGGCTGACGAAAGCAAAACAGAATAGGCAAAGGATTATTGGTGGTTAATTTGTGATGGGCTTCTGCCGGCAATACAAACGCTGGCAGGAGCCTTTTTTCGTTAGTCAAAACAGATAAGAAACGATTGATCGTTCGCGCAGGAAATTTTTATAATTATTAGCTAACTTTGCTCGCTCGATAATAATTAGTTTCTCAACGTGTTTTGTTATGTGCCGTACGTTTATTCTCCTGCTTTCCCTTTTTGCTGCGGTCAACGCTTCTGCTCAGCAACCTATTGACTCCCTTAAGTCCATTGTAGACTCGACGCTAGCGGAAAAGCCTAAATTTCAACAACAGCCGGGTTTAGCACTAGCAGCATCCAAAATATTTTTCTCAGAAAAGCCTTGGTCTATAAGTGGTTTTGGTGAGTTTAACTACGTTCCGGTGCAACAAAATGTGTCTGCCGATTTAGGTGATTTGGAATTGTACTATTCAGGTCTATATCGCTACGCGACGTTCTTCGGTTATCGGTTAAGCGATAAGTTCATTTGGAATTCGGAATTTCAAATCGAATTCCTACATGATCGCGATGGAAATTCCAAACATGAAATTGTACTTGAAGCCTTTGTGGATTATCTATTTGCGGATTATTTGAAGGCGAGGTTGGGATTTTACCCTTTAACGATTGGTTACGTCAATAATAACGATGAACCAGTAATGTTTTATTCGGTCAATCGTTCGGAAGTGGAGCGCTTGATTACCCCGTCGACATGGATTGAGTTCGGAACCATGTTTTATGGCAATATTTCCAAAGATTGGAGCTATGCTTTGGGTTTCTCGCAAGGATTAAATAGCCGTCATTTTCTAGGTGGAAGTTGGATTCGACAAGGACGAGAAATCCGATTAGATGTTCCGAAATCCATCGCGGTTAATCCGCAGATCAATTATCATGGCGTGTCCAATCTGACCCTTTCGGCTTCTGGTTACTACGGCAATTCGGGACAAGGTGAAAAGGTAGCAGTAAACGGACAAGATGAAGAAATTAAAGGGCGGATCAACCTGACAACCGCTTACGCAAAGTACGATTGGCGCAACTTTCGCTTGATCGCGCTAGGAACTTATGGAACACTTGGAGACACGGAAAAAATCTACCAGCAAACAGAACAAGAGAATGCGGGCTCAGGACAAGTGCTTGGAAGAAGAACCTATGGCTATCTATTCGAATTGGGAAACGATATTCTGCCTTATCTGCGAAAAGGAGATAGCTCGACGAAACAGCGCAAAAGCTCGTTCTTGTTCGACCCTGAAGAAATGAAATTGAGTTTATTTGGTCGCTACGAACGGCTGAATACACATCGTGGGGTTCAACAATCATTGATGGCGTTGCCGAGAACAGAAAGCAACATGCGAATTACCACATTGGGCGTTAATTTCAACACGAGAGAAAATATTGTGCTGAAAGCCAATTATCAATACCGGAAAAGTTTATCGATGGAAAATGGAAAGCCGGTTAGCAACATCGTTGAAACCGGCTTAGGATTTATTTTTTGACCAATTTGTACGCAACTACGCTATTGCTGTTGAAAGTCGGTACGTATAAGGTTTTCTTGGCTGGATCATAACCTAAATCCGCGGTATTCATCTTTCCACGCGTATCCAAAAGTTGCTCCAATGATCCGTCAGCTCCCAAATAGTAGATCAATCCCGGCCAACAAGTAATCAAGAAATCATCGTTTCCAACGGGCTCAATACCGTCACCATTTTCTTCCAACTTATCTGTGATTACCGTTTTGTTTTTCTGTTGATCCACTTTCCACAATTCCTTTCCTGCCAAAACATATAGGAAATCGCCAATGGATTTTAGGCCATTTACGTTGTTAACGCCATCGAGGTATAACGACGGTTGATCGTTTTCGATTACATGAACTTTATGCTCTCGGGAATCCGAAACGAAAATTCGACCTTTGGCATCCGCCGTTACATCGTTCAAAAATTTGGAATCTGCGATCGCAATTTTCTTCAGCACTTTGCCTTTCTTGATGTCTATTACCACCACATCAGTAATGTCGGCCACGTATAGCAAGTTGCCATGTTGTGCCATTCCTTTAGGCGCATTCAATCCTTCAATCCAAGTAGCGTTCTTTAGACTTCCGTCGCTATTCAGCACCGCTACGCCGCCTTTTCCGTCTTTTTCGGTACCGCTTCCATCAATTAAGGAAACGTATAATTGTTTGGCATTAGCAGTTGGAAGCACAGATTCCGGAACGGGAAGTTGCTCGTTGGATTCCCACAATTTTTCTAATTGATGTTGCGCATGAGCAGAATAACTGCAAAGCGATAATGCAAGAATGGCTAGGGTATTTTTCATAGCTGTGTGTTTATAGATGTCTGTAATTTATCAAAAAAAGGGAAGAATGTCAAAGGTTTAGCGCGCTTTGCGTATCTTTGCCTTTGTGAAAGATAATGTAAAATTGGTGGATATCAGAAGTTTGAGTGTGGATCAGTTAAAGCTGAAACTCACGGAGATGGGGGAACAGGCATTTCGCGCAAAGCAAATCTATGAATGGCTTTGGCAAAAATCCTGCACATCGTTCGATGAGATGAGCAACCTGAGCAAAGCACTTCGTGAAAACTTGAAAAGCCATTTTACCATCAATGCTGCGCAAGTTCGTCAATCTCAAATCAGTACCGACAAAACCATAAAAAGCACGTTTACGCTTTATGATGGTAATGTCATCGAAGGCGTGCTAATTCCAGCCGATTCCCGGATGACGGCCTGCGTGAGTTCGCAAGTAGGATGTAGCTTAACCTGTAAATTCTGTGCGACCGGTTATATGGATCGCAAGCGGAACCTTAATGCCGACGAAATTTACGATCAGGTGGTGCTTATTGCTAAGCAAGCGGAAGATCATTACCAACAACCATTATCCAACATCGTCTACATGGGAATGGGCGAACCGTTGTTGAATTATGCCAATATGATGAAATCGGTCGAACGTATTACGTCACCGACCGGTCTTAATATGGCTGCGAAGCGAATTACCGTAAGTACTGCGGGTATTGCGAAGATGATTAAGAAGTTGGGTGATGACGAAGTTCGTTTCAACTTAGCACTTTCTCTGCATGCTGCAAACGACGAGAAACGCAATGATATTATGCCGATCAACGAGCAGAACTCATTGAAATCATTGGCAGAAGCATTGAAATACTATTATGCGAAGACCAAAAATCCGGTTACGTTCGAATACATTGTTTTCCACAATTTCAATGACGAAATCACGGATGCCAAAGAATTGGCCAAATTCTGTAAGCATATCCCGTGTAAGGTGAATATCATCGAATATAACCCAATTGCTTTGGCAGATTTTGTGAATGCGGAAGCGGATAAGATTGATGTATTTGCGGATTATTTGCGTTCGCAAGGCGTGATTACCAACGTGCGTCGTAGTCGCGGAAAAGATATTGACGCGGCCTGCGGTCAGCTGGCTATTAAAGATAAAACCGCCGAGGAAGTTTCTTAAGCACGCTTTTTCCTTCCTTGTCGGTGCTAACCAATTCCAACTATGAAGATGGATGTAGCAAAATATTGGCAAGGATTAATTCATCTGCTGTTTCCACAGAAATGCGCGGGTTGTGAAGAGGTGCTCGCTCAGCAAGAAGAAGTCATCTGTTCGCATTGCTTACTCCACCTGCCCAAAACCGATCATCACCTTGATCCGGAGAACCAAACCGCAAAGCAATTATGGGGAAAAGCACCCTTAAACGGTGCGGCGTCCATGTTGTATGTGTCTAAGTCGTCGAGCGTACAGCGTATGCTGCATCAACTAAAGTACGGCGGACAGCGCGAAGTAGGATTGTTGTTCGGTAATATGTTTGGAAAACTGTTGGTCGGAACATCCATCATCGAAAATGCTGATCTTATCGTACCCATTCCGCTTCATCCAAAAAAACTTCGGATTCGCGGTTACAATCAATCAGAATATTTCGCGAAAGGATTGAGCGAATCGCTCAATATTCCATATCGTACAGATTTACTTCTGCGCGTGGTGTACTCCACGTCACAAACCCAAAAATCTAGAGACGAACGTTATGATAATGTTTCTGACGTGTTTAAACTTGGCGAAGGTGGGAATACGAAATATTACAATCATATTTTGCTGGTGGATGATGTGGTAACCACTGGCGCAACTTTAGCATCTGCCGCAAATCAATTACTTCACGATTTAGACACGAAGGTTTCTGTGCTCACCATCGCGCGAGCATAAGATACAATAATTAGAAACGCTTGCGATAGAAGAGTAAGTACGCAAATAACGCCATGCCAATTCCGACGAAATCAGCAAAAATATCCCACCAATCTGCCTGGCGTGTGCTTGTAAAATAATATTGAGCAAATTCTGTAAAAAAAGCAAAAGATCCTGTTCCGAGCAATACCCAAAAAGCACTTAAATACTTTCGAGCCATGCCTTTGGTGTAAGCTACTGCTCCATAAAGAAACAACGCGGTTAATAAAAAGAAACATCCGCAATGTGCCAGTTTATCGAATCCTTCAAAAAGTGGAATTGGGGTAGACCCGGGCGATTTAAGCATTAAATACAACATACAAATGCTCCACAAGAATGCCCAAGAATAGCTAAGGATAAAACGCATAGACGTAAAAGTCGGGTTTATCGCGTAAAGATAAAAGTGCTTTAACGCTTTTTGTAGGTTTTTACAACACCTTACTAAATAGCAGGAATACGGCATTTAAAATTAATTTAGCTGATAACCAATGGTTTGTAAAAAAAATATGAAAATAAATAGTACTATGCATTGCAAAGTACTGGCTAAAGGATATATCTTTGTATTACTATGATCGCTGAAAACACACAAGTGCAGATGAGAAAAGGTATACTGGAATATTGTATACTCTCCATCATATCTCGGAATGAGATATATGCATCGGACATCATTGCAGAGTTGAAGAAAGCGCAACTTTTGATTGTGGAAGGAACGCTTTATCCTTTGCTAACCAGATTGAAGAATAACGGCTTATTGAGTTATAACTGGAAAGAATCGACTTCTGGACCACCGCGTAAATACTATGAAATCACGGATGAAGGTCGGGAAGTGCTCAAGAAATTGGACATCACCTGGAAGGAATTACTTTTTGCCGTTGAAACTTCCCTAGAACATCGAACCATTTAAAACAACAATTGATAAAAACCTTAAAGTCATGAATAAGACTATAATTATAAACATCAACAGTATCGTCTTCCATATCGAAGAGGACGCTTATGAAATGTTGCGATCGTACATGATTGACATCAAGCGCCATTTTGGTCGATCGGAGGAAAGCAAAGAAATCTTAGAGGACATAGAAAATCGCATTGCGGAAATGTTTTCCGAACGCATTCATTCTGGCAGAAAGGAAGTAATTGGCGTGGAGGACGTTAATCAGGTGATCGGGCAGATGGGGCGCGTTAGCGATTTCGAGGCAGGCATTTTAGGCGATGATGAGGCGGAGTCGAGTGGTTTTGGTGGTGAAGCTGTGGAGGAAAGCGAGCCGCGTAAGCATTTTGAAGAGGAAGAAGCGGAGCCGAAGGCAACAGCTGGAAGCGCATCGTATTTTGCGAAAAAGTTGATGCGTGATCCAGATGATAAGATATTGGGAGGTGTTGCTAGCGGATTGGGACATTATTTCGGCATCGAATCGAAATGGGTGCGCGTGATCTTCTTAAGCTTCTTTCTATTAGGAGGTTCCGGTGCGATGTTGTATATCGTTTTGTGGTTAGTCATGCCACAGGCTGGAAGTCGTGCAGATCGTATGGCTATGCGTGGCGAAGCACCGAACTTGGAAAACTTCAAGAAATCTTATGAAAAGGAGTTGGAGGATTATCCCGGACAACAATCTACTTCGAGAAGCGATGGCGAACGTGTCGTAAGAAATGTAGAAAGTGTAATTGGTGGTATTTTTAGAATGATTGGGCGGATTTTAGGGGTATTCACACTGATTATTTTAGGGATGAATCTGTTGGGATTATTCATCTTTTTTGTATTCAATGCATTGAATCTGATGGGATATGAAAACCCAATTATGTTCCCACCGTTGATGTTAATTGATCCGGTAGATTCATATCCAGCATTACTTGCGGGGTTCTTTGGAATGATAATTCCATTCGTTGCTTTCTTCTATTGGATGTTACGTTTGCTTTTCCGAGCTCCCAAAATGAATAACTACGCATCTTTGACTATGCTAACGATTTGGGGGTTATCGATCGTCGCAATCATTTACTTTTGCATCTCCGCATCTCAGAATTTCCGAGAGACTAGCACTGTTAAGGTAGATAAGCAACTTCAATCTTTCAAAACATATGTGTTATCTGAACGCGATGTGCGCGTGATCGACGCCTCAAGTGAAGATTTCGATAATGGAAGGATTAATGCTATTGAAGATGGATTAAGTTTGCGTGATGATTTAAGCATCAGCATTGAGCCATTAGATTCTTTAGAGAAACCTTTCGTTCAATATCACTATGCTGCGAAAGGGAAGACATTCAAACAAGCTTCTGACAATGCTTCTGATATTCTTTACAAGATTACCCAAAATTCCGAAAATCTGGTGTTTGATAGCCATTTTCTATTTAGCCCTGAAAAACAAGTCTATCGTGACCAAAGAGTCGATATTAAATTATTCTTTCCAGTAGGTACTAAAGTTACTGTAATGAACAACTTGGATTACAAGGTTAGAGGCAGCATTTCTATTAGAGATTGCTATCCTGATATCAACAATAAATCGACGGAATGGGTGATGACAAAGAACGGGTTGAAATGCGCGACAACGCCACCACCAAGCGAGGAAGAAAAAAATGATGAGGAATCTGTAACTTCTGAAGGCTAATTAGCGTCTAACCTATAGCATAAAACAAACTACATCTTACTACCAATGATTAGAATACTATTTATAGTTGCCTGGACAGTTATTGCCCTAATAAATCAAGCTTTCGCACAGCAACCAGCCGTTCATTTGCATGGCGTGGTGCACAACGATCAGCAAGAACCCATCGAGGGCGCAACGGTTTATTTAATGACCGCTTCTTCGAAAGTTATCGTGAAATCCGCGCAAACCAATCAGCAAGGAGAATATACCATGAGCAATGTGCCGAATGGCACGTATTACTTAGAAATTGCGTCGATAGGTTATAACGCTTTGCAATCCGAGCCGTTCGAATTTTCGGGGAAAGCGATCGCGATGCCCGAAATGGTTTTAAGCACGGAAAGTCAATCCATCGAAACGGTTGCGGTTACCGGACAAACGCCACTTATACGCAGTTCGAATGGAAAACTGATTTTGGATGTAGAAAACTCCACGTTGGCAGCGGGGAATAATGCGTTGGAAGTATTAAAACGGGCTCCGGGTGTGACCATTGATAAGGATGAAAACATTCTGTTGATGGGGCGCGAGGGCATTAACGTCACCATTGACGGTCGCCAAACTTTTATGACTGGCGAGCAGTTGGCGTCCTTTCTGAAATCTGTAGACGGCGGACAAATCAAAAATATCGAGGTTGCAACGACACGTAGTGCGAAAGAAGATGCAGAAGGATCTTCCGGCAGCATCAACATCGTATTGAAGAAAAACAGAATTGAAGGATTCAACGGAACGTTGGTCGGAAGCTTAGCGCAAGGCCATTACACCCGCGGAAATACTTCAGCTAGTTTAAATTATAGAAAAGATAACACGACGGTTTTCGGAACATATTCCTACATGAATAATAAGCGCTTGTTTGACTTGGATATTCGTCGGGTTGTTGGCGAAGAAAATCCGACCGAGTTCAATCAGACGGCCAATATGTACCAGTTAGATCGGACGCATACCTATCGTTTTGGTATAGAACAAAAAACTTCGGAAAAGAACACGATGTTGTTGCAATTTTCAGCAAATAATATGGCTGAAAATGAGGATAATATTAGCACGACATTGATGGGAAGACCAAGGTTAGCTATAGATGAAGCACCGGATTCTTTGTTGAACTCTACGAGTATTGGACGAGCAAACTTTAATCGTTATTCCCTAAACTTCAACAATACATTTCTAACAGATACGTCCGGAGGAAAATTAGTTTTCGATGCGGATTTGAGTCGCTTCAGAAACAAGAATAATATCAATTACGAATACATTATGCGCGATTCGCGAGGCGATTTGTTGTATGATCCGGAATTGGAACGTACTCGTACGCCGGTGGATATTGATATTTATGTGGCAAAATTGGATTATAGTAAACCACTCAGCAAAAAGGATCGGTTCGAAACGGGTTTAAAATATAGTAACGTGCGTTCGGATAATGATTTGCAATTTGAGCATTTCGTAAATAACCAATGGCAAGATTATGAAGGTCGCCCAAATCATTTTATTTACACCGAGCAAATCGCTGCCGCGTATGCTGACTATAGCCGGGAAATGGATAAGTGGTCGATTAAAGCGGGTTTACGTGGAGAATTAACCATCTCCGATGGCGAATCTAGAACGATGAACAGCATTGTGAATAGAAAATATTTCGATTTGTTTCCGTCCGCCAGCGTTACCAGAACAATCAATGAGGATAATATTCTTTCATTAAGCTATGCGAAGAAGATTTCTCGCCCGAACTATCGCCATTTGAATCCGTTCGAATATTTCATTGATCGTTTTACGTTCATGCGCGGAAATCCTTATTTGCAACCGCAATACACGCACGGTTTATCCTTAAATTATACGTGGAAAAAGATGTTCAACTTTACCGTTGGATCGGATATAACAAACGATGCAATGACCGAAAGTATGGGACAGGATGAAGAGACCAAACGCTCGTGGGTAATCCGCGAAAATTTGGGTAAGCAAGTGAATAGCTATATTAACATCAATACACCATATCGCGTGGGTAACTTCTGGTCGATGAATAATAATATGACTTTGGTACATATGTATTTCAAAGGTCCAATTGCTGGTTCCTTTGTTGATCAAGGCGGATTCATGTTTCAGTTGAACAACATGAATAACTTTAAAATCAGCAAACGATTCTCGGCGGAAACCTCGTTGGATTATACATCACCATTTGTGTATAATATCTATAAAATCGAAAGCAACTGGGCGTTGGATTTGGGCGTGAGTTACAACTTCAAAGATGAGCGCAGTACATTGAAATTAGCAGCCACCGATATTTTTAGAACATCACAGAATAATATAAGTACGCGTTTCGGTGTGTTTGATTCGGATATCCGACAATACAATGATAGAAGAACGGTTCGCGTTACGTATACGTTCCGTTTCGGAAATTTGAAGCAAAATATTCGGAAGTCGGATAGCAGCAACGACGAAAGAAATCGCGCGCAATAATAGAAATTGCCGCGTTGAAAATCCTCTCCATTTCGGAGGGGATTTTTTGTTTACCGCGCGAAAACCTATTATCTTCGAAAGATGAGGTTAAAAAGTATTGCCATATTCTGCGCTTCAAGTCCAGGATTTGATTCGGTTTGGATGGATAGTGCGAAACAAGTCGGCGCGCATTTCGCGAAGGAAGAAATTACACTTGTTTACGGCGGTGGAAAAGTGGGTTTGATGGGTGCGGTAGCCGATGCTGCTTTGGAACAAGGTGGTCAGGTTGTTGGTGTGATTCCCGATTTCTTGCAAGCAAAAGAAGTGGGCCATCGCGGATTGACGGAACTTTTCGTGGTGGATAATATGCACGAACGGAAAATGAAAATGAACACGCTATGCGAAGGTGTTATCGCGTTGCCTGGCGGATTCGGAACGTTGGAAGAACTTTTTGAGATGATTACTTGGGGACAGTTGGGTTTACATACGAAGCCAGTTGGCATTCTGAATGTAAATGGTTTTTATGATCACTTGGTTGTTTTTATCGATCAAATGGTCGTTTCAGGATTGCTGAAAGCAGAAAATCGCGATATGTTATTGGTTTCTGATAACATCGAAGATTTGTTGGCGAAGATGAATGCTTACGAAGCACCAACGGTTACGAAATGGTTAGATAAAAAGGAAGATGCTTAATCCTGCAGTTGGCGTTGCGGTAAAAATGTCTGCAGAATATAACCCAAAATAATTACACCGGCGCAGCCAATAAGATTGAGCCAAAGAAAAGCAATGGCGTCCAATCGCCAAATGTAAATAACGATTACTTCGGTGAGCAAAGCAGCAATAAAAACAGCTTTGCCGCCGATTTTTTTGATATAGAAAGCGACTAAAAAGATCCCTAAAATCGTCCCGTAGAACAGCGATCCCAAGATATTTACAGCTTCTAACAAATTACCAACACGATTCGCATACAAGGCGATAATCACGGTAAATATGCCCCAAAACAAGGTTGTAAAACGCGATATGCTCAAATAGGTTTTATCATTACCGGATTTGCGAACAAAGCGTTTGATAATGTCAATCACGGTTGTGGACGACAAAGAATTGATCGCGCTCGCTGTAGCGCCCATCGATGCCAAGAAAATAATAGCGATCAACAAACCCACCAATCCTTTTGGGAAAACATCTTTCACGAATGACAAAAACACATAATTATTATCATTCGTGTCGGCTTTTGGGTCATTTTGTTGGAGCAAATCAATCGTTTTTGCACGTAATGCATCGGCCGTTTCATTGTGCGCTTTCAGCGAAGCGGCGTGTTTATCTTCCGATTGCCGATCTCCCGAATTCATCGCAGTCACCAACGCTTCCACATCCTTCGCTTTTTCCGCTTTCAGCGTTTCATGTTGCGCAATGAGCGACTGATAAGATGCTGCGTGGCTGGAAGATTCTAGTTTCTTAATTTCGGCTTGATTGAAAAACAACGGTGGCGAATTGTATTGATAATACGCAAAAACCAACACGCCAATCAGTAGAATGCAAAACTGCATCGGAATTTTCAATACGCCATTCATCAACAACCCCATTCGGCTCTCCCGAACCGACGATCCGGTCAGATAACGCCCAACTTGACTTTGATCCGTTCCGAAATACGATAATTGCAAAAAGAATCCGCCAATCAATCCTGTCCAAACGGTGTACTGATTATTGAGGTCGAAGCTGAAATCGATGGCATTCGTCTTCCCTGATTTTCCGGCAATTTGCAACGCTTCCACGAAACCAATTTTTTCCGGCAAGAAATGAACCACCAATACGCCAGCCAGCAATAATCCTCCGAAGATGATGGACATTTGTAGCAATTGCGTGTAAGAAACGGCCTTCGTTCCACCATAAACGGTGTACGTAACTACGAGCGAGCCAATTCCCAATGTGGTTAGCGTCAGATCAATCTCGAAAATCGTAGACAGAATAACGGCAGGAGCGAAGATGGTGATTCCGGTGGAGATGCCACGCTGGATAAGGAAGAGAATCGCAGTAAGCACGCGCGTATTCACGTCAAAACGTTTCTCCAAAAACTCATAAGCGGTGTAAACTTTGAGTTTATGAAAAATCGGAACAAAGGTAATGCAGAGCACAATCATGGCCAGCGGAAGGCCAAAATAGAATTGCACGAAACTCATTCCAGAGGAATACGCCAATCCAGGCGCTGAAAGAAACGTAATGGCGCTGGCTTGCGTGGCCATTACGGAAAAGCCGACGTTATACCAAGGAAGTTCTCGGTCGCCGAGCATATAGCCGTCGATGTTTTGCACATGTCGGCTTTTGTAAATTCCGTAACTTACAATGCCCAATAACGTAAGAATGAGCACTATCCAATCGAACGTGCTCATTCAAAATATCGGGTAAATAAATACATCAATGCAATGTTGACGACAAGCCACAACGCAACGAGCCAGTAAAATTGTCGCCAGCTACGAATAAAGGACGGTAATCCCTTATCGGTCACTTGGTTTGTGAGGAATGATAAACTTAACGAAGAGGCTCGCGAAGATTAATCCACCGATTGCCCCCGTCAATAAGCTTAATGGATTGCCTGAAGCTGCAAAAGAAATGATTGCCGCCATAACAGCTCCAATTAAATATAGGGAGTTTGTTAAGGTTGATTTTTCGTTTTTTGTATTTTCCATGATTGTTATAAATGCTAACGTATGTTGTTATTGTTCTTCTCTAGCCAGCAAATTTACAAATAATCTGTAAGCTCCCGGAACTCCGGCAGGTAATTGTCTGAAAAATGCTAACGAAGTGTATACAAATTTACCTTTTCCATGTTTTGCAATCAACAAAGATCCGTCGTGAGCAGGCTCATTTTTGTCGTGCATGGATAGCGGTTTTCGATAAACAACGTCTGTTTGCTCGGCAAAATATAATCCGCGCTCCTGAATCCAACCATCGAAATCAACCTGTTCAATCCTATTCGGATTTTGAAGTGCGGGATCGTTCGGAAGCAAGAAAGAGACCTTTGCATCTTCTTCGGTAACGCGTGCGCGCGTAACCTGAAATGGTTTCGGGCCGATCGTAGCACCGTTGATGCCGCTGTTTACGTTGTATTGAACGAGCACGGTTCCACCGTTTTCTGCGAAGCGCAATAACGCTGGTGTGTAATCTGTCAGGTTCCTCTGCACATTGAAGGCGCGAACGCCAATAACGATAGCATCATATTGTTCGGTGCTTAAGTTCGCAATTTGCTGTGCAGTGATTAAGTCCACCGCAACGCCAATCGCTTTTAATGATTCAGGCACGCGATCTCCCGCGCCCGGTAAATAAGCAACGCGTTTGATAGGAACATGAATGTCTAAATTTAGCGCTTTGATGCTGAGCTTCGGAAACCAAGCTTGTGCAGGAATGTGATCGTAGGCGATAGAACGGTATGTTCGAACCGTGTCATTTTCAGTTGTAAACGTGATTTCATTTGCCTTGCTATTTCCCGCATTGCCAGTTGATTTTACCATGAAAGTTTGCGTGATGGATTTGGTATCTCCGAAACGTAGTTCGACGGTCTTCGGACTGATATCCAATCCGGTCGGAGCGTTTGCGACTACCGTTGCACTGTTCGATTTGGAATGATTGGTAAATGTTACTTCAAGTTTTTCTTCATCCAATTCAGGTCGAAGCAAAACCGAAGTTTGCGATGTGGAAGCGGTGATCGAAGGCAAAATCTGTAGTTGATTGTGCACTTCTCCACGTACCGGATCGACATAGCGATATGTGATCGGCTGCTGAAGAGGAATCTGCAATCCGTCGATGTTGACTATTACTTTTGTGCTGGGGAAATCCCGACTTTCCGGTGCGTTAAAGTCGGATTCTTCTACATCAAATTTGCCCAACGTGTACGGTTTTCGTAACCAGTAAGGCTGTGTTATCTGTTGCGTAGCAAAATCGTATTGCTGGCGAATAGTTTGGTTGAATGGTAAAGAAATGTTTACTGATTCGCCGTTAATGCTTTGCACGGTTGCCTGTACATTTGGATTCCGAACGATAAATTCTTGATTTACTGTTGTGGATTCATTAACAGCCGCCGTTGGCTGTTGCGTGACATTTTCCCAATGAAATCCGGAACAAGCTAAAATCAAATCTTCGATTTCCCGGCTCTTTATTGCTTTCCAATGTGCGTCGTCAATTTGCTGTATGTGCTTATGCAGCGCGACGAGTTTCGGAATAGCGTTTTCCGGATGCTGTGCATCAAAACTTTTGTTTAGCGCTTCTATCTGCTTCGCAATTTTTGCTCCACTCGCAATGCGCGACCAGTCGGTTTTAATGCCGTCGAATAAAGTTTCCTGGGCTTCATCGCCAGCAACATGTTCGAAATATTCTACACTCGCTCCGCGCGTCGCAGCAGAACCAAATCCTTGGCTTTTGTGTTGCGAACGGCTTTCTGCCGATATTTCTCCGTAAGATGCGCCTAGCAGCGGATTATAATGTCCGGTTTCGATTTTTAGTTGATCGTCCGATGTATTATTCTGTCCGCCGAAATTCGCGGTGTTCCAAATCAAACGTTTTGCTTGCCAGATGGTGGTGCGCTCCAGCTGTTCCGGAAATTTATTCGGATCCGCGGCAGCGATGAATGCTTCGTGAGCTAAGATGGCGGATGCCTGATGATGGCCGTGTCCACCGCGCGGATCGGGTGGGAAGCGCGTGACGATAACATCCGGACGAAGCTGGCGGATAAGCCAAACGGCTTCACGTAAAGTTTCCTCCTTATTCCAGAAAGCAAATGTTTCATCAAAGGTTTTGGAGAATCCAAAATCGTAGGCAGAGCTGAAAAACTGTTTGCCACCATCGATTCGTCGTGCCGCAAGCAATTCTTGTGTGCGGATCAAACCCAGTTCTATACCGAGTTCCGTCCCGATCAAATTCTGTCCGCCATCGCCGCGTGTTAAGGAAAGATACGCGGTTTCGTACTTTTTCTCATTCGCCAACCAAGCGATTAAACGGGTGTTTTCGTCATCCGGATGCGCCGCAAAATAAAGCACCGAGCCAAGAACTTGTAGTTTCTCCAAGCCAGCTTTTATTTTGGAAGAATTTTTGGAATAAGATGTTTGGCTGATTGCCGAAAAGGAGAGTAGTGATAGAAAAATAAAGACCAGTACGCGCTGCATATACGAATTTGCATTAACAATAAAAGGAACCAAATTACTATTTGATTCCTTTTACCAACAATTAAAAATCCTTTTAAAAACCCTTGATACTAAACCTGATACTTTCCGGACTAACCAAGTTGGTAATCAGGTATCAATTTCTTTTTTATAAAAGTAGGATATTAAACTGTATTAATGAGCAATCGCTCTTCAAAAACTTTTCCACAAAAATGGAGTTACTAACAGCTTTTTGTGGAAAACGCTCCTAGCGATCAATGGAACCCATTACGCGTTGCATAAAAGAATTTACGGCATCTTTTGGCGTCTGCCCTTCTTTGATTAGCTTATCGACTTCGACTGCGCCATACATATTGGAGATCAACTCGCCAATCACGTCCAACTCTTCATCTTTCAGCGTAGAAACTTCCGTTAAAGCTTCTAACGTTTCAATGGTTTCCAATACGAAGTCCACATCGTTCTCCGCAATGAAATTCGTCAGGTGCTTAATTACTGGTAACTTCATTTAACAAATCTACTAAGCCATCAATTTTGTTTGTTTGCACTTGGTTTACCAATTTTCCGTTGCTGAACGCCGCGAAAGTAGGTAGGTTATCTACGTTGGCCAATTTTCTGGATTCTGGAAATTTTTCCGCATCTACAATGACGAAAGCTACATTTTCGTTCTCGCCAGACAACTTTTTGAACTTCGGTTTCATAATACGGCAGTTGCCACACCATGAAGCTGAAAACTGAACCAAAACGGTATCGTTGCTGTTTATTACTTCTTGTAAATTGTCGGTATCTAATTCTTGTAACATAATATCTAAATCTAAAGGGTACAAAAATGGCCGACTAAAAGGTGTTACTGTATGCAGAAACGTGTTTTAGTCGGCCTTGATTTTAACTCGTTCGGCCGAATGGCGAATGGTATTAGTTGCTCGCCAAGTAAGAAGCTACGCCATCACGTGTTGCGTTCATTGCTTCTTTACCTTCTTCCCAGTTTGCTGGACAAACCTCACCATGTTTTTGCACGTGTGTGTATGCGTCAATCAAACGGATGTATTCTTTTACATTACGTCCTAATGGCATATCGTTTACCGACTCGTGGAATACTTTTCCAGTTTCGTCGATCAAGTAAGTTGCACGGTAAGTAACCGCAGAACCTTCCACCAATGTTCCGTATTCTGGGTGCTCCACTTCGTTCATTTCTAAGATGCCTAAAACGCTAGATAAGTTGCGGTTTGTGTCTGCAATAATTGGGTACTCAACACCTTCGATACCGCCGTTATCTTTTGCTGTGTTCAACCATGCAAAGTGCACTTCGTTGGTGTCGCAAGATGCGCCAATAACGATTGTATTGCGTTTTTCCAATTCAGCAACTTCTGCTTGGAAAGCGTGCAATTCTGTAGGGCAAACGAAAGTGAAATCTTTCGGATACCAGAATAAAAGTACTTTTTTGTTTTCTTGTTGTGCTTTTTCAAACACGTTCAAGGAGATGTAATCCCCCATATAATCGATTGCGTCTACTGTAATGTTCGGGAAGTTTTTACCTACAAAGCTCATAGTTAATCTATTTTGTTTTCTTAATAATTTTCGTTGCACAAAAGTACGTATAAATACCGCTGTAACCACATCGAATTTATCAATATCATATCGAGAACATCTATAGTTTGTGGGACAAGTTATTGCTAAGCGCTATCGCGTAGAATTTTATCGGTTCACTTGATATTGGTGGCAATTTTTCAAATCTTTGTAACTACTCTTGGCCCCGTAGTTCAACGGATAGAATAGGTGTTTCCTAAACATTAGATAGCAGTTCGATTCTGCTCGGGGCTACAAATTTTTAAAGAAATCGTGATTTACTTCGATTTAAACGCGATCTTCAAAAATCCTCATACATCGTTAAAATACAGTTCGCAAAAAGCGATAAAACATCGAGATTTTAAGAATTTCTTTCACTGTCCAGGATTCTAAAGATTTCTCTCAACATAGTTACTTCACAATAAACATTGCTTCTAGCATATCTTTTACTTTAGGAAATAAATCTTGATATGCGTTTCTATTTTCTTCTGGTATATCGTCAATCGAAGTTGACATAATGTACAGGATTGATTCATTAATATTTAATGCTTGACAAATCTTATCTAAGGTTTGCTGAGTAGGTCTTTTTTTTCCTAGCTCAATTTGCGATAAAGAAGTTTGCGTAATTCCTGCTATTGAGGAAAGCTCTATTTGACTATAATTAGCAGATTGTCTAAGTTGTTTAATAGTTTTTCCAATATTCATTTTAAGTATCCTTAAACAGTTTATATAGAATAACGGTAATGTCAGCTATCCTTTTGCCGACTTCCCATTTGTCTGTTTTTTTAGATTTATTATTGAAATCATCTTCTTTAGAAGATTCTACAATTTTTTTTAATATCAACAATTCCTCTCTAATATCTTTTGGCACTCTCTTTTTAGAAAGAAGGTTGTTTAATGAGTCTAGTATTATATTTTTCATGAATGGCTAATTTATTTTTAACTGAAATAGATAACTTAATAAGTTTATATGCAGGAAATAAATTAGTACCAGATTCATCATCATTATTAATGAAAAGAGTAGTAGAAACGAATAGCTTGATATTTGCCCTGAAATCAATGATGTAATTTTTTAGGCTTTGTACTTTACATCTATATTTTATACAGTAAAGATTTTGGAGTTTTCTTTTTATTGACTTTTTAAGATTTTTAGAATTTTTGAATGCATAGTAATCACGAAGAATTTTGTCTTGATAGAATGAGAAAAACATAGAATCTTCAAGCTCGTACAGAAATTCGTAACGGTCTAAATAATCTACTTTCTCGTAAGCATCCTCTAAAATTCTAATTTCAGAATTTAAAAGAATCCAATTCTTTGCGACCTCGTTATCAATCATGAAATACCCTATTTATTACCCAAAGTTACTAATATATTTTTATATAATACTAATTAGTTATTTAATGAGTATAGCTTAAGCAATGCAATGACCCGCCAAATTGAGATAGCAAATCACAATTAACAGATTCAACCTTGTATCCCGCATGCTCGTAGATTTCCCTGTTGGCTTGATTGTAGAAGATTGTTTCTCTTTTAGTAGGCAAACTATATTGGGGAAGTATAACAGTATCATTCAGTATTAAATTATTAATGTAGATCCCTTTTGATACTGAATAGCAACCGCTTCGTTTTTTCTTTTTACAGTTACATCTAATGTTTTGATCTACTGGTCTGTCAAAAACCCGTATGGTTTCAAGCCCACTATTTTGGACCTGAGAGACTAACTCTTCCAAATAGACATTGTCTTCTTGAAGGAACGCCATATTGGGATATTTACTTATCGCGAGTGTTTTCTTGTTAATAAATGACGCATACCCATCAACATGTCCAATTACATCTTCTTTTTGGCGGGGTATAATCACAGGTTTCACATCGAGATAGTCTTCAATAATTCTTTCAATGTAGTAGCGATTAAATGTTGGATTATCTTCAATAACCTTCGATGTTAATAGTCCATACTCCCCGTTGCTAACTAAATTTCCACCATCCCATATCAATGGAATATCAATTATAGCATTATCCATAAATGTGGTTATAACTTCTCTTGAAAGCGTATTTATTTTCTTGAAGTAGCTCCATCTATACCGATAATCGCAATACATTGGAAAATAAATAGGCTTTACCAATTTATTACCATTGATAAAGCTAAGCAGTCCCTTAGCCAAATTTCATCCCAATCTTTAATAATGATTGTTTCGATCTTTCTGTCATTGTCTAACTTTTGATATATGGTAGCCTTACCTGTTTTTGGTAAGGCTACCAAACAAATAAATGAAAAATTTAAGTTCGGTGATTACCCAGCATTTTGCAAAGAATATGATGGTTATAATACCTTAAAAGAAATGTTGCAACAAGTTGAATCTCTACACAAAGAATTACTTACGTATTCGAGCTCTCAAATTCGTAACAAAAACCTTCAGGCAGATTTAGTGATCAAGGAGTTGTTTCTTGCCGCAAAAGTTTTAGATATTTCGGCCGACCTTTATGAAAAGGCAAAGCGAAGAGTTGTTTTAGGGAATCCGCCTGGCAAGAATGGTAGTTATGGTGACGCGATTAATTGGGAAATAATATTATACAACTCTGATCTTTTTGACGACTTACATATTGTTGCGAATGATAAAGATTATTTTTCCATATTAGATAAGCAAGCGATAAATCCATTTCTAGAGCTTGAATATACTGAACATACAATTGGAGAAATCACATGCTATAGATCTTTAACTTCGTTTTTCAAGGCAAAATATCCAAAGTTGTCTCTACAGGTAGAGCAAGAAAAGGATGAAATAATATCAAACCTTGTAAATAGTCAAAATTTTGCAACCACCAGAAGGGAATTAGAAAGACTGAAAAAATATGATATGTACTCATCTCAGCAAGCGTCAAATCTTATCGTAGCGTGCTTAGAAAACTCACAAATAAGCAGGATTCTAGGTGACGAAGATATAAAACTTCAGATTTCGGAATTTGTGTTTAAGCATTCGTATTTATTAGACGAGGAAACTTTAACTTATTACAATCAGGAGTGGAATGAAAGATTTCCTGATGACCTATATAGTCCAAATCCGCTCGAGGATCATTGGCCTTTCTAGAGAAATATATAATCTTGCAGACGAATAATGGATATTATTTTTTGGTAAGAATAAAATAGAAGTCGAGAATATTTGAGATGTTACTCGTTATAATATGAATGAGAATGAAGATGCTAAAATACAGCCCAACAATGCCCGCGTATGTGGGACATTGTTGAGAGAAGAAAAAAGGGTATAACAAGTTAAAAAGCAATAACAGACTTTCTATGAAAATGAGGTAAGACATTTTGATTAACAAACTTTTATACAGACTGACTTCAGAGCCGTATAGTGTCACGCCCTTGAGATACTGAAATTTAATCTCTTCGATGTTTGAGTTATTAGCTGAAATTAAGAGTGTAAAAATTGCAACAGTAAATCCTACCAGTAAGCTTAAAGTGCTAATCGAGTTATCGATGAATTTTTCCATATACCAGAATATATTAACACCTAATCTACAAATAATCGATCCTGTTAAAAGGATTGCAATTGAGAAGCTCGTTACCAGTGATGGAAGCTTCGTGATTTTAAAATATTCTAATACTATTAATATCCACATCTACTCTAATTCCTCGCTTAGATATTTAAGAATCGTGATAATTTCAGTTGATATAACCTCGCCAGTAGTTGGATTGAGGGAGACAGACTCTGTGCTAATTTTTTCGATAAAGGACGTGTCAATCACGACCTTGCCATCGCTTTCATTAGTTCCTTCAACTCTGACCTTCGATATCTTCTCATCTGTAGAAAAGGCATTAAAAAAATCAAGTGCCGTTTCTTTAATGTTTTCTTGTTTCTTTGCTCGCGTAGTCAATTCTACGTCTCTCTGTAATGATATTCTTCTATTTGAAAAGTTCAAGCAATCGCTTCCTAAAAGTTGCTTATCAAAGTATACCTTTGCTATTTTAACCCTTTTAAGAGCATTTACTTCATCGATAAAATTGTCTTTTGCAATTTTATAAAATACTATAGAATAGCCTTTCTTTTTTCCGATCGATTCTACATACTTTTTTGTAAACCTATCAATGTATTCTACTATCTGATTAGTGCTGATACCATGTCCGTTGGTTTCTACCAAGAGAAAGACTTCATCCAAAGTAATTTTTATCAAAAAATGTGTTTTTTCGACCTCGCCTTCCGTAATAGTTTTTGGACTTTTTCTCTCAAGACCTGTTTTACTATCAATTAAACTCGGTCTGAATGAGTGTCTTGCACTTTTAAAAAATCCTGTGACTATATTTTTGTCAATGTCTAATGATGAAAGAAAACAAAATCGATCACCTTTCAGGTTAAACATTTTATCTAACGTTTTTAATTTATTTACATGTTCTAGTGTATTCGTTATATCATGAAAAGGGGATTCATCCTTATCAGCTCGCCACACACGTTTTATCAAAGTATTGTATGTAATCTTTCTGTCTTTTTCTGCCGCCATTAGGTTAGTTGGTTTTTGTTCTTAAAAATAAGAAATATCATACAGAATCTCATACAATTTTATCTCATGTCATAAATTATTATTTGACTTAAGCTATGAATTCTTAAAATCCATTGAAGCCATAAAATTTTAGCATTTCCTAACACTATATTACCAGTAGAAAATCATTATAGAAAAGTGAATTCTGCTCGGGGCTACAAATTTTTAAAGAAATCGTGATTTACTTCGATTTAAACGCGATCTTCAAAAATCCTCATACATCGTTAAAATATAGTTCGCAAAAAGCTTCAAGTCATCAAGAGTTTGAGAATTTTTTTTCATTATTCAAGATGCTCAAGATTCCCTTCGATATTCAAGAGGTAAAACTATGGCAGGGTAGCTAGCTAGGATAAGATTACACCGCAACTTATAAAGCATGGGGCGGATTTCGATGTGTTTCTAGAGTATACTTGAGTGTTGACCTCCTAAAACATGACTATTAGGATAAATAAGGTCCGCTATCTTAACGAACCGAAATACATGGCCTACATGAAATTTTTGAAATTTTACAAGATAAGTAAACCAGCAAGCGTACCCTGATTAAGAAGCTTGCCGGTTTAACCATTTTATTTCATCGATGAACACTGAAATGCTAATCAATGGAAATGCTATACGGGTATCGCGTCGAGTAATTTATAAAACATAATGTCTGCATCACTAGTCTTCAGATCTACGAACGAAGGTCAAAATGATAAAGTTATTACCATACCTATGCATTTCTTAGCGTGCAACACAGTTGTCTTTTCTATCGGCGACAAATAGAGATAGGTTCTATTTATTTAGCGTTTTTACCATCTCTATCTTCGTAGAAATTTCACTTACTATTTTCTCAATGTCACTTCCACTTCCAGCAGTTTGGAATCGGATGTATCCCTCTTTATCAATGATGATTTTATTAGGAATTCCTTCCACGCCATAGGCTTTTGTTATAGATGAATTTGCGTCAACCATTTCGTCAAATAATACGTTGAATGTATAACCATTCTGTTTTATAAAAGATTTGACCTGATCCATGTAATTTTCACCTCTCTCCCAACAATCAATAAAGAGAAACTCCACTTCCGGATCATTTTTATAACGATCTACCGCCGCCTGCATGCCTGGAAAGGAGCGGATGCATGGTTGACACCATGTTGCCCAAAAATCTAGCACGACTACTTTTCCTTTTAGATTCGACAACTTCACTACTTTTCCTTCCATGTTTTTCAGTGAAAAATCTGCTGCAGGCTTTTTAACCATCTCATCCCTATATTTTGTTTTTGAGGCCGCCTGATCGACTGGTTTAATCATATCCGGTGAGGGCGGAGTTACCTGGCTATCCAAAAATGATACGCTATTTCCGTTGTTGGATACACCTGCTCGAAGATTTTCTAATAATTTCGACAGGGACTCTACTGGGATAGTATTTTTTAAGACCATTTGCACACTTTTCCCTGGATCGTTGTATTGTATCGTCTTTGTACTAGAAACGGTACCTGCGATATTGCCATATCCATCTAATACTGGCCCGCCACTAGCACCTGCTGCATAATCTGCCGATATGGCCATTACGTCATATAGTTTGTTGTTTTGCGGATGATTATTTTGATCTTGAAATTTGGCGTTGACAATCCCCTTAGTAAAAAAGTAATACATGCCTCTCGGGTGCCCTAGTACGTAGACATCTTCTCCGATAGATGCTCCACCAGACAGCCCCAGAGCAGGGAATCTTTCGCCATTCGTTGCTAGTTTTAAAATCGCGAGATCATCCAGTTCTGATATGGCGAGCACTTTCTCGACGGGATAGCTACGTCCATCATAAAGTCGTACGAGTAACGCAAGCGGTTTATTTCCGTCCGTCATGTTAACAAACCCATCTACGACGTGCGCGTTAGTAACAACAATACCCTCTTCGCCAATAATATATCCTGTAGCATTGTTAACATGTGTATTCGAACAACGCGGGCATAGATAAGCACTGCCGACAATTACCGTAGAAGCTAAAGCTTTTTGGTAAATCGCTGGTGAAGTGAGCTTCTTTTTTGCAGGTTTGGCTAATTTAACATGAGTGGCTTTTGGGCTTGCAATTGATTCCCTCAGCTGATCTAGTGATCCGAATTTTTTTAATGAAATAATTGAATCGGCGGCGGAAACAAAAGGTTGCGTAATTTCGACCATATTATTCCTAAATTGTTGCGCTTGGGAACATAGTGTTATGGCAACCAATAAAATTGTCCCTATAACTTGCTTTATCTTTAAAAATATCATCCTTTATCCTTTTTTAGAAAATTCAATCATTGCGGAAAGCTCCTTTACCGCTTTTTTGGCATCAGCCGAGAAACCTGAAGCACTGAAACGAATTTGACCCTGCGGATCAATAATAAATTTTGCCGGGATACCACTCACTTTGTATGCAGAAGCAGTTGAACTTTGTTTGGTTTCCGGGTTTCGGAGATCCATCAGCACATCGAAAGTATAGTTGTTGGCTGTGACGTAATCTTTTGCATCTTTGGTTGGATTTGTACTCCCCTTATCCCAAGTATGCAGAAAAAGAAAGCGTACGTTTGGATCGTCTTTGTATTTATCAACGGCCATCTGCATGGATGGGAAAGAAGCCTTACAGGGGCCGCACCATGTTGCCCAAAAATCCAAAACGACGACTTTTCCTCTTAAGTCACTAAGTTTGATTGTCTTTCCATCTACATCTTTTAACTCAAAATCTGGTGCAATTTGGTTAATAGCGTGTTTAGCAACCTCTGCTTGAACTCGCTCATCTTCAACCCGATTCAAACCTTCGTAAAAACTATCAAATCCGTCTGCGCTCCCGTTTGCTGCCAAGTAGGTCTGTCTTAAATGATCTGTAATCACTTGTGAAGTGGAACCCGAAAGCAACGCGTTTTCCACGAATGGAAAAGCTTCTTTGAAACGGTTTGTATATAGCAATGCATACATATATTGATTTTCTATTAATTAAAAAAAGAGATCGTTCTTCCGTCGGATCCGATTTTAACTTTTTATACATATCGGCAGCAATTACATAACCTTTTTCAGGATCACTACCTTTTAATAGAGCATCAACGTAGCTATTCGTGGCGTTGTAATAATTACTTTTAGCTCGCTTTAAAAGATTTGAATCAGATCCACCTTCCGCTAACATTTGATCGAGTGATTTTTTGTTCTCTTCCATACCACCCTTCAGATATTTCGCTGCGATATCGGGATTCGTACGGATCATTCCTTCGGCAACCAGACTATAAATAAACTCTTTGCTTACCGGGTTTCCTTTCCCATCTACAGCCGACCTTGCGTAGATATTTGCATATTTTGTCATATTAGCTTCGTTACCCACATTTGCAAAATCTTGTGCCATCATAAAGGGCAAATAACCAAACTCTTCATCTGGGCGCTCTTCCGCCATTTTCGAGAATAAGCGATCCCTTTCGAGGAGATCAGGTTCGCCAGTTATTTTCTCAATCATAGTCTGCTTTGCCATACTTCCTCGCGGAAATTTTTGTAATATAACCGCTTTCAGCTTATCTGCACGTTCTTGATCTGCATTTTTAATAAAGTATTGATAAGCGATAAGATGGTCGTCTTCTTGCTCGCCCGTCGTTAGTCTGTCTAGTTCTTTCTGAAGGGAATCAGCATTCTTGATAGCATTTAGTGCTTCCAAATGCTCTTTCATAGGGTTAGTTGTGTGTGGCCGTTGTGCTTCAGCACAAAATGCAACCAACATCATCATCACAACTACTAAAGTTGCTTTTTTCATTTTATTATTAACTTTTTGAAATGTTAAACCTTGATGTCTAATTGACTGTGGATTCAGATATTCTATATTGGATTTCGGTAATCTAATGAAACGATATTCCCGAATCCAGTAAAAGTCTTTGGCTTTCGGGAAGTGTCCAAATCTCCAAGACTATTTAGATAGATATAATGCACTTCTCCCTTTTCTCCATTATTTAAAGCTATTGCCAATAGTTTGTTATGTTGTTCTTGAAGTGACGCAAGCTGTATGTAACTGCGATTCTTTAGTTTAAACATTTTTAGATCAGATATCTCCCTATCAGAAGGAAACTCGTAGATCAGACTTACTGCACCGGAACTAGCATCGATTCGATAAATTTTATTTCTTGATGCATAATATGCGTGACGAAACGCTCCTGAAGCGGTAAATCCTCTCAAATCGTCGACTTCTGGGACTTGTGGCAAACTTCTATAGAAACTTGACCTAAAACCAGTATTGATATTAAACGAATAGATATAATAGCCGTTGTCGTCCCGCATCAAACTAAGATAATCATATCCTCGTGTGTAGTCAGCCGCAATCATCGTTTTGCCAACATTGTTCATGTTAAAGTAGCCATCCGTTCCGGGAGTTGCTCCATTGGCCTTATTAGCTACATAGACTGAACGTGTATTATAAGCGGCGGTCAAAAACCGTTTTTTCAGGTTGTCGTAATAATAGGCAGTAATGAATTCGCCTGGGAATGAAAATGGAAACAAACTGTAATCACCTTCAATACGATCAGAAAATTTACGGGCAGGAGTATAGCCTGGGTTAAACGGCCCCGCTGCCATAAGCAAATCTCCACCATTAATTAAGTGTAAATCTGTCAACAATGGTGTGCCATCAAAATATGGTTTGGAAGTGAATGAGATGCGGTCGTAGAATGATTCGTTCAGATCTGTGATCTGTACAAAATCATCCGGGTTGAATATGGTTAGTCCGGCATCGTTAAAATATAGAATCTGGTTTAGAGATTCCTCTGCACCGAATCCAGTATTTACTGCCGAGATTGCTGCTACAGCTTTACCCGGGTATTTTTGGTGATTGATATCTTCCAACGGAGTCATAAAAACTTCATCATCCATCCGGATGAACGACAAACGACCTTGATTTCCTACGTTATTGGCTACGAGCCATCCTTCATAAAAAGCACCTTGAATGGTTACGTAATTCCGTACGGTATGTTTAACACCTGTTTGATCGTCGATGACAGAAAACGACAGATAATATCCGTCGTCAGGCTTTGCACCAATCGGTTCATTTAGATTTCTTTCTGTAGATATAACCTCCGGTGGCATATTGTTCGAGAACAGTATCCATTCATACGAGTAGCTCTTCTGAGGTTCTAGCCCCTCGATTTCTGGACTAATCCGCACCGTATCCAGCTGGAATATAACAATAGTAGAATCCAGCGGGAAAGTGGTTTTAAAACCGCTTACGGTTTTCAAATCTGGATTAAATTCGGGTTTATCCTTATTACAGCCGAACAATAGTAGGAAGGCTGCGAAACATATATAAATACAAATTTTCATAAAATTCATTTTCTAAAAACTAACGTTCTGTCCATTCTCGTCTATCAACGGACCGTTTTCTGCTACATATTCTTGCAGTTTTTTCCGGAACCGGAGACGTGTGTTCAGTAATTCAGAGCTTGTAAGTTGGGAGAAATCGCTAATGCCGTAAACCGTTAACATAAATTGAAATTTCACTTCGCTGTAGCTACCCCAGCCGTAACTATTTGAAAGATTATCCCAATAGGCTGGTTTTGCTAAAAAATCACTGATATGTATTTTAAAAGCCGGAATACTGAAGGAATTGCCGATTTCCTGCCCTAAAGCTGCTACAGTAAAGTGTTCGTTTGGCATAGGCGCTACGATTAAAGTTTTGGTGCTCCTTTTTAATTCTGGAGAACGAAGCAGAATTACTGGATATTTTAGGGTAACGGAATCAGCCGGCCAAGTAATGGACGGCAATTCGTATTCAACTCCTTTTGTCGCCGTTGTCCCTGCGGCAGCAGACAGCTGTAGCCAGCGATCGTAAGACCTTTTAGCACCTTGCAAGCGCAGATTTACCCAAACGGTATCTTTCTCTATAGTGCCCAATTTAAATGCAAAAGAGTAGTTCACACTATCTGCAGCGTATTGTTCGCGATAAATCGAAATTGCATCCGGTCCTTCATAAAACATAATTTCGTCTCTAGAACAGGAAACAAGCCAGGCGAATAAAGAAATAAAAACAACTATGATATTTTTAATGGACATACTCTTTAATAATTTGGGTTAAACTCTAATTCATCATCTGGTATAGGTAGCCGATATATCGCTGGACTTACAGAACCGTTATAAAACATTATCTGGTCGTATTTCAGTCTTTTATAATAATAAAATAATTGACCCTCCGCGTAAAATTCTTTCTGATATTCCTTGGTTATCTCATTTTGTAAATATTCATCGGTGAGATTATTTGGATTCAAAATTGGGATATTTCGACCTTCATGTCTTACCTTGTTGAGGTATTCCAATTTTTCTGTCGGCGTTTCGGCCGTCTCAGCTGCTATGTAATACATTTCGGAAATACGTATCAAAGGGACAAGCTGATCTAAGCGATTTTGGGCTAATGTACCCGTGTTGGTCTGCCAGAATTTGGAGGGAAACGTAAATCCACCGCTAGTTTCAAAAAGGTTCTGACGTCGAAGATCTGTCGAACTGTTCTCATATATTTGATCTAACTCGACTAGAGGACGTGTCATCCCAGTACTTATGTTTCCATTGAACACGAAATAGAGATCTTCTGCCCAAGTTGCTATCTCACGGACGCGGAGGGCGAAAATTAGCTCCGATTTGAATAACCTATCTTTGCTGGCTGGAGCGCCTCCCACTGTACTATGCACTACGAAAGGGAACTGTTGAGATTCGAGAACTTCTTTAGCAGCATTGTAAGCTCCGGATTTGTCGTTCTTATAAAGTTTTATCCTAGCTTGCAACGCCTTTACTCCATAGTAGTTTAATTTAATTTGTCGATTTACCGTGCCCTCTAAAACTATAGGGTCGGATTTTTTTAATAGTACGGCTGCTTCTTCTAAATCTTCCAAAGCAAAACGGATAACCTCGTCGGTTGTCGACGGGATAGTAGAAAGATGATCGATGGAAGTCCGATATGGTATCGCTTTTTCACTTGCTCCGATGTCGTAAATTGGGCCGAACAATCGTAGTAACTCAAAGTGCAGATATGCGCGTAGTCCTAACGTTTCTCCTTTAATGAGGTCATAGGCCTCTGGATTTAGGGTATTGCTATTGGTTTGAAGATGTTTTAAGATGTTGTTGGTACCTGCTATTGCTGTATAACTGGCCTTCCATATCTGATTGGCGAATAGCATGACTTCTCCCGAAGTATAATCGTATCTAGATGTAGAATAAAAGGGCGACTGCGTGGAGGTTATGCTGTAATTTTGTCCTAATGCGGATACAAAACCCATAGATAGCCTATCCCCATAAAGCTCGCGGCTGGCCATGTTTGCATAAATACCAGCCAGCGCTTGTTGAAAGCCAATCTCAGATTCGAACATCTCGTCCTCAGAAAGACTCGACTTGGGGGCTATATCTAGATATTTTTCACAGCTGACAAAAGTCAGGGTCAGCAGTAGGATGAGATAGGTATATTGATATGTTTTTTTCATAATAGCGTTCTTTTTATAGGCCTAAACGAAAAGAAAGAGAGAACGTGCGAGCGAATGGATTGCTTGTGCCACGTTCTATTTCTATAGAGCTAATCTGCAGCAGATCATTGGTAATGGCAGCTACGCGCAGAGATCTTATACCTGCCCGTTTTAGCCAAGCGTTTTGGTAAAAATTGTATCCGAGAGAAAGGGAACTCAACGTGAGAATATTATTATCCTGAACAAAACGAGAGGTTACACGTGTAGGAGTGTTATTAAGTTGAATTCTTCTAAATTGGCTCTCATCACCTGGACCAGACCATCCCAGATCATAGGCTCGCCTGTCCACGTTTAGTTGCGGGTTGACGGATTCTACACGATCTATCAATGTTTGGTTGTAGAGCTGGCCACCAAATTGCGCATTAAACACTACGCCCATTTCGATTCCCTTGTACATGAGGTTACTACCGAAATTCCCATTCCATTTAGGGATGCTGATACCATAGGCCACCTTGTCGGCAGCATTCCAAGTAAATGTCTGTTCACCACTCCGGGTAAGATAGATCTCTGACCCTGTAGCCGGATCAATACCTAAGGAACGAACGACAAAGATAGCGTTAACGGACTGTCCCTCTTCGAATAGAATGTTGGGTACTGTCTGTGCTCCATTCCCTTCATTCAAACGATCATTAGACGCTTTAAGTCGGCTAGATAGTTCCTTCAGTACATTTTTATTGGTGGCGCCATTTGCAAATACAGTCCATAGTGTGCCATTGGTTTTATTTTCCAATAATTTATATCTGGTACTAAACTCGAATCCACGATTTTGAATTTTGCCCATATTCTCTGCATAGCTTGAAAAGCCAGTAGAAGGTGCTAAGCTGATTTGTGTCAATGCATTAGCTGTGATTTCTTGATAGAGATCTATCCTTAGATCCAGTTTTTCTTGCCATAACAATACATCTAATCCAAGGTTGAGTTTGTATACATTCTGCCAAGTCAGTAGTTTGTTTCCTAAATTTGTAATACCAGCACCTAACTCATCGTAATAAATATTCCCAACACCAAAACCGTATCGGGTCTGTGCGCCATAAGCTGGAATATTTAAAGATCCTGTGGTACCGTAGCTTCCTCGTAATTTTAAACGGTTGACGCTGCTATTTTGAAGGAAAAATTTTTCGTTGTGAATATTCCATCCGAGACCTACGGACCAAAATGTTCCGAAGCGTCGATCGGCTCCATATTGCGATGAACCATCTTGTTTAAGGGAAACATCTGCCAAGAAACGGTTGTCGTAGCTATAGTTTCCGTTGTAAAGAAGCCCAACGCGTCTTATCGTACTTTCGTCGCCGGTTGGTCTCCCGTTCTCCTGGTATTGTGCTGCAAATAATAAGTTATCTAACCGTTCATAAGGAAAACCTTCGGCTACGATCCGCTTGTAACTGTCAGTAGAACTAGAAAAGTTGATTGCAGCAGTAGAATACCATTGGTGTATACCTCTGTTTAAATTATAGTTTATCGTTGTCAAACTTTCATAACTGGACTGTTCGTCGTTTTGTGCAGTATAACTACCTCTCCGGTTGACATCCGTAATGGTTTCGAAACGGCTATCCTGTGCAGAAAAGAATTGATCGTTTCCTCCGCGTTGCTGCGTAAGACTTAACCTCGATTCAATATAAAATGCACTGTGGAAGTTGTAACGAACTTGAAAATTGTTAGTAAAGCCAGAATATTTATTTTGGTTTACGGAGTTTAGCGTTGCATTGTACAAGGGATTACGATGTCTAAAGGACTGACCCCATACCGTCAGATCTTCTAAATATGGTTGTACATTCCCATCAGTATCGTATGGAGTCCAATATGGATTCTTGGATAGATAATCACTAAAGTTACCATAGGGCGACTCATTTGATATATTGCTATACACCCGAATGGAATTTTGAAACTGTAGTTTTTTTACCAAATATGTAAGGTCAAACTGTCCAGAATAATTTTTTCGGTCTTGACCACGCATTACTCCTTGTTGCAAATCTGCTGCGGCCATTATATTATAACGTATATTTTGATCTCCACCTTGCAGATTTACCGAAGTACGGTTGTTAAGGCCGACCTGACTAGGTATTCGTTTCCAATCCGTATCGATTCCACTTTGTATATTGGAAAGCCGAGAATTGCGTAACGCTTGGGATCGATAGTAATTTTGACCGGTTTCGAACTGGTTATACATTCCTATTCGATCTTCAAAATCTAGCTTCTCCGTGGCGTTCAGGTAATTGTATACGGAAAGGTTAGGTGTTGATAGCCGGAAGTCGTTGTTAACGTTGACGAATATCTTTCCGGGCTTAGGGACGATAGTATTTACTGCCATAACTCCATTAGCTCCTCTAGAACCATAGATGGCGGTAGCGGAAGCGTCTCTGAGGATGGTGACACTGGCTATCATATTCATATCCAAATCCACTATTCGCTGTAGGTTTACCTCAAAACCATCTAAGATAAATAGCGGTAAATTGGCTGCTGCCGAAAGCTCTCCTCCAAGATTTGGAAATGAATTTTGTCCGCGCAGCTGAATATCTGGTAGCTGGTTGATGTTGCCGCCCAGCACGTTGTCCACATTAATCCTAAACGATGGATCAATTGCTGCGATTCCAGAGAAAATATTATTGACGGAAATCTGTTTAATCTCATCCGCAGAGATTGT
The DNA here is from genome assembly GCF_042684745.1 of Sphingobacterium corticis. Taxonomy (NCBI): domain Bacteria; kingdom Pseudomonadati; phylum Bacteroidota; class Sphingobacteriia; order Sphingobacteriales; family Sphingobacteriaceae; genus Sphingobacterium; species Sphingobacterium corticis. The sequence continues at coordinate 739,931 of NZ_JBHUMA010000004.1, read as the reverse complement.
TCGGGAAGAGCCCGTGAAACTTTCTGCATTGCGATTAAAGATTCCTGTTACAACAACTTCTCCAATGTTTTCCGTTTTTTCAGTAAGTTCGATCTGGTAGTTTATACCTGCAGTAATCGGTATATGTTGTCTATCGTATCCCATATAGCTTACTTGCAGTTCTTGCGCATACTCGGGAACGTTGAAAATAAAATTGCCTCGATTATCTGTGTGCGTATAAATATTCTTTTCTGCAAAAACGATATTTGCTCCTACGATAGGTTGCTTAGTTAACGCATCAATCACGGCACCTTGCAAGGTGCGTTGTTCAGCCTTTTCCTCATCAATAAGGATGATCGTCTGATTTTTAAAAACATAAATTACCCCCGTGCTACTATTAAAGTATTGGTTCAATGCTTCAATAACATTAGCATTATTAAATCTTGGGCTTACCTTTTTACTGAAATCTACTTTAGTTGATGTAAATACAAAGTCGTAACCGGTTTGATTTCGAATTTCAGACAGAAATTCATTTAATGTGATGTTTTTTTTGTCGATAGTAATACGTTTAGTTTGTGCTTGTGTCTCGGTAAGCCAACATAATAAAGTAATAATGGTGAAAAAGATCCTAAAGGAATTTTTTAGGAAAATACTTCTATACATATTTAACGTTAGTTAGTTTTTAGAATTAATTTGATTTGGTTATCCATAAATAGGTAAATGTATTACTTCATCACGCGTACCTCCTTTCCTCTGATTTCGAATTTTAGCTGACTTGTTTTTTCCAGTATCTCCAGGACTTCAGATAATTTTTTCCTACGTGACATCTGGCCCCAAAGCGGGTTTGTCTGAAATTCATTTTCATATACGATATCGACATCGTACCATCTGCCAATTTGCCTTAAGACAGCTTCGAAAGGTACATTTTCAAAATAAAATAGGTTATTTCTCCATGCAAGATCCATTTCTAGGTTCGCAATCCCCATTGCAAGCCCATTCTCATCTAATACAGCCAATTCAGAAGGCTTTAGTAACACTTCCGATCCCGCTAACAGCTCCTTTATCTTAACGCTTCCTTCTACTAACGTAGTCTTAATATTCTCATCATCTGGATAGGCGGACAAATTGAAAGCTGTTCCATATACGCGTATTTCTTGATTTTTGAAACCTATGTGGCTGCTCACGACGAATTGTCGAGAACTATCCCGAGCGACGTCAAAATAAGCTTCTCCCTCGAACGACACACGCCTTTCGTTAGTGTCAAATACGGCTGGAAAACTTAGCTTCGAATCGGAGTTTAAATGTACTATCGTACCATCGTTTAGGACAATTTTAAATGTTCCGCCACGTGGCGTTTTGATCGTATGGATCTGTTTTGTAAACCGGCTATTATTGGATGCAGCATATACCCTCAACGTATCTTCTCCAGAGCGCTCGATAATGACACCCTTATTTTCAATCGATTCCCGCAACTTAAGTTTTTCAAGCTCAAATTTTTGTCCATCTGCTAATTCAAGGATGGCGACATCCTTTGCAGGGGTATGATCGCTTATCACCTTAGGATAGGGCTCGGTTAAGCTATCATTTACTATTTCTTTTTTAGCTACAAATTTGATCTTACTTGTTACCTCTTCTTGCGTTACTTTCCAGAATATGGAAACTAATACAGCTATGAAAACCGCCGCAATGCTTGTCCATTTCCAGTACATCGGTGTGACCGAAGGGCGTGGGCTCTCAAGTGATTTAATGGCGCTGAGAATCTGTTCCTGTTTTTCAGGCGCTACGTCAACGATTTCTTTTTCTTTGTAAAAAGCATTTAGGAGTTCTTCGCTTAAGTTGTCATCCTCTTTTGTTTCTAAAAAATAGGAATACAATTCATTTCGTTCTGCCAGTGTTTCCTGTTTGGATAAACAGCGATCCATCAGATATCTTAATCTACTTTCGTTCGAATCCATTATAAGGGCAATTTATCAACCGAGTTGAAGTGCAAAAATTTCAGCTATTCAAGTCTGTTTTTACAAAAAAGACAGTTTTTGCTTTGCTTGTTTATTGAAATGACAATTCGGCGAGTGGTTTGGGGGGGCTTAGATAAAAAAAATATTAAAAATATTTTAACAGGAAGTGAAGGAGTAAAACAAAAGGAACATCTTTCATTTTAGCGAGGCAATATGCTCTTATGCTTTTCATTGCTTGATCAAGATTCCACTTAACCGTTTCCGGCGAAACTTTCAGCAATGCAGCTGCTTCATGTCTTTTGAGATGTTGTTCTTTAATAAGCTGATAGGTTTCACGTTGCTTTGGGGGGAGTCGCTCTATCGCCTCTTCTAGCATATTTCTAAATTCCTTATCCTGCAACAAGTAGTCAGCTTCCGGATAAATACGTATTAGAGCTGCCTTTGCCTCTTCTTGCGCGTAAGCTTTATAATTATCTCGTTTTTTAACGATATTCAATGTAATATTTCTAGCCAGTATATATAGCCAAGCTTCGAAGTTGTCAATAGTCGTTAGCAGATGTTTGTTTAGCCAAACTTTTACGAAAGTGTCCTGCACGATATCTTCCGCCATCCACTCATTATCAGCGACTCTGAGCGCCGTGGTATAAATGTTTGGGCGGTACATATCAAATAGGGTTTTAAACGCCCCTTCGTCGCCCTCGGAAACCTTTGCCAAGATGGATTTCAAGACTTCTGCCATTTCGTTATTGACGGTACTTTAAACAAAAGTAAATTATATGTTTAGATTAATAGGTTCTAGCTTGCTGAATTGATATAGATGTCTGAGGAACGAGCGCTACACTATAGAATTTCTATGCATTGTTTCCTGAATTATCAACTAATTAAAAAATTACATAATTACCGATTACATGAGTTCTCAAATATATAAAATAAAATAAAGACTACTTCTTTAATAGATTTAATTTTTGTGCAAACATGAAGAAATAAAGCTTGGATAGTTTTTTATCATACACTTAAAATTAAATATAATCTATCTTTTACCTAGTACAGCTTATCGAAAATATAGTGATATAGGACGAAAATTTAGCTCCTAATTGCTTATATCATGAGTAGGTAGTTCGTTTTTCATCTGTATTAGTGGTTTATCATGTTTTCGATCGGATTGTCTACCGCAGACACAACGATAAGAATAGCGGATTTTTACGATACACTGTAGGTTTGGGAATTGCTGAGTTCCAGTTCACGCATTAGTCAAGTTAATCGTATTTAGGCCGAAGGCTTTATATTAGAGCGGATTAACAGGTTTTATACTAAGCATTTCCGATACGGAAATATGATGCCATACAAACGTTTGCACTTGATGGGTCAATACGGTTTCCGAAAAAAAAATGAGGTTTTAGAAGGGATGAGCGAGGAGATGGTAAAATTCTTAAGTGTTAATGGTGTACACGTAATCTAGTAGGTCATGTCGTTCATATATGTTTCTAATTTTAACAAAAAACCCCGGATATCTTCTCAGACATCCGGGGTTCGTATTTAAATTTTAATTGTTGGCTTACATCATGCCGCCCATGCCACCTGGCATACCAGCAGGAGCGCCGCCGCCAGCAGCGCCAGCTTCTTCTGGCTCATCTGCCAATACACATTCTGTGGTCAACAACATAGAAGCTACAGAAGCAGCGTTTTCCAATGCTACACGAGAAACTTTAGTTGGATCGATAACACCAGCACCAATTAAGTTTTCGAACACATCTGTACGAGCATTGTAACCGAAATCTGCTGTTCCTTCTTTCACTTTCTGAACGATTACAGCACCTTCGATACCTGCGTTGAAACAGATTTGGCGAAGAGGTTCTTCAATCGCGCGACGGATAATGTCGATACCGATGTTCTCATCTTCGTTGTCGCCTTTAAGGTTTGCTAACGCTTCTGTAGCACGGATGAAAGCAACACCACCGCCAGCAACAATACCTTCTTCAACAGCAGCACGAGTTGCGTGCAATGCATCGTCAACGCGGTCTTTTTTCTCTTTCATTTCTACCTCGGTAGTTGCACCAACGTAAAGAACGGCAACACCACCAGAAAGTTTCGCTAAACGCTCTTGCAATTTCTCGCGATCGTAATCTGAAGTAGTCGTTTCGATTTGAGAACGAATTTGACCAACGCGAGCTTTAATATCTTCTGCGTTACCAGCACCGTTGATGATAATCGTGTTGTCTTTATCAATAGTTACTTTTTCTGCCTGACCAAGCAACTCTAATTCTGCACTTTCCAGTTTATTGCCTTTTTCGTCAGATGAAATAACTGCTCCACCAGTTAAAGTTGCTAAATCTTGTAACATCGCTTTACGGCGATCACCAAATCCTGGTGCTTTAACAGCAGCGATTTTTAAGGATCCACGAATTTTATTAACAACTAAAGTAGTTAATGCTTCACCATCTAAATCTTCCGCAATAATCAAAAGTGGTCGTCCCGTTTGTACTTGTTTCTCCAAGATTGGCAACAATTCTTTCATGCTGCTGATTTTCTTGTCGTAGATCAAGATGTATGGGTTTTCTAACTCAACTTCCATTTTCTCAGAATTCGTTACGAAATATGGAGATAAGTAGCCGCGGTCGAATTGCATACCTTCTACTGTTTTTACTTCAGTTTCAGTACCTTTTGCTTCTTCAACAGTGATTACACCATCGTTACCTACTTTTTCCATCGCTTCAGCGATCAACGAACCGATTACATCGTCATTGTTTGCAGAAATAGAAGCCACTTGTTTGATTTTGTTGTTGTCTTGACCAACTACTTGAGATTGTGATTTCAAGTTGCCAACAACTGCAGAAACTGCTTTATCGATACCGCGTTTCAAATCCATTGGATTCGCGCCAGCCGCTACCGATTTAATACCTGGAGCAACGATGGCTTGTGCCAATACAGTAGCCGTAGTTGTACCGTCACCAGCTTGATCAGCTGTTTTAGACGCTACTTCTTTCACCATCTGCGCACCCATGTTCTCCAACGCATCTTTCAATTCGATTTCTTTCGCTACAGTAACACCATCTTTAGTGATCGCAGGAGAACCAAATTTCTTTTCGATAATCACGTTACGACCTTTTGGTCCTAAAGTAACTTTAACCGCATTTGCTAACGTATCAACTCCTTTTTTAAGAGCTTCACGCGCTTCAACATTATATTTTACTTGTTTTGACATTGTCTATTCGTCTTAAACTTTAATAATCTATTAATCTAAACTTACAGTACCGCGTAAATATCCGACTCACGCATGATCAAATACTCTTTTCCTTCGTAGTTGATTTCTGTACCAGCATACTTACCGTACAATACTTTGTCGCCAACTTGTACTGTCAAAGGTTCTTCAGGTTTGCCTGAACCTACTGCTACGATGGTTCCTTGAGAAGGTTTTTCTTGTGCAGTTTCAGGAATGTAAATTCCTGACGCAGTTTTTGTCTCGACTGGTGCCGCCTCAACAACGACTCTGTCTCCGATAGGTTTGATACTTAAAGCCATAATTATCTTGTTTATTTTATGTTTTTTACGTTTACCCTTTTGGGGTAACACCAATTATGCCAAAGCAGGATTTGTATATTTTGGCGACAATTTTACATAAGCCCACCCAAATGATGACAGATTTCTGATCCGATCACGTGCCAAGCTGTCAGCATTTTGTCGTCCAACTTTTGCTGTAAATTCCCTAATTTTAGCGCATGAGAGCAGTTATTCAGCGCGTCAACTATGCAGGCTGTCGGGTAGGAGGTGACATCACCGGAGAAATACAGCAAGGTTTGTTGGTTTTATTGGGAGTGGAAGATGCCGATAGCGATGTGGATGCAGAATGGCTGGCAGCGAAAATCTGCAACATGCGGATTTTTTCGGATGAAGAAGGTTTGATGAATCGTTCGCTTATAGATGTCGATGGCGGATTATTATTGATTTCTCAGTTCACCTTATTTGCACAAACCAAAAAGGGAAACCGACCATCTTTTATCCGCGCGGCGAAACCGGATAAAGCCAAACCGATGTATGAGGGTATGATTAAGCACTGTTCGGCAATTTTGGGAAAGCCCGTAGAAGTTGGTGTTTTCGGTGCGGATATGAAAATTAATTTGGAGAACGACGGGCCGGTAACTATTATAATGAATACACAGGATAAAGACAATTTCTAAATCGACAATCAGGATATATGACTATTCAAGAAGCACAAGAAAAAGTAGATCAATGGATCAATACGACGGGAATTCGATATTTCAATGAATTGACGAATACCGCGATGCTGATGGAGGAGGTCGGCGAGGTGGCGCGCATTATGGCGAGGCAGTACGGCGAACAATCTTTCAAAAAGTCGGACGAAGATGTGAACTTGGCAGATGAGATGGCGGATGTGCTGTTTGTCCTGATATGTTTGGCCAATCAAACGGGGATTAGTTTAACCGATGCTTTGCACAAGAATTTGGAAAAGAAAACAAATCGCGATGCGGACCGTCATGCTAATAACGAAAAATTAAAATAATCACGAACAACCATGATATATAGAAAAATAGTAGCGCAGATGCTGATCGCTTTCTTGCTTTTCAGCGCATGCCAGAATACGGAACATGCACCAAAATCGGCGAATGATAATGAATTTGAACATGGTGCGGTCGTGACAGCGCATCCATTGGCTTCCGATGTCGGCGTACAGATTTTGAAAGACGGTGGAAATGCGATCGATGCAGCTATTGCGGTGCAATTCGCTTTGGCGGTGGTTTATCCGAATGCCGGAAATATTGGCGGTGGCGGATTCATGGTGTATCGGGGTGAGGATGGCGCGGTAGATGCATTGGACTATCGGGAAAAGGCACCTGCAAAGTCGGATAAGGATATGTATTTGGATTCTGCCGGAAATGCTATTACGGAGTTGAGCTTGGATGGTCAGTTGGCTGCCGGCGTTCCGGGAACAGTGGCCGGAATGGTTGCTGCGCATAAAAAATACGGATCGTTGGAATGGAAAACATTGGTTGCGCCTGCGATTAAATTAGCAAAAGAAGGATTCGCTATCACGAAAATGCAAGCGGATGAATTTAACAATCATCAAGAAAAGTTTGCGAAACTAAATCCGCAAGGTGCGGCGATCATTCGTCAAGAAGTTTGGAAAGAAGGCGATGTGTTTAAGCAAGAGGAATTAGCGAATACCTTGGAATTAGTTGCCGAGAAAGGGCGCGATGGCTTTTATAAAGGCGCAACGGCAGATTACATTGTGGAAGAAATGAGTCGTGGAAACGGAATTATGACCAAAAGCGATTTGGCCAATTATCAAGCGGTTTGGCGTAAGCCCGTTGAAGGCGAATACCGCAATCACCGTATTATTTCTATGCCGCCGCCATCAAGTGGTGGAGCCGCGCTTATTGCACTGTTGCAATCGGTGGAACCTTTTCCGTTGCAGCGCTGGGGTTTTCAGAGCGATTCGGCTGTTCGCGTGATTGTGGAAGCGGAGCGTCGCGTTTATGCGGATCGTGCAACGCACATGGGTGATCCGGATTTCCACCGCGTGCCGTTGAAGGAATTGATGGATGACCAGCGCAACAAAGCGCGCATGAAAGCGATTGATTTCAATAAAGCTACGCCAAGCAACGATGTTTCAGCGTCGGTTTTCGAAGGTTATGAATCGGAAGAAACCACACATTATTGCATCGTCGATAAAGCCGGAAATGCAGTTTCCATGACGACAACGTTGAACGGTTCGTACGGCGCAGGCGTTTGGGTAAAAGGCGCTGGATTTTTGTTGAATAACGAAATGGACGACTTTTCCGTGAAACCTGGTGTGCCCAATTTGTATGGTTTAGTCGGCGGAAAAGCGAATGCAATTGCACCCAACAAGCGAATGTTGAGTTCCATGACACCGACGATTGTAGAAAAGGATAACAAATTATTTATGGTAGTCGGAACGCCTGGAGGTTCTACGATTATCACTTCCGTTTTCCAAACGATTACGAATGTGATTGATTATGGCATGGATGCACAGAAATCAGTTTCTGCATCGCGTTTCCACCACCAATGGCTACCCGATCAAATCGATGTGGAAGATAATGCGATCAATGCAAATACCCGCAATAGCTTGAAGCTAAGTGGATACGAGATTGAAAAACGCGGAAATATCGGACGCGTAGAGAATATTATTGTATTGCCAAACGGAAAACTGCAAACCGGCGCCGATCCGCGTGGCGATGATGTAGCGAGGGGGTATTAAAGTGGTATGGAGATGTTAGTAGTTAGATGTTAGTATTGAGATATTAGTGGTTAGATATTAGATTTGGGTAGTGCGTATTGGGAGGACTTTACAATCACTAATCCGCTAAGGCGGCATTTTACGAAGATGGATGGCTGGCGGTTTAAAGATTAGCTACTTTAGCCCAACCTCGTCATTGCGCGGAGGTACGACAACCGCCGAAGGCAGCTTCGAAGAAAACCAATCATCTGACCATATTTTAAGATTCACGCACCCCAACATTGCTTCACCGCTCGTTCCTCGGGTTCGCAATGACGGGTAAAAGTCTTATTCCTTCTCTTAGCTGGATCTAAGTCAACTGACAAAATTATATTCTGTCAAGTCTAATCTAAATCATTTAACACAAACTTACGATGATGGCAAATAGTTTCGACCTAGCGTTCTGACTGTGGCCATCCGGACGAAAGAAATCCGTTGAGAACAAAAACCTGTCTGAGCGCAGCGAGTTTGTTTAGCTTCGCTCAGCACTTCGTGGTTTGCCAAACTTTTATCAAAAAAAGTTTGAAAAGATTGCTTCACCACTCGTCCCTCGGGTTCGCAAAGACGCGGTTTTGGATAGTAATCATAACAAATTACGTCACTGCGAGGAGGTACGACGCGGCAGTCTTACTTAACCTACTGCAACTTCTGATGGGTGCGCCACCAAAGATCAGGCATTTCGCCATCCACCGCTAATTGATAATCTTCATATCGGCAAGGCACTAGAAAGAAACGTTCATTCACGGATTTGCTACCGAAATAAGGAACCTGCATCCACCAGCGATCTGATTTTTTGCTTTTCACAAAAACCAATTCGTAATCATCGCTTTCCAGCGTGGTACGGTAAATAATGTAATTGGATTTTGGATACATCGGCGCATCGCCTTTACGGGAATAGAACCCATCCAAGAAGCACCAAATCATTTGGGCAACCAACATTGCGCTGTGTCCCATCGGATCGAATGTTGGGTTAAACTCGTAAAATCCTACGGACGAACATTTGTCGGACATTCCTGCATAACGAGCCAACTGGCAAGCTTCATCGCCATACAAGCCGTTTGGCGTAGCGTTCGCATTTCCTCCTGCTTCGGAAGCGCGAATCGCACCCATGTCGAAGCTAACCATATCCGCTGCGCGAATTAAAGGTTCCGATTGATCCAACTTGCCAGTTATTGCACCAATGCGCATCGTGTTAAAGAACAACTTATTATACATGTTGATCGATTCCTTACTCACTAAATACGTTTGATACGCGATGTTGCTTAAGCTAAATAAGTAATCCGGCTGATGCAGGATGATATGATTTAAATACGTATTTGAGTTTAGGGGAGTATGCTCGTCACTTTCCTGATCCAAATCGAATCGTGAATCAATCACCGCAACTTCCACTTTCTGTTCTAAGTTTTCGTAACCGGTGTACTGCGCGTAGGTTAGATCCTGTCCGCCACCGATGATAATCGGCACAATTTCTTTTTTTACTAATTCTTCTACTACATTCTTCAATGCAGCATACGTATCCTGAATGCGAGCTCCAGATTTGATGTTCCCCAAATCGGCAATTCGTAACGAATAATCGCCTTCATACAATGCATACAAATGCTCTCTCACTGCATCCGGTGCCTTCGCTGTTCCCCGATTATTTATTGATGCTCGATCTTCTTCTACGCCTACAATCGCTAGATGTGGTTTGGTTTCCACGTCATCTAAGTCCGGAAAACTTTGCTCATAACGCACGATAGTATTGCCAAGTTGGGATTGGAGGTAGTGCGGCGTAGACGTAATTTCCGTCAATGCGATTGGCTGAAAAAAATCTGCTAATGTCATGTATTGTTATATTTAGCACAAAGATGCATTTATTCCTTTGCTTTTTTGGCAGGAAATAAGCATTTGCATACCATGCAGAATTACTATACTTTTGAACAAAGCAATGTTAAACACCTAATTGGAGGATGATTTTAGTCACTGGCGGAACGGGTTTCTTGGGATCAGTATTGATCAAACAGCTAACGGATGCAGGTCACAGTGTGATCGCGATAAAGCGAGAGCAATCATTAATTCCGGAAGCGTTAAGGAGTTCGTCTTTGGTGCAATGGTTAGACGCCGATTTGAACGATTATTTTGCATTGGAAGAAGTGTTTGCGGGTATCACTCAAGTGTTTCACTGTGCAGCAAAGATATCTTCCCAACCTAGCGATGCCAAAGCGGTGTTTAAAGTAAATCGAGAAGGTACTGCGAACATCGTTAACCTTTGCTTGGAAAACAATGCTCGTTTGGTGCATGTAAGCTCCATCGCTGCGCTTGGACCTAATAAAAATGGGCAGCCTTTAAACGAAGAGGCAAAATGGGAAACGACCCGAAGAACGTCCGTGTATTCCCGGGCTAAACATGATGGGGAAATGGAAGTTTGGCGCGGTGTGGTGGAAGGATTGGATGCCGTCATTGTAAACCCATCCATTATCATGGGCGTTGGTTTAGGCACAGGAAAGGTAGCTGCTAATGCTATTTTTGATACAGTACTGAAAGGACTTAGCGTTTATCCGCAAGGATCTGTCGGTATCGTAGATGTAGAGGACGTTGCTTCGATGATGATGCAGTTAATGGATGCTGATGTGCATGGCGAGCGCTTCATCTTGAATAGTGAGAATGTTTCGTCAAAAAAACTGCTAGTTAGCATTAGCGAATTAATGGGCAAGTCGGCGCCGCGTATCGAGGCGGGGCGAACTTTGCTGTCTATAGCTTGGCGTTTGGCGAAAGTGAAAACGTGGTTCTCCGGACGACCATCGGCTTTGACTAAAGATGCGGCACGCGCAGCATCGGAAATGTTACAGTACGACAATTCCAAAATTTTGCAATTGACTGGTCATCAATTCCGTCCCGTTGCCGAAACCTTGAAAAATGTATATCAGGCGTATTACGCCCAAACATAAATATTTGCTGTGAAGAATTATTACATCATCGACTTCGATAGCACTTTCACGCAGGTGGAAGCGCTGGACGAGTTGGCCAGAATCTCTTTGGAAGGAAGTCCCGATCAAGAAACTGTTTACCGCGAAATCGAACGTTTTACCAACTTAGCGATGGAAGGAAAGATTTCTTTCCGCGAAAGTTTGACTGGACGTATTCGTTTGCTGAAAGCAAATAAACAACACTTGGATTTGTTGATTAAGCATCTGAAGAAGAAGGTTTCCAAATCTTTTGATCGTAATCGTGCTTTCTTTCAGGCGAATGCGGATACAGCTTGGATCGTTTCTGGTGGTTTTAAGGAATTCATCACGCCGGTGGTGGCGCCTTATGGCATCAAAACCGAAAATATTTATGCAAATACCTTCCTGTTCGATGAGGAAGGAAATATCACGGGGTACGACGACACAAACCCGCTTTCCGACGAAGGCGGAAAGGTGAAGTTGCTGAAAGAGCTGAATATTGAAGGCCGCATATTTGGTATCGGAGATGGTTATTCTGATTTCCAATTAAAGGAATCGGGTTTAATCGAGCGCTTTTACGCCTTCACCGAAAATATTGCGCGCAAGTCAGTTACCGAAAAGGCTGACCACGTAACGCCAAGCTTTGATGAGTTTCTGTACGTCAATGATTTGCCACGTGCGATATCATATCCTAAAAATCGCATCCTTTGTTTGGTGATTGGCGACGTGCCGAAAATCGCATCGGAAATATTAAAGAGCGATGGATTTTCTATTCGCATCAAAGATCAGTTTGAAGAAAAATATGTTAAAGATGTCGGTATGTTGCTGTTGGGGAACGATGTCGATATCGACGCGGATCAACTACGCAGAGCAAACAAGCTTAAAGTGGTCGGCTATTTAGGCGATGTGAAAGGACATGTTTCGCGGAGTTTATGTGCAGAAAACGGCGTGGTTATCTTCGATGATAAGCGCAATAAAAAGCGCAACGCCGAATTCATTCCACGTCGCATGGCGGATTTCATTAATAACGGCGATACGTATTTGAGCCGCAATTTTCCGCCTTTAACTCTACCCAAGTTAAAACGCGCGCATCGATTGATTCATATTCATAAAAATGTGCCGGGTGTGATGGCAAATATCAACGCCGTCTACGCAGAAAATGAGGTGAATATTTTTTCTCAGTTTCTGATGACCAAAGGTGATTTGGGATATGCGATTACCGATGTGGATGCGCATTACGATAAGGAAATGCTGAAGCAATTGAAAAGTGTCGAAAACACCATCAAGTTCCGTATTCTTTATAAATAGTTTACATCAATAATACGCTCAGATCCTCCTGAGTCAACGATTTTACAAAGCTTTCTTCTGTGGTAATCAATGCAGAAGAAAGCTTTTTCTTTCTATTCTGCAACGCTACAATTTTCTCTTCCACCGAATCTTTACTGATAAATCGATAAATAAAAACATTGCGTTTTTGTCCGATGCGATGACTGCGGTCAATGGCTTGTTGTTCGACGGCCGGATTCCACCACGGATCAAGGATAAAGACATAATCGGCTTCCGTCAAATTCAAACCTACACCGCCGGCTTTTATAGAAATCAAGAAGATGCGTGTGGACGAATCGTTTTTAAATTGATTCACCGCCGCTTCGCGATCTTTTGTACCACCATCGAGGTAAGCATATTTGACATTCCTCTTATCGAAATGCTGACGGAAAATATCGAGGTGTTTCACAAACTGCGAAAAGATCAAAATCTTGCTGTCTTCTGCATGCACGGACTCCAGCATTTCCAATACGGTGTCGAACTTACCTGATCCATCGGCATAATCTTCTTCCACCATTTGCGGATGATTGGCCAGTTGGCGTAGCTTCATCAAACCTTGCAATAAGGTGAGTTGATTGTGCTCGCCCGGTGCCGGACCGTCCAACAAAACGTTTCGATACGCTGACTTCGTTTTATCGTATAATTTCAGCTGCTTATCGTTCATCGGGCAATAAATAATCTGCTCGGTTTTCGATGGCAGCTCCGTCGCTACCTGATTTTTCGTTCGACGTAAAACAAAGGGCTTAATCATGGCCTGCAAGCGCTGCGCGCGATCTTCATCTTTCTTCTTCTCGATTGGAATAACAAATTCTTCCTGAAAATAACGATAGCTTCCTAGCAAGCCTGGATTCGTAAAATGCATTTGTGTCCAAAGATCAGCCACCGAGTTTTCGATCGGTGTTCCGCTTAACGCCAAGCGATGTTTACTCTTGAAATTCTTGATCGCTTTGAAAGATTTTGAACTCGGATTCTTGATATGTTGACTTTCGTCGAGAATGATATAATCGAAGAAAAACTTGCTGAACAAACCTTCATCACTTCGTGCAATACCGTAGGTCGTAATAATTAAATCGAAGTGACTGAAAGCAAAAGAATCTTTTGTTCGAGCGTATCCGGTATGGATGAGCACACGAAGCTTAGGCGCAAAACGCGCAGCCTCTTTTTGCCAATTGTACAGCAAGGAAGTTGGCAAAATCAGTAACGATGGAATGGCCGATTCGCCCGTTTGTCGGTTTTCTTTTTGTCGCTGCAAAAGTGCAATCGTCTGTACGGTTTTCCCCAAACCCATATCGTCGGCCAGAATTCCGCCAAAACGATATTGTTGCAAGAACTGAAACCAGTTGTAACCAGCCTGTTGATACGGACGTAGTTGGCCTTTGAATTGTTCCGGCGGAGGGACTTGTTCAATTTCTTCGAAACTATGCAACTTCTCCAATTTTCGTTGGAAAGAAACAATGGTGTGTTCGCTAATTTCCTGGAGAATGCCGACGTGCATTCTGCTCAATTTTAGTCCATCTTTATCGGTAGAAAAATGAAACAGGTGCTCATATTGCGCGAACCAAGCTTCAGGAATGATCGCAATCTCTCCATTCGGCAGTTTGAACTCCTGAACACGATTCAGGATATGATCACGCAGTTGAATAAACGGAATTTTGTAGGATCCAAAGGTGACGAAGGCTTTTAAGTCGAACCAGTCGTTTTGTTCTTCCACGCTCAGATCCAAGCTGGCCCTTCCCATGTAGAATTTCTTGCTTCCGGTCTGTTGCTCAATCTTAAAGCCTAATTCTTTCAATTGCTCAATATGTGTACTGATCCATTCTAGAGTGGAAACAGCGTGTCGAGAATTGGACGGAGGTGCCACGTCAAAGGAGCCGAACAAGCGATCTTTAGTTTGCAGCCCGAGCTCCGCCAAAATCGCTTCCTGCTTTTGTTCCCATTTTACGGAACGTTTTATTCTCGTAAATGTATATGCATCGGCAGCTTCATCGTGTTGTAAGTGCACCGTTACCGGGCGTTCGACGCTGGGTGGAAAATGATATTCGCCATATTGGAAGCTCAATTCGATTTGCGGTTGTTGGTCTTCCGCTCCGCGAATCGTCAGAATTGGTGTAGCTTCTTCTTTTAGGGTTTTAATTTCAAAACCTTCCGCATACACGTGGTGGCGCTCGATGAGATTCCCAACGAAAGTTTCGAAATACTTTTTTTCCGTGCTTCGTGGAACAGATATGTAACGCTTGTTTAAGAATGGGCTTAATTTTTTGCCATCCAGCGGTTGATCAAAATGATATAATGTGCCTTCAAGCAAAAGCCAAGCTTGTTCTTGCACGATCACTTCCGCATCCTTGAACATAAACTCCATGCGATGACCGCAGTATTTCAACGTCGGAAAATAGCGTGTTTCAGTTTCGTTTCTTCGAAAATGGAAGAGAACGGATGCCGGCTCGGTGGCCATATTTATTTGCTTTTCGGCCGGATAACCATCTTTCTTGCTCATTAAATAGAGCGGTTTGTCGGCAAGCTTCGCCAATACTTTCAATAAGCGCTGCTCAATTTTCGGTCTGATGAATTGAAAGATTTTCTGATCGAAATGTAGGCTGAAATAATCCGCAGGACGGATCGCTTTTTTGTGATAACGCTTAATGATGTTCGTTTGCTCGATTTCATCCAACAAGCCGATGATTTCCAAATCATCTGTAGAAAGCGAAGAAGCATATTCTTCCACCGTATTGCTGAATACCCGTTTGTAGGTGAGCGAAAGTGAACCATTTCCGTTTAATTGTACGACGTGCGGTTCAATCAGATAGCCCAAATACGGGTGCTCTCCTAAAGAATAGATCAGACGAAACGGAAGTGCGGAATCAACTTGCTGCATGGAAACATTAGTGGTACTTGCTCGAAAAAAGACCACTAATATACTATTCTGCGATTACAGATTAAAATTCTCCGCGAAATACTTGTTGTGCCGGGCCGTGTAAGAAAACGTTGCGGAATTTTTGATCTTGCTTGTCAAAGGATATGCGTAATTGTCCGCCTAGAACGCGAATTGGAATGTCCTGATGCCCCTCGCGATTTTCTTTTAAAGCAACTGCCATAGCTACTGCGGTCGCGCCCGTTCCGCAAGCGAAAGTTTCATCTTCGACGCCACGCTCGAAGGTACGACAGAAATAAGCATCGCCTTCCTTCTCCACGAAATTTACGTTGATACCGTCTTTCGCATACGTCGTGTTATTTCGGATGGCATACCCAGCTTGATATACATCCACTTGCGCAAGTTCCTTAACGAAATCCACATAATGTGGAGAACCGGTTTGCAAAATATATGCGTCGCCATCTTTCTCGAAATGATCTACATCGATCATGCCTAGTTTCACTTGATTGCCTTCGATAGAAGCATGATGTATGCCATCAACTGCCATAAAGACAGTGTTTTCTGCTATGATTTCTAAATCGCGTGCGAAAGCAACAATGCAACGTCCACCATTCCCACACATGGAGCCGATTTGCCCATCCGCATTGAAATAAACCATCGTGAAATCGGTAGTTTCCCCGTCGTTATTTCCTTCTTCCAACAACATCAATCCATCAGCTCCAATTCCGAACCGACGATCGCACATCTTAGCAACTAATTCATGATTATTGGCATCAAAATCGCCGTTTCGATTGTCGATTAATACAAAATCATTGCCAGCACCCTGATATTTGAAAAATGGAATTTTTACGCTCATATCCTTTAAAATATGCTACAAATTTAATAATCTTGTTACAAAAGAAATGGTTTTGGTTAAATCTTGTTAAAAGCCGTTTTCAACCGATTCTGATTAACATTATTTAACTGACAAAACTTGTACCATCATGGCACATGGTATTACTTTTGACTTAAGCTGAATAACAGCGATTATAGTAAGAATTACAAATATTTCAACAATTAAACGTGTTATGAAAAAAATAGGAGCAACATTATTGATAGCGGCAGTGGGAGGGGCAATAGCACTGGGCGGCTACAAGCTCTTTGAAAACCGCCAATTGGATCGGATGACTTTTGAAGAGCAACAAAAGGTATATTATGCAAGCAATCCGGGTGCTGAAATTTTGTCATCAACTGGAAACCCAGATTTTACTCAAGCGGCTGCGGCAGTTACGCCGGGCGTAGTACATATCACCGTAACGTCAACGGCGAAAGGTTCGCAGCGAGGCGGTGCTCCCCGAGATCTTTTCGAAGAATTTTTCGGGATGCCGCAAGAACGCAGACAGCCGCGTCAATCGGTGGGTTCGGGTTCAGGGGTGATCATTTCTCCTGATGGATATATCGTCACGAACAATCACGTGGTGGAAGATGCCGATAAAATTGAAGTTAAATTAACGGATAAGCGCACATTTGAGGCGAAAGTAATTGGTCGCGATGCAAATACGGATTTAGCATTAATTAAAGTGAGCGGAAGCAATCTGCCAATTGTAAAATTAGGCGACTCGGATAACGTGCAGGTGGGCGAATGGGTGTTGGCAGTAGGTTATCCCCTTGGTTTGGAATCTACCGTAACGGCAGGTATTGTGAGTGCGAAAGGTCGTCAGATCGGTATTCTAGGTGAATCTCAGCAACAGCAGATGCCAAGAGGTTTTGGTAACCCACAGAATCAGCAGGAGCAGATGGTGAACACGGCAATCGAATCATTCATACAAACAGATGCGGTGATAAATAGAGGAAACAGTGGTGGTGCTTTAGTGAACGCGCGTGGTGAATTGGTGGCAATTAACTCCGCGATTGCATCGCCGACAGGTGTTTACGCAGGATATGGGTTTGCTATTCCAATTAATTTGGCGAAGAAGGTACTAGATGATTTTAAAGAATTCGGTAGCGTGAAACGTGGTTATATTGGTGTAACATTTACTGAGATTAATGAGGCGGCTAGAAAGGAATTCGGAATTGAAGAAAATTACGGCTTATATGTTCGCGACGTGGTCAAAGGTGGTGGAGCAGAAGCTGCCGGAATTCGCAGTGGTGACGTATTGACAAAAATCGAAGGTCGTACTATCGAATCCATGTCGGATTTGCAAGAGCGCGTAGCGAGATTACGCCCTAACGATAAAATTAAGTTGACCTACAAGCGCGACGGTAAAGAGAAGGATGTAACGGTAACCTTAAAAGGTGAAGAAATTAACAAAGCATCGAAAGATTCGGAAGAGGGATCGAAGAGCGGAGCGGAGATTTTCAATAAACTAGGTGCTAGCTTTGTTCCTGCAAATGACGCGAAGAAAAAAGAGCTCGGAGTTAACTCTGGAGTTGTCGTGGCTCAGGTTCACCGTGGAGGACTTTTCGAATATTTCGGGTACGAATCCGGATTGGTGATTACCGAAATTAACGGCAAACCGGTAAATAATGTAGATGAAGTGGAAAGTGCTTTGGGTAGTACGAAGCGTAATATGATCAGCATTGTGGCAGTACCAAGACGAGGTAGTATTCGCGAAGTAAATATTCCGTTGCAATAAAGTATAGTAAGTAGATAGTTCAATCCCAATAGACAGGCCTTCCCATTCGGGAGGGCCTTGTTGTTTTTTTGTTGATAGAGTTGATAAAGCTCATAGAGTTGAGATGTGAAGGCGTTAACGCGCGGTTAGAATTCTTTGTTTGAGAGAATGAGCTAGGGCTCATTTTATTAGTTCGTAAAAATCTACTTAACGTTTTGTCGCCGTTAGAGAATCCCGACCTAGCGTTCCGACTGCGTCCATCCGGACGAAAGAAATCCGTTAAGAACAAAAACCAGTCTGAGCGCAGCGAGTTTGTTTTTGTTTAGGATTTGTTTCGGATGGATAGCAGTAAGGAATGCAGTCTTGATTTTGCCAAACTTTTATCAAGAAAAGTTTGAAAAGATAGCGCCACCGCTCGTTCCTCGGATTCGCAATACTTAAATCTCACTTCTCAATACTCACATCTCAATTATAATATCTCCCTATAATGTAGTAATTTCGGTTCGATACCAAATACAGGGAATACGAACGAAAATGAAGATACTTATGGTATGTTTGGGTAATATCTGCCGATCGCCTTTGGCGCACGGTATTATGCAAACATTGATATCCAACGAGGGATTAGATTGGCAGGTTGATTCTGCCGGAACGGGAGATTGGCATGTGGGACAAGCGCCACATCATCGCTCCATCGCCACCGCAAAAAAGCACGGCATAGATATTTCTACGCAGCAAGCACAATGGTTCGAACCATCTATGTTTGATCGCTTCGATAAAATTTTAGTGATGGATAAGCAGAACTACAAAGATGTAATCCGTCAAGCCGAATCGGAGGAGCAAAAGGCAAAAGTCGCTTTGCTATTGCCGGAAGGCGAAGTGCCGGATCCGTATTTCGATGATACGCTGTTTGATCCTGTATATGAAATGATTGATCGGCGTGCACGCACGCTTGTAGAAGCTTGGAAAGCAGAGCTAAAGACAGCCAAATAATGAAAGCAGCAGAAGTGAATAGCAAATGGGCAAACTTGCAGCAAGTGTTGTCCAAACAATTCGATATGGATCTGCCAGATATCAAGGTGGTGCTATTTCTGATTGGCGTGCAGGAGTTAGGAAAAGGTCCGCAAGAGTTCTCTAAAAGACAAAAGGAGGAGCTGATGCATATAGCTACTTGTCGTTTGTTCAGCGCAATGGGATTCTATGAACTTAGTGGCTTAGATGAAGAAGGTTGGCCACATTGGGAATTGGTAAAACCCATTCCGAATTACACCCTATTGGAGCAAGAATTAATTATGAAATCCTTAATTATAGATTATTTTGAAGATGCACAAGTTATTTAAAAACGGTTTTTTGTTGCTTGCGGTTTTGTTGTGTACTACCGTAGTTGCCCAAACGCCACAACATTATTATGTGGAAATTAAAACAGACAAAGGAACGACCACATTGAAGTTATACAATGAAACGCCACTTCATCGCGATAACTTCGTGCGTTTGGTACGCGACGGTTATTATGATTCCCTGCTGTTTCATCGCGTGATTAACCAATTTATGATTCAAGGAGGCGATCCGGGATCCAAGTTCGCCGTGGATAAGCAAAGCTTAGGTGAGGGCGGTCCGGGTTACGAAGTGCCTGCCGAAATTTTGCCGACTATTTTTCATAAAAAAGGAACGATTGGCGCAGCGCGCGATAACAATCCAGAAAAAAAATCCTCGGGATCGCAGTTTTACCTAGTGCAAGGGCGTGTATTTACGCCTGCTGGTTTAGATTCGTTGGAAACGATGCGATTAAAGAAAAAGCTGACGCCGCAGCAGCGCGAAACATATACCACTGTTGGAGGAGTTCCGCATTTAGATGGCGAATACACCGTATTCGGTGAATTGATTAACAACTTGGATGTAGTCGATAATATTGCAAAAGTAGAAACGGATGATCGCGATCGACCAGTAAAGAACGAACGCATGGCTATGAGAACGTTAACGCGCGATGAGGCATTGCAAATTGAGCTCGGCGAAGTGCCAAAGCCATCATTTTTCAAGAGAATATTCTCGAAAGCACCATCGCAGGAATATACGCTCGAACCTAAAACGAAATAGCGAAGAACGCATTAGCACATGAAGATTGTTACTTACAATGTCAACGGCATTCGCGCCGCATTAAAAAAAGGTTGGCTAGATTGGTTGAAAGCGACCGCTCCCGATGTAATTTGTATTCAGGAAATCAAAGCTACGCCGGACCAAGTGCCTGAATTGGTGTACTTGGAACAGCTGGGTTATGAGCATTATTGGTATCCGGCGCAAAAGAAAGGATACAGCGGAACAGCGATTTTTACGCGCCGAACGCCGAAAAATATCGCTTACGGTTGTGGGCATGAAGATTATGATTTTGAAGGGCGCATGATTCGTGTGGATTTCGACGAAGCTTCTGTGATGAGTGTTTATTTCCCTTCGGGAACAACGGGAGATATCCGCCAAACTTTTAAATATCGCTTTCTGGATGATTTCCAAAATTACGCCAACGACTTGATCAAAGAATTACCCAAATTGGTAGTTTGCGGTGATTTCAATATCTGTCATCGTGCGATCGATATTCATAATCCGAAATCGAACGCGAATACTTCCGGATTTTTGCCGCAGGAGCGCGAATGGATGGAGCAATTTATCGAATCGGGATTCGTAGATTCCTTCCGCCACCTCAATCCGGAACCGCACAATTATACATGGTGGAGTTATCGCGCTGGATCGCGTGGTAAAAATTTGGGTTGGCGTATCGACTACAATATGGTTTCCGAAGCGTTAGCGCCACAAATCAAAGCGTCCAGTATTCTTTCCGAAGCGGTGCATTCTGATCACTGTCCGGTTTTGTTGGAATTGGATATCTAGAAAAACTTAGCTTAAGTCTGCAGTCGTGTCGGCTGCAGCACTTAATTCCATGTGGAACAAATTGGCAATGTGTGCGCGCAGTTTCGTTTTCACTTCCTCCACATCCACCTGATGACCTAACTCGCGTTGCATAGAAGTGACATCTTTGTCATCAATTCCGCAAGGAACAATGTGATTGAAATAGTTCAAATCTGCATTTACGTTGAATGCAAAACCGTGCATCGTCACCCAACGCGAAGCCCGGACGCCCATCGCACAGATTTTGCGCGCACGTTCATTATCCGCATCAATCCAAACACCCGTGAAACCCGGATATCTTCCGGCGACAATGCCATAATCTGCCAGCGTAAGAATAATTGCTTCTTCCAACGTGCGCAAGTATAAATGAATATCGGTAAAGAAATTGTCTAAGTCCAAGATCGGATAACCGATGATTTGGCCGGGGCCGTGATAGGTAATATCGCCGCCACGATTTATCTTATAAAAGGTTGCTTCGTGCTTTTTTAGGCCTTCTTCATCCAACAACAAATATTCCAAATGCCCACTTTTTCCCAACGTGTACACATGTGGATGTTCTGTGAAAATGAGGTAGTTCGGAGTGGGTAATTCGGTGCCATTCGTTCGGTTTTGCAATTTCACGTCCAATATTTCGTTGAAAATGGTTTCCTGACGATCCCAAGCTTCTTGATAATCCACCAATCCCCAATCCAAAAAAGCCGTTTTTTTGCTCTGCATAATTGTTCCCCTTTTCGCTACCCAATTAAGCTTAGTATAACAAGTTGTTGTATGGATAGCGAACGCTGTGAAGATCGCCAACCATTTCATACAATTTCGTACGGAATTCCTCTACATTGACTTTATCCGTTGCCGAAACGAAAATCGCAGGTGCCGCATGACGCGCCATCCAAGAATTCTTGAAATCATCCAAGGTTACTTTGATTTCTTCGCCGTTTTCGTCTTCTTGTACCGCAGGTTTGTATGCGTCAATCTTATTGAAAACCGTAAGAATTGGCTTATCTAGCGCATCCAAATCCTTTAGCGTTTCATTTACCGCGAGAATGTGATCTTCAAAACTGTCGTGTGAAATATCGACTACGTGAATCAGAATATCCGCTTCGCGCACTTCATCCAACGTCGACTTGAAACACTCTACCAAATGGTGTGGCAACTTGCGAATAAATCCTACCGTATCGGAAAGGAGGAAAGGTAAATTATCAATTACCACTTTACGCACCGTGGTGTCCAACGTCGCGAAAAGCTTGTTTTCAATCAAAACTTCCGATTTCGACAACAAGTTCATAATCGTCGATTTACCCACGTTGGTATATCCAACCAAAGCTACACGAATCAATTCTCCGCGATTCTTGCGTTGCGTTTCGTTTTGTTTGTCGATCTGCTGCAAACGCTCTTTCAGCAAAGAGATTTTGTTCAAAATCATTCGACGGTCACTTTCGATCTGACTTTCACCCGGACCACGCATACCAATACCACCGCGCTGGCGTTCCAAGTGCGTCCACATACGCGTTAAGCGAGGTAACAAATATTGCAATTGTGCCAGTTCTACTTGCGTTTTAGCTTGCGCTGTTTTCGCATGGTTGGCGAAGATGTCCAAAATCAGGTTGGAACGATCTAATATTTTAATTTTAAATTCTTTCTCTATGTTTCGAAGTTGCGAAGGCGATAGTTCGTCGTCGAAAACGACCATATCAATTTCTTCCGCTTCAATAAAGGATTTAATCTCATCCAGCTTTCCCGATCCTACAAATGTAGCGCGATCAGGCTTTGTTAATTTTTGCGTAAAAACGCCTTTTACAACTCCGCCCGCTGTCTGCACCAAGAAATCCAGTTCGCCCAAGTATTCTTGCGCTGTTTCTTCCGAAACGCCCTGTGAAATGACACTGACCAAAATGGCCGTTTCTTGTTTTGGGGCGGTATCGTATATTTTTGATTCTTTTGCCATTAATCTCTTCCTATCAACTTTGTAAAGTACAAAGATACCTATTTTTAAGAGATTTTATCCCAAGCGATAGCTGGGCCTTTTTGGGTAAGTTTAGCAAGTAATTGTTGGTGTGATGGCTGTTGCAAATCCGGGTCCTCTGCAAAAATGTGTTGAATGGTTTCTCGCACTTCTGTTAATAAAGCTTGATCGGTGCTGAGGTTGGCCATTTTCATTTCTAACACACCGGATTGTTGCGTTCCAGAAAGATCGCCCGGGCCACGTAATTGCAGATCAACCTCCGCAATCTTGAATCCGTCGTTGCTGTCTACCATCGTTTGCAATCTCGTACGCCCTTCTTTACTTAGTTTTTCGCCCGACATGAGGATACAAAAGGATTGTTCCGCACCACGGCCAACGCGTCCGCGAAGTTGGTGCAGCTGAGACAAGCCAAAGCGTTCCGAATTTTCAATGATCATCACGGAAGCATTCGGCACATTGACGCCCACCTCGATTACGGTTGTGGCTACCATAATCTGCGTTTCGCCTTTTACGAAGCGTTGCATTTCGAAATTTTTCTCTTTGACCGGCATCTTGCCGTGGACAATACTGATGCGGTAATCCGGCAGTGGGAATTCGCGCATCAGGTATTCTAATCCGGCTTCCAGATGCAGCAAATCCAGCTTTTCGCTCTCTTTGATCAGCGGATAAACGATGTAAATCTGCCGTCCTTTTTTAATCTCGTCGCGCATAAAACCAAAAACGCGCAAACGTTGTCCTTCGAAGAAATGCACCGTTTTGATGGGTTTCCTTCCAGCAGGAAGTTCATCAATCACGGAAATATCCAAATCGCCATAAAGTGTCATCGCCAGCGTGCGCGGAATGGGTGTTGCGGTCATTACCAGCATGTGCGGAGGAATAGTATTTTTCCGCCACAATTTCGCACGTTGTTCCACACCGAAACGATGTTGTTCATCAATGACCACAAAGCCAATGTTTTTAAATCTTACTTTATCCTCGATCAGTGCGTGCGTGCCAATCAAAATTGGTAGCGATCCATCTTCCAGCTTTTCGTGAATGCGCCGACGTTCTTTGGTCGGAGTCGAACCAGTCAAAAGGGCTATTTCGCATAAATTTTCACCCAATAATTCCTTGAGCCCGTGATAATGTTGGGTGGCCAAAATTTCGGTTGGCGCCATCATGCAAGCTTGAAAGCCGTTATCAATCGCTAACAACATGGCCATCAATGCGACAACGGTTTTTCCTGATCCTACATCGCCCTGCACTAATCGGTTCATTTGTGCTCCGGTATTGGTGTCGATGCGAATTTCTTTCATCACGCGTTTTTGCGCATTGGTCAACGGAAAAGGCAATCGCGTGTTGAAAAATGTGTTGAAATGGTTACCAACTTGTGTAAATCGGTGGCCTCGATATTTTTTGGTGTTCACTTGTTTGTTGCGTAACAAACGAAGCTGTATCCAAAATAGTTCTTCGAACTTCAACCGATGTACGGCGTGTTCGTAATTCGCTTGGTCGGGCGGAAAATGGATCCCTAACATCGCTTCGCGCAAACCGATCAACCGATGTTCTTTCCGGATATATGCTGGAATATCGTCTGGTAATGTAGACAATACGGTTTCTAACGCATGCGCAACAAGCTTCTGTAATCCTTTCGTATCAAGATTGAATTTTTTGAGTTTTTCCGTGGAAGAATAAACGGGTTGCAAAGTCTGATTGCCGATTTTCTTCTCCTTTGCTTGATACAATTCCATTTCCGGGTGCGTGATGGAAATCGCACCATTGAAAACGGTGGGTTTGCCGTAAACAACGTACGCGCTGCCCACTTGCAGGCTTTTTTTTAGCCAAGCAATCTGTTGGAACCAAACCAGCTCCATGATGCCGGTTTCATCCTTGAATTGCCCAACTAATCGCTTGGCACGCTTTTCTCCCACTTCTTGTAAAAGCATTAATCGGCCAAGCACTTGCGCGCCAAGCATTGATGCGTCCAGTTGCGAAACCTTAAAAAATTGCGTGCGATCCACGTAGCGAAAGGGATAGTGCTCCAGCAAATCGCCGATCGTAAAAATCTGCAATTCTTTTTTCAGCACATCCGCTTTTTGCGGACCGACGCCTTTTAAGTATTCAATAGGAGTGATTGCTGTTAATACAGCCATAAAATCGAGCGCGGATTAAACGGATTCTTTCCAAGCAATTACCGAAATCTCCACGTTCACATTTTTCGGAAGCGTTTTCACAGCTACCGTTTCGCGCGCCGGCTGATTGTCTACAAAATACTGTGCGTAAACGTCGTTGATAATGGTGAAATCATCCATGCTGCTGATAAAAATGGATGTTTTGACGACATCCTGAAAGCTGTATCCAGCATGCGCGAGAATCGTGGATACGTTTTTCAACACCTGGTGTGTTTCATCTTCCACTCCCGTCGCTACCAATTGCATGGTTTCTGGAATCAGTGCGATTTGTCCAGAAACATATAAGGTGTTTCCTGCTTGAACTGCTTGGTTGTATGGGCCAATCGCTTTCGGTGCTGCATCGGTGTTAAAAATCTTTTTTTCGGACATGATCTGTTTCTTGAAGTTCGTGAATGATGATAGGCGCAATGCCTAATGCTAAAGTACGACACCGTAAGAAAAAACTGAAATTTTTGGTAGATAAAACCGTAGTTTTGCTTGTTATGAACTTTTTGTATATGAGGCGATACGTTGGAATTCTTGCTGGGGTAATGGTGATGATGGTGCTGTTGTTTGCTTGTGGAAGCAAAAATCGGCGAAATAAAGTGTTGGTACGGCCGAATACGCAGGTAACTGGAGTTGCGGAAGAGCAACCAGAAACCGAAGGTCCGAAAGAGGCAACAGTTGTGAAAACAGATCGTGCGGCGGAAGTGGTAAAAGAAACAAAGGTTGCTGAAAAGCCCGTTCCCCAACCAATTCGTGTGCAGTTGCCGGCGGTAAATCGCGAATTTCGTGCAGCTTGGATTGCTACGGTAGCGAATATCAATTGGCCATCGAAAAATAATTTATCGACCGAAGAGCAAAAGCGCGAAGCCATTTCTTTGCTAAACTTATTGCAATCCAATAATTTCAATGCAGTGATTTTTCAAGTTCGTCCTTCGGCGGATGCGCTATATAATTCCAATTTGGAACCTTGGTCGTATTTCTTAACCGGAGAAACCGGAAGAAAACCTTATCCTTATTACGATCCGTTAGAATTTTGGGTGGAAGAAGCGCACAAACGTGGTATGGAATTGCACGTTTGGTTAAATCCATACCGCGCGCATCATAGTTCCGGCGGAAGCGTAAGTTCTGCATCATCGGTCCGCAAGTTTCCTGATAACACGGTTCGTTTAAAAAACGGCACCTATTGGTTTGATCCTGCCGATCAAACAACGCAAGATCACGCTTCTGCAGTGGTGCGCGATATTGTAAAACGTTACGATATTGACGGCGTTCATTTCGACGATTATTTCTATCCGTATGCTACCTATAACGGTGGAGCGGATTTTCCGGATAATAGAACCTGGAATGCTTATCGCCAAAGCGGAGGAAATCTTTCGCGTGCGGATTGGCGGAGAGATCATGTCAATCGTTTCATCAAACGCGTGTATGGTGAAATAAAAGCAGAAAAGAAACATGTGAAATTTGGTTTGAGTCCGTTCGGGATTTGGAAGCCGGGGTATCCGGCTGGAATTACGGGTTCTTCACAATATGATGAGTTATATGCGGATGCAAAATTGTGGTTGAATGAAGGTTGGGTGGATTATTTTGCTCCGCAATTATATTGGGCGATTGATCCACCACGTCAAAGTTTTCCGGCGTTATTGCGCTGGTGGCAATCAGAGAATCGCCATAACCGCCATTTGTGGCCAGGATTGAATACGGTCGAAGTGCGCACCGCGGATCGCCCGACAGAAATTGTGCGTCAGGTGGAATTGGCACGCGAGATACTGCCGAATAGCCAAGGTGTAATCCACTGGAGCATTGCCGGTTTGACGAAAAGTCCGGCTATGGTAAGTGCATTGGCAAATGGACCATATAAGGAGAAAGCTTTGGTGCCTGCTTCGCCTTGGTTGCAAACGGAGCAATTAGAAACGCCAACCTTGTTGTTGACGAAAGAGAAATCGGGAAGCATATTTTCGAAATGGCAACATCGCGCTCCGGAAAAGGTTAACCATTGGGTGGTTTTCGCACAATATGGTAATCGTTGGGAATACAAAATCTACGATCAAGATATTACCTCGTTTGAGTTTTCTCCGAAGAAAGATGGACAGGCCTTGAAAGTTATTGCGGTGCAAGCCATTGATCGGATTGGCAATGGAAGCGATTACGTTGCGTACGACGTGAAATAATTTGAGTTGGTTTTCGCCTTCGGCTCGATTCGCAAATACGAACAGGTTTTAATATCTTTAGAGCATACTACCCGAACGTAAAAACTATAAACGATGCATATCCGCCGAATCATTCTCTTTGTGTGCTTAACTGCTTGGTTGCAGGTAAGCTGTTCGCCGAAATCGAATAAGCCTACGGCTGATGGAGATTTGCCGACGACAGATTCGGTAAAAACGGAGGTCGCAAAGTTGTTGACAGGTGCTGATCAAACCGAAGCCTATTTGCCGTTATTGAAAGGAAAGAAGGTCGGATTGATGGCCAATCAAACTTCCGTTGTCGGCGATAGCTTGATACATTTGGCGGATTACTTGTTGGCAGAAAAAGTTGACCTTAAATTCGTTTTTGCTCCCGAACATGGTTTTCGAGGAGAAATCGAACGGGGCGAAAAGGTCGATAATGAAGTAGATGCAAAAACCAAATTGCCGTTGCACAGCTTGTACGGTGGCAACGAGAAGCAAGATGAAATTGTGCAAAGCATTGATGTCATGATTTTCGATTTACAGGATGTTGGCGCCCGTTTTTATACCTACATCACTTCTTTGCATCGTGTCATGGAGCTTTGTGCGAAGCACAATAAACTGTTGATTGTCTTGGACAGACCAAATCCTTGTGGTGACCAAGTTGATGGACCAGTGCGTTCAAGCGATAAATTCAAAACTAATGTTTCTTTCCATAAAATTGCGATGGTGCATGGTTTGACGATCGGTGAGTTAGCAAAAATGATTAACGGCGAAAAATGGTTGGAAAATAACCGAACCTGTGATCTGACGGTAATTCCGGTTCAGGAATACACACATAGCACACGCTATGAATTGCCTGTAATTCCGTCGCCTAGCTTACCAAATTATCTTTCCGTCAGACTGTATTCCTCGCTGTGCTTGTTCGAAGCCACTGATTTTTCTATTGGTCGGGGCACGGATTGGCCATTTCAAGTGGTCGGCTATCCGGATGTAATCTTTGGTGATTTTCATTTTGTTCCGGGAGAAAAATCGGGCATGAGTAAACATGTGGAAGGAAAAGATCAAACGAATTACGGCATTGATCTTCGTGATGTCGATCCCGATCAGCAGCAATTTACGCTGAAATATGTGTTGGATTTTTACAAAAAAATGCCCGATAAATCGAAGTTCTTCGCACGCCCGGAATTCTTCGACCAACTTGCTGGAACGGATGTTTTAAGAAAGCAAATTGTGCAAGGTTTGTCGGAAGATGAAATCCGAGCATCCTGGAAACCGGAGCTTGACGCCTACAAAACAATGCGAAAAAAATACTTGCTGTACCCAGATTTCGAATAAGTAATTCTGATGTGTTAATTAACGAATTTTAGTAATCCATTTATGATAAGAACAACCGAAAAAGAATCTAACCATCAACATCTTGATCAAATGTCGACCTCCGAAATTCTTTCGGGAATTAATCAGGAAGATCGATCGGTTGCCGATGCAGTAGCGCAGCAAATTCCGCAGATTGAGCGCTTGGTAGATGCGGTCGTGGCAAAGATGAATGATGGCGGTCGGATGTTTTACATCGGCGCAGGAACGAGCGGTCGCTTAGGCATTTTGGATGCTTCGGAATGTCCGCCGACGTTCGGTGTTCCCCACGATTGGATTATGGGTTTGATTGCGGGAGGAGATACAGCAATTCGTCGCGCTGTCGAAAATGCGGAAGATGATGCGGAGCAAGCTTGGCAGGATTTATTGGAGTATAATATCACCGATAAAGATGTTTTGGTGGGAATTGCCGCTTCTGGAACTACGCCGTATGTAATCGGCGGGCTAAAGCGAGCGAATGCGGAAGGTTTGGTTACGGGTTGCATCGTTTGCAATTCGGGGTCGCCGATCGCTGCTGAAGCGCAGTTTCCGATAGAAGTGATTGTTGGCCCTGAATTCGTCACCGGTTCCACCCGAATGAAATCCGGGACAGCGCAAAAGCTTGTTTTGAATATGTTAAGCACGGCCGTGATGATTAAGCTTGGTCGTGTCAAAGGAAATAGAATGGTTGATATGCAGCTTTCCAACCACAAATTGGTCGAACGTGGCGTTCAAATGGTGATGGAGCAAACTGGGAAGAACGAGGAAATTGCACGGGAACTATTGTTGCGTTACGGTAGTGTCCGAGCCGCAGTTGACCATGTGGAACATTTATCCAATCAATAATATCTCGCCATTATGTCGCCTATTATTCTCCTTTGTTTTTTGATCGCCTATTTCGGCGTATTGCTTTCTATCGCGCATTTTACTTCGAAAAAATCTTCCGATAATTCCACATTCTTTGTGGCCAATAGAAATGCAAAATGGTACATGGTTGCTTTCGGTATGATAGGAACGGCACTTTCGGGTGTAACTTTTATTTCCGTTCCCGGGGCCGTCGGTGCAAATAATTTTAGCTATTTCCAATTTGTCTTGGGGAATGCATTGGGGTTTGTACTGATCGCGTACGTATTGCTTCCGCTATATTATCGTCTCAACTTAACATCGATTTACACCTATCTCGAGGAGCGTTTAGGCGTGAAAAGCTATAAAACTGGTGCAATGATTTTCTTGATTTCGCGTACAATCGGTTCGGCCTTTCGTCTGTATTTGGTAGCGATTATCTTGCAGAAGTTCATCTTTGATGCTTGGAATGTGCCGTTTATCGTTACGATAGCGATGTGTTTGCTGCTGATTTGGTTGTACACCAACAAAGGCGGTTTGAAAACCATCATCATTACGGATATGTTGCAAACATTTTTCCTATTGCTTGCGGTGGTTTTGTCCATTTATTTTATGGCGGATGGTTTGGGTATTTCCTTGTTGGAAGCATTCGAAACGGTTAAGCAAAGTTCCTATGCGCAGATTTGGGTGATGGAAGATTTTCTCGGATCGCGCAATCATTTGTGGAAACACATTATTGGTGGCGCTTTCGTTACGATCGCCATGACAGGATTAGATCAGGATTTGATGCAAAAAAATCTAAGCATGCGTACCATCGGCGAAGCACAAAAGAATATGCTGACCTTCACCGGAATTTTCATTGTCATCAATCTGTTTTTCCTTTGCGTCGGCGCGTTGCTTTACATTTATGCTGCAAAAAATCAAATTGATCTGACCGCTTTGCGTACACCAGATTACTTATATCCGGAGATTGCCCTAAATTACCTGACCGTGCTACCGGGCATTATTTTTATGCTCGGATTGACTGCAGCAACGTTCGCTACGACCGATTCCGCATTGACAGCGCTTACAACTTCTTTCTGTGTCGATTTCTTAGCTTTTAACAAGAAAGCTGATCCGAATGCACCGCAATTGATTCGTCAAAGGAATTATGTTCATGCCGGTTTTTCGGTGATTATGTTGGTCGTAATTATGGTATTCCGGATTGTCAATGATGATTCTGTGGTAAATGCGATTTTTACAGCAGCAGGTTATACGTATGGTCCACTTCTGGGATTATTCGCTTTCGGGATTCTTACTAAAATGCGCGTTCGCGATCAACTTGTTCCCTGGATCAGTTTGGTTTCTCCAACGATTATTTATTTAGTTATCAACACGAATTATCTGTTTGATTTAGGAAGTTACAAGGTAGGTTTCGAACTAATTATTTATAATGGTTTGCTCACTTTCTTATTACTATTGCTTACCTCACCGGGAAAAGTTCCAGAGCAAACCAGCGAACGAGAAATTGTTCCACAACGATAGAAGGAAGGGTTTCCAGTAGAAGATCAATCCCCATTTATTTCACATAATAATAGAGCATCACAAATGCACGATAGCTACAACGAAACATTAACATATATCCGACGGAAGATCGGCGATTTTGAGCCAGAATTCGGAATTGTGTTGGGTACAGGATTGGGTAAGTTGGTTAACGAAATTACCATCGCTCATCAATTGATGTATGCCAATATTCCGAACTTTCCGATATCGACCGTTGAATTCCATTCTGGGAAACTCGTTTTTGGTGAGCTGAATGGTCGACGTGTTGTAGCAATGCAAGGAAGATTGCATTATTATGAAGGATATGATATGCAGGAAATCACATTTCCAATTCGTATCATGAAGCTTTTGGGGATACAGAAATTGTTTCTTTCTAATGCTTCTGGATCGTTAAATCCTGAGATTAAGAAAGGCGATTTGGGGATTATTGAAGATCATATTAATCTTTTGCCTGATAATCCGCTTCGTGGTGGAAATAATAGTGATTTCGGTCCACGTTTCCCTGATATGAGTCGCCCATACGATGAAAAGATGATTCAACAATCCACAAAGATTGCTAATGAATTAGGTTACAGAACGCATAAAGCGGTTTACGTCGCCGCTTCTGGTCCCAATTTGGAAACACGTGCGGAATATCGATACATGCGTATCATTGGCGGAGATATTGTGGGGATGAGTACCGTTCCGGAAGTGATTGTTGCCAATCACATGTCGTTGCCCGTCTGTGCAATATCGGTGGTTACGGATGAGGGTTTTCATGCGGACTTGCAACCTGTATCACTGGAAGAAATTGTCGCCATTGCTGCGGAAGCAGAACCAAAGTTGACGACATTGTTAAAAGAACTGATTGTCTTGCAATAATTTGGGGCATTAGATGTATTTTTGTGGCAATTTGTCGGTAGCTATTAAAAGATGATATTGTTGTTGAGGCGGTTTCTTTTGTTGTTTGTTTTGTGCAGTTTGTCTGCAGTTACGTTTGCGCAGGAAGATTTTAGCTCCGAATTGGATTCAGCTCGTTTGGCGGAGGACAACAAAAAGGATTCGGTTACGTTTTCGGCGAGATATGTGCGCTATACCACACTAGCTGCGCTAAAACAACGCACGCAAACTTTTCAGATTGATACGACTCACCACAATTTTCAGTACTACAACAAACAAAATCTTCCTTGGAATCCGTCCATCCATCTCGGGTCGTATGGATTAGCGACACGAGATTTATTGTTCAACCCGAATAAAAGCATCGGGTTTCAACCCGGTTATTACGGCCTAGAACGGTATCTCATCAAGGCCGATTCGGTGCAATATTATCGAGCCCGAGCGCGGTATTCGGAGCTTTATGCAGTAGGTTTTTTCTTTGATGATCAAATCTTTCGTGCAAAATTGGCGCAAAACGTTCATTCTCGATTGAATATTGGTGCGGAATATAATGCTGCCAATACCGATGGATTTTATCAAAACCAGCAATATAGCGATCGAAAGGGAAGTGTTTTTTCTTGGTACGAATCACCGAATTTGCGTTACAATCTCTTGACGAACTTCACGTTTAACACCTTGGATGCATCGGAAAACGGCTCGATTGTGAACGATCGGGTATTCATAGATACCGAGGGAAGTAGAGGTTCGCAGAGTGAATTGCCGAAGTTGGCGCAAACCAACGCCAATCGGCCGCGGAACAAATGGAAGGATATTGGTTTTTTCATGCGCCAATCGTATTATTTGGGAAGGATTGATACGATCAACAAGAATTTGCCGGAAATGGAAGTTCGGCCAACCAATGTGGTCGCGCATAATACTTATCTGCGCAATCGTCGATATTTGTTTTTCAAAAATGAAGCGGATGCTTATGGTGTTTTCCCGCTGAATAATATGGATTTGGTGGGTGATACGACCAGCGTAACCACATTGACCAACGATTTTTCGTACAGCTTTTATTTACGCAGTCCTTCTTTAGCAAACGAAATCAAATTAGATTTAGGTTTTCAGAATGATTTGATTTGGTATGGAGAAAGTAGGCAAGGCGGATTTAACGATTTAGTATCCACAAATGATACTACGTATCGCACATTCTTTCAAAATAGCATGGTAAAAGGAAAGCTCGGTTATCAGTTTTCTGATCGTTTGGATGTGAGTTTAGGCGTTAATCAAATTATCTTAGGGGAAAACTTTGGCGATTTCTTATACGAAGCGCAAGCCAATCTTTCAGCAGGGGATAATCTCGGTCAAATTCAAATCGGCGCTTATACGCAAAATAAATCGCCCGAAATGATCTTCCAACGTGCCAACCTGTCGTATCATCAATGGCGACCGGAGAATACCAATTTCAATAATACGAAAACCCAAAATTTGTCTTTTGCGTATGTCAATCCGAAGCTGGGTTTCTCGGGTAAAGCAGAATATTTCTTGATGAATGGCTTTTTATATTTCCGAGAAGTGGATAATCCGGATGATTTGCCAGCATTAAATCGACAAATCACGCCTTCGCAACATGGCTCCTTGAATATGTTGAAGTTGACGCTGTCACAGAACTTTAACTTCCGTAAGTTTCATTTAGACAATCGGGTGGTTTATCAGAAATCGGATGCTATGGATATTTTGGCAGTTCCCGAATTGTACACGTGGCATAGTTTCTATTACGCGGATATCTTGAGTGAAGTGTTAGATTTCCGATTGGGATTGGATGCAAGGATGAATACGCCGTTTCGTAATCCTTCTTATGCGCTAAACGCCGGACAGTTTTACAATGCAAACACCGATATTGAATTCTCAACCTATCCGATTTTTGATGTTTGGGCTACCGCCAACATCAAACGCGTGAACCTATTTATTAGCTATAATTTCCTTAACCAAAACTTCTATCCAAACGGATATTACACCGTGAGAAGGTATCCAATGCAAGATGCAAACGTTCGCTTCGGTATTTCTTGGAAATTCTACGATTAGCATTTCTATCACTGCCTGATTTTCAAGTATTAAGTCATATTTACTACATCTGCCCCACAGCTGGCTAGAATATTGTAGTAAGATGTGTACTTTTGCGATCAAATGATAAATATTCAGAATTTTATTTCACGATTATTAACTAAGTCGAAACATAAATTTGTTTTTAATAATTTTCACTTATTTATTTTTGGAGAACACGGAAGCGATGCTTTAAGAAATACGTTGGCTACGGTTTTACCGGGTTTACTGCTATTTTATTACGGACATTTGGAAGAAGGTGTTTTGCTCGGGCTGGGATGTTTGTTTGCATCGTTGACCGATTTGCCGGGTACTCGTCGAGATAAATGGATTTCTGCACTTTGGACGATTCCGTTATTTAGTCTTACTGCGTTCATTACAGCCAGCTCTTTGGCGCTCCCTTTCTCACTGATCGTTTGGTTAGTGGTCGCTGCATTCAGTTTTACCATGATTGCGGTTTACGGCGCACGATTCTCTGCAATAGGATTAATGGGGCTAGTGTTAGTAACGTTTACGGTGGGGTTATGGCCCGAAAATCCGCTTAAATATGCATTGTATATTGGTGCTGGAGTAAGTGTTTATTTTGGTATAAGCATGTTGCAGGCGTTGCTTTTCCCTTATCGATCTTTGCGTTACGCCATGGCTGATAGCTACCATCGAATGTCGATTCTGCTCAGAAACAAAGCACAGTTTTATGATGATCAGATCTCCTTGGAAGATGCTTATAAACAATTAGGGAATTTGCATTTGGTCGTCAGTGAACAACAGGAACATGTGCGTTCATTGCTATTACGAGAGCGTCGATTAATCGATCCGCAATCAAAAACAGGAAAATTTTGGTTACAGCAAATTCTTGGTGTTACCGATCTTTACGAGTTGCTAACGGCATTAGATCACGATTATGATGCTATTCGACAACGACTGATGCTTTATGATGTATTGCCGCAAATTCGCGCGATGATCCTGCTATTAGCGGATGAGGTCGATTATCTGTCGTGGAAAAGTGCCGGAAGTTTGCGGTTGTCCAAACGTATATCGAAGGATCACGAAATTCAACATATTCTAGCACGGCTTTCTGAGGTTGTAAATAATATGTCGAACGACGATGGGGAGATTTTGCGCGCAACAATTAGGAATACGGAACATATTTTGGCGTGTATTCAGCGTGTACGAACTGTGTTGAGGGAGGAAGGACGAACTGATAGCGTTGTCGAGCGTTTTCGGTATGAAAGTTTTGTACATGCTACGCCAAAAGGATTTTCGGCAATTCGCAAGCAGTTTTCTTTTAGAAATGCGATTTTTCCATTTGCACTTCGTTTGGCCTTACTTTTTGGAATCGGAGGAACGATCGGATTATTCTTGCCGGAATACCATTACACGTATTGGATCTTGATTACCTTGGTGGTGGTAGCGCGACCAAGCTATGCGATCACAAACCGTCGAAACAGCCAGCGCATAGTTGGTACTTTATTAGGCGTTTCCATTGGCTTCCTATTTATATTACTTCTGCCTTCGCCAGGAATTCTGTTGCTTTTAGCCATGTTTGGTTTGTTCGGATTCTTTTTCTTTAACCGTATTGATTATATGTTGAGCGTGATGAGTCTAACTCCTGCAATTGTGATAGCTTTGCATGTTTATGAAGGTGGTATAGCGGATATTTTAGGAAGTCGGGTTGTTTTTACGCTGATCGGCTGTTTATTGGCCTTTCTCGGTTGGTTTTTTATTCCTGTTCGACAAAGTCGAAATTTGTTAGCATTGGCTGAGGATGTCGTGGTTAAAAGTGAACAGTATGTCGATTTGGTAATGGATCGCACGCGCGGAACAAATGTAGAATCGAATGATATGCGCTTGGCGCGGAAAATGGCGCATGGTGCTTTGGCTAGCTATTCGGCAGCGTTGGATCAGGTGCGCCGAGAACCCGGAAGCAGAAAGCGAAACTGGAGTAGTTTCTACGAATTTCATTCACTCGCGTATCGGTTAAATTCACTTACTGTCGGATTATCGGTAGCCACAAACAACGTAGAACGCGCTCCGCAATCAGAAAGTATACTGTTGCCAAGAACGGCACATGTGAGCGCGCTACAAGCCGATTTGGGAAAAATGATCGAAAATTTATCTCGCTGATAATCCGATGGATGGATATTTTATTTATGAAATATCTGTGAATTGTTTTGAAAGTCGGAATTTAGACCTATATTTGCACACGCAATCGCAAAAGGAGAATTAGCTCAGCTGGTTCAGAGCACCTGCCTTACAAGCAGGGGGTCACTGGTTCGAACCCAGTATTCTCCACCAAAGATTCGGAGGATTAGCTCAGCTGGTTCAGAGCACCTGCCTTACAAGCAGGGGGTCACTGGTTCGAACCCAGTATCCTCCACACCCAAAGCATCAAGAAATTGATGCTTTTTTTGTTTATAGGAATTTTGAAATGTTTCGGGGTTTATTTATATGAGTTTTTGGAGAAATAAATTGCGACATCCTTGCGAACCTAAAGCAATCTCCAAGAGTCTCGACAGTTGCTAATAGATTAGATGTTCCATTCTCGTATTCTTGATTCGATTTAAATGTTTTATCAAACAAATTTTGCCAACATTTTTCCTAGAAACAATAAGCAAATCCGGTATTCACGTAAATTCCGATCCCATCGTTCGAGATTGATTTCGACGCTATTGCAGGGCCAACTTTAAAGTGATATTGAATCTTCGATTTCCCAAGCTGGCGATTTAAGCCCCAAAACGGCGAAATGAGATAAACGAAGTTCGACCTTTCAGCAGCTCCATTCAAAACGTGAAAGCCTGTTATGAAATCCGCTCCGATTATATTTCCACTATTTAAATCCGTATTTCTTTGTTTCTCAGTTCTTCGCAACCTATCGTAGTAGTATGCGTAAGATAATCTTGCTGATGGGCGTACATGTATTTTGACATCAGAACCTATAAAATAATCAGCCATCATTCCCACGCCTAATTCTGCCGACTGATTTTTTGCAATAGGTTGTTCTCTGCTTATATACAACCCGGTTACAAAAACATCCAAGCTTGCTTTGTTTTGAGGAAGTATTTCTTGGGCGTAACACGCAACAGTATAAAGAATGGATAGGGTAAGAATGATGAAGGCTCTGGTCATTAGGGTGAAATTTTCAACAAAACTACGCCAAAACTTTTAAGTTTCCTATTGCTATGACTTTATTGAAGCAACTAATTTATTTTGTTTTTTGGCGATGTATTAAATTCGGACTTTGTGTATGTTTATTAGGATTCAAATTGGTTCCCATGGAGCTATTAAGCTATCCATCTCAAATCAAAACGGGTCGGCTTATTCACTAAACCGACCCGTTTTAAAATTCCTAAAACACGCATTACAACGATAAAATCTCAACGATGCGTGTTAGGTTATCATTTACTTGTTTGATGTGCTTGATGGCTTTCTCAAACGGTGTGTATTGAATCTGTCCACAAATCAATCCGGCCATTTCGCCTCGGCGACCTTCAATCAATCCTTCCACAGCTGCTACGCCCAATCGGCTTGCCAAAACGCGGTCCATACAAGTTGGTTTACCGCCACGCTGGATATGTCCTAAGATAGAAACGCGAACATCGTAGTGCGGGAAGCTTTCTTTGATTTTATCCGCGACAACTAAACCGCCTTCGTCATCACCTTCAGCCACGATGATAATACGTGATGATTTGTTCGAACGTGATTTGTCCAAACGTTTCATAATCGCATCGTAATCCACTTTTAATTCTGGAATCAACACCGCTTCTGCACCGGTACTAATGCCAGAACGCAAAGCAATTAGACCAGAATCGCGACCCATCACTTCCACAACGAACACGCGATCGTGAGATTCTGCCGTGTCACGGATTTTATCCACCGCGTCCACTACCGTGTTGATCGCCGTATCATAACCAATCGTAAAATCTGTTCCGGCTAGATCATTATCGATCGTTCCAGGCATACCGATAATTGGAATATCGAATTCTTCAATAAATTTAGAAGCGCCCGTAAAAGTTCCATCGCCACCGATCACCACCAAAGCATCGATGCCAAAATCTTTTAGATTTTCGTACGCTTTTTTACGGCCTTCATACGTGCGGAATTCATCGCTGCGCGCTGTTTTCAATACTGTACCGCCGCGTTGGATAATATTTGCAACAGATTTGGCGTCCATCGCAAAGATGTCTTTGTTTACCAAGCCATCATATCCACGGCGCACGCCGAACATGTTCAAACCATGATAAATACCCGTACGAATTACCGCACGAATACCTGCATTCATTCCCGGAGAATCTCCTCCAGATGTCAATACTCCTATATTTTTAATTTGACTCATCAAAAAATGTTTAAAAGGCAATAACCTGCATACACAAGATTATTTGCCGGCTTTAAAAGCATCAATTCCGCTCTGTAAATACGCCGCATAGCTACCGATATCGTAGTTTGCTCCGCTCGGTGGAATTAACACTTTACCTTCTGTATCTACAATCACATACAGCGGTTGTGAATTGCTGTTGAAACGATCTGCTTGGAAATCACTCCATTTATTGCCGATCGTTTTTATCTGTTTTCCGCTGTAGGTAGATTTGTACTGCTCACCCTTTGGAAGCTCCGTCCGATCGTCAACGAATAACTCTGCCATCACGAACTCCTCACGCAAAATTTGCGCAACCTTTGGATCGGTCCACACATTCGCTTCCATTTTGCGGCAATTTACACAATTCCATCCTGTAAAATCGATTAATACCGGTTTGTTTGCTTCTTTCGCTGCCGCTAAAGCTTCTTCGTAATCGTAATAAGGATCAAATCCTTTTGGAGTACCACGTTCGTGGAAAATCTCGTAATATTTTTTCTTGACAGAATTAGCTGAACCGGATGGCGTAATTTGTCCTACTCCGGTGCTCAAATCAAAATCCTGCGTTGCGCTTGGAGGTAAGAATGCTGAAATGGATTTCAATGGCGCACCCCAAAGTCCGGGAATCATATACACCACGAAAGCAAATACGACTGTAGCGAATAGCGTACGTGGTACGGAAAGATGATCTAAAGGGCTATCGTGTGAGAACCGAATTTTGCCAATCAAATAAAGTCCCATCAAACCGAAGATGGCAATCCATAATGATAGGAAAACTTCGCGATCGAGCCAATTCCAATGGTAAGCCAAATCCACATTCGATAAGAATTTAAGCGCTAATGCTAGTTCTAGAAAGGCCAGTACAATCTTCACGCTATTTAACCATCCGCCGGATTTTGGCATCGATTTCAACATGGATGGAAATACTGCGAACAATACAAATGGAATTGCTAGAGCAATCGCAAAACCAAGCATTCCTACAGCCGGGCCAAGGCGCTCGCCTTTCGAAGCTGCTTCAACCAACAATGTGCCGATAATCGGCCCAGTACATGAAAAGGAAACCACAGCCAAGCTTGCGGCCATAAAGAACAATCCGATGAAGCCGCCTTGATCCGATTTTGCATCGATTTTATTGACAAAAGAACTTGGTAAGGTCAATTCGAAGGCGCCAAAGAAGGATGCGGAGAAAAACACCAAAAGCAAGAAGAAAAAGAAGTTAAATATGCCATTGGTGGATAATGCGTTCAGTGCATCCGATCCGAAAGTGATCGTGATGAGCATTCCAAGCGCTACGTAGATAGCAATGATGAAAATACCGTATAGCAAAGCTTGTGAAATGGCTGCTCCGCGACTTTTCGATTGTTTTGTGAAAAAACTCACCGTAAGTGGAACCATCGGGAAGATACAAGGCATAATAAATGCCGCAAAACCACCTAGTAGCCCAGCAATAAAAATACCCCAAAGCGATTGCTTTTCGTCCGTTTGTGCAGCAATCTTTTGCGGCTCTTCGGAAGTTTGGTCTGCCACGGATGTCGTATCCTCACCATCTTCGAATTGCAAATCGGAAGGAACTTCTACCATTTCTTCGCTTGTTTCGTCAGCTGGGGCCTCGGAAAATTCTACATCATCAAATGGAATAAGTGTATCCTGCGCTTGAAGGCTATTTGCCGATAAGAATACGCTGGAAACAATATAAAGGACGGTAAAAAAAGGAATTAAGCGCTTCATATCAATATTTCGAAAACGTCGTAAAAATAAAAAAAAGGCAGATAAGACTGCCTTTTATATAAAGATAATTACACAGATGTTATTTTATCGTGACAGCAAAGCTATATTCATCCGGTGGCAAACATCTTGTTTTATCACAAGACATAAAGTCGACCGTTCCGGAGATTTTAGTCGGTTTTTTGCTGTTTAGTTTTACTTTTTGCTGGAAAACTACCTCGCCGTTGTGATAAGCAACATCCATCTTAAATACGTCTTCGTATTTAGATTTCGGTTTTGGTTCCAACGTTTTGCCATTCAGCGTGTAATCAGCTGACTTTGCAAAGTTGAATGATGTAGCTACCGGACCACCACTTGGCACGGAAATACTGTAAATATGCCATCCGTTTTCAATGGTCGCCTTAATAAAAACAACGGCTTCGTTGTTATTAAGCTTCTTCGTCGCCACGCTCCATTTTACAGGTTCGTGAATTTGACTAAATGCTGCCGAAAAAGCGAAGAATAATAGTGTGAATGCAAATAAGGTCTTTTTCATCTTGTTGAAATCTTATTGTGTTTTGCTTTTTATAGACCGTGCGAGAACGGATTAGTTTAACTCTGCTGACAAATATAGCGTTTTACAAATTTTCTTCGATCGATACTTCTTTAAATCGGAACGTTTGGATGGCTTTCCCGTCATCGATATGTAAAATCCCATCACAATCGGCATGTAATATTTTACCTCGAAAGCGTTCTGTGCCCGCCCTAAAGGATACATCCACATTCTTTTTATACAATTTGTCGTTATAATCTGCTAGGAGCGCTTCGGGCGAATGCCATTGCATTTCGTAACGTCGGCGAATAAACACCATTAGCTCCCGACAATATTCGAGCATTCCTTTTTCGGGTAAATTGGGTTGATGTGTTTTTAGCGAAGTGGCGCGTTGCGCGACGTCTTTAGGAAACTGTTCTTGCAAGATGTTAATCCCGATACCGACGATACTGTGTTTAACCGTTTTGCCTTGTAACGTGTTTTCAATCAGTATTCCACACGTTTTTTTATCTCCTAACATGATGTCGTTCGGCCATTTTATTTTAACATCATCTGTGTATCGTCGAAACCAATCGTATACGCCTAAACTAATCCATGTTTGAATAATGAAAACATCTGCGATTGACAGTTGTTTAGGAAACAAAATGAAGCTAAACGTTAAGCTCTTTTCCGCGTCACTGTGGAAGCTGTTGTCACGTTGCCCACGGCCATTCGTTTGGTGTTTTGCCATAATGGCAGTAAAATTATCGCGTGGCGTGAAATTTGAAGCTTGAGCTTTGAGTAGGTCGTTCGTAGATGTGGTTTCCTCTACGATTATTATGTTCTGGTCGGCGAAATCTCCCGGAAATATGTTATTTTGCAAAAGAATAAAATTGAGTGACTTGCTTCAAAAGTAGAATATTTTTTAATGAGTAAAAACAAAAAATCGTTATCGCCCGAGAAGCTGGCAGATATTGTCGTGTTAGGGATGCAGGAGAAAAAAGGGAACGAAATTGTACGACTGGATATGCGAGAAGTAAACGGTTCGGTTTCCGATTATTTTGTAATCTGCCATGCCGATTCCAATGTACAGGTGAATGCCATTGCCAACAGTGTCGAAGAAGAAGTTTACAAAGCTTTCGGTCAAGATCCTTGGCGCAAAGAAGGCCAGGGCAATGGAGAATGGATTTTATTGGATTTTGTAGATGTGGTGGTACACATTTTCAAAACGGACAAACGTAATCATTACGGTATAGAAGATTTGTGGGGTGACGCCGTAGTGCAAGCTTATCAAAGTGCCTAATAAAGGAGACGAATTTGCGTCTCGATTTTAATGTAGAAAATGAAGAAAATTCCGAATAAAAAAATTACCCCGATGCCACCAAAGTTCAGCATGATCTGGATTTGGATTGCGATGATCATTGGCTTTATAGGTTTACAGTATTTTTTCCGTGCGGAGCCATCCAAGCGAATTACTTATAGAGAATTCGAGACGAAGATGTTGATTCCTGGGGATGTGGACAAACTGGTTGCTTATAAGAACAACGATTTGTTGGAGGTTGAAGTATATATCAAAAAAGATAAGCTGAAGGAAGACGACAAATACAAAGATGTAGCGCCGCGCGACAACGCTTTGACGTTTAGCCCTAATGTCGGTCCGCAGTATTTGTTCACCGAGCCATCTGCTGAAATTCTTGAAGCGAAATTGAAAACTTCGCAGGACAGTTTGGCGAGCGCACAACCAGAAGTTTCAGTGAACTACGAAGATCGCTCTAATCCATGGGCGGGCTGGATTGTTTCCTTCATCCTTCCGCTGGTGATTTTAGTTGCACTGTGGATGTTCTTGATGCGCCGCATGAGCGGTGGCGGAGCTGGGGGCGGCGGCCAATTATTCAACATTGGCAAATCTAAAGCGCAGCTATTCGATAAGGAATCGCAAATCAACATTACATTCAACGATGTAGCGGGATTGGAAGAAGCGAAAACCGAAGTCATGGAGATCGTTGACTTCTTAAAGAATCCAAAGAAATACACCGATTTAGGCGGTAAAATTCCAAAAGGCGCATTGCTTGTTGGCCCTCCAGGAACAGGTAAAACTTTATTGGCGAAAGCGGTAGCTGGTGAAGCGCAAGTTCCATTCTTCTCGCTATCCGGTTCGGATTTCGTGGAAATGTTTGTCGGAGTTGGAGCTTCGCGTGTTCGCGATTTGTTTAAACAAGCGAAGGAGAAAGCGCCATGTATTATCTTCATCGATGAGATTGATGCGATCGGTCGTGCTCGCGGCAAGAATTCCGTGATGGGTGGAAACGACGAACGTGAAAATACATTAAACCAGTTATTGGTGGAGATGGATGGTTTCGGAACCAACGTTGGTGTTATCATTTTGGCAGCAACGAACCGTTTGGATGTATTGGATCAAGCTTTATTGCGTCCAGGACGTTTTGATCGTCAGATTTCGATCGATAAACCGGATTTAATCGGTCGTGAACATATTTTCAATGTGCATTTGAAGCCACTAAAATTGGCAGAAGAAGTTGATGCGAAAAAGTTATCGGCGCAAACGCCAGGTTTTGCGGGTGCGGAAATTGCTAACGTTTGTAATGAAGCGGCTTTGATCGCTGCGCGTAAAAACAAGCCGGCGATTGATATGCAGGATTTCCAAGATGCGGTCGATCGTGTGATCGGTGGATTGGAAAAGAAAAACAAAATTATCTCACCAGAAGAAAAGAAAATCGTTGCTTACCACGAAGCTGGGCACGCTATTGCGGGTTGGTTCTTGGAGCACGCTGATCCTTTGGTGAAAGTTTCGATCGTTCCTCGTGGTGTAGCTGCTTTGGGTTATGCGCAGTATTTACCGAAAGAGCAATTTTTGTACACTACAGAGCAATTATTTGACAGTATGTCGATGACGTTAGGTGGTCGTGTTGCGGAAGATATTACATTCGGACGCATCAGTACCGGAGCGCAAAACGACTTGGAACGAATCACACAGTTGGCTTATGCTATGGTGGCGGTTTATGGTATGAACGATAAAGTCGGTAACATTTCCTTCCGCGATGGATCGGGTGATGCACAGTTCCAAAAGCCATATTCTGATCAAACTGCCGAGTTGATCGATGTGGAGGTACGAAATATGATTTCAACAGTTTATGATCGTACGAAGCAATTGCTATTAGATAAACAAGAAGGCTTGGTCAAGGTAGCAGAAAAATTATTGGAGAAAGAAATCTTGTTCCAATCGGATTTGGAAGATTTGCTTGGAAAGCGACCATTTGCTAATCGAACGACGTATGAGGAGTTTGTGAATGGTGGTGTTGATGGTGGTGGTGTTCCGCAAACGGATCTGCAATTGCCGCCGATTCAGGATGATATCAAGAATACAGAAGAAACCGAAGATAATAAGCCAAGCAACGAGCAATAATTGCTTCTGACACAATACATTTTATAGGTGCAGCGAATGAAAATGCGCTGCACCTTTTTTATAAACTATGAATATTCGCAACACCACCGCTAAAGAAAAGATGCTCAAGCAAATCCGGCAGGCATTGTTACATAAGCGTGACAACCCATATCCTGATTTTGAAGATGCTCCTTTTTATCCGGATGCTGAGGAAGCGTTGGACGTGGCATTTGCGAATGAGTTCACGGCACTAGGCGGTCATTTCATTTACTGTGACGGCGAAGTAGATTTAGTGGAAAATTTGGTGGAATTGGTCGAGAAGATTTCCGTTTCCAAAATTGCAGTTTGGGAACCTCAACTTCAGCGCTTTTTAGATCAATATGGATTTCCTTACCTCCGAGGTGATAATCAGTTGGATGAAATTGAAGTTGGATTAACATCTTGCGAAGCATTAATTGCGCGCAGCGGAAGTATTCTGCTTTCGAATGCGAGTCCTTCTGGAAGAAGGTTGAGTATTTACCCGCCCATCCACATCGTTTTTGCTACCGCATCTCAGTTGGTTATGGATTTGAAACACGCATTGAGGCATGTGCGGGATCGGTATCCAAACGGATTGCCCTCCATGCTTACCGCGGTAACGGGAACAAGTTATAGCAACGCCATCGGTTACACGCCGATAGCCGGCGGACATGGTCCTGAACAATTGTATTTATTTTTGACTGAAGATAGATTCTAAAATATGTTGACCGATTACATCCAAAATACACCAATAGCCAGTTTTATATTTGCGCTAACTGTCGGATTGAGCATTTATGCTTTCTCTAATCCTCAGCTTTATGGTAAAATGATGTTGCACCCGTACACTGTTTATCGAGATAGAAGCAAATGGGGAATGATCATTACGAGCGGTTTGATTCATAAGGATTGGTCGCATTTGTTGTTCAACATGATCACCTTTTATTTCTTCGGCTTCGCTTTAGAATCTTTATTAGTGGCGCAAAGTGGACCAATTGGTCATTTGTATTTCGGTGGAATTTATGTTATTGCTTTGGTGTTGAGTGATATTCCTACGATTCTCCAGCAAAAGG
Source organism: Sphingobacterium corticis (assembly GCF_042684745.1). Lineage (NCBI taxonomy): Bacteria > Pseudomonadati > Bacteroidota > Sphingobacteriia > Sphingobacteriales > Sphingobacteriaceae > Sphingobacterium > Sphingobacterium corticis. The sequence goes on along the minus strand of NZ_JBHUMA010000004.1, from coordinate 695,084 downwards.
ATAATTACGGTTACAACAGTTTGGGAGCTTCGGGTGCGATCAGTGCCATCCTGTTCAGCTTTATTTTGTTTTACCCAAAAACAATGCTGTACATTTTCTTCGCCATTCCGATCCCGGCTTTCGTGTTTGGATTTTTGTATTTAGGGTATTGTATTTGGGCATCCAAAAACGCACGCGATGGCATCAATCACGATGCACATTTATTTGGTGCGTTAACTGGATTAGTGCTAACTATTTTATTGTATCCTTGGGTATTAACCCATTTCGCTTCGCAATTCGGGTTTTAAGAAGCCCAATCTGCTCTGTCCAAACTGCGGTATTGAATGGCTTCCGCGATATGTTGCGGTTGGATATTGTCGCAGGCCTCCATATCCGCGAGCGTTCTTGCTACTTTCAAAATTCGATCGTAGGCACGTGCAGAAAGTCCGAGTCGTTCCATCGCTGATTTCAATAGATGTCTACTATCTTCGTCTAATTGACAAACTTTTCGCATCCAAGATGCGCTCATCTGAGCATTGCTATAGATATCAGGTTGTCCCGAAAATCGATTTTCTTGAATGATTCTTGTTTTGGTTACGCGTTCTCGAATGACACTGCTTTGCTCAGATCGGCTGTTTGTCCGACTCAAATCTTTAAACGGAACGGGCGTGACTTCCACATGTAGATCTATACGATCCATCAATGGTCCCGATACCTTGCTTAAATAACGTTGAACCATTTGTGGGCTACATAAGCAAGCTTTTTCGGGATGGTTGTAATAGCCACACGGACAAGGATTCATAGACGCTATCAGCATGAAGCTTGCTGGATATTCTACACTAAACTTCGCTCTGGAAATACTTATGCTGCGAGATTCCAATGGCTGCCGCATCACTTCAAGCACATTTCTCGCAAACTCTGGGAGTTCATCCAGAAACAATACGCCATGATGAGCCAAAGATATTTCGCCCGGTTGCGGATAAGTGCCGCCGCCGACAAGCGCGATATTAGATATGGTATGGTGAGGCGCTTGAAATGGACGGCTAGTTAAAATTGGGGTTCCGGCAGGAAGTCGTCCCGCGACTGAATGTATTTTAGTAGTTTCCAGTGACTCCTCTAAGGTGAGGGGAGGAAGGATAGTAGGTAATCGTTTTGCCAACATCGTTTTCCCTGCGCCGGGTGGACCGATCAACATAACATTGTGTCCACCTGCAGCTGCAATTTCCAGTGCGCGTTTTATATTCTCTTGACCTTGTACATCAGAAAAATCCATATCAGACGTTTGGAGTTGACGTGCGAACTCTAACTGGATGTCTACGGTCGTAGGTTTTATATTCTCTTCTCCTTCCAATAGCGCGATTACCTCTTTCAGATTTGATGCACCATAGACATTCAGGCCACTAACAATTGCCGCTTCTGGCGCGTTCGATTTTGGTAATATAATTCCTTTGAATCCATCTTCTTTAGCTTGTAAAGCTGTCGGAAGCACGCCGCGAACATGTTGCAAAGAACTATCTAGCGATAATTCTCCTAAGATCAAAAACTCTTCTAAATGCGTTGGATTAATTTGTCCGGATGCGGCAAGGATAGCAATGGCGATTGAAAGGTCGTACGTGGAGCCTTCCTTGCGAAGATCCGCCGGAAACATATTTACAACAATCTTCTGTCGAGGCATTCGTAGGCCGATCGATACAATAGCACTCTCTACGCGTTGTAAACTTTCGCGAACGGCATTGTCCGGCAAGCCGACGATATAGTACTTCGTTCCAGGCGAAACATTTACTTCAACTCCAACCGTCGTCGCAATAATACCTTGGCAAGCGCTACTGTAGGTTTTTACCAGCATATCTATAATTTAGGTGTACTGTAAAGATAATAAAAATGAAAATATTATTCGTTTAAAGATAAATTATTTATTTTTATGGGTATGTTTTCAAATAGGCATAGATGCTAACAAACACTTTAATATTTTTACTGTTATCAACATATAATCAAAATCGTATTAGACATTTTTAAAATAATTGGACACATGAAATCTAGCGGAAAAGTTTTAACAGCATTATTGACAGGTTTGGCAGCGGGTACAGTATTAGGGATATTGTTTGCGCCTGAAAAAGGTTCTGAAACACGCGACAAGCTAAATGAATCTTTAGCAGATCTTGGAGATGCCATTAAAGAACGTGCGGAAGAGCAGATGGATCAATTGAGCGAGCTTCGTGAGAAACTTGTCGCATCTTTAAAGTCCAAAGCTTCTAAAGTAGAAGATATCGTCGACGAAGAAATAGAAGAGCACGCATAGTCGTACTTTCTTCTATTTGCAACATATACACACAATTAAACTGATTTCGGAAATAAACTGAGCTTCGAACTAAGCTATTGGTGTTTCCGTGAGATAATATTGCATAATGGATCAAAAGTTCTCCTTTTCAGGATCGCTGAAAAAGCTTAAAGAATATGTAGATAGCCAACTGGAGTTGGTAAAGCTGCGTGCAATAGCACGCGGATCACGCATCATTGCGTCACTTGTTATCGACGTTAGTAAAATATTGCTTGCTTTGCTAGTGGTGTTTTTCTTAGCGATGGCCTTAGCATTCTATCTTGGGCAGCTGTTCAATAATTATGCATTAGGATTTTTAGCTGCTGGAGGTGTTTTCGCTTTGATAATTTTGCTAATCAATCTTACGAAAGGCAAACTAGAGTTGGTGTTGATGGACATCACCATTCGTAAAACTTTAGGAAAATGGCACGAGGAAGATGATCACTTGGAGGAAGATAGATTAACGCGATTAAAGAAAAAGGTGGCGAAGGCGGAGAAAGAAGCTTCTGAAATTAAGCAAGAAATTGAAAATATTGAAGATGAACACGAACAAACAGCTCAGAAATAGAATCTCTAACGTAGACGATTTGCTAACGGAAATCGATCGTATCAGTGCACTTCGCGATGAGCAAGAACTCTATTTAGGGACGCAGTTTAAGCTATTGAAGCATAAGGTAGAGGCGCCAGTTAGGTTTATCAACATGGTCACTGCGCACATTCCAGGTGTCAATCGTGTGCGTGACGTTGTATCGTCTATCTCTTCCAATGCAACTAAAAGTCCAGAAAAATCGGATTGGTTGACCAAAATTTTACGTCTTGCGACGCCATTAGTTTTGAATAGAACACTTCTGAAAAACGCTGGTTGGTTTAAAAAGGCTGTAGTTACAGTTGCTTCCGAAACGGCCGTTTCGCAGGTAAGTCAAAGTAGTATTTCTAACGCAGTAGCTGGTATCGCCAATTTCATTCGCCCTAAAAAGAAATCGCTAAAGAAGGGCGTTATGAATACCGGTAATATTACGGCAGAAGAGGCCGTAGAGGCCAACAAGTACGGAATACCAAAGGATAGCGAGGCCTATTAGTAAATAATTTACACTAAAATTATCTATCGCATCCTATATATTTAGCTAAAACATAAAGCCTGCTACAGCAGGCTTTATGTTTTAGCTAAACGATTTTAACTTCTCTAAAAAATCTTGATAGGCTAATTTTATGCCATCGCGAATCGAAGTTTTATGCTTCCAGCCTAATGCGTGTAATTTACTGACATCCATTAATTTGCGTGGTGTGCCATCTGGCTTGCTATCATCATAACGGAGTTGACCTTCGTAACCGATAATTTCTTTGATCAGCGCAGCTAAATTTTTGATGCTTAAATCTTCCCCGACGCCGATATTTAAAAAGCCAGATTCGTTATAATTTTCCATCAGAAAAACACAAGCCTCCGCCAAATCATCCGCATATAGAAATTCGCGTAATGGCGTCCCTGAACCCCAAATGACGACTTCCGGCAGTCCTTTTTCCTTCGCCTCGTGGAAACGCCGAATTAATGCAGGTAGCACATGCGAATTTTCTGGATGATAGTTGTCGTTGATACCGTATAAATTGGTCGGCATCACGGAAATAAAATTACATCCGTATTGAGCGCGATAAGCTTCGCACATTTTTATTCCAGCAATTTTGGCAATAGCGTATGGCTCGTTCGTTGGCTCTAGCAATCCTGTCAACAACGAATCTTCTTTCAATGGTTGTGGTGCCATTTTGGGATAAATGCAAGATGAGCCCAAGAACATCAGTTTTTTGACACCGTGCACATGCGATTGATGGATAACATTATTTTGGATGGCTAAATTCTCGTAGATGAAATCAGCGCGGTAGGTATTATTGGCAACAATACCTCCTACTTTTGCAGCTGCGAGAAATACATATTCGGGGTTTTCTTCACTGAAAAAACTGGTTACTGCTTGCTGATCACGTAAGTCCAATTCTTTGGAAGTTCGCGTAACGATGTTGTCAAATCCTTGCGCCAGCAAATGACGATGAATAGCCGATCCGACCATCCCGCGATGTCCGGCAACGTATATTTTAGCACTTTTTTCCACGTAATTTTATCTTGATTTCGCTATAGTACAAATATAAGGTTAATTTTGCGGTTCGACAGCGGGCGGTGTTTTGCTGAAAGTTATACAACACAATGGGTAAAGATAAGTTAAGAAAATTCGCGGAGGTTGCTACGTTTAAAAATGTAGTGCAATTGGATGCGGGTAAAGATTATAAAGGGCAATGGGCCAAAGAACTTTTCGGTAACGATAAGCCGATCATTTTGGAACTGGCTTGTGGAAAAGGCGAATACACGGTCAATCTGGCGAAGAAATTTCCGGACACCAATTTCATTGGTGTGGATTTTAAAGGCAATCGCATTTGGCGCGGAGCGAAAACGGCGTTGGAAGAAGGGATTGAAAACGTAGGGTTTTTACGCATCCAAATCGAAAGCATTTTGGAACATTTTGCTGAAAGTGAAGTTTCACAAATTTGGATTACTTTTCCAGATCCCCAACCGCAAGATAGCCGCATTAAGAAGCGTTTAACAAATCCACGATTCTTGGAAAAATACAAAACGATCATGAAAGATCGTGGCGTCATGCATTTGAAAACCGATAACGACGATTTTTACGCATATACGCTGGAACAAATTGAAGCAGGAAATATGCCAATTTTGCGACAAACTACCGATTTGTATAAATCAGATTTAGTTGACGATGTATTGTCCATTAAAACGTATTACGAAAAGAAATACTTAGCGGACGATAAAAACATCAATTACGTGCAGTGGCAATTTGTTTAGCACGTTCTTATGATTCTGCGGGGTATTCTAAACTATAATCCCGCAGAATTAAACTGTAAATCGTACAGTTTTTTGTATGCGCCATCTTGCGCTAAAAGCTGTTGGTGCGAACCAATCTCCAACATTTCTCCTTTTTCCAAAACGATAATCTTGTTTGCTCGCTGAATCGTCGACAATCGGTGTGCGATTACAATTGCCGTGCGGCCGTCCATCAAATTTTCAATCGCAGATTGAATTAACTGCTCGGTTTCCGTATCCACAGAAGAAGTCGCTTCATCCAAAATCAAAATTTTTGGATCATGGACCAATGCACGAATAAAGGAAATAAGCTGACCTTGTCCGGCAGATAGCGTGGATCCGCGCTCTTGTACCTGATAATCGTAACCTTGCGGCAAGCGCTGAATGAAATCGTGAGCGCCAACTTTTTTCGCAGCATCCACGATAGCATCCATAGAAATCGACGAATCGTGCAGATTGATATTGTGTAAAATAGAATCCGAAAACAAGAAAACATCTTGCAGCACGGTCGATATTGTTCTTCGCAAATACGCTAAGTCATACTCGCGAATATCTACCCCATCCAACAAAATTTGTCCGCGTTGTATTTCGTAAAATCGACTCAGGATATTGATGGTGGAAGATTTACCCGCGCCAGTGGCACCAACTAAAGCAAGTGTTTCGCCCGGCTCCACCACGAAACTGATATCTTTCAACACCCATTTCTCGTCGTTGTAAGCAAACCATACATTTTTGAATTCTATCTTCCCGCGTACGTTTTCTGGCTGATAATTACCTTCATCCGGGGTGAATTCATTGGTGTCCAACACATCAAAAATACGCTCCGCAGAAACCATCCCCATTTGTAGCGTATTGAACTTGTCGATCAATTCGCGAATCGGGCGGAAAATCATGTTGATGTACATCAAAAACGCGACAACAACACCCGGCGAAATAACATCACCTAGAATCTGTTTTGAACCGTACCAAACCAGTAAACCTGTAGCTAACGCCAAAATAATTTCCAAGACTGGAAAGAAGATGGAAAAGTACCAGTTCGCACGGATATGGGCATTCCGATGTTCTGCATTGATTTCCTTAAACTTGCGCATTTCCTGCTCTTCGCGAGCAAAATACTGGATAATTGCCATCCCGGAAATATGCTCTTGCAAAAAAGTATTCAGGTTGGAAACCCAAGTTCGCACGCTTTGGAAAGCGGATTTCATTGCTTCTTTGAAAATGTATGTTGCAGCGATCATCAACGGCATCGGAATCAAAATGACCAAGGTCAACCTCCAGTCGGTATAAAACATTACCAATAGAATGACGACCAATTGCAATAAATCACCAATAATTTGGATCAATCCTTCAGAGAAAATGTTAGCAATGGTTTCCAAATCGGAAATCGTACGTGTAATTAATCTACCAATAGGCGTATTATCAAAGTATTTCAACCGAAGGTTGGTAATGTGTTCAAACACTTGAATACGAATATCGCGGATAACGGATTGCCCTAATGTATTCGTCATCAAGGTATGGAAATAGCGGATTATCGTTTGTAAAACCAGTAATCCGATCATGGCGAACAGCATATTAGACAATCCTGAGGTGTTTCCAGAAAGGATGTATTTATCCACCGTATGCTCGACGAGCATCGGCAAAGCTGGAGCCACCGCAGCTAACAAAATCGTCAGCACAACGGAAATCCAAAACACTTTTTTGTACGGCCGGATGTATTTCGCTAACCGACTTAATAATTTGCTGTCGTATGCTTTTCCGGTAATCTCTTCTTTTTTCACGATGTTATATCGATATATGGGTAGATAACTTTTGTAAGATAAAGTCCGCAGGCAGGAACAGAAACGCCGGCGCGTGCGCGATCCTGACTGGCGATCACTTCGGCAACATGTTCAATGGGTTTTCCTTTCATGCCCACTTCTAGTAATGTGCCAACAATTGCGCGCACCATGTTGCGTAGAAAGCGATCTGCTGTTACATGAAAAATCAATCGGTCGCCGATTTCTTCCCAACGGGCTTCCGTTACGGTGCAAATGTTTGTAAATACCTGCGTATGCGCTTTACTGAATGAACCAAAATCCTGTTTTCCCAATAATTGCTGAGCGGCGATGTTCATTTTTTCTACATCCGGGCGATCCCGAAAATAGCTGGAAGCTTCATGGAGGAAAGGATTCTTCTGGGTATGAATGTGGTATTCGTACGAGCGCGATGTAGCATCAAAACGTGCGTGCGCATCAGCGTGCACGGGAATCATTCGCTTCACGCTGATATCGTAAGGCAAAAGCGCATTAAATGCGTGCGTCAGTTTTACTAATTGCGCAGCTTCAGGAATTATGGGTAAATCCACGTGAACAAACAACTGTTTGGCATGCACTCCCGTATCCGTTCGTCCGGCTCCCGTCGTCTCAACATCCTGTCGTAACACGGTTTTCATAGCCTGATTCAGCTTTTCTTGCACCGATATCGCATTATCCTGCACCTGCCATCCATGGTAAGCCGTTCCTCGATAAGCGATCTCTAAAAAATAACGTTGGGAATCTGTTTGCACAGCACAAAGTTACGCAAATTTAGCTTGCATTAGGATGATCTATTCCATCCTTTGACGCTTCCGTGTCCAAAGATAAATTGCTATCTTTAACGTTCAAAATACAGCAAATCACCATGAAAACTATAAAAGGACCTGCGATATTTCTAGCGCAATTTATCGATCAATCAGCACCTTACAATACGTTGGAAAACATTTCTGCCTGGGCAAAATCATTGGGTTATGTCGGCGTGCAAGTTCCAACGAACGATCCGAACTTTTTCGATTTGAAGCAAGCAGCGGAAAGTAAGACCTATGCGGATGATATAAAAGGCAAATTGCAGGAAATTGGTGTAGAAATCACCGAACTTTCTACGCATTTGCAAGGTCAGTTGGTTGCGGTGCATCCTGCGTACGATCAATTGTTTGACGGATTTGCGCCGGCGGAAGTGCGCAATAATCCGAAAGCGCGGACGGCTTGGGCAATCGATCAACTAAAGTTGGCGGCGAAAGCTTCTCATAATTTGGGGTTGAATGCGCACGCCACATTCAGTGGTGCATTGCTTTGGCACATGGTTTACCCGTGGCCACAACGTCCTGCCGGTTTAGTGGAAACAGGATTTAAAGAATTGGCCGATCGCTGGCTTCCAATTTTGAATGAGTTTGATAAATATGGCGTTGATTTATGTTACGAGATTCACCCGGGCGAAGATTTGCACGACGGGGTTTCTTACGAACGCTTTTTAGACGCCGTCGACCAACATCCGCGTGCATGTTTGCTGTATGATCCATCGCATTTGCTCTTGCAAGGAATGGATTATCTTAGTTACATTGATCATTATCACGAGCGCATTAAAATGTTCCATGTGAAAGATGCGGAATTTAACCCGAACGGCAAGCAAGGCGTTTATGGAGGTTATAGCAATTGGTTGGAAAGAGCCGGACGTTTCCGTTCTTTGGGCGATGGTCAGGTGGATTTTAAATCGATCTTCAGCAAATTGGCCGGATATGATTACGATGGTTGGGCCGTGTTGGAATGGGAATGTGCAATTAAGAATAGCGTAGACGGAGCGACGGAAGGAGCGAAGTTTATTAAAGAGCATACGATCAAGGTTACTGAGCGTGCGTTCGACGATTTCGCATCAACGGGATCGGATGAAGATTTCAACCGAAAAGTTTTAGGCATATAATTGAATTCCATGAAATTAAGCCTTGGTTTTTCGCCTTGTCCGAACGATACGTTTATTTTCGATGCATTGATCCATCAAAAGATAGACACGAAAGGGCTATCTTTTGATGTGCAATATCAGGATGTAGAAACGTTGAACCAGCAAGCTTTCGCGCAAGAATTGGACATCACGAAATTAAGCTATCATGCCTTTGCGTACGCCGCGAAGGATTATGAGTTGTTGGACGCAGGTAGCGCTTTGGGATTTGGTGTCGGTCCATTGCTGATTACCAAAGATGCCGCGTTAGCCGAAGAGCTCGGAGCTTTGGCGGGCAAGGATTTGCCGGCTCATTTGGCGAAGCTACGGATTGCTATTCCCGGAAAGTTTACGACGGCTAATTTCTTGTTGGGGTTAGCTTATCCGCAACTTAAAGATAAAGTGGAATTGGTGTTTTCGGATATTGAAGATGCTGTTTTGAGCGGAAAGGTTGATGCAGGATTGATTATTCATGAAAATCGGTTTACCTATTACGAACGTGGATTATCAAAGATTCAGGATTTAGGTGAGTTTTGGGAAGGGAGCACTGGGTTTCCAATTCCGTTGGGAGGAATTGTTGTCCGTCGTTCCTTGCCGCAAGAAGTAAAATTGCAGATCAATCAACTGATCGCTGAAAGTGTACGTTTTGCATTTGCGAATCCAAAATCTAGCGCGGCGTATGTTCGTGAGCATGCACAAGAAATGGAAGAAGCGGTCATGTACAAGCATATAGAATTGTACGTGAACCAATATTCTGAAAATCTTGGTGAGCAAGGACGAAAAGCGGTGTCGTTTATGTTTAGCGAAGCAGAGCGTTTAGGACTAATTCCTATCGAAAATCAATCCTTGTTTCTAACTAACGATCAACAATTGGATTAACATTCTGGAAGGCTCAACGGTACTTTTACTGCTAATCCGCCATCGGCTGTTTCTTTGTACTTCACGTTCATATCCTGTGCGGTTTCCCACATGGTGCCAACCACCGCATCCAAACTTACTTTTGCTTTTTCGGGATTGGATTGTAAAGCAAGTTGCGCTGCGGTAATTGCTTTTATCGCGCCCATTGTATTGCGTTCGATGCACGGAATTTGCACTAAACCGCCGATCGGATCACAGGTTAATCCTAAATGATGCTCCATGGCAATTTCCGCTGCCATCAAAGCTTGGCGTTGCGAACCACCCAAACATTCTGTCAATGCACCTGCCGCCATCGCGGAAGAAACGCCGATTTCTGCTTGGCATCCGCCCATCGCAGCAGATATGGTAGCACCTTTTTTAAATATCGAACCTATTTCGGAAGCGGTAGCAATGAACTGAATAATTTTCTGTTCGCTGTACGCATCGTGAAAAGTGATGTAATATTGTAACACGGCAGGAATAACCCCAGCCGCGCCATTCGTTGGAGCGGTTACGACGCGTCCGAATGAGGCATTTTCTTCATTTACTGCTAACGCGAAACAGCTCACGCAATCCAATATATAGCCGAAATCTTTACCGCCTGCGCGGATTGCTGCTAACCAAGATTCGTAATCGTCGTAGCTGCGATCTTTGGTAATGCGTTTGCTCAATTTCGAAGCGCGGCGCTCCACTTGCAATCCGCCGGGCAATACACCCGTCGTGTGACAACCTTTATAAATACAATCTTTGATTGTCGAGAAAATTTGTAAAACGCCGGCGCGCGTGTCTTCTTCACTGCGCCAAGCTGTTTCGTTTTCCAATACCAATTCCGAAATTTTCAATCCGGTACGTCGACACCAAAATAACACATCTTCTGCGGTATCAATTTGAAAGGGCAAATCCAATTCAGAAGCGGAAGCCTGATCGTCGCTTTCTTGTACCACGAAACCTCCACCAATGGAATAATACGTTTCGCTGTGTGCACTTCCGTCTGCTAAAAATGCTTGAAATGTTACCGCGTTCGGATGAAAAGGTAGGCTTTCGTTGTACAAAAACAACATGTGATTGTTGTACTCAAATGCAACGGAATGCGTATTGCCTAAAATAAGTCTTTGGGAAGATTTGATGCGATCTACCTTAGGTAGCACGTCGTACACATCGAAAGTAACCGGATCATCGCCACTCAATCCCAATAAGATGGCGATATCTGTGCCGTGACCGACACCCGTTTTTGCTAACGAACCGTATAACAGCACGTTCACTTGCTGCACATTTTCCAAAACACCTCGCACGCGAAGCGCGTCTACAAATCGTTGTGCAGCGCGCCATGGTCCCAAAGTGTGAGAGCTGGATGGGCCGATGCCGATTTTGAACATGTCGAAGATGGAAATTTGTTCGCTAGCCATATAATTTTAAAAATATCACAAAAATAACGGATAAAACGCCTTCTTTTTTACTAAATGTGAAATATCGAAAAATTAGCTTTCGCGATATACAAATGATTACAATCCTGCGCCATTTTTGTGTTTTCGAGATACCGCAACCGGAAGTTTTCCTTCTGAACGGATATCCTTAAATAACACTTTTGCCGCAGCACGTTGCATGAACGCATCGTTTTGATAAGTAAGAATAATGCTGCCACTGCCATCAACATCCACCGAATTTAGTGCATAGGGATTGGCATGAAATAGCGTGATGACCTTCTTATTCGTGATCTTGTCGATAAAGCTTTTGATGTCGTCCGAAAAAGGAAGCGCACTTTGCGGACGATTACGCGCATCGTGGATTGCCAAAATAATTTGTCCGTATTTCCGGGATTCTGCGAGTATATCTTTGAGTTGATCTTCGGTTTCATTGCCTTTCACATAAAGCTGCATGCTGCCGCGAACGCGGCTGGCAATAGCTTGTTCGATGGCTTGCGGTTTATCAATTCCGACGCTCACCACTAAAGTAGGTCTCGCACTACTAAATGAGTTGATGGCGCGTTTCGAACGAAGTACCGTAACAGAAGCTTCAGCCAAACGCTGAACCAATTGTTTTGCAGCAGCGCTGTTCACATCTTGATAAAGATTCTTGGTAGCCACGGGCTGGTACTTATCTAATCCCAGCCAAAGTTTAGTTGCCAGCACTTTCTTAACGCGACGATCTACATCCGCTTGTTTGATCGTTCCACTTTTGATTGCTTGCTCAATCATCTGAACAGCACGTTGACTGTTTTCGGAAATTTCTAGCAAATCATTTCCAGCTTCGATAGCCATTACATCTGCACGGCCGTTCGGGAAAAACTTCGTGACGCCCTTCATATCCATAGCATCAGTCACAGCAAGCCCTTTAAATCCTAATTCGTTGCGCAATAAATCCGTAACGACTTTTTTCGAGATGGATGAAGGGATGTTTGGCGTGTTGTCTAAAGATGGAATATGCATGTGCGCAACCATTATGGCAGGTGCTCCCGCGCGGATTAATTCCCGAAAAGGAAAAATTTCCAACTTATTCAATCGATCTCTTGAAAAATCCAATTGAGGCAAATCATGATGCGAATCCACATCGGTGTCACCATGTCCCGGAAAATGTTTTAGCGAAGCAACGATTCCACCATCGACCATGCCGTCCATATAAGCCTTCGCTTTACGTGCAACATTCTCTTTGTTGTCACCGAAAGAACGGAAGTTGATGACCGGATTATCTGGGTTATTGTTGATATCGACGACGGGCGCAAAGTTGAAATGCATGCCCAAACGGCGGAAGTCTTTGGCCACTTGTTTCCCCATATCGTATAGCAATTGATCGCGTTGAATGGCGCCCAAAGTCATTTGATAAGGAAAAGAAATCGTGGAATCTGCTAAACGCATACCCAGTCCCCATTCGCCGTCAAACGTAATCAGCAATGGAACTTTGCTGTCTTTTTGATAGCGATTGAACATATTAGCGTGCCGAACCGGACCGCCTTGAAAAACAACCAAACCGCCTAATTTTTCTTGTTTAACAATTCTTCCAACAGAATCCACATAGCGTTGTCCGCGATCGGTATGCGCACGGATCAAAAGCAATTGTGCAATACGCTCTTTAGGCGTTAACTGCTGAAATGTTTTTTCTACCCATGGATGCGATTGGTTGATGAAGGTTACAAAATCTGTTTTCTGCTGGGCATTCGCCACAGAAATGAATATAGAAATGCTAAATAACAAAGAAAATGCTTCTTTTAATCGTATCGAGATCTCGTGCATATATGAATTAAATGAGATTATATTTTTTTTCAATGAGCGCTGTCAATTCTGCTGCATTTTTCAAATCGCCGCTTGCTTCTTTTTTCCAAAGCATATCGATGATAAGGAGTAAATACTGGGTTTCCAGTTCTGGCTTATCATATCCCAATTCTTGAAATGCCTTCAATATGATTGGCTGCACGGGTTTGATGAAATGTTCGTGTTGTGCCCGCGATAATTCGTCATGTGCTAAACGTTCCTGCATTTTCCAGAACAATGGTTCTTCTGTTACCAACTTGTTGGGGAGCAAGATCATGTTCTGAAGAAATTCTTTCGCGCCTTTGTAGGTCATCATACCTTTGTGGTGCATGACTACGCGGCTATATCCAGTTTTGATGATGAAAGAAAGCAGGCGATCTTTGTTGCCGAAGTGTTTAAAGATTAATGCTTCAGATACGCCGGCTTTGATTGAAATTTCTTTGGTAGAGGTGTCTGCAAAACCGTTTTCCGCAAATAGCGATGTGGCTGTTTGGATGATTTTATCTTTTCTACTGAGAGCGGTTTCTTTCATGGCAATCTACGGCAAAGGTATAGAAAATATTGATGGGAGCGATTTGAACAGATAAGTTGACTATTACAAGATTTTACCACCTAACTGTAGGAAATGTTCTTTCTTGTCCATGTAGATAGTTTTGTCGATAGCCTTCGTTGCTTTGGATATTATCGCGGTTTGAAATCCGGCTTCCAGACTATCCAGTGCCGAAAAATAAACGCAATAATCGGCCGCCAAACCGCAAAGGTGCAATTCGGTAATGTCACGTTCGCGCAGGTAGCCAGTCAATCCGGTGGATTTCTTTTTCCCATTGTCGAAAAAGGCGCTGTAACTATCGATTTCTTTTGATGTTCCTTTGCGGAATATAGCTTCAACCAACTGCGTGTTTAGCAATGGCGACAAGTCCGCCCCCTCTGTATTTTGAATGCAATGGTCTGGCCAAGCAACTTGCTCTAGACCATAGAGATCGAATTGGTCAAATACGTTGATGTCGGGATGTTGGCTGGCGAAACTTCCATGATCTGCAGGGTGCCAATCCTGTGTAGCTATTACCAAATCATAGTTTTTCTGTAATCCATTGATTACCGGGATAATGCTGTCGCCATCGGTAACCGCCAAAGACCCGCCAGGCAAAAAATCGTGTTGAACGTCGATAATCAGAAGTGCTCTCATACTCAAATATACTTATTCGATGGTTAATCGATAGCCAACACCACGAATGTTTGTGATCTTAATGCGCTCATCCTTGGATAGGTATTTGCGAATGCGACTGATGAAAACATCCAAGCTTCTTCCGGTAAAATAGGTGTCGTCTCCCCAATAGGTTCGGATAATTTCTTCACGAGGAACGACCTGATCTTTTCGTTCGAATAATCTTCGTAGCAGTTCCGCTTCGCGGAAGGAAAGTTTTTCCATTTGTTCGCCGTGGCTCAAAGTAAATCGCTGCGCGTCCAATTTGTATTGCCCGATTTCATAATGTTGCTGTTCTTGCCGATGGTTGGTCGATCGATGTGCTGCTTCTATGCGCACAATCAACTCCTCAATTTTAAAAGGTTTACGGATATAATCGTTGGCGCCCAACTGAAAACCTTTCACAACATCTTCTGTCTGCGTCATGGCCGTCAGGAATAAAATAGGTGTTTGCGCGTCGATTTTCCGGATTTCTGTAGCCAGAGTAAATCCATCCATGATCGGCATCATCACATCCAGCACCATCACATGCGGTTTAAATTTCTTCAGCACCTGCAACGCATCTTGTCCATTTACGGCATGTTTAACCTCAAAACCATATTCAATTAAGCTATCCTCCACGATCATGGCAAGGCTCAATTCATCTTCTACATATAAAACTTTCAACATAAATGCACAAGTAATGACTGCTTAGGACTTTGGAAGTTTAATGGTAAACGTACTTCCTTTTCCTTCTTCACTTTCCACCGTAATGCTTCCTTTGTGTTGCTCTACAACCTGTTTGACATAGGTCAGCCCCAATCCAAAGCCCTTTACTATGTATAATTCTCCGTTCGGAACGCGGAAAAAAAGTTCGTAAATATCCTTCTGGTATATTTTTGGAATCCCAATGCCGTTGTCGCTCACTTCGATCTGCACAAAATTACTCGCTTCGCTCAGTCGGAGATTGATAGTCGGCTTTTCCGAATAGTTATATTTAATGGCGTTGTCGATCAAGTTGGATAGCATGTTGCGTAAATGTGCGGGGTCGCCTTGCAATTGGCAACTTGCTGATACCGCATCTAACTGGATGACGATATTACGCGTGCCGATCAAGGTGAAAGATTCCGAAAGTTCACGAACCAGCGGAACCAAATCGATTTCCTGTTTGGATAAAGTAAGTCCGCGGCCATTAAACTGCAAAACATGCTCAACCATTTGACTTAAGTGCTCCAATTCACGTTTAGAAATATTTAGGTAGCGATCTTGTCGTTCCGGATTCTCTTTAGTCTTTGTATTTTGGAGCGCTTCTACTGCGGCACTTACCGTGGATAGCGGCGTTTTTAACTCGTGCGTCATGTTTGTGACGAACGATCGTTGCAAGATGGCTAACTTGTTTTGTTTACGAATCGTTTTAAATAAAGCGATAAACGTGATTACCAACGCAGCGAGTAGCACAAAAGAAAAAGCAATTTGCCCGAACATGCTTTTTATGATAAACTTCCAAACTTGCGGAAGCGTAGCAAATAGGTACAAATCATTTTCTGTATTTATTAATATCGGGCGGGTATCGTATTGCTTTTTATGCATCGCGGCACGCCTCCAAAATTCACGTCCGCGTTCGATTTTTTCCACCGACAAGCGTACGTTGGAAAGTCGAACGCCTTTAAATGCGAGTTCCTGCACGTATTCTTTTGTCAGTGAATCAAGAACAGCTTCAGACAACTGCAGGTTTTGGTTTTGAAACATCCATTGGTTGAAATCGCGAGATCTTCTGCGACCATTTCTTTCTTTCGGCGCACCGCGGTAAAAGTCCTGAAACTTACGGCGCATACTATCTTGTCGACGTGTAGCGTTTTGCTCCATCCACGCGTATAAACTATCGACAGCGACGTTAGGATAAGCACGATGGATAATGTCGGCTAAGTTCCTTTGCGAGTTGTTTGGAGTAGTTACGTTTACTGGCGGATGCTCATTATAGTAATCGTTTAATGTAGCTACCAACGCTTGATCCGCTTTTGCGAACGTTAATTCTCGATGATCCTCGTAGCTTTTAAATAACCAAAAGCAGAGCACCGTAAGGATGCCTGAGATCACGATAACGATCAGTAGAGCTAGGATTTTGTGGCTTTTAAACATAACGAAAGCAAATTTAATTTAGTAGCTTTGCAACGCATGCGTAATTGTTGATTTTTAACAAAATATAACACTGATTAACAGTAGGCTTCGGTTACATTTGCAATTCATTAGTATTTATGCTGAAACACCTTATTTCTATTGCCGTCGGGTTCGTATTTTTCGGAACGAGTATTTTGATGTCGAGTTGTGAAAAAGACATGGCCATCGCATTGAATAATGATAACGTTGATGCGTTGAGTTTAGCATCGGTCGATTCACTTTCCGCTTATATCACCAACGTCAATTTGGGGCACATTCCAACTTCGGGCGCTGGAGCAATTTTATTGGGTAAATACAATCGCGATGGTGTAGGTTCATTTAGCGTTGCACCTTACTTTCAGGTGGAGCCTGAGAATTATACATTTAACGATATTCCCGAGGATGCACGTTTCGATTCTATAGAATTGATTCTGCGCACACATACGCGTTTGCACGTGCAGGGCGATACCACGAAACCACACGTTATTCGTGCGCACCGCTTGGCCGAGCGTTTGCAGACGACTACCTTGCAAGCTGGCGGAATCAACAACGTAGAGATTCCTTTCTACGTGCAAACGCCAGCTATTTTCGGACAGCAAACTTTTCAAACGCAAGAAGCTCCTTTAGGTGAGTTGACGTACCTTCCAAGACCGGGTGCACGTCAACGTTTAGCGATTCGTTTGCAAGATGCTTTCGGAAAGGATTTGTTCGATAAGATGAAATCCGGCGATAGCCGCGTTTCTTCTTCAGCAAACTTTACGGATTATATGCACGGTTTTGCGATCATGCCTGATTCTGCCAATACAAGCGTAATTGCTTACAACGATACGATCCAAGCAGCTATTCACTATTCGTACATTGGTGAAGGTGGTTTGCGTACTAATGCGCAGAAGAATTTGGTTATTCGTAACTACAACTTGAAATACAATAAATTTAGTGCAGATAGAAGAGGAACAACATTTCAGTCTTTAGCTGTTGGTAGTCCGGTTGCCGGATCACAAACGAATGGCGTCGGATTGATCCAAGCGGGAACGGGAGCTTCCGTACGTATTGACATTCCTTCGCTTCGCGAATTCTTGCAAACACCGGGTTTGGCCGTGAACAAAATGGAACTGGAGGTTGAAGTGAATGCGAGACAGGAACTGATGTTTCCTTTGCCAAAAGAGCAAGATGCGCCGGTATTGTATTTAGCGAATACGAGCAACGTGGCGCTGGATTTCATTCGTTCTCCATTTGCAGCAGCAAATAGTAATGAAATTCAAACGGGCGTTTTTGTGGAAGGAAATAATACAGGGATGAATCCGAAATATACGTTCAACCTGATTCAATATGTGCGCACGCTGAATAGCGAAAGCACAGGTCCGCAAACATTAATATTATCTTTGCCTCCATCTACTTTGGTAGGTACGGCAAATTCTTTAGTGATAGCTAACGAAGACAACAAACCTAAAATTAAATTAAACATCTTATACACAAAATTCAATTAGTCATATGAAGAAGAAAAACTGGCTAGCATTACTTTTAGTTGGTGCGATTGCGATAACATCATTCCAATCCTGTTCTAAGGATGATGATGAGACGGGGACTACTACAGATACTGGACCAACAGAATGGACTAGAGCAACAGTATTCTCTGATGATCCAAGAGAAGGAGCAGCCTCTTTTGTGATTAATGACAAAGCATATGTTGTAGGTGGTTATACCGCTACGCGTGCCATTTTAAATGATGCACAATCATTCGACGGTTCTCAATGGGATACAGCGGCTACATTCATCGGAACGCCACGCCACCGTGCGGTTGGTTTTGCGATTGAAGGTGCTGGTTACGTAGGTACTGGTTACGATGGTACTTCAGCATTGAAAGATTTCTACCGTTATAACTCGGCAAACAATACTTGGACAAAAATTGCTGATTTCCCGGGCGAGGCGCGTTTCGGTGCGGTTGCATTTTCGTTGGGCGGTGTAGGTTATGTAGGTTTGGGTGAAACGGCTACTGGAAAAACCTTTGATGATATGTACCGTTACAATCCTTCAAGCAACACTTGGGAGCGAATTCAGACACAATTCGGTTGGAAAAGATCTGGTGCTTTTGCATTCGTAATTGGAAACAAAGCGTATGTTGGTGGTGGTCGTACAAACAACCAATTGCCAGAAGATTTCTTGTCATTCGACGGAACAACATGGACACCGTTGAGAAACTTGAATCGTAGCGACGCAGATAATACGTATGATGTTAGACGTTCTAATGCTTCTGCATTCGTGATCGGCGGACAAGGTTACTTAGTAAGTGGTAGAGGTTCTGCTGGCTTAATCGCAAATGTTTGGAAATATGATCCTGCTAGCGATACTTGGACTGGTCAACACCAAGCAATTCAAGGAAGCGGTGCTCGTGAGAAAGCAGTTGGATTCGCTATCGGAAACAACGGTTTCATCACTACCGGTTCTAATGGTACAGGAAGAGAAAACTTCTTCGATGAAACATTGAAGTTCGTTCCTGTTAGATAAGAATAACACACAATCAGCAATCGTTAAGATTGCTGATTCATTCCATAAAAAAATCCGTTTGACAAACGTCAAACGGATTTTTTTATGGAATTACTTTTTAAAATTAGCTGGATCAAGACTGTAAGCATCCAGCTAATCAAATTGTATTTTTATTATCCGATCAATTGCTTTTTGTGGAGCAATTCGGCGATCTGAACCGCATTAGTTGCTGCTCCTTTACGTAAGTTGTCGGCAACAACCCAAAGATTCAAGGTTTTCTCTTGGGATTCATCACGACGAATACGGCCAACAAAAACTTCATCTTTTCCGTGTGCATCCTTCGGCATTGGGTATTCCAATTTCGCTGGATTATCTACCACGATAACTCCTTCTTGAGCTTCCAATGCTGCGCGTACATCGTTCAATTCAAATTCGTTCGTGAATTCGATATTCAACGCTTCTGAGTGCCCACCGATTACGGGAATACGAACCGTTGTAGCTGTAACTTTGATGTTGTCGTCACGCATGATTTTGTTCGTTTCCTTGATCATTTTCATTTCCTCTTTCGTATAACCATTCTCTTGGAATACATCGATTTGAGGAATTACGTTCAAGTCGATTTGGTGCGGATATGCTTTTTCGCCATCAATGCCAGCACGCTCATCATTCAACTGCTTTACTGCCGCTACACCGGTTCCTGTTACGGATTGGTACGTAGATACGACAACGCGTTTGATATTATATTTTTCGTGCAAAGGTTTCATTACCACAACCATCTGAATCGTCGAACAATTCGGATTAGCGATAATTTTGTCTTCTGCAGTCAATAGATCACCATTTACTTCTGGAACGACTAATTTCTTGGTTGGATCCATGCGCCATGCTGAAGAATTATCGATTACAGTAATTCCAGCTTCCGCGAACTGCGGGGCAAATTCCGTCGAAGTAGAACCGCCAGCCGAGAAAATCGCTACATCAGGTTTCAGTGCAATAGCTTCCTTAGCAGTAACCACCTTGTACTTCTTACCCTTAAAATCAATCTCTTTACCCTTACTTCTTTCTGAAGCTACGGGGATTAATTCTGTAACGGGGAAGTTTCTTTCCGCTAATACTGCCAACATTTCTGACCCAACAAGTCCTGTTGCGCCAACTACTGCAACTTTCATAAATAAATTTTTCTTTTAGATAAAATAAATTAACCTAATTAATTATTTTTGATAACTAATCAATTTCAAACTTACTCAAATTTTCGGAATGAAGATAAGGTAAGTGTCTGTTAAACCTAAAATTCTCCAATTATGAAGTGGCTGATAACCATCCTGCTTAGCTGTAACTTGTGTTTTCTTGTTGGATGTAAGATGGAGAATGCGTTGACAGAATATTATACTTCGCGTCATCCGATTATCAATGAAGTTATGACGAACCCGGCAGGTGGCAAGCTCCCGTCGCACGAATGGGTGGAATTGTATAATCCTTCCGATGTGGCCATTCAGCTCAGCGATTATACTTTTTATTATAACAATCGGTCTTTCGCGATGCCAGATCTTTTCCTGCCGGCCAAGCAGTACGTAATTATTTCGTCCGCCTCTGATGCACATCGCTTAGAACCTTA
The DNA here is from genome assembly GCF_042684745.1 of Sphingobacterium corticis. Taxonomy (NCBI): domain Bacteria; kingdom Pseudomonadati; phylum Bacteroidota; class Sphingobacteriia; order Sphingobacteriales; family Sphingobacteriaceae; genus Sphingobacterium; species Sphingobacterium corticis. The sequence continues at coordinate 674,624 of NZ_JBHUMA010000004.1, read as the reverse complement.
CGGAAATACTATTGGCTTGCAGGGATGGCCGAGTATGAGTAATGCTGGCGGGAGATTATGCTTGTCGCATGACGAGTTGGGTTCGGTGGATGAGATTGCCTACAAAAGTAGCTGGTTCGATAGTGCGGAAAAGCGGCGCGGCGGCTGGAGTTTGGAACGCATAAATCCACTTTTCGGATGTAATCCGAAGCATGCTTGGGCGGAATCCGTGGATGATCAAGGAGGAACACCAGGTAAGCAGAATAGCGTTCATAACGCGGAGCGTAAACCCAAATTGGAAATAAAAGATGTGCAATTGGAGGATGAGCTTATTCGATTGACCTTAAATATAGATATCGAGGGCATGTTGACCATAAATCAAGCTTCGCTAAATTACGGTGATGAAACCATCACGCTATCCACAGATGCAGATGGTAATATGCTGTTATTAAAACCGAATACTTCCGTTTCTTCCGGTGTGCCTTATCAGCTTGTTATTCAAGGTGCATTTTGTGACCAGTCAGTGGAACTCACAACTCCGATTTTATGGCAATCGCGTTTGCTTTTTAACGATGTGGTAATTAATGAAATATTGTTTAACCCAAAGTCTGACGTGCCGCGTTTTGTCGAGATCTACAATCGTTCCGATCAAATTGTGAATCTTCAAGGATGGCGCTTGGGAAATCGCTTATTGACTTTTAATCCATTATTTCTCCGCCCTAAATCATATAGTGTAATAACCACCGACATCGAAAAGTTATCCGCAGCTTATCCAAGTGCGATGATGGAAAATGCGATTGAGCTGAAAAGTTTGCCTTCGTATAATAGTAAACAGGGGATTGTGACTTTGTATAACGGTGAGCAATTGATGGATAGTTTGTATTATAACGAATCCATGCATCAGCCTTTGCTTCGCGACGAGCGTGGAATTTCTTTAGAGCGAAAATCACCGGATAAGTCGACCAACGAGATTGGAAATTTCCACTCCGCATCGACTTTTAGCGAAGGCGCTACTCCGGGTTATGAAAACTCTCAATTGCGCGCTGGTACAATCACGGAAAACAGGATGTTTCTTTCTAGTCGTACCTATCATGTTGATCGATCGCCTTGGTTTATTCATTATGATTTTATAGAAGAGAATGCAATGTTGAATGTACGTATTTACGACGATAAAGGTCGCGTTGTTCGTCACCTGTTACGGAATCAAAGCGTCGGTCATGTTGGCAAAATTGGATGGGATGGAAAGAACGATAAGGAGCAAAATGTTAAATCGGGCATTTACATCGCTTGGCTTGAGATGTATAATCATTTAGGAACGCGCAAGGTGTTTAAAGAAAACTTTGCGCTCCGCAGATAAAAGAAATGGGAAGGTGGTCGCGCTGTGGTTTTAAGAAAGGGGCGAAAAAAACTATATTTGCACCGAAATATCCATTTACAACACACTTTATATCAGTTTTACTGAAAAAAGACAGGATAACGAACTGCAACATGGAAGAACGTATTATTATACTTGGAGCTAATGGACAGATTGGCTCAGAATTAGCCGCTGCGCTGCGCACTAAATTTGGCGCTCCGAATATCATCACATCAGATATTAGAGAACCAAAAAGTTTAGCGGAAGAGGAAGTTTTTGAATTGGCCAATGTGCTGGATAAAGACAAATTGAAAAGCCTTTTTGAACAATACAAACCGACACAAGTATATCTTTTGGCAGCGATGTTGTCCGCTACGGGCGAGCAGTATCCACAAAAAGCATGGGATTTAAACATGAACGGCCTTTTGAATGTGCTGGATTTAGCCGTAGAATTGGGAATTCAGAAAATCTTTTGGCCAAGTTCGATTGCCGTTTTTGGACCGAACTCACCGAAAATCGATACGCCGCAATATTGCGTGATGGATCCCAACAGTATTTATGGCATCAGTAAATTGGCTGGTGAGCGCCTTTGCGAATATTATCACAAACGTTATGGATTGGATATCCGCAGCATTCGTTATCCGGGAATCATTTCTTGGAAAACCGAACCAGGAGGTGGTACAACGGATTATGCGGTACATATTTATTTTGAAGCGTTGCGTCAGGGCGCATATACAAGTTTCTTGTCTGAAAATACAGAACTTCCTATGCTTTATATGCCGGATGCCGTTCGCGGAACGTTGGAATTAATGGATGCGCCGGCAGAGCAGTTAACCATTCGCTCGAGCTACAACTTGGCTGGAATGAGTTTTACTCCAACGGATATCGCCAAAGAAATACAAAAAATTCTCCCTAATTTTGAAATATCATACTCCGATAATGATCCAAGACAAGCTATTGCAGATTCTTGGCCAAAGCGTATTGAGGATGATTACGCGCGCAAAGATTGGGGATGGAATCCATCTTTCGATCTGGAAGCGATGACAAAAGACATGATTGAAAATCTTAAATCGACTATATAACCATGGGTAGAGCTTTCGAATTTAGAAAAGAAAGAAAATTTAAACGCTGGGCCAAAATGGCGGTTCAGTTCACGCGTTTAGGGAAAGAGATCGTTATGGCGGTTAAAGAAGGCGGTCCGCATCCCGAAAATAACTCTCGCCTTCGTACTGCAATGCAAAACGCGAAAGCAGTAAGTATGCCAAAGGATCGCGTGGAAGCAGCGATCAAACGTGCTTCGGAAAAAGATGCCAAAGGATACGAAGAATATGTTTATGAAGGTTACGGTCCGCATGGTGTTCCTGTGTTGATCGAAACGGCAACAGATAATACCAATCGTACGGTAGCCAACGTGCGTAGTTATTTTACCAAAGCTGGTGGTTCATTAGGAAAAACTGGTTCTTTGGATTTTATCTTCCAACGTCGTTCTGTGTTCCGTTTTCCTGCAGCTGAAGACTTGGATGTCGAAGAATTGGAATTGGAATTGATTGATGGAGGTTTGGAAGAGCTTTATGTAGAAGCTGATGAAGAAGGAAACGATGTCGTGGTCGTACAAACGTCATTCGAAGACTTCGGGAATATGCAAAAGCTTTTGGAAGAAAAAGGGATTGAGGTTTCCTCGTCAAAACTAGAGCGTATCGCTCTTTCGCATTCTTCGCTGAGCGAGGAGCAAGCTGCCGATGTATTGAAAATGATCGACAAGATTGAGGAAGATGATGATGTACAAGCTGTATATCACAATATGGACTAAGGATCGTTGATCCGATATAAAAATCCCCACGAATGATATTCGCGGGGATTTTTTGTTATTTTTGGTTATGCTCAGTTTCGAAGAGTTCTTTCTGAAGAAAAAAATCGACCTGACCGCCTTACAAGCTGGTCAGCCATCCCTGTATGCAGAGTTTTCTAAACATTACGCTGCTATGGGAGAGAAGAGCTTCGATCATAGCAAAAAATTCTGGTTCAACCGATTGCGGAAATCGTATTTGTTGGCTGAAGGCGAACCTGCGCCTGCACCCCAAAAAGTAATGCCTGTTTCAGATCATCCGGTAAAACCAGTTTCGGAAGTTGTTCCAGTAGGAAGTACAGAAGCGACGAAACCAGCAGGGTTTAAGCCACGATTCAAAGCAGGAGCAGCCAAATCAGCGACTCCAGTTACGGCTGTTGAAAATCCTGAAGAAGAACTAAAAAGTGAGTCGGCAGTGGAAGTAACTGCTCCTAGTAAACCTGCAGGATTTAAGCCTCGTTTTAGAAGTGGCGTTACCAAACCTGCTGAAACGGTAGAAAGTAAGCCTTCCGAAGAAGCGAAAGCTGCACCTTCCGAAGAAACATCAAATGCTTCGGCAACGGAAGCAGCTGCTACGAACAAACCCGCAGGATTCAAGCCACGTTTTAAAGCTGGTGTTACCAAACCTACAGAAATCGCAGAGAACAAATCTTCGGAAGAAGCGAAAGCTTTGCCTTCCGAGGAAGCAGCAAATATTCCGGGAACGGAAGCTACTGCTACAAATAAACCTGCAGGATTTAAACCTCGTTTCAAGGCTGGCGTTACTAAATCTACAGAAGCCGTAGAAAGTAAGCCTTCGGAAGAAGCAAAAGCAACACCTTCTGAGGAAAACGAAAATGCTCCGGCAACGGAAGCAGCTGCTACGAACAAACCCGCAGGATTCAAGCCACGTTTTAAAGCTGGCGTTACCAAACCTTCCGAAACCACAGAAAACAAGCCTTCGGAAGAAGCAAAAGCAACACCTTCCGAGGAAAACGAAAATGCTCCGGCAACGGAAGCAACTCCTACAAATAAACCAGCAGGATTTAAGCCACGTTTTAAAGCTGGTCTTACCAAATCGGCGAAGCCTAACGACGATCAGTAGTTCTCTGCGCAATGGATCAAAATATATCTGCACAGGAAGAAAGCTTAAAGAAAAAAGCTGCAAAAGGTTTTCTTTGGGGAGGTTTGTCGAATGGCTTACAGCAAGTTTTCGGGCTGATATTTGGGATCGTACTATTGCGGACATTAAGTCCGGAAGATTATGGTTTGGTGGGGATCTTGACCATTTTTTCCAGTATTGCTTCTTCGCTTACAGAATCCGGGTTCGTTAGTGCAATTAGTATTAAAAAGGATGTTACCAAAGCGGATTACAATGCAGTCTTTTGGTTTTGCATCTTCTTGGGTGCATTTATCTATATGCTCCTTTTTCTGCTTAGTCCGGTAATTGCCGATTTTTACGAAATTCCTGCTTTAGCGCTGCTCGCTCAGGTATCTTTTCTCAACTTTTTTATCAGCAGTTTTGGCGTTGCGCACAGTGCGAACTTAACGCGGAACCTGCGGATTAAAGAACGTGCCAATGCCAACATCGTTGCGGTTTTTGTAGGCGGAATTCTTGCGATTGCGGTAGCATTTGCCGGTTGGGGATATTGGGCTTTGGTGGTGCAAAATCTTTCCTATTGTTTGGTTTACGTGTTGTTATCGTGGCGTTATTCCTCATTTCGGCCATCATTCCAGATTAACTTGGCGCCCGTAAAGCCTATGTTGGCTTACAGCAATAAGCTCATCATCACCAATGTGTTCTTTCACTTGAACAATAACTTTTTATCTGCAGTTCTTGGGAAGTATGTGCCGATTGCTCAGGTTGGACAATATAATTCTGCCAATCGTTGGAACCTGACTGTACAAAGTTTTACACTCAGCATTTCGAATATGATTATTCAGCCGCTAATGACAGAAGCATCGCAAAGCGGCGAAGAACGTCGAATTCGTGTGTTTCGCAAATTGTTGTCGTTTATTTCCTTTATCACTTTCCCATCCATGTTCGGCTTGGCGTTAATTGCTCCGGATTTTGTGCTGCTTGCCGGAGGCGGGGAGTGGGCAGAAAGCGGAAATTACCTACGGATTCTGGCATTCGGTGGCGCATTTGCCATTGTGAGCAATGCGTTTTCGAATTACACATTGAGCAAAGGAAAGTCCGATACCTACATGAAAAATATGGTGGCATTCGGATTGATTCAAATTGCGTTGTTTTTCTTGTTGAAGGAAGCTGGCGTTACCTACATTGTTATGTCGTTCGCGGTGTTGAACTTCATTTGGTTAAACACTTGGTATTTTCTAAGTAAGGAAAGTCTACAATATAGCTATCGCTATTTGTGGAAAGATGTGTACGCCTATGCGCTGATTGCGCTAGCGGGTTACCTGATGACTTTTTGGTGGATCAACATGTTACCATCTGCACTTTTACGACTAAGTTTGTCAGTTCTTTCGATGGGAGCGGTTTACATAGTACTTACGTACTTTTTCAACAAAGAAACCTTTCTAGAAATTAAAAAATTCTTTCAGAATAAGTTATGAGAAAGGTGCTAAGCATTGTCGTTTCCTACAATTTTGAGCCGTGGTTAGATACCTGTTTGGATAGCCTATTTCAATCGGATTGTCCAACGGACGTGATGGTAGTAGATAATGACTCCAAGGATGAAACCGTTTTTCGCATTAAGCGCGATTATCCACAGGCAATATTGGTGGAAAGTCGAGAAAATATAGGTTTTGGAAAGGCAAACAATATTGGTTTTGAGTATGCAATTGCGAATGATTATGATGCGGTATTCCTAATGAACCAAGATGCTTGGGTCGATCGGAATTGCTTAAGCAGATTAATGGATGTATATGTAGATTCGGATCAAGTTGGCATTATTTCGCCGATGCATTACGATGGAACCGGAAATCAATTGGATGAAGGTTTTGCCGCATATATCAATAACGTGGATCAGCCGCAGACTACAATCTTTTGTGCGCCATTTGTGAACGCAGCTTTTTGGCTTATTCCCATTCAGACGCTCCGTAAAGTAGGTCATTTCTCAGCTTTGTTCTATCATTATGGGGAAGACAGTGATTATGGCAATAGATTGCATTATCACGGGCTTAAATTTTTAGTTCATCGAGACGCAATTGCTTATCACGATCGACAAACGAGGACGGCGCTCCATGATGATGTATTTCTCAAGCGCGAATACATCTATTTCCTTGCCGAATATGCGAACATCAACTATCCGGTGACAAAAGCTTTTGCATTTAGTGTTTTAGCCGCCATTAAGAAAGTCTTTAAACCTCGGAAGTCAGATAAAAAACGTTTTACTTCCGCTTACTTGAAAATCGCTTGGCAACTATTATTGAAGACCAGCGATGTACTAAAAACGCGACAAGCAAATGCCTGAATTTAGGAAGGTTCATTCTTCGCGCACATTTGCATAAACCCCGTTTTATTACGAGTTTCGTCTATTCAATCATTTTATCCATGGAAGAAAACAGTCCGATTATCCTTTTCGCGTACAACAGACCGGAACATACCCGGCGAGCGCTTTTGGCTCTGCAGGAAAATGTAGGAGCGGCGGACAGCGTTTTGTACATTTTTGCGGACGGCGCAAAGCATGCTGGCGCAGAAACAGCCGTGAAGGAAGTACGCAATGTTATCCGGGAAAACTGGTTGTTTAAGGAAGTGCACGTGGTGGAACGCGATCGCAATTGGGGTTTGGCGAATAATGTGATGGATGGCGTTGGACAGGTAATGAAAGCACATGGCCGGGCGATTGTATTGGAAGATGATGTGCTTTTTGCTCCGCATACGTTGCAATATTTCAACGAAGCCTTAACGCGATACAAGAACGAAGAAAAGATTATGCATATCGGCGGGTTTATGTATGAACTCAACCGCGCTAAATTAGACGAAACATTCGTAACACGTTATGTAGCCAGTCAGGCGTGGGCAACGTGGTCGCGCGCTTGGAATCATTTTCAAGCGGATATTGATCAAATTATTGCGCAGTTTGATCCGCAAAAGGTGGCTGCTTTTACGTTCGATCATACCATGAATTTTTGGCGTACTATTTTGCAGCAGCAAAAAGGCGAAGTGGATTCTTGGGCTGTACGTTGGTACGCGAGCGTTTTCTTGAAAGGCGGATTAGCGATCGAGCCGAGTCAATCCTTAATTGAAAATATCGGACACGATGGTTCGGGTGTACATTCTGGTGTGAATACCATGTTCGAAACATCTATTCGATCTATGCCGATTACCCAATTTCCAACAGAAATAGTGGAAGATCCAAATGGATATGTTGCTTTGCGCCATTTCTTCAAACATCGAAAAGGCAATTTATTTCAACGCGCATATCGCTTCGCGGTAAACAAATTACGATAAGTCTTTTGATGCAATCCATGTCGAACAACCCACATTCAAATAGCGGAAGTCCTACCATTTCGATTATCACGATCGTTTACAATAACGTTCGGGATATCGCTTACACCTTAACTTCCGTAGCGGAGCAAACCTATCTTAACATAGAATACATTGTGGTGGATGGTGCTTCCACGGACGGTACCCTCGATGTTATCCACGAATACGATCGCATCATAGATGTATTGATTTCGGAAAAAGACAAAGGCATTTACGACGCGATGAACAAAGGCCTGGTGAAAGCAACAGGCGATTATGTGCTATTCCTCAATTCCGGCGATACGCTGTTTGCGACGGATACCTTGCAGACAATTATCGAACGCGGAAACAACGCGGATATCATTTATGGTGAAACTAAATTGGTCAATGAGCAACGGGAAATTGTTGGCAATCGTCGCCACAAAGCGCCAAAGCATTTCGATTGGCAATCATTCCGCTATGGCATGAACATTTGTCATCAAGCGATCTACGTTCGTAGATCCATTGCGCCGGCGTATGACACAACTTATCAATTAAGCGCTGATATCGACTGGGTGATTCGCGCTGCGAAGCAAGCTAAAACAACGCAGTACGTGGATGCATTCGTGGCTAGATACTTGGTTGGCGGAATGTCGCAGAAACGCCACCGCCAAAGCTTGGATGAGCGGTATGCAATCTTTAAAAAGCATTACGGCGCTTTCAACAATTTTTTTAATCACCTTGTAATCGCGGCGCGATTGATAATTTATAGGATGCAACATGGCAAAACCAGAGAGTAATATCTTAAATCCGCAATTACTCCTTGAAATTGCAAATGCGAAAATGCCTTTCGGAAAATACAAGGACTATTATCTTCGAAACTTGCCGGAAGCTTATTTGACGTGGTACCATAGCAAAGGTTTTCCTGCCGGAAAGCTTGGACAACAATTGGCCACAATTTACGAGATCAAACTCAATGGTCTTGAATATTTACTACAACCACTTATTGTGCGGTAGTACCATTATTTACCCTTTTTTTAAAGTTTTTGAACATAAACGTCATTTTGACATTTTTTTTTCTAATATTTGGACAATTAAATCTGAATACCTTAAAAAGGCGAGCGCATTCGTGCGTTTGATTTTATAAACTTAATCGAAAAAAAAGCATATTTGTATAAAGAGTTTGACGGGAAGTCGCGCGCTTTATCTAACCAATTCTATCAAACAGATGACAAGATTTTCAAACATTGATTACGTAGTTTTTCTTATTTATTTCGTAATCGTCGCAGGCTATGGCTATTGGATTTACCGCCGTAAAACAAAAAGTGACTCGGCAACAAAAGATTTCTTTTTGGCCGAAGGATCACTAACATGGTGGGCAATCGGAGCTTCGTTGATAGCTTCTAATATTTCTGCTGAACAATTTATCGGAATGAGCGGGAATGGTTTTACCGTCGGTATGGCCGTAGCTGCTTACGAATGGATTGCTGCAATTGCCTTGATTATTGTAGCGGTTTGGTTCATTCCGATGTACCACAAGAATGGTATTTTTACCATGCCGCAATTCCTCAAAGTGCGTTATAATGAAACGACCGCATTAATTATGGCCATCTTTTGGTTGTTTCTCTACATTTTGGTAAACCTTACTTCCATATTGTTTTTGGGCGCCATGGCGATAAATAACTTCGCAGGAGGAGCAAATTTCGAGGTGATTATGACGGTGCTCTGTGTGTTCGCTATCATTATTACATTGGGCGGTATGAAAGTAATCGGTTTTACGGATGTGATTCAGGTTTTAGTGCTTCTAATTGGTGGATTAGCGACTACTTATGTGGCATTAACATTGGTTAGCGAGCATTTCGGATTAGGTGCGGATGTGCTAGCGGGTTTCAAAGCAATGATGAAAGATTCGCCAACGCATTTCCAGATGATGCCGGAAAAACCAACAGCAGAATCGAGCCAAGAGGATATCAACAAATACTTGATGTTGCCGGGAATTTCCATGTATTTTGCCGGACAATGGATCGTGAATTTGAACTATTGGGGATGTAATCAATACATCACGCAACGTGCATTGGGTGCTGATTTGAAGACCGCAAGGACAGGTATTCTTTTCGCCGGATTCTTGAAATTGTTGATGCCAATTGTGGTGATGTTGCCGGGAATTGCAGCATACGTTTTGTACAAAAATGGTGCTTTGCAACAAGAAATGGCACCGGGTGGTGAGTTTCATGCAGATAATGCCTATTCAGCAATTTTGAGCTTCTTGCCGGATGGTATGAAAGGTTTGTCATTAGCAGCGTTAACGGCAGCAATTGTGGCTTCGCTAGCTGGTAAAGCAAATAGTATCGCGACTATCTTTACCTTGGATATCTACAAAAAATACCTAAACAAAGACGCTTCAGAAACTAAAATGGTTTGGGTAGGTAAAGTAGCGATTGTGGTTTCTATGCTGTTAGCTTTACTGCTTACTTGGGACGACGTGCTTGGTATTGGTGGAGCGGGCGGATTTACGTTTATCCAAAAGTATACAGGTTACGTTAGTCCAGGAGTTTTAGCCATGTTCTTGCTAGGTATGTTCTGGAAGCGTACAACAGGTGCAGCGGCAGTTACTGGTTTGCTTTCCGGTTTTCTGTTGTCCGTGTTCTTCAACGAGTTTGCTCCAGCAGTATTTGGTCCGGAGACATGGTTATACACTGCTTATCAAAATGCGGCGGGGAAATACGAAATTCCATTCTTGATTTGTATGGGTTGGGCATTTGTCTTTGCTGTTATGCTGATGGTAATTTTAAGTATGTTCGGTCCGAAAGAAAATCCAAAAGCGTTTGAAATCGATCGCAAAATGTTCAAAGTGGAACCATCCGTGTTAATCTTAATTGTGATCACGATTTTGGTGGTCGGCGCGTTATACGTGAAATTCTGGTAATAAAAGCGCTATGGCAAAATATGCAGAGAAACATCGTGTTCTTGTTGCAGTAGATTGTATCATCTTTGGATTTGATGGCGCCGAGCTAAAGTTGCTTGTTGTACAGCGGGCCTTGGAGCCGCAAATCGGAAGTTGGAGTTTGATGGGTGGATTTATTCAAGAAGGGGAAGATCCAAATGATGCGGCGTCACGCGTGCTTTATACATTAACAGGACTGGAAGACGTATATATGGAACAGTTGTCTGTTTTTGGCAAGCCAAAGCGCGACCCAGTCGAGCGAGCAATTAGCGTTGCTTATTCGGCGCTCATCAATATTAAGGAGTATGAAGCGCAGCTCAACGATGCATATCGTGCGGAATGGATTTCCTTAAAAGATGTTCCGCCTCTGATCTTTGACCACGACGAGATGGTTCGCGCCGCAAAACAGCAATTGCGTTACAAAGCGGCATTGCATCCTATTTTATTTGAGCTGTTGCCGGAGAAATTTACCATTCCGCAAATTATGGCACTTTATGAACAAGTGTACAATGTGGAGTTGGACAAACGAAATTTTATGCGAAAGTTGCTTTCTACCGGCTTACTGGTAAAGCAAGCAGATAAGGATAAGGAAGGCTCAAGAAAAGGAGCTTTTTACTATAAATTAGATCAAGAAACGTATAAGGACAAGTTTAGTTCTTTCTTACATTTTATTCCACAACCTTAGGCAATAATAGCAATATCGCTATAAACAAGAATGGCTTTTCCGATCGGAAAAGCCATTCTTGTTTTATTTATTTTACAGTGCTAAATCGATACGTACTGTGCGTTGCGTACGTATCGCCCGGCGATAATTCCGTTGATGGAAACTTCGCTTGGTTTGGTGCATCTGGGAAATGTTGGGTTTCTAGACAGAAAGCAGAACGAAGGCCGTAAGTTTTTCCGCCTTTCGCGTTTTGGATATTTTCCATAAAATTGCCGCTATAGAATTGCAAACCTGGTTCCTCCGTAAGAATTTCCATTTTAATTCCTGTTTTCGGACTACTTACCGTGGCGATATGTTCTAATCCATCTTTCTTAGTCAGCACAAAGTTGTGATCATAACCGCCACCAATTTTGATCTGCTCATCTGATGCGTCAATATCTTTTCCAATTGCTTTCGCTTTGCGGAAATCAAACGGTGTATTCTCAACAGAAGCCAATTCCCCGGTTGGAATTAATGTTTTATCCACTGGCGTGTAATGATCCGCTTTTACCATCAACTGATGATCGGTGATCGTTTCTGCTCCCTCACCACTTAAGTTGAAATAAGCGTGATTGGTAAGATTCACAACTGTCTTCTTGTCTGTCGTTGCGCGGTATGCAATATCCAATCCATTGTCGGAAGTAATGCTATACGTCACATAAATATCCAACGCACCCGGATAACCTGCATCACCGTCTGGAGACAATAAATGCAATTCCAGACTTTCATCAGTCACTTTGGTTACTTCCCAAACTTTGGTGTAATAGCCGGTTTTTCCACCGTGTAACGTATTTTCTCCGTCATTGATTTCCAATTGGTACGGCTTTCCATCTACGCTAAATTGACCTTTATTGATTCGGTTGCCGAAGCGACCGACAATCGCGCCGTAGAAGCCTTCGCCCGGTTTACGGAAGTTTTCCAAATCTTTATAACCCAGCACAACGTCGACCAAATTTCCAGCGCTGTCTGGAACTAATAAACTGACCACGCGCGCACCATAATTGGTAATCGCAGCCGTAATCGTTCCGTTGCCGATTGTGTATAATTTGACGGAATCTTCGCCAATAACTGTTTCAAAATCTTTCGCGGAAACACCGATATCAACATTTTCCTGTTGCTCGTTAACGGTTTTATCTTTTGATGTGTTTTGTTGGCAAGATGTGATAGCAAGTGCTAATGCGAGTGGCGTTATGCAGGCTTTCCAAAATGAGCCAGAAGATGTTCTCATAAGTAAAAATGTCTTTTATAGGATGTTAAGGTTTATACTAAACCTAATATAAGGAGTATTTTTGAGAAATTATCCAAACAAAGCTCGGAATACATCTTCCAACGTTGCCACTGGCCGAATAGCGATATCGTATTTTTTCGGATCGATACCTTTCAGGTTATATTTCGAGATGAAAATGCCATCGAAACCCAATTTTTCGGCTTCGGCAATGCGTTGTTCGATGCGATTTACTGCTCGGATTTCTCCTGATAAACCCACTTCTCCGGCAAAAGCGGTGGTTGTTGGAAGTGGAATATCTTGTTGGGAAGATATTAATGCTGCAACGACCGCTAAATCAATTGCTGGATCTTCTACACGCAATCCACCTGCAATATTTAAGAATACATCTTGCGTTCCTAATCGGAAACCAAAGCGTTTTTCTAAAACGGCTAATAGCATGTGCAAACGTTTTGTGTCAAATCCGGTCGAACTTCGCTGCGGCGTGCCATAAGCAGAAACGCTTACCAGCGCCTGTACTTCAATCATCAACGGACGAATCCCTTCCAGCATAGCGGCGATACCAACACCGCTCATCTGCTCTTCGCGCTGCGAAAGCATGATTTCCGATGGATTCGAAACTTCGCGTAATCCGTTGCCTTGCATTTCGTAAATGCCTAATTCGGAGGACGAGCCAAATCGGTTTTTCACCGCGCGCAAGATGCGGTAAACATGGTGACGATCGCCTTCGAACTGCAATACGGTATCCACCATGTGCTCCAAAACTTTTGGTCCGGCAATTGCGCCATCTTTGGTAATGTGACCAACAATGAGTACGGGCGTATCGGTTTCTTTCGCGAAGCGCAATAATTCCGCGGTACATTCTTTCACCTGCGACACGGAACCCGGCGCAGATTCGATTTGCGACGAGTGCAACGTTTGTATGGAGTCAATCACGACCACATCCGGCTGTACCGATTCAATTTGCTTAAAAATATTTTGGGTTGATGTTTCCGTTAGGATGAAACAATTCGCCTTGCTGCTCTGATTCAAGCGCTCGGCGCGCATTTTTATCTGCTGCTCACTTTCCTCACCGGAAATATATAGCGCCTTAATTTTCGGAATGGAAAGCGTTAATTGCAACATCAACGTCGATTTTCCGATTCCGGGTTCCCCGCCAATCAGCACGAGCGATCCAGGCACGATTCCTCCACCTAAAACACGGTTGAACTCGGCATCCGGAGTCAGAATTCGTTTCTCTTCGCTGTAAACAATCTCGTGTATAACGGCTGCTTTGTTGGCTCTTTTTGGCGTTCCGGTATTTGCGGTGCTTCGCCATTCGGGAACCTTGGATGCACCTTTGTCAACCACTTCTTCCACGAAACTATTCCATTGTTTACAAGAAGGACATTGCCCCAGCCATTTTGGCGATTCGTAACCGCAGCTTTGACAGAAATATGCAGATTTCGTTTTCGCCATTACACGAATTTAGAAAAAATGTGAGGACAATTCGTAACAAACTAGTAGTATTGTCGTCAAATAACCTAATATAATGAATCCGGAGTTTGAGCAACAATTTGTGTATCTCTTGGAGGAGCATCAAAATATCCTTCATAAAATCTGTAAGCTGTACACAGCGGATGCAGATGCGCACAAAGATTTGTTTCAAGAAATGGTGATTCAATTGTGGAAAGCGTATCCCAGCTTCAAAGGCCAAGCGAAGTTTACGACTTGGGCATACCGCGTAGCGCTGAATACGGCGATTTCGCTTTATCGCGTGAAGAAGCGGCGAGTGGAAACGGTAACTTGGGATAATGCGATCCATAATATGGTGTACGAGGAATATAATTCCGAACAGGAGGATAAGCTTCAATATTTATATGCGGCGGTGCATGAATTGAGCGATATCGAGAAAGCGCTCGTATATATGTATTTGGAAGATAAGGATTATGCCGAAATAGCGGAAACGCTTGGCGTTAGCGAAGTGAATGCGCGCGTGCGTATGAATCGCATCAAAACAAAATTAAAAGTAATACTCAGTCAACGAGGAGCATTATAATGGACGAGTTAGATTTCTTAAAGAATCAATGGCAGAAGGAAGATCGTTTCCCGCAGATAAAAGCGCAGGAAATCCGATCTATGTTGCATCGTAGTTCATCTTCGATTGTACAATGGATTTTCGTGATCAGCATTTTGGAGTTTCTATTTGGCTTATTGATGTCTTTCGTGCTTCCTGATTTGGAATTTCGATCGGCGTTCGAGGAATATTTTGTGCTCGCTGTTGAAGGAGTTTTCTACGTTGTGATTTTCTATTTTATTTATCATTTCTTCAAAAGCTTTCGCGCCATCCGTAGTACGAAAGATGCGAAATCGCTTATTTCGTCGATAATTGTGACCAGAGAACATGTAGAACGTTATGTTAAGTTTAATATTTACTTTTTCGGTTTTTCTATAGTTACCGCTGGACTTTTCTCATTGCATGAAAAGATTTTTGCTTCGGACGTTGAGCGTAGAACGATGGATATTGTTTTCTATGTTGCGATTTTCATTGCACTGATAGCGATCATTGGTTGGCTTTTTATCTTTCTTGTTCGCTTATATTATCGCGTATTGTACGGAATTCTTTTAAAGCGTTTGAACAAGAATTACGAAGAATTGCTCCAGTTGGAGAAAGAGGTCGAATAGATTTTTTTGTATCTTTGCAGCGCAATTCATTAAACGCCGTTTGCAGCGGTATCAATGCTCATGGGAAAATACAATACCTTGCTGTACTATTGTTACAGCCCTATCGAAGATGCAGAAAAATTTGCTGCTGATCACTTATCTTTTTGTAAATCGCTTCATCTTGTCGGACGAATTATCGTTGCGGACGAAGGATTGAATGGAACGGTTTCGGGTACGCCGGAAGCCTGCCAAGCATACATGGAAGCGGTGCACGCTGATCCAAGGTTTGCAAAAACAGAGTTTAAAATTGATGAGGTGGAAGAGCTATCTTTCATCAAAATGCACTGCCGATATAAGCCGGAGATTGTGCATTCGGGATTGCGCGATCCAAAAATGATCGATCCAAACCGCCAAACCGGTAAGCATTTGGAACCACAGGATTTCATGGAAATGAAAGATCAGGATGATGTGGTTGTGCTGGATGTGCGTTCTAATTACGAACACAGTGTGGGGCGGTTCAAAAATGCAGTAACCTTGGACATCGAGAATTTCCGTGAATTTCCAGAGAAAATCAAAGAATTAGAGCAATTCAAAGGCAAGAAGATTTTAACGTATTGCACTGGCGGTATCAAATGCGAGAAAGCTTCTGCATTATTGCTGAAAGAAGGTTTCGAGGATGTGTATCAATTGCATGGCGGAATCATCAAATATGGGAAAGAAGCAGGAGGGAAGGATTTCGAAGGCCAATGTTATGTGTTTGATAATCGCGTAACAGTTGATGTCAATTCAGTAAATCCATCCGTAGTTTCCACTTGTCGTAACTGTGGGACGGTTACTTCGAAGATGATCAACTGTGCAAACCCGGATTGTAATGAACATTTCACGCAATGTGATGCTTGTGGTGAGAAACTGGAAGGTTGTTGTTCGGAAGTGTGTACAACGCATCCGCGCAAGCGTGAATACGATGGCACCGGTTATTACGTGAAAGTTCCACAACCAGTAAACCCAGACAAAATCAGCAAACGCAAGCACAAACAGTTGGTTAAGTAATCAAATTTTTACTCGCTGCGCTCGAGCCGCGCGGGCTTTATTTTTTTGCCGAAAAAAAGTAACAAAAAGCTCGCCGCTGAGCGTATTGGCACTGCGGTAGTGCATCCTCGTGCAATCGCCAATCCGCTTAGGCGGCATTGCTCGGGAATGGAGAGGGTTTTGCTTTTTGTAAGGTTGTAAAGAAGTTGATAGATACGGTGTGACTGGTGCAGCAAACGTTGTTCCATCTAGTAAAGCTAATCAACCCGACCTAGCGTTCCGGCTGCGTCCATCTGGCCGGAAGCAAATCCGTTAAGAACAAAAATCTGTCTGAGCAAAGCGAGTTTATTTTTTGTTTAGGATTTCTTTTGGAAAGATAGCGGTAAGGAATGCAGTCTTGATTTTGCCAAACTTTTATCAAGAAAAGTTTGAAAAAAGATTATCGCAACATTTTTTGATTTCAAACAGAATATTAGGTTACAAACTGTTTTCGTTCTAACAGAGCGTTTCGAAGATATGATTTTGTAGATATAGGAAACAAAATCAAAGACAAATCCATACTAAAACAAAAAAGTCCATCATTGCTGATGAACTTTTCTTTGGAGCGAAAGACGAGATTCGAACTCGCGACCCCGACCTTGGCAAGGTCGTGCTCTACCAACTGAGCTACTTTCGCATTGGTGGAACAAAGGTAATATTTCCACCGATATTTGTCAATATTTTTTTTCAAAAAATATCGCCTATTTAATGGCGTCAACGCAGTTCATGCCGTCAATAGCGGCTGAAACAATGCCGCCTGCGTAGCCTGCGCCTTCAGCACACGGGTATAAACCAGCAACTTGCGGATGTTGAAATGTTTCTTTATTTCTAGGAATACGCAACGGGGAAGATGTTCTGGATTCTACGCCGACCAAAATCGCTTCATTGGTATAATAGCCACGCATCTTTTGTCCGAATTTCGGTAAGGCACCTTTCAACGCGCGATGTACAAAATCGGGTAAAACGTCCTGTAGCTCGACCGATTTCGTTCCAGGCTTATACGAATGAACAGGAAGATCGTTCGACAAACGTCCTTCAACAAAATCCACCATCCGCTGCGCGGGAGCGACCAAAGCACCGCCGCCGGCCAAAAATGCTTTTTGCTCCACTGCTTGCTGAAACTCCAACAAGGCAAATGGGTTTTCTAAGGCGGCTGGAATATCTTCCAAGTTGATTTGTGTTACGGTTCCCGAATTTGCGTGCGGATTATTGCGCTTGGATGGCGACCATCCGTTGACTACGATTTCATTTTGATCGGTGGCGCACGGTGCAATAATTCCACCAGGACACATACAAAACGAAAATACGCCGCGCCCATCGACTTGCTCCACCAAACTGTAATAAGCTGGCGGAAGGTTTTCATGGCGTTCTTTACAATGATACTGTGCGCTGTCAATAATATATTGCGGATGTTCAATACGAACGCCTAAAGCAAATGGCTTCGCTTCTAGCAACCAGCCCTTCTCCCGAAATAAATAGAAGATATCGCGAGCTGAATGTCCTGTAGCCAAAATAATATCGGTCGCTTCAATGGAAGAGCCATTAGCTAATTTCACACCTGTAGCACGTCCGGAAGAGCTCGTGATATCCACCAGCTTTGTGTCAAAATGCACTTCTCCACCTTGTTCGATAATGCGCTCGCGCATCAGCTGAATAATATGCGGAAGCTTGTTGGTGCCAATATGTGGACGTGCATTCACTAGGATATCTTCGTCGGCGCCATGTTCCACGAAGATGGAAAGCACTTTCTGTACATCGCCGCGCTTATCGGATCGCGTATAAAGTTTCCCGTCGGAATAAGTTCCAGCTCCGCCTTCCCCAAAGCAATAATTCGATTCCGGATTGACGATACCTTCGCGGTTGATGCGCGCTAAATCACGTCGACGATCCTGAACGGCTTTTCCGCGTTCTAGAACGATTGGTTTTAAGCCTTTTTCCAAACATCGGTACGCAGCAAACAATCCGGCCGGACCTGCACCAATAATAATGACAGGTTTTGCCCCGCGAACATTTTGAAGGGCTGAGGTGTAAACAAATGGGGATGGCGATTCGTCAATGTAAAAAATCACGCGAAGGCGGTAAACAACTTGTCGGCTACGTCCATCGATCGATCTTTTCCGAATGTGGATTCCGCCGATTCTATCTTCGGCAATACGAAGTTTTTTTGCTCCTAAACGTTTAATCGCCAGTTCGTCGTTAATCAAATCAGGACTAACGGCTAATTCTATCTCTTTTTGCATGCGTTATTTGTTGGGTTTTTATCCCAAATCTCGTTGCAAAGATAAGGAATCTGCGGAGTATCGCTGCGCGGATATTTTCGGGAAATCTCACTTGAATTTTGTATATTTATCCATAACGAAATGGAATATATACAGATGAAAAGATTATTACTTCTTGCTGTTGTGGGCATGTTCACAGCAGCCTTTTTAAGTTCTTGTGGTTACAATACGATGGTTTCCAAAGATGAAAATGTGAAAGGAAAATGGGCGCAAGTAGAAAATGCGTATCAACGCCGTGCTGATTTGATTCCGAATTTGGTGTCTACGGTAAAAGGAGCTGCTGATCATGAACAAAGCACATTGCAAGCTGTTGTGGAGGCACGTGCGAAAGCAACGCAGGTTTCTGTGGATCCGTCCAATCTTTCGGAAGAAGAAATCGCAAATTTTCAGCAGACGCAAGATGCTTTCTCGCAGTCGATCGGAAGATTGTTGGTTAGCGTAGAAGCTTATCCTGACTTGAAAGCCAATCAGAATTTCCGTGAACTGCAAGCGCAATTAGAAGGAACAGAAAACCGCATTTCGGTGGAACGTCGTGCTTATAACGAAGCGGTTCAGGATTTCAATACCACTGTTCGTAGCTTTCCAAATAACATGATGGCAGGAATGTTTGGTTTTAAAGCCAAAGGAACTTTTAAAGCAGCAGAAGGTTCGGATAAAGCACCAACAGTTTCATTTTAAATGATTTCAGTGGAAGCTTTTGCAAATTTTGGAAGCTTCAGCGATCAATAAAACGCTATGGAAATCTTTACGCAACAAGAGCAGGATCGGATTGTGCAGGCAATTAGTCTAGCCGAAAGTCATACTTCTGGAGAAATTCGATTGGTTTTGGAGAGAAAACTGAAGGGTGTATCGGCAATAGATCGCGCAACTCATTATTTCGATAAGCTCAAAATGGGACATACGCAATTGCGGAATGGAGTGCTTATTTACTTGGCACACGATGATCATGCGTATGCTATTATCGGAGATTCGGGTATCCATGCCAAGGTTTCTGATGATTTTTGGGAAACTGTCTCTTCACATATGTTGGAGCATTTCAAAGAAGGTAACGTAGTAGAGGGATTAATTGCAGGTGTAACGGAAGCGGGAGAGCAATTGAGCGCTTATTTCCCGAAAGGGCAGGATGATGTAAATGAATTACCGGATGATATACATTTTGGAGAAAACTAAAGCTATGCTTTTGGTGGCAAAGGCCAAAAGCATTTTCGCGTTTACGCTGTTGCTGGCATTCTCATGGATAAACTTTTCGGCTGCGCAGGATTTTCCGGCGCAGCCGAAAACCTTGGTGAGCGATTATGTAGGAGCATTGAGTAAATCGGAAGCACGCGCTTTAGAAGAGAAGTTGTTGCAATTCGAGGATTCTACATCCGTGCAAATTGCTGTCGTTGTGATGCGTTCGACTGGCGAGTACGATATTGCAGATTATGGCGATAGGCTGGCGCAACATTGGGGCGTTGGTAATAAAAAATATAACAACGGAATTCTTCTCCTAGTTGCCTTAGATGATCGTGCGGTAACGATCCGTACCGGATATGGACTTGAAGGCGCTGTTCCCGATGCTATTGCTTACCGAATCATAGAGAATGAAATTAAACCCGCGTTTCGTACTGCCAATTATGCGCAGGGAATAAGTGATGGTGTTGATGCATTAATCGCGCATAGCAAGGGCGAATATAAAGCGGATCCAAAAAAGGAAGGTCGTTCCGGTAAAGGCGGTGTGCCGATCATTGTTATTATTTTTATCATCATCGTGGTCGTATCCATCATTTCTTCTAAAGGAGGAGGTGGTGGCGGTGGCAAGATGATGGGCGGTCGTGGCGCGTCGGACTTGTTTTGGTGGACATTGTTAAATCAGATGGGACGCGGCGGCAGCGGTCGAGGAAACTCCGGAGGAGGTTTCGGAGGTGGCTTTGGCGGCGGTGGCGGCTTCGGAGGCTTTGGTGGAGGAAGTTTTGGCGGCGGCGGAGCAAGCGGACGTTGGTAGGTTTCGTTGACTGATATTAGTTTTTAAATGAACATTCCTGATAAGAATAACGCATTTCCATTGCCGAACTACGATCGATTATGTTTTCTGAAAAATATTATAAAAAATCCTAATATCATTGTTGGCGATTATACGTATTGTGACGATTTCGAAAACGTTGAAAATTTTGAAAGGAACGTTAAATATCATTTTGATTTTATCGGTGATCGCTTGATCATCGGTAAATTTTGCATGATCGCGTCCGATGTAAAGTTTATCATGAACGGCGCGAATCATAAAATGGACGGGATAACTGCTTATCCGTTTTACATTTTCGGGGAGGATTGGATTAAATCAGCACCTGATAATAAAGACTTGCCTCACAAAGGAGATACAATTGTGGAAAATGACGTGTGGATTGGGTATAATGCGACCATAATGCCGGGTGTTAAAATTGGAAATGGCGCTATTATTTCTACGAATTCGACGGTTGTAAAAGATGTGGAACCTTATAGTGTTGTCGGCGGTAATCCTGCTAAGCTGATCAGGAAAAGGTTTTCAGATGAGCGAATCAAAGAGTCGTTGGACATGGCTTGGTGGGATTGGGATATAGAAGAGATTACCGAAAATCTTGAGTTTCTTACTCGTGAAATAAAGTAGTTTTTTGCGCATCTTCGATCTCATGGAAATACAGAGAACGTGTTTCCGAAATTTGTTTCCTCAAAGAAAAGTGCAGTTGCTTTTCTTGGGTAAAAACGAAGCGTAAAGAAATAACATCTTTAAAAAACTGTCCTCGTTTATAAGTAACTGGAAGTTTTGTTAGCAATCGAGCTACTTGCAATTATTATTTCTTAAATGTTTTGGGACTACCGTGTGTGCTTAAAATGTGGAACCAACGTGTTCAATTTTGGTTACTTCTACGTCAACAATCAAGCGAATTTTCTCGTCTATAGCGGGAAGAATTGCTCGATTAAAGAGTGAATTAATTACCGATGCGGGAACGAGCTGATACATAGTTAAGCGACTGCTCGTAGATAGGGAATTGTCGAAGTACACGGAAGTTTTTAGCATGCTATTTTCAAAAGCGTATTCGAACTCATGTTCATAAATACTAGAAAAGCCGGTATGCATGTAATAAATACATTTTCCTTTATAGGCGGTTGCCGTATCTGTAAACCAGTCTGCACGCACCAAATACGTTTTCTATTTTTGCATCTCTCTTAACAAACTCAGTGCATACGTAATAGAATTAACACCATTAATCGCAATACGCAATTGTCCTTTTACTTCTTTTAGGTTGCTAATACTTGGATGTTTTTGTACGAAGCTTAATACATGGCCAAACTGATCGGATTCAAAATAGCTGGATTTTGCATTGGAAATAAAGAAGCCTTTTAAAACATCCTTTTTGTAGGTGATTTTTTCTAAGCCAATTTCTTTGCCTAACCACTGCAAGCGCAACGTGTCAAAAAGTTGAAAAACTGGTGGCGGGACAGGTCCAAATCGATCTTCTAAGTTCTTTGCAAATCGATCCAGTTCCTCTTCGCTTTGTAGCCGCGACAATTCCGTGTATAAATTATATCGCTCCGAAATGTTGGTCACGTATTCGTCTGGAATCAACACTTCTAAATCGGTATCTACCTGCGTAAAGGAAACATAACTTCGGTTTTGCTCATCAGCAAACAATTCGCCGAACTCATCATCCTTTAGCTCTTGAACGGCTTCGTCCAAAATCTTATTGTACATTTCAAAGCCTATTTCTGCGATAAAGCCGGATTGCTCCGCGCCCAATAAATTTCCGGAGCCGCGGATATCCAAATCGCGCATTGCCACATTAAAGCCGGATCCTAGTTCCGAGAATTCTTCGATGGCAGAAAGCCGTTTGTAAGCTTCGTTAGTTAAAGTTGCTAAAGGTGGACTTAATAAATAACAAAAAGCTTTTTTGTTAGATCGACCCACGCGCCCGCGCATTTGGTGTAAATCGCTCAGCCCAAACATGTGCGCTTGGTTGATGATAATGGTGTTGGCATTTGGGATGTCCAAACCGGCTTCAATAATGGTGGTCGCGATCAATACATCGTAATCGTGATTGATGAATTTCAGCATCACATCTTCCAAATCGTCGCCTTCCAATTGTCCGTGTGCAACACCGACGCGTGCGTTTGGCACCAGCTTTTGGATTAGTAAACCGAGTTGTTTCAAGTCGGCCACGCGATTATGGATGAAAAACACCTGTCCGCCGCGGTCTATTTCATAAGAAACCGCTTCTTGGATCAAAGGTTCATTGAACACATGTAATTCTGTTTGTACAGGTTGACGATTTGGTGGTGGTGTGGAAATGATACTCAAATCGCGCGCACCCATTAAAGAGAAATGTAATGTTCTTGGGATTGGTGTTGCGGTCAGTGTTAACGAATCCACGTTGGCGCGCATGTGCTTTAATTTTTCTTTTACCGAAACGCCAAACTTTTGTTCTTCGTCGATAATCATCAGTCCCAAGTCCTTAAACTTCACATCTTTGCTTACTAGGCGATGCGTTCCAACGATAATGTCGACTTTTCCTTCAGCCAAACGCTGTAAGGTTTCTTTGATTTGTTTGCTGGTTTTAAAACGGTTGATGTAGTCAATATTTGCCGGTAGTCCCTTCAAACGTTCTGAAAATGTGCGGTAATGCTGTAATGCCAAGATGGTTGTTGGTACCAAAACAGCCACCTGCTTGCTATCTGCTACCGCTTTGAATGCAGCGCGAATCGCTACCTCTGTTTTGCCAAAACCCACATCACCACAAACTAGACGGTCCATTGGATGTGGCGATTCCATGTCTCGTTTTACATCCGCCGTAGATTTTTCTTGATCGGGCGTATCTTCATATATAAAAGATGCTTCTAATTCCTTTTGTAGGTACGTATCCGGACTAAAGGCATTTCCGGTTTGTGCTTTTCGCTTCGCGTAAAGTTTTATTAAATCTCGCGCAATATCTTTGACCTTTTTCTTGGTGGTCTTTTTCAGTTTTTCCCAAGTGTCCGTTCCCAATTTGTTCATTTTTGGAAGCGTGCCCTCTTTTCCAGAATACTTGGATATACGATTCAGCGAGTTGATATTTACGTACAAAAGATCGTTGTCGGCATAGATTAGGCGAATCATTTCCTGCGTTTTTCCATTCACTTCCACCTTTTCTAATCCGGCATATTTTCCCACGCCGTGATCGATGTGGGTGATGTAATCGCCTGGTTTCAGATCGCGTAAATCTTTCAGCGTAATCGCTTGTGAGCGCTCGTAACCTTTTTTACGTTTATACTTATAATAACGATCAAAAATTTGGTGATCGGTGTAGCAGGCTGTACGTATGGTGTCGTCACGAAAACCTTCTCGAAGCGCTTTGTAAATAGGTGTAAATGTTACGGATTTATCTAAGTCATCTAAAATGGCGTAAATGCGCTCCACTTGCTTATTGGAATCGGAAAATATTAGATTGCTAATTTTTTTCTGTTCGTTTTCTTTGAAATTGTGGATCAACAAGCTGAAATCTTTATTGAAAGATGGCTGCGGGTGTGTATCGAACTGTATTGTCAGGTCGGGATTGTAAAAAAATTGCTTTCCAAACTCTATGACAGGAAACTCAAAAAGCATCGCATTTACATTCTTTTCATCCGAAAAAGTAAAACGTGGATCGATCCATTCCGGGTTATTCTTGATATCATCTTCCGATAGCGCTTTCCAAAATTGGGCTGCTTTTTGGTAACCATCGCGAAGGATATCTAACGTAAATTGTACATCTTTAATCCAAATGACAGCATCTTTAGCAATATATTCCAATAAGGAAATATGATTATTCGTTAAAAACTTGGCTTGCACATTTGGAACAATGGTTACGGAGTTGATTTTCTTAACGGAAACTTGGCTCTCAATGTCGAAAGTTCGGATCGTTTCAATTTCATCTCCAAAAAATTCTACGCGGTACGGTAGATCATTGGAATATGAGAATATGTCGACGATTCCGCCGCGAATAGCAAATTGCCCAGGTTCGTAAACGAAATCAACGCGTTCGAAATCGTATTCATAGAGAAACTCGTTGATGAAATCGATGCTCAGTTTCGTGTTGACGCGAATTTCAAGCGTGTTTTTCTCCAAATCGTCCCGATTAATTACTTTTTCGGCAATCGCTTCTGGATAACTAACAACAATTTTAGGAAGTTCTGAGGTATGATGTAATGAACTCAGCGTTTCGGCACGTTGCAAAACGTGCGTACCATCTAATTGCGTAAAATCGTACGCTTTTCGAAACGAAGACGGAAAGAAAAGGATTTGTTTGTCAAAAAGGCTTTCCAAATCTGCTAAGAAGAAGGAAGCGTCTTCGTGCGTTGGTAAAATAAATACGAAGGGGCGTTGCTGCATGTGGTACAGACTACTGGCTATCACAGCATCCGATGATCCTATCAATCCTTTGGCATGGATTTTTGGATTCTTTTTAACAATTGCAGTTGCAAGATTAGTCAGCTGTTCGGTAGCGGCGTATTTGCCAATAATCTCTTGTATATCCACGCGTTTTCTTTATTTGCTACGAATGTACAAAAACCTTACCGATCAAGCCAAGGGACGTTTTGCCGAAATAAATGATAGGTGTCCTTTAACAAAAAGAGTTCAATTTTTGGTTGAACTCTCAGTTTTTGCTAGTTTTTTCGACTAAGCATGTTGTTAATATGGTGGTTAGTTAGTTTTTTTTGTTATTTTTCTTAAATAATATGATGTAAATATAGTTAAACTTTTAATATTTACTAATTTATATGCATAAATAATTGTTTTTATATTAATTTTTGGATAAAAATAGGATTTATGCCTATTTTAAGGTGTATTTGTCGGTTGTTAGGTGTTGTTTTTTGTTTATTTGCTGTTTTTAAGCTTTTTTTAGTGTTGTTATTGGTTTTTTTAATTCTTTTGCTGTGTTCTTGAGCGATGCAACAAAATGGTTTTTCACCTCGATATTTGGTATCTTTGCAGAATCAAGCTCGAACGCACTTTGCGTTCATCAACTAAAGCGCGTTACGTTATGAAAGCGTCAGAAGAAAAAAGTTACCCAGGAGTTTTATCCAGCGCATGGCACTGTAAATGTCCACGTTGCAGACGTGGAAACATGTTTGAAGGGCCGATTTTGAGTTTCACTGCGCGACAAATGCGTCCGGTTTGTCCACACTGCGATTTACAGTTCGAAAAAGAGCCCGGCTATTTCTATGTCGCTATGTATGTAAGCTATGTTTTTGTTGTAGCACAATTGGTTACAGCTTGCGTTGCAACGTATATTCTGACAGGAAATGCCGAATCTCCATGGCTTTATCTTTCAGTTGCTGCGGCAGCGGTAATCCTTTTGGCTCCCTTCAACTATCGATATTCTCGCGTGGTGTTGTTGTATTGGATGACGCCGATTTTCAAATTTCGTCCTGAATTGTATCGCAACCATCATCGAGAGCCACAAGTTCACCAAAAGACCGAAGCGTAACCTTTAATAATATTTACGATAAAGATCGTAAAGCACCATCACATCGTATGGGGTAAGTTCGGGCGAAACATCGGTGCGAATGAACTTCTTTTTAAATGCTCGAATTGCCGTGCGTAAATTCGATGTGTCATACCCGATGATGCGTAATGCGTCTGTGCTATTGAATGTTGGTGGAGGAGGAGCTAGGAAGCTTTCGTTATGCCAAATGCCAAAACCGCGTTCGGCCAATACCTGCCAAGGGAAAAAGGTGCTCGGATCGTCTTTGCGTCCCGGAGCATAATCCGAATGGCCAATGAAGTTGACTGTTGGAATGCGGTATTTGCTCTTTAGGCTGTTTAATAGAACCAATAAAGTATTTATCTGTGCGTCCGGGAATGGCTCGCGACCATTGTTGTCTAATTCTATTCCTATGGAAACGGAGTTCATATCCGTGATGTTTCCCCATTTTCCCGCGCCAGCGTGCCACGCGCGCATATATTCATTGAGCATTTGCACCAATTGACCATCGCGCCCAATCACGTAGTGCGCACTCACTTGCGTATGCTCCAGTTGGAAGGTACGAATGGTTTGCGCGATGCTATTCTGTGAGGTGTGATGAATCATCACAAATTGAGGTTTGCGAAGATCGTAATGGACCGTTGGTGTGAAATCAGCCGTACGTTGTATCCCCGATGCATATAATTCTTCCGCTTTTTGCTCCGGCGTGAGCAACTGACGAAATATGCCTTCTTGCGGTCCATCCAATACTCCGCCATGTGTCATAACTACGACGGTGTCGCGAACAATAGAATCTTGCGCAGGATATACAGGATGTGTTGATGGTGGTTTAGCAGCCGTGACAACTGCTGGTGTTGAAAGAGGTTGGGTTTGTTTCTTTTTACTCGAACATGCCGAAAGTATAATTGCCGATGAAATTATTCCGCACGAAACCCATCCTTTTATCCTCATTTGCGTTTATCTATTTTTACGGTTTTATAACAAGAACTGGAGTAGAAGGTTTGTTATTGACGAGGGAATGCAAATAAAATACCCATTGATAACGCCTGACTGTACTGAACGCGTGCGCTTGTTTCTCCTTCAACGATTCGTGTACGGTCATACCAAAGAATCCCATTAGCAGTTACACTAATTATTCCACTCACTTTAGCAGTTAACGTAGCATCCAATCTATGATCGGGACGTGATATTTCTTGATAATCTGCAAGCATGGCGTAACGAGCTTTAAGATTTAGGTTTTTCGACAAGTTACGATCCAAGTTGGCAACTAACTGGAAACCGAGCTCACTTCGCATCGTGCGTCCAGGTTCGACACCAAAAGCTGCTTTTAGCCCCAGAACTCTTCCTGATGTATCCGTAAGCGGTTCTCGCACTCTGTCATCTAGAACAAATGTTTGACGCGCCGTACCTGTACCGAAACGTAAAGAGAATGTTTCATCAGGCTTATATTCCAAACCGAGCGATTCCGTTAAATAACCTGGAGACATAAATGCAGAGATTTGGCGTCCTCGTGGATTTGTTTCAGTGGCAATATAGTTGTATCCCGGAGAAAACGTTGATTCGAACAATAAAGATGTAAAGATGGACCAATTGGTAGAGAACTTATAGGCTAATTTATTATCCCAAAAAATACGGTCAATGTTTTTCTTGCTTAACTGCCCATCATTCGACAAAACACCATAACGAAAGTCGAATTCCGTCGTAAAGTTGAAGTCGTTTTTATTAAACTCGGATTTGTGCCATCCAGTTGTCGACCATGCGACGGAGTTAACACCACCATCGCGCCAGTTATCACTAAAAGACGCTTGATTTAGATTTAAGCCGATTTTTGTCCAATGTTTCCAATAATCTACGGATAAACCAAGTTCTGGGATTGGAACGTTGACGTTGCGAATACTCAATGGTCTGTTTTTTTTACTACCTATAATGCTTGTATCTGGTAATGCTCGAAGATCCTTTAAATCTTGTGCATATAGTTCTCCAAAACCTAAACAGGTTGCCAGCGCAACAAAGCAAATTACGTGTTTCATAGACTAATTCTTTCGTTTAACATCAAAGTCTACCTTTGGTAGTTCTGGCAAAGGTCGCAAATCTGGCAGTATTTTGAACATATTGTATTTACTTTTTATGTATTGCGTTAGCTGATAATGACTTGCTCGCGTTACAAATGCATACGTCGGTCGATATCTGATCATAAAGTTCTGTAACCTTTCGCCTTCCAGTCCTACCAAATTTCGCACCAAATCGGGTGTAAATACGGAATCGATTACGTTTTCTTCGTATAACTGTTGCAAATACTCAGTAAAACGTCGTGCATTGCGACCTTCTTTGCTAAAGTAATTGTAGATCGCATTAATGCTTAGGCCTGCACCTGTTGGGCCCACGCTGATCAACGATCCCGGATCAGCTAACGAAAATGCATCGCGATTTTCTCGCCGCGCTTCTTCATAAACATCGCTCGGCGACCGCCGAGCGCTCACTGAAACAGGTTGGATGTAACGGAAGTCGCGCAACATAGATAACACTAAGATGGGTTTGTCGGATACAGCAATGGTGTCGCTGAAGAAACCATCTTTGCTAAGGACTAAAGTGTCGTTTTTTACAACATCCATCCGAAATTCTCCTTTTGCGTTATTGAACACGCGCTGATGAGTTCTCGGATTGTAGATTTGAACTCGTCCTAAACGATCTTTAGATTCTTCATCATATATAATACCTTCAATGGATGTTTGCGCCTGTACGAAAAAAGGCATAACAATGAGAAGGAATGGTATATAATAACGTAATAGGCTCACTTTAGTAAAACTACGTCTTCAAGAAATAGAAAACTAATATTTAACATCTTTTTGGAAAGATGCTATTTAGAAACGACTAAAAGTTGTCCAACAGATAGGTTTTCATCGTCCAATGCATTCAGGTCAATTAGCTCTTGTACGGTAAGCTGATAACGCTGGGCAATGTTGTATAGCGTGTCATTCGCCTTGACTTCATAAATGGTCATCGCGACCGGCTTCTTCACTTCTTCCGGCGCCACTTCTTCTTCAACCACCTCTTTGACCTTAATGATATCTTCCACCTGATGTTCACGAACTTCTTGCTCGACAAAAGTTTCCTCGCTGTCGTAACGATATAGCTGGTAACGCTCAATGAGGTCAATCAATAAATAAGCATAACGCGGATTGGTGGCATATCCAGCTTGTTTCAAGCCATGTGCCCATCCTTTATAATCGTCTTTTTTTAACGCAAACAGTGGTTCGTAGCGCTTGCGTAGCAGAAATTGGGAGTGATCTCGGAAGGAGTCATCCGGGTTGCTGTAGACACGAAAGCAATCGTTCGGACCATCATCGGGGCGATTTGTACTTCGTCCGTTCCAAGAGCCTCCGCATTTAATGCCGAAGTGATTATTAGCTTCTTTTGCTAAATAACTGTTTCCATTTCCAGATTCGAGCAAGGCCTGCGCAAGCTTGATGCTGGCAGGAATCCCGTATTGGTTCATTTCCGCTATTGCAATGGATCTATAACGATCGATGTAAGCGTTACCACTACTAGTGCCGCCTTTGCCTGAAGATACATTCGGTCTGGAATTATTTGTGCTGGGTTCCGTATTTTTTGATGTGCTACTTGGATAGTTTTTCGAAGAGCGCAATACCGTTCCTCTTTTCGAGCTACAAGCAGAAAAAAATAACGCTACACCAAGTAGCATAACCAACCCAAATGTATATTTCACTTAGTTTAATGAAGTCTTTTCGTCGTATTGATCAAGATTATATCGGTCGATGGTAGCTAATACTTTTTTCGACCAATCACCTGAAGTGGAATATCCAGATTTTGCAATTCCTTTGATCCAAGATTGGTAATCCTCCGAATCATGTTTCATAAACAACGGTTGCGTGGATTTTTTTCTTTGGAGCATACCTACAAAATCGCGATAAGAAGCTAATGTTGAATCGTATCCCTTGTAAGCAGAGTTGATTTTTCTACTGTTGTTTTTACCTTTTATGCCGAAGTGATTGTTGAGGTAAGTAGCTATGCGGCTGTTTCCGTAGGCACTTTCGTGAATAGCGATGGCTAAAATGACTGATGCGGGAACGCCTGTTTCTTTCATAAGCTGTTTGGCAGCTTTACTGTGTTTTTCCAAGTAACTTGTCGGCGTGTATTTGCGCTGAGCTTGGCAATAGCTGCCACCGATCGTTATCATAAGAAAAAGTACGCATAGTACTTTCATCCAATTTTTTGACATGTTTTATTTTTTAGTTCAACCATTACTTTTTGCGCAATACAAAAAGCCCGTCTCTAATGGGCAAAATCAACTTGTCAACACGCTGATCCGCCGCTAAATAATTATTCAATGCTAAAATCTGTCGAGTTTGGCTGTCTGGATTCTCGTCCAAAACACGTCCTTTCCACAGTACGTTATCTACCAAAATGAGTCCGCCAGAAGAAACCCTGTCAATAACCATTTCATAGTAGATTTTGTTTCGCTTTTTATCGGCATCAATGAAAACTAAATCAAATGTTCCCACAATGCTAGGAATTACGTCGATCGCGTCGCCAATATGATATTGAATCTGCGCCTGTTTCTCCGATGCATCGAAGTACGTTTGAACACGTTCCTGTAATTCTTCGTTGATGTCAATCGTATGAATAATACCACCTGTTTTCAACCCTTCCGCTAACGCTAAAGTAGCATATCCCGTAAATGTGCCAATCTCCAAAATCTGTTTTGGAGCGACTAATTTGCTTAACATAGATAGTACCCTACCCTGAAAATGACCCGATAACATATGTGCTTTCGTGTCTTTCAAATAGGTGTCCCGATTTATCTTTTTTAGTAACGCAGGTTCCTCATCACATGTGCTTTCTAGGTATGCGCTCCACGCTTCATCGGGCATATTCATGGCGACAAATATAAATATTCCAACTAGATAGACAAGTTAAAAATTGTTAACGAGTTAAAAGTCAGCACCTTGCTAAGGTATTTTTTGTAACACGATGCGCCTGCTTTTCACGGCGCATCGTGTATTGAGTGGTGTTTTTTAATCTAAAGATGCAGTGATCAGACGCAGAAACTCCGAGCGAGTTACGTCATTTTCGAAAGCACCGGTAAATGCCGAAGTGGTGGTTACCGAATTTTGTTTTTGTATGCCGCGCATAGCCATGCACATGTGCTTACATTCCATCACTACTGCAACGCCAAGTGGTTTCAAGGTGTCCTGAATACAATCCCGAATTTCGTTTGTTAAGCGTTCTTGTACCTGCAGTCTGCGCGCAAAAGCTTCTACGACGCGGGGGATTTTACTCAGTCCAACGATATGTCCGTTCGGGATGTATGCGATATGCGCTTTTCCGAAGAAAGGAAGCATGTGGTGTTCGCACATCGAGTAGATTTCAATATCTTTAACCACCACCATTTGGCTGTATTCTTCTTCGAACATCGCACTTTTTAAGACTGCGGCTGCATCTACATTGTAGCCATGCGTTAAAAATTGCAGTGCTTTCGCCACGCGTTCGGGTGTTTTTAATAATCCCTCGCGCTCCGGCTTTTCGCCTAAAGCGTCTAAAATATCCGTATAGTGTGATGCAATACGTTCTACATCCTTCGTGTTGTATTGATCGATTTTACGGTATCCTTCGAACTCGTCGTCATCGTCGTCAACGTGGTGTAAATTATTCATGTATTCTTAATTATTGGGAATTTGAACCGAAATATTCGGCGTAATTGTTTTCTGTTTCGTGCAGTCGTACTGCATGCAATAAAACGCCTTCCTGATCGAAGGCTGGTTTTAATACCTCAAAAATGGACTGTGCAATCACCTCGGTAGAAGCCATTTTGTTTTGCATGAATGCCACTTCTAAATTGATATTTTTATGATCAACATGCTGAATGACGTGTTCGTTGATGATGTTCTTCATCACTTTTAAATCCATCACAAAACCTGTTTCCGGATTCACCTCGCCTTTTACCGTGACGAAAAGCTCATAATTGTGGCCGTGCCAATTTGGATTGGAGCAATTGCCAAATACCTGCAAATTCTTTTCATCCGACCATTCCGGACGAAATAATCGATGTGCTGCACTGAAACGTTCGCGACGCGTTATAAAGACCATATGCCAAATATACAGGAAAAAAGGGTACTTTGCCGTTTGCTAAAATTGAATTTTCGGATGAGAATATTAATAGTTGCCGCAACATCTGGAGAGGTCCAACCTTCTTTATTGTTTTTGAAAGAACAGGGCATCGATGTTTTGATAACTGGCGTAGGCATGGTGGAAACCGCCTTTGCACTGGGTGAACGTTTGGCTCAAACGCAGTACGATTTGCTTCTTAATGTGGGCGTTGCTGGATCGTTTTCCCGCGCTATCCAGATTGGCGATGTCTTAGGAGTATCGGCAGATCGACTGATTGAGTTGGGCGCAGAAGATGGCGAGCAATTTTTGCCAATAGAAGAAATGGGGTTGGCCGAAAGTGTTTTTAAGGTAGGCGTTTTAACCAATTTGCCACCGACTGGTTTGCCCGATGTGAAAGCAATTACCGTAAATACCGTTCATGGCAATAATGATTCTATCGAAATGCTTTCTAAAAGATTGGATGGCGCGGTGTTGGAATCAATGGAAGGCGCGGCGGTTCTTTTTGCCGCGAAGAAAAAAGGGGTATCCGTTATGCAGGTCAGGGCAGTTTCTAATTACGTAGAGCGGCGCAACACAAGTAGTTGGAATATGCCGTTGGCCGTTGAAAAGTTGAACGAATGGCTACAAAGATACCTGCACAGCCTGCTGTCCTGATCGCTTAAAATACTTGGAGCACACTACCATAATTCGATAAATTGTAGTAGATTTGCTTGGAAAAACAGACTATTCACTAATACTGATGAGAGAAATACAATTCAGAGAAGCGCTTCGCGAAGCGATGAGCGAAGAAATGCGTAAAGATGATACGATATTTTTAATGGGCGAGGAAGTCGCTGAGTATAATGGAGCTTACAAAGTGAGCCAAGGTATGCTTGACGAATTTGGCGCTAAACGCGTTATTGATACACCAATTGCAGAGCTTGGTTTTACTGGTATTGGCGTGGGTGCAGCGATGAACGGCTTAAAACCTATCATCGAATTTATGACGTTCAACTTCTCCTTGGTTGCGATCGATCAGATTATCAACGCGGCGGCTAAAATCCGCCAAATGAGTGGTGGACAATTCGCTTGTCCAATCGTATTTCGTGGAGCGACAGGAAATGCCGGTCAATTAGCGGCTCAGCACTCCCAAAACTTCGAGAACTGGTACGCGAACACACCAGGTTTGAAAGTAGTTGTTCCTTCTAACCCTTACGATGCAAAAGGATTATTGAAATCAGCGATCATCGATCCGGATCCAGTTATTTTTATGGAATCTGAGGTGATGTATGGCGATAAAGGTGAAGTGCCTGAGGAAGAATACTACATTGAGATTGGTAAAGCGAAAGTAGTTAAAGAAGGTACGGATGTTACTGTCGTTTCTTTCGGTAAAATGGTTCCTCGCGTGGTAATTCCTGCGGTTGAAGAATTAGAAAAAGAAGGTGTGAGTGTTGAATTGATCGACTTGCGTTCTGTACGTCCAATCGATTTCGCAACAATCATCGAATCTGTAAAGAAAACAAATCGTTTAGTGGTTGTAGAAGAAGCTTGGCCTTTAGCGTCAATCTCTTCGGAAATCTCTTTCCGCGTTCAGAAAGATGCTTTCGATTATTTAGATGCTCCGGTAACTCGCGTTACTTCGGCTGATGTACCTTTGGGTTATGCGCCTACTCTAGTAGAAGCCACGCTTCCTAGCATCACGAAAGTAGTTAAAGCGGTAAAGGAAGTTTCTTATTTGAAGAAATAAGCGTTTCACGTAAACGTTATAGCATATAAAACCTCTAAGTCCGCAAGCTTAGAGGTTTTGTTTTTTACCGTAAAGCCGACTTTTATTGGTATATTTAAACATTGACAATCATTTTAGTATAAAATTAAGCATGAAAAAACTTCAATTATCGTTCTGTTTGTTTATGGCTGTTGCATTGGGCACGCAGGCGCAAGAAAAGGTTTCTTTTCGATATAATCCACCGGTTGGCGAGGCAATGAACTACAATACCTCGATGAATATGGATATCGAAGGCGAACAATCCATGATTATGGATATGACCATGAAAATGTCTCAAACGGTAAAAGATAAAGGCGCCGACAATGTTTACAATGTGGTGTCGCAAATCGAGTCCATTAAAATGGACATGAATATGCAAATGATGATGATGACCTACGATTCGGAAAATCCGGATGATAGCAATCCGGTATCTCAACAGCTAGGTCAGCAATTTGCTCCGTTGTTGAAAAAGGACATTAATGTAAAAATTAATGAGCGTGCCGAAGTGCTTGAAGTGGAGAACGCAGAAGCGTTTGCTGGTTTAGGCGATATTAAATCCATGTTTAGTGCGGCAAGTTTTCCAGAGCAGGAAATTGCTGAAGGCGAAAGTTGGGATATGTCGGTCGCAAATGAGCAATTGGGAATGGATGTCACGTATAAGTTGACTTATGCAGGTAAGGAAAATGGTTTGATTCGTGTTAATGTGGCTTCAGCTCCAGCGGAAGGTGCAGCGCAAGTTTCTATCAGCGCAGATGGTTACAACTTATATGATCCAAAAACATTTGTTATTGTGAAATCTGAAATCACATCAAAAATCGACGCACAAGGTACGGCAATCACCAACAAAGTGGTGATGGAGAAAATATAATTTGATCTAATTTCGTTGATCATTCGATCGAAACAGTATAAAATAAGAACGCCATCTTTTCTCGAGATGGCGTTCTTATTTTGTATTAAAAGTGAGCGATTAAGAAGCTACTTCGTTTTGATATTCTTCTGCCGAAAGTAGACCATTTACATCATCCGGGTTGCTCAATTTAACGCGGATAATCCAGCCAGCTTCGTAAGGATCATTGTTAACCAATTCTGGGGAAGCGTCAATCGCTTCATTGACAGAAAGAACTGTTCCCTGTACGGGCATAAATAGGTCAGAAACCGTTTTAACGGCCTCAATTGTGCCGAAAACTTCGTTTGCTGCTACGTCTTCACCAACACTGCTGATGTCTACAAATACGATATCGCCCAATTCACGTTGTGCGAAATCTGTGATACCAACCACGGCTTCGTCACCTTCAACACGAACCCATTCGTGATCTTTTGTGTACTTTAAATCTGCTGGAAAATTCATTTTCTGTTTAAGTTTTTTCAAATTTATCATTATCGGACGACAATCCAAAAGTTAGCTGTAACTTTATTTAATGAACACGCAGGTCAAAAAGCTTTATCATATTGCGAAAAAAGAGGAAAGATTGATCTTAGGATTAATGTCCGGAACATCGTTGGATGGGTTGGATTTGGCACTTTGTCTCGTTCGCGGAAACGGAACAAGCACTGTGCTTGAGCTTGTCCAATTTATCACGATAGCGTATAGCGAAAGCTTTCGCGAGCAAGTTCGTCAGCTATTTGCGAAGGCAGAAATCTCACAACCACATTTCAGTACGATGAATGCCTACATCGGTCGGTTCCATGCGGATATCATCAATGCTACTTTACAGAAATGGAATGTATCCGCGGATGATGTGGATTTGATTGCCAGCCACGGACAAACCGTGTATCACGGTCCGAAAGGGAAGCTGGGCAATGAGCAAATCAACAGCACTTTGCAAATTGGCGACGGTGATCACATCGCAGTTGGAACAGGAATTATTACAATTTCAGACTTTCGACAAAAGCACATCGCCGCTGGAGGAGAAGGTGCGCCGCTCGTCGTTTATGGCGATCGCTTGTTATTCACAGCTGACAACGAACATCGTGTTTTATTGAACATTGGCGGAATCGCCAATTTTACATTTTTGCCGTCTTCTACATCAGATCTTTCTTGTTACTGCTCAGATATTGGTCCTGGGAATACGATGATGGATCAATACATGCAACAATATGTAGGTCAGGAAATGGATCGCGATGCAGCGTTGGCAAAATCAGGACACATTAACCAAGCGTTATTAAATCAGTTGCTTGCTGTGCCATTTCTTCGTAAGGCATTTCCAAAAACAACTGGCCCCGAATTATTCAATTTATCGTTGTTGAAAAGCATGTTTTCCAACGAAGGCTTGCAACAAGAGAATCATGCCGACGTGATGGCCACGCTTTCGGCCTATACAGTGGAAACGATCGTGGGTGCGATTCAGCACGTGCTGGAGAAATTGTCGGAAAGTGGAGATCAAAAGCCGATTACGATTTATATTAGCGGCGGCGGTTTACATAATCCGTTGATCTATTCTGGGATCAAAAATCATCTGTCGAGCATCGGCGTTGCCGTAAAATCATTTAAGGAGATTGGCTTCAATCCAGATGCGAAAGAAGCGGCATTGTTCGCGGTGCTAGCGAACGAAACCGTTGCTGGTTCTCCAACTGCGATCGGTGAAATGGATGGTGCGCCGGCTGTTTGTATGGGGAAAATTAGTTTTCCTTATTGATCGATTATTGCTCGATCGCCATGTGAATGAAGTTCTTGAATGGCAGGCAGGATTCGTACCACGAAATTACTTCGTCCAAAGCTCGTTCACTTTCCATCACTTCTTGCGATATCTGATGATGCAATGTGAAGCTTTTCAGTTTCAATAAATCGATATGTGGATGTGTTGCTTCGTAGCCGGCAGGCGGCCGCACCAATTTGTCTTCTGTATCCAAATCTGTCCAATCACGCTTTCCTTTTTTCAATGCTATGATTAATTCTTCCGCATTGTAATCAATTTCCTGGCGAATTAAATCGAGGTGTGCTTTGTTTGGTCGCCAATATCCAACAGCAATGAATATTTTGTTGGGTTCAATATGGATATAGTATTCTGGACCGTCCAGTTTCCGTCCATCCACCGAAATGCCAGCAGCCAACCAATTTTTGTAAGGTGCTTTATTCTTCGAAAATCGCACATCACGATAAATTCTAAACAAGCATTTGCCGGGATTAATATCTTTGGGTATATGCGGATCAATGTCGGACAAGCGATTGATGATTGCTTGCACGAAATCCTTAACATTCTGTTGCGCATCGTCGTAGCGATTTTTATTCTCTTGAAACCATTCCCGGTTATTGTTTTCCGACAAATCCGATAAGAAAGCAAAAGTAGCTGGTTGAATACGCATAATTCAAAAGGTTATATCAGTGCCAAAAATACATACACCAATGGAGCAGAAATCAGCAATCCATCGAATCGATCCAATAAACCACCATGTCCAGGTAGGATATTGCCAGAATCTTTTACGCCCAATGTCCTTTTTAGCATGGATTCTACTAAATCGCCCAATGTTCCGAAAATTCCGATCGTTAAGCCGATGGCGATCCATTGCCATAATGGTAAAATCGGATGGAAATGTGCCATTACCGCAGAAACGGCTACAGCGAAAATCAATCCACCAATAAAACCTTCCCAAGTTTTATTCGGTGAAATGCGTTCGAAAAGTTTGGTTCTACCAAAACTTCGTCCGACCAAATATGCGCCTGTATCATTGCTCCAAAGCATAAATAAAAAGCCAAGCGGAATATAAGGCTGATAATCTCCGCGAACAAATCCCAATGCTACGAAACACAAAAATGGAGCGGTAGCATATAACAATCCGCCTAATGTGTACGAGATATCGTGAAATGGTTTTGCATTACCGCGATAAAGTGGAATGATGAAGATTGCGCAAAAAATAGGGATTGCCGATAAGATATATTTGATGGGTAAATCCTGTAAATGGTTCCACCCAAGCGCCGTCGCAAGAAAAATCGCAGCCAATAATCCTAAACTCCTGACTGGAAGGACGTCTTGTTGTTGACGTACCATGCCGAAAAATTCGTACAAACATCCGACACCGACTAGCGAGAAAAAGATAGTGAAAGAAAGCGGTCCGAATAAAACGGATCCAATTAAAACGGCGACGAAAATGGAGCCGGTTATGGCGCGTTGTAGCATTAATCGTTGGTGTTTTCGGATTGTTCGTCGATCAATTGTAATGCTGCCTCTTGGTTGCCATCTTGCACGTAAAGTTCTACGTTGCCAAAGCGGACATAAACATCCTGTTTATTCACAACCACGGCCGGAATATCATTTTCAATCAACATGTTTTTTACGATCTCGGCTTCTACAACGATGCCGAAGGTCTTGATTTTTATCCAGCCTGGTTCCATTTGTTGGTGTTTTGTTTAGATGACAGTTTGTAAAAGTACCAACCTAATGCCACACTCGCAACCAAACTCAGAAAATAAAGGCCGACGTGATAGCTGTTGTCGGCCATCAATTGCTCATACGTTTTGCCTTGCTTATGATAGTAAAATGCTACGATGACCACGCTGGCATTGTTCAAGAAATGCGCTAAAATGGGGATCCATAATGTTTTGCTGTAAACGAGCATATAACCAAACATGGCGCCCAAAAACATACGAGGAAGAAACCCAAAAAACTGCACGTGAATAGCAGAGAAGATGATTGCAGTTAGCCAAATTACCACGTGCTTATTTGCAATCCATCGCCCTAAAATATTCTGTAAAGCACCACGGAAATAGAATTCTTCAGCGATGGCAGGCAATACGGCAATAACCAACAGATTGATCATCAAGTTACAAATAGAATCATTCATGACTAAATTTTCAGTCAACCTAGCCATTTCATCTTCCTTTGCGCGCATCCAATCCTGCATTGCCGACCAGGATTCTGGAAGTTGCATATCCATATTCCAAGCAGAAACTAAACTCAGCAACGGGTTAAAGGCAAACAAGAATAGCACGGCAATCAGAAATAGCCAGCCAGATTTTTGGACAGCGAATGGTAAATAGTTGATCGGGCTTTTGCGCTCGATGAATTGCAAAACGAGAACCGGGAGCATAAATGTGCCAACGCTGCTCGCGCCCAACAGCCAATGAAATAATCCTACTTGCTTTCCATTTGCGCTACCCATATTCATGCTGCTGCTAAGCACGCCGGCTGCGTCACCTGAAGCGAGCGCATAGATCATTAAAACAAGCACCTGCGAAACGAAAGCGCAAATCAGCGTGAAGCCAATCAGAATAAGAAATGAAATTCCGGGCGAATTGGTTGGGTAAATAAGACGTTGCATATGTCGCAAAATACTAAAAAAGCTGCCCATTTTCATGGACAGCTTGTGAATTCCTGTTAAGTGAAAAGATTAGTTAACCCGAATCGGATCAGCCGGCTTTTTCATTTCTTGATATGGATAGGATTTCATTTCCTCCAATAACAATTTCACGGTGCGCTCTAATTGTGGATCCTTGCCATCCAACAAATCTTTCGGCATTTGTTCAACGAAAATATCCGGCGCAACACCTTCATTTTCGATGATATAATTGCCTTTTAGATCGAACACGCCGAAGTTTGGTGAAGTGATACTACCGCCGTCCAGCAATGGTGGATATCCGGAAATACCGACCAAAATACCCATCGTGGTGCGTCCGACTAGTTTACCCAAACCTTTGAAACGGAACATATATGGCATCATATCCCCCCCGGATCCGGCATTTTCGTTGATAATCATTGCTTTCGGGCCGTAAATGCCATTTCCTGGCGTGGTAAAGCTACGTCCGTCGCGAATTCCCCAGCCAGAGATCAGTTCGCGAGAAAGCAAATCAATAACATAATCTGCTACCGAACCTCCTCCATTGTTTCTTTCATCGATTAACAATGCTCTTTTGTCCATTTGCGAGAAGTAATAGCGGTTGAACGAATCGTATCCTTCGCGACCCGTGTTCGGCATATATACATAAGCAATCTGTCCGTTGCTGGCAGCGTCCACTTTCGCGCGGTTCTTTTCAACCCAAGCTTGGCGACGTAGACCGAATTCATTTCCAAAGGAAATTGGTTTAACGATGATTTCACGCGCGCCATCCAAAGAAGCTTTGCTGTTCACTTTCAAAGTAACTTGCTTACCTACCGTATTGTCGAATAAGCTGTAGATATCAATATCCGAAGTCAATTCCTGTCCGTTGACAGCTAAAATATAATCGCCTTCTTTCACGCGCAGTCCTGGCTCGGCCAAAGGTGCTTTGAATGATGGATTCCAGTCCATGCGCGAATAGATTTTCGCGATACGGTATCTGCCATTGCTGATTTCGTAATCTGCACCGAGAACACCTGCGGAAACAGATGGCGTAGAAGGTTCGTCGCCCGGATAAATGTAGTTATGACCAACAACCATTTCGCCCATCATTTCGTTTAACAGATAACCTAAATCGGAACGATGGTTTACGTAAGGCAAGAACTTTGCATATTTTGTTTTCATCGCATCCCAATCGGCGCCGTGCATATTTTCTACATAGAAAAACTCTTTTTGCATCGCCCAAACCTCGTTGAAAACCTGATTCCATTCGGCTGCCGGATCAACGCGCTGCTGCACATCGTCGATTTTCAATTTCTCAGGTGTTCCTGCTGGTTTCTTGCCAGCATCAACAATGTAATATCCATCGCGATTTCCATAAAGCATTTTTTTACCGTCGGCACTGATGATGAATCCATTGACATTGTCGATCAAATTCTTCTCTTCCAACTTGTTCAAATCGTAGGAATAGATGCTGCGACCTTTCGTGTATACCAACATGCCATCTACTAATCCGCTCAATTGACCAATATTGGATATAGACAGCGCCATAATGCGGTTATTGATTTGGTCGAAGTCTACTTTGATGTCTTTGCTTTTGGTTGTTTTGCTTTCCTTTTCGTCTCCTTTATCGTCCTTATCCGATTTTTTATCGGTGTCTTTTTTGTCGTCCTTTTTCTTCTTGTCGTCGTCGGAATTTTCGGCTTTTACCGTTTCTTCGTCGCTTTCATTTTTAAATATTGATGGCGTTTCGCTCGACAAAATAAAGGCATAAGTGGCGTATTCCGGACTGCGATCGTAGGCGGTCATGTGCAAGCCAGAATTCGTTAAACCCGTATTTGTGCTTGCTTGAAAAACCAAATATTTGCCATCCCGCGTAAATATCGGCTGACGAACAGCGCTCATTCCATCAGTAATTTGT
Organism: Sphingobacterium corticis; assembly: GCF_042684745.1. NCBI lineage: Bacteria > Pseudomonadati > Bacteroidota > Sphingobacteriia > Sphingobacteriales > Sphingobacteriaceae > Sphingobacterium > Sphingobacterium corticis. The sequence goes on along the minus strand of NZ_JBHUMA010000004.1, from coordinate 633,695 downwards.
TGTGATTTTTTGGTGTCCAAATTGTACATAAATACGGCAGTAACACCGTTCGGCAACGCTTTTATGTAAGAAATCCATTTCGAATCGGATGACCAATTCGGTTGAAAATGATTGTAAGTACGTCCTGTGTGTGATGCTAAATAATCATCATCCACTTTCACACGCGTTTTAGTGTCGATATCGATATAATACAAATTCAAATGCGCATCGTTGTAGAACAACTTCTTGCTATCCGGTGACCAAGTCGGTTGGAAGTAATAAGCCGTTTCGCCTAATGTCACGTAAACTGGATCTTTCTCTCCTTTTTGGTCGCGAAGAACCAATTCATATTTTCCATTTTTATCCGATATAAATGAAATCCATTTTCCGTCTGGCGACCAAGCAGGAAAACGCTCGTGTGTACCTGGAGAATTCGATAGATTGCGCGCATCGCCTTTTTCCTTAGGAACGGAGAAGATTTCGCCACGCGATTCGAATAAAGCGCGCTGTCCGGTAGGAGAGATGTTCCATCCGCGAATGCCATCTTTCATTTTTACATAGTGCGGACGTTTGTACATCGCATCCGGATGAATATGAATCGCCAACGCGGTAACGGATTTTGAGCTCGTTTGCAGCAGATTAATTTTTCCATTGTACTCGAAAACCAATTCGTTGCCACGGCCTTGTAAGGAGCGAACATCGTAATCGCTGTAGTTCGTTAACTTTTCGACCTTTTTGGTTTTGATGTGGTAACTGTAAATGTTTACCGTCTTGTCGCGATCAGATAGGAAGTAAACGTAATCGCCCAACCAAACAGGTTTCACATCGTTGCAGTTTTCGCCCGGTACAATTTCAATTTGATGGGTTTTAGCGTCGAAAATCCAAATGGACGGCATGCCGCCCCCGCGGTAGCGTTTGAAAGCTACACGGTCGCGTTCCGTTGGATCGCCATTTTTGATATACGCCCAATAGCGGCCATCTGCAGATGGAGATCCTTGATAAGCTTCTGGCATCGTCAATGGTTGATCGGTGCCTTTTTCCAAATTGGTTTTGTACAATCTAGAACCCAAAGAATAGGTAAATTCGCGCGCTGTTGTGAAATACACTTCATCGTTGTTGATCCACCCTCGAACGACATCTGCCGCAGGATGATGTGTCACTCGTTTTGGTTCGCCACCTTGCGTGGAAACGACATATACATCGGTGTTTCCGTCGTAGTTTCCGGTAAAGGCAATTTGTGAACCGTCCGGTGAAAAAATTGGGTTTTGCTCTACACCTGGATTTACGGTTAATCGACGTGCATTTTGACCGCTCTTATCTGCGATCCAAATGTCGCCGCCGTACACAAAGGAGATATGTTTGTCGCTTACGCTGGGATTGCGTAGGAGCAACGTTTCCTCTTGAGCGTGAACAGCCAAAGCTTGTCCGGCCAAAAGGGCAATAAAAGGTATTACCTGTTTTAACATATTAGAATTTGGTTAATTAAAGGGCTAAATATAGCAAAATAGCCAGTGTCCTTTGTAGAGACACTGGCTATTTGCGTGTAAAAAGATTGTGCTATTAGTCTGCAATCACGATTACTGCCCGGCTTAGTCGAGGATCGTCGTAATACATATTTTCCACGCCGCCTTTGTATATTTTGTTAAGCTGTCCTGGTGATACCCCAAACTCTCTGACTAAAACATTATAAATCGCATCCGAACGTTCACGGCTCAACCTGTCGTTAATCTGTGGAGTTCCCGTACCACTATCTGCATATCCAGTGATGTTGTACTTGATGTTAGAATCTCCTTGCTTAATAATGTCTGCAAAAAATCCTAAGTTCACTCGCGCTTCATTACTTACGATGCTCTCATTTATTTTAAACGTTACCAAAATTGGTGCAACGAGTAAGTTGTTTTCTACTTTGATATCCGTGATTGTTGAATTCTTTGATTCTGCCAATTGCTTTTTAAGCTGATCATTATCTTTAGCTAATTTTTGGGCGGTTGCGCGAAGCATTTGTATATCCGCTTCGTTGTAAGAAATCTCTACTGTTTGAGGACGTTTCCAGCCTTTGTCTTTTCCTAATAGATATTTTAGACCAACTAATGCACGAAGATTACCATCGTTTAAACGATTACCATTTTCGCCATCAAAATTGTCGCCAATCATGGAGGCGCGTGCTTCGACGGTAAGTCTTAGCGCTTTGCTTAGACGAAACTGATTGGTTACTCCAATATTTGCACTCAACTCTCGGCCACCACCAGCATCTGTTTTGTCTCTATTTTTAGTAATCATCATAATCCCAAGACCACCATATGCAATTAGCTCGTAAAAACGACCTTCCGGCTTATAGCCACTAAACAAATTTTGTATATTCACACCAACATCTTGACTGATGTTGATGAAATTTAATTCTTGTCGCTCCAGCCAATATCCTTCCCACGGCAGTTTATCATACGGACCGACCACATAACTGCCGTTTTGTGTTAGTCCATTTGCTTTAAAACCATTAATTCCAAGTCTAAGTCCAAGAACCGGAGTGAAAAATTTCCCTACGTAAAACTCAAATGCCGGGGTGATACGATCTCCCAATTCCATCTGTTTGTTGTGGTCGCCATAGTATAATTGCGCTCCAGTTGAAGCACCTATAAACCAATTTCGCCAAAAACGATTTGTTTCAACCTCGAACTTGTCAGTCGTCGTGGTTACAGATGTGTCACGACGTATTTCGAAAGACTGAGCCGATGCGGACAAGCTCGCCACAACTGCCAAAAGGAAAGTAAAATAATATTTCATTGTTATCGGATATTATTGTTGGATTCAGTAGTTATCTTTTCAAAAAAATCAGCGAATAATGTTAGATTTTGTCGGTTTACTATCCGCACATATTTCAAGACAAAGATATTCATAGCTTTAAATAAATAGTTCTCTATTTTGATCGATGTAGTATTCGCGCTACATAGCTCATACGGGTTGAATTTAGTTTTACGAAATAATTGGTTTTTGCACAGGATCACCACCAATCCTTTGAAATTTTATGTTGCTTCAAGCAGTTTCCGATGGAAGTTTCATAGCTTGCTTGCAGAAGTGTTTGAATATCGTCCTGATAGTCAAAACGCAAATCTTCATGCAATTTATTGGCATGACCAATAATGTACTTAATACGGCCTGCGATATACTGATGTAATTTTCTGCTCGCCGCGAGATCTTCTCGGGAAATAACTACCGAAAAATGCTCAAAAGATTGTTGTAAAATCAGAATTCGAAATTCTATTTCGCTGAGTTTGTGCTTGGTGATTTTCTCATGTTCGTTGACCATGCCGTTTGCTTGGCGAATCAACTTCGTTAAGCCAATGATATTGCTTTGATGCGCTTGATTGCGAATGGATTTGGTAGATAACTCAAAAAGTTGAGTTAATCTTTCGCGCAGGTCGTCAATCCGATCGGATAAATCTGCCTCATCTTCCAATAGTTGGAAATGTAAGCGTTTGATCAACATCTTATCTTTGTTGATCAAACGGATTAGCAGTTTGTCCTTTTCCTTATCGGGCAAACCTAATATAGCGGCTTTCAGTTCTGGTTGCTGGTGTACAGACATGAAAGTATAACGTTTATTCGGCTAAAGGATTTTCTTGAATATATTTTTCCCATTCCCATGCGGACGCCATCATCTCATCGATTCCGAGTTGTGCTGTCCAACCCAGTTTAGCAGTCGATTTAGAGACATCTCCCCAAACCTTCACGATATCGCCATCGCGACGTGGCCCGACTTCATAATTCAATTTTTGTCCTGACGCATTTTCAAATGCCTTGATCGCTTCAATAACAGAGTAGCCATTTCCGGTACCGATATTAAACACGTCGTATTTTCCATCGGGATTTCCTTTTTCTAGCAATTTAATAGCCGCAACATGCGCTTTGGCTAAATCCACTACGTGAATATAATCGCGGACACAAGAACCATCTACGGTGTCATAATCTCCACCAAATACCGTCAGTTTTTCACGTTTTCCGATTGCCGTTTGTGTGATAAAAGGAACTAAGTTCTGTGGAACTCCGATTGGCAACTCTCCGATCAAGGCAGAAGCGTGTGCTCCAACAGGGTTAAAATACCGAAGCGAAATGATTTGATAATTATCATACGCATTAGCCGTTTCGCTTAAAATTTCTTCTGCAATTTGTTTCGTATTGCCGTAGGGTGATTCCGCAGTCTTCACTGGTGCAGATTCAGAAACAGGAAGAATATCAGGTTGTCCATAAACGGTGCAGCTTGATGAGAATACGAAGTTGATTGGTTTACCTTGGTAAGCATTCAACAAGTTGATCAACGAAAAGAAGTTATTGTGGTAATATTTCAACGGTTTTACTACCGATTCGCCGACTGCTTTCGACGCTGCAAAATGAATAACGCCTTTGATATCTGGATTGCTCTCTACGAATTTCTTAGTCGCTGCTTCATCGCATAAGTCGAATTGATGAAATTCCGGACGTTGGCCAATTATCTTTTCGATCTGATCCAGCATCTGAATACTCGAATTGGAAAGGTTGTCGACAATGATGGGTGTATAACCTGCCTGAAATAATTCTACTACGGTGTGCGAACCAATGAATCCGGTACCCCCGGTGACTAATATCTTATGCATTTTCTTTGAAATATATTTGAGTCGTTTCTTTTAAATCTATTTTATCTAATGCCTGATAGTAGGCAATTGTTTTTTCTAAACCTTGCAAACGCGAAAACGCAGGTTGCCAATTCAAAAGCTCTTTTGCTAAACGGATATCGGGACGGCGTTGTTTGGGGTCATCCACAGGCAACTCCCCATACGTCAATTTGGAAGAGCTATTGGTAAGTGAGATGATTTCCTTTGCCATCTGTTCTACCGTGATCTCGTCGGGGTTTCCAATGTTTACCGGTTCGGCGTATTCCGCATGTAGCAAGCGGAATATCCCTTCGACCTGATCATCGACATAGCAAAAGGAGCGCGTTTGTTGCCCATTGCCAAATACGGTCAAGTCCTCATTTTGTAGCGCTTGGGCAATAAATGTCGGCAATGCTCGACCATCGTTTAATCGCATGCGCGGGCCAAACGTGTTGAAGATTCTGACGATACGTGTTTCCACACCGTGGAAATTATGATACGCCATTGTCATGGCTTCCTGAAAACGTTTTGCTTCATCATAAACTCCGCGTGGGCCGACCGGATTAACATTTCCCCAGTAGCTTTCCGCCTGCGGCGAAACTAAAGGATCGCCATAAACTTCGGAAGTTGATGCGACCAAAATTCGTGCTTTTTTCGATTTTGCTAAACCTAACAAATTGTGCGTACCGAGTGATCCAACCTTCAAAGTTTGGATAGGGATCCGCAAGTAGTCAATTGGACTTGCCGGCGAAGCAAAGTGCAGAATGTAATCCAAATGCCCGGGAACGTGTACGAACTTAGAAACGTCGTGGTGATAGAATTCGAAGTTTGGCAGCTTGAAAAGATGTTCGATGTTGCGCAAACTTCCTGTAATCAAGTTGTCCATACCAATTACCTGATAACCTTCTTGAATAAATCGGTCGCTCAAGTGCGAACCCAAAAATCCTGCGGCTCCGGTAATTAAAATACGTTTTGGCTGCCCGTTCATTAAGAAATCCGTTCCATTTGTTGAACAACGAATATAGGCATTATTTCTACGGCTTAGAATACATGTGACGGAAAATCTCTATCTTAGTGCACTCCAAAAAAAGAGATAGATAGGAGGGCGGTATGGACATAGATTTTGTGATCACATGGGTCGATATGAACGATCCGATATGGCAAGAAAGCTTTGCCCAGCATTCCGGAAAGATCAACAATGCGAAGAACGAAGTTTCTGAAGCTCGGTTTCGTGATCACGGTTTGCTAAAATACTGGTTTCGTGGAGTAGAAAAGTTTGCGCCGTGGGTGAGGAAAATTCACTTCGTAACTTGTGGTCAAAAGCCAGAATGGTTGGACGCCAATCACCCTAAGCTCAATCTCGTTCACCACGAAGATTATATTCCAAAGGAGTTCCTGCCTTTGTTTAATTCCAGCGTTTTGGAAGTGCATTTGCATCGCATTCCAGATTTGGCGGAGAATTTTGTTTACTTCAACGACGATTTCTTTATCATTGATCGTCTTGCTCCCGAGCGCTTCTTTAGAAACGGTGTTCCGCAAGATATCGCCGCTTTTCGCATGAACATGGGCATGTCTTTATGGAGCAAATGTTTGAAGAACAATATTCGGTTGATCAATCAGCGATTTGATAAACCGACAGTGATGAAGCGCGATCACGATAAGTGGTTTGATCCGAGCTATGGAAGTAAAGGAAGGTTGACGCGTTTGCTTTCTTGGTACAATAAATTTATCACGTTGCGCACGCCGCATAATGCACAACCCTATACCAAATCCACTTTTAAGGAGGTTTGGGATTACGCGGAAGCGGAACTTTCTGCTATGTCGAAACACAAATTTCGCTCGCCCGAAGATTTTACGCAGGAATTGTTTCGCACTTGGCAAATATGTCAATCCAATTTCGATTCGTACAACACCTATCAGGATACGAAAATGTTTCCTTTGCTGTTTCGTTCTAAGAAAGCTACCTCCGCAATTCGCGAACAAAAATATAAGTTGGTATGTCTAAATGATAACGAACACATGCCAAATTTTGATCAAACGATGTCGGACATCCGGGATGCCTTCGAAAGTATCTTGCCAGAACAATCGGCTTTCGAGCGGTCAGATCTATTATCCGTATAATTTAGTATTTCCTTTATGACACAAGGACCTTTGATTTCGGTTGTTATACCTGTTTACAATGGGGAACAATATGTCAAAAGTTGTTTGGATACCATGTTTGCCCAAACGTATAAGAACCTCGAAATCATCGTGGTCGACGATGGGTCTTCCGATCGGTCGGGACAAATTGCGCTGCAGTATCCAGTGAAAATGATTCGTTTGGCTGAGAATCGTGGATTGTCGGCGGCAAGAAACACGGGAATTGATGCTGCATCGGGCGAATACATTCATTTCATGGATGTTGACGATGGTATTAATTTGGAATATTACGAGCAAATGGCGGCAGCTGTAGTAGAAACCAATGCAGATATTGCTTGCGGCGGGATGGTCAACGAAAAGCACAGTTTTAAAACCTGGAAGTTTAAAAAGCGTGCGCTTTATCATGATACGCAGGATAAGCTGAAAGCAACATTCGTCGGGAAATGGGGTTATGTTTGGCGCTATCTGTTTCGTCTTGATTTTATTAAGCAGCAGGGTCTTCGTTTCGAAGAAGGTCGCTTTATTGAGGATTTAACGTTCTCCCTACCTGCAGTTTATTATGCGGAAAGCGTGGTCGTCGTTCCCGGAGCGGAATACTTGTATTACCATCGTGAAAACTCGATCATGAACAAAAAGGATAAAGCGCACCGCGAAAAACGACGTTTGGACTGGTCGCACGCCAAAGCTTTCCGTAAAGAATTCTCTCGCAAGCACAACCTGAAAATTCCGGGAATCGATACGGGTAGATTTGCTTATTTGTTGAGGAAGATTTTTGGTTAGCAGCCGAGGTTTGGAATATTTAACTTATTCTTTCATCTTTATTCTAAATTTCCTGCATGAAAAAGGTCAAAAATTTCTTTGCTAATGGTGTTTTGTCGAAAAAGATATGGGCGTTAGGGAAACGTAAGCTTATTCGTAGAAAGCAGGATAAAATTGCTCGTTTTTGGAACCCAATTATCGATAAATATTTCGCAGGTAATTTGCCGATCGATGAAATCAAGGCAAAAGCCGATTTGAAAGGTAAAACCGTAGTTTGGCAGTATTGGGGGCAAGGTATGAGTGGCGAATTGCCAGAACTGGTGAAAATTTGTTTTTCTTCCGTAGATAAATACTGTAGCGATTATACTATCATCCGTCTGGATGATAGCACAATTCAGGATTACATTGACTTTCCTGATTATGTTTGGAAAGAAGTTGGTGAACCGAAGTTTAAAAGGGTATTTTTCTCCGATCTTTTGCGCTTAGCTTTACTAGCTAAATACGGCGGAGTTTGGATTGATGCAACGATTTTACTAACAGGGGCGTTGCCAAAACGTTATTTTGAAATGGATTTCTTTGTCTTCCAACGCGACGACAAAGTTTTTGATGAATCCAACTGGCCAAGTACCGATATGAAGTATTGGTCATCTGATCCCGATTTCAAAGTGAGGATGTTAACGAGCATCATGTTCGCGAAATCCAATAACGAATTGGTGAGCGTATTGCTGGCTATTTTACTTTATTATTGGAAAACACAGACTAGAATTCGGCATTATTTTATTTTACAGATATTATATCACGAACTTATTACCGGTCGTCTGCAACAGGCGAAACCTTTTGTGGAGTCTGATACTTACTCACACTTGTTGAGGATGTTGGTAGACGGACACGAGAATGTTTCCACAGTAACTGAACTTTTGGCTACAACACATATCCACAAGTTGACCTACTTAGAGGATGAGCCGATGTCGCGGTTTAGGAGGTTACTTCGTTGTATAGAAGAAAAAGATTTTTGACTAACGGTAAGTTTTGTGCAATCTAAATCAACATCTCAGATGTATGAGAGAATTTCAAGGAAAACGCGTTCTATTAGCAGCACCTCCGCACTTTGGCTTTAACAATTTGTTTGCTAAAGAGTTGTCTGAAGTGGGCTTCGACGTTAAAGATTTTTCACCTTCAATAGATTCGTTTCGGTACGCAAGTTTTCTACAAAGGATAGGTAATTTTTTACGAAAAATATTTTATAGAGATTACCTGTACAAGCGAAAACTAATAGAAAAATGGAACTCATCTGTTTTGGCGGAGGAATTACGTAAGTACGATTCGTTTGACTATGCGCTGTTTGTGCGTCCAGACATGTTTCCTTTAAGTTTTGTTGAGTCTGTTCGAGAAAAGACGGCTTGTATGTCAGCATACCAATGGGATGGTCTATCACGATATAATGAGGTTAATTTATATATTGAAAAGTTTGATAGATTCTTCGTGTTCGATGAGACTGATCTTTCCGATAATTTATTGCCTTTAACCAACTTTTGTGCCGGTAGTCTTTATCCGTCAGTTAGCGGATCGAACGAAATTGAAAAATCTGCTTTTTTCTTAAGTTCCTATGATCCTGCTCGTTTTCGACAATCGATCGAACTTAAACGGTTGTTGGAGATGCATAAAATTAAGTGTGAATTCATATTCGTATCTTCTAAACGAAACAAAAAGCAAGACAAAGAGATTCAAATTAACGGTTTCGGTGTTCTCAGGAAAGAAATAAGTTATTTAGAGAATATAAGAAATGTTGTTAACGCTGACATAATAATTGATATCTGCGTTGAAGGGCACCAAGGTTTGTCATTTCGTGTATTTGAATCTTTGTCGTTATCGAAAAAACTAATAACAACGAATTCATCCATAAAGCAATATGATTTCTACCACCCAAATAATATATTCGTATGGGATGGTAGCAATGCGAAGGATTTAAGTGATTTCTTGGAAAAGCCTATCTTTGTTGTACAAAGTCAAATTAGGAATAAGTACACATTCCTTAATTGGATAAAATATGTATTTGACTTTGGGTCTTATAAGGAAATTAATCTTCCGAAGAATGTTCAGAGTCAAATTAATGCTGGCAAATAATAGCTGAATATTTTCTTTTGCGCGAAGCGTAACTTTAGCCAGCACTAAAATAAATACAACAATGCCAATTTTTGATGGTAAAAAAATTTTTCTAGCCTTGCCAAAAAATAATGGCTTTGAAGAGGTTTTTAGAATTCAACTGACCAATTTAGGTTTTGATGTGACAATATGTTCTCTGGATTCCATGTCAAAATTCAAATACAGTAGCGTTTGGCAGAGGGTGTATAACACTTTTAGAAAGATATGTTTAAATGATTACGCCCACAAGCAGGAGCTCATCCAGAAGTTTCGGGAAAAATTAGTCTTGGAGGATTTGCCCAAATTAGAAAATTCTTACGATTATGTTTTGTTTATCCGTCCAGATATGTTTCCAATCGAGCTGTTCGAGCTTTTAAGTTCGCGCACTTCCAGCATGATTGGTTACCAATGGGATGGTTTTAGCAGATACCCTGTAGACGAAAAAAGGTTGAATTATTTCGACAGGTTTTTTGTTTTTGACCCAGATGATATGAAACCTAGTTTCTTACCATTAACCAATTTTTATATAGATCCAAGTTCTGCCGATGAATGTAATGGCAAGGCTTTAAATAAAAGTTTCCGGTCAGCGTTTTTTATTGGAGGTTATGAAGCAGAACGAATGGCAAAAATTAAGCAAATAAAGGATGCATTTAATAGTATAGGGTTTGACGACAAATTCCTTTTCTTTAGCCACTCGAAGAGCGGCAGAAAAGTGATCGAAAGAAACGGGATGGATGTAATTGATAAAATCGTTAATTATTACGATATGTTACCTATGGTGTGGAGTGCTGATGTATTGGTGGACGTTGTCAGTAAAGATCACATGGGGCTGTCGTTCCGTACATTTGAAGCTCTTGGTTATGGCAAGAAATTAGTAACCACAAACGCGATGGTAAAGTTTTACGATTTTTATCGGCCTGAAAACATCTTCATTTGGAATGACGGGGATGTCGATAATCTTGCGGAATTTTTAAACACCCCTATGGTTTTAGTTAGTAAGGATATTTTGCGGAAATATGAATTCGTAAACTGGATTAAATATGTGTTAAATTATGGGGATTACATCTAGATCACTTTACCCTATTTAGCCATATTATAAGTGTCACTAATTCTTTTATTATAGAAAAATAATAGTATTTCTTGATGTATAAAGAAAAAATGAGGAAGCTATTCCATACCGTCAAATCAGTTATTATGTACCCGCATATAATTGGTAGAATTAATAAAATTGAGAGTAACATCATCTTTTTTTTTCCTTTTTATCATACTGGGGGGGGAGAGCAGGTTCACGCTGATATTTTAAATGCAGTTAAAGATCAGTTTCCAGTTTGTATACTGACGGAAATGTCGCACAATCAGGATTTGAAATCCGAATACCAAAAGTCGGCGGAGTTAATAGAATTGATACGACTTGGATCAAAAAAGTCGTTTAGGAAATTTGTAGCGAAAAGGGTCGCACGTATCTTAAATAGAAAAGGTAATCTAACAATATTCACTTGCAACAGCCCATTTTTTGATTTGATGGCACCCTTTCTGGACGATAAAATCAGAAAGATAGATTTAATACATACCTACCGGGGAGATGTTGTCGGAGATACGGAACACAGAACGCTCCCATATGTCAACCAACTAGATAATAGGGTTGTTTTGGGAAATAAACAAAGGGAATTGACAATAGGCTTTTATAAAAGATTTGGTTTGCCGGATTATCTGAACGAAAGGGTTGTTGTAATCCCCAACGCTGTACCGTTGGTCAACTTTAATGATAGTAGGAGGTATCCAACTAAAACCTTGAATATTTTGTTTGTTTCGCGAAATGGATGGGAAAAGCGTCCCCGTATGTTTGTTGATATTGCGAAGAAAGCGTTTGAAAAAAATATGCCGTTTCATTTCACCATGGTAGGAGATTTTGAAGAATTTGGGAATCAAGTGACACCAAATGTGACACTTGCCGGCAGAGTGTCAGACAAACAAAAGCTCGGAACCTTTTACAAAGAGGCACATGTATTATTAGTAACATCGGTATTTGAAGGGCTCCCGATGGTAATATTAGAAGGTATGTCTTATGGAGTGGTTCCAATTTCCACAGGAGTTGGAGAGATCCCATATCATGTGGGGGAACAGTCGGAGACAGGATTTATCATAGACGGTAGCTTGAAAGAAGATGCTATGGTTTTAGATTTTGTTGACAAGATAACTTACGTTTTTGAGAACCAAACTATTTTACAATCGTTTTCTAAGAAAGTCGTAAAGAAAGTCGCTGGCGAATTTTCAAAAAGTGCCTTCATAGAAAATTATCGTCGACTGATTTTAAACAAATAAGAATGTCTACGTCACATAATGAGATTCCGCATGTAACCGTATTTATAACTACTTATAACAACGCGAGATTTATAGCTAAATCGGTACAAAGTGTCCTAAATCAGTCTTTTGAAAATTTTGAGCTCATTATCATTGACGATGGCTCAAATGACAACACGGCTAGTATTTTAGGCCAACTTAAAGACGATAGAATAAGAATTATTACCAATAAAGAAAACAAAGGAATTGTTTACTCGAGAAACTTGGCCCTCAAGCATGCGAAAGGCAAATTCCTAGCTGTGCTTGACGGGGACGACATCGCGTTACCAGATCGGCTTTCCATTCAATTAAAGGAGTTTTCCCTTCGTCCGCAGTTGGGGTTGTTAGGCGGACAAGCTTACATTATTGATGAATTCGGGAAAAGGTATGGGAGTATTCCAGAGCGTGTAGTTGGTCCCGATGAAGCTAAAACTCAATTATTTTTCGATAATCCATTTACACACTCTAGTGTGATGATGCGAATGGATATATTTCGACGCGTAAATGGATATCCTAATATGAGGATTCCAGTTGTAGAGGATTTGGCATTGTATATTAACATTTCCAACTTCTGCGAAGTTGATAACGTCCCAGATTATTTAGTCGAATACCGTAGACATTCTGATAATGTAACTCGAAGTAGATATAAGGATGTCTACAATATGTTGACCGAGTTGCGTGGAAGACATTTGAAGGATTTTGGTATCGCTAATTATTTGGATAAGGCAAAAATGCTGACTTATTATCGCATGCCTAATACGCTGGGTTTAGACATGTATCGAAATCTTTTCTGCGAACTAATAGAGGTTAATCAAAGGTTGACAGTGTACAAAATAGAAGTTTTTAATAAAAATATCTACCAAATGTGGCTAGAGATTTTGATGACAAGGGCGCCTAATAGGGCACTAATTGGATTGTTTTCATTACCCGGTTTTAAAATTAATTACTTCACAAAAAAGCAAATGTTAAAAGTCTTATTAAAGTCGTTATTACCTCCGCAAAGAAGATTGAAGGTGGTGAAAATTTTAGGAGGCTTGGGAAATCAAATGTTTCAGTATGCCTTTTTTCTAGCTCTGAAGGATCAAGGGCACAACGTCAAGGTAGATGTTGATGATTTTAGTCGCTATGAATTGCATAATGGCCTTGAACTCGAAACAGTTTTTAAAATTTCGTTGAACAAAGTAAAAGAAAGCGAGCGTCGACTCCTGATTAAGTCCAAGCGAGATAGTTTATTTCTTCGCTTACAGCGTAGATTAATGAAATCAAGAAAATCATTTGTCCAAGAACAACCGCTATTTTCTTTTCAACCACATCATTTGACCAACCCTGGTTTTGCATATTATTGGGGATATTGGCAACATGAAGATTATTTTTCCCATATAAAAACCACAGTACGAGAGGTTTTTAATTTCCCTCCATTGAAGGGTAAACGAAACAAAATTTTGTACCAAACAATAAAGAATTCTAATAGCGTAGGAGTTCACGTTAGACGAGGGGATTATTTGAAAGACCCTCTGTTAGGAAATGTTTGCGATTTAGATTATTTCACTAGAGGAGTAAATTATTTGCGCTCTCAAATAGCAAATCCAGTATTCTTTTTCTTTTCGGACGACTCTGAGTGGTGTAAGAATCACTTTGACGGTTTGAATGTTCACTTCATCGATTGGAATTTAGGTGGAAATAGCTACATTGACATGCAGTTAATGAGTAATTGTCAACATCAAGTTATATCGAATAGTAGCTTTAGCTGGTGGGCAGCTTGGTTAAACAGTAATGAGGAAAAAATAGTGATCGCGCCGAAGCGTTGGATCAGCGATAGCAGCATTGATACAACTGGTTTGACAATGAACTTTATACAGATGTAATTATTTGAATTCAGTTCATTATCACCCCAACCACTCCTTAAAACTACCCACCCGTTCGCGGCTCACTATCGAATCTTCCGAATTGTAATTCTGCAAGTTGATTTTTAGGCGCGAGTTGGAATGCAAGGAAATATCTTTGATGGCTGGGAGGTGGATAATGTGGCTGCGGTTGATTCTAAAGAATGCTTTCGGATCCAGCAATTTCGAGAGCTCATCTAAGGTGAAGTCGATTAGGTAATCGTGACCATTGTCAGTTCGGGCGTATGTGCCTCCGTTCGCACTGTAAAAGCAAACTATATCCCTTTGAGTAATTATACGGATCGATTGACCGATTTTAACGGTAAATCGATCTTTATAATTCGGTTCGCTTGAAGTTAAAAGCGCTTTTATGGCGTTGATATTGTAGGCTGGATTTTTTCGTAATACATATTTATTTATCGCTTGTGCCAGTTCATCTTCATTGATTGGTTTTAGCAAATAATCCACACTATTTTCCTTGAACGCACGCAATGTATATTCATCGAAAGCAGTTGTAAAGATTATCGCCGAAGGAATTGTGCGTTTTCCTAACAGATCGAAAGCTGTTCCATCAGAAAGCTGAATATCCATAAATATTAGTTCGGGAGCATGGTTTTCCCTCAACCAACTATCGGCTTCCGCAACGGAATGTACAGAATTAATCTGTTGATAACCCAATTTTTGCAATTTACGTTGTAGCAATCTCGCCGCTGGCTTTTCATCTTCGATTATAAGTAATTGCATAATTTACGGAGTTTGGGGATTCAAAATTAGAGGTAATGCTACGTGGAAAATATATTCATCAGACTCAACAATTACGGGAAGCTTGCTATAGCTTTTGTATCGTTCTGTAATGATGGCCAATCCTGTATTATTCGATTCAACAAACGATTTTCGCGGTTGCAGATTGTTTTCGACGATCAAATAACCATCCTTAGAATACATTCGAATGAGCAATGGATGTAAGTCAGAAGCTTCGTTATGTTTAATTGCGTTTTCTAAAAGTAGCTGCAAGCATAGGGGTACAACAACAGATTGTTTCTGTTCCAAATCTGCCGAAATTATATAATTCAGCGCATCCTCAAAACGGATTTGCAATAAATACAGGTATTCCTTACAAAGTTGCAGCTCCTCTGCTATCGGCACCAGCTCTTTATCTTTTTGCGTCAACACATTCCTGTAAAGAGATGAAAGACTGCTTGTGTATCGAGATGCTTTCACGGTATCCTCTTCAATAAGTCCGCTCAAAACGTTCAAGCTGTTAAACAAAAAATGAGGATCGATTTGGTTTTTTAAGTTGATAAATTTTGCCTCTGATAAGCTTGATTTGGCCTTTTCCTTTTCGATTTGTTCATCCTTCATTGCTTTTATAGCATTAATAGCATAGAAACTACCTCCTGTAACAATCGATACGATTGCGCCGAAAATATATGTTCCAGATGATTCCAATTGAAAAAATAGGATTGGATTATATTGCGTTTTCGTGCCGAAAATCAAATACCTGATGATAAATAAAGTAATGGCAGTAAGTGCAGGATTGATTAATAGATAGACTAAAAAACGGTGAAAGCGATTTTCGAAATAATGCTGTATCCATATAGCAACGCGATGATTTAGTATGTACAACGAGGCGCTCAATAGTAGCGTAAAAAGTAGCCATTGCACGGGGATATTAATCAGACTGCATCCGCACTCAATCATGGAAATGACCAGCATGATTACCAAGCCAAATAGCAGCGAAAAGAATAGGTCAGGAATGGACTTCGCGATAGTGATACGCATGGTGTTCGGTTATTTTGTTAACATTTTTTCCGTTCGGTCTTTCCCCCAGGATGGATAAAATGCTCCTTTGGTTTTGTCTTTGTCGTATAAAGATAATGCTTTTTCCAAATCCTTGTAATCTTGTTCGGTTTGTCCTCCGGTAAACCTTTTGGATTGTATTTGAAATTCCGCTAAACCAGCTATGGCTCGCGGATTTTCGGGGTCTGCCTGAATGGCCTTTTTGTATGTGGCTATGATCTTTGGAGAAAGTTTTTGCGCGTTATTCATCGGATCGGTAATCATTTCGGATGTTAATACAAATGCTTTCAGCACGAGCCATTCCGATTCCGAACCCAGGGTTTGCTTTTCGTTGATGATTGATGTTGCTTTTTGCAATAATTCCATGCGTTTGGTTTGATCCTGTAAAGGAAATGATTTCGTGATGTAAGCCAAGGATTGATAATATGCCGGCAACCAATTCTTTTTTTCCACAGATGCGATTCGTTCAAACTTTGCGGCTGCTTCATCAGTTTTTCCAGCTTCCCAAAGTTGCATTGCTTCGGTCATGGCTTTTTCATATGAATTTTGTGCAAATGCGAGTTGGCACATGATCAGCGATAAGGCAATAAAAAATGTTTTCATAATGTTTAGTATTTAATGTTGATGGAAGTTAGGGAGATGGTCTTAGATGATGAAAATAGATGAGATGAACTGTCGAAAAATATAGATGAATTGTAGCGGTTTCAAACTTTTCTTGATAAAAATTTTGAAAAATAGAGAAGTTAGTGGCTGTTGAGCTGAAGTTTGACAAGTGTCGATTTCGTAACAACGTCACGTTTCCAACACCTAACACCATTACAAATTATCCAACTGATTATCCTTTTTATTGTTACTGATTGTCCAAAAGAAGCCGATGAACACAAAGCGTTTGGTAGTCGGTGTTAAAGCTTGTCGGTCAAATGTGCCCGTATTATTTCTGCGTTGTGCATATTGATAACCGAAAATTGGCTCGTTGCCGAGCAAGTTGGATACCGCAATATGTATAATTTTCTGTTGGCTAATCAGGTACGACCAGTTGGCCGACAATGTATTGATCGGACGTGTGTAAGATTGAACGTATCCCGGTTGGTTGAGATCATGATATGGTCGTCCGGAAATAAATGTATTTGTGATGCCAACCTGAGAGCGCCAAGCGCCAATCCAGTATTTGGCCACCAGCGAAGCGTAATGTTCCGCAACATACGGAGGTTGCACTTCACGCTCATAATCTTTTTCCAGCTTACGCGCATTAGTCCATGAATAAGAAAGCCAATATTGTAGGTTTTGGATGGAACGGCTGTCGCGCCAAAATACATCCAATCCGTTCACTTTTCCGTAACCGTCTGTTGCGTAGTTGCGAGAAAAGGTCGGATCACCACGTTCAAAGCGAACCAATCGGTCATAAGATTTGTGAAACAATTCTACCCGAAGTTGTTTGCCGACATCCGCGTAGCTGTATTGTAAAATCGTGTGCTGGGCAGATTGCCAAGGCAATTCAGGATCAAACTTTTGAATATCTTCCGTAGGTTGTTGGTGAAAAAGTCCATAAGAAAGCGAAGCAGAATGTTTTTTGTCGGCGATGAATGTAAGCGCAGCCCGCGGTTCTAGATAATCGCGCGTTTGCGTATGGACCGTATAACGCAAGCCCGCATCGGCATGCAAACGATCGAAAATGTGATACGAAACCTCGCCGTAGCCCGCAGCAAGATGGTTCGCAAAACCATAACGGGGCGTAACATATTCGGGCGATGAAAATCGTTCTTTGTAATTTTGGTAGAAATAATCGATCCCGAAGAAATAACGTAGCGAACTATTTACATTCTTCTGAAACTTGTTTTTGATGTGTAAATCCGTTGCTGCAGTTGGGATCTCGAAGGTGCTGAAATGTAAATCGCGCTCAAAATAGCCAAGTCCAAAACCGGAATCCCATTTCCAATTATTCGCTAAATATTTCGTGTAATTGGCGTTGGTGTAATAGTTTGAAGAGCGGATATTTGTTTCTACGTTTTGACCATAATCGATATGATCATCACGGAATCCTAACCGTTCGCCAGCGAAGGAAGCGTAAATATTCAAAGCTTGTTTTTCGGAACGTTGTCGATAAATCGCTTCCCCGCTCCACTGTTGATACGGATTTGTCCAATCCATATTTTGCTTGATAATTTTTGCAAAGGGCGCCAAAGAAATATAGTTCGCATTGAATGCTAAAGAAGATTTTTCGTTCAATCTCGATGTATGTCCCGCGCCAATTCCAATCGCGGAAATAGATAAATCAGTTTTTGCTTCATCGGGTTCTTTGGCGGTCTTCAGGTTTAAAATGCTGGATAAAGCATTTCCAAATTCTGCAGAATACGCACCTGTGGAGAAGTTGGTTCCTTGGAATAGCATCGGTGAAAACCGACCACGCACAGGTAAGTTATTTCCTGAAACCGTATACGGTTGGCCAACGCGGATGCCGTTGATGTAGGTTTGCGTTTCGTGCGGATCACCTCCGCGGACCATCAATCTTCCGTTTTCGCCGGCAACTTGTGCGCCGGGCAATGTTTCTAGCGCAGCGATGATATTTCCCATGCTACCAGCCGTAGTGACAATATCTAATGCAGTAAGTGCGGCGTTTTGTTGATTTCCTAGCCTAAATTCCCCCGCTTTCACGACTACTTCTTCTATATTGTTTTCGCTGGCAGTAAGTGTTATTCGAATGTCGTTTTGTGGAAAGGAACGTAAAGGAACCGTAATCGGGCTATAGCCGAACGCGGTAACTTGCAAATTAATGGTGTCGGTTTTTACTGTTGAGAATGAAAATTTACCTAACCTGTCCGTTGTTGCTCCATCATAGCTACCAACTGCAAAAACATTCGCGCCAGCTATTGCCTGATTCTTCTTGTTGGTAACACGCCCTCCAATAATAACGTTTTCATGATTTTGTCCGAAGCAAATTGCGGCTTCGAGAAATAAAATTATGGTTAATAATCTGCACATATAAAAGGAATTTAATCGAAATTAAGCTCCTGATGTTGCTGTACGAATTAATAGTATATGAGCGGTAGAATCCACCCATTGAGTTGTGAATTTTTCTGTTTAGAACAATAAAATACTAACCAGCGGAACTAAGATTAGTGATACAATCGACGATATACCGACCAATAAGGCAGCATTTTCTTCTTCCGTTTCAAGGAAAGATGCAAAAACAACTAAGTTGGCCGCGATTGGGAAGCTAGCCATTAATAGCATGAGCATAGACTGCTCTTCCTCTAATGTTCCGATCCATTGCGATTCTGCAAATACCAATAAAGCCAAAAAGATTGCGCCAGCTACATAGCGCATGCCAAGAATTTTGCTAAACGTTTTATAGGCCACTTTCTTGAAGTCGATGCCTCCCAGCGTAACACCGATGATAAGCATACCCAACGCGGAAACCAACCAACTAACTACGTGGCCGACCGGTTCTACAGCTTCTGGAACTTCTACCGATGCTAGGTTAAGACCGATAGCGACTGCACAGGCATAAATTGCTGGGATTTGAAAAACCTTTTTAATCGCTGTTTTTGTAGGAACGTCTTTGGTTCGCGACATCAGATAGAAACCAACCGTATCGCCATAAAGTGCGTTTCCAACGTAAGCGGAAATGATCAATGGCATCTGTTCCTCACCAAATAGCGCCATCACCACCGGAATACCAAACCAACCAATGTTATAATAAGAAAAGGCTCCTTTCAACAAACTTCCGTCGTAGTCCGTAGCGATTTTTTTCTGCGTAATGATTGCAGGAATATTCATAGCTAAAGCCAATAAAAAGATCATCGATCCAGAGATGGCAGTTTCTGCTAAATCGGCTTTGAGCAAATTTTCAATAATTAGTATTGGAATCAACACGTAAAGCAAGGCTTTGGAAATCCATTTGCTTTGCAAATTCCATTTCGCGTGCGCAAACCAGCCGACGAGAATAAATCCATATAGCGGCAATACGCGCGTCGCCAGTTCCTTAATGATGTCCATGGCCTAATTGCTTTAATAAATCGTCTGTGAGTAGATCGGCTTGTTCCACATTAAACCAAAGCGAGTTGATGTCCAATTGTGATCCTGCCAATTGATGGCCAATCACGTAAAACGGAGACAACTTGTCTGTTTCGGAAGTCCAAATTCGCATCGTATTCAAATCCGCAAGTACACCCGAAATTGGATGTTCCGCGATATGTTTCTTGGATAGCAAATCAGGAAGGATCGGCTGATCCGCCATTTTTTCAATATCGCTGGAAGGTCCGGAAGCATTAATGACATAATCGGCTTCATAAGAACTGCCATCTGCTTTCTTCAATACAAAATGATCATCTTGCCATTCGATATCGTCGGTATGTCCGATGATCGTTAATTGTCCAGAACGTAAAATTTCCTGAATCTTCAAGCCATTTTCTAGTGGAATAGCATGGCGGTAGATGTCAAAATGAGGTTTTACCCATTTTCCGAAAAGCGTTTTTTGATCAGGAGGGAGCAGTCGCCAAATTTTGTAGGAATCTTCGCGAAGCGAATACAAAATAGTTTGAAAAAGGTTGCCGCCTGAGGTTGCATCTTTTACATCCTGCTCCAGCAATGCCAATTGATCTTTGTCGATGCGGTCTTCATCCGACCAATTGATCTGTTTTTCCAATGTGCTAACTACTTCCGATCGGAAAAGTCGAATCAGATCGATGACGCGGAGCGTACGTTGTTCTTCACGGATGATTCGCCGAATATTACTCAGCGTAAGAACCTTTCTTTCGTACGGAATTTCTGAAGGAGTTTGAACACCGGGAAGCAATCCAGTTAGCGAAAAGAATTGAATCGGACCTTCGTGGCCGTTATCTACTAAAGTAATGAGCGCGTCGATCGCGGTTAGGCTACTGCCCACAATGCTAACCCGCGTATTTTTATCTTTGATTTCCTTCAGCAATCGGCTGGTCGGCCATGGCGAGCAAAAGAAGTTTTTGACATCTTTCAGTTTTGCGAATGTAGAAGATTCTGGATTTCCCGTAGCCAAAATCGCGAAATCGACAGCCACCTTCTGCTTATCTTGCGTAACAAGTTCCGCTCGATTGTTTGCTACAACATCCGCAGCGATCACTTCACTAGCGATTTTCTTAACTTGAATACCGTTTTCTTTCGCCCAAGTTTCGTATTGCTCGAGCGTAGCTTGCACATATTTTCCATATAGCATGCGTGGCGGATAGCTATCTGGGTGTGTACTTACTTGCGGAAATTCTTTTTCTATTTGATCGCTATTCTGATGCATCCATTGTACGAAGTGCATGCGTTCCTGCGGGAAAATGCCCATTAATCCGGCTTTCGTATTGAGTAAATGTCCTTCTTGACCCGTTCCGAACGCCAGTCCGTCGCCGAACTCCTTGCGTTTTTCAAATAGCGTTATCGATAGTGGAAACGGATTTCCTTGGGTAAGATGTTTCTGTACAAGTTGAATAAAACAGGCAACGCCGCTGGCTCCTGAGCCAATAATAGCAATACTTTTGGGTAGATGTTTGACCATACAAACACTTAAACAGTAAGAACAACGTATTGTTTATAAGCGAAATATTTGTTACCTAACCTTTTTTTTTTGATGAATCTGAATTGCTTTATGAACATGTGAAATCCGCGGATAATATCAATATTCGCGGATTTCAAATTGCTGCTGGAAAGAAATTACTTATTCTATTTGCTTCGTGACGAATTCGCCGACTTCCAGTTCGTTAGCCGCAGATTGTTTCGTTAACCTCAGCGGATTATACGATCGCCGAGTGTCCCATTTTCTAGTCGTTGTATTGAATGTTCCGCCCAATTGTATAAAGAATCCTACATTGCCAGGTAAGAAATGTGGAATGCGGTATTGATTGGTGCCCATAGAGAAAAAGGGTTGTGCTACACCTGTCGCTTGCTCGAACGGTTTATAGTGATCGTTATTAGCTACGCGATAACCTAACATATTGATGGAGTCAATCACGGTAGCGGTACCTGTACCTCCAAACATGACCAAATCTATTGGGACACTTGCTTCATTAATATTAGTACCTACGAACAGGGCCATGCCACTGGCATTTCCAGTGTTTGCTAAAATGTTGGTGCTTGGGTTACCAAGTCCGTCTCCGCCCGTAGTTCCGTATGGAACCGCTCGTATCCAATTTAAATCAGATAAGCTGGTTGAATTTGCACCGCTAATTCGGCGTTGATGTCCGCCAACGTAAAAGAATTCTCCCTTTTTAACTGAGCCTTCGGTAAGATTAAATTTCAGCGTACGAGCTCCACCGGTCGCCCATCCCGCTCCCGGAGCGGCGCCTGCATTCGGTTGGTTGGCTCCAGCATTGTTAGTTGTTACTACACTAAATGGGATTTCTGCGAAGTTAATGTCGGTATTCGCCAATAGTTGGATGTATTCATAGTTGGTATCTGTACCTTCCGGATCCGGACAATAGCCGGCAAATACAAGCGGCATATCGCCTAAATTGCCAGGAATTTCCGGGTCAGAGATGTCGTCGATCGATGTTGCGTCGAGTGGCCATACAGCCATCCGATCTTCTACATCTGGGTCGCCAAGAAGAACCCCAGTAACGTTGATGTTTCTCGGCAGAATATGGTTAGAGAAGTTCGATTCTGAACGCACACGCATGTGTAGGGTATCTGCTCCGTTCAATATTTTCTTCACGCCGCTGATCGTTTCGCCCGACGTCGGACGAGGGGTTACTTCCGCACCTAAGACTTTTACCAATGTGCTTTCGAAATCGTTTGGTCGTTGGTAGATTAAAGATGCTGTAAGTGTGCGTACAATTGCAGAGTTGCTTTTTCCAATTCTTTCCACGTCGGATTCGCTTACCCCATCAATATATAAAAAGCCATTTCGCTTTAAGGTTTTGTTCCCCACGTTAATCATTAGCGAGTCACCCAGCGAATAATTGTTCGCCACTTCACCCACATGAATAGCTATACCATGGGTTCCAGCTCGTCTAGTTTGTTGTATCACAATCATTCCATCGGGCGTGTTTCCATTTTTTTGGTTGGAGATGACGGTTCCCGAGGTAAAGGTTGCTTCGGATAACTTATCTGGTGTGAGCTGTATATCTTCTCCTTTATGTATTTGTCGGATATCTTGTATGGCCATATACGGACTCAATGTTCCTTCGGCGAAATCTCGTTTTTCGCACGCGCTGATGCTAAAAAGCACGATCGCTAAAAGCGCAATACCTGTACTAATATTTTTCATGGAATAATGTCGTTTCATAGTGCCGATTATGGTTTTTGCCACCAAACTAAGGTGTTTATATTGTCCGGCCCCTGTTCTTGTACTGCTTGCTGATAATTTTCTCTGTTCGCCGATTGTACATAAACCGGATAATTCAGGCGGGAAGGCATTCTACCATCATTAAGATGTCCCGAACGAATGGGCAGCTTGGGATATCCTGTCCTCCGAAATTCAAACCAGGATTGCATGTCGGTAAAAAACAGCGAGTAATACTTTAGTATATGGATCATCTCCATTTTCTGCTCTGTTGTATAAGAATCTTTCCAAACATTTAGATCCGAGGTTAAATAAAAAGATGGAGCTTCTAATCCCCAGAGGGAAATAGCTGAAATGGCACCTCGTTCGTAGTAGGCTTGTGGCGACTGTGCGCTTATCCATCCTTTTAGCGCAGCTTCTGCCAAAATGAACTGCAGTTCAGCATAGTTCATGATGTTGCCAAGTAAAGCTTCCGACATGAGGTTGGTATTCAAGGCAGAGCCTGCAACAGGTGGTTGTCCGACAGGATATCCGCTAGGGATACCAAAATAATCGCCGTTTACTGCTGCTGCCCAAACAGCCAAACGAGGGTCGCTACGCTCGCTTAAGTTGTCAATAAAGAAGTTTGTGAGCTTCGGAAAATACCAATCCGCAGGTCTCCATGTGGCAAAAGGAGATACATAAGGTGCGCTTCCTGTCCAACGTAGAATAGCCGAATCGTCGTTGCCGTTCATAATTGGGTAGCGCAACGGTTCGACGTCAATGATTTTAGTGATAATCTGGCTGCTATTAAGCTCGGGTTTATGTGCAAGGCGTAGTGCCAAACGCAGGTAAAGCGAGTTGCCAAACTGGCGCCACTTTCTTAATTCACCACCAAAAAGCGGGTCTGACTCTTTCGAGAGCGATGCATTGGTGCCTAATGCGGATAATAATGTATTTGCTTCTTCTAGATTCGCGAACAAAGCGGGATATATGTCCTGCTGTTTGTCAAATACCGGAAGGACATGATTTAAGTTTTTCCCTTGTAGGGCTTCTGTGTAGGGAATATCACCATAAATATCGGTCAGTATCGAAAATATCCACGCCTCACAAATTTGTGCAACCGCCATGTATTGCTGCTGGTTGAGCTCTTCGGCAAACTCGTAAATATCCCGAAAGTTTCGCAGCTGTACGTACAAGTTGTTCCACATATAGTCTGCCTCCGTTGCACGAACTTCGTATCGAAAGATACGCCCATCTCCATCGCCCATGTTCACCGTAACTTGCATCAGTTCGTTGGTGATGCGCTGACTACGACTCATATTGTAGGTGACCACTTTCGTTAATGCGGGAGCAAGTAAGCTGCTGGGGCGTACTCTGGGGCTGGTGTTTGGATTAGTGTTTATCTCCTGAAAATCTTTGTTGCAGGATGTCGGAAGTACAATGACGAGCATTCCGAGGATTATGGTATAGATATATTTACGGATCATATTTGTTTTCATCTGAGTATCGATTATAGACCAACAACTAAGTTAAATCCAAAGGTGCGCGTAGCAGGAAACTGTCCTAGTTCAAAGCCACGGGTTATATCGCCGTTGCCTAAAGTTCCAAACTCCGGATCGTACGCTGGCCAATCGGACCAAATAAATAAATCCCTGCCAAACACGCCGACGGTGGCGCGTTGCAATCCAATCCGACGAAGTAAATTGCTATCCAAAGTATAATCAAATCGTATTTCGCGTAATTTGAGGAAGTCGGTGGAGTAGGAGGTTCCCTCTACATTGTCCCGACCAAGGTGCGCATTATAATAATCCCACACGTTCTCAGAAATGACATCGTTTGGTCCGTACGTGCCGTCGCCATTTTCGATGACGCCGTGGCCAATAATTCCATTGTAACGACCAGGCAAGGTATTTTTTGTTTTACCTTGTTCCGCGTGAACTGCAGAAGTCAACGAATATCCGACGGCGCCAAACTGCGCATCGAACATAATGCCCAAGCGAAACTGCTTATAGCGAAATTCGTTATGAAGCGCAATACGCCACGCTGGATTGGTTTGTCCGATGTATTGCAAAGAATCGGTCAGCGTTGGCAATCCATTCCGATAGATGATCTGCCCGTCCGGTGCTCTATTGTAACCTCGTCCATACAGGTCATCCATTCGCCCTCCAACGCGAGCTATGATAGCGCCGCGACTTCCAGGGCCATTTTGCAAGATCATTTCGTTAAGATCATCCGTCAAGCTTACCACCTTGTTTCTATTGGCGCTAAATACCGGACTCATTGTCCATTGAAAGTTCGGTTTACGAATAGGGGAAATTTTGGACTCGATTTCCCATCCACTATTTTGGATCATTCCCGCGTTGAGCAAAACTTCATTGGCTCCGGATGATCGGTCAATAACTGCGCGCAAATGTTGGTTCGATGTGTTGGCGCTATAGTAGGTAATGTTGAATCCAACGCGGTTATTGAAAAGGGCAACATCGGCACCCGCCTCATATGACCAAGTGCTTAGCGGTTGTAAATTTAAGTTGGGGATGAGTGTCGGATTCGATCTTCCTCCCGGAAATGTCGGGTCGAGATTATAGTTATACGATGTCAAATAGGGAGTCATGGAACCGCTGCCTACTTCGGCGGCAGATGCCCTAAACTTCATCAAGGAAATAGCTGATGGAAGTTTCACGGCGTCCGACAACACGAAACTCATATTCAATCCAGGATATCGAAAAGCCTTCCCTTTGTTTGTCGGCGAAGCCAATGCGCTATTCCAATCATTACGAAACGAAAAATCTGCAAAAAGAAAATCCTTAAAGGAAATAGTACCTAATGCATACAAACTATTGAGCACGATCTGTGAACGATTTGGTGTAGTTACGATGACTCCAGCAGCATTTCCCAAATTGAAAATACCCGGATAATCCAGTGAGTCCGCGGCGTTCCGTTCTAAAGAGCTTTCATTGCGAAGCGTACTTCCGCCAGCTGTCAGCCGTATGTTTAGGTCGGGTGTCACCTGTTTTTTATAGGTAAGCATCACATCGGAAGAAGCCTCTGTATTGTTTATCTGCTGCGTTCTGTACATGCCCCTTCGGAACTTCTCGGTATCGTAAGGCCGTTGTTGGCTACGCCTTTCTGTATTTAAATCGAGTGAAGTACGTACCATCAATTCCAACTCGTTGGTGAATGCATAAGAAGCTTCTACGTTACCTGTGATTCCGTGGCGCTTATTCTTGTTAAGCATTTCCTGAGTAATAAGGTAAGGATTGTCAACCAAGCTACTGAATGGAAAGTTTTGTACTCGATTTTCTTCTCCAAATCGCCAGTAATCTTCCAGCCAACTTATTGGAGCGCTTGGTTGCCAAAAGATGCTCCAGTACATCAATGATTGGTTGTTGTATCCAGTTGATGGCAAATTATCGCTACGATTTTGACGGTAGTTGATGCGGGTATTTACTTTTAGCTTATCAGTAACCTTATGCGCGGCTGTCAACGACAGGTTGTTGCGTTCATATCCAGTGTTTGGAATAATCCATTTGTTGCGTAGGTCGGTAAATGAAAATCGAACCTGCGTACTTTCGTTTCCGCCATCTAAACTCAATGAATTGGTGAATGTGGTACCTGTGTCGAAAAACTTCTTTCTCTCGTTTGGATAGGCTTGCCACAAAGAACGTTCCGCGGCACGAGTTTGTGTGGCAGGGTCAAATTGGAAGTAATATTGTCCATCGAATTTAGGGCCCCAAGCCGAACTTGTACTACGCGTAGACGGACCATCAGGACCATCAAGAAATGAATGGTAACGCACACCTTCTGCACCTTGTCCATATTCATATTGATAGTCTGGCCATCTAGATATGGATTCCATGGTGCTGTTTGAAGTGAATGTTACTCCGATTCCGTTGCCAATGCGACCGGATTTAGTAGTAATGACTATAGCACCATTGGCTCCGCGTTGCCCGTACAATGCCGTGGCATTCGCACCCTTTAATACCGTAAGCGTTGCGATATCTTCAGGGTTGATATCATTAATCCCTGTACCAAAATCCGTCGGAGAATCTCCACCGAGGTAAGCGCCATGTCCCGTTCCCACTTGATTTCCACTACTATTGCTTACCACAACGCCATCAATAACAATCAGCGCATCGTTGGCACCTGTTAAGTTATTCTCACCACGTAAGATAATCTTATTAGATCCAGCTGGTCCACCGCCAGAGCGGACAAGGTTTACACCGGCAACACGTCCCGACAGCGCTTCACTCCAATTATTCGGTAATGCTTCAGTGAGTTGTTCACCTTTCAATTCAGTTGCCGCATAACCCAACGCTTTTTTTGTACGTTCAATGCCTAAAGCAGTAACGACTACTTCTTCTACTTCGCTCACAATTGGTAATAAACGTACAACCGTGGCGGCGGTAGACTCATCGGCAACTATAGTCTGCGTTTCGTACCCCAACGTGGCTATCATTATTGCACTACCCGAAGCAACCGATATGCTAAATTCTCCATTTTTTGAAGTGGTTGCCACTATTCTATCAG
This sequence comes from Sphingobacterium corticis, assembly GCF_042684745.1. Classification (NCBI taxonomy): domain Bacteria; kingdom Pseudomonadati; phylum Bacteroidota; class Sphingobacteriia; order Sphingobacteriales; family Sphingobacteriaceae; genus Sphingobacterium; species Sphingobacterium corticis. The sequence goes on along the minus strand of NZ_JBHUMA010000004.1, from coordinate 606,279 downwards.
CAACTCGAACCGTAGCCCCCGCAACAGGTTGGTTGGTAGCTGCATCAACTACGCGTGCTGAAAATCGTAGTTGATCTTGCAGGGAAATGGCCGTTTCGAAAAGTGTTGAATGTCTTTCGGCTTGTGCCGTTTTTACGGAAAATAACAGTAAAAAAGCGATAGCGGTAAAGCGTATTCTTCGGTTATTTTTTCTGTCGAAAGTGAGGCGACCAACGGTTGATCGGGTAGATGAATCTATCATTTTTTCCAATTCTTAAAACTCCAGAAAAAAACTACAGGCAATACAAATCCTACCAGCGTTGCTCGCTGTTAAATCAATCGAAAAGTAAATATGATTTTTTTAGAATGATCTATTTGGGTGAATCCAAAATGGCACTTGTTGTTTAGTTGTTTTTTCTTTTGTTTGACGATGCAAAACTAGCCATCGTAGAATGAGGAAGGGCTAAATGTTTGGTTAAATAATTATTAACTTTCTGTTTACTAAACAAGTAATGCTTGCGGACGAATCGGCAAGCATTTAATCTTCACATAATATGTGGAATGTTTACGCTAACTTTTCGACAATACGCTTGCTCGGACCTGGATTACTCATGGTGTAGAAATGTAAAACTGGCGCACCAAAATCGATCAATTCCTTACATTGTTGTACTAACCATTCTTCGCCGACTTGACGCACATCTGCATTGGTTTTGCAGCGCTCTACCGCCTCAGAAAGTTCCTCCGGAATATCCAAGTGGAAGATGCGAGGCAAGGTGATTAATTGCTTCTTGGTCGTCAGCGGTTTTAATCCCGGTATTATCGGGACATTAATGTCGTGTTCACGACATTTGGTGACAAATTCTTTATAGCGATCTACATTAAAAAACATTTGCGTAACGATGAATTCTGCGCCCATGTCCACTTTCTTCTTCAGCCATTTAAAGTCGGTTTGGGAGTTCGGTGCTTCGAAATGTTTTTCTGGATATCCGGCTACGCCGATACAAAAATCCGTTTTAGAAGATGTGTTGATATCCTCATGTAAATACCTTCCATCGTTCATATCTTTTACCTGCTTCAAAAGATCCGTTGCATAAGCATGGCCACCTTCCGTCGGAATAAAATCTGCATCGCCTTTCCGCGCATCACCGCGTAGTACCAACACGTTATCAATCCCCAAGAAATCCAAATCGATCAACGCATTTTCGGTTTCTTCCTTCGTAAAACCACCACAAATGAGATGTGGAACGGCGTCGACTTTATATTTATTCATAATCGCAGCACAAATTGCCACAGTTCCGGGACGTTTACGGTACGAAACGCGCTCGAGCAATCCATTAGCATGTTGCTTATATAAATAATCCTCGCGGTGATAAGTAACGTCGATAAACGGCGGATTGAATTCCATCAATTCGTCCATCGTTTGAAATATACTCTGTATTCCCTGACCTTTCGCGGGCGGTAGCAACTCGAAGGAGAACAATGTTTTTCCTTGCGCATTTTTGATATGATCAATGATCTTCATACGTATCTTTTTGTTGAATGGAAGGCTTGCAGAGGATGGTGTCGCTCGCGTGGAGCTCGTCCGCTTATCGTTCCCAACGGCTAATTGGGTAGATTGTAGCACCTTGACATGCGTCAGGTTGCTAAGGCGTCCTTGGTTCTAATCCCTCGACCTTTCTCTATAAGCTATCGCAAATATGTGAAAACCGAATGGCATAACAAAATGAAGAGGTACTTTAATTTGCTTGGGAGCATTGTCCACCATTTGTCCCCGGTACATTTGGTGTACATCGTACACTACCAATAGAAAAATCTTTTATTCTTGTAATGAACAAACAAAAGAATCACACAACATGGAAAAGCAGAAACAATCGGATTACAATCCTGGACCACGCATCGGTATTACATTCTCTACGTTTGATTTATTGCACGCCGGACACATTATGATGTTGGCGGAAGCCAAAAGACAATGCGATTACTTGATTTGTGGATTGCAAATGGACCCAACATTGGATCGCCCGGAAAAGAACGCACCTACTCAAACGGTAGTAGAAAGATATATTCAGCTACGCGGATGTTCGTATGTTGATGAAATTGTACCTTATTCTACGGAACAAGATTTGGAAGATATTTTGAAATCTTTTAAACTCGATGTGCGTATTGTGGGGGATGAATATGCCGAAAAGAACTTTACTGGACGTGAATACTGTGAGAAAAAAGGCATTGAGCTTTATTTCAATAGCCGTGACCACCGTTTTTCGAGCTCCGGCTTACGTCGTATTGTAGCTGAAAAAGAAGCGGAGAAATTGGTTCGCGAAATTACGCCACAGTAGTAAAAGGCAGAGAAATCTGCTTTACGGTTTTTTGATGTTCCGTATAAACAGACATTTTAGTACATTCGTGGAGAATGAAGAAAATAGCTGTTATCGGACAAGGATATGTCGGGTTGCCTTTGGCATTGGCATTTGCTCCGCACACACAAGTTTTGGGCTTTGATATCGACGAAGCGCGTGTTGGCGAATTAAATAGTGCGATTGATCGAACGAAAGAAGCCGATCAGGAAACGCTAAAGGCAACCCTTCAATTGCATGCTGAATCAGCGGGTGCACGCGGTTACGCCGCATCTTCCTCGGAAGAGGATTTACGCGCTTTCTCTATCTATATTGTTACTGTACCCACTCCAATTGACGAATTTAACGCGCCGGATTTACGTCCTTTGCGCGCGGCAACGCGGATGTTGGGAAAAGTGCTGAAGCAAGGCGATATCGTGATCTACGAATCGACAGTTTATCCTGGATGTACGGAAGAAGTTTGCGTGCCGATTTTGGAACAGGAATCCGGTTTACAATTTAATACGGATTTTTTTGCTGGATATTCTCCCGAACGCATTAATCCAGGCGATAAGGTCAATACGCTGACCACGATAAAAAAAGTGACATCAGGATCAACTCCTGAGATAGCCTTAGCAATCGATGGGCTTTATAAAACCATTATTACTGCTGGAACACATTTAGCGCCAAGCATTAAAGTTGCCGAGGCATCCAAAGCCATAGAAAATGCACAACGCGATGTAAATATTTCTTTTGTCAATGAATTAGCATTGATTTTCGACCGAGTCGGCATTGATACGCAGGATGTATTAAAAGCAGCCGGAACAAAATTTAATTTTTTGCCTTACAAACCTGGATTGGTAGGGGGGCATTGCATTTCTGTTGATCCTTATTATTTAGCACATAAAGCCGTGCAATTAGGTTATCATCCGAATGTGATTCTTTCCGGTCGCCGCGTGAATGATTCTGTGGCAGAATTTATCGCTTCAAAGGTTGTCAAGTTGATGATTCGTAAAGATATTGCGGTCAAAGGTTCTCGCGCACTTATTCTGGGAGTAACATTCAAAGAAAATTGTCCAGATACGCGCAATACCAAGGTGATGGATTTATTTAACGCATTGCAAGATTTCGGCGTGGAGGTTGATTTAGTTGATCCATGGGCAGATGCTAACGCGTTTTGGTTGGAATACGCGGTAAATCTAATTTCATTGGAAAATGCGATGAACGGTAATGCTTATGATTCCATTATTTTAGCCGTATCCCATCAGGAATTTCTAAGTATTGATTTAAGTGCTTTGGTAAAGGAAAAAGCAGTAGTGTTTGATATAAAAGGCGTGTTGGACAGAAGCTTAGTTGATGCGCGACTTTAAGAATTTGTAAACGACCTTCCATTGGCATATTTTTTGATCAATCGGGCGTTGTGTACATCTGCTATTTTCGATAGATATTTTTGGGCAATCGATTGCCAAATCTGCGAACTTTATTATTAATTAAATGCACCATTCAATTATGGAAAAAAATATAAGAAAAGATTACAATCCTGGTCCACGAGTTGGTATTACATTCTCTACATTCGATTTGTTACATGCCGGGCACATCATGATGTTGGCTGAAGCAAAAAGACAGTGCGATTATCTAATTTGTGGTTTGCAGATGGATCCCACGCTAGATCGTCCGGAGAAAAATGCGCCGACCCAAACTGTCGTGGAACGTTATATACAGCTCAGAGGTTGTGAATATGTGGACGAAATAGTTCCTTATTCTACCGAACAAGATTTGGAAGATATTTTAAAATCATTTAAGTTAGATGTGCGTATTGTAGGTGACGAATATGCTGATAAAAACTTTACGGGGCGCGAATATTGTGAGCAAAAGGGGATTGAACTCTATTTTAATAGCCGCGATCATCGCTTTTCAAGCTCTGGCCTTCGTCGAATTGTAGCGGAGAAGGAAGCCGAGAAAAATAATAAGTAAGAAAATAAAAAATCACAAATGGATAAAACCATATTAATAACTGGGGGAGCAGGCTTTATTGGTTCGCACGTAGTTCGAGAATTTGTCAACAAATATGCGAACTACAAAATTGTCAATTTAGATGCATTGACGTACGCCGGTAATTTGGAGAATCTTAAAGATATTGAGAACGCTACGAATTACGAATTTGTTAAAGCTGATATTACGGATGCTGTGCAGATTTTCGAGGTGTTCCAAAAATATCAACCGGATGGGGTAATACATTTGGCAGCAGAATCACACGTAGATCGTTCCATTGCTGACCCGACAGCATTCGTGATGACAAACGTTATTGGAACAGTAAACTTGTTGAATGCAGCTCGTGAAATCTGGAAAGATAATTTTGAAGGAAAACGTTTTCACCACGTTTCGACGGATGAGGTTTTTGGCGCTTTAGGTAGCACCGGCTTATTTACAGAAGAAACGAAATACGATCCGCATTCTCCGTATTCAGCGTCCAAAGCATCTTCCGATCATTTTGTTCGCGCTTATCATGATACATACGGTTTGCCGATTGTGTTGACAAACTGCTCAAATAACTACGGTCCAAACCACTTTCCAGAGAAGTTGATTCCATTGTGCATTCACAACATTTTAAACAACAAACCGCTTCCAATCTATGGCGACGGGAAATACACACGCGACTGGTTATTTGTCATCGATCACGCTAAAGCGATTGATCTAGTTTACCACAAAGGTAAAAACGGAGATTCCTACAACGTAGGTGGATTCAACGAATGGCAGAACATCGACTTGGTCAAAGAATTGTGCAAGCAAATGGACGAGAAGTTAGGTCGTAATCCGGGTACTTCCGAATCGTTAATTACTTTTGTAAAAGACAGACCAGGTCATGATTTACGTTATGCTATCGACGCATCGAAGATTAATAAAGAATTGGGATACGCACCTTCGGTAACTTTTCAACAAGGTTTATCGGTTACGATTGATTGGTTCTTGAGCAATGAAGAATGGCTAAAGAATGTTACCTCTGGTAATTATCAGAAATATTACGAAGAGCAATACGAGGGATAATATGAACGCGACAGAAACAAAACTAAAAGGATGCTTCATCTTAGAACCCAAGAAATTTGGCGATAGTCGAGGTTATTTCTTTGAGAGCTTCAACGAAAAAACATTTAACGCATTAACCGGCACACAAACTACGTTTGTGCAAGATAATCAGTCGTATTCTTCAAGAGGCGTTTTGAGAGGTCTGCATGCGCAAGCTGGCGAACACGCGCAAGCAAAATTAGTGCGTGTGATTGAAGGAAAAGTATTGGATGTAGCGGTCGATGTTCGTCCGGATTCTCCTACATACGGACAGCATGTTGCGGTGGAATTGTCGGCGGAAAATAACTTGCAGCTATTTGTTCCACGTGGATTTTTACATGGTTTCGTGGTGTTAAGCGAAACAGCGACCTTTTTTTATAAATGCGATAACTTCTACAACAAGGAGTCAGAATGTGGCGTACATCCTTTAGATGCGGATTTAGCAGTAGATTGGCAAATTCCTTTGGAACAACTTCAATTGTCTGACAAAGACAAAGAAGCGCCATCGTTTAGCGATGTATTTGGAGGGAAGGTCAAGAATAGTTTATAGAAGGTAGTAGAATTTTCAACTTTTATCAACTTTATTAATCCTTCTCAACCCCTATCAACTTTAAAGCAATGAAAATACTCGTTACCGGTGGAAACGGCCAATTAGGTTCAGAAATTAAGGATTTGTCTGGAAGTTATCCGAACTCCGAATTTCTTTTTACCTCACGGGCAGAGATGCCGTTGGACAATTTGGACGCGATCGATAATGCTTTGCAATCTTTTCAGCCGGATGTGGTCATTAACGCTGGAGCATATACTACTGTCGATAAAGCAGAATCTGAGCCCGAATTAGCAGACAAAGTCAATCATTTGGCTGTAGCTCAAATAGCGAAATGGGTAAAAGCGAATAACTCCAAGCTAATTCATGTTTCTACGGATTACGTTTTTCAAGGCGATAGTAATGTGCCATTGAAAGAAGGTGAGCCAACAAATCCGATTAATATATACGGCGCAACGAAGCAAAAAGGCGAGCAAGCAATTGTTGATTCTGAAGCCGAGGCCATCATTATTCGTACAGCTTGGGTATATTCTACTTACGGAGCAAACTTTGTTAAAACGATGATTCGCTTGATGACGGAGCGCGATGAGATCTCAGTAATTTCCGATCAAATTGGTTCACCAACCTATGCTCGGGATTTGGCAAAAGCGATTTTGCAAATTGTGCACGGAGCGAAATGGACAAATGGTATTTATCATTTTAGCAATGAAGGAGAAATATCTTGGTATGATTTCGCGATAGCTATCCGCGATTTATCTTCGTTAGATTGTAAAATTAACGCAATTCCGACTGAGCAATACCCAACACCTGCAAAGCGCCCAAAATTTTCTCTTTTGGACAAGACAAAGATTAAAGAAACTTTTGATGTGGAGATTCCTTTTTGGAAAAACAGCTTAACATCTATGTTAAATCATTTATAATTAAAACGTACTATAGCAAACGCCGAATTTAAAAGTTGCATCTTTGTAAATCGGGATCTACCAAACACTGTTACCCATGAAAGGAATTATACTCGCCGGAGGATCTGGCACACGTCTGCATCCGTTAACACTTGCTGTTTCGAAGCAATTGATGCCTGTCTACGATAAGCCGATGATTTATTATCCGCTATCTACCCTGATGTTAGCGGGAATCAACGAAATTCTGATTATTTCCACACCACAGGATTTGCCGAACTTTCAGAAACTTTTAGGAGATGGTTCTCAAATTGGTTGTAGATTTGAATATAAAGAACAGCCTTCTCCGGACGGATTAGCTCAGGCGTTCATTTTAGGCGAAGAATTTATTGGAGATGATAAAGTAGCCTTAATTCTTGGCGACAACATATTTTATGGTTCAGGTATGTCGAAGTTGTTGCAATCCAATGCTGATCCTGATGGAGGTTGCGTTTTTGCTTATCAAGTGCACGATCCGGAGCGTTATGGCGTGGTGGAGTTTGACAGAGACAATAATGTTGTTTCTATTGAGGAAAAGCCAACGGAGCCGAAATCCAATTACGCCGTTCCAGGGCTCTATTTTTATGATAATGACGTGGTAGAGATCGCGAAGAATATTAAGCCATCTCACCGTGGTGAACTCGAAATTACCGACGTAAATAAAGTGTATTTAGAGCAAGGGAGGCTTAAAGTCGGTGTTTTCGATCGCGGAACAGCTTGGTTAGATACAGGAACGATACAGTCTTTGATGCAAGCTGGCCAATTTGTACAGGTTATTGAAGAGCGTCAAGGGATGAAGGTCGGAGCGATTGAAGAAGTGGCCTTCAGAATGGGATGGATTGATGAAGAACAACTTTTAGAAATAGCTAAACCACTCGTTAAGAGTGGGTATGGAGAGTATCTATTGAATATTTCCCAATCATAATGAGTAATGTATACATGTACAATTAGTATGGAGGAGATTTGAGAAAAGCTGCTTCGCTACTGTTTTTATTAAAGTTTTTAAAAGCTCCCCTTAGTATCATTACTCTGTCCCTAACGGCCAAGTATTTTGGGGTCAGTTTGGATAGAGATATATGGCTATTGTCATTCTCTTTCATCATAATGATTGATTTAGCAATATGGGGACCTATAAACGAAACTTTTCGGGCAAAATTTATTACGATCAAAGAATCCGAAGGAGAAATTGCGGCGTTGGAACACACAAGATCTCTACTAGCCTATATTTTCTTGGGGTCACTATTGGTCGTATTGCTGATGGAGATTTTTGCTCCGATGATTGCCAGTTGGATTGCGCCTAATTTCACGGAGGAGGAGTCCAAAAGTTTGACCTCCATGTTACGATGGGTAAGCCCCATCTTGTTGTTTAATCAATTCGTGCTCTTGGGAAATTCAATTTTGAATGCCTATGAGATCTTTTATGCTCCGGAATTGGCTGCTTTTATATCTCAAGGGGCAAATATTCTGTTGTTGATACTGCTTGCTCCTTATATTGGTATATACTCTCTACTATTTTCTACGGCTCTCAGTAGTTTTTTTCAAATAGCTTTCCTTATTTTCTATTATCGTAAGTTACGCATTCCAATATTCAAGCGTCAAACTATCAAGTTTGAACACTTCTGGTTTTTCTTTCTATTCGCCGTACCATTTTTTATCCCATACTTTTTTGGGCAACTAAACGGTATAATAGAAAAATCTATAGCATCTACGCTAGGCACGGGCGTCGTATCGACCATTGATTATGCTCGGCGCGTACCTGATATCATCAACGGAGTTTTAATAAGCGTGGTACTAACTATAGTTGTGCCTTTACTAACTAAAAACTTTGTGAGAAAAGATGAAGATTCATTTAATGCTAATTTTATGTCGTCTTTTCAGTTAGGTCTTTTTCTGTTAATGGCATTCGTGGCTTTTATGGCAACTGGTTCGATGCATCTTAATACGCTACTCTATACCAGTAACTCGATTTCATTTGATGCTATGAAAGATATTACCGATCTATCTGTATTATACGCCGGGGCATTGATTGCTATATTTCTGTACCTCTTATTTGGTATGTGTATGATATCTGTCGGGAAAAGTAAACTTTATGCAGTATTAGGTGCCGGAGCACAGGTATTTATTATTTTGTTGAATATGCTTTTAGTTGAACGTGTCGGCATGTACACATTTCCACTATCTATATTTGTCGCTCACTTCGTCAGTGCCATCGTAATGGCTTACAATTATCCATATGATAAAAAGCAAATAGCAGTCGAATTTATACGGTATGTGTTGTTTGGAGTAGTGTTATCTATAGGTGTCTACTATAGCTACGCTTCCTTGGTCTACATGTACACTTTGAATAACATAATTTTTGAAATTATTATAATAGGGGTAATACAGATCTTGTTGATGCTAGTCATGGGCTACTTATTTCAAATTAAAGAATTTGTAGATTTACATCACAAAGCGAAAGCAGTGCTAACAAAATTTACTAGATGAAAAAATTTTATTGTTTATTCCCTCACGGAAAGAATATACACTTAATTAAGGATGTAGGTATGATTCCCTACACACTGCATAAAGAGAAGTTGTACGAAGCTCATATTTCATTCTATGAGCAAGAAGAGAATTTACCTTCTCTGAAAACAGATGTTAATGGACTTATCTACGATCGTATAAAAAATTTTTTTTCTAATGATGATATTGATACATTCTTTTTCCTGCTCACTCGTTTTTGGAAAATTGATGTTTTGATGATGTTTCATCCTAGTTTTAAAAAAGTATTGATAGCATGTTTTTTTAAAATTATAACATTCAATCGTATAAAGTTTTATTTTAAGTTAGATATGAGCGAAAAAACTTTTGAAAATGACCAAAATCCGGTCTCCTCAATGTCTGAACTTAGGAAATTTTTCTACAGAAAAGCAGGTTTGTTTACCGTAGAAACAAACAAAGTGAAGGATCTTTTGGATGAAAGTTCTTTTGTCAATGTAAAGTACCTGCCAAATGGATTCAACAATGAATCAAGCTGTCAAATTAATAGTCAAAAGAAGAACATCATTTTAACAGTTGGGAGAATTGGTAGTTTTGAAAAGGATACTGACACACTATTAAGGGCGCTATCAAATGTTGATTTACAGAACTGGGAGGTGAATATTGTTGGTCCAATTGAAACCGAATATCATGAAAATATCACTCAGTTTTATCGCTCCAATCCATTGTTATTAGAGAAAGTGAAGTTTATTGGCAATATATCTGACCGCAAAATTCTAAATGAATACTACAAAGAGGCTAAAGTGTTTGTGCTAACCTCACGTTTTGAGAGCTTCGGTTTGGTTTACGCTGAAGCGCTAAGTCAAGGCTGTTATATTATTAGTACGAGATTGGCTCCTGCATACGAAATCACTAGCGGGGAGAAGTATGGATTTCTTTTCGATATAGCGGATGATGCTGCACTATCCAGTAAATTGAGTGATGTGATCTCGGGTAAGGATACACTGCCCGAATATCAAAAAATCATGAGTTTTGCTAATACGAACTATGATTGGAGTGTAATCGTTAGAAAGTTACATAGTATGCTAGAAGGTTAAAAGTAGAAAATAATTTCCATTTTAAGTGGGCTGATTACCTTTTATTTGACCAATTTGGATAGGCCGCGGGAAGGTATTTCTGTAACTCATAAAATAAAAAAGCGTCTCATCGGATGATTGCGATAGCAACCTGACTATGTAAGATTATTATAAACAAATTAGAGTGATAGGTAAAAGGCTAGGACGTAAAATCGAAACCATGTATTTTTAATCTGTCAACGTGAGTACTATTAAAATCTACGGGATCGAATACAGTGAATAAACCATATCTCGTTATTTTGTAGAGATATTTATTATACTTCATATATCTTGTAAGATAGCTGATATTAACAATTTTAATAAGATCAACTTCAGATGAAATTAGCTGGGATTATTGTAACATACATGCCCGATGTGCAGGACTTAATAAATAACATTGATTCCTGTGTCAACGACCTTGACTATTTAATACTTTGGGAAAATACTCCGCGCGAAATGATTCGTTATGATCGAGATTTTTTTTTAGAGAGATTTCCAAATAAGATTAGTTTCGCTGGAACGGGTGAAAATGTAGGAATAGGTAAGGCTCTTAATTATGGTGCTAGGATAGCTACGGAAAATGGTTACACACATTTATTGACAATGGACCAAGATAGTTATTTTGAAATAGATCACCTAAGTAGGTATAAAGAACAAATTTTGACATGTCATTATACCAGTGTTGGGATTTTTGGAGTCAATTACCGAAACAACGATTGCGACACTTTTAGCAAGGCAAGTCGTTATTTAGAACAACCTGATTGTATAACCTCTGGTTCGATAATTGCAGTTGAGACGTTTCATAAAACTGGCTTGTTTAACGAAAACCTATTTATTGATGCTGTTGATTTTGATTTTTGCTACAACATCAAGAAAAAATGTAATTTGATAACAATGATTTGTACGGAAATCAGCCTTTTTCACAAAATTGGATATGGGAGCAAAACACGATGGGGATTTTACACGGATAATTACTCGCCCATGAGAACTTACTTTATAGTTAGAAATCAGTTGCTCATGTGGTTCAAATACCCCGAACAATTCCCCAATACTAGAAAGAAATTTCTTATCAAAGATTATATTTTAATGAGAATCGTAAAGGTTTTACTTGCAGAAGATCAAAAAATTAAAAAATTGTCAGCAATTTATTTCGGAGTATTAGATGCATTATTGCGTAACGAAAAGAAAAGGAGGTATTTCAATGGCTAATCTTGCTGTCATTATTCCAGCTTACAAGTCTGACTATTTAGAATCGGCGTTAACATCATTTTCTAAGCAATCGAATAAGAATTTTGTGCTCTATATAGGGGATGATGCTAGTCCGTATGATCTGACTCCTATCATAAACAAATTTAAATCTAAATTGGAAATCGTTTATCAACGTTTCGAAGAGAATTTCGGATCTAAATCATTAGTTAAACAATGGGAAAGATGCATTGAGATGAGTTCAGAGAATTGGATTTGGCTTTTTTCCGACGACGACGTAGTTAAAAGCGATGCTGTCGATAATTTTTTTTCCATAGTAAATTCAAACAGTGAGTTCTATAAACTTCGCACCGAAGTGATCAATGTCGATGGGAACCTTCATGATCAGTTTACTAATGCTCGCGGGAAAAATGACGTGGGATCGACTATACCCTCTGAAGACTTTATAAAACGTAGACTTCAATCTGATGGGTTCAGAAGTTTTGCGGTAGAGTACATCTTTTCTAGAAAGCTTTATAATGAAAATAAGTTTGTCGAATTCCCGTTGGCGTGGGCATCTGATGACGCAACCTGGTTTCTGTATTCTCTTAAAAATGGCGGAAAAATAACAGTAATAGATTCCGTTGTGTATTGGAGATACAGTGGCTCAAACCTTTCTTCGGAATCAAAACAGCACGATATTGTTCGGCAAAAGATATTAGCAAGTCTTTCATATGTTATTTGGGTCAAAGATATCGCTTCAAACCTAAATCTATGCATAAGTGATAATCTCCTAGCTAAGTGGCTGACATTGCAATTAGCATCTATACAGTACAAATTATCTTTTGGAGATTTTACAGACATGCTTTATAGAAAGACGAAATTAAGTATCTCAACTTATAAGCGTCTTAAGCTGTTTATAATTATTAAGCTCTACCATCTTAAACATAAAATTTATTCGTAATAATGGCTGGAACCAAATTAATTGTCGTTGAGCCTAATATGCATTCATATCCACACTCGGAGATTAATGCAGGTCTGTTGTCGATAATGCAAGAAGTTTTTCCTTTCTCCACGAAGTATTTTTACGTGTCTAGTGGTCACCTCAATGCTTTGCAGGATTTTTTTGATCACAAAAAATGGAAAGTTAGAAATATAAATGTAATTCCTTTTACACCTTGGAGAATTCCGCTACTAGATCTAATTTTAATGTTTAGATTATTATTTATATACTACAAAATGCATAAAGATGATCATCTAATTTTATTAGGCATATATCCTCTTTCGAATTGGGTTTTGTCGTTACTTAATAGGTTTTCTAAGAGGAATGTACTTATATGTTTGCATGGCCAAATGGAATCATATTTGCAAAACACAACGATAGGTGTTTCCAAACACTATTATAACCTCTCAAAGCACGTGTTTAAACAAAAGGATTATCTTCGATATATAGTTTTTGGCCAGTCTATCTTTAACAACGTTAGTTTTCTTTTTCCAGATCACTCGAAAGCTATTATTATAGACCAGCCTTATGTGTATGATAATGAGTCTTATGGGGAAATACTAGGTGCTCCTCCATTAAATTTAGGATTTTTGGGAAGGTTCGATAAAACGAAGAATGTACAGTCTGCCTTTAACCTATTTCAAGCTGCGAAAGACCTTAGGGATCGTGGATTAGTAAAAATTTCTATAATTGGACGAGTTTCGGAAGAGTACATTGGGAAATTCGATAATGATATCTCCTTCTCTTCGGATTCTTTACCGAGGGATAAATTTATAGAGGAGGTTCTAAAACAGAACTTTATTATTTCATTCACAGGTCCATCATTCTACAGAGCCACCCCAAGTGGCGTTTTTTTCGATTGTATTAAATATGGGAAACCTTTAATTGCGCTACGTAATGAATATTTAGAATACTACTTTAAAAAGTACTGTGCCTTAGGCTATCTCTGCGATTCTGTAGAGGAGATGTACTCGATTATAAAAGATTTAGCAGAAAATCCTCAGCATTTAGTGGATTTTCAAGAATCGTTCGACACTGTTAGGACGGAATTGGGATTGTCGAAAATTGCTGAAAGGCTTAAAGAGGCTTTATGATACCATACATAATTTTCTTTTTAGTTTCGCTGGCGTTTGTTTTTATTGACATCCAAAATGCACCCAGTGTTGTTAAGAAAACTCTTCTTTTATTTTTCGGATGCTTCTTTATATTATTTGCTGGTGTTCGCTGGGAAACTGGAACTGACTGGGACAACTATTATGCATATTTTAATATAGTTCCTCATCTTTCTATAGGAAATACAGGGTTTGAGATATTGTATGAGTATTTAGTTAGATCAGTACATTTGTTTTCAGATGATTTTGCTTCGTTGAACTTCGTAACAGCGTCATTAATAATTATTCCGACTTATGTGTCAATTTACTACAGTTCACCCTATCCGCTTTTCTCTGTATTCCTTCTATTAACCTATAGCCTCAACAGCAGCGGGTTCGGTTACAGACAAGACATTGCAATCGCGTTGACTACCTCATCCTTTATTTTTGCTTACAGGCGTCAATTGATACCATTTGCATCACTTGTTATTTTAGCATCTCTCGTTCACCAATCTGCGTTTATATTTATTTTCGCATACTGGTTGATCAATTTCAAGTGGTCCGCTAAATCTAGCAAATATTTATTTTTACTGGTATTGATTGGTTCTATTGTCTCATCTCAGATTGTTGGCTTGGCTGGCTTGTATAGTGAGTCCGCAGCAGGTAAAGTAGGCGGGTATAGCAACTTAGAGTTCAGTGAGTCAACAGGAGATGGTAGCAACCCATACCTAATTATTATACGCGGCGTACTAAATCGTAGCTTCCTATTGATCATATCAGGGATATGTGTTTTCAAATATTTAAATTACCCTAATAAAGAAATTGCGACCAAGTTTTTTAACATCTACATGTTTGGTTTTATACTTTTTATATTATTTAGCCCACTTGGTACCGTCTTTACTCGATTTACTCGATACTTTGACATATTCTTTATTTTTCTAATTCCCATATGTTTATATTCGGTAAATAATAAGAAAAGATATAATTTGTTAATTTTAATAATTTTTTATTGTTCTTTAAAGTTACTTACATTTTTAGCATTAGACGACGAAACTTATGTGCCATATAAAACAAAAAAATATTTTACCTATCAATACAATATTTTATGTCCTACTAATAGTTCTGCTTTTTGTACTTTCAGAACAATCAGCTATAGGTCGTGAAATTAAAGTTTCATCACTTATCAATGCCGACCAACGAATTACTCAAGTAGGTTGGAGTAAAATTACTGAGAATCTATCAGTTAATGACATCCTCATAATTGACTGTGATTTCTATATTGATGAAGAAATTATTATATCACATTCAGTGAGGGGTGACGAAAAACATATAATTTATACTACTGGAAAAGGAAAAATCCTCATTAACGCCGATAAAATTATAGTCGAATCTTTGATTATTAATGGTGGAACGGCTAAGATTAGAGGACATGGAATAATAGCAAATTACGTAAAGAACTTGCAAATCTCGAATTGTGATATTAGCGATGTTGAAGGGCCAGGAGTACACTTACAGACTGTCGAAAAATTTTTAATAAATAGCAATAAAATCTGTAACACTTTCGGTCTATACGGAGATGGAATACTTATGTTGAATTGCTTAGAAGGAGAAGTTCTACATAATCATTGTTCGAAATTTCAAAGGATCGGAATCGTAAGTGACTGGAGCGAGGAGAGAAAGTCGAAGAACATATTAATCTATGGTAATATATGCAAAGATGCAATTCAGTCGATTCGTCCCGAAATAAACGGCGGTATCTGGGTGGAAAATACTCTCGAGTCCAAAATTATCAGGAACGAAATTAGCAACACTATTAGTAAGGGGATAGTCGTTGCTCCCGATACTGAAAATATTCCATCCTATCATTTGATAGAAAAGAACTTTGTTAGTAACTGTTTTGAAGGCCTAAACGTGACGTTCGCTAAGAATCAAACGATCGATGAGAAAAGAAACAGATTTCTCGACGTGATTAACATTGTTGAAATTTCAGAACCTAAAGTCTTCAGAAGTTCTGGGACGATTTTCGAGAGTGTAGATTCGGTTCCAAAGCGTATTTATTTTTTATTACCATCAAAAAATCCGACAGGATCAACTATAGAAATTTTAAAATCCAAGAACAAAGTAAAAAGTAAAGGGTTAGTCCCGGTTGAAGTAGGAAATGTATTTGGTATATCTGGAGATTTGAGTATCAAAGATTGCGAAGGTAATTTTGCAGTAAAATTGTCGGAAAACAGTCTAAATGGTTGCATTTCAATATCCAAATGTAAGCTAGATTACAGCGATTTGAGATCCGATTTTATATCCAATTCTAAACAAATGGTCATTGAAAATTGTAATATTTTGTTACCTCCAAACCGCAGTATGAAGATGCAAGGCGAAAATATTGAGTTTAAATCATGTTCCATTTCTTCAGAAAAAGGCGATTCGGAGATTCACTTTGGCACATACGGCGCGACTAAACTATTAATAGCAAATTCCTCAATCTCTAAGGTGAAATTGTCATCTATAATACGTCCTGAGACCAAAATGGAGTTCGATCGAGTATACATCAAGATGGATAGGTCAGAACTATTTGATTCAGATTTTCAACAAAACAAAGGTGTAGTGATAAAAAATATGAAAAAAAACAGCTTCTTCTTTTGATATGAGAATTTTATATGTTATTGATAGTTTGATTACTGGCGGAGCCGAAAAGCTCGTTGTGGAAACGGTTCCTAAACTCATAGAAATAGGGTTTAAAGTCGATATAGCTTTGCTCGACGGCAAACCCTATCCACTTCTTAAGGAATTGGAACAATTAGATATATGTCATATTTATAAACTCTCTTTCGGGTCAGTCTATAACCCTATTTTGATCTACAAACTGACCAAAATTATCAAGCACTATTCGGTTGTGCATGTACATTTATTTCCCGCGCAATATTGGGTGGTTATAGCTGGATGGTTAAATACACAAAATACTCGCTTAATATTTACAGAGCACAGTACATCAAACCGCAGACTGAAAAATTATTTTCTCCGTATCTTGGATCGTTTATTTTATAAGTCTTACGAGGAGATTTTATGCATAACCGAAGCCGTCAAAGACGAGTTGCTAAAGAGATTACAAGTTGGTGTCGATAAGCTAATAGTTCTGTCTAATGGCGTTAACATAGATAAAATTGAAATGGCAATCCCAGTAAATAGAGTAAAAGTTTTTGGATACTCAAATGAGGATAAAATTTTGATTATGATAGGGGCATTTCGGAGGGAAAAGGATCAAGACACGGTAGTTAGATCAATGAATTATCTTCCGAAAGAGTTTAAGTTGGTGTTTGTTGGTGACGGTGTGAGAAGAAAGGAAGTTGAAACCTTGGCGGAAGATTTAAATCTTTGCAAACGAGTTAAATTTCTTGGGAATAGATCAGATGTTGGATCGCTTTTAAAAGCTGCAGATATTTCGATCTTAAGCTCGCACTGGGAGGGGTTCGGTTTAGCTGCAGTAGAATCTATGGCCGCCGGAATTCCTGTTATTGGAAGTGATGTGGCGGGTTTAGCTAATGTTATAGGAGATGCGGGTCAGCTTTTTATTCCCGCGGACGAGAAGGACTTAGTTAAAAAAATTAGATATATAACAAAATCAACAAAAGTCTATAATTCGTTCACGACTGCTGGTCGGATTAGGGCTCAGCATTTCTCGATAGATAATATGGTTGATAAATTAAGCTACTTATATAAAAAATATAATTTATCAAATGAGTAAGAGAATAGTGTTTATCATAACAGATTATGGTAGTTTCAATAATTTTCTAGGTGATGTCGCAGTTAGGCTGGTCAGGTTAGGGAACAAAATAGATGTTATCTCTTCCGCAAGCAAGGTAATAGATATAGAAGATAAGTATGATTACAACGAAGCAGGGATCGTTTTTCATCCCGTTAATCTTCCGAGAGGGTTTAATCCATTTAAACACTATTCCGCATCCAAAATGATACATAAAATTGTAAATCAAATACAACCAAACGTAGTATCCATACATTTCACCACAGGCGCATTTACTACTACGTTCACCGGGCGACTGAATTACCATACATCTGCTACTTTTCATGGCTTAGGATATCCAGTAATTACTGATAGAGTCAAAAGATTTGTTTATAAGTTCGTAGAGGATCGATGTTTCAAACGTGTAGATGAAGTTTGGGTGCTTAACAGATTCGATCTAGAATTATTGGAAAGTCGTCGTCTGAATGTGCCCGTTAGGCAGGTTCCTACGAAAGGTCTCGGATGTGATCTGGAAAAATTTGACCCAAACAAGTTTAGTTTAGATTTTAAAAGTTCTTTACGTGGATCATTGACCATAGAGCCATCAGACTTCGTTATTGGTTTTACAGGACGATACGTCACTTTCAAGGGATTTGATAAAGTTGTACGTGCTTTCAAAATGCTATGTGAAGAAAGAAATATCTCTAATATTAAGCTTCTTTTGATAGGAGGAAGAGATGACATACATCCTAGCGGCTTAACAGATCTTGAAGAGCAGTGGCTGCTACACAGCAAACAAGTCATTAATATCGGATTCAGTAGTAAGGTGCAAGATTATCTCAGCATAACAGATTTATTTGTTTTTCCAAGTGAAAAAGAAGGTATGCCTGTATGTATTATTGAGGCCTTGGCAATGAATGTTCCGGTAATAACAGCTGACGCAAGAGGATGTAATGACCTAATTGTCGACGGTAAAAATGGGATCCTCTTACAGCTAAGTACAGAAAGTGAAATTGCAGATGGGGTTTTGAAGTTAAAGGATGATACTGTTTTTTATAATAGTTTAAAAGAAGAAATAAAAACGCAAAGGGCTAATTACGATAGGACACACTTTATAAACCAACAAGTTGATTTTTTTGAAAGCAAGTAGCTTATGAAAGTTATATTAACAGGTGCCACTGGCTTTGTTGGCGTAAATCTGAAAAGCTATTTAGAAGAAGAGGGCGTGATCGTTGAACCAACCTCTCTCCGAATAGATGACTGGAAAGACAAAATCAATTCGCAGGCGGATGTCATTATTCATCTTGCAGGTAAAGCGCATGATACGCGCAACACGTCCGATGACGCGGAGTATTTCAAAATCAATAGAGATTTGGCGGTTGCGGTTTTTGAGCAATTTTCGACATCCGATATAAAAGACTTTTTTTACTTTTCTTCCGTAAAAGCGGTGGCAGATTCTGTGGTGGATATTTTGACGGAGGATATGATGCCAATGCCATTAACTCCTTATGGAAAATCAAAGCTGGAAGCGGAGGAGTATCTGTTGTCGAAAAGGTTGCCCACCGGAAAGCGTGTTTTTATTATTCGTCCGTGCATGATTCATGGACCTGGAAATAAAGGAAATCTAAATCTACTTTATAATGTAGTAAAGAAGGGTATTCCGTGGCCATTAGCATCCTTTGAAAACCGACGCTCTTTTATTGGAATAGATAATTTATGCTACTTAATTGATAAGATGATGGTTTCGAAGGATATGGAATCGGGTATTTATCAATTTGCCGATGATGAATCTTTGTCCACCAATGATGTGGTATCTATCACATCTAAAGCTTTGGGAAAAAAGCCGAAATTATGGCGGTTTCCGGTAGTTTTAGTTAAAAGCGCAGTAAAGGTAGGGGATTCACTTTCATTGCCTTTAAATACAGAAAGATTAAAAAAGTTAACCGAGTCTTACGTGGTATCCAACCAGAAAATTAAAAATGCCCTTGGGATAAATAAGTTGCCATTTTCTGCAAAGGAAGGGCTAGAACGTACGATACAGTCTTTCGCACGCGAATCCACATCTGCCAAAAAGTAATTGTTGACCTAACTACAACCATGATTTATATTTTACTGCTAATTGCCTTTATTGTTTTCGAATTGCTTTACTTTCGTGTAGCAGATCGCTATAACATTATTGACAAACCTAACGAGCGGTCTTCGCATACAGATGTAACCTTACGTGGTGGTGGCATCGTTTTTTATTTTTCAGCACTTGTTTATTTTGTTGTTTCAGATTTTGCCAATCCTTGGTTTTTTATTGGCCTTACGCTAATGACATTGGTTTCTTTTGCAGATGATATATTGACCTTGTCAAATAAATTGCGATTGCTGGTACACTTTACTGCCGTATTATTGATGGCGTACGAGTTGCAACTTTTTGACTTATCTTGGATCTATCTACCGATTGCATTTGTTGTCGTTGTGGGTGTCATCAATGCCTACAATTTTATGGATGGAATCAATGGTATTACTGCGGCATACAGCCTTTCCGTTGCATCGCTTCTGTGGCTGGCCAATCAAAAGATTGCATTCATCGATCCAGATTTTTTGCTGTATACTGTTTTGGGAATACTTGCCTTTTCGATTTTCAATTTCAGAATGAAAGCGAAATGTTTTGCCGGCGATGTGGGTTCTGTCTCTATTGCTTACATTTTACTTTTTGCTTTAGGTATACTAATTTTGCAAACCGGTAATCTACTTTATATCTTATTTTTGTCGGTATATGGATTGGATGCGGTATGGACCATCATACGTCGTTTATTCAAGCGTGAAAACATTTTTAAGGCACATCGATCGCACCTTTATCAATATCTCGCGAATGAAGCAAAGGTGAATAAGTTAGTCGTTTCTGGATTATATGCGATATTACAGTTTGTCGTTGGTCTAATCGTTTTATATGTGGCGGACTTGGAAGCCCACGTGCAACTTCGGTTTGCGATATGTCTTTTAATCATGCTAAGCGCTCTTTATCTGTACTTCAAATCCTTCATCATCAAAAAATATAATTTGCTCTAGTTTTTAAAATAAATGATTCCATTAGATTTTAGTTTTACGGAGGGCGGCATAGCTCAAGATACACGTGGGCAGATACGGTTTGTGAATGATTTTGATATGACTGCGGTTAAGCGTTTTTATTTAATTAAGAATGCAGATACGGAGATTATAAGAGGCTGGCGCGGACACGCCATCGAACAGCGTTGGTTCTACGTATTGTCTGGTAAATTTATTGTCCATCTCGTAAAAATAGACGATTGGGATGAGCCATCGATGGATCTTGAGATTATAAGTTTAGAGTTGATTGCATCACAGAGTAAAGTGCTTCATGTGCCGCAAGGATATGCTACTGCATTTCGGGCAGAAGACGAGCATGCAGAGTTACTTGTTTTTGCGGACCACGATATAGAACACGCCGTTATGGACGATCATACTTGGCCGATATCTTATTTCCGTCAGTTCCATAAATAGATTGATCAATAGACGCCGCAATAGCAGAAAAATACTATTTTTGTAAGATTTTAATAATGTACCTTTAGTATATGACAAAGTTTTTTTTTCGTACGTTTGGATTACATACACTGCTTTTATTCGCCTTGCTTTCATCTTGTGCATCGAGAAAGGAGATTGTTTATTTGCAGCCTTCTGCCAATGAAGAGCAGCAGCTTATTACGAAATTCGTTCCTAGGATTCAACCAGAAGATCTTATAACAATTACCGTTTCAGCTGCCGATATTAAAGTGACAGTTCCATTTAATCAACAAAATCCTTATCAAATGCAGGCTGCTGCGGGACAGGATTTCGCATTCAAACCCACTTATTTGGTAGATGATAAGGGGGAAATTGATTTTCCTGTATTGGGGAGACTTAAAATTGGAGGGCTTACGCGGCTGGAAGCCACTGCCTTATTGAGGAAAGAACTAGGTCGGTATATCGTCGATCCAGGAGTCAATTTGACATTCGCTAATTTTAGAGTCACTGTGCTAGGGGAAGTCGCCAAGCCAGGTACTATAACGTTACAGCAAGAAAGAATAACTATTCTAGAAGCTTTAGGGATGGCCGGAGATTTGACCATCCGTGGTGTGCGAAAAAATGTCTTGTTGATTCGGGAAAAGGATGGTGTCAGACAAACTGAGCGCTTAGATCTCACTTCCGATTCTTTGCTAACATCTCCATTTTACTATCTCGCACAAAATGATGTGATTTATGTAGAACCCAACGGAGCGCAGGTTCGAGGATCTAGCTTGGGAGCAAATACCAACGTATTGATATCGGTATCAAGTGTAGTAATCAGTATTTTAACACTCGTGGTCACCAATCTTCGCCGATAACTGGATATGGATAGCAATAAGTTAAATTTGACAAGCAACTCAAGCGATCAAGAAATTGATCTGAAGCAAATAGCAGAACAATATGCGTACTATTGGAAATGGTTCGTATTGTCTGTAATTGTGTTTTGTGCCTTAGGTATCGTGTATCTAAAATTTACTGCGCCGCTATATAAGATCGAAGCTAAAATCTTGTTGGAAAACGAAGATAAGGCGTCTGGAGATTTAGCAGGACTGGCAGAACTCAGCTCTTTGACTGGTGGAGGTGGCCCATCGGCTTTTGTGATGGATCAAATTGATGTATTCAAATCACGTAGGCTAGCGCAAAAGGTTGTCGAAAACACGAATCTTGCAGTTACTTATAAAGTAAAGGAAGGATTTGGCACAACGGAGATTACAAGTGATGAAAGTCCATTCATTTTGGAATTTGTTGACTACAACGCCGCTGATAAACAATATGAATTCCGTGCAAGCTTGTCGGGCGATCAGTTTACTCTGATCGATTTGTCGAATGAAAAGGAGATAAAAGCGGCATTTGGAGCTTCGATTAAAACGGGAGTTGGGTCTGTTCGCATTGTGAGGAACAATATGCCAAATGTTAGGAAATTCGAGATGGTGGATATCACGGTCTCCACAACCAACTCCGCGATCGATCTTTTTAGAAAGAGTATTGACATAACGCCTAATACGGAGAAGCAGTCTTATATTGTCAACTTTTCAAGGACGGATGCTTTGCGTGGGCGAAGTATTGCGGTGATCAACAATCTGATAGCTACTTATAATAGTGACGTTTTCGAGGACAAAAGCAAAGTAACATTGGCGACTTCGAAATTTATCAATGGACGTTTGGATTTAATCAGCAGGGATTTGTCTAGTGCTGATAAGCGCGTGCAGGATTTCAAAACTTCGAATAGGCTAACCGATTTAGCTGCCGAAGCCGAGGTTAATCTGAAAAATCTAACAGAAATAGATAGAGAAGTACTGCAAGCGCGAACCCAACTGCAGTTAGTTGACTATATGCGGGAATCTGTATCAGGCAATGCTGATTTACAGTTGCTTCCAAGCAACATAGGTTTAGAGGATATTTCTATCGAAAAGTCGTTAGTAGAATATAATAAGCTCGTTTTAGAGCGGGAAGATCTATTGCGTAGTTCTACCGACGACAATCCCATGGTTCGGAATCTGACAAAAAGCATTCAAGATTTTAATAGAAGTCTAAACCAATCGTTGGATAATTATCGATCGACCTTGCAGCTCTCTTTACGTAGTATTGAAGGACGACAAGGAGAAATAAAAGGCCGCATTGCAGGTGCTCCGCAACAAGAATCTGGCTTTAAGGATATCGCTAGGCAGCAGCAAACGGTTGAAGCCATTTACTTATTTTTATTGCAAAAGCGTGAAGAAAATGAAATTAAAGCTGCAGCGCGGCCAGATATTCTAAAGGTAATCGATCCAGCATTTAGTTCGGATCAGCCAGTTGCGCCGAAAAAGGCAATTATACTACTTGGTGTTTTCATAGCTGGCTTACTCATTCCTTTCGGTATTTTGTATCTGAAATTCTTACTTGACAACAAAGTCCAGTCTCGTAAAGATATTGAAAGCTTGGTCGGTGCTCCTGTTCTAGGAGAATTACCTTCTTCCAAAGACCCCGTAGTGCATGATAATGACCGCAGTCCATTGGCAGAAGCATTTCGTATTTTGAGAACGAATATGTCCTTTATGTTGGGTAAACAGAAGGAATCAAATGTCATCTTCATCACGTCAACCACATCAGGAGAAGGAAAGTCTTTCGTTTCTACCAATTTGGCTCGTATTCTTTCTATGTCTGGAAAACGGGTGCTGTTGATTGGTGCGGATATTCGTAGTCCAAAAGTTTTAGACTATCTTGGATTATCACATCTGAAGCATACAAATGTCGGTATTACGCAATTTCTGATCAATCCAGATATGGATGTCGACAATATAATTATTAAGCAGCCGGAGGATTATAATTTTGACATTATCTATTCTGGATATGTAGCTCCGAATCCTGCTGAATTATTGATGAACGGCCATTTTGATGATGTAATCGAATATGGGAAGAAGCATTACGATTACGTATTGGTAGATACCGCACCCGTTAGCTTAGTAACGGATACATTGCTTATTGCGAACAACGCGGATCTAACCGTCTACGTTTCTAGAGCTAATTATTTGGATAAGCGCTTGCTAAATGTTCCAAAGGAATTGTATCAAGATGGTAAATTGAAGAATATGGCATTCGTTATAAATGATGTGGACTTCGCACGCGGTTACGGGTATGGCTACGGTTATGGCTATGGTTACGGAGACACTGGAAAAACATCTGTTGTATCTAAAATTAAATCTTTATTCAACAAATCGTTCAATGCTAACGATTTATAGTGAAGCGTTTGCGCATATAAATAAAGGATATTGTTATATTAGTGGAGCGCCAATTTTGTGGCGCTCTTTTTGTGCATTAGTATTTTTTAATCTACCAAATCAAATTATTACAATGCGAATGTCTATGCGTTACTTTAAGCTATTTTTTTCTTATGCTAAATAGAAAGTTAGTCCGTGTATTCGATAAAAATGGACCACGGTGGGTCATTTTTTTAATAGACTTACTTATAGTTGCATCGACTTATCTCGTCAGTTACATTATTCTAAATCACCATCAAGGTCGGATCAATGTTACGCTTATGGCCACTCAACTAGCTATGGTGTTGCTGTTGTATGCAGTATCGTTTTTGCTATTTAAACCTTATCGTAGTATAGTGAGACAAACAGGGATGGCAGAATTGCACTGTATAGGGAATTCGGTTGCCCTTGCACTAATCGTCTCTTTGTCTATGACCTTAGTATTTGAAATTGTGGTTTATGGAAATGAATTATCTGCACAACAAGTTGTTTTACCAATTGCACAATTATTTGTGCATGCTATGATGGTGGGTGTAGGACTAACATCAGCGCGATTAGTTTATAAGAACGTTTATCGTTTTTTCTTTTGGCACAAAAAAAGTACTGCGATCCCCGTGATACTATTTGGTGCAGGTGATATGGGACACAATACATTTCAACTGCTTCAATTTGGTTCCAGAAATAAATTTAAAATTGTAGGAGTGGTGGATGATAACCCTTCTAGAATAGGGAAGGCGATGCATGGCTTTAGAATCAATTCTTTGAGTGATCTTGATGCGGTATTTTTGGAACGCATTGGTGGAGCACAGCAGCTTGTGATTGCAATTGATGATCATCAGCCAGCGCGATTGCAGCGAGTGGCCGCACAAGCAGAGAATTTATCTATTAAAATGAAGATAATTCCGAAGTCAGCAAAGTTGATGGAAGATATCGTTGCCACTAAACAGATTCGCACATTAAAGATTGATGATTTATTAGGGCGAAAATCAATCGAAATTAACAACCCTGCTATTTTGGCAGAGATGACCGATAAAGTCGTTCTTGTAACTGGTGGTGCTGGTTCTATTGGTA
The DNA here is from genome assembly GCF_042684745.1 of Sphingobacterium corticis. Taxonomy (NCBI): domain Bacteria; kingdom Pseudomonadati; phylum Bacteroidota; class Sphingobacteriia; order Sphingobacteriales; family Sphingobacteriaceae; genus Sphingobacterium; species Sphingobacterium corticis. The sequence goes on along the minus strand of NZ_JBHUMA010000004.1, from coordinate 580,958 downwards.
GTGAATTGGTTCGGCAAATTTCAAGAACAGATTGTAGCAAACTTATAGTACTTGATCAAGCGGAATCTGCACTTTACGAAATCCAACAAGAATTAAAAGCCAAAATAGACTTATCCAAAGCATACTTTATCGTTGGAAACGTTCGCGATTATGCATTTATGGACGCTGTCTTTTCGGAACATAGACCACATATAGTGTTTCATGCGGCCGCTTACAAACATGTTCCTTTAATGGAGGATAATCCATACGAAGCAGTACTTACTAATGTATGCGGATCTAGCTATGTTGCGAAATTATCCGATAAATATCAGGTGCAAAAGTTTGTAATGGTTTCTACCGATAAGGCCGTAAATCCCACTAACGTAATGGGAGCTACGAAGCGTGCTGCAGAAATCTTTGTTGCTTCGTTAAATCAACTCTCGAATACGGCTTACATTGTCACGCGATTTGGAAATGTTTTAGGATCTAATGGCTCCGTGATTCCACTTTTCGAAAAACAGATAAAATTGGGGGGACCTATTACGATTACGCATCCGGATATCACACGTTATTTTATGACTATTCCGGAAGCATGCAAGCTCGTGCAAGAAGCTGGTATTATGGGAAGTGGAGGAGAAGTGTTTGTTTTTGATATGGGATCTCCCGTTAGAATTTTAGATTTAGCAATTAAAATGATTAAGCTTAAAGGTCTTCGTTATCCCGATGATATCGATATCAAGTATATTGGTCTTCGACCCGGCGAAAAAAAATACGAAGAGCTTCTCGCTACCGACGAGAATACTATAAAAACATATCACGAGAAAATATTAATTGCAAAAGTCTCTAACGGTACTCCGAAGGATATGATCGAACGAATTGAGTCACTGTGTGCCGTTGCGCAACAAGCTAATGCAGTTCAAGAAAAAATGAATATTGTAGCAATTCTAAAAAGTATTGTGCCAGAATATATCTCCAATAATTCCTTGTTTACTGAGTTGGACAATATAAACGTCGCCGGCTAAAATACGTCGACAGTTTAGAAAAAAAATCTCGCTAAGTTGCTCGATGGTATAAATGAATTTTTATATCGTCGATGTATTGATGTTAACTATACCTCGATTTTTCCTATCTTAGAAAAAAGATTTAGCACACTCGATGTCCCGTTTCCTATGCGTGATAGTATTTTTATTGGTGGGACTGAGCTTAAGCGCTCAGCATCACGCTCTTTCAAATAAATTACGAGGTGAAAACAAAGTTGCCGCGCTAGAATCCATACTTAGCGATCCCAAGTTCATTGGAAAAGACAGCATTACTACTTGGAAAGAAATCAATAGCCTATATGAACGGGCGAAAGAAGAAAAGGTACCTGAAGTCGAAGTTGCAAGTGATCTATTAGCCGCAGAATTCTATGCAAATAGGAATGACCAATTAAATCCCAAAACCGACTTTTATTTCGCAAGAGCATTATCCACTGCTAAACGTATCGGTAGCAAGGAGCTTCAATTAATAGCATTTATTCGAGAAGGTTATCACTATTTCGGACATCGAGAGTTGGAAATGGCCATTCCCTATTTTCTACAAGCTGGTCAATTAGTGAGCCAGGTCGATCGAGAATCTGTACCTCAGTTTGGAAAACACATTAACCAGATGTCGTCTTTTTATGGATACATCGGGAACTACCCAGGGGCAATAGAACTGCTTCAAGAGGCTTTGCCTTATGCTAAGGATGGTTCGGGTTTACACATTAATATGGTGAATTCCATGGGTGTGTTTAGCGAAAAGCAACAACTTTTCGAACAAGCTGTTGTGCATTTTCAACGCGCGCTAGGTATTGCACAACGTAGTCAGGATAGCCTTTGGATGGGAATTATATTCGGAAATCTGGCGAAGATCGAAGAGCATAAAGGCAATGCTTACAAAGCGATCCGTTTGTTGGAAGAAAACGTCCGGCTTTCTGTGAAATATAACGAAACCACAGATGCCATGCGCGCGATGCTGAATATTGCTGATGTATTGATTGATGTCGGTAAGTGGACGGAAGCGGAAGCATATCTCATTGAAAGCGAAAAATATCTACAGCATAAGCCATCCTTTTTGCAAACCAAAACGCAGCTTGCTAAACTTCGGTTCGAAATAGCGCATTTTAAAGGCGATCAATCTGCGGAACTAAGCTATCTCACGAACTATGTTAGGTTGGACGACAGCCTGCGTACACGCGAACGGTATGACGAACTTCAGCGTGCATATTGGCAATGGCAATCTGACGAATTTCAGCGATCCATTGAGGCAGCAAAGGAAGAGCGCGAAAGTGCACTATTACTCGAGTTGACCTTTGGTTTATTTCTTACCGCAGTTCTCGTTATTATTATTCTATTGCTCAACCGTAGCAAGAATAAGCTTAAAATAAAATCTGCCATCCTGGAAAAGGAGAAATTTGCATCTGCTTTGAAGCAAAAGGTATTGGCAGAAGAATTAGAAACTGTAACCATATCTTGGAAAGAAGCCGAAGAAAAGTCGCACGAAAATACCACACTTATTGCAGACTTACAAAGTAATTTGAAGAAGCTAGGACGCGAAAATGATTCCATAAAAGTTCGCTCGGTTGAAGCACTCGATGAAATGCTTAAAGAGCCAATTATGACCGACGACCGCTGGGCCAAATTTAAGTTGACATTTGATCAAGTTTTCCCGGATTACTTATCGAAAAAACGCAAACGCTATCCGCGACTGACGGAGGGAGACCAACGTCTTCTGGCGTTGATGAAACTCAAATATAGTAACATGGGAATGGCTTCTTTACTAGGAATTTCTTTGGACGGTGTGAAGAAAGCGAAGCAACGACTAAAGAAGAAAATGGAAGAGCCTACTGATACCCAGTAACCTATGATTATCCTAGATTTTAAATAATCTTAACATTTATTGCGAATAATTCAATTAAACAGGGTGTTCTCTGTCTATTTGTTACTGATTTTGCAGTGGACAAAAGGGGGACACTTTTTCTAAAAATCGCACTTGAGTGTACCCCCAGCGCAAATCTAACCCGTTAGTACCTTTTTTGTCTCCCTGTTTTGGAGTTAGAATTGTTGGTGTCAAATCAACACAATCGTAAATTTGTGTATCTACCAAAATGAGAAATAGCATGAATAACTTCTATCATTTCGGTTGATCATTTTACACCATGTCACACTACGCACATCGCGCAAGGATGATAAAGGGCAAAATGGGAGGTTTCAACATGATTTGTTTACCACACTAACAAAGAAACTATGTTTAAGTATGTTCAAAATCGGGTTCTAGTCTACTTAAGGGCTTTTTGGATTGCAGTAGATCTTCTGTTTATCAACATCTCTTTTTTATTCGCATTTGATTTAGCGGTTGATTTACATTTGATTCATTACATGGATAAGTCCAGTTCAGCATTTCAATCGCTATGGATGATGTACAATCTATTAGCGCTCCTCGCCGCATTAATCACCAACCTCTACAGAGATAGTTCTATGGAACGTTTGGAGAGTATGTTTCGCGCGACGTTTCGCGGAGGAATGGGTTTAATTATATCTTTTGGGATTTGCGTCATGTCCGGCTTCCAACTCGCGCATGCTTGGCCCTTCGTCGCTATTCTATCATTTATTCTGGCCACCTATTTTATAGTGTCAAGATTTTTCATGACATATATATATCCGGCATTCGCTAAGAAATTCAACTGGTCTAAACGCGTTGCCATTATCGGTCATGGCGATCATGTTGCTCCAGTGGCTGATTACTTCGAGCGACAAGGCGATTTTTATAGCATCAACACCATTGGATACAAAGATCAGGATGCTTTCCATAACAAAGAGAAGACGCTAAAACGTTTTAAAGAATATTTTAAAGCGGTGTCGAATCAGGGTATTCACGATGTGTTTCTGGTAACTACCCCAGATATGAGCGCTTATAGCGAAGAGTTAATTGTTGCTGCGGATTTTCAATGTGTTCAATTAAATTTTGTTCCTGCGATAAGCGCAAGAATTACCTATAATGGAAGCGTAGATTCACAAGTAAATTTCGAATTGCCGGTGTTGAAATCCCACGAGGAGCCGATGTCCACCATGGAAAACCGTTTGAAAAAGCGATTGGTCGACTTGTTCATCAGTAGCATGGTTATCATCTTCATATTAAGTTGGATGATTCCCATTATCGGATTAATTATCAAAATCCAAAGTCCGGGTCCAATCTTTTTCAAACAGCCTCGTTCTGGAAGAAATAATAGAGCTTTCGGCTGTTACAAGTTTCGCAGTATGGTGGTCAATAAGCAATCTGGTGAGAAACAAGCTACGAAGAACGACAAGCGGATCACACCGATTGGGAACTTCTTGCGTAAAACAAATTTGGACGAATTTCCACAATTCATCAACGTATTCTTGGGGCAAATGAGTGTGGTTGGGCCACGTCCGCACATGTTGTCGCATACGGAGCACTATAGTCAGTTGATCCAACATTACATGGTAAGACATTTTGTTAAACCGGGGATTACTGGTTGGGCGCAGGTAAATGGATATCGTGGCGAAACAAAAGACCCGAACTTAATGGCGAAACGCGTTGAGTACGATATAGAATACTTACGCAATTGGTCGGCCATGTTAGATTTCAAAATCGTTTGCATGACTGCTATCAATATGGCAAAAGGCGAAGAAAACGCTTATTAAGCTTTTTTGGGAATAGTCGCATCACGTATTATGCTTCTTATTCGCTACTAATGACGACTTGAAAATTGGTAGGATAAAGCATAAGCGGCATGATTTTTAGAAATAATAGTCAGCAATAATTTCGTGCAACAGCTTGGTCGATAATTTTCAATAGGCCATCTGCAATTCTCTCTAGCATGCTTACTAAATGCCTGCTAACCTGAGATAGAAAGCACGAGCGGTAGTCACCAAGTGCACACTACCTAGTGTACTACCGAAGATACAAGTGTTAGCTTGTAATTGTAGTGAAATATCCCGGACGGTCGCTCCGGCCGGGTATTTCTACAGTTTCGAGTGTTGCAAATCAAACTATGTTAAACATTTTTCGAGCAAAAAGACAGTTTCAGGATTTAGAGTGGATGCATGTTGATATGCACTCTCACTTGTTGCCAGGAATCGATGATGGCGCTAGTTCATTGGACGATAGCCTACATTTATTGGAGCAACTTCAAGATCTGGGACTGAGAAAATTCTTCTTTACGCCGCATGTATTTCGCGAAATGTATCCCAATACGCAGGATACGATTCAAGAAGCTTTTCAGCAGATCGCTTCCAGCGCTTCTGCAGATGCGGTCGGAGGATTTGCAGCCGAATATATGGTGGACAATTATTTTGATCGTTTGCTACAAACACAAAAACCTTTGGCGTACCTGCCGGATCATCACGTATTAATTGAGATGTCCTACATGCAGGAGAGCGCAATGATCGAGAAAATTATTTTCGATCTGCAAATGCAAGGTTACAAACCCATTCTTGCTCATCCTGAACGTTACGTTTTCTATCACGGCAAAACGGATCGTATTGAGCATTTACGGAACTTGGGTTGTTTGTTACAGCTTAATTTACTATCCCTTTACGGGTATTATGGAAGTAAGGAAAAGCAGGTAGCTCGATTGCTTTGCGAAAAAGGATTAATCGATTTGGTAGGTAGCGATGTACATCATCGTCGGCATATCAAAGCGATTGAACACGGCTTGACCAAAGAGGATCTCTGGCCGTATTTTAAGCGATGTCGATTAAAGAATCAGGAATTATTTAGCGAGACATACGCCTAAGTAAAACATATTAAAAACTACAATTACACTACAATGACTAACAACTTTAAAAACAATCCACCGAAGGCTAGGGTCTGGTATATATTCAGCGCCCTACTAGTGACTTTGCTATTGGGCAGTTGTTCGGTAAAAAATGTTGTTTATTTCAAAGATCTTCCTCAAGATACGTTGAAAGTAATGAAAGCAGCGGCAGCATTTAGCGAGCCGGTTATTCAATCCGATGACTTGCTAAGCATTACGGTGCAGACGCTGGATCCTACAACGAGTAGTATTGCTAATCAGACCGAAGCCGTTCAAGCAGTTGGTGCCAGTAGTGCATCTAATGTTGGTAATCAGGTAATCTCAGGTTTTCTAGTCGACAAAAATGGCTTTGTACACATGACGCTATTAGGCAAAGTCAAGGTAGCGGGATTAACTACATATCAAGCTCGTGAACTGATTACCGAGAAAGCACAAGAATTCTATCGCGATCCCACTGTTCAAGTTCGCTTTGCCAACTACAAAATTACAGTATTAGGAGAGGTGACGCGCCCAGCAACGTACACCGTTCCGAACGAAAAAGTAACCGTCTTAGACGCACTTGGTCTTGCCGGCGATATGACAATTTACGGTCAGCGCGAAAACGTCCTCCTTATCCGTGAAGAGAACGGACAAAAAGCGATGGTAAGATTAAATCTCGCAGATAGTGATCTGTTTCAGTCGCCTTATTACTATTTACGTCAAAACGACGTAATCTACGTAGAGCCAGGAAAAGCAAAAGCGGCGACCAACAACGCTGCAAGAACTCAAACATTCGCCATCATTGGTTCAGCACTGTCCCTATTGATCGTACTAATTACCCGTTGGAGATAATCTATCTTCTTCAACGGGTAATTATATATGCGTAAAACTCTCATAATTCAAGACTTATGGCTAACAAACAAACGGATTGGAATGACGAATTTGTTGATGAAATAGAATCTTCAGATAATAACGATTTACTACGATTTTTTAACAAAATACTATCCAACTGGTATTGGTTCGCTTTATGCGGCATAGTGGGTATTGTGTTAGCATTTTTCTACTTACGATTTACCGTTCCAACGTATACCGTCCGTGCAAAATTGCTTGTTTCCGATGAGAAGAAAGGCTCTGGCGGTTTAGCAGGATCAGCATTGGATGATTTTTCTGGTCTAATGGGTGCTAAAAGTTCTGTAGATAACGAAGTGGAAGTGCTTCTTACAACAGATTTGATGCAGGAAATGGTTTTGGCCGATTCTGCTTACATTGGCTATTATACGAAAGGAGCGTTGAAGGATGTTCCAACTGACGGTGCACCATTTCGCGTAAATATTGTGTCTAATCCTTTCGCTATACGGGAAGGAGTAAGTTTCGAAATTGAATTTGGCGAACAAGGAAATCTAACTTTTAAGGATTCCGATACTACATTTAGAGCACAACTTTCAAAACCCTTTTCATATCCAGAAGTGGGGACGTTGCAGATTGAACAAACTCGAGCTTTGGAAGAAGGCGAAAAATACGGTTTTTACATCAAGCCGGTGCACAAAGCAGTTTCCAGTTTAATGCAATCTTTAGAGGTGGCCGTAACGAACAAAAATGTATCCACTATCGATTTGACTTTGAACACTTCAATACCTACGCGTGGGGAGCGTCAGTTAAACAAGCTGATCCAAAAGTACACTGATCGAAACTTGAATGATAAAAATGTTATCGCAGATTCTACACTATCATTTATAAAAACTCGATTATCTACCATTACCAAGGAATTAGCTGGAGTTGAGGATAAGATTTCTGGTTACAAACAAAGCACGCAATTGGCGGATATGACAGAACAAAGTCGTTTGTTGCTTCAAAACTCATCTGAATACACCAAAAGCATTGCGGAGATTGATGTGCAAATATCTTCTTTGGATGCGGTTTTAGCTTATTTGAAAAATCGGGATAACCCGAGAGTTTTGCCATCGTCCGTGATGGAGCAAGATTTGGCTTTTAACAGTTTGATCACCAAATATAACGGCCTTGTTTTAGAAAGAGAGCGTTTGTTGTTGGCGAATACTGAAGGAAATCCATTAGTGAAAAATACTGATGTCCAAATTGCTGGATTGCGCGAAGATATGATTAGCAGTTTAAATTCCACCAAACAAAGCTTGGAGCTATCTAAGCAAAAGCAATCGCAAATGTCGGATCAGTTGTCTTCTCGGATTCAAGAAGTGCCAACGATTGAACGGGGTTACATTGATTTGGCGCGTTTGCAACAAATTAAGCAGGAGCAATACATTTTCCTGCAAGAGAAATGGGAGGAAACGGCGATCGGTCGTACAGCTAACGTTTCAAATTCCAAAGTAATCGATTCTCCACGAACGGATGAATATCCAGTATCGCCGAAAGGCAAAATCGTTTATGCTTTTGCATTGTTCATCGCTTTGTTGATTCCACTAGCGATTATTTATATCAGAGATTTGTTCAATGTACGTGTAATGAACTTCGACGACATTACGAATGGAACGCGTTTGCCAATCTTAGGCTCAATAGCGCATTCGGAAGATAGAGATCAGGTCGTCATTACGAAAACTGCCCGTTCCCCAATCGCAGAACAATTCCGGGCAATGCGGACGAATTTGGAGTTTACATTGAACGGTGGCAAACGTGTTTTGTTTACATCATCTATGTCTGGCGAAGGAAAATCCTATGTGGCTTTAAACTTAGCGGTCGCATTAGCACTGTTGGATAAAAAAGTACTGATCATGGAACTGGATTTACGCAAACCATCGATTACGTCAAAATTGGGCTTACATGTAGGGAAAGGTTTTTCGCAATATGTAGTTCGTCCTGAAATGCGAGTGGATGAAATCATTATGCCGTCAGGTACACATGAAAATGTGGACTTGGTACAAGCTGGTGCTATTCCGCCAAATCCTGCGGAATTATTGATTAGCGCACGCGCAACAGCGCTGATGGAGGAGTTGTCGACGCGCTACGATTATATCTTAATGGATGCGCCTCCGGTGGGAATGGTAACCGATGCGCAGTTGTTGGCGCGTTATGCTGATACGTGCCTTTATTTAGTGCGTCAAGGACATACATTCAAAGATCAACTGAATATTCCGAATGATCTAGTATCTAAAGGAAAAATTAAGCCAATCCAATTAATCGTAAACGATGTGAAAGCAAATGGTAGTTACTACGGAAATTACGGTTACGGATATGGTAATTATGGGCAGGAAAGCGAAAGCAAACCATGGTGGAAATTTTGGAGCAATAAGTAAGATTTTCCATCGACAAATCAATATTAGTTTAAGTTATTTAAAAAGTAGTTATGTATTCGGATAATCCATTGATTACAAATCTCTTGTCGCTGCTTAAGCAGTTTGGCATCAGAAAAATAGTGATTTCGCCAGGAAGTAGACATTTTTCTATTATCCACTCCATGGAGAGCGATCCATTTTTCGAGCTTTTCTCGGTCGTTGATGAGCGAAGTGCTGCCTTTTTTGCAGTAGGATTGATTCAACAATCGAATGAACCGGTGGCTGTTTGCTGTACTTCTGGTACTTCGGTAATCAATTACGGATCAGCCGTCATCGAAGCCTTCTATCAAAAGCTACCATTATTATTATTGACAGCAGATCGTTTGCCGGAATTTTTGGGACAAATGGAAGATCAAATGTTCCGCCAAGGTGATACCTTCCAACACTTTGTGAAATTCAACGGGCAGTTGAAGCAAATCAAAAATGCTTTCGATGAATGGTACTGTAACCGTATTATTAACGAAGGTTTGTTGGCGCTTAATCACAATGGCCAAGGTCCGGTTCAGCTAAATATTCCGATTGAAAATCATCACCTGGACACATTCTCTAAAACCGCGTTGCCAACTGTTCGAAAAATTGATCGTTTGTTCTCCTATGAAACGGACGAATCTTGGCAGAATCTTGCTAAGAAGCTGCAAAACAAGAAGGTGATGATCGTTTGGGGACAAACGCATTTCATACCTAAAGAAGTAGCCGCAGCGTTTGAAAAATTTGTGGAAGCATTTAATCCGGTTGTTTTGACGGATAACTTATCCAACTACAACGGGCCAAATACGTTGGACGATACATTTTTGCTTCTTCGCGCATTGAAGCGCAGCGAGAAAAGCGAATTCTCTCCGGATATCGTTATCACCCTTTATGGTAACTATGTATTCAACGGCGAGATTAAGCAATTGCTAAGACCGTTGGGTAAATCCGTAGAACATTGGATGATTGGAGCGAACGGTGAAATTGTTGATCCTTTCCGTAGATTGACGCATATTTTCGAAATGCCGGAACAACTTTTCTTCAATAAGTTAAGCGCATTTAGCGAGAATAGCAAAAGCACTTATTTCGATCAATGGAATGAAATATCGAAACTTCTTCCAGAACCAAATGTGACATATAGTGAATTATACGCCATCGGCGAATTCATTCATAAGCTGCCACAAAATGTCGATTTGCACATCGCAAATAGTTCCCCAATCCGGATGGCATCGACCTATAAGATCGATCCTTCGGTAAAAGTGTACTGTAATCGTGGTGTGAATGGCATTGATGGATGTATGTCCACCGCGGTGGGATTCGCAGCAGGAACGAGCAACGCAACTTTCTTGATGATTGGCGATTTGACGTTCTTCTACGATATGAACGCAGTTTGGAACAGACACCTATCTAAAAACTTCCGCATTCTATTGTTAAATAATGAAGGCGGAGCGGTAATGCACATGCCATTACATGAGCGTTTGGCAAGCATACTTCCTAAACACGTTTCTGCCGGACACGTTACATCGGCAAAAGGTTGGTTGGAATCTGTCGGGTTCACTTATCTAGCAGCGAATGACGAAAAATCGTGTCAAGAAGGAATTGAGAAGTTGACGGATCTTTCACAAGAAGGACCTATTGTTTTGGAAGTATTTACCGAAAAGGAAACCGACGTACGGATTCTGAAGGAATACTTCAAAAGTTTAAATCGAGAAACTTTGATGGATAAGGTGAAGATGAAGGCAACAGCAAAAATGAAAAACATTCTAAAGCGCTTCTAGATCGTAAGAAAAAGTATGTCGAGTAATAACACACGCATAGCACGAAATACAGTTTCCCTTTTCTTCCGGATGCTCATCACGGTGTTGGTATCGTTGTATACCTCGCGCGTTGTTTTGAGCGTACTTGGTGTGGAAGATTACGGTCTGTATGCCTTGGTGGGTGGCGTAGTTACTTTCTTCTCCTTTATCAGTGGAACGATGTCGTCGTCGACGCAACGATTCTTAAATTTTGGTAAAGGGAAAGAAGATCTTGATCAGGTTAAGCGTGTTTTTGGAACCAGTGTTTTCGTTCATGCGCTTATTGCTATTGGCTTACTGGCTTTGGTGGAAGGAATCGGTCTTTGGTTTTTAAATTACAAATTGAACATCGAACCTGAGCGGTTGGAAGCAGCAAATTGGGTATTTCATGTGTCGGTGCTATCATTCGTTTTAACCATTGCTAACGTACCATATAGATCGGTAATATTAGCAAACGAACGCATGTCCGTATTTGCGGTAATCAGCATTGTGGAAGTGTTATTGAAATTGCTTGTGATTTTCGTGATTCAGTGGGTTTCCGGCGATAAATTGATTTGGTATGCGATCATGCTTTTGGTTTCTACCGTGGTGGTTAACTTGATTTATAGATTCTATTCGAAAAGTCAATTCCAAGAATGTAAAGGCGGTTTGAAATGGGATAGCGATATTGCGAAAAAGTTGTTTGGATTTTCTGTTTGGACGCTCATTAGCGGTTTCTCGATTGTGCTAAGAAATCAAGGTGCAAGCGTTTTACTCAACATTTTCTTCGGAACGGTTATCAACGCTGCACAAGGAATTGCGAATCAAATCAACGCCATCATTGTCGGCTTTACAGCAAATTTTACCTTATCGGTAAACCCGCAAATCGTAAAAGATTATGCTGCTGGTCGTCTAGATGAAATGCGGAAATTGGTAATGTTTAGTTCGCGCATTGCCTTTGTTCTGCTGTTGATTATTGCTTTGCCGGTTGTTATAGAAGCTGATATAATTTTAAGCACTTGGTTAAAAGAAGTTCCAGATTACGCCGTGTTTTTTGTGCGATTAATCTTAATTCAAGCATTAGTAGAATCTTTCGCGAGCGTACATGGTACTGCGCAGGGTGCGACAGGAAAGGTAAAACAATACCACGTAGTTTTAAGTGCTGTTGGATTATTGAATTTGCCCATTGCTTATTTAGTGTTGAAAGCAGGCGCCGCACCATATTCTGTGCTATTCATCTCCATCGCGCTATCTGCAGTTATTTCCGTTTTGAGATTATTCTTTTTACGTAAGTCAATCGAATTGTCACTTCGCCAGTACGCAAAGCAAGTGATTTGGCGATGCTTTTTGGTATTAGCGATCGCCGTGCCTGTTCCCTTGTTCTTACGATATCAGCTTGAAAACACCGTAATTAATGCAATTATCATTTGCATCGTTAGTGTAATCATGGTCATTTTGACGACGGTCGTGTTTGGCGTTTCAGCGAAAGAGCGATCTAGTTTGATTAATAAAATTCAAAAGAAACTTCCTATTAAATTCTCAAATGATAAAAAAACTAATTCCAAAATCCCTGCGCAATAAGCTGGATCGGAAACTGAAAAAGAAATTCGCTTACACGGAAGTGACGAAGCCATATCAAATCAACATAGAGAATGGTTTGCGTCGGTTGGATGGGCAGATTGCCGTGGTTACCGGAGGTAGCGGGGTAATAGGTCGGGCAATTGCTTGTCGTTTGGCAGCGGAAGGAGCGAAGGTGTATGTCTGCGGAACAAGCATCGCGAAAGCGCAAGTAACGGTTGACGACGTCATAGCTTTAGGTGGACAGGCGGTACCTTTCGTCATCGATCTTTCTTCGGAGGAAGATATCAAAGCGAGATTCCGTGAGATTAATGAAGCGGAAGGAAAGATCGATTTGTTGATTAACAGTGCGGGAGGGAGTTCAAGAGAAAAAAATGCGCGTATCGATCAACTTTCCATCAACGTGATTGATACCATACTGACGATCAACCTGCGTGGAACAATGCTTTGCTGCCGTGAAGCTGCGAAATATATGGTGGACAAGAAAGCTGGAAACATCGTTTGTATCACTTCCGTCATTGGAGAACGCGGTAAAGCAAAGTTCTCAGAATATGCTGCCGCAAAGGCAGGAATTATTGCTTTTGTGAAATCCATTGCGATGGAATTAGGACCATTGGGAATTCGCGTAAACTGTGTGTCGCCTGGAATCGTGCCTCGTGGAGAAGTGAATGGCGAACAAGTAGAACGCTTGACGAAAACAAACTATCTGGCGGATTATGGCAAGCCGGAAGATATTGCAAATATGACCATGTTCTTGACTACAGAAGAAGCGAGTTTTATCACTGGACAAAACTTCATGGTAGATGGTGGACGTTCATTGGGTTTGAAAGGAGATTAATAAAAATGAAAACGTTAGATAAGACGAAAACGGTCGGGATAATGAGCCTTCCTCTGCATACCAATTACGGAGGAATTCTGCAAGCTTACGCGTTGCAGGAAGCATTGAAGCGTTTAGGAAATAAGGTGTACATCATTGATAGCGAAAACAAGAAAAAGCCTTCGCGCTTAGAAATGTTGAAACGCTATACCAAACGAAGCATTCAAAAATACTTACTCCGCAAAAACGTAGAAATATTTCGCGAAAAGCGCATCAAAGAGGAATATCCAATCGTTGCTCAACACACCAATAAATTTATCGAATCATATTTTAAGAATATCGTACATCTTGAAAAAATAAAGGCAGACAAAAGCTTTGCGCTAGATGCCATTGTTGTTGGTAGCGATCAAATCTGGCGTCCGCGTTATTATTACGCCATCGAAAATGCATATCTCGATTTTGTAAAAGATCGCGAATTACGTCGCATTTCGTATGCTCCTTCCTTCGGAACAGATGCTTGGGAATATTCCGAAGCGCAAACCCAGTTATGCAAATCTTTGCTTGGCAAATTTGATAACGTTTCTGTTCGCGAAGATTCTGCTGTGCAGATGGTGAAGAAGAACTTTGGAAGGGATGCAGTTCATGTTTTGGATCCAACGATGCTTCTACAACCAGAAGATTACCTGAAGGTTGTTGGTCAAGTCGACAACAAATATAGCGGCAGCGGCATAACCTACGTATTAGATAACTCTGGAGAAAAGAAGGAAATCTTGGATGAAGTAAGCGCTAGAATTGGATTGTCTTTCTCTCCATTGAACGTTCAAATAGGTGATAATGGTCCGGATGTAACTAGTCGAATCGCGCCTCCAGTAGAAAACTGGTTGCAAGGTTTTGCGGAAGCAGATTTTGTGATCACAGATTCTTTTCACGCTTCCGTGTTTTCCATTCTATTCAACAAACCATTTATTGTGGTGGCTAATAAAACGCGTGGTACTTCGCGAATGAGCTCTTTGTTGAAAATGTTCGGTTTGGAAGATCGATTAGTAGAAAATAAATCTGATTTGCCTACCGAAGATCTGAAAGCTATTGATTGGGAAATCGTAAATGCGAAGCTGGATAGTTTGCGTGCGCAATCTATCAACTTCTTATCAAACGCGGTTGCCGGAAAATCCGAATAAAAGTAATTAGTAGAAATAAAGCATGTTAAATCGGTTGTCCATACTAAAAACAGGAAGTTACCATCCAAACTATAGGTTTAGGTATGTGTTTTTCTTTGTTATTGCCTGCACCATTTTCGTAGGCACTAGTATTTGGCATGCTTTCGGCTGGCGGACAGGTTCTCCAAGCGCAGCTTCCTACCAACAATTGCTTCCTCAATTCTATTTCGTGTTGTTATTAGTAGGAATATCTAATAAAGAGAATATTCTTAAAACGCGATTGGAGGAAGTGCAAATATTGCTCACCATTGCAGCGCTCATTTTCACGATGGTGCTCATCGGGAATACAGGTAGTTTATCGGGTATTCCGAATGGCTTGATGTTACCGGCATTGATTTCGCTAATAATCCGTGGAATGCCGATTCAAACGGTTCGCAAAATCAGGCCTTGGGTAATCGGATTCGTCATCTTTAATAGCTTATTTGCTGTTGCCGAACGGTTACTGTACATCAATTTCTTTCCTTTCACTGGAAGTGAAACGGGCGGAGGTGTGATTGATGGTACATTCAGAAGCTCCGCTTTGCAGAATCACCCATTGAATAATGCATTGATGACGTCCACGATTATGAGCTTTCTGCTTTGGGACAAATCCTTGCCGTTGTTGAAGAAATATGGTGCGATCTGTTTAGGCTTTGTATCGCTTTTGTGTTTCAATACGCGAAGTTCCATCGTGCTTTGGGGAGCGATTTTGGGCGTCCATTTCATCGGCGTTCTACTATCTAATAAAAAACGCGTTAAGAAAGCAAAACCTGTTTTAATACTTGGTATGGCTG
The DNA here is from genome assembly GCF_042684745.1 of Sphingobacterium corticis. Taxonomy (NCBI): domain Bacteria; kingdom Pseudomonadati; phylum Bacteroidota; class Sphingobacteriia; order Sphingobacteriales; family Sphingobacteriaceae; genus Sphingobacterium; species Sphingobacterium corticis. The sequence continues at coordinate 565,768 of NZ_JBHUMA010000004.1, read as the reverse complement.
TGGCGGTGACGGCGTTGATGTATTTGCTTTTTGTTGCCGGATGGGGAAATCGATTGCTAGAAATTGATCTTTCTGACGATAGCAGCGCGGCGGCTCGTTTGGAAGTTTGGGCGATATTCGATTATTATAGCTTAAACGATTTCTTATTCGGAACCTCCGCGGATTCCTTTGGTCGCGTACTAGATCGGATTGGCATGGCTCGCGTAGAAAATTATTGGCTGATCTTCATCGTTCGTTATGGCGTTATTTTTACAGCCTTACTTACCTTCATGTATGTTCGGTTATTCCGTCGTTTGTTCAGCGGATATAAAACGATACAAGTGCTTTTCATTACAGGCGTTTTTCTGCTATTAAGTTCAACCAACAATTCGTTGGCATTTAGCGAACAGCCTTTGTCGGTATTTATTATCTGTTGTTACGTGTTTTCACCAAAGCTGTTTCCATCAAAAACTAAAAAAGTTCGACGTGAAGAAAGAAATTAAGTTTTCCTTTGTTGTTCCGGTGTACAATGCCGAAAAGCACATTGCTGCGTGCGTGGAAGCAATTTTGCTTAGCGCGAATAATGCAATTAGTGCGATAGAAATCATTTTGATCAACGATGGATCAACGGACGATAGTTTAAAAATTTTACGCGATTTCGAAGTAAAGCATTCATTCATCACGGTAATCGACAAAGAAAATACGGGCGTTTCTCCTACGAGAAATTTGGGGATAGAAAGCGCAGTTGGTGAATACGTTTGCTTTGTGGATAGCGACGATTACCTGACGGCAGATTATGTTCTGATGCTCGAAAAATCGCTGAGTAAAAATGCAGCGGATGTTGTTCAAGTTGGTTTTGAAAGGCGAATCGGCGAACGCGTTTTGTATCAGGTCGCACCAACGAAATCAACACTGTATACGGATATCAACCGCTATTTTGCTAACGAAACATATACACATGCTGTTTGGTCCTATGTTTTCAAACGTGATCTTATTGAAGCTTTTGAAATTCGGTTCGACGAACAATTGCGATACTCCGAAGATCAGGATTTCATCCTGAAATTCTTCGCAAGAACATCCAACATTGCAACGATCAATGGTGTAGTTTATCTATACAATGATGTGCCGACTTCGGCGGTAAATAGTTCTTCCCAAAATATCGAAAAGGGAAGAAATCGTGCGTTAGCGCAATTGGTAGTGATCGAGAATCTGTTTAAACAACAATTCGTTCCGCGCGGATATCACAAAGAAGTTGTAACGGATTTAGTGGATGATTTTTTTGTGTACGCTGTTCGTGTAGAAGGTTATTCTTCGGCGCAAATTATGGATGATTATACGCAGTTTCTGGATCGGATAGAATCATCTTACGCTTTGGATATCGCGATGCAAAAATGCTTAAAGCAACCGCGACGCAATCCAACATTATATCTACAGAAAATCAAATCAAAAATAAATTGGAAGAAGAAAACGCGAAAAGTGCAGAAAATGGTGCGCGGATTAGTCGGGAATTTTTCGTTAAAATCTTAAAACAACAACATGCCTAAGATGAAAATTATACATGTGGTGCACGACTTCCTTTTCGGCGGAATAGAGAGTTATCTTTATTATTTGGTGCAAGCGCAGTCGGCCAATCCAAATCTTGAGGTAGCAATATTATGCTGTCAAGAGGAAGACAAGGTGGCCAATCCGCGTATGAAAACGTTGGGTGTAAAAATCTACTACGAAGCGATCAAACCATTCGAGTGGAGGCTCAGCAAGTACAAACGCATTCAGCAGATTGTTAACAATTACGATTTAGCACAGTTGCATATCTACAAGCCCTTGCTGTTGGAAGCTTTGAGCCGTTCCAAAACTCCGGTGATATTCACGGTGCATACCGCGGGCGCTGTTCGTCGGGAACAATCAAAATATGCGAAGTTGAAAGTGAAATTTCAAGTTTCCCAATTAAACAGATGCTGTTTGGGTGTGGTGAACAACTCGAAATATTCACAAGATTACTGGTTGGAAAAAGGCGTTCAGAAAAAGAATAACGAAGTAATCTATAACGGCGTGCTGTTCAAAGAAAACTTCGATCGCAGTTTACCATTTGCCACTTTTCCACAGCTCAAGCCAGCTAAATTTATCATCGGCACAAGCTCTCGCTTTATCGGCTGGAAGCGCGTCGATTATCTCATTCAAGCTTTCGCTAAGTTTTTAGAAAAAGGCGGAGATGGCACCTTGCTTTTGGTGGGCGATGGCGATGAAAGAGTATCTTTAGAAAATCTGAGTAAAGAACTTAAAGTTACCGATGCAGTCGTTTTCGCTGGTTTCCAAACGGAAGTGACCGCGTATCAATCGGTAATGGACGTATGCGTTTTTCCTTCCGTTTCAGAGCCATTTGGCTTGGTCGCTATCGAATGTATGCATTTAGGCAAGCCCGTTTTGGTAATGCGGGATGGCGGCGGTTTACAGGAATTAGTGGAGCAAGTTGAACCAAATTTTGTTGTCGAAAATGTGGATGAACTAGCCGATAAATTGTTGGGATTATCCGACGCAAAAGCTATTGATAGCCAAGCTGCTGAACAACGCGTCGCATTTGCCGAGAAGTTCAATATCTATCAAATCGAATCAAGTTATTACGCTTATTACCAATCATTGCATGAATAGGGTTTTATATTATAAAGGTTATACACAATATCACAATATTGGCGATCAGCTGATTAATAAAAGCTTGTTGGATCACTTTCGCAAGCACGCATCAATTGTGGTAAGCGACGCAAAAATGCCGGAATTTTACCTACAGAATTTGGAAGTAACGGAGGCAGAGCGTGTGTCCAAAAAAGGAAAAGGATTTCACGGCGCTTTGGTGGCTGATGCGTTCAATGCATGTTTCGATCCGCAGAAAAAAGTATATTTTTTGGCTTCGCCTCCGGGGCACCAATTTGATAACTCCTTCGTAACCGGATGTAAATATGTCTTAACAGGGTTATTCTATCTATTGTTGAATATTCTTGGCGTAGAAATTATAAAGATCGGATTTTCCATTGGTCCGTTGAGTAGCATGGGCAAAATTGGTGAGCGTTTTCGTGCTTGGTTCGTAAGAAACTATTACGTGCGCGATTCTATTTCCTTAAAATATGCGAAAGGAATTGGCGTGAACCACGCAAAGTTTTTCCCGGATTTATGTTGGAGTTATCAACCCAATCCCGAAACGCGTATTACGGTTCCAACGGAAGTTGCAAATGCATTACCGAAAGTCGTGATATCGTTTAGAAGTGCTGTGCACGGCGAATCGGCGGTTGATGCCTACGAGCAATCTTTGGTGCAAATTCTAGAGCAGATTTCGATGAATTATCAAGGTCAATATCAATTTGAAATCGCTTATCAAGTTGCTTCCGACAAAGCATTTAGCGAGCAACTTTACGAAAAATTTAAAAGCCGTTTTCCAATTACCTTGCGCCAAGCACAGATCGATTTGCAAGGCGCTGGATATTATAGTTCAGCCGATTTTGTGTTAACAAATCGCTTGCACGTTGCTTTGTTGGCCTACAAGTTCACATGTTTGCCGATTATACTTACTGATATTCAGCAACATGCTAAAATCAACGGAATCTTTTCAGACGCTGGATTGAAAGAACTTTTAGTAGATACGCAGGAAGGAACGCCTACAGCACTTACGAACGTAGGTCTCGTATTTCAAAACAAAACACCATTGCTAGCGAAGTTGCAAAGCGAAGAATCTGCCTATCACGAGCTGGCAATCAACATTATGTCGGATATTTTTAAAGCGTAAGTATGGTTTTTTCAGTAATTATACCTCATAAGAATGCGACTCAACTACTTCAACGCTTGTTGGAATCTATTCCGCAACGTGTTGATTTGGAGGTGATCGTAGTCGATGATAATAGCGATGTGCAAGAAATTGCCAATTTGGAGAAACTACAAGCTAGTCATACATTTTCGCTTTACCATAATAAGGGGAAGCGTGGAGCAGGAGCAAGTAGAAATGTTGGATTAGAACACGCACGCGGTAAATATGTGTTGTTAGCCGATTCGGATGATTTTTTCAATGCAGGTTTCAATGAGGAGCTGGATCGCGTTGCTGAAAGGGAAATCGACGTTTTTTACTATAAAGTGCATTCCGCGGATTCGGATACGTATGAAGAAAGTCATCGCCATTTATTCTTCAATGAACTAATCGATGCTTACAAAACAAAGGGCAAGCGCGATGTGCTGTACAAGTATTCCGTGCCTTGGGGTAAGATTTATCGCCGTCAATTTATTGAAGATAATCATATTAGCTTCGCGGAAGTAATCGCTGGTAACGATATGTGGTTTTCTTGTCGATGCGGTGTGTTGGCTAAAACTTTTGAGATTTCCGATTTCGTTTTATATACGGTAACTATCCGCGATGGCAGTATTGTGAACACCATCAAGCCCGAATATTTCCTTGCTCGCTTCGATGAAACGATCCGAGTGAATAATATGCTTCGACAAAGCAATTTGAGTGCATACCAATATTCGGTGCTGTATTTCGTTTCGAAAGCGCATCAATTTGGTGTCAAATCCTACGTTGCGAAAGAAATCTTGCGTAATCGAAGCAATATCTTCATTGGTTTAGAGAAGATTTTGGATTACAAAAAGGTAATGATCGATCGGGAAAACAAGCGTACGAAAAACCATTAGCCATAAATAGTATGCAATTAGATAACAAAAACATTGCCCAGCTCGACGGCATCAGAGGAATATCTATTCTGATCGTGTTCTTCTCACATTTGGGCTTCGGTCACTTAATCCCGGGTGGCTTTGGAGTAACGGTGTTCTTTTTCATCAGTGGATTTTTAATTGCCAAATTGCTGATGCATGAATTGGAAGAATCTAAAACTATAAACTTTCGAAATTTTTATATTAGGCGCGCGTTTAGGCTTTATCCAGCGCTACTCTTTTTTGTTGCATTGATCGTTAGTTTTCTTCTGCTGCATAAAGTAAAGATTATCCCATCTCAGATCTTCGCCGCTTTATTTTATTTTGAAAATTATTATTACGCGTATCTAATCGACTACAAAGAAGTACATTCATTGTACCTTTCTTTCAAAATCCTTTGGTCATTATCTATCGAAGAACATTATTATTTATTCTATCCACTTTTCTTGTATTCGACTTACTCTAGAGTGAAATTACACACAATTTTGTCTGTGATTTTGTTGATTACGCCATTGGCGATAAGATTGTATAATGTGGAGATTTACGAAGAAAAAGGTATTTACGAGAAATACAACTACGCTCTGACTCATACGCGTATAGATGACATATTCTATGGATCATTTTTAGCTTTTTTGCTATTTAAGCACAATGCATCGGAGAGTATATTTAGATTCTTAACAAATAGGTTGGTGCTCCTAATTAGCTTAATATGTTTAACGGCGACCTTCATTTACAGAGATGATATATTTAGAGAAACTTGGAGATACACCATTCAAGGTATCTGTCTAGCGCCACTAGTAACCTGGGCTATGTATGGAGGTAAATCGATTGTTGATCAATTGTTTCTTTCCAACAGAGTATTTATTTATATCGGACGATTAAGCTATTCGATCTATTTATTCCATTGGTTAGCGATTCCGTTAGCTAGTTTATATTTCAGAAGATTTGGTTTGGAATGGCAGCTGTTTGTTTTTGCCGTTACGATTGCGCTATCACTTTTTTCTTACTACAAAGTGGAAATGCCTTTCGTGAAGCTACGTAAGAAGTTTGGTTCTAATGTTAAAGTGAAAATTGATGAAAAGAACAGTTAAACTGTTAAACATAGATATTCTAGATATCAGCACGGAGGAATTATTGCAATCTTTCGATGAAGGTGTGCTGATTACGCCGAATGTGGATCATTTGATTAAGCTGCAAAAGGATGCAGAATTGTATCAAATATATCAGCAAACCGATTGGGTCATCTGCGACAGCAAAATTGTGCAACTTGGTTTAAAATTCTTAGGGAAACCTGTGAAAGAAGTGATTCCCGGTTCCTCATTCTTTCCGGCTTATTATAATTTTCATCGCAATAACGAAGCAGTTAACATCTTTTTGATGGGCGCTGCGGAAGGTATTGCAGAGAAAGCTGCTGCGAAGATCAACCAGAAGGTTGGGCGCGAAATTGTAATCGATCATTATTCGCCTACTTATGGTTTTGAAAAAAACGAACAAGAATGCTTGGATATTGTCGACAAAATTAACCAATCCGGCGCAACGGTGTTGGTAGTTGGTGTAGGTGCTCCAAAGCAAGAAAAGTGGATTTTTAAATACAAGCATTTGATGTCCGGCGTGAAAGTTTTTATGGCGCTCGGAGCAACAATCGATTTCGAGGCGGGAACACTAAAACGTGCGCCTGTTTTGATGCAGAAATTGTCGTTGGAATGGCTTTACAGAATGTGGAAGGAGCCGGGTCGACTTTGGAAGCGATATATGGTTGATGATTTGCCATTTTTTACCTTGATATTTAAAGAAAAGCGTGGTGTTTATAAGAATCCCTTTGGGAATTAGTGATATTTTAGCATAAATGATTTTTTCATTTTTATAATAATTAGATAAATGAGCAAAATTAAGAAGATAACTTGTATTGGCGCAGGATACGTAGGCGGACCTACGATGTCGGTAATTGCGCAGAAAAATCCAAATATTGATATTACGGTAGTTGATTTGAACCAAGCGCGTATCGCAGCGTGGAATGATGAAAACTTAGAGAATTTACCTGTTTACGAGCCGGGATTGGATGCCGTTGTGCAGGAAGCCCGTGGCAGAAATTTATTTTTCTCGACTGACGTGAACAAGGCGATCGCTGAAGCAGATATGATTTTCATTTCGGTGAATACGCCAACCAAAACATACGGAAAAGGGAAAGGACAAGCTGCGGATCTAAAATATATCGAGCTTTGTGCGCGTCAGATCGCTGAGGTGGCTACCTCCGATAAAATCGTGGTAGAAAAATCCACTTTGCCGGTTCGTACCGCGGAAGCTTTGAAATCGATCTTAGATCATACCGGAAACGGCGTGAATTTCCACATCTTATCGAACCCGGAATTCTTGGCGGAAGGTACAGCTATTACAGATTTACATAATCCGGATCGCGTATTGATCGGTGGAGAAAACGCAGAAGCAATTGAAGCGTTGGTACAAGTTTATGAAGCTTGGGTGCCGCGAGAGCGCATTTTGACTACGAATTTATGGTCTTCGGAGCTTTCCAAATTAGTAGCTAATGCCTTTTTAGCGCAGCGCGTTTCCAGCATTAATGCCATTTCAGAATTGTGCGAAGCAACCGGAGCGAATGTCGATGAAGTTTCCAAAGCAATTGGACAAGATTCGCGTATCGGATCGAAATTCTTAAAAGCTTCGGTTGGTTTCGGTGGATCTTGTTTCCAAAAGGATATTTTGAATTTGGTGTACATCGCGCGTTCGTATAACCTGCGAGAGGTAGCCGATTACTGGGAGCAAGTGATTTTGCTGAACGATCACCAGAAAACGCGTTTCGCAGAGAAGATTATTCAAACGATGTACAACACGGTAAACGGAAAGCATATTGGTTTCTTGGGTTGGGCGTTTAAGAAAGACACAAACGATACTCGCGAATCAGCAGCGATCTACGTGGCTGACCATTTATTGGCGGAAGAAGCGACAGTTGTGGTTTATGATCCTAAAGTAACCGCAGAGCAGATTTACCGCGATTTGGATTATTTAGGCACACGCTCTCCGGAAGATAATCGCCGATTAGTACGCGTCGTGAATGATCCTTACGAAGCTTTGGCAGGTGCTCATGCTGCGGCCGTATTGACCGAATGGGATGAATTCAAAACGTACGATTGGACACGTATCAAGGCGGATATGAAGCGTCCATCATTCGTTTTTGATGGCCGTAAGTTGCTAAATAGATCAGAATTGGAATCGCAGGGCTTCGCGTATTACGCAATCGGCGAATAAAGCTATTTGCGCATCAGCACAGAATAAATCAAATGGTAAAACGTTTTAAAGGAGGGTTCGCCCTCCTTTATTTTTATATCGAGTATCCATAAACAAAGCAAAACGATGAATATGATAGATACAAACATACATCACATTTCCGCACAATTTCCCTCAAACAATTACATTACCAATAGAACCCGGCAGCTGCTTCATAATTTGGTGAAGATTGGTCGTAGTGATCAAGTTATTTTAGGTCATCAAAGCACAAATACTTTGTCGAGAACGGGTTGGCGAGGGTTGGACGAGAGTGATTTCAAAGATGTGACCGGACAGTTTCCGGGAATGGTCGCTTACGACATCGGTGGGATCGAACGTGGAAATGATCGAGTTTGGTTAGATGGAACTACTTCGCGCGTGGTGGATGCTATCAAATATGCTTATGGAAAAGGACTTTTGGTTTCTATTTCGTGGCATACCAGAAATCCAATCGATGTGAATTATGATCAAAAAAACCGCGCCGGTAATGGAAAGGTAAAAGATTTTGGGAACACAGTTAATAAAATCTTAAACGATAAAACGATACAGCAAACGTATTTGAAATGGCTGGATATGCTGGCGACATTTTTCGATCAATTAGTGGACGATAGCGGGGTTGAAATTCCAGTTTTGTTTCGTCCTTTCCACGAATGCACGGGTAAATGGTTTTGGTGGGGAACCGAGCGCTGCACCGATGAAGAATATATAAAACTGTATCGACTGACACACGAATACTTGAGTAAACAAAAGGGCGTGAACAATATTCTTTGGGTGTATAATACAGACCGCGTGTCTTCCGAGGAAGAGTATACAAAGCGGTATCCCGGGAACGATTACATTGATTTATGCTCGATGGACTTCTACGATTATGAAAACTATAAGCCCGACGTTTTAAAAGCTAGATTGTCTAAATCATTGGATGCTATGCGTAGCGCATCTAAAAAGCTAAATAAATCGTATTTTATTGCTGAAGGTGGCAAAAAGAATAATACGGATGTCAGCTACTTCACTTCTCGATGCACCCAGTTCTTTCCAAAGGATTTGGTTGCGTTTTGTTTTTGGGTAAACAGCAAAAACAATTACTATGTACCATTCAAAGGCGATCCGAATGCGGAGGATTTCAAAAAGATGATTCGCCAAAACAGTCTTCTTTTGGAAAACGATGTGAGAAAATTGAAGATTTACAGTTAGCTAAAAGCAAGAAAGATTACCATTCGATAATCTTTCTGCTGGGTATTTTCCTGAAAGGCTGTAAGGCGTGGGTTAAAACTCGCGCCTTACATGTAATAATAGTCCGGAACCACTTCTCAACATTTTCCCTTGATCAATGGCAAACATGCCGCCGATCCATGTATTTGAGAAGAATTGTTTTTCGGTTTGCACGAAGGCAGAAAATTGGCTGACCGGAACAAACATCTCACTATGTGGTTGGTGGAATGTTCTACCAGTTGATTTGCCATATTCGCTTGTCGCGAATGTACCATAATGTTTTGCATAGGTAATTTTCGTGAGCACATTCCAATCCTTGATATGTCCGCTGGCACCGACATGCGCGGCAACAACGCGATTGCTAATGAAGAAATCGTGTGGAAATAATGCTTGACCGGGGCGAGCGGTATGTCCTGTGATGATCAATGGTGATCCCATACCTGCATCCTTGTAAGACCAACCTTCCAAATATTCGGAGTTGTTGTAGTAATCTTCGTCACCGGATGCGGTCGGTTTCGACCACGGATAACCTGCTTGATCTTTGGAATAGAAGAATTCAAATAATAACGATCTCCAATCCCAGTCTTTTTGAGTTTTTCGATATTGGTTATTGGTCAATGTAACGCCATTCAATCCATCCCGAATGTTCGCCAATTTGGATAGCGCACCCACATCATAAAAATTTTGTCGATAAGCCATTAAGGTAACCGGACCGAAATTATACGACGCACCGATATCTACTGATCCTTGGTGGTTTCCAATTTTGGAACGTGGGATCGGATTACCTTGTCCGCCGTAAGCTCGGCCGAACGTGACGTAAGATAATGTTTGGAAAAAATTCAAGTCAAAGTCACGACCATATCTATCGGCCTCTCCGCCCCACTGTACCTGATGATTAAATCCTCCGAAAAGTTGCAATTTCCAATCTGCTCGACCCAAACGACCATATAATGATTTTTGGTGCATATAAGTCGGAACACTATAATCATCGGTCGGTACCCGAAATGAGGACGGCTTCAATTCGTGCCGACCCATATAACCATTCGCGAAATTACCTTTGAACGATAACAAACCATCGAACCAAGGCAATCTGTAGTATTCAGGAATACTAATTTCGAATTTAGGCACCCCAAGTGCATTTCCTGATACGGCAAAATTACCTGAAGTTAACAATGTATCTCCGTTCAAACCCATCACGTCTTTGCTTCTGCCTAATCGCGCTTCAAACATAGCAAATCTAACTTTCGCGTGAGCGTCGATCAGTTGTCCTTGAAACTTGTGTCCAACATTCGCGCGCGCTTCCAAGCCGTATCCCCAATCCCAAAGTTTGTTATCGTTTGCTTCGCGACCTCTCCATTCGCCGGGTTGGTTGTACTCCTTAAATCCGCGAAGCAAAACACTTCCTGATCCGCCATCGAGCGGAACCGATCCAAACTGATTGGAACGCATCCAAAATGGAGCTACTTCGTCACCAGCATATCCACCCATTACCTGCACAGATAATCCAGAACGGCGGGTGGTATCTTTTTCTATGGTCGACTGCGCATGAAGGGTTCCTAGCGCAATCGAAAAAGCGCCCGTGAGGGCGATAATGCTTTTTTTCATGAGTTAATGTTATGCTTAAATATAAAGAATTGCTAAGCAGGTGGCAAATTAATGTTACGCTAATTCGATTTAATAACCGCTTAAGAAAGCTATTCTGGGAATAATTCGCGTATTAAAAAATGCTTATTAAGTAATCTATCGGTTGAAAATATGTATCTTTCAATAATTTTAAAAAACATTCACACGTCGAACGATATGTGTCTTGTTTGTAACAATTTGGTAAACGCAATGTTTTCTCGCAGCATGTGCAAACGATCGAAAAACATCGCATAACATTAATAAAAACTAGATTTCCGTGAGCAACGTTATCCACGTAATTTTGACAGGCGGTGTTGGTAGCCGATTGTGGCCATTGTCCCGAAAAAGTAATCCAAAACAATATTTAAAACTTTTCAAAGAAGGCTCGCTATTCGCGATGACCGTCAATCGAAATCAAGCATACTGCGATCAGGTGACTGTTGTGGGAAATTGTGATAACCATCAGTTGAGTAAAGAAGTGATGGACGCGCAAAGTATTCAATACACCGATGTTGTTGAAGCTACCCCTCGGAACACCGCCGCCGCTATTGCATTTGCAGCTTTCGCCGCTAATCCAGATGATATTCTGATTGTTACGCCGTCTGATCATGTAATCGTAGGCGAACAAGCTTACGGCGACTCCATTCGTGCAGGTATTGAAAAGGCACGTCAAGGTTATATTGTTACTTTCGGTATTAAACCTACACGCCCAGAAACTGGCTACGGGTACATTGAGTTTCAGGAAGATCAAGTGCTATCATTTCGCGAAAAGCCGAATCAGGACACAGCGGAAGATTTCATCGAACGCGGTAACTTCTTGTGGAATTCTGGGATGTTCTGTTTTCGAGCGGATACCTTACTACACGAATTGCAACAGTTCGAACCACAGGTTTATGCTGCTGCATTAGCTACATGGAATAATCAATCCGACGGACGTTTGGATGAAGCATTATCTAAAAAAATACCTTCGATTAGTATTGATTACGCGGTAATGGAGCGTTCTAAAAAAATCCGTGTTGTAGCTACAGAGTTCGCGTGGTCGGATTTAGGTTCTTTCGAATCTTTATACGATTATTTGGTAGAAACAGGTCATCCGGTAGACGAAAATGGGAATATGGTATTAGGTTCTGATCTTTATACAGCGTTTGTCGGTTTGAAAAATACGATTGTTGTTTCTACTTCGGATGCGATGCTGTTCGTGCAAAAGGAGAAATCGCAGGACGTGAAAAAGGTTTACAATACCTTAGAAAAACATCAATCAAAATTGATTGACTAATACACATTACATCTTGGGTGTCCAATCGCTCGAAAAAAGCGTATCTTCGAAACTTACAATAAGTACGTTTTGATGGATACGCTTAACTTTGGGAAATCGCTGGCGAAATGGTTCGTTTGTATATTTGTGATTGCGCTATTGAATGAGGCAAGAGCACAGATTAGCTATCAACCTTATTCTTACCAACGATATCATTATTTTCAAAAAGAACGCTACGCGGATACTACGTTGGGGCACACGGCTGTCAAGCCTTTAGTTCAACGTACGTTGGGCGATTTTGATCTGTCGCCGGGATTGCCTGATTCTACGAAAAATTGGTTTCTTCGAAAAATATTTGACGAGCATTTGGTGCAAGTTGTAAAGGAGGACCATAGTTTTTACTTGGACTTCCTGCCGGATTTCATCGTTGGAACGCAAAGCGGAACACATCAAAAAAGCTTATGGACGAACACACGTGGGGCGCAAGCCGGACTCACGGTCGGCGATAAATTTTCACTTTACGTCAATTTCTTCGAAAATCAAGCTCGATTTCCGACGCATATTGATAGTGCTGCTAAGCGAATTGGAGGTATTCCGGGGCAGGGTTTCTCTAAAAACGTCGAAACTAGTCGATTTGACTGGATGAATGCGACGGTAAATATGACTTATGAGGTAAATCCAGCGCTTCGGATGACGTTAGCGTACGATAAAATGCATATTGGAGATGGTTATCGTTCGGTTTTGATGTCCGAAAGTCCATATAATTTCGCACACGCTCATGTCTCCGGAAAAGTCAAGAAGTTTCAATATAATAGCGTTTGGGGAACGATGCTTGACCGACATAATCCAAGAACTTACGCCGGCGATACAGCTGCATTCACAACTCGGCTAGGTGAAGGAATTAAATTTGCAGCTTTTCAATACGTGGATTATTTGGCGGCAGATAATTTCACCGTTGGGTTATTTCATTCATTGATTTGGGCGCAAAGTGATGCTTCGCATGATGGCGGTGCTAACGGCGGTTTGGGCTTGAACGTCAAATATCGGCCGTTCCCAAAATGGATTGTTTATGGTCAATTGTACGCGGATCAGCTGTCGAAGTTTAACTTCAATAAGGATAAAGACCGTCGAACTGCTTACCAGTTAGGTTTGAAAACACATGATTTGTTTCAAGTAGACCGTCTGAATATAACGCTCGAATTTAATCAGGCGGCACCATATACCTATCAGCATCCTAATAATAGAATTAATTACAGTAACAACGGTGAATCGATTGCTCATCCAAACGGAGCAAACTTTCGCGAAGTGCTTGGTATTCTTACCTATCGATGGAAACAGTTCGATTTTTATGGCCAAAGTATGTTTTCTCGTTATGGTGTTGATCCAAGTGCGTCGACGAACGTTGGACATGACATTTTGCGGAGCGATATGAGCGACGCTGCATTTCGAATCGGCCGGGGCGACCTTCGTAATTTATTCTACAACGAAATTAGAGCAGCTTACATTCTGAATCCAAGATATAATCTTCGCGCGGAGATAGGCTTAATTAATCGTATTGAGGATGCGCCAAATAGTATCGGTAGAACGACAGCCAATATTTTTACTATCGGACTTCGATCGAGTTTCAGAGCTTTTCAAACGGAATATTAATATCTAGAAAGGAAAAAGCGTACGCCGATTAAGGCAATACGCTTCATTTAGATTTTGGTTCGAAAGAACTAGCGAGATTCGTTCAGAATGACTGTTCCATCATGTTCCTTCTTTACAATCAATGCTAAGCTAGAACGCGTGCTATCCGGCTGCTGTGTTCCGCTTTCCCATCGATATGTTAATACTACTTCGTTCGGCTCAGATTTCCTCAAACTGATTGGTTTTACCGTGTTGCGAGTGTTTGTATTGGGCGCTACTACTGCAATAACGTAGTTTTTGTCGAAATCTACTTCTACCGCCTCAGGGTGCTCGTGTGTGCAATAGAAGATGCTATCAAACTTGGCTTTAGTTTCTATTTTCGGGTTGTTAAGTGTGCCTGTATAAGATGGACGCACCAAGAAATGTTCAGCTGCGGTATAATCGATGTGCATATTGTCGTCGCCAGTAGCTGGTTCCTCCAAAGCGGGATCAATTTTTTGTTCATTTCCGTTAGTAGGTCCATTATTACACGAACTCATCATCAAAATGGCTGCGCTAGCAACCCCGAATAGTATTCCTGTTTTTTTCATATCTATCTGAATGGTGTCTTTTTATAACGCGGATTCACATAGAAATGTTTGGATTTCCGTAATAACGTGTTTGACTTCGATACGTGAAGAAAGAGAGGCGCATCAAAGTTGATGCGCCTGAAAAGTAATTTTGAACAGTCTAACTTTACCAGCCTGGATTTTGAACGAGATTTTCGTTTTTAAGTATTTCATTATTCGGGATAGGGAATAAATAATCTCTGTTGGCTCGGAAGATGCGATTTTCTATTACTGTTCTTTGGTAGAACGCATCTCCATCTCCTTGTAAGTTCAGTCCATAGATCGGTCCGTTATCGGTAGTCGCAGCGATTTTCCAGCGGCGCGTATCAAAATAACGCACACTCTCGAAAGATAATTCCACACGACGCTCTCTGCGGATGGCTTCACGCATTGCTTCCTGAGACGCAGGTACTGGAATGCCTGTGGATCCTAATACAGGTACACCAGCTCTGGTTCTGATTAGGTTCAAGTAACGTAAGATATCTGCGTTGCCTGGGCTTGACTCGTTCAAAGCTTCTGCGTAATCCAAATAAACATTTGCTAAGCGTAATAATAGAGCACCTCTATTGTTGTTGTTAGCAGCAACATTTTTACGAACTGTATATCCAGTTGGCGTCACGTCAGATGTACTTTGCACACGGCCAGAATTGCCATTGTAATTGAAATTGGAAACTACTGCTGTCGAGCTATTTGCTTGATTCAACCAATAAGCCCCGTTATAAGTGATACCTACATAGAATCGAGGTTCACGATTGGTGTAAGCAGCGTAGGTAGTACGGTTGGCGACATCAAATGGTGCACGAAAGCTAACAAAGCCCGACGAAACATAGCCAGAAGCAGCGTTTTCAATCGGTAAGCCGTTACGCATATAATAAGCATCTACAATGGATTGTGTAGCACCATGCGCACCACCACCCTGCGCAGCTGAAGGAAATCCTACATGCTTAGGCGTACGATCGTACTGCATATTGTTGCCACTATTCGAACGAGCAAATATCCATTCTTTGTTCCAATCTACGGTCATTACGTTACGACAAGCTAAATAAGCGGCCTGAAAGGGGTCGGCGTTGGTGACAGTATATAGATCATAATAGTTAGGCACAAACTCATCTAAGAACGCTTTTGCAGCATTTGCGGCCTCGGTCCATTTCGCGACATCTACGCTTTGACTATATAGTGGCGTACCATCTCTATTCGCCACAGATGCATAATCCGGGTTCCCATTGAATAAGGGACTGGCTTGTAACAGTAGTGCCTGTGCTTTGTACGCTTTTACGATACCCTTGGTGATGCGGCCAAACTCATCGTTGGCAGGTAGGTAAGGCAGATCGTTGTACGCTATATCCAATTCGGAAACAATGAAAGCGATACATTCATCGAACGGAGTTCTGCTCAATTTTAGATCTTCAATCGGCGCGTCTAAGTCTAGCACTTGATCGCCGATGAGAGGTACGGCGCCGTACATACGAACTAAGAAAAAGTAATATAATGCGCGCAATGCTCTTGCTTCTGCTTTATAAGTGGTTTTCATTAAATCCGTTACCTCAGAGGCATTGGCTCCGTCGATATTCGCCATAAAATACGATGCGTTTCGAATGCCTCTGTAGTAGTTCGTCCAATAACCTGCAACAGTCCCATCCGTGTTAGCCCAAACGCTGCGGTTCATGTTATTGGCGTAATTGAAATCCCAAGTGTATTCTGAATCATCAGATGCAGCGTTCCATGGACCAGAATTTGTTGTGCCAACAAAACGTTGCGCGTGCTCATTTGGAAGTGTATTATATATGTTGGCAAGAAAGCGATCGGTATTGACCTTCGATTGAAAAATCTTATCGATAGTTATAACGTCATCTGGTACTTGATCCAAATAATCCTTACAACTTGTTGTTACGAACATCGCCGTGAGGATCAGACAAAGATTGATTAATTTTTTCATGTCTTATGTATTAAAACGGGTAGTTAAAATGATGCTTGAACACCTAAAGTAAAAGTCCGGATGTTCGGATAACGAGAACCATTAGAAGTATTTAATTCTGGATCCCATAGTTTAAATTTACTCCACGTAAGCAAATTGTATCCCTGTAAGTATATACGAGCATTTTTTAGTAACAAACGATCTGCGGTAGTCTTCGGAAGGTTATATCCTAAGTCAACTGTCTTCAAGCGAAGAAAATCTATATCTTTAACCCACCAAGAGGATGCTACTGCATTGTTTCTGTTCGCTGTATTACCATATGCTAGACGTGGATAGAATGGGTTTTCTAAAGGGTTTTCTTCTGTCCATCGATCTTCTGCTATAGCAAATAAGTTGCTGCGTTCAGCTCCAGTACTGTTGTTGAACGGTATAATGCCATCACCCGAAATTAAACGCTCTGCTCCGGAAACACCTTGGAAAAATCCTCCTATGTAAAACTGTTTGTAGGTGAAGTTGATCCCGAATCCAAAGATATGGTTAGGAACGTCACCATTACCAATTCGAGTAATATCGTTTGCATCAACTATGCCATCGCCATTCAGATCCCTATAACGAATATCACCAACACGCTGTTGCCCTAGAGCGGACTGGTTTGCATGTTGATCAATTTCTGCTTGAGATTGGAAGAGACCGTCGGCTACGTAACCGAAACTAGATAAATAATTTACTCCGCGACGTTCCATATAAGAGAAAGGCTGTTTTGGCATGTCGTTCTCAATCACCTTATCACGGTTAAAGGTATAGGTTCCGCGCATATCAACAAATAGGTTTCCGATTGGGAATGGAGTAAGTTCCAAAGTGGCATCAAATCCTTTATTCTCAATAATTCCCAAGTTACCCCAGGGAGCGGTATTTAGCCCGACAAAGTTTGGTAACGATTCTCTTTGCAGAAATACGCCACTACGACGTTCCTTGAACAAATCAACTACTAAGGATAGCTTATTTTGTAATGTGTTTATTTCGATACCTAAGTTTTGCTTGTGAGCTTCTGCCCAACGCACATTAGTACCGTAATCGGTAATAGCACCGCCTGCATATCCAACATTATTAGTTCCATTTCCAAACGTGTATCCGCCTCCATCTACATTCGTGTTTACCAAAGTCAAGTAGCCGAACCGTCTGCCTCCGTTACCGCCATCGCCCACAATACCGTTGGAATAACGTAACTTTAGAAAATTGATCGTTTCTGCCAAAGGCTGGAAGAATTTCTCGTTAGACACCACCCATCCTAAACCAAATGAAGGGAAAAAGCCATATTTAAAACCTGGTGCAAAATTTTCTGAACCATTATAACCAAAGTTACCTTCAAAGAAGTATTTGTCTTGGTATCCATAAGTCAAACGACCTACTAAACCCTGCTGGCGATACGGCAAAGATGACGTCACTGAATTTGCAAAAGCGCGTACTTCTTCACGTTGATTATACAAGATCATGGCGGTTAGACTGTGATCATCAGCAATAGTGGTGTTATAGTTAAACGAAGCTTCTGTGTAGAATTGACGATTGGAGTCGTTAGCTCTTCCAAAACCTAAGTCGTCAGACCCTTGAGAAATGATGTTCAATATAGGGTTTCCGTTTTCATCGTAAGGGAATAGCCTGTTGATGAGATATGTACTTCTTGTGCGTGTACGATCTATGCGGTGCGAATTCCAAATATCGAAAGAGTATAGAGCATTAAATGTCAAACCTGGCACCCAAAATCCTAGATCTTGAATTAATCTAGCATTCGACATGATTTGATTGCGGAAAGTATTTTGCGTTCCTGTTTGTGAAATCTGTCCGTATGGATTTGGTTGAGCGCCTGCGGAACTTACACCAGGAACAAAGCCACCTGGGTACATTTGTGGATACAAAACCGGGTTGGTTTGCATTACGTTCGCAAATGCATCTTGTGGATTTACACCCGGATAATTTAGGTTGGAAATATATCCTTGAATACCTAATTCAAACTTAGTAGTTTTTGTCCAATTCATTCCTACGTTGGACGTAAAGTTGTAACGTTTGAAGCGGGTTGATGCATTATAGCTTTGTAAGGCATCGGTGTTCAATAGGGCAGTTTCATCGTAGTAAGCACCCGAAATGTAGTAGTTAGCGAAATCGGATCCGCCACGCGCACTGAAATTAGCTCGCTTATTGTCGGACATATCATTGAACAAAGCGTCCATCCAATTTACATTTGGATATAACAAAGGATCTGTTCCTAAGATAGTATTGTTAATGTAATTATTGGAATATTCCGGTGTCATGCCTGACGCGCGTTGTGCTTCATTGCGAAGCAACATATAGGTTACCCCATCGGTTAACTCTGGACGACGAGTAAATGCCGTGATACCTTGATTGTAATTAAACATCAAAGTGGGTTTGCCACTATTTCCCTTTTTAGTAGTAATTAAAATAACTCCGTTTGCTCCTGCGACACCATATACAGATGTAGCTGCTGCATCTTTTAGTATGGAGAATGATGCAATATCTTCTGGATCAAAACTATTTATGTCACGTCCCTGAACACCGTCAACGACAACCAAGGGACCTGCATTATTACCTGAACGATTAAATGTGGAGATACCGCGAATCCATAAATCAGCACCATCGGCTCCGGGTAAACCAGTCCGTTGCACACCAACTAAACCTGCGATGCGCCCAGCAAGCGTTGCACTCAAATTTGCCACGGGTTGCTTCAAATTGTCTACGTTTACACTCGATTGTGCACCAACAACTGAGATTTTCTTTTGCTGACCAAAGCCAACGACCACAACTTCGTTGATACTTTGATCGTCCGCCTCCAATGTTATATTCAGATTCGTGATGTTACCTATTCTAGATATGTAAGTTTTATATCCAACGAAATTGAAGATTAATGAATCTCCGCGAAGAGCTCGGATTCTAAAATCTCCCAGATTTCCAGTCACTTGGGTTTCTCCGGTGGTTTTATTTTGTACGGTTACACCGGTTAGGGCAACCTCCAACTCGTCCCTGACAATCCCGGACACAGTTGATTGCAAGTTTTCCTGTCCAAAGGCGTTATTAGCCAATAGGATAGTGATAAAACTAGCAATCATGAATAGTAAATTTCTATTATTCATAATTGTTTGTATTGATAGTGAAATGGTTATTAGTCGGTTTTGCGGTTTGGATCATAGATCAATCGCCACTCAGCCATCTGGAATAATCCACTGCCACCACGAATGGCTTTTATATTCAATCTGTAATACCTATACAAGGTGGAGTTGTCTATGTCAAAGCGCGCTTTTTGCAAACGTGATGTAAACATGTAATCGGTTTTGGAATCGATTACCGTCCAATTCTCCAAATCGTTCGAACCTACTAAGTCCCAAGTTTTTGGATCTCTATCTTGCGCATCATTGGCAGACGCCAAAATGTATGCTGATACGGCAATACCTCCTGGGAATCGCAATTGCATATAAAGATTTTCTCGATAAGGATTAATTAAAAATTTCGAATTGTAGTCGTTATCGACCAATTTGAGGGACCCCTCGTTGGCACCAGCCCCGCCGGAATTTTCAAAGTTGACGGAAATCGTGCCGGAAGAGGTAATGTCCATTTCTGGCTCTTCTTGCTCAGGAAGCAGTTCATACTGCCGAACTTCTTCCTTTTCGCACCCTCCCATTCCGAATGTTGTAATCCCAATAAATAGCGCATAGGCTAACTTGGTTTTGATTTTCATAAAAGGTAGTTTTAGTTAAAAATTAGCTTAATTGATTTAGCTGATTCAAATATAACTACCTAATATACATCTGCCTGTTAATGAATTGTTAATGAGAACTTGTTAACGTTTGATTAATTTTACTTTTAACGGGTAAGTACTGTAAAACGAAGAATTTATTAATAGCGTGCAGTTTAGTTCAAAACACTTTAGTAGCTTACGTAAAGCTGTTATGTGTGAAACAAAGGTAGGCTTTAGGTAAAAAATCTACCCCGCAGCTATAGAAAAATTCGAATCAGAACAATCCAGTAACGTTTGATTCTTTATCTTACAGGTTTTCAACATATCACGGACTGGGTATTTGGCAACAACTTGCTCTAAAGCCTTTAAGTGGCGTTCGTGATGAAGGTCTGTGCCTACAAAATCGTACATTCCAGACTTTAAGAGCGTTAACGCAATCGCTTTGACGGATTCGCCATAATATCTACTTATAGCTAAAAGGTTTAACTGCAGCAAGCATCCCGCATCTTTTATTTGCTTATACATGCCAAAGTCCATATGGTAATAATTATACCTTTCTGGATGAGCTAGAATTGGCTTGTACCCAAGTTTTATAATGTTCTGTATTGTATGAAACAATGCGCGAGACTCTGAAAGATACGACATTTCTATCAGCACATAACCACCCGGCATAACGCATAGGGAGTCTGTACTAATTAAAGTAGCTATTCCATCATCAATCATGTGTTCCGCAGCCACACGAATTTGTGGTTTTTTATTTTCTTCAGCTAAAGCAATTTCAAGTTCAGAATAAGCTTTTGTGATTGTAGATATGTTATTACGATGTACTCCCTCCATGATATGAGGCGTGCATATTAATCTATTTAACCCCATATGCTGCAGCCCGTTAATTAAGTTAATAGATTGCTGCGTATTTTTACTACCATCGTCAATTCCAGGAAGGATATGATTGTGCATATCTACCTCCAAAAACGCTAGTTTTCCAAGGACTTTTACATTTCCTTTTTCGTCTTTATTACCTAAAAATCTCGAAAAAAAACCCATAATTTAATCTGTATAATTTTCCTCTTCACTATTTTTCCCTCTTCACTATTTTTCACCTAAAACCGCCTCGTATACAGAAACGTGATTTTTTGGTAATCGCTACAAATTGCCGTGAATACCATAAGTATAGCTAGAATCGTACCAAGAATCGTAGCAAATATTTCGCCAAAGCGAAATATTTGCAAATATAGTATAAATAATTAATATTACTGACGTAGGTAAAAAACAAGAATGACGTTGAATAGTAATCATAATGACTATTTCGTGCTTGCCGCGCATTAAGTTGATAAAGTTCAATCTCCAACAAAGAATTGAAATTTTACATTAAGGATTTTGCGTTAATACACCTCCTGATAGTACAATTTGTCTTTCAGGAATGTATTCTATGATGGATGGGCTCGAAGCCGGAATCACAAACAACGGCGTCGCGCCCGATAAGTGAGTTCCCGGATAGCGCCTGTCGATAGTAATTCCGTTTCTAATATGGTCAAATTTACTATGACCTTCCCAGGCTAGTTCCAGTTGACGTTCTTCCATGATTACATCCATAACGCTCTTTTTTCCTAGATTGCTCAGCGTGTACAGTCCTACATCAGGAATTCCAGCACGCGTGCGCAATGTATTGACATCGTTCAATGCAGCTGAATAATTTCCTAATTTTGCGTTGGCTTCCGCACGGATTAAGTAAATTTCTGCCAATCTAGAAATTACTGGTGATAGCAAGTGTGCCTGACCTTCTTGTCCAGATGCTTTTGAAATGTAGTACTTCGGATAGCCATTGCGCATGTCCATCGCTTCTTCAATAAGCACTGTCTTTAGTCGATTACCGTCTTCCACGAAATAATCATATCCATCAACGTTGTTTGGTTGTTTTATCAAACGCTTTATAACACCGTTTTCTAGGTATGTGTAATCGTCTCCATGTGCACTGACAACCTTGTATGCATATCGGTAATCATCGTTTACATATAAAGCCCAAGTTTCATCAAATTGAGTAGGGTTATTGGTGGGAACTGCTTCTATGAATGTATATCGTACGTCCGTTGGATACTTTCTGATTAATTCTAGGTACGTGCGTGATGCATACATTTCGCCCCAACCTGAGCCCAAATAATGCGCATAGAGCGAACCAATAGTAAACCATCCATTGCTAGCATAATCGACATCTTTTACGTGACGTATAGCAAAGATAGTTTCGGAATTATCTTCCGGAATTTTAATAGAGTAATTCGGAAATTCACTTGTTGGTAGTAAGGAGTAACGTCCCGATTGGATAACTTTATCGGCATATTCCAACGCTTTATCATTTTTCCCTTGATACAAATACATTCTAGCCAATAACGCCTGTGCTACCTCTTTTGATGCATAGATATTTTTCTTTTTTGACGTAAATAGCTGTTCTGCACGTAATAAATCCTGTTCTATTTGCAGGTACACTTCTTCCACAGTAGAACGGATTGGATTTTCCTGGATATTCGTTGAAAGTTTAATGGGTACCGAGAGATTGTCAGGGCCCTGATTGTATGGCCGTCCAAATACATTCGTCAAGTAAAAATAAAGCATCCCACGTAGATACAAGTTTTCAGCTAACAACTGATCGTGTTCATCACTCTCGCCTTCCGCGATGCGTTCGATAATTAGATTACATCCAACAATGTTGCGGTAAGACATTTCCCAAAAGTTATTAACCCGGATGCTATTTACTAATCGTTGAAGGTTGTAAGAAGGATATAGGTGGTCGCTCGTTGTGCCACTTAAGGATACGTTTGTGCCCGGATATTCCGTTATCCGGTGCCAGTTTTCTACCCATCCTTTTAATTGCGAATAATTTCCGACAGTTAGCGACGCGAGACTACCTTCGATGGCTGTTAGGTCATCTTCGGCAATGTGTGAAAATGGTGTTCGATCCAAGTTACAGCCAGAACAGATAAGCCCCAGGATGCAGGAATAAATAGTTAAATTTTTCATATGTTTTGGTTTAGATCGTTTAAAATGAAATGTTTACTCCAAATAGAATCCGCTTTGGTGTAGGGTATTGTGCTGTAGCATCTCCATCTCCGTCAGGATTTCTGCTTGCCGATACCGCCAACACGCCTTCAGGATCAAGGCCAGAAAACTTGGTTACCGACCATAAGTTGTCACCCGATATATAAAGATCGAGTCCAGATAACGAAAGTTTTTTTGCAAGCGACTGAGGTAATCTATAGCCTAAAGACAAAGTTCTCAACCGTAACAAGGAAGCATCCTCTAGATAACGAGAAGACACTCCATTCGACGCATTTTGCGAATTGTAAATTAATCGAGGATGAGTAGCGTCCGTATTTTCCGGAGTCCATCTCGACCAGCCATTTATTAAAGCCATTTGATTATAGTATGGATAGGCTCCGTCCGCATCGAAAAGCTGTCTGCCTGAATTGTATGCCCAAGCGCCTTTGGTAAAAGCAAACATAGCGTTCAGATAGAAGTTTTTATACGACATTGCTGAGCTCAGTCCACCTTGATATTTTGGTGTAGCTGTTTTGTTAACAAACTGTAATGTTGCTTGATTGTAGTTGTTGGTAACCTCGATTTCTCCAGTTGCTGGATCAACCTTTTCCCAAAGAGGATCTCCATTTTCTGGATTTACACCAACCCACTTACGCATGAAATAAGAATCAATATCTCTACCAACGGATCGACGCATATTTCCCGCAGGAATATCTTGATCTTTGTACAGCGCGGATATCTTATTTCGGTTAAACGCAATATTAAAATCCAGTCTCCATTGAAATGCATAGGTTGACGGGAGTAAGCTTGCGCCGAGGCTAGCTTCTAATCCGCGGTTTCGTACCGCTCCAACATTTTCCCAATACCCTGACCAACCAGCCGTGGAAGGAAGGGATACGAATTGTAAAAGACCATCGGTATTATTGTTATATAGCTCAATCGTGGAATCAAAGCGTTTTAAAAATCCGATCTCCAGACCGATGTTGGTGTTTTTTGACGTTTCCCAAGATACAGCACTATTTCCTAATTGACTCATTCCCCCACCTGGTGCGGATGCATACTGTGCATGGAGGGAGAATAGGGAATGAGAAGCGTAAAACGAATTTGGCACATTGCCAACTTGACCATAAGATGATCTTAATCTTAGAAAATTAATCGCATTCACGTCGAAAAAGGCTTCGTTTTGAATATTCCATGCTCCGGAAATAGCGAAGAAAGTACCGTAACGTTTGTTCGTTCCGAATCTTGAGCTTCCGTCGCGACGGATAGAGCCTTGAAAGCTATAGCGATCATCGTAGCTATACTCGGCCTGTAGCATGCCCGATTGAAAGGCATATTCGTTGCGTGTTCCTCCAATAGATTGCGGTGCAGAAGTTATGTCCAAAATTTGCGATCCCGGAACGATACCTTTTCCAAGTGCTGATAAGGATTTGGAGTTGTAGTCTGTATATTCGTATGCTACGAAAGCCTGAATAGCATGCTTGTCGAAGTTGTTTTTGTAGCGGAGCATTTGGTTTGAGAAACGCGACGTTTGTCTATGTGCATTGTTCCCCAGTAACCCATTCTCTGCAAGTCCTGCATCTGATTTAGGATCAATATAAGTTAAACCTTCTCCATTTAAATACGACAGATTATTCGACGACGCGAATGTAAATTGGTCATTAAACTTGTACTCAAAATCTATATTCGATTGGATATTAAAGGTGTTTGATGTCGAATAGTTGTATTGCAGGTCAAATAAATAATTTGAATAATCGCGACCTAACCACGTCACATTACCGCGACGCGGATTCAACACCGATCCATCGTCTGCATACGGCGAATCCCATGGGAGGTTCAAATACATTTGATAAATGGAATGTTCGCGTTGATCACTTTCTGTATAAGTCATGTTGATTTTCGGCTTAAACAACAATCGATCTGTTAATGCGTAATCTACGTTCAATCGACCGGAAAAACGATCGTACTTGAAACCCTTTACCGAGCCTTCTTCCTTGTAATAGCTGGCCGACGTGAAGATGGATGCTCTCTCGGATTTACCAATGTAGGATGTGTTAAAATTATTCAATCTTCCTGCTTGCGTACCATTTTTAAACCAATCAAAATCTCCATTTAGCACGGACTCTGGGGTCGGCGGAATTGCTTCTTGGTTGGTAAATTGAGTAAACATGGTTTTTAATTCTTCGCCCGTCATCACACGAAAATTATCAGGGTTGAAATGTGAGCTTCCCATACTCAAATTAGCCGTTAATTGACCCGTGTCCAGTTGCTTTGCACGTTTCGTTGTAACAACCACCACGCCGTTCACTCCTCTAGATCCATATTGAGAAGTCGCCGCACCGTCTTTTAATATTGACATGGATTCAATATCGTTTGGATTAATGTCCGGAATAGACGATGCTATCACGCCATCGACAACCCAGAGAGCTTCTGTCTGTGAAGAGATAGAACTTCTGCCTCGTATACGCACTGTAGGAATGGAGCCTGGCCTTCCAGTTTGCGTCATCACATCCACACCTGCGGCCTTCCCTTGTAGCAGGTTAGCTGCGCTATGCGAAGCTGGTGCATTCAACAACTCCTCGCTACTAATTGTGGTGATTGAAGCAGTAATCTCACTTCTTTTTTGCGTCGTATAACCTGTAACGATTACTTCGTCTAGATGAGCTTCTCCAGCGTAAAGTGTTATCGTCAATTTACGCGCTGCACCTACAACAATCTCTTGTCGTTCAAAGCCAAGGCTATAAATAGCTAAAATAGATTGTTCGTTTGATAAGCGTATTCGAAACACACCTGAAGCATCAGTAGAGACAGCATTATTGGGGTCGGATTTTTCGGACACGGATACGCCGGGTAGCAGTACTCCTTTCGCATCCATTATCTGTCCGAAGACATCAACTTGTGCATAGGCAAATTGGCCTATAAGCAAAAATAACCAAGTGAATAATAAAAACTTTTTCATAATGGGACGGGTTTGGATCGTCCACCAAAGTGGATGATTTAAATTAATAAACACTTATGTACTGCAGCCAATATAGTGCGAGAATTCGCTCCGTGCGGAATTTTAAATGAACGAAATCGATTGCGTAATTTGCCCAATCGATTGCTTTTTTGAAGGAAAAATAAAGTTGCTGGAACTAGATTCGCTCATCACTTCTGTTAGTAAACACAAATTGAATAATTTTTTTATTGTATAATTCAAGGGAAAAATTTAAGTTTGAGCCAACAAGCCAAAAAGTGTTAATCGCGTCGACCAAAAACGACGTTTATTATGGAGATTTTATCTTCAAAAACTAGTTTTATTGCAGTTTTTTAAATCATATCGATTTAAGTTTTAGAAAAATTCAGTTCAAGTAATGAGTTTGCTAATTCATTTCAAAAAATTTAAAAACGACAATAGTGTATTCGCTTTGACTCTATAGGCCTACATCAATAATTTTATTTTTAACAGGGAGGTAAACAATTAGGCTAACTAACAATGGTTTAGTCACCAAAATGGCTAAGTTTTACAATGAAAACTAACAAAATTAACTAAAGGTATATGAAAAATAAAATACCACAATTCTCAAGATCGATCGAAAAAAGCGCATGGGGACGCGTTAACAATTTGGGGACTCGAAAGCGAATTACGTCCATTGCTTTTATGGCTTTCGCAATAATTTCTCAAACAAGAGCTTCAGATTTATCGGGGTTTATAGCTAAAGAGGGTAGAGGCAGCTCGGTCGCAACGAATGTCGAGCCTGCGTATATTATTACAGTAAATAGTAATGACCAAAATGTAATAAAAGGTGTTGTTCGCAACGACGAGGGAAAAGGGATCGCCGGTGCTACGATACGAGTAGTGAGAACAGGGTTTGTCGCCTCTACAGGTGAGGATGGAGCTTTTCAAGTTACTGCGCAAGGCAACGATGTTTTAGAGGTGACTTATCTGGGGTACACAACCCAGCGAGTGAATATTCTAAATCGAGCGGTTTTAACTATCAACCTTAAAAACGAAGAGGGGGACATTGAAGAAGTCGTAGTAACTGGAGTTGGGGTACGTATTGATAGACGTACCTTCTCAGGAGCTACGAAGAGAATCACCGGCGAAGAAACAGAAATCGGTGGTATGATCGATCCAAGCCGCGGGTTGGAAGGTCGTGTTGCGGGTGTTACAGTGCAGAACGTTTCCGGAACATTTGGTACTGCGCCAAAGATTCGTGTTCGTGGTGCTACATCTATCTTCGGTAACTCCAAACCTCTATGGGTACTCGATGGGGTGATTATCGACGACGTGGCCGATGTGGGTGCAGATGCCTTATCTTCTGGAGATGCACTTACTCTGATCAGCTCGGCGGTAGCTGGTTTGAACGCGAATGATATCGAGTCTTTTGAGATTCTGAAAGACGGATCTGCCACATCTATTTATGGTGCCAAAGGTATGGCCGGGGTTATCGTCATCACGACCAAAAAAGGAGCCGCCGGACGTAGCAGCATCAACTATTCGGGCGAGTACACTTCTCGAGCAACGCCACGGTACAGCGAGTTCAATATTATGAACTCTCAAGAGCAGATGGGTGTGTATCAAGAGATGTATCAGAAAGGATATCTTCGCCTAGCCGGAACGACCAATGCTTCTAGCAGTGGTGTATACGGCAAGATGTATGACTTGATCAATAGTGGCCAATTATACAATGACTTCGAATTGGGCGGAGCGAATGTTAATGCGCATTTGCGTGAAGCAGAATACCGCAACACAAACTGGTTTAAGGAGCTATACAGCAATACTATACAGCATACGCACTCCTTAAGTTTGTCATCGGGTAACGAGCGCTCTCAGTACTACGGCTCTCTAAGTGTGGTCGATGATGCAGGTTGGACAAAAGCTAGTGGTGTAAAGCGTTACACAGCCAACTTGAATGCCAACTTCAATATTTTTGACAATCTGAAGTTGAACTTGATTACGGGGGGATCTTACCGTCAGCAACAAGCTCCTGGTACCCTTGCGCAAAGTATTGACGGCGTATTTGGTGCCGTGCGACGCGATTTCGATATTAATCCTTACCGTTACGCGATGAATACTTCGCGTACATTAGATCCACATACGTTTTACAAGCGTAATTATGCGCCATTCAACATTCTTCACGAATTAGAAAATAACTATATGGATGTGGATGCTTCAGACTTGCGTTTCCAAGGAAGATTGGATTGGAAAATCTTGCGCAACTTAGAGCTTTCTACTTTGGGATCTATTCGTTTCCAAAATACAGCACAAAGCCACCACATCAAGGATCAGTCGAATCAGGCGCAGGCTTATCGCTGGATGCCTACTACGGCGATCAGAGACGTCAACCCTTATCTATACAGGGATCCCCTAAATCCGTATGCTGTGCCGATTTCCGTCCTACCAGAAGGTGGTATTTATAATCGTACTGACCACATGATGGTGGCGCAACAGTATCGTACTACCTTACAGTTCAACGAGACATTTGCCGATAAGCATGCCCTGACATTGTTTGGGATGTCAGATATCAATTTCTTCGACCGTAACAATACTTGGTTTAGAGGTTGGGGCTTGCAGTACGATTTGGGCGAAATTCCATTTACCAACTACCTAGTGTTTAAACAAGGTCAGGAGCAGAATACCCAGTATTTCAGCATGAATAATAGCCGCGCACGTGAAGCAGCTTTCGCCGCGCAAGGTATCTATACTTACGACGGTAAATATACTATCACAGGTACCTACCGCTATGATGGTTCAAACCGCTTAGGGATGACTTCGCAAGCACGCTGGATGCCAACATGGAACGTGTCCGGTGCCTGGAATGTAGATCGTGAGCGTTTCTTTGAAAATGTACAGCCTTACGTATCGTCCTTATTGTTAAAAGGTTCTTATGCACTAAATGGTGACCGCGGTCCGGCTTTCGTAACCAACGCACGTTCAGTGATCGAGCCGTTCAACCCTTGGAGACCAAATGCGGGTGATACCGAATCAGGCTTGCGTGTACGGGAGGTAGAAAACAGCCAGTTGACTTATGAGAAGAAATATGAGCTTAACTTAGGAACACAGATCGGCTTCTTCAACAACCGAATCAACATCGAAGCAGATTATTTCAAACGCGATAACTTTGACCTGATTGGTATTGTCAATACGCAGGGATTGGGAGGGCAGATTTCCAAATATGGTAACGTTGCTGAGATGAAATCTAATGGTTTCGAATTAGGTGTTACGGCAAATATCTTCAAAAATACCAACTTCAGTTGGACATCCAGCTTTATCTACACTCACGTAGTGAACGAGGTCACTAAGCTGGAGACGAACTACCGCGCTATAGATTTTATGACAGGTAATGGTTTTGCGATGGTGGGTGGCCCACACAGGGCTTTATACTCTATTCCATTCGTTAAACTCAACAATGAAGGTTTGCCTATCTTCCTGAATCAGAACAATGTGGAGACCATCACTTCGATCAATTTCCAAGAGCGTGATAAGTTGGATTTCTTGGTGTATGAAGGACCAACGGAGCCTACAGATTTTGGAAGTTTCAGCAACATATTGACCTACAAAAACTTCCGGTTGAATTTATTCTTTACCTATTCGTTCGGTAATACCGTGCGTCTTGATCCAGTGTTTGCCAGGGACTATAGCGATTTGACGGCTACACCACGCGAGTTTGCTAACCGTTGGGTAGTGCCAGGAGATGAGGATTTTACCGATGTGCCAACGATTGCTAGCATTCGTCAGAACCGCAACAATAGCAACCTGTCGTACGCTTACAATGCCTACAATTATTCAACAGCTCGTGTAGCTAGTGGAGACTTTATCCGATTGAAAGATGTCTCTTTCCAGTATGATTTCCCTAAGAGCATGATCAACAACTGGAAAATCACCGGACTGAGCCTTCGTTTGAATGCCACAAATACCTTCCTACTGTATGCGGATAAAAAGCTGAATGGACAAGATCCTGAGTTTATCAATGCCGGGGGGGTTGCCGCGCCGATTGCCAGACAATATACATTGACATTACGGTTAGGGTTATAATTTAAAAGTGAATTAGCAATGAAAAGACAACATAAATTTTTGATATTCACCTCGATCCTGGCGTTTAGCCTGGCATCCTGTGAAAAATATCTCGACGTCATGCCGGATAACCGGGCGGTGTTGGATAGCGAGGATAAGATTTCTAAAATCCTTGTCTCTGCTTACCCGCAGAGTTCGTTTATTGCCACTACGGAGTTTTCTTCTGACAACGTGGACGATTATAGTGTAACGAATCCAAATTATGAGCGGATTTTGGAGCAAATGTTTCGTTGGGAAGACATCACCGAGGTTGGGAATGATGGTCCGAACCGTGTTTGGGAATCCTGCTATGCTGCAATCGGAAATGCGAACCAGGCTCTGGCGAGTATAGAAGAACTAGGTAACCCAACTTCATTAGATCCACAACGTGGTGAAGCCTATGTAGCGCGTGCCTATAGCCACTTTGTATTGGTCAATGTGTTTGCACATCATTATACCAAGGCTAACGCCGCCACGGATTTAGGGGTCACCTATATGGAGGCGCCGGAGCGTGAGTTAGATCCTAAATACCAACGTAATAGCGTTGCTGAGGTATATGCATTGATCAAAGCCGATCTGGAAAAAGGTATACCATTGATCGACGATGGCGTCTATGGAGGTACACCGAAGTATCATATGAACCGCGCTGCGGCGAATGCCTTTGCTGCCCGCGTTGCTCTGTACACCCAAGACTGGGATGGGGCGGTACGCTATGCTACTGCTGCGGTAGGTACAAATCCTGCAGGTAGTATGCGTGACAATGCGCGTATCGCGTTATCTGCTGCCAGTTTGGTGAATGCATCCATCGCGTTTACATCTAGTGGTAGCCGTTCCAATCTCTTTATTTTGACAGCGGCTAGTACATTAGGTACTTATTTCGGGCCCTATTACGATGCATCCAGATTTGCGCACGGCCGTATTATCAATGAGAACGAGACGTTCTTCGCTAATACACCTTGGGGTAAATTAGCTGCTTCAGCAGCTTACACACCTCGTCTGTATATCTATACTGGAACCAACCTGGATAAGACGTTGATCGCTCGGTTACCTTATTTATTCGAATACACCGATCCGGTGGCTCGTATTGGTTACCGCCGCACCGTATATGCGCCTTTCAATGTAGAGGAGACGATGTTGGTACGTGCGGAGGCTAATATCCACCTGAAAAACTACGATGCAGCCTTTACGGATATGCAGCTTTGGGTGAGAAACAACGTAGCAACAGTTCCCGCAGACTTTTCTATTGCCCGCATCAATACCTGGGCTAATAATACCGCTTACTATACGCCGACAGCGCCTACCGCAAAGAAAAGGCTAAATCCGGAATTTACGGTGGAAGCAGGTACCCAGGAAAATATGCTGCAAGCATTGCTCTTGATGCGTCGTTTGGAAACAATGCATGTAGGTCTGCGCTGGTTTGACATCAAACGCTACGGTATTGAGGTTACACGTCGTGTCATCGTTGCCGGAAGTGGTAATACTATGACCGTAGGTTCTACCGAGGCGGAGTCTAAGTTAGGTCCAAGAGATAAACGTCACGCGCTACAGTTACCTACCGATGTAATCAGTGCTGGTTTAACACCGAATAGACAGTAATAAAAGATTGATTTATGAAATTTACGATTAAAAATATCATGTTGTTGGCGCTGGCAATAAGCGTCACATCTTCTTGTTCGGACGAACAATTGGATCCAAACAGCGTATTTGTCGATTCACCAATCGAACTTACCGCTATGGATCGTTACATTGAGCGCGAATACACCAAGCCATATAATATTTCCCTACTGTATAAGTATGTGGATATGGAGTCTAATATGAACTTTACGTTGACTCCGGCATCCTTGGAAAATTCAATTCGATTAGCTAGAATCATTAAATACTTGGCTATAGATCCTTACGACGAATTGATGGGCAATAAGGAGTTTATTGGCACTTACTTCCCAAAGGTGCTTAACTTCATCGGTTCAAACGCCTACAACAACAATGGTACGCGGATCATTGGAACGGCTGAGGGTGGCCGTAAAATCACCATGTTCAACGTAAATAGTATCGGAGGCATGGCCAATAACGTGGCTACTATTCAGAGTGAATACATTCATACGATTCACCACGAATTTGCCCATATCTTTCACCAAACGAAACCTTATTCGCCAACATTTAACCAGATCTCTGCGGCCAACTACATCCAGGATCAATGGAATGTGGAGTTTCCGGGTACTGCGGCGGGATTGCAGGCAGCGCTTACCAAAGGGTTTATTTCTCAATATGCTAGTAAGGATCCTGATGAAGATTTCGTCGAGCTTATTGCGTTCTATGTGAACCTTACGCCTGCGCAATGGGAGGCACGATTGGCCTCAGCTGGTACTGGGCGTGCTATCATCGAACAGAAATTTGACATTGTAAGAAATTACTTGCAAGTGTCTTGGAACTTCAATATCACCAACCTTCGCACGATTGTACAGCGGAACATCGCCAACTTTGGATCGTTTGACCAGCTAAATATTAATTAAGTTATTATGAAAAACTATTCTATTATTTTAATTATACTATTCCTGGCCTTAGGTCTGGGAAGCTGTACACGGCTGGAAGATCCTATTTTCGAGGATAATGCTTCAGCACGTGTTCAGGCAGATGTAGATCTGGCGCGCTCCAGCCTGCGCAGCCATGCTGACTGGTGGCGGATAAAATATTATCCAAGCTCCAATAGGGAGTTTGGTGGGTATAATATCTTTGCCAAATTTGTCTCTGACTCAGAAGTTATTTTGACTTCAGATATAGATTCTGACAATACCACCAGTTCATATGCCGTGATTTCGGAAACTGGTGCGCTACTGACCTTCAATGGATTTAATAAAATCATCCATTATTTTACCGAGCCGGGTATAGATAGCGGTAAAGGTGCTGCGGATTCTGGTTTGAAGGGAGATTTTGAGTTTATCGTACTCGAATCTACCACGGATTCCATTACTTTAAAAGGGAAAAAGTCGGGGAATATTATGGTGATGGAACCCATCCGTGGTAACGGGGAAGAAGTGGTGATACAATACCGCAGATCAGCAGCCATGGTCGATGCCTTCAACGGGTACAGAATGCTATTGCCTTCTGGCAAAATTGAATCTTTGACCAAAAGTGAGCGTACGTTTCGTCTTACCTCGAATGCAAACAGTTCTATTATGTCTTACCGCCCAACTTTAGAAGGATTTGAGCTTTATTCACCTTATGAAATTGAAAATGTGAGCTTTAAAACTCTGAAGTATGTTCAGCCGGATGCTACTTATCCAGAAGGACATTTTACAGACGAGTCAGGCAGCATCAAGATTTTTGCTCCGCAAACGTCCAACCAAATGTTGTTCTCACAAAACAGATGGCACATGACCTATAGCAACCTGGGTGCTACTGGAAAGGGACGCTGGGATATCGCACGGACGAAATTACAAGCTGCAGGATTTACGCTGAGCAACGTTTACATCGGCAGAGTGAGTGCTACGTATCCGATGGGTATCGCGGTGGGTATGAACAATATGTCTGCGCAAGGCGTAGCGTCTTTCACCTTCACACCCATTGCTGGTACTACGAATCAGTTCCGGTTGCCTTTTGTAGGTGCCTACGCGCTAAATAATGGATTTACCGGTACACATTATAATGCCGGAATGACTGACATCATTGCGCCATTTGCGAATACTACATTTACTATTTCGGTAAATGCTAACGAGCGACCATTGTTTATTACGATAACAGACAATGCGAATCCAAACAATTTCTACCGGTTAACGCTGACTACAGCCTACAACCCATATAATAAGTAATCTGTATGGCAATCTCGGATTGTCAAAAAACTGTGTTTAGTTAATGGAAGACTGTCCTTCGGGGCAGTTTTTTTAGTTATCTTTAAGCCTTACTACCGTTAATTTTCACCATCATCTTATGATTTTTCGCTTTTTACTACTTGTCGGAATATGCTGTTCAAGTATTTCATCTTCCTTTGATGACTTCAAATACCGCCATAATTGTATATTTTAGAAGCCAGTCCAAACCACATGAAGTTAAAAATCTCATTTTTCGTGCTTTTATTGGTGTTTTCGCTTGAAAACACGAGTGCTCAAAGCTGGTTGTATAAACTTCCTATTGACTGGGATATCCATCTTGGTGGCGGATATTTCACGGCGGGCAATCTAAAACGGATGACGGATGCGCAAGGTGTTAAAGGTTTTCCTCCGCTTGGGTTGGATATGAATATCGGCCTTGGATATCGATTAGGCAAAGTCAGCATTGGTGCTAATTTCGGAAATTTACAAAGCAAGCGAAGCGATAATCAAACGAATGTGAACACGATAACGGCTTTCGTGGCTACCAATATTTGGCATGTTGGAAGGTGGACGTTCAGTCCGGCAGTAGGGGTAGGGCCGCAGATTGCTACTATTGTTTTGGATCGAGGCGATTTGACAGGGAATTTTGAGGAATATATAGGTGAAAAGGGAAATCAAACTCGCCTTCAGCAGGTTAATACGGCATTGGATTTTAGTTTGACCTTCAAAACCTACGAACTATTAACGGCACGATATCGTCCTCAGTTTAGAATGGGTTATCAAACCGGATTGAGTGATGCAGCATGGAAAGTTGGAAATACTTCTTTAATAAATGCACCGCGCGATAGAACAGGGATGTTTTATCTGCAAATAAGTGCAGGCATCGGGCGATAGCTGTGCTTTTAATAGAAACAGCTCATCGTGAATGAACGCGATGAGCTGTTTTCGTTTGCTAGAAGCGGATATTCAGTCCTAGGAGGAAGTTTGTAGTGGCTTGCGGATAATAGAAGTTGAAAAAATTGTGATTACCCGATGGATCAATGGATCCCCAAGTATATCCGCTGGTAGAGAATTTCGTGTTGAACACGTTGTTCACAGCAAGATTCAAATCAATCCTTTCTAACCCTAAAGCTGATAAGGTGTACACTGCGCGCAGATTGTTGACAAAAGATGGGTCGATGCTGCGGTCTTTCGATGACGTATTGTCCAAGTACATCCGAGAAATGTATTTGCTCGTCAGGCTAAATGCCAAAGGCTGGATAGGACGGTAGGTGAAATCGTTTGATAACACTGTTGAGGGTGATAGCGCGATATTCGTGCTTTCGTAATGGTTAACCTGTTGCCCCGCCAAATCCCAGTTTTCATCGTAAATAGATATATACTCCACGAAATCCTTGATCTTATTCGTGCTTAACGCTGCGGTCGCGCGCCATTCGAATTGTGGAGATATAATCCAAGCACCATCAAACTCAATCCCAGCGCGATAACTATCTGGTACATTTTGACGAATAGCGCTACCTACATCGTTTAGTGCTCCGGTGGCAATTAGCTGATCTTTGTAAAACATACCGTACGCATTTGCACCAATATTGTAGTTCGCGCCGCGTAAGCGATAACCTAATTCGATGTTATGCATCCGTTCCGGTCTCGGAAATTCAGCCAAGGGATTCTCAATGTAGTCTTTTCTCACTGGCTCTTTGCTTGCGTAAGCGTATGAACCATAAACATTCGAGGTCTCGTTGACTCGATAAGTTATTCCAGCTTTTGGATTAAAGAAGTGTAGCTTGTCGCTAAAATTCAGTAGCTCCAAAGTATGATGAGGTCCTTGCCCATTATAATTGATCGTTCGATACTGTAGGTCGGCGTTAAGTGTCCAGTCACCCAATCGGTAATCCACTTTTCCGTAAATATTAAAATCTGTTTTTTTTGCGTCGTTCAAATAATATTTATCGCCAGGATTGCTCGTCGAAGCATATCTCGCCCATGTAATTTCCCCGAAATGGTCGCCGACGTATTCGTTATATGCGCCACCTAATGTCAGACGCAAATTATTTGATGGTGTATAATTTACGGCGTAAGTCATACCATAGAAATGATTATCTAACCAACGTTGTCTGACTAGATCGGTGGTTTTTACCGTATCGGCACCATGGATTACGTTCGGCAGTCGATAATTGGAAAGCTTATCGTCCGGTCGGAATTCTTCGAAATAGCCGGCTCCGCGCGTGTAGTGTAAGGCACTTTGCACATGGAATTTTTCGTTCGGGCTATAAATGTATTGCAAATGCGCGTGCGTTTGCTTGTAATTATCTGTTTGTCCGT
Source organism: Sphingobacterium corticis (assembly GCF_042684745.1). Lineage (NCBI taxonomy): Bacteria > Pseudomonadati > Bacteroidota > Sphingobacteriia > Sphingobacteriales > Sphingobacteriaceae > Sphingobacterium > Sphingobacterium corticis. Next base: position 529,649 of record NZ_JBHUMA010000004.1, on the reverse strand, counting down.
CGTACGTATAATAATTATAACGTCGATCGGCTGAGAACAAACGCTGTCTTCCGGCTTCGTCGTAAATTTCTAATGCGTCAGCGTAAGCGGGCAATTGATCACGATTTCCGGTTAGTAAAGGTTCCGGCGTGCCATACCAAGCTTGGTAAGTTGTTTGCATTCCGCCGAATACCGTTGCTTTCAAGGTGTGTTTTTCGGTAAACAAACCACCATCGACATAGAATGATTGCATATTCGCGCTAGCGCGTTCCACATATCCATCCGAAGCGATACGGGATAGGCGTGCGTTGAAAGCATATTTGTCTTTCAACAATCCTGATCCAACTTTCAGCGTGTTTTTCCAGGAATTGAAGGATCCGTAAGTGTTATTCAGCTCGGCGTAAGGTTGCGTTTCCAACACATCCGTTTGAATATTAACCGAAGCACCAAATGCTCCAGCGCCATTGGTCGAAGTTCCTATTCCACGCTGTACTTGAATGCTTTCTACTGAGGAAGCAAAATCAGGCAAATTCACGAAGAATGAACCCATGCTTTCAGCATCGTTCAACGGAATTCCATTCAACGTAACGTTGATACGCTCATTGTCCGAACCACGAATTCGCATACTTGTGTAGCCAATTCCTGCGCCCGCGTCTGAGCTAATTACTACACCCGGAGTTTGGTCCAAGAGAAAAGGAATATCCTGTCCAAGATTCGTCCTGCGGAGTTCTTCCTTGTTAATGTTTTTGAAAGTGGTTGATCCATTTTCGCGAGCACGTGTGGATTCTACGAAAACCTCGCCCGTTTGTCGTAATGCAGACTTTAAAACGAACGTTAATGTGTTTTCTCCATTTCGAATTTGCTGTGTGGTGGATTCGAATCCAACAAAGGATACACGAACGGTTTTGTCAGTTAGCTTCGCATTTGTGAAAATGGTTTTTCCGTGATTGTCGGTCGTTTGCGAGTTCTTACCTATGGAAACCGTAGCTCCTAAAATAGCTTGGCCTTGTTCATCGGTTACTTGTACGGTAAGGTTGTTTTGCGCAAAGGCAAATGTTGCCAAAAGGCAAAATGTACATAAAGCAATAAAGCGCTTCATCATGTTAATATTGTTTGTTTTCGTTAAACCAAGTTTTGCAAGGGGTTTACAAAACCATTTATTTAACTTTCCCTCCCTCCGCCGGCATTATCCGGATCAGGTATGTTCTATTGCTTAGATAGAACTGGGTATAATCTCAGCCTGTATTTGTGTTGCGAGCAACAAGGCACCCCTAATCGATGGCGCAAAGCTAATCCTTTATCATGTAAATTAAAAGGCTAATCGTCTACATCGCAATTTTACGTAACAAGATTTTTATATCCGCTTGGATTTATTTACGTTTGACGCAAGGTGGGGTAGTGCTGGCTTCACAAATTTTCATATTATTCGAAATGACGAAATATTACACTGCAGATTATATTTTGCCGATTACAATCCCCCCTATAAAAAATGGCGTAATCGGCCTAGATGAAGACGGTATGGTGCTCGGTGTGCATTATCCGGGCGATCAACAAATCATCGATAAATCTGTCACTAAATTAGATGGTCTACTGATTCCGGGCTTCGTAAATGGGCATTGTCACCTTGAACTTTCGCATATGCTTGGAAAAGTTCCACGAGAAACCGGATTGCCGGAATTTTTGACCACGGTGATGGCAGATCGCTCTGCAAATGAACAAGCTATAACAAAAGCGATGAAAGAAGCTGATCGCAAGATGTTCGAAAATGGTATACAAGCCGTGGGCGATCATGCGAATACAGCGATATCGGCGGAAGTAAAAGCAGAAAGTCCAATTCATTATCACACATTCGTGGAAATGCTCGGGTTCGATCCCGAAGTTGCGGAACAGCGTGTGGATCAAGCGCGTGATGTGGAATATTATTTTGAACCACAGCGCACTTCCATTACGCCACATGCAGCATATTCCTGCTCTCGGAAATTGCTCCGCTCATTGTCCGGTAAGGTTGATGCAGACAATATCTTCAGCATCCATAATCAGGAAAGCGATGAAGAGAATAAGTTTTTCCGCTATAAAAAAGGCGCGTTCTTAGATTTTTATGCGAAGAACAATATATCTCACGAACACGTAACGGCTAATGGTAAGAATTCGTTGCAAAACTGCGTGCAGTTTTTGCCGTCAGAGAATTCGTTGGTTTTAGTGCACAATACATTTACCGCACCAAAGGACATCGATTATGTTTCCAGAATCGGCCGCGATGTGTATTATTGTCTTTGTCCGAAAGCAAATCTTTTTATTGAAGGAAAGTTGCCAAAAGTTCAGAACTTTGTGTTGGCGAAACAGCGATTGATGATCGGTACGGATAGCTTGGCCTCCAATGATACACTAGATATCTTGGAAGAGATAAAAACACTCTGCAATGCGTTCCCGGAATTTGATTTTGAAACAATTATTTCTTGGGCAACCATAAACGGAGCAAAAGCACTGAGAATCGATGAAACGTACGGCTCGTTGGATGTCGGCAAAAAGCCAGGATTGGTTTTGATAAAGAATGTAAAGGCATTAGCGCTTACACCGGATTCTTTTGTGGAAAGAATCGTTTAACTTCGAAAAATAGCATGGAAAAGAAACAGTGGAATATAAAGGTAATGGGTAAAGTGCAGGGCGTTCATTTTCGCGCATCTACAAAAGCCGTTGCCGATCAGTTGGGCGTGAAAGGATTTGTAGTCAACCAATCGGATGGTTCGGTATATCTGGAAGCGATTGGCGATTCATTTGCACTCGATAGCATCAAGGAATGGTGTTGGGAAGGGCCAGAGCATTCCGCTGTCGATGATGTGATTGTCGAAGAAGTAGCTCCGACCAAAATATACACGAACTTCGAAGTTCTTAAGAAAAATAAATAGGTGGCTGGCGTCAAGCGATTTTTAACAGATACGATTATTTATGGTCTAACGACCATTGTTTCGCGCTTATTAAACTTTCTGCTAACACCAATTTTTATTGGTCGACTGAAAGGCGCTTCCGCATACGGCGTCTTCACCAATATGTATGCATCCGTTTCCATGGTGAATGCTGTTTTAGCCTTCGGAATGGAAACTACCTTCTTCCGGTATCTACAAAAAGTGGAGCCGAAAGACAAAGGAAAGGTTTACGATCAGGCTTTCTTTATCACGCTCTGTACTACATTTCTGCTTGCTATTTCCGTCTACTTCGGTCAATCGCAAATAGCGGGTTGGTTTAGCGGCGAGCCATCTAATGTCGACTATCAAATGTACGTGCAACTGCTTGCCGGAACGCTAATTGCCGATGCGTTGGCAGTAGTTCCGTTCGCAAAATTGCGCGCCGAAAGTCGACCTATCCGATATGCCACCATCAAAGTATTTAACATTGTCGTCACTATTGGTGTAAATCTTGTTTTCCTTTTTCTATTTCCAAAGTGGATGCTCGAAAGCACGTTCTGGCAACATGCATTGGAAGGCTGGTTTAGGCCGGATTGGGTGCTCGGGAATATCTTTTTATCGAACTTTATTGCCAGCGCAAGCACGCTGGTTCTGCTGTTACCTCAACTTCTTTCGTTGCGATTTAGGTTGGATAAATCTCTGATTCGTAGCATGCTAATTTATAGTTTTCCTATTCTGGTGGCCAATATTTCTTTCATCGTTAATGAGCACTTGGATAAGATGATTCTGCCCAGTTTATTGCCCGAGGAAATTGGCGATCGAGATTTAGGTATTTATGGAGCAGTTTCTAAGCTAGCGGTATTTATCGCGCTATTTGTCACGGCATTTCGCTTGGGCGCCGAACCGTTTTTCTTCTCGTACGCGAAGAATGAAAACGCCAAGAAAACTTATGCCGACATTATGTTGTATTTCGTGTTGTTAATGATAGTTGGAGCGCTCGGTATTTGTGCAAACCTCGAATGGCTGAAATATTATATCAACAAACCGGACGATCCCATTCAGCAGGCGATTTATTGGTCGGGCTTAACTATTGTTCCAGTGTTGTTGTTCAATAATGTGCTTTTGGGGATTTATATGAATCTTTCCATTTGGTACAAACTAACCGACCAAACACGTTATGGGCTATATATTTCGGTAATCGGTGCGATTATCACAGTGGTTCTCAATCTCTTGTTGATTCCGCATTATTCATACGTTGGCGCTGCTATTTCTACAACCATTGCTTACCTCAGTATGGTGTCGCTATCCTATTTTTGGGGGCAAAAAAATTACCCCGTTCCTTATCAATCTCTAAAAATCGTTGGATATTTATTGAGTGCCGTCGCAGTAGCTTATATTATGCAGCAGGTCCTAGATAACCACTTTTGGTGGTGCAATCTGTTGCTTATCGCTTATGCCTTATTAATCGTCTGGATGGAAAGACCTGCAATCGTTATGGTAATACGCCGATTAAAGCCTAAAGTCAGCTAACCCCAAATCTCATTTTTTCATGCATTGGTTAGCGAACAATATATTGAAAATATTGTTTTAAAGCAGTTCGCGATGATTACCTTGATAGCAACAGCATGCTTGTTAATAAAGGTTAATTCATGGTATTAAGCGTGTGTTTAAGTAGCAATTTCAATGAAATATCAATAGTTTTGTTACATCACACATCGGAAGTGCGTAAAGCTGGATAACTTCGAAAAGATTTTAAATAAGTTTATATGTATATCGTTTTCCTCGTCATTGGGGTTATCATAACTTTTATATTAAGCGTGCTAAGTGGAGGAGGAGCCAGTTTATTGGTAATGCCGATTATTGCCACTTTTATTGGCGTTCAAGGCGTAGCGCCGATCATGACTATTGGGATTGCTTGTAGCAGTGTTTCGAAAACTTTTTTCTTTTGGAAATACGTGGATTGGCATCTATTTAAATGGTTATTTCCGTCCACTGTGATTGGTTCCGTGATTGGAGCGAGGTTATTAGCCGAAGTGCCGACGGATATGCTTCAAATTATTATCGGATTATTTTTAGTTTCCACGTTCGTTCAATTTAAAACGCCAAAGGAAACGGAAGTCGCGAAAAAACGAACTATTAAAGCATGGCATTTTGCGCCAATGGGTTTGGTGGTTTCTTTCCTTTCCGGATTGATTGGTGGTGTTGGCCCATTGATGAATTCCGCGTATCTGAAGTACGGTATGTCCAAAGAAGCGCTTTTAGGAACCCGATCTGCAAATGCCATTTTGTTGCACGTAACAAAAATCATCAGCTACGCTGCACTTGGATTAATCGATGCCGAAATTGTTAAATATGGGTTAATTGTTGGTGTTGCAGCAATGGTTGGCACCTACTTTGGTCGTATGGTGCTCGGTAAGATTTCCGAATATATGTTCCGCATGATTGTGGTTTCCAGTATGGTACTAAGCGGAATTTATATGCTTTACAAAAACAAGGAGTACATTATGTCGTTTTTAAACGACATGCAGTTTTAATTTAAACATATATATGCTATGAAGCTGTCTATTTCTAAAGGTGTTCATTTGGTAGAACCTGGAGATTTCGAGCCGGCGGATCATTGGTATCCCCGCGCGCTCAACTCCAATCTACATCCTTTGGTTTCATATTTTTTAAACCTGAGCAATCATCAATTGATTGAGCGATACGTCCGTTTGAATCCGCATGTGCACATCGATGCGCTTGATCGAATTGTCAACTACACGCCGAAATACTTTAAATGGGCAGGTACGGATTTGATGCACGTCGTCAATAGCAAAGGCCAAAAGAAATTGGTTGTTATTGAGACAAACTCTTGTCCTTCTGGACAAAAATCAATGCCTTTGCCGGAGTTCGATCCGGAAAGTGGCGGATATTACAAGCTGATGAATGATACCTTCAAACCAATTGTGGATGCACATGAGGAAGAAGGCGCTTTAGCATTGATCTACGATAAAAATCCAATGGAGAACGTAGGTTATGCGTCGGCGATAGCTGATGTGTTCGACGAGCCAGTTTATTTGGCGGAATACAAGTCGGACAAGGCAGAGTCAGTGAAGTTCGTAGATGGGAAGCTGCATATCGAAGATGAACAAGGGAATTGGGTGCCTATCCGTGCGGCATTCCGCTATGTGACGCAACATCCTTGGGATCGCATTCCCGAGAAATCAAAAACGTTGCTGCTGAATCCAATTGAAGCTTGTTTGGCCGGAGGCCGAAATAAAAGTGCAGCCTACAAAGCTTATGCGGATTTTAATGAGAAATTTCAAGGTGATGGACTAGAAATTTACGTTCCAAAGACCTTTTTGGATGTATCGTTAGACCAGCTAGCTACTTACTTCGAAAAGCTGGAAGGTAGTATGGTGATTAAGGTTCCGGATAGTAATGCTGGACAAGGCGTTTACACGGTGACGTCCCAAAAAGAATTTGATAAAGCGTATCAGGCATTATCGGAAAATCCGGATGATAAGTATTTGATTCAGGAGTTAATCTTTAGTAATGCGAACGAAAAGTTTGAAAATGCGTTTTATCACATTGGAACTTTGCCGGATAGCAAAAATCGAAGCTTCGCGTTTGATGCGCGTATGATGGTGCATGCTACTGATAAAGGAATGCGTCCGTTGGCAATTTATTCCCGGAAATCGAAATATCCTTTGAACCAACCTTTGCCCGAAGGATTAGATTCTTGGGAAATCTATGGAACCAACTTATCGGTAAAGAATACGGATGGCTGGTCGTACGACGATGTGCGCCTAATCTTGTTCGATATTAAAAATTTCGGTATATTAGGACTTGGTCTAGACGAATTGATCGAAGGTTTTGTCCAAAGTTGTATGGCGGTTTATACGATTGATCAACAGGCAAAGAAAATGTTTGATTAAATAAGATAGATATTATTATGAAAAACATACTCGTAATCGAAGACGACTTAATGTTCTGTAAGCTCGTTACTAATTACTTAAACAAAAATGGCTATCACGCATCGCAAGCAACAGATGGTGCGTCGGCCAAAGAACAAATGAAACAATCTGAATTCGATGTCGCGTTAATCGACTATCGTCTACCGGATACCAACGGGGTAGATTTGGTGCGCTGGATTAAAGAAAATACTGCTGTAAGCGAAGTGATCGTAATGAGCAGAATGCTTGATGAACAACTACGCGAAGAAGCGCAAACCTTAGGTGTGTCCACCTTTTTGAATAAGCCGTTTAATCCATCCGAGTTGTTGGATCTTTTAAAATAATCAGTTGAATCGTTTTTTTACGATTTAATGTATTTCAGCTCCGGTAGCCGTCCGAAACTCAGATAGGACCTTCGCTCCGGAGCTTTAAAAATATACCCATAACGTGAAGGCTCTAAAAGGAAAGATTTTTTTTATACTGCTGCTCTCTGCCATTTGTATTGGAGGGATTGGCGCGTATTCCATTAAAAACCTTTTCGAGCTTACGGATCGTATCGCACAGCTCTCAAACCCCAATAAAAAATGGGAGCTTTTCCGCGAAATTACTGCCGATTTGCATCGGCTGAACGATATATTTTACTCCCAGAGTTTAAATCCGGCCAAAGATTTCGATAGCCAACACGTTCTACTGATTGATTCTATTGGAGAGAGTATTGAAAGTCTGCAATCACTTTATTCGAAAGAATTAGACTCGGCCGATATCAAGGATCTGAACTCAATTCCAAAAGTGTTAGAGCAAATTAAGGATGATTTCCGTGTGCTAAAAACGCTTCGTAAAGAGAAGCAGATGGAGGTGCTAACGGATTTGGAGAACGACTTGCTGTCGAAACTAGATACGTTTAGTTCCAGTGATTCCCTGAATATTGTCGATCGTATTTCGTTAGAAATTCGAAGCCGTAATATCCCTGATAGCATGTTTTTTCGGCAGTCCGAATCGAATGGAGATAGCAAGCGAAGAAGTTTCCTGCAACGTTTGTTTACCAGAGCCAAGCCTGAAAAGAAAAAGCCTCGCGTACTGCAACAAACATATAAAACCGTTTCTGATACTGTCGTCCACACCGTTTCCGACACCGTGGTGGTCGAGCGCATTGATCCAAAAAAATCGGAGGACCATCTTACTGGGGTAATAAAGGAAGCCTTTTCAAACTATTATACCAATGAGTTGGAGTTGATGGAATTAATCAACCAGAACGAGATTAAGCTTTATCAGAAAAGTGCGAGGATTACTATGGATTTGGAGCAAATTCTAAATGATTTGCGCTTTCAGGAAAACAACCAAATGATGACACAGGCACAACGCACTGCGGAGTTCTCAAAAAACTTCCAGCATACCATCATCGTGGTGATTGTTTCCTTTGCTGTCCTCAGTTTGGTATTGGTATTCTTCGTGGGTCGAGATATTAATAAAAATAATGAGTATCAGCAGCAGATTCTTAAAAACGAGGAGAAAGCGAAACGTGAGGTAATTGCTAAACAGCAGTTCTTAACAACAATGAGCCACGAATTGCGTACGCCATTAACGTCGATCATCGGTTACGCCGAACTTTTAGATGCTTCGGATACGAAAGCGCGGTCTATAAAATCCTCGTCGATGCACTTGCTGAATGTAGCCAATGAAATTCTGGATAGCGCGAAGATCGAGTCTGGAATTATAGAAACCACGGATAATGTATTCAACGTAACAGAATTACTGCACCAAATTCGTGATAATACTACCAACATGATTGCGGATGCGAAGCTGGAACCACAGTATGATCTTCCAGAAGAAGCCTATTTCGTGTCGTCGGATGCTTATCGCATTCAGCAGATTATCTATAACTTGATCCATAACGCCATTAAATTCAGCTATAAAGGATTTGTGAAGCTATCGGCAAAAGTTGTTGAATCTAACGGTATCTACGAAGTGAATATTGACGTGGCGGATTCTGGAATAGGTATCCAGCAATCCAACATTGATAAGATTTTCGAGGAATATCAGCAAATTGGAACTTACAAGAATAAAACCCAAGGAATTGGTTTAGGACTTGGCTTGGTCAAGAAGGTCGTGCTTCAACTGGAGGGAACGATATCTGTGACAAGTGTGTTGGGAGAGGGATCTACCTTCCATTTGTTTTTGCCTCTTAAAAAGTCTGAAGAACCTGTGCCAACTGCCGAAATTTCCGATCTATCCAAGGAATTGTTAAACGGAAAGGAAATTTATTGCGTAGATGATGATCCACTAATAACGAAACTTTACGATATGGTCTTGTGCGAATACGGAGCACATATTACTACCGTAAACAACCCATTAGATGCGTTGGATCACTTAACTGAAATGCATAATAAATATGATTTAGTGATCACAGATGTAAAGATGCCTGAAATGACTGGGCACGAATTGCTGGCAGAATTGGTAAATCGCGGAGCGCGACCGAAAAACGTGATAGCATCTACTGCTAATGTGCTCTTGAATGACGAGGAAAAGAAGGAACTGGAAGCGTATGACGCATATATTTCGAAACCAATTTTGAAAATTAAATTGCTCAAATCGGTGACTGAAGTGTTGGGTGTGGAATGGGATACCTCTGGGAATGAAGAGGATTCGGGGGCGAAATCGGACGTTTCGCAGCCCGTCTTTCAAATTGACGATCTCGAGGCATTCACTATGGGCGATGACGATATGTTGAAAGAAGTGCTCGTAGAACTTCAATCCGGAAATCAAGATATGCTGAAGCAGGGATTGCAGTATCTTCGCGAGCGCGAATTAGTACCGTTAGGTGAATTAATTCACAAGCTAAGTTCTCGCTTCGCGCAAATAAAAGTGAAAGAAATCTTGCCGGTAAAACCCTTGGAAAAAGCTTTGCTTAATCAGGAAGACCAATTGAAAGAAGCCGAAGAATTGCTGACGTACTGGAGCGAAATTAACCACCAGTTGAAAAATACAATCGACGAGCGTTTTGTATAGATACGAATTATATCGTTTCGACTAAAGCGAATTGATGTTCGATCTCGTTTAAAACTTCTTCTATTTCGGCTAACGTAGGCAAGCTTACCAATCGCATTCTGTATTCCTTGAAATTAGGGATGCCTTTGAAATAATTGGCATAATGGCGGCGCATCTCAAAAATACCTGTTTTATCACCTTTCCATTCAATAGATTTCGTCAAGTGCGTGCGACAAACATCCACACGTTCTTTAATAGTCGGACCTTCCAGTCGTTCGCCAGTTTGGAAGAAGTGCTTAATCTCACGAAAAATCCAAGGATAGCCGATTGCTGCACGGCCAATCATAATTCCGTCCACCTCATATTCTTGTCGCCAAGCAGCCGCTTTTTCTACAGAATCTACATCGCCGTTTCCAAAAATTGGAATCTTGATGCGTGGATTTTTTTTGACATCTCGGATCATCGTCCAATCCGCTTGCCCTTTATACATCTGAGCACGCGTACGTCCGTGAATAGAAAGTGCTTTGATGCCAACATCCTGTAGTCGTTCAGCAACTTCGTAGACATTTTTGGTATTATCATCCCATCCCAAACGTGTTTTTACGGTTACTGGGAGGTGCGTGCCTTCAACAACCGCTTTCGTCATCGCTACCATCTTATCGATGTCTTGCAACAAAGATGAGCCGGCGCCTTTGCATACCACATTCTTTACTGGACAGCCATAATTGATGTCAATAAGATCGGGATTCGCGAGGGTGCATATCTCGGAAGACTGGCGCATATGTTCGATATCCGACCCAAAAATTTGAATTCCGATCGGACGTTCGTACTCGAAAACATCAAGCTTTTGTCGGGATTTAGCGGCATCACGAATCAAACCCTCCGAAGAGATAAATTCAGTGTACATCATATCCACGCCGTTCTGCTTACAAACGAAGCGAAAAGGCGGATCGCTAACATCTTCCATAGGTGCCAACAATAGCGGAAATTCGCCTAAATCAATATGTTCTCCAATTTTTACCGACATAGCGGCGCAAAGTTACAAAATATTTTCTACCACATAACCAAGCATATAATCCTTAAATCGCTCGTAGTAAACGGGTAGTAGTTGGTCGACCGTCTGCGTATGTAGCCTTACCTGCATAACGCCTTGCGGAGAATATTCGAATGGAAGCACGGTCATATTCTGCTGAAAAGATGTGCCTTTGTTGCCCTGAAGTTTGTAAACTGCTTCCTTAGCGCACCAACACGCATATAAATATTCAATGCGATTAACATTATCCGGAACAGCAGCTAATTCTTCGGGCTTCAAAAATTTAGTTTTTATACGTTCAATTTTGTCTTTTACCAATTCCAAATCAATACCGCATGCGCCCTTTTTACTAAGTAACGCGCCAGCATAATCGAAGGAATGTGTCAGCGAGATTTGTAACGGGAAATCGGGAAGGTAAGGTTTGCCATTGCAATCTGGGACACACCGAATGTAATCTTCCGTTTGTAGCAATTGGCGTAGCAAAACGCGTGTCGCCAGCCAGTGTAAAGTGCGTTTGCCCTTATTCAAATTCTGTAATGTGTTACGCTCATCTTCGTTGAGCTGCAACATGGCGATCAATTCTTCGGAAGATTCCTCGATCTTCCAAATGGCAAATTTTGACTCGCTATCCAGTTCCCGTAAGTAGACCAATCCCATACTCAAAAATACATAAGAAAACTGTAATTTGCTGAATATCGAACAATGATGTATTTTTGTTGCCCGCCTTGTTCCTAAGTTGGGAAAAAATTAAGCATATGATCTTATCTGATAAGCGAATAATGACAGAGATTGAGGAAGGTAGCATCGTCATCGAACCTTTTGATCGTTCCTGTCTGGGTACAAATTCTTACGATGTACATTTGGGTAAATATTTGGCTACCTATCGTGATCGCGTGTTGGACGCAAAAAAACATAATGAGATCGATCATTTCGAAATTCCGGAAGAGGGCTACATTCTTGAACCAAATACCTTATATTTAGGGGTTACATTGGAGTACACCGAAACACATAAACACGTTCCTTTTTTGGAGGGGAAATCCAGCACCGGAAGATTGGGGATTGATATCCATGCAACCGCCGGAAAAGGCGACGTTGGTTTTTGCAACACGTGGACCTTGGAGATCTCTGTGGCGCAGCCGGTTCGCATATATGCAGGAATGCCGATTGGTCAGTTGATTTATTTCGATGTTGAAGGCGATATCGAAACGTTGTACAACACAAAAGGCAACGCGAAATACAACAAGAAAACAGTACGTCCGGTAGAAAGTATGATGTGGAAAAACGCTTTTTAGGTTTTTTCACTGAATTGGCCGTACAAAAACTGATACATGATTTTACTATCTATAGCAAAACGTTTTCGTAAAGATAATCCGCGCTGGGTTATCCTATTGATCGATGCAACGATCGTATTGGTTTGCTATTACTTATCAAACTACGTAATCAACAGCTTCAAAGGGCGATTTGATTATGGGTTAATGCTACAGAAATCCTTTTCTGTAACGGTTTTATATACCATTTCTTTCCTATTCTTCCGAACCTACATGGGTATTGTTCGGCAAACGAGTATTTATGATGCGCGCCGCATCATGGCGGCAACATTTACAGCACTCGCCCTGCTCATGTGCATCTCCCTTGTCGCTCGGAATACGCTAACGCGGGAAGAATTACCTGGTCAATTTCTTCGGTTGTCCTACGCTGTAATTTTCATGCATGCGCTACTTACGACAATTGCTTTGATGGCGGCGCGGGTTTTCTACCGAACGATTTATGAGTCCATTTTCATGCAAGGGCGGAAGTTACAGCGCGTAATGATCGTCGGTGCAGGAAATATGGGGAGCATTACACTCAATATTTTGTGCAACGACATTAAACAAAAATATAAAGTGGTCGCTTTCGCGGATGATAACCCATCCCGAATTGGTAAACTAATCAACGGATATCATATTTTAAGTATCGATGCGTTGAACGATGAAGCGTTGCAGTCGATGGGTGTGGAAGAAGTGATTATTGCGTTGGATGATAACAACAAAGATCGCTTGAATCGTATTACGCAAGTTGTAGAAGCTTGTGACGTGAAACTTAAATTGATGCCTTCCACGGCAAAATTGTTGCAAGGACAGGTGGCGGTGGGACAAATCCGTCCGTTGCAAATTGAGGATTTGCTAGGGCGGGCAGCCATTCAGTTGGACAATCCGATTATTGCCGAAGCGCTTACTGGTCGGGTGGTGCTGGTTACTGGCGGAGCCGGATCGATTGGTAGTGAACTGGTTCGACAAATCGCACTTTCCAGTGATGCCAAGTTGATTGTCCTTGATCAAGCTGAATCCGCTTTGTATGATTTGCAGCAGGAATTGAAAAAAGTTCGAAAGAGTGGCGACAAATTCATTGTTGGAAACGTGCGTGATCGTCAGTTTATGGACAGTGTGTTTCAAAAATATCGTCCGCAGTATGTATTTCACGCGGCAGCATATAAACACGTTCCTCTGATGGAAGCCAATCCGTACGAATCCGTTCGCACCAATGTTTTTGGTACGAAGATGGTCGCCGATTTAGCGAGCCAATATGGCGTGGAGAAATTTGTGATGGTTTCCACGGATAAGGCAGTAAACCCGACCAATGTGATGGGTGCCACTAAACGTATTGCAGAGATTTACGTTTCCGCATTAAACGCGCAAAGTGCCACAAAATATATTGTTACCCGATTCGGTAATGTACTTGGATCTAATGGTTCTGTAATTCCGTTATTTGAGAAGCAACTGAGTGCAGGCGGGCCGTTGACGGTAACGCATGCGGATATCACGCGCTATTTTATGACGATTCCCGAAGCTTGTCAACTAGTACAAGAAGCTGCAATTATGGGTAATGGCGGAGAGGTTTTCGTGTTCGATATGGGCAAGCCAATGCGCATTGTCGATTTAGCTAAGCGGATGATTCGCTTGAAAGGTTATCGCTACCCGGAGGATATTCAGATTGAATTTACGGGTCTTCGTCCGGGTGAAAAAATCTACGAGGAACTGCTTGCTAACAATGAGAATACCATCCAAACGCATCACAAGAAAATTATGATTGCTTTGGTCAATGCACAAGACGCAGCGATCAGCATGATGAAGATTAACGAACTTTGTCAGTATGTAAAGGACATTGATCCCGAAAATGATCAGATGGAATTGGTTTCATATATGAAAGAAATCGTGCCAGAATTTGCTTCGCAGAACTCAAAATTTGAAGATTTGGACGTTCCCACGTCGACTGTAGAATCTGACCGCAAATAATAGTTTTTTCTTTTAGTTATCCTTTGTACATTCGAATATGATCAAGAAGGAGGTTATCGATAAAGTACTGGATGCCGCGCGTATCGATGAGGTGGTGGGGGATTTTGTGCCGTTGAAAAAGCGCGGAACCTCGTTGATCGGAAACTGTCCTTTTCACGATGAAAAGACGCCTTCTTTCCATGTTTCTGTAGGAAAAGGAATCTACAAATGTTTCGGGTGTGGCGCTGGTGGCGATTCGCTTAAATTCGTGATGGAAGTGGAAAAATATTCCTATCCAGAAGCTATACGTTATCTCGCCAACAAATACCACATCGCGATTGAAGAGGTGGAACGCTCGCCTGAGCAAATGGCAAAGCAAGACAAGCGCGAAAGCTTGTATGTGCTGAGCAAATGGGCAAGTCAGTTTTTTGTCGATCAATTATGGGAATCCGACGAAGGTAAATCCATCGGGCTATCGTATTTCAAAGAACGCGGATATCGCGAAGATATCATCCGAAAATTTGCGTTGGGCTATTCGCCCGATCAATGGGAAGCGTTGGTAAATGCTGCCCAGAAAGCAGGTTTTCAAAAAGAATATCTAGCAGAAATAGGATTAGCCATCCAGCGCGACGATAAAAGTATGTACGATCGCTTTCGTGGGCGTGTGCTTTTCCCAATCTTTAACGTCACAGGTCGTGTTATTGGTTTCGGCGGTCGTACGTTAAAAACGGATAAGAAGTTTCCAAAATACGTTAACTCGCCGGAGAGTGAGATTTATCATAAATCAGATGTGCTTTATGGCTTAAGTCTTGCAAAAAAAGCAATTGCCGACGCGGATGTTTGTTATTTGGTGGAAGGCTATGCCGATGTGATTTCCATGCACCAAGCTGGCGTGGAAAATGTCGTTTCTTCTTCAGGAACTTCTTTAACAAGCGGACAAATTCGATTAATATCTCGTTACACGAAAAATGTAATTATTCTTTATGACGGCGACGCGGCCGGAATTAAGGCATCGCTTCGCGGTACGGATATGTTATTGGAGGAAGGTTTGAACGTCAAGGTTTTGCTTTTCCCCGATGGTCACGATCCGGATTCCTACGTGCAAAAGTTTGGTTCATCGCATTTTCGGGAATACATCGACAAACATCCGGAAGATTTCGTTTTCTTCAAAACCAATATCTTATTGAAAGATGCGGGCGACGATCCCGTTAAAAGAGCGGGCGTCATTCGCGACGTGGTGGAAAGTATTGCGCTGATTCCCGACGAAATTAAGGTTTCTCTATATATTCGGCGATGCAGCACCTTGTTGGATATGGAGGAGCGCATTTTGCTTTCCGAGCTCAACAAAATGCGAATCAGCAAAGCGGCTGCCAAGGAGAAGAAAGCGGCGACATCCGCCAGCGAAGAACAACCTCCTGCAGATTTCTTTGCCGCGATGATGGGCGACGAGCTGCCGACCAATCCCGATTTCGCGGGGAAGGTGCTTCCACGTGAAACTAAGCTTTCTCCGGAAATCCTTCAAGAGCGCGAATTGATTCGCATTCTACTGAATTACGGCAATGAACCCGTTACTTGGGATGCGGAAGTGAATAATATGCCGATCGCACCTTATCTGATCAATAATTTCGACGATATCAGTTTCGAGGACAAAGCAAGTGCCTATATTTTTGAAACGTTCAAAACGAAAATGGCCGACTTTGAAATTCCGGAGCCAAAACATTTTATTGCCGATCAAACCGAAGGCGTTGCCGATTTAGCAGTAACACTTATCGCTAGCCGATATGAGCTTAGTCCGAACTGGAACGACGATAAACGCAAGATTTACGTAACTACCGAAAAGGACCATCTCAAAGATTTGGTGACGGAAACGGTGTATCGCTTGAAGAAACGGAAAGTGGAACGGGAGCTTTATAAGATTCGAGAAGAGTTGAAACAGCCGCAGTCGGCTGAGGATTTGGAAATTCTGATGGCCAACTATAAAAAGTACAAAGAAATGGAAATTATGCTGGGCGATTTTCTCGGCAATACCATTGTCAAATAACTACAACCTTAGGAATTTCACTTCGAATGACAACGCAAAAGGAAACAGGGAATTTCGGAGAACAGCAAGCACAAGCTTACTTGCAAAGTTGTGGTTACGAAATATTGGCTGTAAATTGGCAATACAAACATTTGGAAGCAGATATTATCATGCGCGATGGTGCGGTGCTGGTGTTTGTAGAAGTGAAGACACGTAGTTCGGTAAGTTTTGGTCATCCGCAAGAGTTTGTGGATGAAAAGAAGCAAGAACGATTGTTTCGTTTGGCAGAAGTTTACGTCGACGAAGTGGAACATCAGGGAGATATTCGTTTTGATATCGTTTCGATTATTTCAAAAAACGGATTACAAATTGAACATATTAAAGATGCCTTTTGGCACTATTAAATAACTTATATATGAAATTGAATTACTTGGTCGCAGGCTTAATGGCGTGTCTGATTTTCGTAGGTTGTAAAACCCAAAAAGGAAAGTTTGAATTTGTTACGCCGGAATCTGGAACATCCATGTCGAAAGGCGAAAAGGTAAGATTAGCATTGCGGTTCCCGACCGACGCACCGGATTCCGTTGTTTATTCGGTTGATGGCGATATATTGGCAAGTAAAACCGACACATCTTCTGTGGAATTCGATGCCGATAAATTCAATTATGGCAACCGAAGCTTAAGCGCGAAAGTGTATTACGAAGGCAAAGAAGATATTGCGTATACCAATATCCTTATTGTGCCAGCAGCACCAACTGCTTATCAATTTGAAGTCCTAAACACGTATCCGCACGATGAAAATGCATTCACGCAAGGTTTGCAGTACGAAAACGGCGTGCTCTATGAATCGACCGGTATGACAGGTCGTTCCTCGATAAGAAAAGTGGATTTGAAAACAGGAAAAGTGCTTTCGAAAACTGATCTTACTGGCGAAGATTTTGGAGAAGGAATGACGATTGTCGATGATAAAATCATCATGCTAACCTGGGTAAGTGGAAAAGGTTTTGTGTACAATAAGCAAAACTTGAGCTTGGTAAAAACTTTCGATTATGCTAATCCACAACAAGAAGGTTGGGGAATTGCTTATGATGGAAAGCGTTTGATCAAAACGGATGGTTCGGCCTTTCTGTATTTCTTAGATCCCGTTACGTTTCGCCAGTTAGATTCGATTGAAGTGTTCGATAACAACGGTGCTGTTGACTCGCTTAACGAATTGGAATATGTGGATGGAAAGATTTATGCCAATTTATATCACGCCGATCGCGACGAAGTTGTCATCATCAATCCAGAAACGGGCGTAGTGGAAGGACGTATCAATTTTGTAGGATTATATGATGGCAAACGTAAATCCACCGGAACTGAAATGAATGGAATTGCTTACAATCGCGACAGCAAAACCTTTTACGTAACCGGAAAAGATTGGAGCAAATTATTTGAAGTGCGCTTGTCGCCTAGGAACTAAGAAGTAAAATGGGAGATATTATGGGAGATATTAGAAGTTAAGATATCTGACTACTAATATCTAAATACTCACTTCTCAATACTCATATCTAACTTCTAAATACTCATCAAAGCCTCGGAGCATTTTCTTTAGCGGAAAACTTGGGATTACCGACAATCGGCTGAGAAGGATTGGTTTTTTGTTCATCCAAACGATCTGGAAATAAAATGCCTAACAAATGGTCGATCTCATGTTGGAAGATAACTGCCGTGAATCCTTCAACGTTTTCTTCTTTTTGTTCGCCATTCAGGTTTGCATATTGAATGCGAATAGCATAATGGCGCTCTACTTCTTCTCGGCGATCCGGAATGGATAAACATCCCTCCGCTCCGGTACGAATCAGCGTCGATCGCCAAACGATTTTGGGATTGATATAGGCCTCAAATGGCTGTCCTGATTTATCAAATCGTTGCACCCAAATCAATTTTTTATTGATACCCACCTGCGGCGCAGCAATGCCAACGCCGGGATGTGCTTCATCCTGCACCGTTGCCAACATCCGTTTTGCTAAAATGGCCAACAACGGATCCTTCGGATCAACTGTGTCCGATGGTTGCTGCAATACGTGGAGCTGTTTCTCGTCAGTCGTTTGATAAACCTCCATCTTTTCTGCGCTATTGCCGATTAATTCGCGTTCATTTTTGCTGAAAGAAACATAGGTGTTGTTTTGCTGTTGAGCCATGCTAATGCTGGATTGTGCGATGAATATTAAAATTGCGATATAAAATTTGATCTTATGCATGTTGATAAATTTACCTTATTCAAATGTATAGATTTTTTGTCGTATAGCTTCCTGCTCGATAAATCGTATTTTTGCAAAAAAGATATGCGAATACTGGCTTTCGATTATGGGACAAAACGCGTGGGCATTGCTGCAACGGATCCATTGCAAATGATTGCAAGTCCGCTGACTGCCGTGCATCCAAACGATATTTGGACATTCTTGAAGCAATATTTCCAAACAGAGCAAGTGGAAACTTTTGTTGTCGGAAAGCCACGTCAGCTCGACGGCTCCGATTCGGAATCTGCCCAACATGTTGTGGGATTTATTCGGCGATTACAGCGCGAATTTCCAGAAATCGCTGTTGTTGAGGTCGACGAACGGTTTACTTCGAAAATGGCCTCGGCGGCAATTGCACAAAGTGGTATGAGCAAAAAGAAAAGACAGCAAAAGGAAACGGTCGATACGCTATCGGCCACCATCATTTTACAAGATTATTTACAAAGCAAATCCTTTTTTTAATGGCGCTAAAAGACATTTCCTTCTTCGCTGAAGACCTTGATTTTTCCCTAAAGCAAAAACTGAAAGTTCGGCAATGGATCGGCGATACGATCAAAGCGGAAGGTTTTCCGAAGATCGGCGAGCTTAATTTCATTTTCTGTTCGGACGAATATCTGTTGGATATCAATAAACAATATCTGAATCACGATACCTTTACGGATATCGTAACTTTCGATAGTTCGGATGATGAGGATGTTATTTCTGGTGATATCTTTATTTCTGTAGAACGTATTCAAGAAAATGCGCAAAAGTTTGCTGTAAGCGAAGCGGATGAATTGCATCGCGTGATTATTCACGGCGTTTTACACCTTTGCGGTTATTTGGATAAAAAGCCAGCCGACAAGCAATTGATGACCGAAAAAGAAGATCATTATTTAGGCATGCGCGCTTTCTAGAACGCGCTTGAATGGCAAAATAAAACCCGAATAGCGCATCGCTATTCGGGTTTTATTTTTGCTTTATATCTAGCAATGCGATCTAGAAACGCTCGAATTGAGAGAAGAAGAAGTTACCTTCGATTTCTGCGTTTTCATCAGAATCCGATCCGTGAACAGCATTTGCTTCGATAGATTCTGCGTATTTGTTACGAATTGTTCCTTCGTCTGCTTTTTTAGGATCTGTAGCACCGATCAACGTACGGAAATCTTCCACTGCATTTTCCTTTTCCAAGATTGCTGCAACGATAGGTCCAGAAGTCATGAAAGTTACTAAATCATTGTAGAAAGGACGTTCCTTGTGTACTGCGTAGAAATTTCCGGCAGATACATCCGTCAAGTGCACGTATTTCATTGCTACGATCTTGAATCCACCTGCGATAATATCATTTAAAATCGCGCCGATATGACCATTTGCCACTGCGTCCGGCTTGATCATTGTAAAAGTTCTATTTGTTGCCATATAGCTTTAAAAATTTATGCAAAGGTATGAATTTGTTGTAAAAAGTAATGATCGCCCCGCGGAAAATCATTTCGCCTTATTGCAGCGTTGCATCAACTAGATGTGGAAGCATATCCTTTTGGAAAGAAATGAAATTCTTGCGTACATCCGCGTCAGAAACTGCCGTGAAGGCAAATGAAAATACGATGTTCTTGCTGCACTTAATGAGGAACGTTAATTTTTCCTCTGGAACTACAGCACCAATCGTATCATTTTGCATAAAAGAACTTAGCAGCAAAAACTCCAAATCGTCAGACAAAATTTTGAGGTATTCTTGCGCATTCGCGGATTCGCGAATGAATTCCCACCCGATAAATTCATTGCAAACCGTGTAAGTTACACGGCTCACACGTAATATGGTGTTTGCAAGAAAAGTATTTAGATCTCTTTCGCCAACATGCTTATTAAGAATATCCTGCACGTTTTCTTGGATGTAATCCATCAGCACGGCGTGCAGGATCAGCTCTTTGCTGGCAAAATGCTTGTAGAATGTTGCCTTCGCGATACGCGAATGCTTGGCTAATTCGTTGACGCTGGTTTTATTATAGCCATACTTACGAAACAGCTCGCGCGCTGCTTTTTTAATATTTCCTACAATAATATCCGTTTCCATAAGTATTTGACGTTACGTTGGCGGATGACCAAACTAGTTTTTGTTTCTCGTTGATGCTTGTTTACAGCATCTCCGTTTCGAACTGCGATAAGAAGCGCGTATCGTTTTCGGAGAATAAGCGTAAATCGCGGATTTCGTATTTCAAGTTGGTAATACGTTCAATACCCATTCCGAATGCAAATCCGCTGTATTTTTGGCTGTCAATTCCACAGTTTTCCAATACATTCGGATCCACCATACCACAACCTAAAATTTCTACCCAACCGGATTGTTTACACAGTTGACATCCATCGCCTTTACAGATGGTACACGAAATATCCATTTCGGCAGAAGGCTCTGTGAATGGGAAGTAGGATGGACGGAAACGTACTTTCGTGCCTTCCCCGTACAATTCTTGAACAAAGTGGAAAAGCGTTTGTTTTAGATCGGCAAATGAGACATTTTCGTCCACATATAAACCTTCCACTTGGTGGAAGAAGCAGTGTGCACGCGCAGAAATAGCTTCGTTGCGGTAAACTCTTCCCGGCATGATGGCGCGGAACGGTGGCTTTCCAGCTTGCATTAAACGCACTTGAACAGATGAAGTATGCGTACGCAAAGCGATGTCGTTGCCGTCTTGTTTTTTAATAAAAAACGTATCCTGCATATCACGAGCAGGGTGTTCAGGTGGGAAATTTAAAGCGGAGAAATTATGCCAATCGTCCTCAATTTCCGGTCCTTCTGCAACAATAAAACCCAGTTTCTTGAAAATCTCAACAATTTCTTTGCGCACCAAAGAAAGCGGATGTCTTGATCCCAATTGAAAAGCTTCGCCAGGCAATGTCATATCGCCATCGAAAGCTTGTTCTGTCGTTGGTTGATTATCTAAAGCATCCAACGCATTTTTCCATGTCGACTCAGCTAGCACCTTAAACTCGTTAAGTACTTTTCCAAGCGTGCGCTTTTCTTCAGTGGAAACGGTTTTGAATTCCTCAAATAAGGATTTAACAATTCCTTTGGAAACTAAAAATTTAAGACGGAATGCTTCTATATCGGCAACGTTGCTCAAAGAGCTTTGTTGAATTTCTTGCGAATACTGCGTTATTTTATCTTGCAACATGCGCCAAAGATACTGGAAAATATTAAAAATATTGGCAATCCCTTAAAAAGGAAGACCATCATTATCATCATCATTTTCACGGAAATCTACCTTCGATTCTTCAGGTTGCTCACCTGATTCTGAAGGCTTGCCGGAGTTTTGTGGCTCGAAATCAGATCTTCTGCCCAGTAAGTTGAAGCTGTCTGCTACAATTTCTGTTGCAAAGCGGCGAATTCCTTCTTTATCTTCGTAGGTGCGTGTCCTTAACTTTCCCTCGATGTATACCAACTTTCCCTTTTTCAAATATTTAACGGCCAAATCTGCCAATGCACGCCAAAGCACCACATTGTGCCATTCCGTTTGCTCGACTTTCTTGCCGTCTTTGTTGTAAAATTCGGAGGTAGCGAGTGGGAAACTGGCTACAGAAACGTTACCATCTAAATAGCGAATTTCTGGATCTTTACCCAGATGCCCGACTAAAATTACTTTGTTTACACTTGCCATATCAGATAATTTAGGGTTTACTTCGCAATATGATCCCTGCTCAGGAAAGAAAAGATCAGCTTGTGCATAGCTAATGTATCTAAATTTTCTGAGAATGTATAAAACCAGCTCGATTTTTTACTGCGGACTTCCAAGTTTTCAGGCATTTGGTAAAACTGTGCAAAAATATTTTGGTGACTCAAAACTTGTTTGATCGGCGTTGAAATCGGTTGAGGATGTGCGTCGCCGAAATGCGCCACAAATGAAGGGTGGAGTCTTATCTGCTCCGCGTCGGCAGGTTCGTCGGTTTCGATCAGTGGAAACTCGTGTAAGTTTGCCCAAATATCGCCTTCGGCTCGTTTACTCAGCATAATCTCATTGCCTTTTCGCAAAATAAAGTAATGGAAATAGCGATTACGACTTTTTCTGCTTTTGATCTTTTTAGGAAGCGTGTCGATTTGGTTGGTTGCTTTCGCGACGCAGGTATCTTCAAAGATGCAGGTTGGGCATAAAGGCTGTTTGGGTTTACATATTAAAGCGCCAAAATCCATGATCGCCTGATTGTATAATCCGGGCTCCTTTTGATCAATCAACTCATCCGCCAGTTGCTGAAATATTTTCTTTCCGGCCGAACTATTTGTATCTGTATCGATGCCGAAAACTCGTGCTAAAACACGATATACGTTGCCATCAACTACGGCTCGTGCTTCGTTGCTTGAAAAGGATGAAATCGCACTCGCGGTATAGGGGCCAACTCCCGGAAGTTGGATTACATCTTCATAACGCGTTGGGAAAGAACCTTCAAATGCGCTCATGACCATTTTTGCCGCTTTATGCATATTTCTAGCGCGCGAATAATATCCCAATCCCTGCCACAAGCGAAGGATAACATCTTCCTCAGCTTTCGCAAAATCTTCGATCGTTGGGAGCGTTGTTACAAAACTTTGGAAGTAGGGCATGCCTTGCTCGACACGTGTTTGCTGAAGGATAATTTCCGATAGCCAAATCACATAAGGGTCTTGAGTTTGCCGCCAAGGCAATTCTCGCCCATGATCGAGATACCATCCGATAAGTTTTGCTGAAAATGACATGCGGACAAAGGTCGAAAATTCCATGCCGAAATGTTAAACAAGATGTTAAAAAGTGTAAAATCGCCAACCTGCGGATACAGATTCATTAAGTTTGCAGCTGTGTAAAAAAATAGGAGCAAAAACTTATGCTGGAGAAGAAAACTTCTGTACTGATTGTTAGTGGAGACGGAAATCCTAACAAGAAGGTTCAGATTCCCACATTTTTATTGTCTTATTGGAAACATCTGGTGTTTTCATTCGTGGCTTTTATGCTGTTGGGCGTTGTGGGAATTGTGTATTTGGTAAATCATCGTAATGAAAAATTATACGCCGATGTTTATTTGGAAAAAATAGATCAGTTGCGTAAAAAAAATCAACAACTTTCGTTGGAGGAAGCGACTAACCAAACCAATATCAACGATGTCAGACGTTCATTGAATTCGGTGGACAGCACATTAAATCGTATTAACGCCAAAATGCGCAAGCGTGGATTAAAAGCTATCGCCATGAACAATGCCGGGGGGCCTGTAGTGGAGGAAGAAGAAAATCTAGAAGAGCTTGCTAAATTCTATGTGAATATGCTGGCAGATGTGGAAAGTAGGTTGGATGGAGCGCCGTTCGGCCGCCCGCATCACGGTCGTGTCACTTCTCGTTACGGTTATCGCAGAAATCCATTTACTGGTCGCGGTCGCGAAATGCATTCAGGTGTAGATTTGAAAGGGCGCACAGGAGAACCAATCAAGAGTACCGCACGTGGTACGGTGACTTTCGCCGGTTATCAACGTGGTTACGGAAATCTGGTTACTGTTCGTCACGCGAATGGTTACGAAACCAAATATGGACACTTATCGCGCATTCGCGTGAAACGTGGTCAGCGTGTTGATGTTGGCGCTACAGTAGGACTGCTAGGAAGCACAGGAAGAAGTACGGGGCCGCATTTGCATTATGAAGTATTGCTTTCTGGACGTACATTGAATCCTGAAAAATATTTCCAGTTTTAGTCTTACTGGTCAAACCATCAAAAATCGGATTGCATGTTTGCTGCCAAGAAAGATAAAATAAGAAAATTGCATCGCTCAGAAGAACTGTCCATAGAAACAGTGATTGCGCAGGATATTTCTATCGAAGGGCACTTGATAGGCAAAGAAAGCTTGCGCATTGACGGTAAGATAAAGGGTTTCATTCGTACGGCCAAGGGTGTAATTGTTGGTGAATCAGCGTATGTAGAGGGGGATGTAACCTGCGAAACGCTAATCGTTTATGGTCATATCGTCGGGAACGTGCGGTGCAAAACCCTCTTATTGAAATCTGTTGGTACGATAAATGGCGATATGGTAGTTGAGCGTTTCAACGTTGATATGGGTGGGAAGCTTGTCGGTGGTGTTGATGTCGTTACTGCCAACGAACCAAAATTATTAGAAAGCAAGGTAAGTTAAATATTTCTATCCATGTCAACTTCGGCGGCCGCTAATGAACAAACTGTTTTCACGTTACATACCCTGCATCGCGGACGCCTCATTCAAATTCTATTATCCTCATTATTTACGATAGGAATTACTGTTTCTTTAAGTGGAATTGGGGAGATTCCGAAAATCATAATTCTACTGATTTGTCTTCCCTTACTACTTTTCCTCAGCGTTAAATTTAGTCAACAGCCCTCTCAATGGTCGGTCGACGATCAATCGCTCATGGTCGTCAAAGGCTCAAAGCGATGGGTTTTTCCATTTGCTGAACTTACTTACGTTCAAAACCATATCAGATCCGGAGGAAACCTGATCGCCGTTCATAAAAAGGGCGCCTTTCAGCCCGTTCGCTTTTGGCGAAATAAACTTTTCCAATCTGTTGATGAGTTTGATGAACTCATGCAACATCTCCAAAAAATCCAAGTTCCTATTACATTTGGGTAAGTTGTATTGCCTCAGAAGGCAATATTTCATAGCACTTATTTTACGAAGTTCACTCCGCAGATGTATTTTTGTTTTGTAAGTTTGGCTTATGAAGCTACTTACCTCCATTTTCTCCTTATTGTTATTGATCTTCGTTGGAAACGCTGCGCAAGCACAACGTAAAGGTTATTGGCAGCAAGCTGTCGATTATACCATGAACATCGATGTGGATGAAAAGGCCTATCAGTATGATGGTGATATGACCTTATTATATACCAATAATTCTGGTCGATCTCTGCCAAAAGTGTACTTCCATCTTTATTTCAATGCGTTTCAGCCGGGAAGTATGATGGATCATCGTTTGCAGACAATTAGTGATCCGGACGGTCGGATGATGACGAAAGCAGTTGGAACGAATGCGCGCGAAAGTCGAATTTCCCTGCTAAAACCCGATCAAATCGGTTATCAAGAAATCAAATCCTTAACATATAATGGTGCGTCCGCGAAATTCAAAGTGAGCGGTACTATTTTGGAAGTGGAGTTGCCGGCAGTGCTGGCTGATGGAGCCACCGGCGAATTTAAGTTAACTTGGAAAGCGCAAGTGCCAGAGCAGATCCGTCGCAGTGGAAGAAATTCTAGAGAAGGGGTTGCTTTGTCGATGGCACAATGGTATCCGAAAATGGCGCATTTCGACGATTATGGTTGGCATTTGGACGAGTATGTTGCTCGTGAATTTATAGCTCCGTTTGGGAATTTTGATGTCACAATCCATTTAGACAAAGATTATGTTGTCGGAGCTTCCGGAAAGTTGCAGAATCCCAAGGCGGTGAAAGGATATGTTGCAGCAGCGAAGCCGAAGGCAGATAAATCAGGCAAGGTAGCTTGGCATTATAAAGCGAATCAGATTCACGATTTCGTTTGGGCTGCGGATCCGAAAATGCAAGTGGATTCCGCGAAAACGGATGGTGGCGTAACCGTTTACACGGTTTTTTTACCAACGGATAAAGCCGTAGTTGAGAACTGGAAAACGGCGTTGGGATTGGCCACACAATTCTTTGATTACTCATCCAGCAAGTTTGGCGCTTATCCGTGGCCAACTTACACTATTATTCAAGGTGGCGACGGCGGAATGGAATATGGAACGGCGACGCTGATCACCGGCGGTCGCGATTTGAAAGGATTGGTAGGCGTTATATTTCACGAAGCGGCACATTCTTGGTATCAACATCTTTTCGGAATCAATGAAACAGTCGATGAATGGTTTGACGAAGGATTTACCAGTTATGTAGAAGAATTAGCTTTTCAACATTTGTTCGAGAAAAAAGGTGCATCTCAAACAAACCCAATGATCGGTGCATATCGATCATATTATAAATTGGCTTTATCGGGCAAGGAAGAGCCGATGAGCTTGTTAGCAGATTACTACAAAACCAATTACGCGTATTCTAACGCTTCGTATACCAAAGGATCTGTATTGGTGGAGCAACTAGGATATATTATTGGTCAGGAGAATTTAGAAAAGACATTTCTACAATTTTATGAATTGTGGAAATTTAAGCACCCAACGCCGAATGATTTCAAACGCGTTGCTGAGGATGTTTCAGGGATTAATTTAAAGTGGTATTTCAACTTGTTCTTGAATACCACGAGAACGATTGATTATGCTATCGAAGCTACGGCTGATGGAAAATTTGCATTGCGTAACAAAGGCGATTTAGCGATGCCAGTGGATGTTTGGGTCGAATACGAAGATGGAAGTAGGGAATTGTTTTATATTCCGCTTCGCGAAATGCGTGGACAAAAGCCCGCAGAAGGATTTGCGATCTACAACAATATTAAAAGAACTGTTTTAGAAGATTGGTTTTGGACAAAACCAACGTATGCTTTGCCATTATCGAAACCCGCGAAAAGCATCATCATCGATCCATCTCAACGTTTAGCCGATATTGAATCCGGCGATAATATTTGGACAAAGTAATATTTCATAGAATTAGATAAAAGCAAAAGGCTGATTTCTCAATGAAATCAGCCTTTTGCATGTATTAAGAAGTTGGGTTGATTAGTTCAATCCTCTTTTCTTCATCAGATAAATCGGGTTTGGCTCTGCGCCGCGGAATGTGCGGTACATTTCGGCAGGATTTCCTGTGCCACCGCGCTCCAAAATGTTGCGGCGGAATGCACCAGCTGTCGACTGATCATATAAACCTTTTTCTTTAAATGCTGCGAAGGCATCCGAATCCAATACTTCTGACCAGATGTAGCTATAATAACCTGAAGAATAGCCACCCGAGAAGATGTGTTGGAAGTTTGTGGTTCTGTAGCGAGGAATAATCGCATCGATCAAACCAATTTTTTGCATCGCATTCTTTTCGAATACTTCCGCATCCACATCAATGGGTGAAGTAGCCGAATGATAATTCATATCTAACAAGGAAGCTGCTAAATATTCAACCGTTGCAAAACCTTGATCGAATGTGCCTGCTTTTTGCATTTTTTCAATTAACGCGTCAGGAATTACTTCGCCCGTTTCGTAATGCTTAGCATACGATTTCATCACTTCTGGATCAGAAGCCCAATTTTCCATAATTTGCGAAGGTAATTCTACGAAATCACGCGGGACGGAAGTTCCTGATAAGCTTTTGTATTTCACGTTCGACAACAATCCATGCAGAGCATGACCAAACTCGTGGAACAATGTACTTGCTTCATCAAAAGTCAACAAAGCAGGTTTGTCGCCAACCGGTTTCGTGAAGTTACAAACGATCGAAATAACTGGAGCCACGCGCTTTCCATCCTTGTTGTATTGAGAACGGTAAGACGTCATCCAAGCGCCCGAACGTTTAGAATCACGTGGAAAGAAATCGGCATAAAGTACGCCCAAATGCGATCCGTCTTTATCCTTCACTTCGTAAACTTCGACTTCTTCGTGGTACACAGGGACATTGTTCAGTGCAACGAATGTTAATCCATATAATTTATTCGCCGTTTCAAATGCACCTTCGCGCACTTGTGCTAATCCGAAGTAAGGTTTGATTTCCTCCTCGTTTAATGCGTAGCGTTTCACGCGAACTTTCTCGGCATAATATCTCCAATCGTAAGGCGCAACGGCAAATGTATCACCCGCTAACTTGATTTCTGCTTGCAGATCTGCTTCTTCCACCTTCGCTTTTGCTAAAGCAGGTTTCCAAAGTTTGTTCAACAAAGCAAAAACATTGTCTGGATTGCCCGCCATTGATTCTTCCAAAACATAAGCAGCATGTGAAGGATAACCTAAAAGTTTAGCTTTCTCCAAACGAAGGTTCGAAATTTCAATAGCATTTTTCTTGTTGTCGAATTCTCCTCCGTTGTTTCCGCGAAGCTGATAAGCATTCCAAATTTCTTTACGTAGTTCGCGGTTGTCTGCGTATTGCAAGAATGGCATTACCGAAGGATTTGAAAGTGTGAACACCCATTTACCTTCTTTGCCTTTTTGTTTCGCTGTTGCTGCTGCTGCGGCACGAACGTCCTCAGGAAGACCAGCTAGATCTTTTTCATCTTCAATAACCAATTCGTAATTTTTAGCTTCCGCCGGTAAATTTTCGCCGAAAGCATTGGTTAAGGTAGATAACTTCGAATTGATGGATTTTAATTTCTCTTTATTTTCGTCGGAAAGATTCGCTCCCGAGCGCACAAAACCTTTGTAGGTTTCTTCCAATAATTTGCTGTCTTCGGCATCTAAACCCAAATCATCTTTTTGGGCGTATACCGATTTGATGCGCGCAAACAATTTGGCATTTAGCTGAATTTCATCGCGGTGGGCCGAGAGAATCGGAGCCATTTCTGATGAAAGCGCTGTCAACGAGTCCGTTTTATTAGCGGAGTTAAGATTTCCAAAAATAGTTCCTACCTGGCTTAACGCAGAACCTGCATTTTCCAAGGCAACAATTGTGTTCTGGAACGTGGCTTCTTCTTCGTTGTTCGCAATAGAATCGATTTCGATGTTGTGCCTTTTTATCGCTTCATCGAAAGCTGGGCGGAAGTGTTCATCTTTGATCTTGTCAAAAGGAGGAACCTGAAATGGTGTGTCAAAGTTGCCCAACAACGGGTTGTTTGATGAATCACTACGAGTGGATTCTCCACAACCTACCACGATGGATGTTACCACCAAGCAGATAGGAAGTAAACGCTTTTTAATCATTTAACTTGTTATTTTAATGGTCGAAATTTTAAACACAAATGTACTTATTAATTTCAACTGTAACACGTTTGGCGATTAAAGCACATTCTTTCGTTACAACGTAAAAAAATTAGTGTGTTCCCACAAGTTGATAAATCTCCATCATGTAGCCGGCTTCCTCCAACGAAAGCATGAAATTGCCCCATTCAGGATAGGTAAACGTCAATGCTAATTCGGGCAACGGCGTGGGCATCAGCATACGAACGACGCCATCCGGACAAGTAAAAAATTGTTCACGACCTTTGTATTCGTGGACGCCAGCCACAAATCGTCGAAAATCGTCCGCATTAAAAGTAAGTAAAGAATTGTCTTGCCAAATATAATGCGCTTTACAATTTCGGCAATACGTGATGGTAGTTTGCCCGTTACAGGCGAGCAAAGTCGAATGGCACATATTTATATTTATTTAGATCAAATATAAATAATTCATTGGCGCTGTCAAAACATTTTCCACCACGGAGAAGAAATTCCAATATACCAATTACCATTCTTGAATTTTGTGGGATAAGTTCTAATATAATTTCCTTGTCCCGGATCGCCTTTTCCAGTTTCCACATCGAATTGATGTCGATGATAGGGGCAAACTAACTTTCCGTTTTCGCACCATCCTTGCGATAAATCGGCACCAGCGTGCGGACATTTGCTTGATGTTACCTGTAATTTCGCTTCCTCGTAAATCAAGCATAATTTTTTTCCTTCCACCTTCAGTGAAGAAAGACCGTATTCTGCGGGAAGATTAATTTTGTGCCATTTCATACGTAAACGATTTCTTTTGTCATGGTTATATAGAACGTCCTGCCTGTTTTTGTTTTGCAATCATAACCATTTCATATACGAATAAACAAAATCCCGACATAATCGTTCGTATCTATTGATTACCTTTGTTGTACTATGTCGAAGAACTTACAGGTCACCATTGACAAAGATTCCGGATTTTGTTTCGGTGTGGTGTATGCCATTGATATGGCGGAAGAGATTTTGGAGGATGAAGGGCAACTGTATTGCCTTGGCGATATAGTGCACAATGACGAGGAGGTGGCGCGTTTAAAAGCCAAAGGTTTGCAGATTATTGGTCATGAAGATTTGCCTCAACTTCAAAATGCTAAAGTGCTTATTCGCGCACATGGCGAGGCGCCGGAAACCTATCGAATTGCGTTGGAAAATAATATTACGCTTATTGATGCTTCTTGCCCGGTGGTGTTGAAGTTGCAAAATCGTATTAAAACATCCCACGATAGCAACGAAAAGATTTTGATTTTCGGGAAGCATGGGCACGCAGAAGTGATTGGTCTGAAAGGACAAACGAATGATGAAGCCTTGGTGTTCCAAGATATTGCCGAACTAGATGAGGTTGAATTGCCTGAATCATTTACGCTATATAGTCAAACCACGAAAAGCGTCGATAAATTTTATGCGATCAAAGAAGAGTTGATCAATCGCGGTTATCAAGTGAAGGCGAATGATACGATCTGTCGTCAGGTATCCAATCGTTATGAAGATTTGTTGGGTTTTGCTCAATCTTATAATAAGATCGTATTTGTTTCCGGTAAAAAATCTTCCAATGGAAAGGTGCTTTATGACGTATGCAAAAACGCCAATCCGAATAGCTATTTCGTATCGGATGTCGACGAGCTAGATCCGCAGGTTTTCGAAAACGACGATACGGTGGGGATTTGCGGAGCAACATCCACACCAATGTGGTTGATGAAAGCCGTGAAAGAGCGATTGGAAACCTTATAGCATAAGGTCATATTTCTATCAAAATATGGGAGCATTTCTGTCCTGTATTCGATTAATCTTAAATTTGTTTCCACATGGAGAAGAGTGCAAAAAAGGGCATATTGCTGGTGCAATTGGGTACACCCGACCAGCCTACTACGCGCGATGTAGGTCGATATTTAGATGAGTTTTTAATGGATGGTCGCGTGATTGATATCCCTAATTTCACTCGTGCGCTTTTGGTAAAAGGAGCAATTGTCCCACGTCGTGCTGCGCAATCTGCTGCAACCTACAAAACCATCTGGGATAAAGAAACCGGATCTCCACTGATGTACTATAGCGTTAAACAACAGCAAATGTTGCAGGAAGCGTTGGGTGAGGAATATCACGTAGCGTTAGCGATGCGCTATCAAAACCCGTCTTTGCCGGATGTTTTGGCAGAAATGGAAAACATGCTTTTGGATTCCATTCGTGTTATTCCGATGTTTCCGCAGTATGCGTCTGCCACGAGCGGGTCGGTAATCGACCGGGTAATGGAAATTGTGCGCAAGTGGCAGTATATTCCAAGCATCAGTTTTGTAAATAGTTTTTGCGAGGATGATCTTTTAGTAGAAACGATTGCCGAACATGCACAACGTCACGATCTATCTAGCTTCGACCATATTCTATTCAGCTACCACGGCTTGCCGGTTCGGCAGTTGGAAAAAATCAATCCACGCGCGGACAAAAGTTGTGGAGAAAGTGGGTGTGCAAGCTGTCGCGAAACGACGAATGCTTTCTGCTACGTTTCCCAATGTTACGCTACTACGCGCGCGCTGGTTAAACGACTGAACCTAGAAGAAGGAAAATATTCGGTATGCTTCCAATCTCGATTGGGAAAAACACCGTGGATACAACCATACACATCCGACGCGCTACACGATTTAGCAACAGCAGGCAAAAAACGTTTGTTGGTGTTTAGTCCGGCGTTCGTAGCGGATTGTATCGAAACCTTAGACGAAATTCAGGTAGAATATGCCGATGAATTTAAAGCTTTGGGGGGCGAAGAAGTTGCTATGGTGGAAAGCTTAAACCTCAATCCGAAATGGATTGCATCCTTGAAGCGCTTGGCGTTGAACGAAAGAAATTAAATATGATGATCATCTACAATACCATACTACTTTTCATTTTCGACTTATATATCTTTTTCGCGTTGCGAAGCTCGGGGATTAAGTTTGCAAAGAAAAAGTGGTTTGCTTGGGTTTGGTGGGGCTATAGTGCTGCGCTGGCTGCGGGCGTGGTTGTTTCCTACAAATTTAATATTCCGCTGGCTTACCGCTCGATTATTTTGGTGGCGTTTTTTATTACGGTAGTCTGCAAGTTGATTTACGTAATCATTTTGTTGGTAGATGATCTACGGCGCGGTGGCGTTTGGATTGCACGCTTGTTTAAAACTAAACCTGAAAATCCGGTCGTAGAAGAAAAACAAGAACAAGTGGAAGAACGTAAGCATGGAATCAGCCGTTCGGACTTTTTATTGAAATCGGGGATTGCAGTCGCTTCTATTCCTATCTTTCCATTCAGCTGGGGCGTTATTTCTGGTGCTTACGATTATCGCATCCGCCGGCAGAAGCTTTATCTTCCTAATCTTCCGAAGGA
The DNA here is from genome assembly GCF_042684745.1 of Sphingobacterium corticis. NCBI lineage: Bacteria > Pseudomonadati > Bacteroidota > Sphingobacteriia > Sphingobacteriales > Sphingobacteriaceae > Sphingobacterium > Sphingobacterium corticis. Next base: position 497,121 of record NZ_JBHUMA010000004.1, on the reverse strand, counting down.
GTTTCATGGGATGAAACTAGGACAATTGTCGGACGTGCATTCCGGGTCTTTTTACAATAAGAAAGCAGTGCTTGGTGGTGTGGAAATGCTGTTGGGCGAAAAGCCGGATGTGATCTTTTTCACCGGAGATTTGGTGAACAACGAAGCTTCCGAAATGCGAAACTACCAAGATATCTTCTCGAAGGTGAAAGCGGAATTGGGTGTCTTTTCGGTGTTGGGAAACCATGATTACGGCGACTACAAATTTGGTCCGGAAGATTCGGCTGCGAAGCGAAAGAACTTTCAAGATTTGGTAGATACGCATGCGGTAATGGGTTGGGATTTGCTTCGTGATGAAAACCGCAAGATCACGATGGGTAACGAAAGCATAAGCATTGTCGGTGTTGAAAATTGGGGAACCGGTCGTTTTCCGAAGAAAGGCGATTTAAAGAAAGCTTTGCAAGGAACGGAAGAAGATGCGGTGCGATTACTGATGTCACACGATCCTTCACATTGGCGCGCTCAGGTTTTGGATACAAATGTGGACGCGATGTTCGCTGGCCATACGCACGGAATGCAGTTTGGTGTCCGCGGCGAACATTTCCAATGGAGCCCTGCGCAATACATTTATCAGGAATGGGCAGGTTTATATCAGGAAGGCGGAAAGCAATTATACGTGAATACCGGTTTTGGATTTTTAGGTTATCCGGGCCGCGTAGGCATCCTACCGGAAATCACGATTTTTGAATTATTGAGAGCATAAAAAAGGTGCTTTTTAAAGCACCTCCATTAATTTCTTGCGCAAATCATCGCCGTGTAAGTTTCGAGCGATAACTACACCATCCGGATCAATCAATAGGTTTTGCGGAATCGCTTTCACACCATACACCAAGCTTGCGTAGTTGTTCCAACCTTGTAGATCGGAAATGTGTTTCCAAGTGAGATTGTCCTCTTTTACCGCTTTTTCCCAATTTTCGAATTCCTTATCAAACGAAATACCTAATATTTCGAAGTTTTTGTCCTTAAATTCTTCATAAAGTTTGACCAGCTTCGGATTTTCCTCGCGGCATGGAGGACACCAGCTTGCCCAAAAATCAACCAATACATATTGTCCGCGAAGATCGGAAAGTCCGTATGGTGAGCCATCTAAATCGAACTGCGTAATGCTGGAAGCTTTCTTCCCTACGGCATTGTTCTCCAAGGCTTTCAAATAGCGTTCAAAAATCTGTCCTTGCGTCGTTTTACGCACTTTTTTGTCTAACGATTTAAAAAGCGGTACTAATTCTTTGTGATCTGGATCGTAACCGCCTACTTTCTGAATCAATGCAATGCTGCCTACATCTTTCGGATTCGCAGCAATTTTTTCTTTCAGTTCTTCCTTCGATTGCGCCGCCAAAAGAAAAGGCAAGCAGTATAAAAGCAATGCAATAGCGTTTTTCATAGTCCGTGTTTTTTGTAAAAATAAGATAAATGTTGGACTTCCATTTTCTATAAGGTTTAACTGTTGTAATCGTCGCTTAAGGAATTGGTTTTGCCCATCATGCACCAGCGCTAACACCACCGCATACGCGTTCTTTTTTTCGCATCGAGCAATCAGCCAAGCAATAAAGTATAAATTGAAGATATCGGCATCCTGTAGTTCTTTGCCCTGTTGGATTATCGATTGACGAAAAATTACGTCGTCGATTAATTGTGGATTGCTCAAGCATTTTTCTGGCAAGTTCGAATAGGTAAGCACTTTGTTTTCCGATGTTCTAAGTAATTACTTTTTATATCGGCGCGTCTTGGTTTGCGTTGCTAACGAGTGTGGTTAGTTGCTGTATTGGTTTGTGGAATGCCGATTTGTTACTCAGCGAGAAGGGTTTTTACGCAATATCTTTCCTATTGAGTGTGTTTTCCGCTATTGCCGTGAAAAAGAATACACGAGATGCTAAATTGTTTGATGATGAAAATAGTTAGCGATCAAAACATTTGCCAACTCTTCACATTTTGTGTGTTATTTATTCAAATCTGCAAAGTATTTTAGGCCATTTTAATTACATTTGTTATTCGACACGACCACGATTAAAACTTATTTGACAGAATGGCCAGATTAAATTTACTAGAAGAAACTAGGTTTGAAAAAGTGCCGGTTAAGGTATATCCAACGGCAGACGAAGCGTCGATAGATGTGGCTCACCGCATTTCACATCTAATCCAAAGCAAACAACACAACGGCGAAAAAGCTATTTTAGGTCTGGCAACTGGTGCCACACCGATCAAGGTGTACAAAGAATTGGTTCGTCTTCACCGAGAAGAAGGGTTAAGCTTTCAAAACGTTGTTACGTTTAACTTGGATGAATATTATCCTATGCATCCAACAGCCGATCAGAGTTATGTGACTTTCATGAAGAAACATTTGTTTGATTTGGTGGATATTCCTGCGGAGAATATTCATATTCCAGATGGAACGGTTGATGCGGAAAGCGTGCATGCATATTGTGAGAATTACGAAAGAAAAGTCAGTAGCTACGGCGGTTTAGACATCCAATTATTGGGTATCGGACGTACCGGTCACATCGGTTTTAACGAACCTGGATCTGCGCCAAACTCTGGTACACGATTAGTGACATTGGATGATCTGACGCGAAGAGATGCTTCTCGTGATTTCGGTGGTAAGGAGAATGTACCAACCAAAGCCATCACGATGGGCGTAGGTACGATCTTCAAAGCCAAAGAAATCATCTTAATGGCGTGGAATGAGAAGAAAGCCGAGATTGTTAAGAAAGCGATTGAAGGCGAAATTTCTGCGGAAATCCCAGCGACCTACTTGCAGTTGTCTGATAATGTCGAGTTTATTCTTGATCAGGATGCTGCTTCTTTGTTGACCAGATTCAATACACCATGGTTAGCGGAAGATGTTGTCTGGACAGATGATTTAGCAAAAAAAGCCGTTGTTTGGTTGTCGCTGGAACTGGATAAAGCAATCCTTAAATTGACAGACGATGATTATAATACGCACGGGATGGCGCAGTTGGTAACCGAAAAAGGACCAGCTTACGGGATCAACATCCGTGTGTTTAATGAATTGCAAAGAACTATTACGGGATGGCCAGGAGGTAAACCGGGCGTGGACGATTCCAATCGTCCGGAACGTGCCGAACCTGCATCTAAGCGCGTTATCTTATTTTCTCCGCATCCAGATGATGATGTGATTTCTATGGGCGGTACATTTATTCGCTTAGCGGATCAAGGACATCAAGTGCACGTAGCTTATCAAACTTCAGGAAACACGGCGGTTTGGGACGACGATGTATTGCGTTATCTAGAGTTCGTAATCGACTTTGCTACCGACGAAGCGGAGAAAGCACAAAAAACAAAAGTATACGAAGAAGCGCGTTCATTTTTCGCGAGCAAAAAACCGAATCAGGTTGATCCGGAAATCGTGCGCACCATCAAAGGGCTGATCCGTAAAGGCGAAGCGATTGCCGGAGCACGTTTTGTTGGTTTGCCGGATGATCGTATTCATTTCCAAGATTTACCTTTTTATGATCGTGGTAAATTTTCGAAGGAAATTGATTTCGAAGATGATATTCAACAAACGATGGAGCTGCTTCGTGAAGTGAAACCACATCAGGTTTTCGCTGCTGGCGATTTTGCTGATCCACATGGAACACACAAAGTTTGTTTCGATATAATTTTGCAGGCGATGTTGCGATTGCGCGAAACGGATGAATGGACAAAAGATTGCTGGTTGTGGTTGTATCGCGGAGCATGGCATGAATATCCAATCCACGAAATCGAGATGGCCGTACCATTGTCGCCGCAGGAAGTGAAACGCAAGCGTTTAGCGATTTTCAAGCATCAATCTCAAAAAGATTTGCCGGTTTTCCCTGGGGATGATCCACGTGAATTCTGGGTGCGTGCCGAAGATCGTACGAGTGAAACGGCCGGATTGTATCATCAGTTGGGATTGGCGAACTATGAGGCAATTGAAGCATTCGTTCGTTGGAAATTTTAAGAAGATGCAGAGCGTTTCGCCTGATGATAGGCAATTGAAATCAGCAAAGCTCAAAAATAACTGTAAAGCCTTTCGGAATTAATTTCTGAAAGGCTTTATTCTTGTGCGATAGTTGGTGCTGCGATGGTTTCCATCGCTTTCAAAATAAATCTATCATCGCGGTTTTTTACCTTGAAATAAGCTTCGCGACCGAAATAATAACGGCCAACCAACGCTTCAATATCAGTTTGAATCAAATCATGTAGGTCACGTTGCTGTTGCTGATCCAATGCAATTCCGCCATTTGCGTTCAAAAATTGGACAAATGCCAGGTATTCAGAATACGGTAAATTATATCCTTGCAAGAAGTTTTCGATAGAATAAGCCGGCAATCGTTTCGTGAATCGTTCGTACACAAATTGATCTAGATAACTGGATTTTGTAATTTGTTGATACAACAAGCTCAACTCATTATAGTTGCGCGGAATAAGTATATCTGGTACAATCCCGCCGCCGCTATACACCTCTCGTCCCATTCCAGTTTTGTAGGTTTGTCCGTGTGCATACAAGGTATCTAATGCCCACAATCCTTTATATAAATTGGTATTAGGATCCATATTGGACCAATTTGGACTGTATTTCTTCTGAATACTACGACCTAACGGGGTGAAATATTTGGCAATGCTGAGATTGATCGTTGAGCCATCCGAAAAATCGAATTGTTCTTGCACAATTCCCTTTCCATAACTGCGTCGGCCGATGATTGTTCCACGATCCCAATCTTGAATTGCTCCTGCAACCACTTCACTCGCGGAAGCTGTTTTATCGTTAACAAGTACTACTAACTTACCTTCGTTGAATTCGCCCGCTCGCTCAGAGTAATAATCTCTGCGTTGTTCGTGTGCGCCTTTCGTGTACACGATTAAACGTCGATCGTTAAAAAATTCGCCTGCCAATTGAATAGCAACATGGAAATATCCACCGCCGTTATCGCGCAAATCCAAAATCAAGTTTTGAGCGCCTTGCTTTTTAAGTTGGATAATCGCGGATCGAAACTCATCCGCTGTGCGCTGGCCAAAGCGACGAATTCGAATGAAACCAACCGTTGGCTCAATCATATAAGCCACATCCAAGGAACTTACATTGATTTGGTCACGAATTGCCTTAATGGGCACAGGAAGTTCAATATTGTCTCGTTTAATATGAAAGCCAACTTCCGATCCCCGGCTTCCACGAATCAACTTGTCCACTTCTTCTTTGGAGATGCCAACACCAGCAAGCAATTTATTGTCAATTCTTAAAATTCGATCGCCGACTTTAAATCCAGCTTTGTCCGCCGGGCCATTCGTAATCAATCCCACGATCATCAACGTGTCGTTTAGATTGAAATATTCCATACCGATCCCCTCGAAAGTTCCTTCCAGAATTTCCGTTTGCGATTGGGATTCTTTTGGAAGTAGATAAGCTGAATAGGGGTCCAAATGTGCAATAATGTGATTTATTGCACCATTTTGAATGGAATCGATGTTGATGCTATCAAGATATGCGGCAGAAACCAGATCCACTACTTGCTGAAGTTTATAGGTGTTGTCGGACATACCAATCGGAACTAACGAACTTCCAGGTTTATTGCCCTGCAAATCCGCATAGTTTTGTCCTAAAATTAACCCCAATATTAAGGTTGCCCCGTAGGTGGCTGCAACAAAAATATTTCTCTTGGTTTCCTTCTGCATCTGCGTGGTTTGGAATGCAAAATTACTTGCATTCTCACAATCTTAAAAATCTTATAACAATTATTTTATCCGCAAATTGCAGTCCAAGCTATTTCGATAAGAATAAATAATTCGTAATATTTGAAAAAGTTAAAAAATGCACGAGATAGAGCCCTTTTATAATTGGAGAGATGATTATATCGCATCGGAAGATGAGCGAAGTCCGTTCTTTGGGATCGAGTACAGTGAGTTTGAGTTCGACAAGAATGTGTACAACTTTCTACTGCATCCGCAATGGGACGATTTTGGTTCCAATACCATGTATTTAAAGATTCTTTACGCCGATTACGATAAGCGCTATGCGATTATTGAGTTGATTGGTGAATGGAATGATGCCATTTATAATGACATCATGACCTTGAAGCGTGAGCTTATTGATACGCTGATAGGTGAAGGTATCAACCAATTCATTCTGATCGGGGAGAATGTGCTGAATTTTCATGCGTCCGACGATTCGTATTATGAGGAATGGTTTCAGGATATTGAAGACGGATGGATTGCAGGACTAAATTTCCGGCCGCATGTGATTGAGGAATTTGTGCGCAATCAGATCGATTATTACGTCAGCTTTGGCGAATATTTGGATGATTTCCCTTGGCGGACGTTAAAGCCCAAACAACTTTACCATCATGTGCGCGAACACATGAGCCGTCGGCTGGGTATGTAACTCTTTTTAATTAACTTTGCTTAGTAACAACAAACATTAAATCACTATGTCATTCAGAATAGAAAAGGATACAATGGGTGAAGTGCAGGTTCCTGCAGATAAATACTGGGGAGCACAAACCGAGCGTTCTAGAAACAACTTCAAAATTGGTCCTTCGGCGTCCATGCCAAAAGAAATTATTGATGGTTTTGCTTATTTGAAAAAAGCGGCTGCTTACGCGAATCACGATTTGGGTGTTTTGCCGGTAGAAAAAAGAGATGCTATCGCTGCGGTTTGTGACGAAATCCTTGTTGGTAAGTTAGATGAGCATTTTCCTTTGGTTATTTGGCAAACTGGTTCCGGAACACAATCCAATATGAACCTAAACGAAGTGATCGCTAACCGCGCGCAAGTACTTGCTGGCGGACAAATCGGCGAAGGTGAGCCTGTTTTGAAAGCGAATGATGATGTGAACAAATCACAATCTTCGAACGATACCTATCCAACGGGAATGCATATTGCCGCTTATAAAGCAGTCGTAGAAACTACGATTCCTGGCGTGACGCAACTACGCGATACATTGGCTAAAAAGGCGGAAGCTTTTAAAGAAGTTGTGAAAATCGGTCGTACGCACTTAATGGATGCAACGCCGTTGACATTAGGTCAAGAAATCTCCGGATATGTTGCACAGTTAGATTATGGTTTGCGTTCGTTGAAAAGCAGTTTAGCACATTTATCGGAATTGGCATTGGGTGGTACTGCGGTAGGAACAGGATTGAATACCCCGGAAGGATATGATGTCTTGGTAGCAAAATATATTGCTGATTTCACAGAATTACCTTTCGTTACAGCGCCAAATAAATTTGAAGCACTTGCTGCACACGATGCGATCGTAGAATCACATGGTGCATTGAAGCAATTAGCCGTTTCTCTAAATAAAATTGCAAACGATGTTCGTATGTTGGCTTCCGGTCCGCGTTCGGGTATTGGCGAGATTATCATTCCTGAGAATGAACCAGGATCATCTATTATGCCGGGTAAAGTAAATCCAACGCAATGTGAAGCGCTTACTATGGTTGCGGCACAAGTGATGGGGAATGATGTAGCGATCACAATCGGTGGCACACAAGGTCATTACGAATTGAACGTATTCAAACCATTAATGGCGGCTAATTTCTTGCAATCGGCAAGATTGATTGGCGATGCATGTGTTTCATTTGATGAGCACTGCGCGCAAGGTATTGAGCCAAATTACAAACGCATTAAAGAATTAGTGGATAATTCATTGATGTTGGTAACCGCTTTGAATACAAAGATTGGTTATTATAAAGCGGCGGAGATCGCACAAACGGCACATAAAAACGGTACTACATTGAAAGATGAAGCGGTCCGTTTGGGTTACGTTACATCGGAAGATTTCGACGCATGGGTTCGTCCAGAAACTATGGTCGGAAGCATCAAATAATCGGAAATTTTTACGATGATAAAAGCATATCGTAGTTTAGCATGCCTGCTTTTGGTAGGCATGCTTTTCTTTTCATGGAGTTGCGTTCGCCAATCCGAAATGCAAGAACCTGGCGCCGATTTCTTTCAGGGAGAATGGGTGCAAGATAGCATTGCCGGACAAGATAATATGTTGCATTATACGTTGCACGAAATGAAGGTAACCTGTGATTCCATCTATGCCACATTGCGTGTGCATTCTACGGTGAAAAATATGCCAGATAGCTGTTTTGGTGATGGCGAATGGACGGAATATGCAAAGGGTGTATATGTCGTTCGCGGAGATAGTTTAATCGTGGATGGTTTATATACCAAACCTAATTGGAAACAAAAGATTTCGGGCTGTTATCGTCAAGGTCCTTTTGTGCCAAGATTCAAAATAACAGAAAAGCAAGCCGATCGTATTGTGTTGGAAAGCCGATTCGACCAGCGCCCAATCATCCTCCGAAAAACCGCAGATATTACTTGCGTGTTGAAACCGCGTTGGGAATACTAAAATTTTCTACAGTTTCACATCCGCCCAAATTGGGTAATGATCCGAAAATTTCTTCTTCACGACGCCATAATCAAGCACATCAAAATCCGAAAAGATGTAATCGATTTGAAGAATAGGGAATATTTCGAAATGCGTCAGGCCCCAGCCGTTTCCTTTTTGTTGGAAGGCGTTTTGCATGTTTTTTCCAATGGTGTTGACGCTGAATGACATCGGCGTATCATTGAAATCGCCCATTACCAACTTCGGATATTTCGTTTTTTCGAAATGTGCCAGCAAATACTCCACTTGTCGGCTACGGTAGTAAAACGCGTCTTTCAGTTTTCTTCCAACACGTTTAGTCGCGCCTTTCTCGTCCTCAGCGGCGGAAGGGTTTTTGATAAAATCTTTGTCTTCATCTTGCAACACGAACGAGCGTAAATGCACATTATACACGCGAATGGTATCCGTATTCTTAACAATATCCGTGTACACGATGCGATTGATGCCATACGAATAATCGTTAATTACGCCTGCATCAATAATGGGAAACTTCGAGAAGACGATGTGTCCGTAACCGTGATGCTCATTTTCTGTTGCTGGAGAGAAGTAGAAGTCTTCGAAGTGACAATCCTTTTTTAGCTTGTCGGTAAACTTCTGTTTTCCGGTAATTCTGCTATGAAATTCCTGCATGCAGAGCACGTCCGGTTGACGCTCGTTGATTAACTCAATAATGCTGTCCTGCGTTTTTATGGCTGGGTCTTGAATGGCTTCAAACAAATGTACGTTGTACGACATCACACGCAACGTGCTGTCAGAAGGATGGTCGACGGCTGAAGACGTGTTAAACGTCACATGTTTGGTCATTAATGGCCAACCGATTAATATGGCAACTAAAGAAGCTAAGGCGAAAATCGGTCTGCGGACGGCCCAATATAAGCACAAGATGATGTTGGCCAACAAAATCGGAAAGTACGCCAAACCAAAAATGGCCGTCGGCCAAAATAACGTCGGATTGATAAAAGAAGCAGAATAGCTAAACAACAACGCGAGAATAGCGAATACGTTCGCCAGCGCTACGATTTTACTAATAAAACCAATTTTTCGATTTCTTTTGGACATACTGCTTTATTTCTCCTGCTTACTTGCTTTAAAGAGAATTTCTTTTTCTAGATTGGTCAGGCTGTCGTAGCCATTGGAAGAAATTTTGTCTAGAATCTCATCAATAACTTCCTGATTCGGAAGATCCGAACGATAGCTTCTATAAGTCGGTCCTTTCGGACGATGATGGATTACTTTCAATGTGCGCTTCGGCCGACGGCGGAACAAATTGCTCCAATCGTTTCCTTCCTTTAATGCGTACATAAATCCGGCACCCAAAAATACGCCCGAAATATACGCTACGGCTGCTGCGTGATCAATCACCACGAAGTAACCCAATTGTAATGCCAAATATATCAAACCTATGGTCCGAAATGTCACGTTTCCAAATAGAAATAATCGAACCTCCGTATGCGGGACTAAAAGCAGCAAAGCGGTAATAATAGCGGCGTTTCCAATGGAGCCGCTATATAGAAATGAGAAGAAATTGCTTGATCCGGTGTGCAAAAATGATCCAATTGCTAGATAAGTTATTCCTCCGATGATTATTCCGGAAATGTATAAGCTAACTAACTGGCGCGTTTGAAGTAAATTTAGAAATATCCGTGATGTCCAATATAACCACAAGCAATCAAATAGTAATTCGAAGATCGTTCTGTTGACCAAGGAATACGTTAACAATGACCAAGGTTGGAGCAAAAATGCAGTCCAATCTTTCGGAAGGCTGAATAATGCTAGCGTTTCTTCGAAAAGCGGATTGATGATGACACCTGTTTCGTAGAGTAAATCCAAAGTATAAATTAGCACGAAAAATAATACTTTGGCGGAAATCACGTAAGGCACGGGAGAGCCGGAACGATAGGTCGTTCGCAAGAAATCTTTCAAAGTGCCCTCGTTATTCATTACAGTTGGTTAATACAAATTCGAACGACGGATTCCCCAAGTTTTCAATAATAGAAAACCAAAAAGAGCACCGCCAACGTGCGCCAAATGCGCAATAGAAGATCCGCTGTTAGCGAAGCCCAAATAAATTTCTATCGCTATGTATCCGCCAACGAAGTATTTAGCTTTAATCGGGACGGGAATGAATAGGAATTGTAGTGGCATATTTGGAAACAAATAAGCGAAAGCTAAAAGCAATCCGAATACCGCACCGGAAGCACCCACCATCGGCGTCGTATAAATGGAGCTTAAAACTTCGTAATCGTCGCGATTCATGTTTCGCGTAGCGCGGATGCTATTGTTAAACATATCAATATCTAACCAATCGTGCGCTCGAATGCTACCTGTAATTTGATAAACCTCTATGGCTTGAACGCCATATTGCAATACCAATGCGCCTAATCCACAAATCAGATAATAGTTTAAGAAACGTTTGTTACCAAGCACCTGTTCGATGATCGAACCAAACATCACCACTGCGAACATATTGAATACGATATGCATTAAGTTTCCGTGCATGAACATATACGTAATGGGTTGCCAAATCTTGAAAAACGGAGAATCCGGATAGAAGACGCCGAAAAAGAATGTCGATCCTGATGCGAAAATCGCCGAACCGATGAAGAAAATGACATTGATAATAAGCAGATTTTTGACAATCGGCGGCAAATTGTTAATTGGATTCATACAATATATCGTATATACTTTTTATTACATGGTTTTTGAAAATCGCTCTGCTAATTCCTGCAAAGTAACTGTTATAATAACGGGTTTCCCTTGCAAGGAAATATTCGGCACCGAACAAGCGAAGAGCTTGTCGATCAACTCGCTCATCGAGACATTATCCAGCGGACTTCCCGCTTTTAATGACGCGCTTCGGGCTAGGCTTCGCGCCAAACGATCGCGTTTGCCAACCTGAAGCTGATCTTTGCTGTTCTTAAAATCTTCCAACAATTGCTCGATCACTCGGCGTTCATCCAAATGACTGCCTACATCCGCAGGAATACCGTCTACAATATACGTCGTTTTTCCAAATGGGCGCAACTGAAAACCTAACGATAGCACATCTGGAAGAATCTCTTGCATCAGCTCCGCATCCGACGGACTTAATTCAATCGTTTGTGGGAACAAGCTCTGTTGACTTAAACCTTGTTGGTTGGCTAAATGTTCTACAAACTGCTCGTATAAGATACGTTCGTGCGCTGCTTGCTGATCAATCAGCATAAATCCAGAATGAATTTGCGAAACGATATATCGGTTATGCAATTGAAAAGGCTGCTTGCCAAAATTCGTTTGTCGGTTAACTTCTATAGTTCCCTTTTCCTCGATGGATTCCTCCGGGATCAAAGGTAACTGTGTTCCGGATTCTTCTTGCTCCGTAATTTGATATAAAGTATCCCAATTTTGCGGAATGCCTGATTTTTTCTCAAATCCAATCGCATAATCTGCATGGCGCGTCGATGTTCGTTTGCTCCCAGGTTCCGACTCAAATGGGTTGAAGCTTGGATTGAAAGAAATACTTGGTGCTTGAATTTCGTCCAACGGTTTTTGAGATATCAGGTGATTAAAACTGGTTTCCTGATCGAAATCCAGAGTAGGAGCAATGTTGTATCTGCCCAACGATCTTTTTACTGCAGAACGTAAAATGGCGTAAATCGATTTTTCGTCCTCGTATTTAATCTCCGTTTTCGTAGGGTGCACATTGATGTCGATTTTTGCAGGATCGATGTCGATATACAATACATATAACGGAAATGAATCCGCAGGAAGAATGTCTTCAAACGCATTCATCACCGCATGGTTCAAATACGGATCTTTTACAAAACGTTTGTTGACGAAGAAAAACTGTTCACCACGTGTTTTCTTGGCAAATTCCGGCTTTCCCACAAATCCCTGAATGCGGATAATGCTGGTGTCTTCCTCTACCGGAACCAAACGTTGGTTGTACGTGTTTCCAAAAAGATGCACAATCCGTTGTTTCAAGGTTTCTTTCGACAAACGAAATACCTCGTTGCCATCGCTATGAAGCGAAAATGCAATTCCTGGATTTGCTAGAGCTACACGCTGAAACTCATCAATAATATGACGCATTTCCACCGAGTTGCTTTTTAGAAAATTTCGGCGTGCAGGAATATTATAAAATAGGTTCTTGACACAGATATTCGTGCCGTCGGGTACGCTCTCCGGATGTTGGCTGATAACGGTCGATCCTTCAATCTGTATCACCGTTCCTAGTTCATCCTCAATCCGTTTGCTGCGTAATTCTACATGAGCAATTGCTGCAATGGATGCCATGGCTTCACCGCGAAATCCCATCGTACGGATCGCAAATAGATCTTCTGCTTTACGGATTTTGGACGTTGCGTGGCGCTCAAAACAAACGCGAGCATCGGTCACGCTCATTCCGCAACCGTTATCAATAACCTGAATGAGCGATTTCCCAGCATCTTTTACAATCAGCTTGATTTGATCTGCTCCAGCATCAATCGCGTTCTCCACAAGTTCCTTCACTGCCGACGCAGGTCGTTGTACGACTTCCCCTGCTGCAATTTGATTTGCTACAGCATCGGGTAGTAGTTGAATGATATCGGACATCATAACGCGAAGTTACGAAAATGCTTTATTATCACGCGCCGCTGGAAAATGAAAGTCGGACATATACCACGTATATATTACAAGCAAGTTGGAGTGATCGTGATCATGATTTACTATCTTGTCGACAAATAAGTAATGATATGAGATATTTAGCCGCGATGAGTTTGCTTTTTGTATTGGTAGGATGTGGGAATGCTTCAAAAAATGAACAGCGGGCAGAAAACGGCGTAGATCAGGATGGTTGGAATAATTTGCTGTCGAATGATTCCTTGAAAGGATGGCATATCTACGGTCAGGGCGCGGTATCGTCGAAATGGAAGATGGACGGAAGTGAGCTTGTTTGCGATCCACGGAAAACAGACGGAACCTTTGGCGATTTAGTGACCGATCGCAGCTATCAGGATTTTGAGTTGGAATTGGAATGGAAAGTGAGTAAAGGGGGGAATAGTGGGATTTTGATTAACGTAGAAGAAGATTCCAGTTACGCAGCAACCTTCGCGACGGGTTTGGAGATGCAATTGTTGGATAATGAATTTGCTGAAGCGCGCCATCAACGTGATTCTACGCATTGGGCAGGTTGCTTGTATTCTGTAGATTGTATCGCAGTCAATTCAAATCCTTTGCCTTACGGCGAATGGAATAAAGCGCGCGTAGTACAGAATAAAGGAAAGGTAAGTTTTTGGTTGAACGATAAATTGACGTTCGAGCGCGTAATCGATTCTGACGATTTCCGCGGTTTAGTAAATAAAAGTCCAATTAAAGCATATCCTGATTTTGGGAAATATTCTTCGGGAAAAATCGCTCTTCAAAATCACACGGATTCTGTGGCATTTCGAAATATCCGAATCAAGGAATTAATTTAGGTGTCGAGGCGTTTTATAGATTGCTTCGTCAACCTTCCTGCAACGATGACTTTAACGCGGAACGTTATTGCGAAGTTGAGGAACGAGACTGAAGCAATTTTTCTATCTTATATTATTACAATCTTCAAGGCTTTACGATGGATTGCTTCGCCATTTTTTTTGACAGGGATGACGAAGAAATCCATATGAAGTGAAGATTACTCAACCACTTCCGGCACAAACTTCATTGATATAGAATTCACACAATGACGTGTATTCTTATCTGTGAAACCTTCGCCTTCGAAAACGTGACCTAAATGCGCGCCACATGCGTTACAAAGAATCTCTACACGACGTCCGTCCGCATCCGTTTCTCGTGCTACTGCTCCTTCAATTTCGTCGTCGAAGCTTGGCCATCCGCAGAAAGATTCAAATTTATCTTCCGATCGATACAAAGGCGCGTCGCAACGCTTGCACAGGTAAGTGCCTTGTTGCTTGTTATCCAATAAGCTGCCAGTAAATGGGCGTTCTGTCCCTTTGTTTTCGATGACGTACTTCTCTTCCGCCGTCAGTTCGTTATATTTGTCGTCGTTCATTTCTATACTTTTTTTGTAAGGTTCATTTGCGCAACCGAAACAAATTATCAAATGGCAAACAATGCCTAGGTTTATAAGTTTTTTCATGCGCAAAATGTTTTTATTTGCCATCAAAAATACGAAATAAACCGCTTTAAATAGACTTTTAGCGCGTTTATTTAGAACGGTTATAAATTAAACTATTCAGTCACGAAATTGTCAGGGATTGTTTAAATAGTTATACTTTTGTGCAAAGTTTAGTGGGGTGGAAACTCCTCTGAAAAGAGATTTTGAATATATCATACACATTAAAATAGTATAAAGTGCTAAATATGAGAAATATCTCATCCGTTTTGGGAAAACTAGCGAAGTCAATATCAGTTGGTTTGGTGTTGTTATTTGCCGTTACGAGTGTATCAAATGCGCAGGACGCCACGAATGGTGGTGCCCTTTTTAAAGCAAACGCCTGTAATTCTTGTCACGCTGTAGGTCGTCAATTGACTGGTCCGGATTTGGCTGGACTATCAGAGCGTCGCGAAGAGTCTTGGATTATCAACTGGGTACACAATCCGCAAGGAATGGTGGATTCGGGCGATGCGCAAGCGGTGGAATTGAAAAGTAAATTCCCGACTATGATGGCGCCTTACGCGCATCTCTCAGATGATGATGTGCGTGATATTGTTGCGTATTTGCAGGCGGAAGAAACGAAAGCTGCGGCAAAGAAAGAGCAAGCGGCTGCGCAGGGTGGCGGTGCTGGTAGTGAAGGAGCAAGCGATTTAATGATAATCGTTGTTTCTTTATTGGTAGTAATCGTTGTCGGTGTTGCAATTGTTTTGACTCGCGTAACGAAGACCTTAGAGAAGTTGTTGGAAAACAACAAAGCAACTATCGATGCTTCTCAAGCAGAGTACGATGCGCGCGGCGCTTCTAAATTTGCTTTGTATGCTAAAGCATTCTTGCGCAACAAGAAGATGGTTGGTTTTGTGGTTCTGATGATTGTAGCGCTTTTGGGCGTTGTGGGATGGAAAACAGGTTGGAATGTTGGTGTTCACCAAGGTTATCAACCGGTGCAACCAATTAAGTTCTCGCACCAAATTCACGCTGGTGTAAACCAAATTGAATGTCAATACTGTCACGGCGGTGCATTCAAATCGAAAAACGCATCTATTCCTTCGGCTAACGTATGTATGAACTGTCATAACACGATTACTGGCGGTGAGCACTACGATAACGAGAGTGGAATCTCTCCTGAGATTGCAAAATTGTATCGCGCGGTGGATTGGGATCCAGAAACACGTTCATACGGTAATGATACGAAGCCAATCGAATGGATTAGAATTCATAATCTTCCAGATTTCGCGTACTTCAACCACTCGCAACACGTTACAGTGGCTGGTGTAGAATGTCAGACTTGTCACGGTCCAATCGAATCGATGGAAGAAGTGTACCAATATTCTCCATTAACTATGAAATGGTGTATTGATTGTCACCGCGAAACTTCGGTAAATACCGACAATCAATATTATGATCAATTGATCGAGGCACACGAGAAATTGAAAAAAGGAGAGAAAATGACAGCCGCAATGATCGGTGGTCTAGAATGTGGTAAGTGTCACTATTAATCAAATTAGAAAAACGCAATCTTAATATACAGCTTTACATGGATAGCAACAAAAAATATTGGAAAGGGTTAGAAGAGCTAAATCAAACTCCTGCATTCGTTCAGTCGAGCAAGGGTGAGTTTTCTGAGCCTATTCCCGTAGAGGATGTGTTGAGTGAAGAAGGATTGAGCACCAAAACTCCACGCCGCGACTTCTTGAAAGTTTTAGGTTTTGGAGTAGGAGCTGTTTCTTTGGCTGCTTGTCAAACTGCACCGGTTCATAAAGCCGTGCCTTACTTAATTAAACCGGAAGAGGTAACTCCGGGTATCCCTAACTATTACGCTTCTTCATTTAACGGACAAAGTGTTTTGGTTCGTACACGTGAAGGTCGTCCTATTTTAGTGGAAGCAAATCCAAACAGTGTTGGTTTGGTACAAGGTACAGAATCTGCAACCGTAGCGTCGGTTTTGGATTTGTACGATATGACGAACAAACTACAGAATCCTCAAGTTGATGGGAAAGATGTAGAATGGGCGAAACTTGATGCTACAGTTTCTGCAGCGCTAAACAAAGCGGTTCAAGCTGGTAAGCGTGTAGCTATTGTTTCTAGAACATTAAATAGTCCAACCGCGTTGGCAACTATTACGGAGTTTACCGCTAAATATCCAGGCACAGTACACGTGCAATTGGATGCGATTTCTTACTCAGGTATTCGCGCAGCAAATCAAGCAAGTTTTGGAACAGCTGTTATTCCTTCTTACGATTTCGAGAAGGCGCTAGTAGTTCTTTCCGTAGGAGCTGATTTCTTGGGTACTTGGTTAGATGGCGAAGAGCATACGCAAGATTACATTAAGAACAGAAATTATAAATCTTTAGAGGCAGGCAAAATGTCCCGTCACATTCAGTTCGAAACTGGATTGAGCATGACCGGTACAAACGCGGATGTGCGTATTGCTATCAAGCCTTCTGAAGAAGCAGCTGTATTAATCAGCTTATACAACGAGGTTACCGGATCATCCTTAGCTGGAGGAATTCAACAAGCGAATGCTGCGAAAGCAATTAAATTAGCTGCGCAGGAATTGTTGAAGAATAAAGGTCAAGCGGTCGTAGTGGCTGGCGCAAACGATGTAAACATCCAAACGTTAACAAATGCTATCAACGTAGCTATTGGCGCTTATGGAACGACCATCGATTTGGCAAACTACTCGAAAAAATATCAAGGCTCAGAAACGGAATTTGCAGAACTATTGGGCATGGCAAATGCTGGTCAGGTAGGAGCAGCAATTTTCTGGAACAGCAACCCGGTTTATGATTACTATAATGGCGAAGCGGTTAAGCAAGCTTTAGCGAAAATTGACTTTACGATCTCATTCTCTGATCGCGCGGACGAAACTTCGTCTGAACTAAACGCCATAGCTCCTGCTAGTAATTACTTAGAGTCTTGGGGCGATGAGTCTTCGAAAGTAGGTTATTATACAATCGTACAACCTACCATAAATCCGGTATTTAATACCCGTCAACCTGAAGTAAGCTTATTAACTTGGTCAGGAAACAATACAGATATTTATACATACGTTCGCAACATTTGGGAAACGCAAATTCTAGCTGGTAGCACGAAGAGCTGGACAGATGTGTTGCAAACAGGTTTTGAATATAAAGGTAATGCTGCTGCTGCGTCTTATTCATTCGCTGGAAATGCAGGCGCTGCTGCTGCTGCGGCAACGAATGCTGCTCAGTCTATTAAAGCGGGCGACGATTTCGAATTAGCATTATACGAATCGGCGGCAATTCGCGACGGACGTTATGCAAATAACGCGTTCTTGCAAGAGCTTCCGGATCCAGTATCTAAAGTAACGTGGGATAACTACGTTGCCCTTAACCCGAAAGATGCAGAGCGCTTAGGTTTCGGCGAGAAAAGCACGGCAACTGTAAAAGCGGGTGATTTTGAAGTAGAACTTCCAGTTTTGGCTCAGCCGGGTCAGGCGTTAGGAACAGCTTCTATCGCAGTGGGATACGGTCGTACGAAAGTTGGTAAGGCTGGAAATAATGTTGGTGTCAACGCTTTCCCATTTGCACAAGTGAAAGACGGTTCTTTACAGTATGTAAATAAAGTGTCTATCACGAAAGCTTCTCGCATTTACGAATTAGCTCAAACACAAACACACCATACCATTGAAGGTCGTAATATCGTTCGTGAAACGACATTTGCGAAATTCTTGAAAAACCCGGGATCTGAAGCAGGTAAATTCTCTGACGATCACAAATCTTACGATTTGTGGAACAAGTTTGAGCAACCTGGCCACCGTTGGGTTATGGCGATCGACTTGAACGCTTGTACAGGTTGTGGTGCTTGTATCGTAGCTTGTAATATCGAAAATAATATTCCTGTTGTTGGTCGCGACGAGGTTCGCCGTCGTCGTGAGATGCACTGGATGCGTATCGACCGTTACTACACGATCGAGGAAGATGGTCAGGATTACACAAAAGAAGATGATATCGCAAACCTTTCTTCTTTCGAGAATGTAAAAGTTGTTCACCAACCGATGATGTGTCAACACTGTGAACACGCTCCATGTGAGACTGTATGTCCGGTATTGGCTACTGTTCACTCTTCGGAAGGTTTGAACCATATGGCTTACAACCGTTGTTTCGGTACACGTTACTGCGCGAACAACTGTCCATACAAAGTGCGTCGTTTCAACTGGTTCAACTACTGGAATGATAGCCGTTTCGATAACTACTTGAACAACGAGTTCACACAGCTAGTATTGAACCCGGATGTAACAACACGTTCACGTGGTGTTATGGAGAAATGTTCGATGTGTATTCAACGTATCCAAGCAGGTAAGCTTCATGCGAAAATGGAAGGTCGCGCTTTGAAAGAAGGAGATATCAAAATGGCATGTGAAGGCGTATGTAGCGCAAATGCTATGATCTTCGGTGATGCTAACGATCCAAACTCAGAGGTTTCTAAAGCATTGCGTAGCGAGCGTATCTATTACGTACTAGAAGAGATCAACGTTCAGCCAAACATTGGTTACATGACGAAAGTTAGAAACTCTTTTGAAGCTTAATCTTGTTTAAATTTTTGAAATAAACAACTATGTCATCGCATAACGAATCAATATTAAGAGAACCATTAGTAACCGGAAAAAACATCACCTATGCGCAGGTAACAGATGATGTATTACTTCCGGTTGAAAACAAGCCTAATAAAGCTTGGTGGATAGGATTTATCGTGGCTGTCTGCGGCGCCATGCTTTGGGTTATCAGTGTCGGTTACACATTCTGGACTGGTATTGGTGCCTGGGGTTTGAACAAGACCGTAGGTTGGGCATGGGATATCACCGACTTCGTTTGGTGGGTAGGTATCGGTCACGCCGGTACGTTGATCTCAGCTGTACTATTATTATTCCGCCAAAACTGGCGTAACTCCATTAACCGTTCGGCAGAGGCGATGACTATCTTCGCCGTAATCTGTGCCGCTACGTATGTAGTTGCTCACATGGGTCGCCCTTGGTTGGCTTATTGGATTTTCCCATTACCAAATCAGTACGGTTCTCTTTGGGTAAACTTCAACTCGCCGTTAGTTTGGGATGCATTCGCGATCTCGACATACTTCACGGTATCCTTAGTATTCTGGTATGTAGGTTTATTGCCGGATATCTCTTCGGTACGTGACCGCGCTACTGGACTAAAAAAGAAAATCTATTCTACCTTGTCATTCGGTTGGAATGGTTCGGTTAAAACTTGGCAACGTTTCGAAATTGTATCTTTAGTTTTAGCTGGTATATCTACGCCATTAGTACTATCTGTACATACGATTGTATCCATGGACTTTGCGACATCCGTAATTCCAGGATGGCACACCACGATCTTCCCTCCATACTTCGTTGCGGGAGCGATCTTCTCTGGTTTCGCAATGGTGCAAACCTTATTGTTGATCCTTCGTAAAGTGATGAACTTCGAGCATTACATCACGATGTTCCACATTGAGTCGATGAACAAAATCATCATGACCACAGGTTCTATCGTAGGTATTGCTTACTTGACAGAGTTATTCGTTGCTTGGTACTCAGGTTCAGAATATGAGATGTATGCGTTCGCCAATCGTGTAGCTGGTCCATACGCTTGGGCATATTGGGCGATGATGACGTGTAATGTAATCTCTCCTCAGTTATTCTGGTTCAAGAAAATTCGTACGAGTATCCCAATTTCTTGGGTTTTGTCTATCGTCGTGAACATCGGTATGTGGTTCGAGCGTTTCGTAATTATCGTAACTTCTTTGCACCGCGATTACTTGCCTTCATCTTGGGCAATGTTCTACCCAACTTGGGTAGATGTAGGTATCTTCGTTGGTTCGATCGGTTTGTTCTTTACGTTATTCTTGTTGTTCATTCGTTTCTTACCAAGTATTGCGATGGCTGAGGTGAAATTGTTACTGAAGAGCGCTTCGTTGCAACAAAAAACTAAATTGGTTCAAGAGGGAGCATTCCCAGAAGAGCAAGTGGAATTCTTTAGAGATTCCTTGACTAAGTATGATTCCGTTTCGGAAGAGGATATTAACGCTTTACGTAAAAAATAATAGCAATGAGCGACACAAAATATATATTAGGTAGTTTTGCGGATCCCGATGAAATGATGCATGGGATCGAAAAATTGCAAGAGAACAATATCAGTATCTACGACTGTTATACACCGATGCCGATTCACGGTATCGAAGCAAAATTGGGTGTTAAACCATCGCGTTTGCCAATTGCAGCTTTCTGTGCCGGAGCTACTGGAACAATTTTAGGCTTTAGCTTATTGTTTTATACAACAGCATACGATTGGCCAATGAACGTGGGTGGTAAGCCATCTTTGCCTTTGCCGAACTTTGTTCCGGTAACTTTTGAGGTAACGATTTTATTATGTGCGTTGGGTATGGTAGCGACTTTCTTTTTCCGCAACCACTTGTTTCCGGGACGTGCACCGCGCGTTATGGATCTTCGTGCATCGGATGATCGTTTTATCATCGCTATTGACGCTAAAGAAAATACAGACCATGCGCTTATCGACGGTTTATTGAAAGATGCCGGAGCTGTAGAGGTTAAATACAACGAAAGGAAATATGTTAGCTATGAATAAGAAGAATTTTCTTGGAACTGTATGTGCAGCTGTTGCATTGGCGGCTGTAGTCTCTGCTTGCGGAGATGGTACTACTCGTAGTACAGGGTGGGAATTCTCTCGTAATATGTATGATCCGATTGCATTTAACCCGGATCAACCGAACAAAAATTTTAAAAACGGGATCACGGCTCAAACGCCTCCTACAGGTACAACACCAATAGGCTTTACACGCTTTGAGTTCCCGAATACAACAGAAGGTTACGAAGCAGCCGGTGCACAAATCACGGTAAATCCTTTGGAGCGCACCGAGCAAAATCTAAAAGATGGTCACGCTTTGTACGTAACGTACTGTGCAGTTTGTCATGGACCTGAAGGTAAAGGCAACGGGGCGATAACAAAAGATCGTGAAGTAGACGATTCTAGAGGTAAACGTACATTGGAAAACTTCCCTGAGCCACCATCATATGGTCAATCAGAGGGTACGCCATCTTCACGCGGTGGAAAAATGTCGGAGTTGACTCCAGGTAAAATCTATCATACGATTACGTACGGTTGGAATGCTATGGGGCCTCACGCATCACAAATTACGCCGGAAGACCGTTGGAAAGTTGTTATGTACGTGCAAGAATTACAAAAGAAATAATTAAACATCAAGTTAATAAATGGGAACTCACAATCATCATCACGATTATAATTTTAGCGAGCAGTTTCAATTTGGTGGCGTAGCCAAAATGTTGAGTATTGTCGCTGTTGTAATTGGTATTGCAAGTATCGCATGGGGTTTGTTGTCGCATGATCACATCATCCAAGAGCGTACTTACGCCAATTTATTATTGATGGGCTATTATTTTACTTGTGTATGTGCTGCTGGTGCGTTTTTCGTAGCCTTGCAGTTAGTTACACAGTCAGGTTGGTCAGCAGGTTTACTTCGTATTCCACAAGCGATGGCCAGTGTATTGCCGATTGCCGCTTTGATTCTATTAATCATTGTTGGCCTAGGTCTGTACACGCACAACCTTTACCATCACTGGCATGCAGAAGGTCTTACTGATCCAAATAGTCCAAACTATGACGCTTTAGTAGCTGGTAAATCAGCCTTCTTGAACGTACCTGGATTCTTGATTCGTCAGATCTTATTCATGGGATCATACAGCATCTTCGCATTCATTCTTACGAAACTATCTTACAATGAAGATTTAGCAGGTGGATTACATTCCTACAAGAAGGCGTTCAAGCTGTCTGCTTTATTCTTAGTAATCTTCGGATTTACTACACCGATTTGGTCATTCGATACGATCATGTCGTTGGAAGCACACTGGTTCTCTACGATGTTCGGTTGGTACAACTTCGCAGCAATGTGGGTAAGCGGTATTGCGGTAATTGTTTTGATTCTTACGCTTTTGAAGAAAGCTGGATATATGGCTTGGGTGAACGAAAATCACTTGCACGATTTGGGTAAGTTGATGTTCGGTTTCTCGATCTTCTGGACATACGTTTGGTTCGCACAATTTATGTTGATTTGGTACTCTAACATTCCGGAAGAAACCGTGTACTTCTACAAAAGATGGGAACCGGAGTACAAGCCTTGGTTCTGGTTAAGCATTGTTATCAATTTCTTAGCGCCATTGTTGTTGCTAGTTGACCGCGACGCAAAACGTAAAGAAACATTCATGATGTTGGTAGCGATCTTGTTATTGCTAGGTCACTGGTTAGATTATTATATCATGATTATGCCGGGTACAGTTGAATCGCACCGTGGTTTTGGTATCATCGAGGTTGGTACGGCAGTTGGTTTTGCAGGGTTGTTTACCTTCTTGGTGTTGTCCAAGTTGAGCAAGCATGCATTAGCTCCGAAGCATCATCCGTTCTTAGATGAAAGCTTACACCATCAGATTTAATTCGTCAAGTAGCGCATTACGTAATAAACGTTTTTATAGAAAATGAAGTTTACAACATATAACAAATTCAAGACAGTATTCAGTTTTCTACTGTTGTGCAATATGCTATTGGCGTTGCCGGTATTTGCATCTATCCAAGATTCAGTAGTTACTACGAATGTTCAAGCAGATCCAGCCACAACTCCAGGCAATGAGCAAGTGGATAGCGTTGCTGTAGCGACCGACGATGTTTCTTCGGACACGACCACTTCTGCCGTTGTTGGAAAGGATGAAGAAGCGGGCGTAAGTGGTACATCAGCTAGTACTTCTGCTCCAGAAGAAGTGAAAAAAACCGATCCACAAGTTTATAAGAACATCACGTACTATGTGATGTACTTCTTGTTAATCTGTATTATTATCGCTGTAGTTGGTAAGATTCACCACATTTATACGCTTTCTCGTCGTATTAACGGTAAGTACAATCCCCTAGCGAACAACAATCTGCAAGCAGCGCTTTTCTTAGTGTTCTTGGTGTTGTTTTTAGGAGGTGTTTATTATTCCTATGCGGTATGGGGTGTATGGTCATGGCGTGATGCTGTTACCGAACATGGTAAGGACATCGACCGCATGTTCATCATCACCTTAATCATCACGACCTTCGTTATGATTTTGGTACACATCTTATTGTTGGTTTTCGCTTACGTTTATCGTATGCGTTTAAATCGCAAGGCGTATTTCTACCCACATAATGACGCGATCGAGCGTTTGTGGACTATTATCCCAGCATTGGTATTAACGGTATTGGTGTTGTTCGGTTTCTTCACTTGGAGGAAAATCACCAACGTTCCAGAGGAATTGCAGAAATCAGCGCTTCAAGTAGAGGTACTAGGGGAGCAATTTATGTGGACCGTGCGTTACCCTGGAGCAGATGGACAAATTGGTAAACGAAATTACAAGTTGACTACGCCAACAAATCCATACGGTATTGATTTTACAGACAAATCATCTTGGGATGATGTAAAAGGTGCAGATATTGTATTGCCTGTAAATAAGCCAGTACGTTTCCACATTATTTCTAAGGATATTATTCACTCTTTTTATATGCCTGATTTCCGTGTTCAAATCAATGCGGTACCGGGTATGACCAACTATTTTCAATTTACACCAACGACTACTACTCGTGAAATGCGTGATAAGTTGAACGATCAGTCGTATGATTTCGTGATGTTATGTGCGAAAATCTGTGGAGAAAGTCATTACAATATGCAGAAGAAGGTAGTTGTAGTTACGGAAGCGGAGTACAAGGAGTGGTTAGCGAAGCAACAAAAATTCTTTACGGAAGATATCCAGAAAGAATTTGCTAACGCGGGTAATGAAGAAGAAGTGTTGAACACGGCTTCATTAAATTAATTGTTTAAAGAGTTTTAAATTAAGATATGTCAACTACAGTTATATCGCACGGCGCAGCAGATCACGATTCGCACGATCATCACCATCATCATGAGACATTTTTGACTAAGTACGTATTTAGTCAAGATCACAAGATGATCGCGAAGCAGTTCTTGATCACAGGTATCATTATGGCAGTTTTCGCGATGGTACTTTCTATCTTGTTTCGTATACAATTAGCTTGGCCAGATGCAGAATTCCCAATCTTAGAAGTATTCTTAGGAAAATGGGCAGAAGGCGGTCGTATTAAAGCCGATTTCTTTCTTTCATTGGTAACCATCCACGGTACCATGATGGTGTTTTTCGTATTAACAGCGGGTTTATCAGGTACTTTCTCCAACTTACTGATTCCTTATCAAATTGGAGCTAGAGATATGGCATCGCCGTTAATGAATATGCTTTCATACTGGTTCTTCTTTGTGGCTTGTGTGATCATGATTGCATCATTCTTCATCGAATCCGGACCAGCTTCAGCAGGTTGGACGATCTATCCTCCATTATCGGCTGTTCCTACAGCGATTTCTGGCTCGGGATTGGGTATGACGCTTTGGTTGGCAAGTATGACGTTGTTCATCGCTTCTCAAGTTTTGGGTGGTGTGAACTACGTGAGTACGATCTTGAACATGCGTACTAAGGGAATGGATCTTTGGAAAATGCCTTTGACTATTTGGGCATTCTTCTTAACAGCCATTGTAGGTTTGCTTTCCTTCCCAGTTTTGGTTTCAGCTGTTGTTCTTTTGATTTTTGATAGATCAGCGGGTACTTCTTTCTACCTTTCCGATTTAGTTGTTGGTGGTCAGATTTTACCAAACGAAGGTGGTTCGCCAATCTTGTTCCAACACTTATTTTGGTTCTTGGGGCACCCAGAGGTTTACATCGTCGTAATGCCGGCTTTAGGTTTAACTTCTGAAGTTATTTCAACTAATGCGCGTAAGCCAATCTTCGGTTACCATGCGATGGTTTACTCCTTAGTTGGTATCACGGTATTATCGTTCATCGTATGGGGTCACCACATGTTCGTAACAGGTATGAGCCCGTTCTTAGGGGGTGTATTTATGATCACAACATTGATCATTGCAGTTCCTTCCGCAGTAAAAGCGTTTAACTATATCGCTACGTTGTGGCGCGGAAATATTCGTTTCACTCCGGCTATGATGTTCGCAATCGGTATGGTTTCGTTCTTCGTATCAGGTGGTGTTACTGGTATCTTTTTAGGAAATGCAGCGTTGGATATTAACTTGCATGATACGTACTTCGTAGTTGCCCATTTCCACTTAGTAATGGGTTCTGCTTCTATCTTCGGAATGCTTTGTGGTGTTTATCACTGGTATCCGAAAATGTTCGGACGTATGATGGATGAACGTTTAGGATATTTCCACTTCTGGTTAACCTTCGTAGGTGCTTATCTAGTATTCTTCCCGATGCACTTTATGGGTATCGATGGTGTTCCACGTCGTTACTACTCGTTTACAAACTTTCCTTTTATGGAAAAATGGGTGTCGGTTAATATTTTAGTGACTTGGGCGGCAATTATTGCAGCATTAGGTCAGGTAGCGTTCTTGTGGAACTTCTTCTCATCCATTTGGTTAGGTAAGCGTGCTCCTCAGAACCCTTGGAATGCAAATACTTTGGAGTGGACTACTCCGGTAGAACACATCCACGGAAACTGGCCGGGTGAAATTCCTCCAGTTTACCGTTGGCCATACGATTATTCGAAACCTGGTCACGACGAGGATTTTATTCCTCAACACATTCCGTTCTCGCAAACGATGAGTTCGAATCAATTGCACGATTTTGAAGGCGATGAAGAAGCGATTCAACTTCAAAAGGCTTGGAATAGAGAGAACAATCGCGAAGAGACAGTAGTACATTAAAATAACTATTTCAGTCTGATCATTCGCGAGGAATAATCAGACTGAAGTTTTTTAGGTCAATATTAAGGTATGTATCCCGCCGCCGAGAGGAGATTTATTCTAAGTAATCGCATTACCATTATCTTTTTGTTTTTGGTAATTACCGCTGGTGGGATTGTACGTAGCACCGGTTCCGGGATGGGTTGTCCAGACTGGCCAAAGTGCTTCAACCGTTGGGTTCCGCCGACGCATATTTCTCAATTGCCGGATGGCTATGAGCAGCAATACGTGGACGGAAGACAACGTAAAAACGATCGCTTTGCAAAGATGGTGGATGCGTTCGGCTTCAAAAAAGAGGCAGATGAGATTCGGAATGATCCTTCCATATTGGTTCACGAAGAATTCAACGCAGCAAAGACCTGGACAGAGTATGTAAACCGTTTGGTTGGTGTTCTAGTAGGTTTTTGCCTTTTAGCTACCGCAATACTTGCATTCAATTACCGGAAATCCAAGCCCGCAATTTTAGCTTGGAGCGTTCTTAATCTTTTTGTAGTGATGGTGCAAGCTTGGTTGGGTTCCATCGTGGTTTCTACCAATTTGATGCCTTGGATTATTACCATTCACATGGTTTTAGCTTTGGTTATATTGGCAATCGCGATTTACACCTATTATCTGGCTACCACGTTCAGAAATAAATCGTTGCTCAGCAATCACCGCTTTAGCGGAATAAAATGGCTTTCGATCATTTCTCTTTTAATCCTTTTTATCCAAGTGATCTTGGGTACGGAAGTTCGGGAGTTGGTCGATAGTTTGCGAGGTAAAGGAGTTTTACGCGAAGATTGGATTGATGCGCTAGGTCAAGCTTATGAGTATCATCGGTTTTTGGGTTACCTGACCTTTGTAATCACATTAGTGTTATTTTGGTTAGTTAAGAGCCGATTCGGTGCGCTTACTATACAAAGCAAGTTTGCTTGGATCATTATTATCCTTGCGCTAGTGCAGATGGGATCCGGGATTGTTTTAGCTCGTTTTGCTTTGCCTCCTTATATGCAAACTACACATTTGGTAGTTGCAAGTTTATTCTTTGGAGCGCAATACTATCTTATGTTGATGTTATCTAAAGCAAAACTTTGACGCGCATATTACAGATATTACGGTAATTTTGCGGCGGATAATTTGATCAAGAATCATGGGTACGTTTATTTCGGATTTTAATAAGTTGGTGAAGTTGAGGTTGACACTTACCGTGGTGTTATCGGCTTCGATTTCATTTCTTATAGGAGCGGTGCAGCAGGGCGATGTGGTTTGGACAAATTGGTTGTTGCTCACGTTAGGCGGCTTTTTGGTTACTGGAGCAGCAAATGGTTTCAATGAGATCATCGAGAAGGATTTGGATAAGCTGATGGACCGTACCAAGGACCGTCCGCTTCCGTCAGGTAGAATGACGAACGGACAAGCTTTGGTGCTCAGCGTATTTATGGGGATTACTGGAACGCTTGTATTGGTGCAATTAAATTTTATTGCCGGTTTGCTATCTGTATTCTCTATCTTTCTTTATGCGTTCGTTTACACGCCACTGAAGCAGAAATCACCGATCGCTGTATTTGTTGGGGCATTTCCTGGAGCGTTGCCACCATTGATCGGCTACTATGCTGCTTTTGAATCCGCTGGGTTTGGGCTGGCATATAGCGAGGTGAGTGAGGCGGCCGTGGTTATTACGCCTTTGATATTGTTTATCATCCAGTTTGTATGGCAGTTTCCTCATTTTTGGGCAATTGCTTGGGTGGCAGACGAAGATTATAAAAGAGCTGGTTTTAGGCTGTTGCCGACAACTAGAAAAGATAATGCCTCTGCATGGTTGCTGTTTTTATCATGCATAGCGATGATACCGGTAGGTTTTCTGCCTATGTATTTCGGATTCGGAGGATGGATTTACACAGTGGTAGCGCTGTTAGGTGGATTATTATTCACTTGGTATGGTTACCAACATGTGCGTACGCCAGAAGATAGTACCGCGCGTAGAATTATGTTTACGTCGTTCGCATACCTTCCGGTGTTACAATTAGTATTATTATTTGATTTTATACCTTTTCAATAGGGAATGAGTACGATGATGATGGATAGCAACGAACAATTACTACAATCTCGCAAAGCCAAAAAGTTTAACCTTTGGTTGGGCATGATTGGTATGTTCATGATGTTCGCGGCGTTGTCAAGTGGATTTATTGTGTATACAGCGAGCGGGGTAGATAAAGGAATTAAAACAATTCTTCCCTACGCGTTTATTTATAGCACAGTAGCTATTGTGTTGAGCAGCTTGACGATACATTTGTCCTATAATGCAGCGCGAGCGGAACAATGGAGTAAGCAGAAGCTATTCCTGTTGATCACGATCGTTTTGGGAATTTTATTTTTTGTATCACAAATAAATGCTTGGTCGACATTAATAGAACGAGGAATTTATTTCCAAAACCCGAATGCTTCGCAATCATTCATCTATGTGTTTACATGGTTGCATTTGATGCACATTATTGCAGGGCTGATCATTTTGATAAGATGTTATATCGGAGCGGCGAAACGTATCCCTACTTCGAACAATCAATATAGAATGGAATTGGCCACAATTTTCTGGCATTTTCTAGATCTATTGTGGATATATATTTATGTTTTCTTACTTTTGAATCAATAAAACTAAACAATGAGTACAACAACTGTATCGCAATTGGATAAGGTTAAAGACGGACCTTGGAGCGGTGGTAAATCACCTTGGAACCTGGAATACGGGAAAATCATGATGTGGTTTTTCTTGGTATCTGATGCGTTCACCTTTTCTGCGTTTTTAATTTATTATGGAGCTCAAAAGTTCGCTAATGCAACTTGGGTAGATGCCGATAAAGTATTCCAATCCGTTCCAGGTATTGCAGAATCTGGACAACCTTTGGTTTTCGTAGGTATCATGACGTTCATTTTGATTATGTCATCGGTAACCATGGTATTAGCAGTAGATGCCGGTCATCGTAATGATAAACCTGCGGTTATAAAATGGATGTTATGGACGATCTTGGGTGGTTTGATGTTCGTAGGATGTCAGGCTATTGAGTGGACACACTTACACCATTTAGGATTCTGGTTTGGTCGTAATCCAGCGACTGGTTTAGAAGGTGAAACGGCGATTGTAGATGCACTAGCACCATATTTCACAAAGGATATTTCCTATACGGCTGCCTTGCAGTTCTCCAACTTGTTCTTCACGATTACCGGTTTTCACGGTTTCCACGTTTCAGTGGGTATCTTGCTGAACATCATTATTTTGTTCATGACCATGAATAATACATTCGAGCGTCGTGGAACATATTTAATGATCGAGAAAGTTGGTCTTTATTGGCACTTTGTGGATTTGGTATGGGTGTTCGTATTTACGTTCTTCTACTTGATTTAAATTAAATAGTTAAAAATTAAAACCAGTATTTTGGGGAGTAGGTGAGAAGTACTTCGTCTCAATACTCAATACTCAATACTCAATACTACTTATAAAATGGCACATCACGATCATACAGCAGGAGCGCACGAGGAACACCACGAAGGAATGGGAGCAAAACAAATTTGGTCCGTATTCTTTGTTCTATTAGCACTTACTGCATTAGAATTCTTAATCGCCTTGGGATTCGTTCACCACTGGCAAATTCTTGCAAAAGGCATGTTTGTAAATATTATTTACATCTTGCTTACGCTAGTTAAAGCATACTATATCGTTGCATTTTTTATGCACTTGAAGTTTGAAAAATCTAGTTTCATTGTTTGCAGCACGATTGTCTTTATTTTTATCGCGTATTTTATAGTGTTGATGCTTACCGAAGGTTCTTACTTAGGTGGTGCATTGCAAGATCACGCGATATATCCAAATAAATAATACGGATACATAGATGAATAAAGTTATTCGTCCAAAAAGTATATCAAAAATCATAATCCTGGCCATCGTTCTCTTTGTGCCGGGATTTTTGTATTTAGCGATGGAGAATTTGGGCACGCACGAGTATGTGAAATTGCCTGTATATGGCGAGAAGAAATTGTCAGGTGAAATGCGCCGCGTAATGGGGCGCGAGAGGCCAGATACCATCTTTCACACGCTTAGTCCGCTGACGTTTACCAATTGGGACGATAAGCAAGTTCCTTTTTTAGATAATGATACAACAGTATCTGTCGCACATTTATTCTATACGAAGGATGCAGCTTTTTCTAAAATCGCTTTGGATTATATGGACAAGCTTGCGACAAAATTTGGAAGCAAAAGTGGTGTTCATTTTTATTCGATTTCGGTAGATCCAAGTGATGATGCATCTGCATTGGCACCTATTGCAAAGCAATACGAAAATATGGAGGCACGTCAGTGGCATATTGTTGGAAATCCTTCCAGGGATATTTTTCATTATGCACAGCAAGAAATGTTGTTGAATGCGGCAAAGGACACGCAGGATTCGACCAGATTCCTGATTGATGATCAAGTGATTTTAATAGACGGCAAGCATCGCATTCGTGGATTTTATCCAATGAGCCAGCATTCGGAAATGAAGCGCTTGGAAGATGAAATCAAAGTACAATTAGTAGAAGAAGTAAGAGATAACCCCATGCGGGTAGAGAAAAAATAGGTTGTTATGGCAATGACTGCAGAAGAGAAGAAATATAAGGGCATTATTTGGACCTTATCCATCGTGATTCCAATCGCGGTAGCTGTTTTGTTCGGAGTGAACTTGCAAAAGTTGGGGTACGATGTGAAACCGTTGAGTTTCCTTCCTCCCATTTATGCTAGCATCAATGGGTTGACCGCAGTATTACTAGTTTGGGCAGTATCTGCCATCAAGAAAGGAAAGATCAAACTGCATGAAAACTTGATAAAAGTGTGTATGCTTTGCTCATCTTTGTTTCTATTGATGTATGTCGCCTATCACATGACGTCGGTTTCGACACCATACGGTGGGGAAGGCGCTTTACGTTATGTTTATTTTTTCATCCTGATCAGCCATATTCTGTTATCCATTATAATTATTCCATTTGTGCTTTTCACATTTGTTCGCGGTATTGCCGGAGCATACGAACGTCACAAACGCTTAGCTCGCATTACATACCCAATGTGGTTATACGTTGCAGTAACTGGAGTAATCGTATATTTGATGATATCTCCTTATTACACACACTAAAACGAAGGTTGCGATGAAGAAGGTTTGGATTTATCAGGCAAGTCGGTTTTTTACGGAAGCGGAAGAAGCAAAAGCGTTGGCTGTATTGCAGGATTTTGTAAGAAGTTGGACAGCCCATGGCGATCAGTTAGCTGGAACTGCAACAATTTATCACCACTTATTTATTGTTTTAGAAGTGGATGAATCTGTAGCCAACGCGAGTGGTTGTTCGATTGACAAATCTGTTCGCACATTAAAAGCGTTGGAGCAAGAACTTCAAATTGATCTATTTGATCGTCTGAATGTCGCTTATCGTGACGAAGCCGGAGATTTGCACCTTGTTTCGCGAAATGCATTCGCGGATTTAGTGAAATCTGGTATGGTAAATCAGGAAACGGTGGTTTTCAATAATGCCATTGTATCTGGTGAAGAGTTCCCGGAAAAGTGGGAATTGCCTTTCCGCGACAGCTGGCATGCAAAAGTTTTTGTAATATAATAACGACATAGTATTGTGTTCATAGGTTTTTAGTAATTTGGGAACTGCTAATTAGTGTCCAAATAGCTATTACTTATGAAACGTTATTTATTCTCCTTTATCTTATTTTCTTTCGTTGCTCAATCTACGTTTGCGCAAACCAGCGTACCAGCAGATTCCATCATTAGCACGAAACACAGCACTACTATTCTCGGGCAATCCATTAAGTACACGGCGCACAAAGGCACGCAACCGGTGTGGAATGATGCTGGTAAAGCTATTGCTACATTGGATTACACCTATTACGAGCGCGATGGATTGCAGAACCGAGAGAATCGACCTTTGGTTATATCCTTTAACGGTGGTCCGGGTTCGGCATCGGTTTGGATGGAAATCGCGTATACTGGTCCAGCTTTATTGAACATCGACGACGAAGGTTATCCGGTACAACCTTATGGTATTGGAAAAAATCCGTATTCCATATTGGATGTAGCAGATATTGTTTTTATCAATCCCGTAAACACTGGGTATTCACGTATCTTGGATAAGGAAGCGAATAATGCTACTTTTTTCGGCGTCAATGCGGATGTGAAATACTTGGCTTCGTGGATTAACACCTTCGTAACGCGCCGCAATCGTTGGAATTCTCCCAAATATTTGATTGGTGAAAGCTACGGTACCACGCGCGTTTCCGGTTTGGCGCTAGAACTGCAAAGTGCGCATTGGATGTATTTGAACGGTGTGATTTTGGTTTCGCCAACCACATTAGGTATTGAGCGCGGTGGTCCGGTGGATATGGCTTTGCGATTGCCTTATTTTGCCGCGACAGCTTGGTATCATAATAAGCTTCCCGTGGATTTGCAGAGTAAAGACTTAGATCAGATTTTACCGGAAGTGGAAGCTTTTGCGGTTGATCAATTATTGCCAACATTGGCAAAAGGCGGTATGCTTTCCGCGGATCAACGTCAAACAATGGCTACCAAGATGGCGCGTTATTCCGGATTGCCCGAGAAGGTAATCCTACAGAATAATCTGGATGTTTCTACGAATTTATTTTGGAAAGAATTGCTTCGCGATAGCGGTTACACGGTCGGTCGTTTGGATTCGCGCTACCGTGGGATTGACCGAAAGGATGGAGGAGATCGACCGGATTTCAATGCAGAGCTTACCGCTTGGTTACACGCATTTACGCCAGCCATCAATCATTATATGCGCAACGATTTGAATTACACAACGGATGTAAAATACAACATGTTTGGATCGGTGCACCCATGGGATCGTAGCAATGATCGGACAGGTGAAAACCTGCGTCAAGCGATGGCACAAAATCCATTTCTTCATCTGATGGTGCAATCCGGTTATTACGATGGTGCTTGTGATTATTTCAATGCCAAATACACCATGTGGCAGATGGATCCTTCCGGTCGTTTGCAAGATCGAATGTCTTTCAAAGGTTATCGCAGTGGACACATGATGTATTTACGCAAACCTGATTTAGAACAAGGCAACGCCGATATTCGCGCTTTTATCAAAGCAAGTACGCAGGAAGCAGGAACGCCAGCGAAGTATTAAATGAAGTATGGCTTGCCCTCGAGCCGGGCAGGCTTTTACTTTTTTGAGTAAACAAAACCCCGAAGGGCTCAACGAAGTTAAACTCGCCGCTTACCGTATTGGCACAACGTTCGTGCATCCTTGTGCTATTGCCAATCCGCTCAGGCGGCATTGTTCGTAAATGGTAGGTTGATGCGACTTAGATGATAATGTTAATAGCATAAGGCATATCAAGCGCGAGATTGCTTCACCACTCGTTCCTCGGGTTCGCAAGGACGAAAATTTTAAGCTATTGCAAATCATGGCGCCGCGTCATTGCGCGGAGGTACGACAAAGCAATCTTCCAATTATGGCAATCAAGTCATAAAGTTGATAGGGCTTCGACAGGCTTAGCCTGACATCTTATCTAGCAGTTGTCCCCCTTTCACTATTTTCTGCTATAAAATCATTATCTTGCTATTCCACCGGCGAGACAACGACGTTATGATGTCTACTTGTCGCCATCAGCGAATGTTTACATATGATTATTGGATTAGATATTGGTACATCATCTACGAAAGCCGTTGCGTTTGATCATCAAGGTAATGTGATGGCTCAACATGCTGTGCCATATCCTATTTTAACCCCACAAGAAGGTTATTACGAGCAAGATTCTGAAACTATTTACCAAGCTTGTGTGACATCCGTTTCGGAAGTTATGACACAACTTCAAACCTCAGACCACGAGATGCAACCGCTTTGTATTTCGGTGAGCAGCGCTATGCATGCATTGATTGCAGTGGACGAAATCGGACAGCCGCTTACCAATTGCATTATTTGGGCAGATAGACGAAGCGAACAGATTGCTTCCGATTTGAAAGCGAGTGAGCAAGGCGAAGCCTTATACATGCAAACTGGAACACCTATTCATCCGATGTCTTTGCTATGTAAGTTGATGTGGATGGGAACCCAAAACGCTACGGTATTTAACAAAGCCCATAAATTCATTGGTATCAAGGAATACCTGTTTTTCAAACTATTTGGGCATTATGTCGTCGATCATTCGATCGCTTCAGCTACCGGATTGTTCGATATTCATCAACTGAAATGGTCGGAGGTGGCTTTACAGCTCGCTGGAATTAGCGCAAATAAATTGTCTTTGCCAGTCGATGTACATCACACGTCGACTTTAACGCGAGAAGATTTAGCTGGCCGAATGCGTATTCCTGTTGGAACTAAGTTTGTGATCGGTGGGAGTGATGGCTGTTTAGCCAATTTAGGTGTTGGTGCAGTACAGCCCGGCGTTGCTTCGGTGACGGTCGGAACAAGCGGAGCGGTTCGCGTAATGAGCGCGAGGCCAAGTGAAGACAAAAAGCAACGCGTTTTTAGTTATGTGCTACGACCGAATGAATATGTGGTGGGTGGAGCGGTAAACAATGGCGGTGTGTTGCGCAATTGGTTTCGCGATACATTTATGCAGGAGTTGTCTCACTTTCCGGATGAGATCAATACATCGGATCTTTTAAACGAAGTAATTCAATCTGTGGCGCCGGGTTCAGAAGGGCTTATTTTTCTTCCTTACTTAACCGGCGAACGTGCGCCACATTGGAATGCGAATGCAAAAGGCGTCTATTTCGGTATTCAAATTCAGCATAACAAATCGCATTTCGCTCGCGCTATGATGGAAGGTATGTTGTTTGCGATTTATAGCGTTGCGCTAGCGCTTGAGGAAACGACCGGGCCCATACATACAGTTTACGCAAGTGGTGGATTGGCTCGTTCACCCATTTGGGTACAAATGCTATCCGACGTTTTTAATAAACCTGTTTTCGTAAAAGATACGATCGAAAGCTCGGCATGGGGAGCGGCATTGATCGGTATGGAGGCGCTTGGACTTCAAGTGGATGCTGAGGGAGGTCAGGTCGACATGCCATCATCTTCGGAAAATATACGCGATCAGTCTTTTGTTCCAAATAAAGAATACCACGAAATCTACATCAAAAACTTTCAGCAATTCGAACGATTGTACGATAAGTTGAAGGAAGAATTTTAACCAAAAAATCAATTATGCCATTACTCATTGTTTTCTGCGGAGTACTTCTGTTATTGGTCTTAGTCACTGTCGTTAAATTAAACACGATTATTTCCCTTCTAGTCACTTCTATCGCGGTAGGATTTGCGATGGGAATGGATAGTTTGGCGATTGTCAAATCGGTGGAGGGAGGCGTAAGCAGCACGATGGGACAACTCGCTCTTTTGCTGGCTTTCGGGTCAATCTTGGGAAAGCTCATGGCAGATGTTGGAGCCGCTGAACGGATAACGCGCGTTTTGACGGATGTTTTTGGCGTACGGAATTTGCCATGGGCGATGGTGCTGACCGGTTTCTTGGTCGGCATTCCGTTGTTTTACAATGTTGGTTTTATTGTTCTGGTGCCATTTGTGTTTATGGTATGCGCGGCAAATCGCGTACCGATGTTTTACGTCGCGATACCGCTATTAGCTGCGCTGTCGGTTACGCACGGCTATTTACCTCCACATCCTGGCGCCACGGCGATTGCCATTACATTTCAAGCAGATATCGGGCTGACGATGGTTTATGGTATTATCGTGGCAATTCCTGCCATTATTATCAGTGGACCATTTTTCGGGAGAACCTTAAAAGGAATTGCCACAAATCCGCCAGCAGAACTATTCACTGTTCCAACGCATACGGAAGGTCGACCGATGCCAGGATTTGGTATCAGTTTGTTTACCGGATTGTTTCCTGTATTTCTAATTGCATTGGGATCATTTGCGCATCTGTTTCTGTCGGAAGATGCTAGTTTACTGGAAGTACTACGTTTTATTGGTGATCCGGTTATGGCGTTGATGATTGCCGCTTTGGTCGCGATGTACACGATGGGAATTCGGCAAGGCAGAAGTTTGAAACAGCAAGCGGATGGTATTGAGGAAGCGGTAAAAGGAATCACCATGATATTATTTATCATCGGTGCTTCCGGTGTTTTTAAACAAGTATTGGTGGATAGCGGAGTGGCCGTATACATTGCGGAAATTACAGCCGACTTTCCGCTGTCGCCACTCGTTTTGGCTTGGTCGATTGCGGCAGTGATTCGTTTAGCCATCGGCTCGGCAACCGTTGCAGGATTAACCGCTGCCGGAATTGTACTTCCTGTGATGCATGCCACAAATACCAGTCCGGAGCTCATGGTGTTAGCTACTGGAGCCGGAAGCTTGATGTTTTCGCACGTCAATGATCCGGGATTTTGGATGTTTAAATCCTACTTCGGATTAAACATGAAAGATACTTTTCGATCCTGGTCGGTCATGGAAACGCTCGTTTCCGTTATTGGGTTATTCGGTGTTTTAGTGCTAAACTGGTTCGTGGGATAAGAGTTATTTCTTATCCACACTGTATTTTCCAGCACCCATCAACGCGAATGCTATGAATACAAATAGCAATTCAATGGTATGTGATGATTTCGCCCAGCCATGGCCTTCACCCAAGTGAAAAGCGGTCGCGATCAACATGGTAGCCGCCAGTAAAGCACTCACCGGACGCGTCCAAAGTCCGATGATAAAAAGCAACGCACCGATCACTTCGACGCCAGTTGCCAATACGCCCCAAAACATGGGAAGAAAATTAATTCCAATGTGCTTCACGGATTGACCTATCTGTTCGATCTTTTCCCAACCACCATTAATTTTTGGTATACCATGGAAAATCAGCATCGTCGCGCCAAGCGCCACGCGAATAATTAATAAACCTATGTCTTTCGTTTTTGTA
Organism: Sphingobacterium corticis; assembly: GCF_042684745.1. Taxonomy (NCBI): domain Bacteria; kingdom Pseudomonadati; phylum Bacteroidota; class Sphingobacteriia; order Sphingobacteriales; family Sphingobacteriaceae; genus Sphingobacterium; species Sphingobacterium corticis. The sequence goes on along the minus strand of NZ_JBHUMA010000004.1, from coordinate 459,863 downwards.
GTTCTCATGTGTTGCTATATGTTAATGTTACCTGATTTTCCGATACTTCCAATTTTGCCGGAACGCCGAAGATAATGGCATGATTATCGGCAATATGTCCGGCCGGAAAATCAAAGGCAACGGGATAAGAAAATGTCTTTACTTTTTCGGTGATGATCTCATATATGGATTGACCAAATGCTGGATCGCTTTCTTTCATGGAGGTAAATCCGCCGACGATTAGGCCACGAAGGTTATTCAATTTGCCCGCGCGTAGTAATGTCCACATCATTCTATCGATATTGTATAGCGCTTCGCCAACATCTTCGATGAATAGAATTTTGCCATCATATATTGGATCCGAATCCGAGCCTAAAATACTTTGCAGGATTGCTAGATTTCCACCAACAATCTCCGATTTGGCAGTTCCCAATCGATTGTATGATGAAGTCGATGTGTACTGAATGATTAATTCTTCGCCAAACAATGCTTTTCGTAAAGATTCAATCGAAGCCGACGTGCCTTCCTCAAACGTTTTTGGCATTTGTCCATGAACGGTCGCAATCTGCGTTTGTCGCTGAACATGACTATGCAGAACGGTTATGTCGCTGAAGCCAATTAACCATTTAGGATTTATCGAAAAGATTTCCCAGTCGATGCCATCAATAATGCGAACAGTTCCGTATCCGCCCCGCGCTGCAAACACCGCTTTTACTTCCACATCATTCAGCGCATCTTGCAGATCGGCCCGCCTTCTTTCGTCCGTTCCGGCAAATGTATTCCACGTCGACGACACCGATTCGCTTACGTGAACGCGCAATCCCCAACTTTCTAAGATGCGGACGCCTTCCGAAATTCCATCGCGAATCGCGCTAGCTGTACAAACGATCGCTACTAAATCACCTTTTTTTAAATACGGGGGTCTTTTCATTCCAAACGGATTGTCCATTAAATATACTGCGTCAAGCGTTTACTTAATCAGCGAATTTGAATTATATTTGCCATCACACAGCTGTATCGCAAATACGGCTTAATATTAACACTTATTTTCGATATACATTGGATATTCTAAGTAAAAATCGCTATACCATTACCTCCGCGTTGCCTTATGCAAACGGACCTTTACATATTGGCCATTTGGCTGGCGCATATATTCCTGCCGATATTTTTGTGCGTTTTCTTCGTTTGCAGGGAAAAGACGTTGTGTATGTTTGTGGATCAGACGAACATGGCGCCGCTATCACCATCAAGGCGAAAAAAGAAGGCGTAACACCGAAAGAAATTATCGATAAGTACAATACACAAATCAAAGATAGTTTCGAAGAATTCGGTATTTCATTCGATATCTATCACCGTACATCGGAGCCGATTCATCATCAACTTTCCCAAGAGTTTTTCTTGAATTTGTATAATAAAGGTGAGTTTATCGAAAAATTCTCCGCGCAGTATTACGACGAAGAATTTCATCAGTTTTTAGCAGATCGCTATATCACCGGAACTTGTCCACATTGTCAGAATGATGGCGCTTATGGGGATCAATGTGAAAAATGCGGAACGTCTTTAAGCCCGACGGATTTAATCAATCCGAAATCCACGTTAAGTGGAAAACCTCCGGTTTTAAAAGAAACCAAACATTGGTATCTGCCATTGGATAAATATCAAGCTTGGTTGGAGCAATGGTTGATTGAGGGTAAAAAGAATGAGCTTAAATCCAATGTTTTTGGGCAATGTCAATCTTGGCTAAAATCTGGTTTACAACCTCGTTCCATGACGCGTGATTTGGATTGGGGAGTAGACGTGCCCTTGGAGGAAGCAGAAGGTAAGAAGCTATATGTTTGGTTAGATGCGCCGATTGGTTATATTTCTGCAACGAAACAATGGGCGATCGACAACGGTAAAAACTGGGAAGATTATTGGAAAACGCAATCGAATAAGGAAGAAGAATCTACGTTGATTCACTTCATCGGAAAAGATAACATCGTATTCCACTGTATCATTTTCCCAGCGATTTTGCATGCGCATGGGGATTATATTTTGCCGGAAAATGTGCCTGCAAACGAGTTCTTGAATTTAGAAGGCGAAAAGCTATCTACATCGAGAAACCATGCCGTTTGGTTGCACGAATATTTGCAAGAATTCCCGGAAAAGCAAGATGAATTACGTTATGTATTGACGTCCATCTTGCCGGAAACATCCGACAGTGAATTTACGTGGAAGGATTTTCAAGCGCGCGTGAACAATGAGTTGGTTGCGATTCTTGGAAACTTCGTGAACCGCGTTTTGGTGCTTTCGCACAAGTATTTTGAAGGCAAAGTTCTGTTAGGTAGCGAGCTGACGGAGTCGGATAATGCTACATTGAACGAGTTGGCAAAATATCCGCAACTAATTCAGCAATCTATCGCGCAATATCGTTTCCGAGAAGCGATGGCGCAATTTATGAACGCTGCCCGCTTAGGAAATAAATACTTGGCAGACGAAGAGCCATGGAAAGTGGTAAAAACGGATGAAGAACGCGTAAAAACGGTGCTTTATGTAGCTTCGCAAATTGTGACCAATCTAGCCATTATGGCACAGCCATTTCTTCCAAAAACTGCGCATAAATTATTCGATATGTTGAATGTTTCTGCACTTTCGTGGGAAAATGCAGGGCAAGCAGCATTATTGGCGAACGGTCATCAGTTGAACGCCGCAGCACTTCTATTTGAAAAAATAACGAATGAGCAAGTTGCGCAACAATTGCAGAAATTGGAGGAAGCGAAAGCAAACAATGCACAAAAGGCATTCGTTGCTGCTCCTGCGAAAGCTAACATCAGTTTCGATGATTTCGTGAAATTGGATATCCGTGTTGGAACAATTCAAGCAGCCGAAAAAGTAGCTAAAACGAAAAAATTGTTAAAGCTAACAATCGATACAGGAATTGATCAGCGTACCGTTGTTTCCGGAATTGCAGAATTCTTTAAACCCGAGGAGATTGTCGGTCGACAGGTTTCTATTTTGGTCAATTTAGAGCCGAGAGAAATCAAAGGAATTATGTCGCAAGGAATGATTTTAATGGCGGAAGATTCCGATGGACGGTTGGATTTCGTGCAACCAAGCTCCAGCATTCAACCCGGAAGTACCGTAAGATAAGCTATAAGATAGGTTTTATTTAGTAATGGATGTCGAATGATATTTTCGACATCCATTTTTTATGTTCTCAACAAAACGATCACATTTTATAAAAATAAAGACTACTAAATCTATAGTCATTATAAATATTGTTCTATATTTGTGCAGTTGGTTTAATTTCCAACATCGAGAAGAACATTCCAAAAGCATTACATTTTTTCAAATCTATGTATAGAATATTGACTACCATAAGCATTTACTGCTCGATTATATTTGCAACACACGCGCAACAATCTATCCGTGGTAAAGTGGTAGATCAACAAAATCAAACTATTCCTCACGCCACCCTGCATATTCGGGAAACCAATCAACGTTTCGCTGCCGACGAAAATGGCGAATTTGAAATTTCGGCTTCGGCGAAACTTCCCTTTTCCATTCGAGCTACTTCCGTTGGTTACAAAGCCAATGAAAAGCGGGTGGTTCAGGAAAGCGATTTGCAAAACATCGTGATCAAACTGGGAGCGGAGAATCAAGTGCAGGAAGTAGTAGTTACATCGAGAAGGCGACAAGAACAATTGCAGGATGTGCCGATTCCGGTTTCTGTGGTTACTGGAAAGTTTGTCGAAGAAGCGGGCGCTTTCAATGTCAATCGCATTAAAGAAATTGTTCCTTCAGTGCAATTGTATTCATCCAACCCGAGAAACACGGGAATTAGTATCCGCGGATTGGGGACGACTTTTGGTTTGACGAACGATGGTATTGATCCTGGTGTTGGATTTTATGTGGATGGTGTGTATTATGCGCGTAACGCGGTAACCACATTGGATTTTATCGATGTGGAACAGATTGAGGTGTTGCGTGGTCCGCAAGGAACTTTATTCGGAAAGAATACCGTTGCTGGGGCTTTCAATATTACTACGCGTAAGCCAACTTTTCACAGCACGGCCGATGCCGAAGTTTCTTATGGAAATTATGGATTTGTGCAGGCAAAAGGATCGATCAGTGGGCCTATTACGGATAAGCTAGCTGCGCGTTTGTCGTTCAGCGGAACGCAACGTGATGGCGTACTTTATAATGTAGCGACGCAAAAACATACGAACGAATTAAACAATTTGGGATTGCGTGGACAATTGCTGTACAAACCGTCAGAGAAAGTGGATGTGCTTATTGCGGGTGATGTAACGCGGCAGCGTCCCGACGGCTATGCGCAAGTTTTTGCAGGTGTTGCACCGACTTTGCGTGCTGGATACCGCCAGTTTGAGCAAATTATTGCGGATTTGAATTACGATGTCCCTTCCAGAAATCCATTTGATCGCATTATCGACCACGATACGCCTTGGCGTTCTGGACAGGATTTAGGCGGATTATCAGCCAATGTGGATGTACAGCTTGGCGGTGGAACGTTAACTTCCACGACAGCTTGGCGTTTTTGGAACTGGGATCCTTCCAACGATAGAGATTTCACTGGATTACAGGCATTAGCACTATCTCAAGCGCCATCGCGCCACGACCAATGGTCGCAAGAAGTGCGCTGGGCAGGCGATTTCTCTTCCAATCTAAGCGCTGTATTTGGCGTTTACGTTTTCGGTCAATCGCTGAATGCGGATCCTGCGCATACCGAGCAAGCAGGAACACATCAATGGCGATTTTCGCAAAGTTCCGAAAGCGCGCTTTGGCAAACTCCGGGCTTGTTCGACGGTTTGGGCATTCGTTCTTATCCGAGCATGCGATCGTTCAGCGGAGCGCTCTTTACACAATTCGATTGGGCTATTTTGCCGAACTTACGTTTGCTTCCGGGATTGCGCTTGAACTATGACGACAAATCTGTCAATTTCCGTCGGGAAGTTTACGGAGGATTGCAAACCGACAATCCAGAGTTGATCGCTTTGCAACGCGGATTGTACAGCAATCAAGCTTTCGAAGCAGATATCGACGATACTAATTTATCGGGTCAGTTGACCTTAGCATACAAAGCAAGTGAACGCATCAACACATTTGCGACGTTCTCAACGGGATTTAAACCGGTGGGGTTGAACCTCGGTGGTTTGCCAAATCAAAATGGGCAACCTATGCTGGAACTTGCCGTTATCAAACCGGAGCGTGTGGCGCATTATGAGGTGGGAATCAAAACACAACCTAGCGATAATTCCTTGTTGAATCTGACTGTTTATAACACGGATGTACGTGATTATCAAACGCAGGTGCAAGCAGCGGATTTGTCGGTAAACCGCGGTTATTTAGCGAATGCCGAGCAGGTGCGTGTTCGCGGTATAGAATTGGACGGTAATGTGCGCGTGCAAAATTGGTTGTCGCTTTATGGTTCATTAGCGTATACCGATGGCAAATATATTTCCTTTACAAACGCTCCGCCACCGTTGGAAGGAACGGGCGGAGCAAATTTCGTCGATGTTTCCGGCGGTCGTTTGCCGGGTATTTCCGAATGGGCAGCATCTTTCGGCGGTGAAGTGAAAACGAAACCTTCTCAATTTTTAGGGCAGCGCGGAGAATACTTTTTGGCCTTAGACGGTTTTTATCGGTCCGAGTTTTCTTCCAACCCATCACCTTCGGCTTATCTGAATGTTCCAGCCTACACGTTGGTAAATCCAAGAATTGGTTTCCGGTCGCAGGACGGTGTTTCTGTTACGGTTTGGGCGAGAAATGTCTTTGATACGAACTATTTTGAACAACTATTGCCGGGAGCCGGAAATGCCGGGCATTATGCTGGCGTTTTGGGCGATCCGCGGACTTTCGGAATAACCCTTCGATACGCTTGGCGATAACGCAACAAAAACTACTAACTACCAAGCATTAATCGACGTCCGTTTGCACCATAGCGTGCAACGGACTTTTTTATTGTCTATTCCCTTATGGAAAATCGTATCTTCCAGCATCTTATTATTATATGCTCTAAAACGCTGAAATGGACGAACGCGCATTGCTTATACGGTACAAAACGACAGGGAATCTAGAATCGCTAGGTGCGCTGTACACGCCGTACATGTCGTTGCTATATGGTGTTTGCTACAAATATTTGCAAGATCGGGATCGGAGTGAGGATGCGGTGATGCAAATTTTCGAAGAACTGATTGACAAGTTGCGCCATCACGAGGTCGATAATTTCAAAAGTTGGCTGTACGTTTATGCGCGAAATTATTGCCTGATGGAGTTGCGGCGCGATAAAAAGCAAAACACGGTGTCAATGGAGGATAACCTTTCCGATGCAGAAGCAAAATTGGCGGATAGCGATCCGCTGAGTTGGGAGGAACAAGATTTCGAAAAACTCGAAGTTTGTTTGGCCGGATTGGCGGATGAGCAACAGCAATGTGTTCGGTTGTTTTATTTAGAGCGTAAGTGTTATAAAGATATTGTCGAGGAAACCGGATACCCACTGAGTAAAGTAAAAAGCTATATTCAGAATGGGAAGCGAAACCTCAAACTTTGTATGGAGAAACGTGATGGAAAATAATTATCAACTATCCAGAATTCATAATTATGTGCTCGGACTGATGAGTCGTGAGGATATGCATGCGTTGGAACAAGAAGCGCTGGAAGATCCGTTCTTGCAGGATGCCATTGATGGTTATCGCTTACAAAAGGGCGTGGATACAGCACCATTAAGTTTGTTGCAGAAACAATTGAATGCGCGCGTTGCGCAACGGAGTTTAGATAAGAATAAGCGATTTTATAGCTGGCAACGATTGGCCGTCGGATTAGTTGCAGCAGTGATGTTTGTCGTGGTTTGTTCCTTACTCGTGTTTCGCTATTTACAACATCGGCTGACAAATGCGCCTAATCAATCCGAAACAATGATGCTGAGTTTGCGCGTGCAATTGGTGCCAGATGAAAATGGAAATGCGGAACCTGCTGATGGATGGGATAATCTTTCTAAACGTTTCGATGCTGAATTGAAACCGTTCTCAGGAACATATTCTTTCGATATTCGTTTTGATGTAGCGAATGGGAAAGCCAAAAACATCCGCATTTCAGGAAGTGATTCCAAAGCTGTGGTGGATATTCTACGATTGAGCGTGATGAAAGAATCTGGATGGAAAGGTACTAAAGGTGCCTTTCGACTACACATCGGTGAAGCGAATTAGAAAATCATATTTCATTGATCCCCATTTCCATTTTATCGGAATAATACGCTCTTGAGGCATATTGAGAAATCAAATGCTTATCAGTAAGCAGAGATTATTGTCTTGTGAAATCGAAATTAATGAGCGGTACCTTTTTGTTAGCTGCCAAATTTGCCATAGCGCTGGTAGTCGGAGAAATAAAGCACAATCTTTTTGCCGTCTTTTATGTACGGATAGAACAATTCGTACTGTCCTTTTTCCGCGCTGAACTTCACATCTTTTAAGCCTTCCGAAAATACTTTGTTCAAGTAATCTCTTTCCTCCTTAGAAGTTTTTACGATGAAATTCCTTTTCTTGGGCGGAATGGTATCATGCTCAGATTGATAATAGCTGCCAAATCCTAGAAAAGCTTTAGATTGATCAATGCTATCTACCGTAATCACCGAAACATGCGGAAAGTGTTTATCCGTTTTCGCTAAAATGTCGATAATTTCGCTGGTTTCGTTGATCCAATCTCTTTCGAAACGATAGTTCAAAAGTTTGTTGGACTTATCTTGATTATCTTCGATAATGGATTTTGCGGAAGAAATGAGCATTTTTTCCTTTTTAACGGACGTTAGGTAATTGCCTGCAAATAGAAAGGCCAAAATGATGGGGAAGCTGAGTGCAAATATCAATCCCAGTTTTGCACCTTTTCTCTTCGAAATCTGGAGATCATCTTGATTGTGCTTTTCCGCAATTCTGGTCAGGTTGCACATCACATTAAGAATCAACGATCCGAACATCAATGCTAGAATGCCAAGCACGCTTACATAGAATGTTTCGGTAATGTTTTCACGAAATACTTTTAGCCCAAAAACCGTGGTAGCAATAAATATAAATACCCAATAAACTAAAAGTATGATGGAAATAATGCCGATGATGTTGCTTAATCGCACTAAGGATTTGTTGTTCATAACGTTTATATTAGTCGAGTTTGGTTTCGAAAAGCGATAGATTCGTTTCTCCTACTAAATCAATTCTTTTGATAAGGTAATATAGTGATTATTAGCTTCTTTTTTAAGATTTCTTCCTTAGTAAGATAAATAAAAAGCCGGCGGAAAAAGCAGAAATAACTAAAGCCGGAATGGACGTTACGGATATTGCGGTCAATAATCTTCCATCGAATATGGAATCGGATAGCGCGCCCGCGATCATCGGTCCGGTGGCGATAAATAGCGACACGATAAAGCTCCAAATGGCGAAAATGCGTGCGCGTAATGGTGCTGGAGCCAAATCTTGCAACATGGTAGGAACGAGCGCATTGGCGGTGCTCGTCACGAATCCAAATACCGCTAGCAAAATAAATGCGCGATCTATACTTTCTGTGGATGTGGTTAGTAGGAAAAGAGTAGGCAAAGCGATCATCGCGGCTATTGCCATAATCATCGGTCGTACTGCGTTTCCTACAAACTTTCCAATAACGCGATCGAGCAATCCTGCAAACGGCAAACAGCTCAGGCTGGTGATTAATAAAATTGTTCCCAGAGCCGGACCAATATCTTTTGGGTCGGCATTAAAGCGACGCTCAAGCGCTAAAGTCGTTAGCTGATTTAATGCCTGCACAGCTACCATCAGGAAACCTGCCATGCAAATAAACAATACAATGGTTTTCCAACGCGAGCTAATAAACAGTAGGAAGGATGTTTCTGCGGTATCTTCTTCTGTTTCGATGACTCTGCGGGGAGGATTTTGGGTGAGAAATCCTAAAAGAAATACAGGTACGCAGACCAGAGAAAGAAATAAAAAACCTTTTCGCCAAGATTCAATGTCTACAAAATCGAACAACGTAGAACCTGCGCCTACTATATCGGCCGCAAAATAGAATCCGGCGCTGGCTCCGGATGCCATAATTGCCGCAAAGCTTAGGTTCGCCAAAACGCGATGCCGTTCTGGCGAAAGATCCGGAATCATGGAATATACCAAAGGAATCATCGCGAATTCAGCGATGCTGGACGCCGACCGTCCGATAAAAAACAATTCGAAACTCGGCGCGAGAGCACTCAAAACCATCATTCCGGCCGAAACAACAATTAAGCATAATAATAATGCTTTCCTCGAAAAGATGTCGGAAAGACGAGCCAAAGGAACAGCTAATGCTGCGCCGACCAGCACGCCCGCAAGTCCTTGCAAGGCACCCAATTTTGCATCATTTATACTAAATGTTTTCTGAATGGCAGACAACGAAATGGATTGCAATCCCATATCTGCCATCAATACGCCAGCCGCCAACCCTAAAAAAGCTACTGTAAATAACGCTTGCAATGTCCATTCCTGTGGAGCTTTTTGTTCCAAATGATTTAACTGCATGCTTATTGAGGAAGTGAAATTTTATACATGTAAAACGTCCGTAATATTTGACGGCGCATTATACAGAATATTTTTTAATTAGTCTTGATAAGGAGGTTGACAGTTTAATGTTTTTTGACGAAACTTCTAATTATATTATCCCTAGTTTTTTTTTCTGAGCCTTCGTCGTGTCAAAGCAGGGTTTACATATGTCAGCTATATTTTTTTCAACTAGGAGATCAGAATTTATATGTGAGCTATAGATTTTTGGCTTTTCCGATGATCGAGGAAAAAAAAGTTTATTTTTAAAAAATGGATAAGCTCGTCGATCTAGGGAGCAAATTATTTTACATCCAGAAAGTTTTAATAACGCGACTAAATGCTGATCATCAAAATCACCATGTTTTAATTTCTTTGAAATAGTAGTTTCTTCGGCATCGACAATGTCGCAATCAACGTAGATGGCTTTACCCGCTTTTCTCAGCTCTGAGTATATTTTGAGATACTTATTCAATTCTCCCAAGTACCTTGTTCCTCCATAAACCACTTTACCTTTTCCATTGAAAATCCACTCAAATACAGGGGCAAAATCAGAATGATTCGCAGCATCAATGTCGAAAACTGCACTTAGGCAGTTTGCATCTACAATTAAACACATAATTACACTTTAAGTAGGTCAAACTGTTCCTTTATGAAAAACTCTCTAAATTCTTTGGGTTGATCTTCAGATAATGTTCCATCATCTTTTATTTCTATACATGTCAATTTGTTGCCTTCTAGACTCCTATTGAAAAAGACGATTTGGCTTTCAGGATTTTCATTTTTCTCTTTAAAATTTTTGTTCATTTTTAGCCGATACCTATCTATAGTATAATCTGAATGGGTTTCTACAATGAAGTTCTTTTCTTCTCTCAAGAATGATTTGAGCATAAAATCCCCAAAGGCCGCTTGGCCTTTGGGGTGAAGATGTATTTCTGGTTGCTGAATGGCAAACCAAGACTTTTTCGGTCGTGCTATCACCTCCACGATTAGCGGCAAAATTTGAGAGACGCCATATCCCACATTTGTTATTTTCAACGAATTTCCATTTATAACAATGTGTATTTCAAATGGAGATGTGTCGCTTTTACCTAAATTTGTAATCTTAATCTCTTCGAACAACCCGCTATCTTGTCCGAATTTTTTAAGTATTCCTTCGACTTCATTTGGTTTTTTTGAACTTCTTTTAGATGTTAAAAGCTTTTTTAACATGTATGGAGCGTGGGTGCCGTCCGGGTTGAAATTAATTTTATAGTTATCATAAGTACGTTTAGGCTCTGTCCTAATAGGTGCTAACCAAGCTATATCTCTTAAAAATGATGGAATTTTGAAGCCTTTTATTTCATTTTTTTTATCATCTCTTCTGATTTCTCTTGAAATGATTGTGTCAATTTGTAATAAAAATGCTTGCCTGAAGAACGATCCCTCTATGTTGACTTTAGTATAGACCTTGTTTTGTAGTCCATTAGATTTTACCCATCTGCGAAAGTATTTTAATTTATTACTTTCCGTAATATTATCCAAATCAATGAACGAATGCCTATATTTAAAACCGTAGTCATCGATAACTGCCTGAAAATTTATCGTCTTATCAATTAGGCATATTTCTCGAAGCTCGGGTTGTCCCTCTTTTTCGAAAAATTTCATTTTAATAGCACTGATATTTGCTTCCTTATCTTTGCTATCTCCCAAAAGTCCTATTTCAAAATATTTTTTCTTTTGCGCATTTGAACTCAATATCTCGCTAAAGTATCCAAGTTCAGCTTCTTCGGAATTGAAATCTTGCATTAGCCAAAATCTTGGATCGGAGACTATTTTAATTAATTTCAATACGGAAGTCTTCCCTGTACTATTTTCTCCAACGAAAAAATTTGTATTTTTTAGAGGTAAAAAAGTATCTGTAAAACCGCGGAAATTGTCAAAGTATATTACGGGCATAATGTCATATTGGCTATTGTTAATCATTTTGATCAACTTTTCACTACCAAAATACGAACTATATTTATAAAATTAACAATAAGTTGATTATGGGTTTCCGTAAATCTATTAGAAAGAATTCTTATGAAAACACAGATAGGTAAAAAACGCCTTCCGGCGTTTTCCATTTTAATCTTTTAGCGACTTAAAAACCCAGCTGCGTAATCAATATTACTCTTCCCAACGTACTTTTTCTGCAATTGGAGAACGAGCCGGTTCCCGGTCGTGGTTGGTATCTGCGTAGCCCAGATAGAATAGTCCGATACATTTTTGATTGTCTTCCAATTTTAAGAAGTTCGCCATGTGGTTGATTAATCCTGGAGATGCCCAATATCCACCGATTCCGATGGAATGCGCGGCTAACCATAAGTTTTGTACCGCACATGCTGTCGCTGCCAATTCTTCCCATTCCGGCAATTCGCCTGTGTAGTTTACAACGATAGCAATAGCTACTTGCGATGTAGTCGCTTTTTTAGCCATATTTTGCTCCGTTTGCTCGCTGTATTTTTCCGCTGACGTAACCTCTTTATAGATGCGGCCTAACTCCGTACCCAAACGCTCCAAACCAGCACCTTTAAATACAACAAAACGCCAAGGTTGGGTGCGTTTGTGTGTAGGAGCAGCGTTCGCTGCTTCTAGCAATAATTCGATATCTCCTCTACTTACTTCTTTATCTAAAAAGCTAGGCTGCATCAACGATCTCCTGTGTTGAATCGTTTGCAACACCGCATTAGTTTTACTCATAATATGTTGTTTTTATGTATGTTATTGTTTTTATTAAGCACGCTCTTCCCAAAGTGCAACAATGTGTAAAATAGTTTTTACCGCCTGTTCCATATCTTGGCGCGAAACCCATTCTTGTTTACCATGAAACGCATGTCCGCCTGCAAAAACATTCGGACACGGTAATCCCATAAATGACAACCGTGAGCCATCCGTACCACCGCGAATACTGCGGCGCTCTGGTTCCATGCCTGCGCGACGAATTGCTTCAATACCGATCTCCATAATTTCAGGATGCTGATCTAGCACTTCCTTCATGTTGCGGTATTGCTCTTGAATCTCGAAGCGGTAAGTCGCTTTTGGGTAATTTGCAATAACCGATTTTACCGTGTTTTCTACTTCCTGCTGATGACTTTCTAATAATGCCGTATTGTGATCGCGGATAATGAATTCAATGGTCGCTTCCTCTACCGTTCCGGAAATGCGGTTCGGATGTACAAAGCCTTCTTTTGCACGCGTTGTTTCCGGTGATAAGCGATCTTTTGGTAATGCTGAAATAATATTTGTTGCAATCTTCACGGCGCTTTGCATTTTGCCTTTGGCAAAACCGGGATGCACAGAAACACCTTCAATATGTACGGTTAATGCATTTGCGCTAAATGTTTCATCTTCGATCGTTCCGGCGCGCTCACCATCCATCGTATAGCCGAATTGTGCGCCTAGTTTTTGTATGTCGACGTGATTTACGCCGCGGCCGATTTCTTCATCCGGTGTGAAAAGAATTTTGATGGTACCGTGTTTGATTTCCGGATTTTGCATCAGCAAACGCGCAGCATCCATAATTTCCGCGACACCGGCTTTGTCATCTGCGCCCAGCAAAGTTTTTCCGCTAGCGGTAACGATGTCGTTTCCAATCTGATTAGCCAAATCGGGATGATCCGCATAGCGAATGATCACACTTTCATCATCCGGCAATACCAAATCCTGACCTTGATAATTTGCATGAATCAGTGGCTTCACGTTTGTTCCGGAACTGTCCGGCGATGTGTCCACGTGAGAACAAAAGCAAATCACCGGAACGTCTTTTTCTGTATTACTCGGAATTGTTGCGTACACATAACCATGCTCATCTAAATGCGCATCTTCGATGCCTAAATCCAATAATTCCTGTACCAAGATTCGGCTCAAGTCCTTTTGTTTTTCCGTAGATGGAAAGCTCGATGAATAGGGGTCAGATTGCGTATCGACCTGTACATAACGTGTAAAACGTTCGGTCACTTCGAACTTTGTGATATCGTTTATTTGCATGCGTATTTGTTTACTTCAAGTTTGTCCTCAAAATTACAGTTTATTCGAACTTTTGTTGATAGAGGAGGAATCTTATTTCAAACTTTTCTTGATAAAAGTTTGGCAAACCACAAAGTGTTCAGCGTAGCTAAATCAGGTCTGCATCCCTTGCTGCTATCCGTTCAAAAGAAATCCTAAACAAAAGTAAACTCGCTACGCTCAAACAGACTTTTGTTTTTAGCGGATTTGCTTTCGTCCAGATGAGGCGCGTCAATGTAGTTGGGAGATTGGTTTTCTTCGAAGCTGCCTTCGGCGGTTGTCGTACCTCCGCGCAATGACGAAAATTTGACGTCATTGCGAACCCGAGGAACGAGCGGTGAAGCAATCTAATTACTTCATGACTCAACAACTTTATAAATCAGTACCAAGCTTCTATTCTCGAACAATGCCGCCTGAGCGGATTGGCAATAGCACAGGGATGCACGAACGTTGTGCCAATACGGTAAGCGGCGAGTTTAGCTTCGCTGAGCACTTCGTGGTTTTGTTTACTTTTTTACGGGAAAAAGGTAAAAGCCTGCCTGGCTTGAGGGCAAGCTTAAAAAAGTCGTTCCGGTCAGTAGCTATTGAGCTTTAATTTAGAAGTTTAATTACTTCTGTTGTTTTAGTGAACAACAGAAACTAAATGGCTATTTACTTCACCAACTCCAATGCCAATTCTGGTTCATCTGTTGTGATGAAGTCGATTTTTTGGTCAACCAAGAACTGAATATCTTCTTTTTTGTTCGCCGTCCAAGCATTCGTTTTCAATCCTAACGCTTTGAAAGCAGCGATCCAAGTTGGATTTTTTTGAAATAAGCTATAATGATAATCCACGCCAGATAATTTTGCGGATTTGATTTCCTCCGGAGATTTGTCGCCGTTCAAGTAATGCACCGGAATCGTCGCATTCAGCTCGCGTACTTTCAGACAAGCATCATAATCGAATGAGATAATCTCTACGGATGACTCTGCATTCAATTTCTTGATCAAATTCAATATCATCGGTACAGCGGCCAGCGTGCGCTCTTTGCCTGCACCACTTTGTTTAAGTTCTAAAATGAGTTTTAAACCGTCTAATTGCAGTCCGATGTTGAGGAATTCTTCTAAAGTAGGAATATACTCTCCATTCGGGTGAAGTTTTGTGGCAAGCTCTTCGAGCGTAGACGTTGCGATGTCTGTTCCGTAGAAGTCCGCATCGTGGTTTACAACCAATACATCATCTTTGGTAAGGTGTACATCAAATTCCGACCCCCACACCTTCAATTCCGCAGCTTGCAGTAAAGACGCTAAAGAATTTTGAGGTAATTTATCTTTTTTCCATGCACCACGGTGCGCGATTACTTTTGTCTGCGCTGTAGCAGATAGACCCAAAACCGTCATAGCGAACAGAATGAATAGTTGTTTTCTCATGGTGCTAATATAGCTATCCCATATTAAAAGGATATTAAATCTACACGTAGATTAGGCTTTTCCATCCCATTCTGCATAGAATTGTTGCAGAAATCCTTCCATGTATTGGTGCCGTTGCTTCGCAATTCGCTTCGCTGTTTGCGTGTGCATTTTGTCTTTAAGCAACAATAGTTTTTCGTAAAAATGGTTAATCGTAGGAGCAGTTGTATGCTTATACGCTTCCTTGCTCATGTTTTCCTCTGCAAGGATCGTTGGGTTATAGATTTCTCGATTTTTATAACCGCCATAATTGAATGCGCGCGCAATACCGATCGCTCCGATGGCGTCCAAGCGATCTGCATCGCGGACAATCTGTAATTCAGGCGAATCGAACGTGATTTCTCCCAAAGAAGCTTTAAACGACATGTTAAGAATGATTTGCTGCACGTGCTCAATGATTTCTGGAGAAACATTTTCTTTACTCAAAAACTCACCTGCAACACGGGGTCCGATGGTTTCATCACCGTCGTGAAACTTGCTGTCGGCAATATCATGCAATAGCGCCGCCAATTCGCAAACTAAACGATCAGCAGATTCGTTCTCCAAAATCAATTTCGTATTGTTCCAAACGCGTTGGATATGCCACCAATCGTGGCCGGATTCTGCATCAGACAAGGTTCCCCGAACAAATGCAACCGTTCTATCAAGAAGCTCCATAGCGATGGATTAAGATTTCGAACCTTCGTACAATTCGTACTGCAACAAACGACAATCCAATTTACCATTGAAGAATTCAAATCTTCTGGAAGCTTTTAGACCGATCTTTTTTGCCAATTCCGGATTTCCGGTGAAGATATAACCGCGGTAACCTTTGCAAGTTTGCTTCATAAAATCGCCGACGCGCTTATAAGTCGCTTCTAACTTAAAGTGCGTTCCCAAACGCTCCCCGTATTCCGGGTTGAACATTACAACGCCGTGTTCTTCGGGAACCGTTGTTTTCTCGAAATCACCTACTTCGAACTGAATCAAATGTTCGACCCCGGCAGTGCGTGCATTTTGACGTGAAATTTCGACCGCATCTTCAGAAATATCTGAAGCAATCACAATCGGCGTGATAGATTTGTCTACCTGCTCTTTTAATACGCGACGTTCCTGAAAGAAAACTTCTTCGTTATAGCCGATAAAATGCATAAATGCATAGTTCATGCGCATCAATCCTGGGCGACGGTTTTGTGCTTTCAAAATCGCTTCGATCGCCAATGTTCCCGATCCGCACATCGGATTGATGAACGGCGATTTGCCATCCCATTTGCTGGCTGCGATCGTGGAAAAAGCTAGGGCTTCCAACATGGGCGCTTTGCCCGGCAATTTGCGGTAGCCATGTTTAGCTAAAGTTTCACCGGAAGTGTCAATAAAAATCTCAGCGCGTTCTTCCATCCAATGAAGGTGAATCACGGCTTTATCAAGCTGCGGTCCAGAGTTTGGACGCATGCCTTTCTTATCTTTAATTCGATCTACGATCGCATCTTTTACCTTAACGTTGGCGAATAATGGCGTAGTAACGGTTTCATTGTGCACATGTGATGTGACAGAAAAATAACCGTCGAATGGAAGAATATCCTCCCAAGCAATCTTCACTAATTCATCGTAAAGTTCTTTCGCATCGCGTGCTTTGAAAGCACGAAGTTGGTACAGCACTTGGCTGGCCACACGTAGATTTAAGTTTAGTTTAATACATTCATTTACAGAAGCTTTAAGCTCCAGTCCTGTGTTGAATGCACGAACAACTTTAAATCCCAATTCTTCTACTTCTTCCTGCAAATAAGGCGATAAACGCTTGTTACAAGTAATGATAATCTTGGCCGGGGTGTTGAAAACTTCCATCATATTTCTACAAAGTTAGGGATTCTAAGACGTAAAAAATGTGTAATTTTAGGCTTTAATACTATTGAATATGGAAATAAGAGGAAAAGTTCACGAAGTAGGTGCGATTCAGCAAGTAACAGAGTCTTTCAAGAAGCGTGACGTGATCGTTGCTTATGCGGAGAATCCACAATTCGTGGAATATATTCGTTTCGAAGCAACACAAGATCGTGTCAATATCTTTGATAATTTGACAGTGGGAGAGGATATCGAAATCTCGTTTAATTTACGTGGACGTCCTTGGACAAATAAAGAAGGTGTAACTACCTATTTTAATTCATTGGTAGCTTGGCGCGTTACGAAATTGGCTGGTACTGCAGCAGCTGCGGCGCCGCAACATAATGTAGCGGATATGCCGCCGGTAGATATTTCATCATCAGGTGCTGATGATGACGATTTGCCGTTCTAATCTTTAGCAGAACAGCGAAAAGGCGAATATCCGACGATATTCGCCTTTTTTTTGCGCCATTTCACCGAACATATCTGTCCAGTTACCGATAAAACCTATTAGTCGAAATCGATCAATAGTATCTTGCGTCAGATAAATTTTATACTTGCCTTGCAACCAAGTATATTTATATAAAATAAGGAAGGTTAATACATGGGATGGTTCACTAAAAAAAGTAAGGGATGGGAGATGAGGCAACTAACGTTGACTTTTCTGTCTATTCTTATGTTCATTCCTTTCGTTCATATTCATCCATTTGTGATGATGAGCCAAGCTTCCAAGAGCAAGGTACGGGTTTGGTACGCAACAGCATTGGTTTTGCTTGCGGTCGAAATCGCGTTGTTCGGATCGCTGATTTACTTTTTTGGTTCCTTCAGCCGAGGTATGTTACTTACAATTGCTGGTTCGTCGCTTTCTTACATCGTCGGGAATGGTTTGTTGCTCAATCAAGCTAAACATTATTTACAGCGTTTGGAATTAGGCGAGGTACGTGAACTGAAATGGATTTCCACCGTCGGCAGTCAGCGAAAACTGGAATTAGCAGCACCTACTTTGGATACGCCACAACTATTTATCGAGCGGTTGATGTATTGGCGCAAGCAAATTGACAATCGGATATTACATCAGGAAATCGATAAAATCATTCGTTTGTTTCACTTGTTGGAAAAGAAAGATATTCGCGAAGCAGAAAAGTTTTTGGTTCGACATTCCACGGTCGTAAACGTGCTAATGCAATACGATGAGTTGGAGAATGCAAATTTGCAGAATGCGGTAACGCGCGAATCAAAGGATAAAATGGTACATATTATTAGACAAGCGTCGCAAGCCATTGAGCAAGAAGTAACAGATTTGTTCCGCGTGGGAATGCTGGATATTTCCGCCGAAACGGATGTGTACCTACAATCGTTAAAAAGCAGAAATCTATTAAAAGATTAAACAAAATAACTATGGCAGATTTAGATTTGACAAAATATAACGGGGATCAGGAGCCTCAAAATGATAAGCCCACAAACATGGACATGTCGGTGAATTTTTCGGACGAAGAGAAAGCACAGATTGCTCAATATAAGGATAAGATTAAGCTGACCTCCACGATGGATATTATCCAGTTTGGTGTGGGGAGCCAATCGAAAGTGGGCAGTTTTTCAAACGAAATCTTGCGCCAAGTTCGTACGAAGGACTTGGGTGGAGCGGAAGATATTCTGATTAATTTACGTACCGATATTCGTTCATTTGATGAGAATACGCGCAAAAAGCCGTTGATTCCATTTTTTGATAGCTTAAAGAAGCGTATTTCCAGAATTCGCACCGAATATGCGTCGGTTGAAAAGAATATCCATCAGATCGAATTGAAGTTGGAAGGGCATTATAAGAATATGGCGAAGGATGTTGTGATTTTCGATAAGTTGTTTGTCCAGAATCAGCAATATTTCAAGGATTTGTCGATGCACATCCAAGCCGGCGTTGAAAAATTGCAGGAAGCGCACGAGGTAACTTTGCCTAAATTACGTCAGGAAGCAGAAAGCAGCAACGACCAGCACAAGATCCAAGAATATAAGGATATGGAGCAGCACGTTGTTCGATTTGAGCGCAAAGTACACGATTTGAAGTTGACGCGAATGGTTGTTTTGCAGAATGCACCGCAGATTCGAATGATCCAAAGCAATAGCAGTGCTCTAATGGAGAAAATTCAGTCCAGTTTGGTGAATACGTTGCCGTTATGGAAGAATCAAATGGTGTTAACGTTAGGTATTGCACATTCGCAACGCGCCTTGGAAGCACAGAAGGCAGTGACCGATGCAACAAATGAATTATTGCGTCGTAACAGTGAAATTTTGAAAGAATCTACCATCCAGATTGCGAAAGAAACCGAACGCGGTATTGTGGATATTGACACGATCAAGAAAGCTAATCAGGATATTATTGCCACCATCGATGAGGTGTTGCGTATACAACGCGAAGGTCGTGAAAAACGCAAGATCGCCGAAGGCGAATTGGCACAAGCAGAAAGCGATTTGAAAGAGCATATCTTGAAATCGTCGGACGAGAATCGCTTGATTAATTAACGATCTGGTATAAATAAGGAAGAGGTTGTGTCCGAAAAGGCAACCTCTTCATATATTATATAACGTCATTGCGAACCCGAAGAATGAGGGTGCAGCAATCTTATTTTAAGAGCCAACAAATTCGTTTGTCCTCAAGGGAGATCGTTTACGGATTTGTTGACCACAATGAAGCGCTTTTTAACATCGCTCTGCGCGGTAACTTTAGGTTAGCTACAATAAGTTCTGCGAAATCTTCCGCTTGCAAAACCTTATCCGGATCGCCGTCTGTCAAGCCTAAATCGCGGGACATATCGCTAGCGATCGTGCTAGGCATTAGCGTGCAAACGCGGATGTTGTTTTTGCGTACTTCGCGCATCAAAGAATCTGAAAATCCGATTACGCCAAATTTCGAAGCGCTGTAAGATGATCCGGTTGCAGCACCATTCAAACCTGCGGTTGAAGATACATTAATAATGTCGCCTTCGTTCTTTTCTACCAAATGTGGCAATACCTCTTTAGTGACATAGTAAGTGCCTAATAAGTTCACTTCCACAATGTTCTTCCAAGTTTGTACATCCATATCCAGTACCGATCCAAATTCTGCAATTCCGGCGTTGTTGATCAAGATATCCAACGTGCCAAAATCCGCGAAAATCTGTGCCACGCCAGCTTTTACGTCTTCGTAATTTGCAACATCAAATACTTGATAAGTTGCGTCGACGCCCAACGTTTTTAGTTCTTCTACTGTTTTCTTTAAATTATCTTCGTTACGACCAGTAACTGCTACCGAAACGCCTTCTTTCGCCAAAGCAATAGCTGTCGCTTTGCCCAAGCCACGGGCTCCGCCGGTGATAAGCGCTTTCTTTCCTTTTAAATTTTCCATGCTTTTCTTAGTTGTGTGTTGTGTTTTTACTATGCGTAAAACAAGTTAACAAGCTGCTTTGCTTCTGCCACATCGTGCACGCGAAGTAATTGTACACCACGTTCTAGCAATAACGTGTTCAGTGCAATTGTTCCTGTCAGCGCTTCGTTTGTGGACGTTCCCAGTTTTTTATAAATCATCGATTTGCGCGAAATTCCACCTAAAATCGGCAATCTATGGTAATGCAGTTCATCCACGCGCAGCAATAAGTCGTAATTTTGATCGATGGTTTTAGCGAAGCCGAAACCCGGATCTAAAATGATATCGCGAACACCCAATTGCCTTAATTCTGCAATGCTATTACCTAATTCAACCGCAACATCTTCTACCACATCATTGTATTGTGTGAATTGCTGCATAGTTTCTGGAGTTCCACGCATGTGCATCAAAATGTAAGGAACTTGCAGCTCCGCAACGGTTCGAAACATCTGTGAATCCAATTGTCCACCGGAAACGTCATTAATGATGTGAGCGCCTGCGCCGATGGCTTCGCGCGCTACTGAAGCGCGAAAAGTATCAATGGACAATACCGCTTTCGGAAAGGCTTTTAGAATTGCTTCGGTTGCCGAAACAACGTGATTGGATTCCGTTGCTTCATCCAATAATTTCGCTCCCGGACGGGTGGATTGTCCGCCAATATCAATGATATCCGCGCCTTCCGTCAGCATTTTTTCGACCTGCCGTAGAGCGTCGTCGATATTGGCATGTTTTCCGCCATCGTAAAAGGAGTCGAACGTGACATTCAATATTCCCATGATTTTGGGTTGATCAAAAGTCATCAATTGATTCCCAACGCGAATGCTCGGTGATGGATGTGTTTGGAAGTAATTCACGTTTTATTTTACGACGATCACACCATCCGCAATAAAGGAGATGTCACGCTTCGGTTTTTTGATCGCAGCAATTTCTTGTTCGCTTTTTCCTAAATCCTTCGCATCATGCTGTAGCTTCGCTACTGATCTTTCTTTCACTTTCGCTTTGCCTTCCAAGACGACCGTTTTTCCAACAATATCCTGCGGCATGAAGTAACCGTAATCCGTAAAACGAACCATAATTGGATCTGCGTCGCCCTCGCGCTTCAATGTAATAAAACATCCTTTTTTCTTGCAAACCTGAACTACTTCACCTTCCAGTTTTCCAGTAAACTCGTCGGAAGATTTAGCTAGCTTTTTATCCAATTGTTGGCCAGAAAGTGCATTTTTTGCGTCAATTTTTTTGCCATATTGCACGCCGGGTTGAGCAGATGGAATGTCGGCTTGCTGTGCGAAAGCAATAGAAAATCCCGCTATTAGCGAGAACAATAAGGTGAACCACTTTTTCATCATCTTTAGTATGTTTATTTGCGAATAAATTCAAATTGACCACCGGAACCCAACTTCATAATCATGGAAGGTTTTTGTGATTTCATATCATGTTGTCCAAACTCTACCACGTAATCCACGCCTTCAATTATCGCCACATCAATTTCTGAGAAATTAGCGGGCGAAGATTGTCCGCTAAGATTGGCAGAGGTGGAAATAATTGGTTTCCGAAAACGTTGTAATAATTGCTGGCAAAATGGATGATCGGCTACGCGAATAGCCACAGAACCATCGGCAGCTACCGTGCTTGCAGGAAGGTTTTTGGATTGCGAATAAATAATTGTCAACGGCCGATCCGTCACTTCAATCAATTCATAAGCTACATCAGGAATGTCGTTGACGTAACTTGCCAGCTGATTTTCATTATGTAACAGCAAAATCATGCTTTTGGCTTGATCACGCCCTTTCAATGCGAATACTTTTTCGACAGCTTCCGGATTGGTTGCGTCGCAACCGATTCCCCAAATCGTATCGGTCGGATACAAAATGATGCCGCCAGCTTTAAGTACTTCTAAAGCTTTGGCGACATCATTTCGGTCAACATATGTTGTTTTTCCGTGCATATAAAATGCTTAAACCGCTACGTTATGCTCACGCAACGCATCGTTCAACGATGTTTTCTTATCGGTGGATTCTTTACGTTGTCCGATAATCAGTGCGCAAGGAACTTGATATTCTCCTGCTGGGAATTTCTTGGTGTACGATCCAGGAATCACGACCGAACGTGCTGGAACGACGCCTTTGTATTCTATAGGCTCCGATCCGGAAACATCGATAATTTTTGTAGATGCAGTCAATACCACATTCGCTCCCAAAACCGCTTCCGTTTCCACGCGAACACCTTCTACTACGATCGCACGCGAACCTACGAATACGTTATCTTCAATCACAACCGGTGCTGCTTGAACTGGCTCCAAAACACCACCGATACCAACACCACCGGAAAGGTGAACATGCTTTCCGATCTGCGCACAAGAACCTACTGTTGCCCACGTGTCCACCATAGTACCTTCGTCCACATACGCACCGATATTCACGTAAGATGGCATCATAATCACGCCTTTTGCCAAATAAGCACCGTAACGCGCGGAAGCTCCAGGCACTACGCGAACGCCCAATTCTTTGTAGTTTGTTTTTAGCGCCATCTTATCGTGGTAGATAAACGGCGTATTTTCGATTACGCTCATTTCGCGAATCGGGAAATATAAAATAACGGCTTTCTTAATCCAGTCGTTCACATGCCAGCGCGATCCAATTGGTTCGGCTACGCGCAATTCACCTAAATCCAAACGTTGGATGACAGAATGAATCGCTTCAAAATATTCTTTATACTCTAGAAGCTGACGGTTCTCCCAAGCCTCTTCTACTAATTTTTTGTAATTCTCTAACATGGATGCGTATAATTCTTAAACAAAATAGAATGTTGTAGTACAAAGATGCCAAATTTTGCGGAAATGTAATTGCGGGATGTTAGAAAATAAGCGCATGCTATTCCTCGTGTTTCACAGATGTTCGCTCAAACACAAACCCATCCTGCGGAAAGCTGATGGTTCCTTCCACTAAATAAGGGATTCCCATATAGATATGATGCGTTCCGTAACCCCTAATTAGATAACCGCTACTATCCTTCAAAGCGAAACCTTTTCGTTTGTGATAGCGATCTCCAAATGGCAAATAGGGATAATCGCCGATAAAAATATCATCCTTTATTTCGCCGCGAACTTCTCCAAATTCTACGACTAATCCCGGTTTGCGGATCAACAATTTTCCGAAAAAACGATCTCCATGCTTACTCAACGTTAGGTAAGCTGTATCTGGACTTTTTATAGCTACGTAGTTCACACCATCGGAGGCTGCTTCTTCCTGTTGAAACTGATTGCATGAAAATAGCCCAGCAAAGACGACGAAAAAAACTACCGAAGCTATGAGAAAGCGGAATCTTAAAGCGTGGAGAACCATGTTTTATGCTGAAAGTAAAGTTTATGGGTAAAGTTGATTACCTTACAATATAAGGAATTTGTTCTACGCGAGCGACCAAAACGCTCATTGTGAGCATGTATTTGTATTGAAATGCTCATGTGGACATTTATTTTAAAGTCCTATGTCGTTGTGATATCGGTGAAAATCTTATTTTAGCACAAAATGTATCCGGTTAGAACTTGACTATCATGATATTTAAATTTCCATTCGTAATATTGGCTCTTCTACCATTTTTTGCCTTCACACAAAATCTGTATAAAATTGAAGGTCATTTCTCCAAGATTAAAGATGGCTCTAGGATTTATTTGATATACAATTTGGATGAAGCGACGGTAACTGACTCGGCTTTTGTGCACGATGGACGTTTTACTTTTGAAGGCAATATTGAGTATCCAGTTCTGGCGGCGATGTATCTACATAAAAACCCATATGTTGAAAAAATCGATAAAGGTGAAGTAATAGATCATGTTCGTTTCTATTTGCATGCCTCATCTGTAGAAATGACATCACCTGATTCCTTGAAAAATACCGTGATTGATGGCTCGTTGATAAATGATGAATATGCGACGCAACAAGAGATGCAAAAGTCGATTAATAGGAAGTTTTCAGCGTTAAACACCGAGTTTTATGCGCTTACTGAACTTGAGCAAACTGATTCGGCTATATTATCAAAATTTGTTGCACGCGAACAGCGTTTAATGGATGAGAGTTATTCAGCGCATCTCGATTTTGCAGAAAAACATCCTTGTTCCTATTTGAGCCTGATTAGTTTAGCTTTTGTCGCTGGCCAAGAACAATTTGCCGATCGATCCTTGCAAGTATTTAATGCCACTTCCGAAGAATTGAAATCTACGCCATTAGGTGGGGAGATAAGTCTTCAATTGGAATCTGTAGGTAAAACGGCTATTGGTTCGATAGCTCCTGATATCTCCCTACCACTACTGTCCGGAGAAAAGGTTAGTATTTCTGATTTTAAAGGTCAATATTTGTTAATTGATTTTTGGGCAAGTTGGTGCGGACCGTGCCGAGAGGAGAATCCAAATTTGGTCAAGGCATACCGAACTTACAAAAAACATAATTTTGAAATATTAGGTATTTCGTTAGATAAGCCCGATCAAAAAGATGCGTTGGCAGACGCTATTTCTCAGGATGGGTTAGAATGGTTTCAATCTGCAGATTATAAAGGTTGGAACAGCCATGCTGCAAAAATATTTGGCATTAATTCTATTCCATCAAATTTTCTTTTAGATCCAAATGGAAAGATCGTTGCTAAAAACCTTCGAGGTGTGGAATTGATTAATTTACTTGATGATTTATTAATAACTCATTAAAAAATAGAAGAGACCAAAGTGAGTTGGATTGCAATTTAGCTCAAAAATCCACAATCTTGTAAATCAGTTCAGAGATAAGTAAGTTTGCGTATGGCAGAAGCATCTGAAAAATTACGTATCGATAAATACTTGTGGGCAATCCGAATTTTTAAAACGCGGAGTTTGGCAACGGAAGCTTGTAAAGCAGGGCGTGTAAAGTTGAATGGGCAAAACGTAAAACCATCCTACATTGTAAAGGTGGGCGAAACATTTTCCATTCAGAAGGGTGTAGAACGCAAGGTGATTTTGGTAACTGGGTTATTAGAACGGCGTGCTGATGCTAAAACTGCCGTACAGCATTACGAAGATCATACGCCCGAAGAAGAAACCTATGCGTTCAAGTCGGTATTCCATGCCCCTGTCCTCAAGCGCGATCGTGGCACCGGGCGCCCTACCAAAAAAGATCGCCGTGATATCGATGATTTGCAAGATGACTGGATGGACGGAAAAGCAAATGATTAACATAATCTATTAAATCTGTATAGTTTATGTTTTTAAATATATCATAATTAATTAGTTAGCTTCTGTAAAAACTGATAATTTCGTGAACAATGATGGAATTATTAGGGTATGCTTTGGCCATTTTGATTGGTGTTTCGCTTGGACTTATCGGCAGTGGCGGTTCTATTCTAACCATTCCCATTTTAGTTTATTGTTTGGATATTGAGCCGTTGACAGCAACAGCTTATTCACTTTTTATTGTAGGGATTAGTTCACTCATCGGCGGATTTCGAAAAGCCCTTGAGGGAATGGTGGACTACAAGGTGGTTTTCTACTTCGGCATACCCTCGATCTTTATGGTGCTCTTCACGCGCACTTTCATCATGCCTAGTATTCCTGCTATTTTGTTTTCGGACTCAGCATTTGCGTTTTCTAAGCAAACTATGGTCATGGTACTGTTTGCCATCGTCATGTTGTTAGCCTCCGCTTCGATGATTCGAGATCGTCCTGATTCTAATGATCAGTTTGATGAGCCCAAAAAGTTCAACTATCTTTCGGTGTTTTTCAAAGGAATTACGTTGGGGATCGTTACGGGTATGGTCGGTGCTGGAGGTGGATTTCTTATTATTCCGACGTTGGTTATCTCCGCTCGGATGGCCATGAAGCGTGCGATTGGAACCTCTTTGTTTATTGTGGCATTCAATTCGCTTGTTGGGTTTCTGGGATATTGGGAAATTGATGACAAACCGATAAATTGGACCTTACTGCTTATTTTTTCTGCATTTTCTATTATCGGAATTTTCTTTGGAGCGATGATCGCTAAGAAAATGGATGGCGAAAAATTAAAGGTTGGTTTTGGATGGTTTGTACTTGCCATGGGGTTATACATATTCATTCGAGAGGTTTTACTTTAGAAAAATAGTTAGATGTTTTTTCAACAGATATATGATAAAAGTTTAGCGCAAGCCAGTTATTTAATTGGTTGCCAAGCAACTGGCGAGGCGATTGTTGTCGATGCGAAGCGAGATGTGGATACCTACTTAGAAATCGCGAAACAACAAAATTTGCGAATTACCAAGTTGACGGAAACGCATATTCATGCAGATTTTCTAAGTGGAACGCGGGAATTGGCTGCTTTGACGCAAGCGAAAATGTATTTGTCGGACGAAGGCGGTGCAGATTGGCAATATGAGTTTGCACACGAAGGTTTAAAGCACGGAGATGAAATTGTGGTTGGAAATCTGACTTTCAAGGTGCTACATACGCCTGGTCATACGCCAGAAAGTATCAGTTTGTTGCTAACCGATCATCCCGCGACGAATCATCCGGTGATGTTGTTTACCGGAGATTTTGTATTTGTCGGTGATGTGGGTCGGCCGGATTTGTTGGAGGTAGCAGCGGGAATATCTGGCTCGAAAGAAGCAGGCGCAAAGCAAATGTTCGAGTCGTTGCAACAATTTGCGGCTTTGCCGGAATATGTACAGGTTTGGCCTGGACACGGAGCTGGTTCCTCGTGTGGAAAGGCCTTGGGAGCAGTTCCAAACAGCACGGTAGGTTACGAGAAAATTCGTAATTGGGCTTTGCAATCTTCGCAACAAGATCAATTCGTTAGGCAATTATTGGAAGGACAGCCAGCTGCGCCGACGTATTTCGCGGAAATGAAGGTGCGTAATAAAACAGATCGTCCGCTTTTGTTGGAAGTGCCGACTGTCGAAAAACTGCGTTTAGATGATGTGTTGGAAGCGCAACAGGAAGGTGTACAAGTTGTAGATACACGCGCAAAATTTGCTTTTGCTGAAGGACACCTTCCAAAAACGTTGAATATTCAGTTAAATAATAGTTTCGCCACGTGGTGTGGATGGATGTTGAATTATCAACATGATATCGTTTTGATTGTTGACGAAGATAAATCGGAAGATGCGGTTCGTAAATTGATGCGTATAGGAATGGACCGCGTTCGCGGATATCTTTCTTCTACTGACGCTGATTTTCTCGTGGCAGCAAGTACCAAAACAAAAGCCGTTACTCAATCGGAACTAAAGGAACTTATACGTGATACGGAAAATCTGCAGTTAGTGGACGTACGCAATGCTTCGGAGTATGAGAATGGCCATATTGATGGCGCAATTAATCATTTTGTTGGAACATTACCTAAGCATTTTCAATCGCTTTCTAAAGAGTTGCCCGTGGCCATTTATTGTCAAAGCGGCGACCGCGCAGCTATAGCCTCTTCCTATTTGCAACAACAAGGTTTTGAAAAGATCTTCGTTTATTTCGGCGGTATGGCAGAGTGGAATAAAAAATAGTTGCTATTCCGGAATGGTATAGTGATTTAAATAACGAACAATACTATTCGCGCGTCGGTTGATATAAGGGGAAGGTCGGCGCGCATCCCATTTTCTAGGATTGGGTAAGATTGCAATAATTAAAGCGGCTTCTTTTCTAGTTAAGCTTTTACCAGATTTGCTGAAGTAGTAGCGCGAGGCCGCTTCGGCGCCATAAACGCCTTGTCCCATTTCAATCACGTTTAGGTAAACCTCCAAAATTCTTTTTTTCGACCAAAATATTTCGATCAGTACGGTAAAATAGGTTTCCAGGCCTTTTCGAAACCAAGAACGAGCTGGCCAAAGGAATACATTTTTTGCAACCTGCTGACTTATTGTGCTACCGCCACGCAAAGCACCACCGGTTTTATTTCTTTGCAATGCTTTTTCGATCGCCTTCGTGTCAAAGCCGTGGTGCGTCATAAAGAAAGCATCCTCACCCGCCAAAGCGGCTTTCTTCAGATTGGTTGAAATTTCCTCGTAAGCAAGCCAATCCTTTTCAATCTTGAATCCTTTTCCTTTCTCCTTCCATTCAAAACCACGCTTCACCATTAGATAAGTAATAGGTGGATTTATAAAACGCAGAACGATTACCCAAAATATACTCAACGCAAACAAGGCTAATAATACGCGGCCGATCCAGCGTACTATTTTATTACTAGCTTTTTTTTTCGTTTTGTTTGAAAATTTCTTCTTCTTGCTTCTTTGGATAGCCATAATTCTTTTTCCCTGAGAAAATGCAAAACTACGATCATCAAATCAATAATTCATAATCAAAGATAAATAGTAGCTATCAACCTATCCCGTCGATGTCGAATTTTATCAAACAGTTGTGTGTATTTGCTTGTTACAACAATAATTAAGCAAAGCTGAAACCGAGCAATTAATAGCAAAAATGGAAAATTCTAACGAGCATAAGGATAATAATAGGTCGTGGCACGCGAAGGATGTAGAGGATGTCATTTCTTCGTTGAAGACCGACAGTTCAGACGGATTAAGTAGTAGCACCGCGAATAAATTATTGGAAAAGCATGGACCAAACGAGCTTCCGCAAAAGAAAAAGCAAAGCGATATCGTACGTTTTTTTAAGCATTTCCATGACGTGCTTATTTATGTTTTACTCGTAGCCGCAGTAATTACTACCATCTTAGGTCACTACACCGATACTATTGTTATCATCTTGGTGGCTATTATCAATGCGACAATTGGTTTTGTGCAGGAAGGGAAGGCCGAAAAGGCTTTGGAAAGTATAAAAGGAATTCTTTCGCTGAAAGCAACTGTTTTACGAGAAGGCAAACGCAAGGAAATTGATGCTACAGATGTTGTATTAGGTGATATTGTTCTCCTTTCAGCTGGTGATAAGGTGCCAGCAGACTTACGATTGTTCGAATCGGATAATTTAAAGATTGAAGAATCGGCACTTACTGGAGAATCGGAATCGTCGGAGAAACGCACCGACACGATCGAAGAAGATGTGGATTTAGGTGATCGCAATAATATGGCGTACACTAGCACAACGGTTAGCAATGGAACAGGTAAAGGAATAGTAGTAGCTGTAGGGAGGAACACCGAAATCGGAAAAATTAATCAGATGATGTCCGATGTCGCTCAACTAACAACGCCATTGCTTCGCCAAACAAGTCAATTTGGTAAGACAGTCGCTTTAGCTACGCTGTTTTTAGCTGCCGGAACCTTTGCATTCGGATTTTATTTTAGAGATTACGATACGGAAGAATTGTTGTTATCCGCCATTGGACTAGCTGTCGCCGCTATTCCAGAAGGTTTACCAGCCATTCTGTCGATTATATTAGCGATAGGTGTACAAAATATGGCTAAGCGGAATGCCATTGTGCGTAATCTTCCATCCGTAGAAACCCTAGGTTCGGTATCTGTGATTTGTTCGGACAAAACAGGTACACTGACAAAAAATGAAATGACCGTAAAAGATGTAATCCTTCATAATCAACATTATGAAGTGACGGGCATTGGATACGCACCGGAAGATGGCGATATTCAACAGAATGATAAAACAATCGATGTTCAAGACGACAGTGGACTGAAACGTTTCCTTCAATGTATTTACGTCTGTAACGAGGCATCAATCGATAAAAATAAAAAGGGCGAATGGATTATTAAAGGCGATCCCACCGAAGGAGCTTTAGTTACCGTTTATAAAAAAAGCGGATTAGATGAAGAAAAGCCAAAGCGCATAGCGACAATACCTTTCGATTCGGATTACAAATATATGGCAACATTGGTGGAGGAAGACACGGATGCTGTTATGTATGTGAAGGGCGCACCTGATCGTTTGCTTGAATTGGCGACGAAGCAACTTAATGATGATGGCGAAGCAGTAGACCTAGACTTGCAGTATTGGAAAGAACAGATTACTAACTTAGCTAAAGAAGGAAAACGATTAATTGCAGCCGGTTATAAACAGGTTCCTTCTGGAAATTCTGACATTGATCATGACGATTTGGAGGAAGATCTTATTTTGGTAGGCCTTGCCGGCATTATTGATCCGCCTCGAGAAGAGGCTATAGAAGCGATCAAGATTTGTGCAGATGCAGGAATACGCGTAAAAATGATTACCGGAGATCACGTTGATACCGCGAAAGCGATTGGTAAAGAAATGGGAATTGGCGATGGGGAGAAAGCTTGTCGGGGTGCTGATCTAGAAAAGATGAGTGATCAGGAAATGCGTAAAGCCGTTTTAGAATATGATATTTTCGCTCGCACCAGTCCTGAACACAAACTGCGCTTGGTGGAAGCCTTACAGGCCGAAGGACGAATATGTGCAATGACTGGTGATGGTGTTAATGACGCTCCAGCATTAAAGAAAGCGGATGTTGGGATTGCCATGGGAATAAAAGGAACGGAAGTAACAAAGGACGCGTCCGAGATGGTGCTTGCTGATGATAATTTCCGAACGATCGTGGATGCCGTAGAAGAAGGCCGGCGAATATATGACAACCTTAAGAAAACAATCCTTTTTATTTTACCTACAAACGGAGCAGAGAGTTTATTGATAATGGCTAGTATTCTGTTTGGATATATTATGCCACTCACGCCTTTGCAGATTCTATGGGTCAATATGGTTACATCTGTAACTGTTTCCTTAGCGCTAGCTTTTGAAGGAATAGAAGAAGGTACTATGAAACGGAAGCCGCGAAATGCAAAGGAACCATTGTTAAGCGGATACTTTATCTGGAGGATCGTTTTTGTTTCTGTTGTTATTGCTGGAGGAACATTGTACTTGGTGCAGTATCTAACGGATCAAGGCGTGAACAATGATACTATACGAACAGTTACGATGCAAACCATAGTAATTTCGCAGTTGTTTCATTTGTTCAATTGTCGGAGTATTCATGGAACAGCGTTCGATAGTAAGTTTTTTACCAACAACGCCATTTACATTGTTGCAGTTTTACTATTTGCTTTACAAGCAGCGATCACTTACTTGCCATTCATGAATCGTATTTTCGGTACTCAGCCATTGGAATTATCATTTTGGCAATATCCCGTATACTTAGGTTTAGCTGTCTTTATTATCGTAGAGATTGAGAAGTGGATTGTTCGCAAGCTCGTTCTTTCTAAGCAAGAAGAAGAAACTGCTTAAGCATAACGAACTCAAAAATCACTTAAAAAAATGGGCTCATCAGTAACGATGAGCCTATTTTTTTATACAGGTAATGTTGTGTTATGCTGAGAATTGCTATTTTCTTCCGCCTGCAACCTTAGCAATAATCCAAATAATTAAAGCAACAACCACAACTACCGCAATCACGCCGGTCCATACACCTGCTTTGAAAATGCCTTCAATAACTTGACAACTTGTCAATAAGTTCGCGACCATTGCAAATAGCAATGTCATAGGTATAAATCTTTTCATAATCGTTCTTTTATACTACAAAACAGCACATTTTAGCTAATGTTTGATGTGGAACAAATTATATCTTCAAGAAATCGTTAATTAACAAAAATCCCGAAGTGAATTCGCTCACTTCGGGATTTGAAAAATAGTTATGTGTGATTATAAGTATTATTCAGCGCGTAAGATCTTGGCAGCTTCTACCATGGATTCCAACGCAGCTTTGGTTTCTGGCCAAGCACGTGTTTTCAATCCACAGTCTGGATTTACCCACAATTGCTCCGCTGGAACTACTGCTTTCGCTTTGCGCAACAAATCCACCATCTCGTCTTTGCTAGGCACACGAGGCGAGTGAATATCATAAACACCAGGACCGATATCGTTCGGGTATTTGAAATCACCAGCAAAAGCATTCAATAATTTCATTTGAGAACGAGATGTTTCGATAGTAATAACATCTGCATCCATCGCAGCAATATCCTCAATAACGTTGTTAAATTCCGAGTAACACATGTGCGTGTGGATTTGCGTATCATCATCTACATTTGAAGACGATACACGGAACGAACGAACTGCCCAGTTTAAGTAATCTTTCTGATCCGCTTTGCGTAACGGTAAGCCTTCACGAATTGCCGGCTCATCGATCTGAATGATTTTGATTCCTGCTTTTTCTAATGCTTGAACTTCATCCAAGATCGCTAAAGCGATTTGATAAGTGGTGGTAGAACGTGGTTGATCATTACGAACGAATGACCATTGCAAAATCGTAACCGGTCCGGTCAACATACCTTTTACCGGACGATCTGTCAAGGACTGCGCGTAAGAAGACCAACGGACAGTCATATCTTGCGGACGATAAACATCTCCATAAATAATTGGAGGTTTCACACAACGAGAACCGTAGGATTGTACCCAACCGTACTGCGTAAACGCGTATCCTGCCAACTGCTCACCGAAATATTCTACCATGTCATTACGCTCGAATTCTCCGTGTACCAACACGTCGATATCCAATTGCTCTTGTAAACGGATCGTGTTCTCCGTTTCTTCAGCAATTGCTTTATCGTATTCTTCTTGCGTGATAACGCCTTTTTTCAAATCTGCGCGCCACTTACGTACATCTTTTGTTTGTGGGAATGAACCGATCGTTGTTGTTGCGAAATCTGGCAAACCAAACTTAGCTTTCTGCGCTTCTTTACGTTTTGCAAATACCGACGTACGTGTCGCATCTGCATCAGTGATATTGCTCACACGGCTTTTAACATCCGGTTTGTGGATCAAAGGAGATGTGCGACGGCTTTCTGCCGCTTCTTTGTTTGCTTCATAACGAGCAGTGGTTGCTGCATCTACTTCGCCATCAGCCAAAACAGCTAAATCTTTTACCTCCGCTAATTTTTGTTTTGCGAAAGCCAACCAGTTTTTAACTTCCGCCGGAAGCGATTCTTCGTTTTTCTCGTTATCTAAGTCGAAAGGAACGTGTAGTAGGGAAGAAGAAGGACCAACCCAAACGCGATCTTTACCCAAAGCATCAACAGCTTGTTTGATCTTTGCCAAAGATTTTTCGTAGTCGTTTTTCCAAATATTACGGCCTTCTACCACGCCTAATGACAAAGTAAGTGAAGCTGGAACTTTCGCTAAAATCGTGTCTAGCTGATCTTCACCACGAACTAAATCAATGTGTAAAGCGTGAACTGGAAGATTCAATGCTAAATCTTCGTTATCTTTCAACGCTTCGAAATAAGTCGTTGCGATCAGCTTCGTATCACCAGCCGCAGCATTTAATTTTTCGAAAACAGTTTTATAAAGTGCTTTTACTTTCTCGTCGATATCTAACGCCAAATAAGGCTCATCGATTTGAATAAATTGAGCGCCAGCTGCCGCCAGTTTGCTTACAATTTCTTCGTAAACAGGCAATAAGCGATCGATCAAATCAATGCGCTCGAAACCAGCTTCTTTTTCTTTACCCAATAATAGGTATGTGATGGGGCCGATCAAAACAGGTTTTGTATCTAGACCTAACGCTTTTGCTTCGTTATATTCGTTCAAGAATTTTTCGGAGGTCAACTCGAAAGTTTGATCTTTCGTGAATTCAGGAACCATGTAGTGGTAGTTTGTATCAAACCACTTCGTCATCTCCATTGCTGTTACGTCGACGCCTTCCGCCTGGAAACCACGTGCTAAAGCAAAGTATAAATCTAAATTATATTCACCATCAATCTTGTCCAATAATGATTCGTAACGTGCAGGCACAGCACCTACCGTTAAAGTCAAATCCAATACTTGGTCATAAAAAGAAAAATCGTTGGAAGGAATAAGCGCGATGCCGTTTTCTTTTTGCAGTTTCCAGTTGGCTTCGCGGATACTTTTTGCGGTATTAAGAAGTTCTTCTTTGGTAATCTTTTTTGCCCAGTAAGCTTCGTTTGCTTTTTTTAGCTCTCGAAAAGGACCTACTCTTGGGTAACCTAAGTTGTTTGTCGTTAACATAGTTTTATTCTCTAATTTTTATTTTCAATTGATAATTTTGCTATTAGAGAAGGCCACAAGAAACAGTGACTTCAGCTTATCTTTCCCCTATTAGTCCCTCGCAGGTAGAAGTAGAATGTAGCACCTTGTTCAAGCGACAGGTTGCTAAGGCTTCAACGGGTCTATTCCCTCTGCCTTTCTCTATAAGCACTACAAAGTTATAGAACGAAAGTAGAAATTCAAAATTTAAAATGAAATCCAGTAGGTAGGCTATTAACTTACTAATAATTTGTAGCCTTTACCATGAACATTTACAATTTCAACGTTTGGATCTTCCTTTAGATATTTGCGAAGTTTACTCAAAAACACATCCATACTGCGGCCGGTAAAGTAATTGTCGTCGTGCCAAATTTTTACCAATGCTTCCTCGCGTGTAAGTACATCGTTTTTCTTCAGGCAAAGCAATCGAAGCAATTCCGCTTCCTTGGTAGAAAGCTTTTGTTGCTGACCTTTGTAAGAAATAACTTGACTGGTATAATCGAAGAAATAGCCACCAACCTCAAACTTATCGGGAGTTTCATCTTCTTTATCTCTGGAAGCTCTTTTCAATAAGGCGTTAATACGTAACAGTAATTCCTCAACGCGGAAAGGTTTGGTAATATAATCATCTCCGCCTAATTCGAAAGCTTGCGTTTTATCTTCCATCATACCTTTCGCAGTCGCGTAAATAATAGGTACAGTTTGATCTACTTTGCGGACATCTTTACCTAAGGAAAAGCCGTCTTTCTTCGGCATCATAACGTCGAATATGCATAGATCAAACTCGTCCTTTCGGAAAGCATCCATTGCTTCGACACCGTCTTTGCACAGCACCACATCAAACTTTCCTTTAAGTTCCAGATAATCTTTCAAAAGATCGCCCAAATTTGGATCGTCTTCTGCGAGTAGTATTTTTTGAGACATAGATTTCTATTTAAAAATGTGATGAATGGTCCGATTAAGCTTGTTCGGAACTCATCAACGGTAGTGTTACTTCAAATTGTGTGCCTTTATCCTTCTCACTTTTTACCGTGATTTTTCCATTCAGAATTTTAATAATATTATTAACATAACTCAAACCCAATCCAAATCCCTTCACATTGTGGATATTTCCAGTCGGGATGCGGTAGAATTGATCGAAGATTTTTTCCTGATGATCTTTTGACATACCTACGCCTTTATCCGCAACAGATAGCACGATGGTGTTTTTCGTGTTGTAGGTACGCACGGTGATATCCGGTGTTTCCGTGCTGTACTTAATGGCGTTATCAATCAGGTTGAACATCACATTTGATAAATGTAGCTCGTCGCCAATCACGACATCTTTGGCAGCTGATAAATCGATGTGAAACTGGCCTTCAGCTTTTTGTAACTGCAATTGCATGCTATCCAATACGCTGTTTGCAAGATCATTTACATGCACTTTCGTGCGTTCCATTTTCAGGTTTTCTTTTTCTAAGCGTGCGATGTTGAGCACGCGTTCGATATGCGATCCCAGTCGGACATTTTCATCGTAGATGATATTCGCCAATTTGGCGACACGCGTTTCATTAGAAGCTATTTCTTTGTCGCGAAGCGATTCGCTGGCAATCATAATCGTAGCTACTGGCGTTTTAAACTCGTGCGTCATGTTGTTGATGAAATCTGTTTTCATCTCGGATATTTTCTTTTGGCGGAAAATGATGGTAAGCGTATAGGCAAAACAGCCAACCAATAAAGAAAGTAACGCCAAGACACCCGCTACCATAAAGCTCATGTTTCCGGCGATATGACTTTCTTTTGATGGGAAATAAATAGAAAGCAAACCCGGCGACCGTCCTTGATCTCCTTGAAAAAGTGGTGTGGCGTATTCGGTAGCATTATCAATTCGTTGGAAATCCTCGTCATCCACGTTATAGGCCGCTTGGATTATCGGCGCAGCGTTTGGCCGCGGACGAATCTGCATAAAAAACGGCGAAGCAATTCCGCGGTTATATAACTCTTTCTCTAAATAATGTATTGCTAGCTCCGGTTTAATGCGGTCCTTCAAAGGGCGCTTCGACATGGCTATACTCGCCGTAATATCATTGATAACCTGACTATCCTTTCCCCCGATAATCGCTACTGTGTCATACAAACTAGTGGCAACCGCTAATTTTTTGAAGTTAAGATCTCGGAGTTTTTTCTCCACTTCCTGCAGTTGCAAAATGGTTTTTGCATCATTGATAGGGGGGAGTGTAGCCCAAACGAAAGAGTGTACATTTAATGTGCCATCATCAACGATGGGAATTACGAATCGCGTGCTATCATCACGTGCAAGTATTTCTGGAATACGCTTACGTGCGCCTACAGTCGTTGATATCAACGGTAGAGTGGGATCTTGGATATCGTAGCTTTTCTCGATAGAGAAAGTAATTAGGTTGCGGTAGTCGGGTCGACGAACGTAGGTTTCAAAAAAAACGTTATTTACATAAGCTGCATTTGGGAAATTGCGTTTTAAATCTTCTTCCTCATTGCGGTAAAGATCGCGTGCCTCAAAGTCCTTCGTGCGGAGCTTATTAATTTGATCCTGCAAGGCGATTTGCTCTGCTAGGATAACTTCTTTCTCTTTTTGTAACTTTTTATCCTCTGCAAATTTTTCTTGGTTGATTCTTGCTTGCTTCGTTGTAAACTCATAAACCTCCTGACGCTCAATCTTATTGGCCACAATAGCCAACGAAGCTTTTACCGTTTCATCAAATATTTTTGATTTTTGCAAGTAGGATTGTCGGATGAAGTAGTATTGCATGGCAGTAACGCCTAATAGCGCCACCGACATAAACCATATAATTAGGGTAATACTTCTTTTCTTCATTATTGCAAAAGTAATTAGGCAAAACGCTGCTTAAAATGCCTTTAACACAATTTAACAGGCGATTGGCTAGAATCAACGTTCCTCAAAACAAGAACAGCCGCCAAAATCAATTTGGCGACTGCTCAATATAGTTTAAAATATGCTTAATCGAGCATTATTTTACTTCAGATACACGGATTGTGTTTGTTCTGCCTTTTTCGTGTAATGGCGTAGAAGCCGTGTTGATCACGATTTGTCCTGGCGTAACTAGTTTGTGTTCTTTCAACAACTCGTTTACATCTTGGATTGTACCGTCAGTACTTTCGAATTTCTCGTAAATGAACGTTTGAACACCCCATACTAAACTAAGCATATTCAATAATTTCTTGTTACCTGTGAACACATAAATATCTGCATTCGGGCGGTAGCTGGAAATCTCCAATGCCGTATAACCAGATGAAGTCATCGCAACAATCGCAGATGCGTCCGTTTTTTCTGCCAAGAAGATAGAACTTCCGCAAATAGCATCAGCTACTTTTGTAATGTTCACCGATTCGCCAGTATCTTTTGAGCTATAATATGGATAAGAAGTTGATTCTACGTGCGTGATGATTTTTGCCATCGTTTCGATAACGATTTCAGGAAATTCACCAACAGAAGTTTCACCGCTCAACATCACTGCATCAGCACCGTCCAATACCGAGTTTGCTACGTCATTCACCTCTGCACGAGTTGGGCGAGGTGTATTGGTCATTGTTTCCAACATCTGCGTAGCGATAATTACCGGTTTAGATAAATCACGACATTTCTGAACGATAATTTTTTGCAATCCAGGTACTTCTTCCATCGGAAGTTCAACACCCAAATCGCCACGAGCAACCATGATCGCATCTGTTTCCGCAATAATTGCGTCGATATTTTCAATCGCTTCCGGCTTCTCAATTTTTGCAATGATCTTTGCTTGAGAACCTTTTTTAGCAAGGATTTCTTTACACTGAATAATATCTTCCGCCGAACGCACGAATGACATCGCGATCCAATCTGCACCGTGATCGAGTGCGAAGTTCAAGTTGTCTAAATCTTCTTCCGTTAGAGAAGGGATAGAAACTTTTGTGTTTGGCAAGTTGACACCCTTACGTGAGGTAAGGATACCGCCGTGAACAACCACACAGGTTACGGTGTCTTTACGGTTGGTAGAGATTACGCGCAATTGCAGTTTACCATCATCTAACAAGATGATTTCGTTTTCCTTAACGTCGTTCGGGAAGTTTTCGTAAGTAATGTAGATGCTGTTTTCATCACCGATCTTTTCTTTCGTAGTAATTTCTACACGACTACCATTAACTAAGATCGCTCCACCTTCCTTCATTTTTCCGATACGAATTTTCGGACCTTGAAGGTCGGCAAGGATACCAACGTTGAATGGGTTTTCCTGATTGATCTCATTGATGGTGTTGATCACTTTTAGGTGATCTTCTTGTGCACCGTGTGAAAAGTTGAGACGACAAACGTCTACACCTTTTGCGATCAAACGAGTTAACACTTCTTTGTTGGATGAAGCGGGGCCAATTGTAGCAACAATCTTGGTCCGCTTTTTCAGCTTTTCCATTTACTTTTATGTTTATGTTTTTTTAATTCAAATTATTTTACCAGCGATGCATCATATTAACATGCAGTTTATCAGCTTAATCGCTTAAGTGTATCAAATACACTATAATAAAGCGCTAAAATATCAGATTTTCTTTGGATTTCAATATAATTGGGTCGATTTCTTTCACAAGGAGTATATCTACGATACTCTTTAAGCTGTCGATTAAAGTTTTTAAATCATCATCATCGATGAAATGTTTAATCAATATAAAGTAGTCGAAGTTAGCTGCTTCAGGGATCAACAATCCACCTTCCTCGCCTCGATTGCTTATTAAATAGTACTCATGATCGTAAGTAGATTGTGCATAACGGAACGTGGAGAAATGTTGCTTTACTGACGGTTTTCCGCGCTTTTGTTCATACACAATATGGTAATCCATCTCGTTTCGCGGCTTTTCTTTTGGGATTCCTTTATGATCAATATAATCTTCTTTTCCATGCGTGAATTGCAGATTGGTATGCTTATTCACGAAGTGGCATAAACGATAATCTCGAAGCGTTGAACTGATGCCGATAAGCACAAAGTCGAGCTCAAGGTCAAAATCTGTTTCTAATTTAAAGGTAATTTTACTCACAAACTATCTGACGTTAGTCGGTTTTACAAAGCTAAGGATTTTTACAATAACCAACGGTTTGCACAATTTTAGTTGCGTAATCTTATAATAATACCTATTATTGAACACAATAGTCTTATAAGAAAAGTGTATTTATAAAACAACAGCCCTGCTGATTTGTTCTTAATTCGTATTTCTCAAAATCGCAGTTTGATTTTTGAGTAAATTTATTTTTCTTTGCACAGATTTATTAAACAATTAAATTAGAGAATCATGTCAGATATCGCATCAAGAGTAAAAGCTATTATCGTTGAAAAATTAGGTGTTGATGAAAACGAAGTTACACCTGAGGCTTCTTTCACTAACGATTTAGGTGCAGACTCACTTGACACTGTTGAGTTGATCATGGAATTTGAAAAAGAATTCAACGTTGCTATTCCAGACGATCAAGCGGAAAACATCAGTACAGTTGGTCAAGCTATCGCTTATTTAGAAAAGAACGTAAACTAACATTTTTATTAGGCCAAGCATAATTAATGGAGCTTAAAAGAGTAGTTGTTACAGGATTAGGCGCACTTACACCTATTGGTAATACCGTTCCCGAATATTGGGACGGATTAGTGAACGGTGTAAGTGGCGCTGCTCCTATTACGCATTTTGATGCATCAAAATTCAAAACCCAGTTTGCTTGTGAAGTGAAAGGGTTTGATCCGCATCAATTTATGGATCGGAAGGAAGCACGTAAAGTTGATCCTTTTGTGCAATACGCCATCGCTTCGACTGACGAGGCGGTGAAAGATGCTAATTTAGATTTCGATAAATTAAACCGGAATCGAATTGGTGTTATTTGGGGAGCTGGTATTGGTGGTTTGACGACTTTTACAGAAGAAGTAGCAAACTATGTGAAGGGCGATGGAACCCCGCGTTTCAATCCTTTCTTTATTCCCAAAATGCTTATTGATATTGCTCCCGGCCATATTTCAATGCGTTATGGTCTTCACGGGCCAAATTTTTCGGCAGTTTCTGCCTGCGCTTCGGCAACGAATGCTATGATAGACGCGTTTACCTACATTCGTTTAGGGAGAGCTGATATCATTATTACTGGCGGTTCGGAAGCTACGGTTAATGAAGCTGGTATCGGAGGTTTTAACGCAATGCATGCGCTTTCCACTCGTAATGACGATCCAGCTACGGCTTCACGTCCTTTCGATAAAGATCGTGACGGATTTGTTTCCGGCGAAGGTTCTGGTGCGATCGTTTTAGAGAGCTTAGAGCACGCTTTAGCACGTGGTGCTAAAATTTATGCAGAAGTTGTGGGAGGCGGTATGAGTGCCGACGCACACCATATTACAGCATCTCATCCAGAAGGATTAGGCGCGAAGTTATCCATGGATATGGCAGTGAAGGATGCGGAACTTGATTATTCCGATATTGATTACATCAACCTTCACGGTACGTCTACACCAGTTGGAGATTTAAGCGAGCCGAAAGCTATTCTTGGTTTGTTCGGAGAACACGCTTATAAAATGAACTTAAGTTCTACGAAATCCATGACGGGCCATTTATTGGGCGCGGCTGGTGCAGTAGAAACGATTGCTTCTATTCTTGCCGTGCAGAACGATATCGTTCCGCCGACAATCAATCACTTTACAGACGATCCTGAGATCGATAGTAAATTGAATTTCACCTTTAATAAGGCACAGAAACGCGTTGTTAATGTCGCTCTTAGTAATACTTTTGGTTTTGGAGGGCACAACGCATCCATTATCGTGAAAAAGTATAAAGCGTAATGGTATTGTATATCACAAGTAATAAATAAAGTATTAAATAGGTAGTCTGTTGAATGAGGCTACCTATTTCTTTTTCCTATCGATGGATGGCGCTTCGAGTTTATAAACTATATCTTTCTCCCCAACGGAAATACTACAAAAAGCTTAAAAATATTCTTGGCTTTGTGCCGGGGAATATTCGATTGTATCGTATGGCTTTCCGTCATAAATCGGTCGCTGTAGCTATCAAAGAAGGTGTGAAAAATAGCAATGAGCGCTTAGAATTCTTGGGTGATGCCGTGCTGGGGTCAGTCATTGCAGAGTTGCTTTTCAAATTGTACCCATATAAAGGGGAAGGATTCCTGACCGAGATGCGATCGAAAATTGTTTCACGTGCTAACTTGAATCAGCTTTCGCGCAAATTGGGATTGAATGAACTGATTGAGTACGACAAGCGCTTGATCCATTTCTCTGCAAAGCAAGGTTCGTTATTGGGGGATGCATTCGAAGCATTAATCGGTGCAGTTTACTTGGATAAAGGATATGCATTCACGCGCGAATTGTTATTGGAGCGCATCGTAAAAGCGCATGTTGATATCCACACGTTGGAAATGACGGAAACCAATTTCAAAAGTCGCTTAATTGAATGGTGTCAGCACAACAATAAGGAAGTGCAATTTGAGCCGATTGCTAACCCCGAAGGTGAAACGAATAAAATGTTTTCCGTTCGTGTTTTAGTGGACGGTGAGGAATGTGGTATCGGTCGGGACTTCAATAAAAAGAGCGCGGAGAAATTGGCCGCTGAAAAAGCCTGCGAATACCTTAAAATTTTAGACGCCGTCTAGCAATTCGCTTTCTTCTATTATCTTTGCCGTATGGCACAAGTGAAACCTTCCCTGGCAAAGGGTACGCGCGATTTTTCCCCGGCGGAAATGGAGAAGCGCAATCATATCTTCAATACGCTGCGCGGAATTTTTCGCAAATACGGTTACAGCGAAATACAAACTCCTTCTTTTGAAAACTTAAATACCTTAACCGGTAA
This sequence comes from Sphingobacterium corticis, assembly GCF_042684745.1. Lineage (NCBI taxonomy): Bacteria > Pseudomonadati > Bacteroidota > Sphingobacteriia > Sphingobacteriales > Sphingobacteriaceae > Sphingobacterium > Sphingobacterium corticis. The sequence goes on along the minus strand of NZ_JBHUMA010000004.1, from coordinate 417,904 downwards.
ATATGGTGAGGAGGGTGATCGTTTGATCTTCAAAATCCTAAATTCTGGAGATTACTTAAATAAAGCTTCGGAAGCATTTTTGAGTGAGAAAAATTCGTTGAAACTAATTCCTCATATTTCAGAAAAAGCACTTCGTTATGATTTGACGGTGCCATTTGCGCGGTACGTGGTCATGCACCAGAACGATATCAGTTTGCCATTTAAGCGTTTTCAAATTCAACCGGTTTGGCGCGCGGATCGTCCGCAACGCGGTCGCTATCGCGAGTTTTACCAATGTGATGTAGATGTAGTTGGTTCGTCTTCCTTGCTTAATGAAGCGGAGTTTGTATTGATCTATGGGGAAGCATTGGAGGCGCTTGGATTGAAGGATTTCAATATCAAAATCAATAACCGTAAAATACTCTCCGGCATCGCCGAAGTAATCGGAAAGCCGGAATTGATCGTCGATATGACAGTTGCTATTGACAAACTCGACAAGATTGGCTTAGAAGGTGTAAACAAAGAATTGTTGGAACGTGGTTTTGTAGAAAGCGATTTAACTATTTTAGAACCCATAATTTTGCTTGCCGGAACAAATGAAGAAAAGCTACAAGCTTTGAAGGAAGTTCTTGCATCGTCAACGGTTGGTTTGGCCGGTGTGGCTGAGCTGGAAGATGTATTTGCCTATTTACGTCTATTGGATCCAAACGAAGATACGCTTACTCGTTTTGTCGAAGTGGACATTACTTTAGCACGAGGATTAAACTACTACACGGGATGTATTTTCGAGGTGAAAACCAACGAAGTGCAAATGGGAAGTATTGGTGGCGGTGGTCGTTATGATGATTTAACCGGAATGTTTGGTTTGAAGAATTTGACTGGCGTTGGTGTTTCCTTTGGCGCGGATCGTATTTACGATGTTTTGGAAGAGCTAAACTTATTCCCAACGCAATCCGCGAATGCTACCAAAGTGTTGATCAGTAATTTGGATAAAGGTTTAGAAAAACACACACTGCCATTAGTATACAGTCTGCGCGCAAAAGGAATTGCCGCAGAGATGTATCCCGAGCCAGCAAAACTAAAAAAGCAAATGAGCTACGCGAACAGTAAAGGCATTCCGTTTGTTTGGTTAGTCGGGGAGGAAGAAGCGCAGTCCAATCACATTACTGTCAAAGATATGGAGAGCGGCGAGCAGTGGGCGTTGGATGAAGCATCAGCCTATGAGAAAGTGCGCGTTTACATGTCAGATATGTCATGATTAATTATTAGATTTGTAGTCAGAATAATAAGAAATATTCATGTTAGACAAAAAATAAGCACACATGAATATTCCATATGACCGTTAAAAGTCAAATAGTAAACATAAGAAATTCAATACTTAGAAATGAGTTCAACACCTATAACGAAAGAAACTTATCTAGAGTGGTATCGATCCATGCTACTCATGCGTAAATTTGAAGAGAAGACAGGTCAGCTTTATGGTCAGCAGAAAATTCGTGGTTTTTGTCACTTGTACATCGGTCAAGAAGCCGTAGTTGCAGGGACGATGTCTGTTATCAAGCCTGAAGATTCTATGATTACAGCTTATCGCGATCACGCTCATGCTTTGGCTAAAGGGGTATCTGCGGATGCTTGTATGGCGGAGATGTTCGGTAAAATTACCGGATGTTCAAAAGGTAAAGGTGGATCTATGCACTTTTTCTCCAAAGAACATAAGTTCATGGGTGGTCACGGTATCGTTGGTGGTCAAATTCCTTTGGGAGCAGGTATTGCTTTCGCGGAAAAATATTTGGGCACAAACAACGTGAACATTTGTTATATGGGTGATGGTGCCGTTCGTCAAGGAGCTTTCAATGAAACCTTAAACATGGCGATGTTGTGGAAACTTCCTGTAGTGTTCGTTTGTGAGAACAACGGATACGCGATGGGAACTTCTGTAAAACGTACTACCAACATGTTGGATATCTACAAAATGGGATTAGGTTTTGATATGCCTAGCGCTCCTGTAGATGGTATGGATGTAGTTGCTGTACACAATGCAATGGATGAAGCGGTTGAACGCGCTCGTTCTGGTGAAGGTCCAACGTTTTTGGAGATTCGTACTTACCGCTACAAAGGACACTCTATGTCTGATCCAGCGAAATACCGTACCAAAGATGAGTTGGAAGAATACAAAGGAAAAGATCCTATCATCAACGTGAAACATGCTATCGTAGAAAACAAATATGCGGACGAGGCTTGGTTCAAAGAAGTGGAAGAAGAGGTGAAAAAAGTAGTGGATGCGTCAGTTAAATTTGCTGAAGAATCCGAGTATCCTGATGCATCTGAGATTTATGAAGATGTATACGTTCAGGAGAACTACCCATTCATCATGGACTAATAATAAAAGATAATTACTTTAACTAAATAGATTAGAATCCTACCCAATGGCTGAAGTAGTAAGAATGCCAAAAATGAGCGATACCATGACTGAAGGGGTTATCGCGAAATGGCACAAAAAGGTTGGCGACAAAGTAAACTCCGGCGATTTGATCGCAGAAGTAGAAACGGATAAAGCGACCATGGACTTTGAGTCCTATCAAGAAGGTACCATTCTTTATATTGGTCCAAAAGAAGGTGAAGCTGTAGAAATCGACGCTGTAATCGCTGTACTTGGCGAAGAAGGTGAAGACTACGAAGCCTTGTTGAAAGGTGATGGCGAATCCGCTCCGAAAGAAAGCAAATCGGAAGATAAATCTTCTGCTGACGATAAAGCGGCTGATTCTGAAGAAGAATCTAGCGAAGAGGAAGCTGGTGAAGAAGTAACTGCTGAAGATCTTGGCGTTACTGTAATCACGATGCCATTGTTGAGCGATACCATGAAAGAAGGTGTCATCGCGCAATGGAACTTCAAAGTGGGTGATGCAATCAAATCCGACGATGCAATTGCTGACGTGGAAACGGATAAAGCAACCATGGAAGTGACGGCTTATGCGGATGGTACATTGTTACACATCGGTGTTGAAGCGGGAGCTGCTGCGCAAGTAAACGAAATTATTGCGATTGTTGGTCCGGAAGGAACCGACATCAAGCCTTTGTTGAATAAAAAATCGTCGTCTTCAAAACCAGCATCGGATGCGAAGGCAGCAGATAAACCGGCTGAAAGTAACGCAGGAAGTTCGTCGAAAGAAGAAGCAACTGCTTCTACCTCATCATCGGATGATTCGCGTGTAAAAGCTTCTCCTTTGGCTCGTAAAATTGCTAAAGATAAAGGAATCGATTTAACTCAGGTTAAAGGTTCTGCAGAAGGTGGTCGTATTGTGAAGAAAGATGTAGAAGATTTCAAACCAGAAGCGCAAGAATCTGCTCCAGCGAAAGAAGCTGCTGCTGCATCAGGCGAGAAAGCAACGATCAGCATTCCTCAATATGTGGGCGAAGAGCGCTATACAGAGAAGCCTGTCAACCAAATGCGTAAAACAATCGCTCGCAGATTATCAGAGTCGTTGTTTACAGCGCCTCACTTCTATCTAACTATTAGTTTAGATATGGACAATGCGATGGCGGCTAGAGCACAAATCAATGAAGTTGCTCCAGTTAAGGTTTCTTTCAACGATATTGTAATCAAAGCGGTAGCTGTCGCATTGAAGACACATCCAAATGTGAACTCTTCTTGGCAGGGCGATAAAGTTCGTTACAACGAGCATACAAACATTGGTGTGGCCATCGCTGTAGAAGATGGTTTATTAGTGCCGGTTGTTCGCTTCGCGGATGGTAAGTCACTTTCTCACATTTCTGCGGAAGTGAAAGATTTCGCTGGTAAAGCGAAAGCGAAGAAATTACAACCATCTGATTGGGAAGGTTCTACGTTCACGGTATCTAACTTAGGTATGTTTGGTATTGATGAATTTACATCCATCATCAACTCTCCGGATGGAGCAATCCTTTCTGTTGGAGCGATTCAGCAAGTTCCAGTGGTAAAGAACGGAGCCGTTGTTCCAGGAAACGTGATGAAAGTTACGCTTGGCTGTGACCACCGTGTTGTGGATGGCGCAACAGGTGCTGCTTTCTTACAAACTGTAAAAAGTTTGATCGAGTCGCCAATTCGTTTGTTGGCGTAACCCGATTTACTATATTTAAGGCCACTTCTAAAAGAAGTGGCTTTTTTATTATATCCCTTATTTTAATTATCGATATCGCGTGAAGTTTATTTTACCCCTTTTTATATATAGTGTTGTTGTTTTAAGTTCTTGTGGTGCTTCTCCCGAAGAGAAGAAAGCGGTAGCGGAAAAGAAGCAGGCGGAAATTGATAGCGTTTCTTTAGTTTACGATCCCGCGAAAGCGGATGCTGAGATTGATCAGTTTATGAAAAATCTCCATAGAAAAGGCTTTAATGGGAATGTGTTGGTGGCCAAAAAGGGAAAAATTATTTATCAGAATGCTTTTGGCTGGGCGAATTATTTGCTGAAAGATAGCTTGAACATTAACTCCAAATTCGAATTGGCATCTGTTTCAAAACCTTTGACAGGAGTTGGGGTGATGAAATTGGTAGAAGATGGTAAGTTACGGTTGGATCAGCAGGTTACGGAATTTTTCCCTGATTTTCCGTTTCCTGGTGTGACCATTCAACAACTGTTGACCCATCGATCGGGCTTGCCAAACTATGTTTATTTTTCTGAGGATCATTGGAAAGATCGTAAAAAAGGGATGAGCAACATGGATGCTATGGCGCTTTTAGCGGAGCATAAGCCGAACCGATATGGTGCGCCGGATGGTCGTTTCCATTATAATAACTCAAACTTCATGGTGTTGGCTTCAATTGTCGAGAAGGTGACCGGAGAAAGCTTTGCCACATACATGCAGGAAAATGTTTTTAAACCTGCTGGCATGAAGAACACCGCGATATTATCACGCGCGGTGTATGAAAAGATTCCAACGGATGTTATTGGTCATGATAAAACTTGGCGACGATCTGTCGTTCAAAATTATCTGGATGGGCCAGTCGGCGATAAAGGTGCTTATAGTACGGTGCAAGATTTGTTTTTGTTTGATCGAGCACTTCGCGAAGGCCGTTTACTAAAACAGGAGACCATGGATTCAAGCTATGTCGCACGAAGCGATGCTAAACGAAGTTTGTTCAGTTATGGCTACGGATGGCGTACATTTCATCCTAAAGATAACCCAATCGTTTACCATACAGGCTGGTGGCACGGCTTCAAAAGTTTATATGTTCGTGATTTGAAAAACGATATTACTATTGTTTTGTTAACTAATATGGCGAACGGGAGTTTAAATCAATTAGACGACTTGTATAAAATCTTGAAAATGCCTATTTTGAGACAGAACGCCTATAATTCAAACGGCGATTTAGTAAACTAAATAAATCTCGATTACGATATGAAGAAGACATTAATTTTAGGTGCAAGCACCAATCCAGCACGATACTCTTATTTAGTAGCGAACAAACTTACCCGTAAAGGGCATACCATAGTTAATGTCGGACTTAAGCAAGGTGCCGTTGCTGGCGTGGAGATTCAGCCTGCGGAGGAAATACATACGGATATTGATACCATTACTTTGTATGTCGGTCCAAGAAACCAATCTGTTTATTACGATTATATTTTGGAAACTAAACCAAAGCGGTTAATCATGAATCCGGGAACAGAGAATCCGGAGTTAGCGGATAAAGCTAAAGAAGCGGGCATCGAAGTGGTAGAAGCATGTACCTTGGTGATGCTAAATACTGGACAGTTTTAAGCATATTTTTTTCCAATACGTTATAAGGGTATGCAAAAAGCCGCTACATCATATAGATATGGCGGCTTTTTGTTATTATTGTTTCTCTAATACTATGCATATATCATACTGTTAATAACCAAATTATTTTAAAAGCAACTAATATCAAAATGACCAAAGAAAAATTACGAAAGCTAAGAGTTTTTAATTTGAGATATTCGATTGTCACGGGGCTCGCCACTATCGCATTTCAATTATACAGAAGTACACAGGACGATCGACCCCTTTCCATTTTCAACATCAGCGTAATCACAGTCGTATGGTCTCTCTCCGCCTTTAGTATGTACAAGTTTTTTGATTATGGATTAAAAAAGACCCCTATTACGGAGGAAGAAAAAGATTACTAGTCATAGAGAGGCTAAATATTGTATTAGATAATATAAAAAAAAGAAACACCTGAAGCGGGGAACTTCAGGTGTTTCACTAACTAACCAATTATTAACCTAAATTATGAATACTTGTACATATTCAACATCTGTGCCAATTGAAATTCCTTTGTGTGCTTTAACAAACCTTTAACAAATCAATTTACACAATAGGTTTAGTTATCTTTGAATAGCAATGGACATCAAGAAGAGATTTGATCGCATATTATCCATTTTTCTGCATTTGCAGACAAAGAAGGAAGTGACCGCTTCGCAGTTGGCCGAGAAGCATAAAGTCAGTGTGCGGACTATCTACAGAGACATACAAGCTTTAATAACGGCTGGTGTGCCAATAAATGGGGAAGCGGGATCAGGTTATTCAATGCTGATCGACTACAAACTGCCCGCAATGCCATTTACTCGCGAAGAAGCATTGAGCTTTTTGGCTGCTGAAAAGCTTGTCAATAGATATACGGATCGCTACCTTTCCGAGAACTTTCAATCCGCCTTGATTAAAATGAAGGCGCTTCTACGATTTTCTGAGAAACAACATCTAGAAGATGCTAATCCTTTGCTGATGATACAGAATCAGACAAACTCGTTTAACGAGAAGTTGCCACAAGGATTAAGTATTCTATTAGAAAGCATTGTTTCAAAAAGTTGTGTCCATATTCACTATCTTAAACCAACTACCACGGAAGTAGATCGGCGTGTGATCGAACCAATAGGGGCATTTGTTGAAGGGCGATTTTGGTATGTCATGGCGTTTTGTCAGTTGCGACAAGATTACCGACAATTTCGTTTAGATCGTATTCAACACATTCAGCTGGCTAGTAACTCTTTTTCAAGAACACATCAAGACCTTGCTTTCTATCTAAAACAAAAGGATGAAGTTCCGAAGACTCGTGTAGTAATTCGGGTTGATGGGCATATAGCGCATTATCTTCATTGGGATCGGCACCAATACGGTTTTGTAGAAGAACGTAAGGTTGGTGATGAGGTAGAAATGTTATTCGATTGCGTGAATGTTGAAGAAGCATTCGCGCGCTGGTTTATGATGTTCGGAGACAATGCCAGAATCATGCAACCTTCAAAGTTGAAATACGCGGTCAAGCGAATCTTGAGAAATAGTTTAGATCGTTTAGATTAATGTCTGAAATAATTTCAAGATGGGATTGAGCTAATTGATCCCATCTTAAAATTTAGCGAATTTATCTATCCCAAAAGAATGGAGGTTCTATACCTAGTAATCTTAAATACACAAATCCTTGTCCGCGATGGTGCACTTCGTTGTCAATAAAGTACAGGATGTTGTGGATGACAGGGAATTCATATTCCCCAAACAGATTGAAGCTTTCGTGAAATCTTTCCTCTGTGATCTGTAGAAATAGCTTTTCGATTTTTGGTGTGGCTTCATCCCAAGCTTTCAGTAAGTCAGTTTTGCTGTGATAAGGAAGGTTGTGGTTGTAAGGTTCGGTTTTGTTGTAAACAATTCCCTCCAATCCAGGGACCGCCAAGCTGAGTAACTCTTTTACCAAGTCCGCAAAAGTGCGCATACCGTCCACTTGGAAAGTAAATAATTGATCTTCCGGGAACTTTTCCAATACTCTTTTCGTCAGATTTCTGTGTCCCAACCAGTGGTTTAATAGGTCGTGTTTAGAGATTAAAGTGTTGTTCATAAGTTTCATTTTTAATGTTTATAGAACAAACTTATGGACTGATTATGACAACAGTTTGTCAGTATGTAATTTTTAATTATGAAAATTATATTAGGTTGATTTCATAAATTTCAATTAGTGCTTATCGCCAACGCGATTAAAATAAAAAAATAATGCACTAATTATTTGATAGTTATAAATATATGCATACCTTTGCAAACCCTAAATGGGGAAAGTGTGTCTTGAGCGAAGCCCTACTGCTTCGATGGACGTTTAATTAATTTATTTTATAACATGTCAGGAATTATTGGTAAAAAAGTAGGAATGACCAGCCTGTTCAATGCAGAGGGAAAGAATATCCCTTGTACAGTAATTGAGGCTGGGCCGTGCGTGGTAACGCAGATACGTACGGTAGAGAAGGATGGCTATTCTGCTATTCAACTTGGCTATGATGATGCTAAGGAGAAGAATACGTCAGCGCCTTTGAAAGGACACTTTGCAAAAGCAGGAGTGGCTCCTAAGCGTAAACTAGTTGAATTCAAAACCTTTGAGGATGAGAAACAACTAGGAGACACCATTGATGTAACTTTATTCGAAGAAGGCGAGTTTGTCGACGTAGTCGGTACTTCTAAAGGTAAAGGTTTTCAAGGTGTAATGAAGCGTCATGGCTTTGGTGGTGTAGGTGGTGCGACTCACGGTCAGCACAACAGACTACGTGCACCGGGTTCATTAGGTGCTTCATCATGGCCTTCTCGCGTATTCAAAGGAATGCGTATGGCGGGTCGTACAGGTGGTGAGCGTGTAAAAGTTCAAAATCTTCAGGTTTTGAAAGTTTATGCAGAGCAAAACCTAATTGTGGTTAGTGGTTCCATTCCTGGAGCCAAAGGTTCTTATGTAATCGTAGACAAGTAGAGAGATGGAAGTTAACGTATTTAATTTATCAGGTAAAGAAACAGGTGCCAAGGTGCAACTTCCTGAGTCGGTATTTGGTGTTAAGCCTAGCGACCATGCAATCTATTTGGACGTGAAGCAGTATTTGGCGAATCAACGTCAGGGAACACACAAGTCAAAACAACGTAATGAAATCGCTGGTTCTACGCGTAAATTACACAAGCAAAAAGGTACAGGTGGTGCTCGTGCGGGCTCTATCAAATCTCCATTGTTTAACGGTGGTGGTCGTGTATTCGGTCCTCAACCTCGTGACTATTCTTTCAAATTGAACAAAAAATTGAAACAATTGGCACGTAAATCGGCGTTGAGCTACAAAGCACAAGAAAATAACGTTGTGGTATTAGACGAAATCAATTTCGATACTATCAAAACTAAAAACTATGTGTCTTTAGTAAACGCGTTGAACATTGCTGATGACAAAACCTTATTGGTATTGCCAGCATACAATAACAATGTTTATTTATCAAGCAGAAACTTGAAGAAAGCAAAAGTTATCGTAGCTTCTGAGTTGAGTACTTATGATGTATTGAACGCTACAAAACTATTGTTGACGACAGATTCTGTAAAAACTTTGGAGGAGGCATTCGCTAAGTAATTATGGAAATCATCAAAAAACCAGTCTTAACTGAGAAAGCTTCAATCTTAACGGAGAAACAAAACCGTTACGCTTTCAAAGTGGATCATAGAGCAAATAAAATTCAGATCAAAGAAGCTATTGAAGCGATGTTTGGTGTAACTGTCGTGGGCGTAAATACCATGGTAGTAGCAGGTAAAGCAAAAAGCCGTTATACAAAAGCTGGAAATGTATCTGGAAGAGCTCCTAAGTACAAAAAAGCCGTCATCACTGTGAAAGATGGCGATACTATTGACTTTTACACTACACTATAATAAGAAATGGCAGTTAAAAGATTCAAACCGGTAACCCCTGGTACGCGTTTCAGAATTGGCGCAGACTACTCTGATGTAACTACTAACGTTCCTGAAAAATCGTTAACAGTAGGAAGCAACAAGAGATCAGGCGGTCGTAACAAATCCGGTAAAATGACTATGCGTTATATCGGTGGGGGACACAAAAAAGTATACCGATTAATAGATTTCAAACGCGATAAAAAAGATATCCCTGCAAAAGTTGCTACTATCGAGTACGATCCAAACCGTACAGCTCGTATTGCTTTGTTGCACTACGCTGATGGTGAGAAACGTTACATCGTTGCTCCAGCTGGATTAACAGTTGGTCAAACTGTAGTTGCAGGCGAATCAGTTGCCCCGGAAGTAGGAAATACGTTGCCATTGGCAAACATTCCTTTAGGTTCTATCATTCACAACATTGAGTTGAACCCAGGACAAGGTGGTTCTATCGCTCGCTCTGCTGGTACTTATGCTCAGCTTTCAGCGCGTGATGGCAAATACGCTATTATCAAATTGCCTTCTGGCGAAACTCGTATGATTCTTTCTACTTGTGTTGCTACGATTGGTTCTGTATCTAATGCAGAAAGATCAAACGAAGTATTAGGTAAAGCGGGTCGTAAACGTTGGTTAGGTCGTCGTCCTCGCGTTCGCGGTGTGGCAATGAACCCAGTAGATCACCCTATGGGTGGTGGTGAGGGCCGTTCATCTGGAGGTCACCCACGTTCTCGTACAGGTGTGTTAGCGAAAGGTTACAAAACACGCTACAAAAAGAAAACATCGAATCGTTACATCATTGAAAGAAGGAAAAAATAATGGCTCGTTCAATTAAAAAAGGTCCTTATATCGATCACAACTTAGAAAGAAAAGTTCTTTCTATGAATGAAACAAACAAAAAATCAGTAATCAAAACTTGGTCTCGTAGATCTATGATTTCTCCTGATTTTGTTGGCCATACCTTCGCAGTGCACAACGGGAATAAATTTATCCCTGTTTATGTAACAGAAAATATGGTTGGTCACAAACTTGGTGAGTTCGCACCTACGCGTACATTCAGAGGCCACGCAGAAAAGAAAAAATAATAGGTAATGGAAGCAACAAAAAAACTCAAAAAATCTGTCTTAATTAGACAGCGCAAAGAGCAGGAAAAAGCTCAAGTAGGAGGAGCTTCTACTGCTAAATTATTGAACTGCCCTACCTCTCCACGCAAAATGCGTTTGGTAGTGGATCTTATCCGTGGCGAGAAAGTAGAAAACGCGCTTTACATCTTGAAACATACAGGTAAAGAAGCAGCTATCCGTGTTGAAAAACTATTGTTGTCGGCTATCAAAAACTGGGAAACCAGCAACGAAGGCGCTTCAGTAGAAGATAGTGCACTTTACGTGAAAGAAGTATCTGTAGGTGGCGGTCGTCAATTGAAAAGATTGCGTCCAGCTCCTCAAGGTCGTGGATACAGAATCCGTAAGCGTTCAAATCACGTGACTTTGGTAGTAGACAGTTTGAAAAACGTAAACAACTAATTGATAAGTAAGAATGGGACAAAAAGCAAATCCAATAGGTAGCAGATTAGGAATCATCAAAGGATGGGATTCTAATTGGTTCGGAGGCAACAACTATTCCGACAAATTAGTTGAAGACGAAAAAATCAGAAAATATCTTTCTGTACGTATCGCTAAAGGTGGTGTTGCGAAAGTGGTTATCGAAAGAACACTTAAGCGTATCACTGTAACGATCCATACGGCTCGTCCGGGTATCGTTATCGGTAAAGGCGGTCAAGAAGTTGACAAGATCAAAGAAGAGTTGAAAAAACTGACTAAAAAGGATGTTCAAATCAACATTTTCGAGATCAAACGCCCTGAGCTTGATGCTAAATTAGTAGCGGAAGGTGTCGCAAAACAATTGGAAGCAAGGATTTCTTTCCGTCGCGCCATGAAAACGACTATCGCTTCTACTATGCGCATGGGTGCTGAAGGTATCAAGATCATGTGTTCTGGCCGTTTAGGTGGTGCTGAGATGGCACGTACCGAGCAGTACAAAGAAGGAAGAACTCCTCTACACACTTTGCGTGCGGATATTGATTACGCATTAGCAGAAGCATTGACTACCTATGGTAAAATCGGTGTGAAAGTGTGGATCTGTAAAGGCGAAGTTTACGGTAAACGTGATCTTTCTCCTAACATTGGTCAAGGTTCTAACACCAAGACTCGTGGTGGTGCTGAAGGTGGTGCTGGCGATCGTCGTGACAACCGTCGTGACAATCGTGGTGGCGGACGTCGTGATGGCGGACGTGGTGGCAACAACCGCGGTGGCGCAGGTGCGAAAAGAGGATAATTAATAATTGATTTTAGATTAAAGTAAGTGTCTGCGTGATGCAGACTTAAACAGAATACGAACATGTTACAGCCAAAAAGAACGAAGTTCAGAAAGATGCAGAAAGGCCGTATGAAAGGTAACGCTACTCGTGGAGCGGAGTTAGCTTTCGGATCTTTCGGTATCAAATCATTGGAGCCAGCATGGATCACTAGCCGTCAGATCGAGGCAGCGCGTATTGCGGTGACTCGTTTTATGAAACGTGAGGGTCAAGTATGGATCCGCATTTTCCCTGACAAACCTGTTACGAAAAAACCTGCAGAGGTACGTATGGGTAAAGGTAAGGGTGCTCCTGAGTATTGGGTTGCCGTTGTACGCCCAGGCCGGATGTTATTTGAAGCAGAAGGTGTATCTTTGGAAATTGCCAAAGAAGCATTACGCTTAGCTGCTCAGAAATTACCGGTTCAAACCAAGTTTGTTATACGTAGAGATTACGTAGAAGCATAGTAATCATCGGTAATGTCAACGATTAGGGCTTGCGGCCGTTACCCGCAAGCCACTCTATAAATCAGCGATAACCCGGTAAAACAGAAAATGATGAAAAATTCAGAAATCGTAGAATTATCAAAAGAGGACTTAACAGCTAAACTTCAAGAAGAAAAAGCTGCTCTTAACAAATTGAAATTTGCACACGCTGTTTCTGCTATTGAAAACCCTAACGTAATCAAAGCAGCTCGCAAGAACATTGCGCGTATCTCTACAGAGATCACTAAACGCAAAAACGAAGAAGCGAAGTCAAACGAAACAGCCTCTGAGGCATAAACAAAAGTCGAAATGGAAAGAAATTTAAGAAAAACAAGAATCGGCTTAGTAGTTAGCAACAAGATGGACAAGTCTATCGTAGTAACGGTTGAACGTAAAGTGAAACACCCTATCTACGGTAAGTTCGTTAAAAAAACTACTAAATTCAAAGCTCATGACGAAAACAATACCTGCGGTATCGGCGACACGGTATTAATTATGGAAACTCGTCCGCTGAGTAAAACAAAGAACTGGAGATTGGTTGAAATTTTAGAAAGGGCTAAATAATGGTACAACAGGAATCAAGATTAAATGTAGCCGACAACTCGGGAGCTAAAGAAGTTTTAGTGATCCGTGTGTTAGGCGGTACGCGCAAGCGTTATGCATCTATCGGTGATAAAATTGTTGTTACCGTAAAAAGCGCAATGCCTTCTGGAAACGTTAAGAAGGGATCAGTATCTAAAGCAGTGGTAGTTCGTACGAAAAAAGAAATCCGTCGTAAAGATGGTTCTTATATTCGTTTCGACGACAACGCCGCAGTATTGTTAAACAACAACGATGAGCCACGCGGAACGCGTATCTTTGGCCCTGTAGCCAGAGAGTTGCGTGAGAAGCAGTTCATGAAGATTGTATCACTAGCACCGGAGGTTTTATAATTATGGCACAAAAGAAAAAAACAACTACGCACAAAATCAAAATTAAAAAAGGTGATTTAGTGAAAGTTATCGCTGGTAACTCTAAAGGTGTTCAAGGTAAAGTATTGCAGATCGTAGCAGACTCAAACAGAGCCGTGGTAGAAGGCGCTAACATCGTTAAAAAACACACTAAACCTAGCGCAGCAACGCCTAACGGTGGTATCATCGAGAAGGAAGCTGCGATCAATATCTCTAACTTGACGTTGATCGATCCTAAAACAGGTGAGCCTACTCGCGTAGGTCGTCGAGTGAATGAAGATGGCAAAATTGTTCGTTACGCAAAAAAATCAGGGGAGGAAATTAAATAATGAGTTACGCACCAAGATTAAAAGCAAAATATGCGGATGAAATCCGCAACGCACTGAAAGAAAAATTTCAGTACAAAAGCGTGATGCAAGTTCCGAAACTGCAAAAGATTGTGGTATCTCAAGGTATCGGTGCAGCGACAGCAGACAAGAAAATGATCGACAATGCAGTTGCAGAGTTGACTATGATTACTGGTCAGCAAGCTGTTCCTACGAAATCTAAAAAAGATATCTCGAACTTTAAATTGCGTAAAGGTATGCCTATCGGTGCTCGTGTAACATTGCGCGACAACCTAATGTACGAATTCCTTGATCGTTTGATCTCTGTATCATTGCCTCGTATCCGCGATTTCCGTGGTATCAATGATAAAGGTTTTGACGGAAGAGGTAACTACAACTTAGGTGTTACTGAACAAATCATCTTCCCTGAGATCAACATTGATAAAATCAACAAGATCCAAGGTATGGATATCACTTTCGTAACTTCAGCTGGTAATGATATCGAAGCATTGGAGTTATTGAAGCAATTCGGTTTACCATTCAAAAATCAAAATACCAATAACAATGGCTAGAGAAGGAGTAAAAGCACGCGAAATCAAGCGTCAAAAATTAGTTGCGAAGTATGCAGACAAACGCGCAGAATTGAAAGCTGCCGGAGATTATGCTGCTTTGGACAAATTGCCTAAGAATGCTTCTCCAGTACGTTTGCACAATCGTTGTAAATTGACTGGTCGTCCTAGAGGATATATGCGTCAATTCGGTATTTCACGTGTAACTTTCCGTGAGATGGCGTTAGATGGCAAGATCCCGGGAGTGAAAAAAGCCTCTTGGTAATTTAAAAAACAATTTATACTTTTGCCCGGATAAGTCAAATTTTGGCTTATCAGGGCATTTGCTTTGCAATTTTATGAACCGATAACAGGTCCGCGAGCTAGGGTAGCACTCGGAAACCGTTGTCACAATTTTATTTATATAATGAATACAGATCCAATAGCGGATTACCTTACACGAGTAAGGAATGCCATTAAGGCCAACCACAGGGTTGTTGAAATTCCTGCATCGAACCTGAAAAAAGAAATCACTAAAGTGCTTTTCGATAAAGGTTACATTGCTAACTACAAATTTGTTGAGGAAGGTCCTCAAGGCTCCATTAAAGTAGCGTTGAAATACCATCCAGTTAGTAAAATCTCGGCTATTCGCACTTTGACACGTGTGAGTAAACCTGGTTTAAGAAAGTATGCAAGTGTAGACAACATGCCTCGCGTGTTGAACGGTTTGGGTATTGCTATCTTGTCAACTTCTAAAGGAGTAATGACAGATAAAGAAGCTCGCGTTCAAAACGTTGGTGGTGAGGTTTTATGTTTCGTTTATTAATCTAGGAAAAACACGAAGAAATGTCAAGAATTGGAAAAGCGCCTATCGCCATTCCTGCTGGGGTGACGGTATCTGTATCAGACAAGAATCTGGTATCAGTTAAAGGGCCAAAAGGAGAATTAGTACAGCAAGTTGATAGCGACATTACCGTAAGCCAAGAGGAAGGTAATATCGTAATCACTCGCCCAACTGAGCAAAAAAGACACAAAGCTCTTCACGGTCTTTACCGTGCATTAATCAACAACATGGTTGTTGGTGTTACTGAAGGGTACAAAACTACTCAAGAACTAGTAGGTGTGGGTTACCGCGCTGCTAGCAATGGTAATACACTAGAATTAACTTTAGGTTTCTCTCACCAGATTGTTTTTGTTCTGCCAAAAGAGATTACCGTTACTACTACTGCCGATAAAGGTAAGAACCCAACCGTAACGTTGGAATCTATCGACAAGCAATTGATCGGTCAAGTAGCGGCTAAGATCCGTAGCTTACGTAAACCAGAGCCATACAAAGGTAAAGGTATCAAGTTTGCTGGCGAAATATTGAGAAGAAAAGCAGGTAAATCAGCTAAAAAATAATCATCATGGCAGGAAGTAAATTATCTCGCAGAGAGCGAATCAAAAAAGGAATTAGAAAACACCTGACCGGAACTACTGAGCGTCCACGTTTAACCGTGTTCAGAAGTAATAAAGCAATCTATGCTCAAGTAATCGACGATACCACTGGTAAAACGTTGGCGTCTGCATCTAGCATCTCAAAAGAGTTTGCAACGACAGGCAACAAAGTAGACCAATCTAAAGCGGTAGGTACTTTAGTAGCTGAGAAAGCGAAAGCAGCAGGTGTAGAAAAAGTAGTGTTTGACCGTAATGGGTATTTGTACCATGGCCGTATCAAGTCATTGGCTGAAGGTGCTCGCGAAGGCGGTTTAGACTTTTAATCAAAGGAAGATATGTCAACAAGCAATATTAAAAGAGTAAAGTCAAGCGAGATTGAATTAAAAGATCGCTTAGTAAGCATTCAACGTGTCGCTAAAGTAACTAAAGGTGGTCGTACCTTCAGTTTCTCAGCAATCGTTGTTGTAGGTGACGAAAACGGAATCGTAGGATTCGGTCTTGGTAAAGCAAAAGAAGTCACTGAAGCGATTACTAAAGGAATCGACGACGCTAAGAAAAACTTAGTAAAAGTGCCTATCATTCACGGTACTGTACCTCATGAGCAATTAGGTAAATATTCTGGAGGATCTGTTTTGATCAAACCCGCAGTAAGTGGTACCGGAGTATTAGCTGGTGGTGCTATGCGTGCGGTATTGGAAAGTGCAGGTATTACAGACGTATTAGCAAAATCATTGGGTTCATCTAACCCTCACAACGTAGTAAAAGCTACTATCGAAGCGTTGGGCAGCATGCGTGATGCGTATACAGTGGCACAACACCGCGGAGTCGATTTAAATAAAGTATTTAACGGTTAATATCATGGCAAAAATTAAAATCACCCAGATAAAGAGCGTTATCGACAGAAGCGAGCGCCAAAAGAAAACAATTGAGGCTTTAGGATTGCGTAAAATCAATCACTCAGTTGAAATCGAAGCTACACCGGCAATTATCGGTATGGTAAGAAAGGTCAACCACTTAGTAAAAGTAGAGACCGTCTAAGTAAAGACATCTATGGAAAGAGCGACTCACCGTTCTTTCCATTTATAGTTTATTAAGTAGTATTTATCGTTATAGCCTGTTTAGTGAGAGCGAAGGCATAACACAACATTAATCAAAATGAATTTAAGTAGTTTAAGACCTGCTAAAGGATCAACAAAAACCAAAAAACGTATTGGCCGTGGACAAGGTTCTGGCCGTGGTGGTACTTCCACTCGCGGACACAAAGGTGCCGGTTCTCGTTCTGGTCACAGCACAAAAATTGGTTTCGAAGGTGGTCAAATGCCTTTGCAACGTCGCGTTCCTAAAGTAGGTTTCAAAAACATCAACCGTGTTGAGTACGTAGGTGTAAACCTTGATGTTCTACAAGATCTAATTACTAAACACAACCTTACTTCTGTAGATTTCGAAATCTTAAGAGCTCACGGTCTTGTTTCTAAAAACGATCTAGTGAAAATTTTGGGTCGTGGTGAGTTGACAGCTAAAGTTGATGTAAAAGCACACGCTTATTCAGCAACTGCACAAAAAGCTATCGAAGCAGCTGGCGGTTCTATCGAAAAAATTTAATTCATGAAACATCCGGATGATCAACATAATGCTTGGTCATCCGGGTATTTCATAATGACCATTAAAGATCGAATATTTACATATGAATAAACTAATCACAACATTAACCAATATATGGAAGATCGAAGAGCTTCGTAAGCGTATCTTGTATACCTTCCTTTTGCTTTTCATCTACCGTGTAGGATGTCACGTTGTATTGCCTGGAGTCAATCCAGCTCAGTTAATGATCGGAAGTGGTAGAGACGGTACAGACATACTTGATATCATCAATATGTTTGCTGGGGGAGCATTCTCAAGTGCCGCAATTTTTGCGTTAGGTGTAATGCCTTATATCTCCGCGTCAATCGTTGTTCAGTTATTAGGTATCGCAGTTCCTTCTTTCCAGAAGATGCAAAAGGAAGGCGAGTCTGGTCGTAAAAAGCTTACGCAAATTACCCGTTACCTTACGGTAGCGATCACGGTTGTTCAAGCTATTGCCTACGTCAGAACGCAAATTACTCCTGAAGCAAAGCTAATCGCGGATCCTATGTTTACGATTTTAGCAGCGATTGTATTGACAGCAGGTACATTGTTCGTCATGTGGTTAGGTGAACGTATTACGGATAAAGGTATTGGAAACGGTATTTCCCTAATCATTATGTCTGGTATCATCGCGCAACTTCCTGCAGGTATTTCTGCAGAGACGGTTTCCCGTATGGGTGGTCAAGGCGGTCCGATCGCACTTTTAGTGGAGTTTTTAGCACTACTTTTTGTTGTGATCTTTACTATTTTGGTCGTTCAAGGTGTTCGCAAAATTCCGGTTCAATACGCTAAGAAGATTGTTGGTAACAAGCAAGTAGGTGGTGTAAGACAATATATCCCGTTGAAAGTAAATGCAGCGGGTGTAATGCCGATCATCTTCGCGCAAGCGATCATGTTTCTTCCGATGTCGTTGATCCAGTTTTTTCCGGATATTCAATCGGAATTCCTTCGGTCATTGAGTAACTATACATCATTCACTTACAACATGGTGTTCGCGATATTGATCATTGCATTTACGTTTTTCTACACAGCAATCATGGTCAATCCGCAACAAATGTCTGAGGATATGAAAAAGAATGGCGGCTTTATTCCGGGCATCAAACCAGGGCATGATACCAATCTTTTCATTGATAATGTCATTTCACACATCACTTTCCCAGGTGCTGTTTTCGTAGCCATCATCGCTATTCTTCCAGCTATCGCTGCATTGTTCGGCGTCAATAATCAATTCGCCCACTTCTTTGGAGGTACGTCGTTATTGATTTTGGTAGGTGTCGTGTTGGATACATTGCAGCAGATTGAAAGTCATCTATTGATGCGTCATTACGACGGATTGATGAAGACCGGTCGTGTTAAAGGTCGTTCGGCAGCAGTCGAAGGCGTTGATCAATCGGCAATATAATTCGATACATGTCTAAGATCTTTCTGAAAACAGACGAAGAAATTGAACAAGTGCGAGAGTCCGCTAAGGTACTCTCGCATTTATTGGCTGAAATAGCCGGTCGTGTTGAGCCAGGTATTACCACGCTTTCGCTAGATAAACTAGCTTTTGATTTCATTCAGGACCATGGCGGAACCCCGGCATTCCTGAACTATCAAGGTTTTCCATTCTCTTTATGTATTTCTGTCAACGACCAAATCGTCCACGGTTTTCCGAGCGATTATGTGTTGAAGGATGGCGATATTGTATCGGTGGATGGAGGGGTGAACCTAAATGGATTCATCAGTGATTCGGCGTACACGTTTGCAGTCGGAAACATTTCTGATGAAGCGCAACAGCTATTGGATGTAACCAAAGCAGCGTTGGAGAAAGGTGTGGAGCAAGCAATTGTTGGCAAGCGCGTTGGGGATATTTCAGCAGCTGTTCAAGATCATGTTATTCCATATAAATACGGTATTGTTCGCGAATTGGTAGGGCATGGTGTTGGTTTTCATTTACATGAAAAACCGGAAGTGCCAAACTACGGAAAACGCGGTTCCGGATCTAAACTGGAGCAGGGTGTGGTGATTTGTATCGAACCAATGATCAATGCTGGTAAGGCGGGAGTGAAGTTTTGGGACGATGGATGGACGGTCAGTACGATCGATGGAAAGCTTTCTGCGCATTTCGAGCAGATGGTTGCCATTCGCAAGGGAAAGCCAGACGTGTTATTGGACTTCAAAGAGATCGAAGAGGTTTTAAGTAAAAAGTAGTTGGTATTCAATTATTTTGTTTATCTTTGCACTCCTGTTTGTGCAGGCTATTAACAAGTAAATTACAAGGGATATATGGCTAAGCAAGCCTCAATAGAACAAGACGGAGTTATCCGGGAAGCACTTTCCAATGCGATGTTTCGCGTGGAGTTGGAGAATGGGCATGAAATTATTGCTCATATTTCTGGCAAAATGCGTATGCATTATATCAAGATTTTACCTGGGGATAAGGTGAAATTGGAAATGTCCCCATACGATTTAACCAAAGGAAGGATTACCTATCGCTACAAATAGGCAATTGCCCATTTGGTTTTAGAGCTTTTAAAAATCTTAATAAACATGAAAGTTAGAGCATCAATTAAAAAACGCAGCGCGGACTGTAAGGTGATCCGCCGCAAAGGAAAACTATTTGTAATCAACAAAAAGAACCCTAAGTTCAAGCAACGCCAAGGGTAGTATTAACATAATCGCTAAAGTATTATATGGCAAGGATATCTGGTATAGATTTACCTAAAAACAAAAGAGGAGTTATCGGCCTTACGTACATTTTCGGGATTGGTCGTTCGACTGCTGAGTACATCTTAGAGAAAGCTGGCATCAGCGAGGACGTGAAAGTTCAGGAATGGGATGATGATCAATTGACGGCTATCCGTACAATCATCAACGAAGAAATTAAAGTAGAAGGTGCATTGCGTTCTGAAGTTCAATTGAATATCAAACGTTTGATGGATATCGGTTGTTACCGTGGTCTTCGTCACCGTAAACACTTACCGCTTCGTGGTCAGCGTACTAAAAACAACTCTCGTACACGTAAAGGTAAACGTAAGACAGTTGCAAACAAGAAAAAAGCTACTAAATAATAATTAAGAAATGGCTAAAACTAAAAAAGTTACTAAAAAACGTATCGTTGTTGTAGAGCCGGTTGGTCAAGCACACATCAGCGCTACATTTAACAACATTATCGTAACTTTGACAAACAACCAAGGTCAAACTATTTCCTGGTCATCAGCTGGTAAAATGGGTTTCAGAGGTTCTAAAAAGAACACTCCATACGCTGCATCTCAAGCTGCTCAAGACTGTGGTAAAGTAGCTCACGATTTAGGTTTGCGCAAAGTTGAGGTTTTCGTTAAAGGTCCTGGTTCAGGTCGTGAGTCTGCTATCCGTACTTTACAGACAGTAGGAATCGATGTAACCTTGATTAAAGACGTTACTCCACTTCCACACAACGGATGTCGTCCTCCGAAACGTAGAAGAGTTTAATTAACAGAATTGTTTAAGATAAGATTCACCAGCTAAAGGCTGACTGATACTTCAAACAGAATAAAGAAATGGCAAGATATACAGGACCTAAGTCCAAGATTGCACGTAAATTCAGAGAGCCAATTTTCGGCCCTGACAAAGCGTTAGAGAAAAAGAACTATCCTCCTGGTCAACACGGACCATCTAAAAGAAGAGGTAAACAATCTGAATATGCTGTTCAGTTGTTAGAAAAACAAAAAGCAAAATATACATACGGTGTTTTAGAGCGTCAATTCTCTAACTTATTCGTAAAAGCTTCATCTAAACAAGGGGTTACCGGTGAGAACTTCTTGAAATTGTTAGAAGCGCGTTTAGATAATGTAGTTTACCGTTTAGGCATTGCGCCAACTCGTTCTTCTGCACGTCAATTCGTATCTCACAAGCACATTACTGTTAACGGCGAAGTTGTTAACATTCCATCATACAGTTTACGTCCAGGTGATGTAGTTGCTGTACGTGAACGCTCTAAATCTTTAGAAGCAATCACAGATTCAGTAGCTGGTCGCAAAATCAACAAGTTTAGTTGGTTAGAGTGGAACGCAAACGATTTAACTGGTACATTCGTTACTTATCCAGAAAGAGCGGATATCCCAGAAAATATCAAAGAGAACTTAATCGTAGAGTTGTACTCTAAATAATGACTGACGACATTAGGATGACGATAATCATTGTCCTAATGTTGTTGAGTAAGTATACATTTGTAACAAAATTAAAAGCAGATAAATGGCAATTTTAGCATTTCAAAGACCGGATAAGGTAATCATGCAGAAATCGACTGATTTTGATGGTACTTTTGAGTTTCGTCCACTTGAACCAGGTTTTGGTGTAACTATTGGTAATGCTTTGCGCCGTATTTTATTGTCCTCATTAGAAGGATATGCAATTACGTCAATAAGATTCTCAGGCGTTTCGCACGAATTTTCGACGATCAAAGGCGTTGTTGAAGACGTTACCGAAATCATCTTGAACCTGAAGCAAGTACGTTTCAAGAAATCTGGTGATCAAGGTGATTCAGAAAAAATCTTTATCGTGCTTAACGGACAAGACCAATTCAAAGCTGGCGATATCTCTAAGTTTTCTAACAACTTTGAGGTGTTGAACCCTGATTTAGTGGTCTGCAACATGGATTCGTCCGTGACCATCGAAGTGGAGCTTTCTGTTTCTAAAGGTCGTGGTTATGTCAACGCAGAAGAAAACAAAGTAACGGATGGCCCAGTTGGTGTCATCGCAATCGATTCTATCTACACTCCGATCAAAAATGTTAAATATACCATTGAGAACTATCGTGTAGAGCAGAAAACCGATTACGAGAAATTGTTGTTGGACATTTCTACAGATGGCTCTATTCATCCGGAAGACGCGTTGAAAGAGGCTGCTCGCATCCTTATCCAGCACTTCATGTTGTTCTCTGACGAGAACATGTTATTGGAGTCGCAAACCAAAGAAGAAACCAAAGTAGTTGATGAAGAGATCTTGCATATGCGCAAAATCTTGAAAACTGAATTGGTAGATCTTGATCTTTCCGTACGTGCGTTGAATTGTTTGAAAGCAGCAGATATCCGTACGTTGGCCGAATTGGTAACTTACGATGTAGCGGACATGTTGAAGTTCCGTAACTTCGGTAAGAAATCATTAAGCGAGATCCAAGAGCTTGTAAAAGCTAAAGGTCTTTCTTTCGGTATGAATTTGTCGAAATACAAATTGGACGAAGAATAAAAAATAATTAACAATAATAAGCGACCTGTTGCGTAATTCCCTAGAGAATTAAAAGATAAAAATTAAAAATTAAAAAGACTGTATAGGCTTTTGCTCTTTTACTTTTGCCTTTTTAATTTCTACAGACGGTACGCACAAAACAAAACATCAAAATGAGACACGGAAAAAAAGTAAATCACTTAGGCCGCACTGACAGTCACCGTAAAGCTATGCTAGCTAATATGGCGACTTCATTGATCAAGCACAAACGCATCACTACTACTTTGGCTAAAGCTAAAGCTTTGCGTCAGTATGTTGAGCCGTTAATCACTAAATCTAAAAACGATACTACGCACTCTCGTCGTACTGTATTCGCTTATCTTAAAGATAAAGATGCAGTTTCTATCCTCTTCCGTGAGGTTTCTGAGAAAGTAGCTAATCGTCCAGGTGGTTACACTCGTATCATCAAGTTGGAAAACCGTTTAGGTGACAACGCGGAAATGGCGTTCATCGAATTGGTAGACTACAACGAGGTTTACGGTAAAACTGCACAGACTGAGAAGAAAACAACTCGTCGTCGCGGTGGTGGGAAGAAAAAAGCAACTGAAGCTCCTGTAGAAGAAGCAGTAGTTGTTGAAGAAACAACAGCTGAGGAAGCTGCTCCAGCAGTGGAAGAAACTCCTGCAACTGAAGAATCTTCAGAAGAAAAGAAAGACTAATTTATTAGTTCGATCAAATCATTAAGCCTGCTATGCTCTGCATAGCAGGCTTTGTTATTTATAGATAAAATCCACCGTTTTTAAATCTCCTTGAGTATATTTGTTCTACAACGACTTATGATTTTTTAAGTCGGGCAGATTATTACTTCAATGAAACTATTTGACGTCTACCCCATTAATCCTATCAACATTACGAAGGCAATGGGATCATCCGTTTGGGATGACCAAGGAAATGAGTACTTGGACTTGTATGGCGGGCATGCGGTAATCTCTATTGGACATACGCATCCGCATTATGTAGATATGCTAAAGCAGCAGCTAGATCGAATCGGCTTTTATTCCAATTCGGTAGAGATGCCGTTGCAACGCATTTTAGCGGAGAAGTTGGGACGCGTTTCAAGGAAAGAAGATTTTGCTTTATTCCTATGTAATTCGGGTGCAGAAGCTAACGAAAACGCACTTAAGTTGGCATCGTTCCATACAGGAAGTAAGAAAGTGGTTGCTTTTTCAAAATCATTTCACGGCAGAACATCTTTAGCGGTAGCTGCAACGGATAATCCTGCTATTGTGGCTCCGGTTAATGAGACAGAAAATATTATTTTTAGTGCATTTAACGATGTTCAGGCACTTGAAGCGCTTTTCGCAGATCAGGGCGATCAAATTGCTGCTGTGATCGTCGAAGGCATTCAAGGTGTTGGCGGTATTCGCGAAGCATCTGAAGATTTCCTAAAAGCAATCAGAAGATTGACAGATCAACACGGTGCGGTTTACATTGCAGATTCTGTGCAATGTGGATACGGTCGTACAGGTTTGTTCTATTCGCACGATTATGCTGGCGTAGAAGCTGACATTTACACGATGGCAAAAGGTATGGGAAATGGTTTTCCGATCGGCGCCATTTCGGTATCTCCTAAGTTTAAAGCTTCTTACGGGATGTTGGGTACTACCTTCGGCGGAAATCATTTAGCTTGTGCCGCCGCAATCGCAGTTTTGGACGTGATGGAACAAGATGATTTGATGAAGAATGCAGCGGAAGTCGGTGCTTATCTGATAGAAAAGCTGAAAACTTTTGATCAAGTACTTGAAGTACGCGGTCGCGGGTTGATGATCGGTATTGAATTGCCAGCGGAACTCAATCAAGTGAAGAAGAATCTCTTGTTGGAAAGCAGAATTTTCACTGGCGAAGCAAAACCAAATGTCATTCGTTTGTTGCCGGCGCTTAACATTACAAAGGCTCACGCTGATCAGTTTTTGGAAGCATTTGCCGAGCAGTTGCAATCGCAAACAGCAACCGTTTAATAACAACATTTTTAGTCCTCCGATTTTCTCCAACTTCGGAGGACATACATATCAAATTTTTAGCATGCAGAAATTTTTCTCGGCTGCAGATGTCGACAACTTGTCCGAAGCTGTACAAGAAGCATTGGCACTCAAAGCCAACCCATATAAACACGCCGAATTAGGCAAACACAAAACCTTAGGTTTAGTATTTCTTAATCCAAGTTTGCGCACGCGATTGAGTACACAAAAGGCAGCTATTCAATTGGGAATGGATGTGATGGTGATGAATATGGACAAAGACGGTTGGGCATTGGAAACGCAAGATGGCGTGGTAATGAATGGCACAACCGTGGAGCATATTCGCGAAGCGGCAGCAGTTATGGGTGAATATTGCGATATCTTGGGTTTGCGTTCTTTTCCTTCGTTGAAAGATAAAGAAGCAGATTACACGGAGGATTTATTCAATAAGTTTGTGAAGTTTTGTGGCGTTCCGGTGGTTTCTTTAGAAAGCGCTACACGCCATCCGCTACAAAGTTTGACGGATTTAATTACGATTACGGAGCACAAGCAGGTAGAAAAGCCGAAGGTCGTTTTAGCTTGGGCACCGCATGTAAAAGCATTGCCGCAAGCGGTTCCAAATTCATTTAGCGAATGGATGGCGAAAGCGGAAAAGCAAGGTTTGATCGATTTTGTGATTGCTCATCCAGAAGGCTACGAATTGTCCGAAGAATTTACTGATGGTGTCGAAATTACGCGCGATTTGGATCAAGCGTTGAAAGGTGCAGATTTCGTCTACGTGAAGAATTGGTCATCATTTAAAGAGTATGGTACAGTATATCAGGTGGAGGAAGACTGGTTGATTACGCAAAAGCGATTGGGGATAACAAATGATGCAAAAGTGATGCATTGTTTGCCAGTTCGTCGCGATCTGGAACTTTCAGCAGAAGTGCTTGATGGGCCGAATTCTTTGGTAATCAAAGAAGCAAGTAATCGTGTTTGGGCAGCGCAATTGGTATTGAAACGTATGTTGGAAAATCTTAAATAGTAAGCATAATTATTATGTCTAATCTTTCAGATTTAAACATTATAAAAATCGGCGGTAATGTGATCGATGATCCTGCCAAACTGGAAACATTTTTAGAAAAGTTCGCTGCGCTTCCTGGTAAGAAGATTTTGGTACACGGAGGTGGTAAGATCGCCACGCGTATCGCCTCAGATTTGGGTCTTGAAGCGAAAATGGTGGATGGAAGACGGATTACCGATGCAGAAATGCTTAAAGTGGTAACAATGGTTTATGCAGGTTTAACCAACAAATCTGTCGTTGCTAATTTGCAGAAATACGGTTGCGATGCAATCGGACTAAGCGGTGCAGATGGAAATGCCATTAAAGCCGTAAAACGTCCAGTTAGAGAAATTGACTATGGTTTTGCTGGTGATATTTTAGCGGATTCGGTTAATGGGCACGCGATCCGAAGATTCTTGGAGTCCGGATTTACGCCAGTATTTTCTGCAATTACTCATAATGGCTCGGGACAGTTGCTCAATACAAACGCAGATACCATCGCTTCTGCGTTGGCTGTTGGTTTGGCATCTTCTTACAATGTTTCCTTATTGTATTGTTTCGAGAAGGATGGTGTGCTTTTGGATGTGAATGATAACACTTCGGTAATAGAAGTGATCAAGAAAGCGGATTTTACATCGTTGAAAGAAAAACACATTGTGCACGAAGGCATGATTCCGAAATTGCAGAATGCATTTGATGCGATTAATAAAGGTGTTCGAAGCGTTTTCATCGGAAATGCGGATAACTTGCACTTGTATCAACAACAGAAATTCGGCACGCGGCTCACCGATTAATCATATATAACATGGCTAAAATTACCATCATCGGCAGTGGAAACATTGGCTTATCCTTGGCAAAAGGAATTGTTCACGCCAATTTATATCAACCAGAAAATGTTTTTCTAACGCGAAGATCTTTATCCTCACTTGCGCAAGAAGCAAAAGCTGGGTTTTCCGTTTCCGATGATAATGCGGAAGCTGTAAAAGGTGCCGACGTGGTTGTTTTAGCCATTTTGCCGCAGCAAGCTCGGCAAGTCATGGAAGAAATTCGCTCCGCATTGGCTCCGAATCAAATTATTGTTTCGGTGATGTCGGGCGTTACTTGCGCGGATATGCGTACAGTACTCGGCGAGCAGGCTATTATTGTTCGCGCAATGCCCAATACTGCTATTGCTATCGGGCAATCCATGACCTGCATCAGCAGTGATCAGGCAAAGGAGGAGCAGATCAAATCTGTGGAAGCAGTTTTCAATACTGTCGGATCTGTCGTTGTGATTCAAGAAGAACTAATGACTGCTGCGACCGCCCTGTGTGCTTGTGGCATTGCCTTTTTCCTGCGTAGCATTCGTGCCGCTTCTCAAGGCGGTGTAGAAATTGGTTTTCATGCGCACGATGCCTTGAAGATGGCAATTCAAACCGCTAAAGGAGCTGCCGATTTGCTATTGCAAATGCAGTCTCATCCGGAAAGCGAAATTGATAAAGTCACTTCTCCAAAAGGTTGCACCATTGCCGGATTAAATGAAATGGAACATAATGGTTTCAG
Source organism: Sphingobacterium corticis (assembly GCF_042684745.1). NCBI lineage: Bacteria > Pseudomonadati > Bacteroidota > Sphingobacteriia > Sphingobacteriales > Sphingobacteriaceae > Sphingobacterium > Sphingobacterium corticis. Next base: position 390,762 of record NZ_JBHUMA010000004.1, on the reverse strand, counting down.
CTCCGCTTTTATCAAAGGCATAAAACTATCAGCTTTGAAAGCAGGAGGTTTGTATAATGAATAATGCTGTTTTGTCGAGTTTACAATCCGAAAGCATCGCTTTATTGCAGCGATTGATAGAAACGCCGTCTTTCAGTCGGGAAGAGGATAAAACGGCGGATATTATCTTTGGTTTTCTAGAATCAAAAGAGATTTCCGCGAAGCGCGAAGGCAATAATATCATTGCTTACAACAAGCATTTCGATGTAGAAAAGCCGACCATTTTGTTAAACTCACATCATGATACGGTAAAGCCCAATCCTGGCTATACACGTGATCCGTTTTCGGCGGAGATTATTGATGGTAAACTATTTGGTTTGGGGTCGAATGACGCAGGTGGGTGCTTGGTATCGCTAATTGCTGCATTCACTTATTTTTACAACCAAGGAAACCTTACCCACAATCTCTGTCTTATTGCTTCGGCAGAAGAGGAAGTTTCCGGGAAGAACGGCGTCGAAGCTGCCTATGCATCGGTTGTTCCTTGTTCTTTTGCAATCGTTGGCGAGCCAACTTTATTGGATTTAGCGGTCGCGGAAAAGGGATTAATGGTATTGGATGGCTTAGCAATTGGAGAATCCGGACATGCCGCACGTGAAGAAGGCGTGAACGCGATTTACAAGGCGCTTGCAGATATTAACTGGTTTCAAACCTTTCAATTTCCCAAAGTTTCTAGCTATTTAGGGCCAGTAAAAATGTCGGTGACCATGATTAATGCAGGTTCTCAACATAACGTCGTGCCTGCGGAATGTAGTTACGTAGTCGATGTGCGTACTACGGATGTGTACAGCAATGTGGAAGTGTTGCAAATTATTCAGGAACATGTACAATCGAAGGTAACGCCGCGATCTACACGTTTAAACCCCTCTACTATCCCGGTGGATCATCCCATTGTATTGGCAGGTTTGGCTATGGGTAAAAAAACATATGGGAGCCCGACGATGAGCGATCAGGCGTTACTTCCAATTCCATCATTGAAAGTAGGGCCTGGGCACTCGGCGCGCTCCCATTCTGCAGATGAGTTTATATACGTCGATGAGGTGAATGCAGGCGTGGCATTTTACATCGAATTACTTCAAGCGGTAATTATAAAGTAATTTGTCGTTTAATGCTTTCCTCCAGTGAGATGATCGTCTCTGTGCGTTGAATACCTTTCAAAGCTTGAATATCTTCATTCAGCACCTTACGCAAATGTGCAGTATCGCGACAAACAATTTTTGCGAACATACTATATTGTCCGGTACAATAATGCAGTTCTACTACCTCTTTAATTTCTTTTAGTTGACTAACTGCATCGGCGTATTGTGATCCTTTCTCTAGATAAATTCCTAAGAAGGCAGTGATGTCGAACCCCACTTTCTGAGGATTGATCATCAGATGAGAACCACGGATAATTCCCAATTCTTCCATCTTTTTCATTCGAACGTGAATCGTGCCACCGGATACGATTAGTTTTTTTGCTATTTCCGTGTAAGGGATAGATGCATCTTCCATCAAAATTGATAGAATTTGAACATCCAACTTATCTAGGTCGTAATTAGCATATTTCTTTTCCATATCTGCTTATTAAGCGCGTAAAATTAAACTTTTTTCAAAAATAATAAGTTTTGTGTCTAATAGTATGTTTTGTTTGTAAAATTACTGCGGTTTTTTTATAATATTGATAGGATGGATCGGCTGCTTATCAAGATAAATTGGTTATTTTTATAACCGTAGCAGTCATTGGATAGAAAGTTGATTGTCATATACATAGTTTCTTATTAAAGGTTGTTGTTATCATGCACGATGATGTTAAAATTTCCAGAAAAAAGCCTACTTATGCTGTCGATGCTGGTTTACTAAAATATCTCAAGTTGTATCAACGCGATGCACGTTTACCAATCCAGTACAAGGATTTACTGGATTTCGATGAAACAGTGCCCGTTTATGATAAGCATGGACAAGATACTTATTGGGAATCGCCACTTTATCCCCAGCATCTGCTTGAGCAGCTTCATGCCAAACTGAAGGTAGTATATGCAGAGTTGAAAGCTTCCGGAAACACACGTATTGTCGAGCACAAAGTGGTGGAGCGCATCGAATATTGTGCGTTTGGGAACACAAGGCCATTTCGTATTAAGATCGTCAATCGATTGAACGATGTGTACGATTATTTCTATATAAAACAGGCTGATGCATCACGTATTCTCGGATTGGAACTAGAGGAAATCATCTCTCCTAATCAGGTGAGTTATATTCTCGATCGGGAAACTTTGGTTGAAGAGCATATCGTTGGTATACCGGGAGATACTTTTTCAAAAACCAGCATGCGGCACATTGATTACAACCAAACGCGTATTGCTAAAGAATTCGTTAAGTTCAACGAGCGCTGTATCATTTCGCTATTGGGTGATATGCGTGCTTATAACTTTGTGATGCAAATTACTCCCGATTTCGATGATTTTCAATTCCGTATTCGTGCAATCGATTTCGATCAGCAATTTTACGAAGGGAATCCGAAAGTATATATGCCACAATTTTTTAAGGAAAACTTCCCCTATGTGAAGTTATCCATGGAATATTTGACAGATCGTACGGTACAGCAATATCAACAGGAAGAACGATCATCGATTGTACATCGCGTGCGTAGCGAGCGCCATCGCATCAAGGATTTACGTGACGCATCCCGCGATCAGTTGGTTTCAACTCCCGAGAATATTGAACGGTTGAAAAATGGCTACGCGGAGTTTTATCAAAACAATGCGTATCACAAGTGCAAAACCATGATAGATATTGTTGAATTAAACGTCAAGAATGTTATTCGACAAGTGCAGCTTTAATAGAATAGGAGATAATTCCGATTGGATTACTTAATGCGCGAAGCATTATCTTTAGCAAAAGACTCCCAGCCAGAATACGATTTACTATTTCCACCAGTTCCAATTTTTTGGAAAGAATGACAAACGGCAACCGCTAAACCATCAGTTGCATCTAGAAATTCGGGCGTTTCTTTAAATTGAAGTAAATTTTTTAACATCGCAGCAACCTGCTCTTTCGTCGCGTTTCCGCTTCCAGTTACTGCTTGCTTGATCTTGCGTGGAGAATACTCAAAAATCGGTAAATCGAAATTTAATCCTGCGGCCATCGCAACGCCTTGTGCGCGTCCGAGTTTCAACATCACTTGGACGTTTTTGCCGTAGAAAGGCGCTTCCAAAGCCATACAATCGGGTTTATATTGTTCAATCAGTGCGGTGGTCTTTTTGAAGATACGTTGCAATTTTAGCGCATGATCGTCCAAATGCCCCATTTTCACAACGCCCATGCTAATCAAACTGATTTTGCTTCCCACTTCTTTGACGATTCCATATCCCAAAACAACGGTACCTGGGTCGATTCCAAGTATAATTCGCTCTTTGGCTTTCTCCCTTTGCATGAAACAATATTACAAAATTATCTCTTAAAAAATTCTTAACATTGTGCTTTCCAAAACCCGTTGAAGAAAATACAAAAGACATATTTGAATATTTTCATCAAAGTGCTGATCGTAGCTTTGACGACGTGGTTCGTGTATACGAAAGTCAATAATCAACAGAATCTTCGGGAATTCACTGCGTTAATTCAGGGTTTTGATGGATCTTCCATTTGGTGGATTATGGCGGTTGTGTGCCTGATGATGCTTGGAAATTGGTTTTTGGAAGTCGTTAAATGGCGATATTTAAGTAAAAAGATTGAACCGTTAGGATGGTGGACAGCGATTCGTTCGGTTTTCTGCGGATTAACCTGGGCTATTTTCACGCCCAATCGCATTGGAGAATACGGTGGACGCGTTCTATTGTTGAAGCCCGATAATCGCGCTTCCGGCGCGGTGGCGATGGGAGTGGGGCTATTTGCGCAACTTGTGCTTACCAGCGTTTTCGGCGCGATTAGCATTGCTTGGTTTGTGCAAACCTTTATGCCAACGCCAATCTTTGTACAAATGGCGGTCTGGATGATTGCAGTCATTTACGCTGTGGCGTTTTTAGTATTGTATTTCAATGTGCATTGGATTGATAAGCTAGTTGGTAAATTGAAGTTTCTAGCTAAAGTAAAACCTTTCTTCAGTATTCTAGAAAACTTTTCTTCACGCGAACTGTGGAATGTTCTGCTAATTTCCTTTGCGCGTTTCTTCATTTTCACTTCTCAATATATGGTGCTGATGCTCTTCTTTTTACCGGAGCTTCCATTGTTGTCCATGGTGCTGATGATTTTTATTTTGTTCTTTGTGCAAGCCGCTGTGCCATCGTTGGATTTGTTCGATTTCAGCGTACGCAGTTTTGTGGCCAGTAATTTGTATGCGTATATCACCACGCAAGAAATTGCGGTTATGGCGATTGTTTCGTTCGTTTGGTTTGTCAACCTCATCCTGCCGGCGATCATCGGAACTTTCTTTGTTTTTCAAGTTAATTATGTAGGGGGGAATGGTAAGTCTTAATGCTTGTTTGTTGATAGCCACATTGGTGTATGTGGGCTTAGTTTTATATATGCGTTTCGGCTGGTTTCGCACAGGCTTATCATCAACTCGTGTAGCGCATCAATATAGCGATAGCCGAGTTTCTGTGCTTATTGCTGCGCGAAATGAAGAAGAAAATATTGGTAGAACGCTGGATTGTTTGGTTACCCAAAACTTTCCGGAAGATCGCTTAGAAATTATTGTGGTGGATGATCATTCAACGGATCGAACAGCCGAAATTGTACGAACTTACGCGCCTTATGGCGTTCGTTTGTTGCAAATGGATGAGGGCGATAAACTCAATTCCTATAAAAAACTTGCGATTTCTAAAGCGATTGATATTTCTACGGGCGATATCATTATGACAACGGATGCAGATTGTCGTATGGGGCCAAATTGGGTGCAAACGGTCGTGAAATTCATGGATGAAGGTGGATTGGAAATGGTCTCATCGCCCGTCGCTTACCACGAAGAAAAGTCGCGCTTTGAACGATTGCAAACCTTGGAGTTTCTTTACTTAATTGGTTTAGGTGCCTCAGGTATCGGAAATGGCGTGCCGACTACTTGCAACGGCGCAAACCTCGCTTACCGCAAAGAAACATTTTTCCGCGTTGGCGGATTCAAAGGAATTGATGATTTGGCTTCTGGCGATGATGAGTTGCTGTTGCATAAGGTTTCAGAAGAAGCCGCGGATCGAATCGGATTTTGTAAATCCAAAGAAGCTATCGTGTATACCGATGCCAAACCCACACTTGCATCATTTATCAGTCAGCGCAAACGATGGGCTTCGAAAAGCACAAAATACAAGGATAAGCGAATCGTAGTTCTTGGTGTTGTGATTTGGCTATTTAACCTTGCCTTAATTTGGGGGACGTTGCGTTTCCTTTTGGAATTACCAACGTTCAACTGGACATTCGCGTTTTGCGTGATGCTTAAGATCTCGGTAGAATGGGTGTTCCTGCAGCCAATAACAGATTTTGTAGGAAGAAAAGAGCTGATGCGCTATTTGCCATTTCTTTCCTTTGCACACACCGTCTATTTAGTATACATCGGCGTGGCCGGAAATATGGGAAAATACGATTGGAAAGGTAGAACGGTTAAATAATTAACCTTCCACTTTTTCGCGGATCACTTTTTCCGCAGCAAGCACAATTTCATCGACCAACATATCGCCTTTTTCAATTGGATCAAGTACTTCCCAAGACATGGATGTAAATGGTCGAAGTGGAAACATGCCCCATTTCACCATTTGATACGAACCGCGAATTGCAATCGGAACGATTAAAGCATCCGGATTTTTCTTCAACAACGTAGCGATTCCCCCAACGGAAAAGGTTTTCATCTTACCTGTTTTTGTGCGCGTTCCCTCCGGGAAAATAAATGCTGACCAATGCTTTTTCTGCATGTTTTGCGCCAATTTCAAGATTTCGGCAATAGATTGTTTCGGATCTTTTCGGTCGATGTTGGCTGCTCCACCATGTTTTAGGTTGAAGGAAATACTCGGGATCCCAGCTTTTGCTAACTCTAATTTGGATATAAATTTCCCGTGAAATCTGCGTAAGAAGAAAATAAGCGGCGGAATATCGAACATACTTTGGTGGTTCGCCACAAAAATAACGGGTCTTCCGGTTGGGATATTTGGATTATCAATGAATCTAGTTCGGTTGAACAATAGATAATTGCAACTAACCAACCCGCTATTCAAAATATCAACACTCCATTTGTGTGCTGCATAGCCACCTAATCGTAAACACAACCACTGTATAGGGTGGAAGAAAACGATCAACACCAAGAAGGCTGTATAAAAAATCGGCGTCAGTAGATATCCTAGAACTTTTCTCATAATTTATAACGTTCGCAAATATACAAAATGTAAGAATCTTAGGGAGATCAATATTTTTTAATAAATATTAATTATGTTTTTAATAAAATTAAACTTACTTTTAATAAAATTGAATTTTATGTTGAAACTTCCAACAGTTTGTCCAAGTTGCGATGCTGATTTACGAGTTGCAAAATTGCAATGTTTGTCTTGTGGGACGGAAGTAAGTGGAACTTACGACTTACCGCCATTAATGTTGTTGGATCGGGAAGAGCAGGAATTTGTGCTCCGTTTTTTGGAAAATTCTGGTAGCCTGAAGGAAATGGCTAATCAAATGGGCAAAAGCTATCCCACCGTCCGAAATAAATTAGACGATTTAATTGCCAAACTGAAGCAGCATCAATCCGGAAAAACATGAAATCTTATTGTTCACCCTAAAACCTTTACGCCATGAAACAAACGACATTTAACGAATCGCAGCACTTTCTTTCCAAATGGTTTCTCGTTCTATTTTTGCCGATAACTGGATTTACTTTTTATAAGTTTTTCACTTTAGCTACTTGGGATTTTAAAGCCTTTTTCGGAATAGCTACGTTGTTATTGCTTGTATTGTTATTCGCGCTCGCTCGATTGCGCACGCGGTTGGATAGAAACGGAATATTTGTCGACTTCAAACCCTTCGTTTGGAACAAAACATGGTCGTGGAGCGAAATAAGTCGGGTAGAGGTTAACAATATAGCTTGCTGGATTACGGAGGTTGGGGATATCGTTTTGGGAAAAATGGCACCGCAATAACCACAAAAGGAAAACATGGATTTGTGATTCATTTCAATAACGGCCGAAAAATTTTGATCGGTACGCAACAACCCGAAGCCGTCCAAAATCAATTAAAAGCATTAGCAGATGGCGAATAATCATTCCATTCTTATAAATCCTTTCGATCGTTTATCCGATAGGAAAATGATCCTTATTGGATTGGTAGCATATTTCATTGCATCCATTCAAGCTTACCTTTTTAGTTACGCGGTGGAGGGGCTTTTGCATTTGCGACCTGTTGAAGGCCTTCCGTGGTATGTGGGCTTCATCAGCCATGCGCTTAATATCTTGGTGCTCGCGTCATTCTTGTGGCTTTGCTCTAAAATTTTTTATCGAAAAATACGATGGCAAGATGTGGCGATTGTCGTTATGATTGCGCAGGTTGTCAATTACGTTGTCGCTTTGCTAATGATGAATCCATTTGTGCGTATTCCGTTCGATCAAATTCATCAAGCGGTACTTGCTGGCGATATGACCCTAACTTCCGTTTCGCCGTTGGATTTGACTATTGCGGTTGCCATAGCGATGATCTCGCTGGCGTTATTGGTCTATTTTTTCTATTTGCTCGTTGTTGGCATGAAGATAGCCATAAATGCTAAACGGAAAGTCGATGCAGTATGGATTGTACTAGTCACATTAATCGTTGATGTTTTGTTGAACATTTCCGTTAAAACAATTTTTTAATATGAGAATTCTGTTTATCGTCTTGTTGAGTGTGATCTATTCCTGTCAAGGTGTTTCGCAAACCATGGAAGGCCGTTGGAAAGGTGATTTGGAAGCTTCTGGAAAGAAGATTCCATTGCTTTTCGCTATTAGCAAGGAGAATAATTGGACGGTAAAGATGAAAAGCCCGTCGCAGGCGCAAATGGATTTCAATATGGATAGCGTATCCGTGAATGGTGATTCTATCTTTATAAAATCATCCGCTTTGGGATTGTCTTTTGCGGGTAAATTGCAAGAGAGCGGAGAAGCAATCGTCGGGAAATATAGCCAACGTGGATTTACTGCGCCGTTGACATTGACAAGATATGAAGGCGAAAAAGCGGAGCGACGTACACAACAACCGATGAATCCGTTGCCATACGAATCGAAGCAGGTTGCTTTTACTAATGACCGAGATGAAGTTCGTTTAGCGGGAACAATGACGCAACCGGCTCAGCCAGGTAAATATCCGGCCGTGATTTTGGTCAGCGGCTCAGGTCCACAAAATAGAAATTCGGAAGTTTTTGGTCACAAACCTTTCGAGGTAATTGCCGATTATCTGACGCGAAAAGGAATTGTGGTTTTGCGTTACGATGATCGCGGTGTTGCCGAGTCGACGGGAAGCTTCGTCAAAAGTAATATTGGCGATTTCAGTCGGGACGCTATGGCAGCGTTATCGTTTATAAAAAGGCAAGATAAAGTGGATTCGACGCGCTTAGGAATCATCGGGCATAGCGAAGGCGGGTTGATTTCCTTATTATTAGCTGGTCAGCATATTCCCGATTTGAAGTTTGCAGTTTCCTTGGCAGGACCATCCGTAGCCATCGATTCGTTGATGGTATTGCAATTGTACCACGTTGGCAAAAGTCAGGGAATGAGCGAGGCGGATTTGTCGCAAGCGCGAACAATTAATAGAAAGAATTTTGAAATCGTAAAGAGCGAAATTCCAGCACCCGAAGCACTAAATCAATTGATGAAAAACACGGGTGCTTTAACAGGTACAAGTGAAGAACTTCGGAAAGAATTTCAGGTGATGGTTTTAGAACCTTATCGCTATTTTTTACGCATTGATCCTGTTCCATTTATTCGTCGGATTAATATTCCGCTGTTGGCGGTTTTCGGAGAAAAAGATATTCAAGTTCCGGCAATTGAAAATCAAGCATCTTTGTCGGCGAATTTGCCCGCAAATGCACAAAGCAGAATTAAAACGTACCCAAGTTTGAATCATCTCATGCAACCGGCAAAAACCGGCGCATTAGACGAATATTATGAGATAGAAACCACGATTGAACCTCAGTTATTGGAGGATATTTCTAAGTGGATATTAGGTATGAAAAATTAAGGCGTAGTATTGGCTACCGGCAATACTTTCCCGTTGTAATATTTGTTGCCGGTTTGCGCGAAATCTGCGATATAGCGGCCCATCTCGAACGCTAACGTGCCTGCCTGCATGCCCGGGAATGCTTCTTCAAACATTTCCGTTTGCGAAGATCCTAGCGCCAAGCAGTTTACAGCAATACCTAGCGGTTTAAATTCCTCTGCTAAAGCTTCGGTAAGTATCGACAATGCACCTTTGCTTGCAGAATAAGCTGCCAGTCCGGGGAATTTCGAAGAACCTTGCACGCCGCCCATACTGCCAATGTTCACAATATGCGCGCCCGGCTTCATCATCGGAACAATATGCTGAATCATTTTGGCGTGCGCCAACAAGTTCGTTTGCAGCACACTCGCAAAATCTTCTGCGCTTGTTTCCAAAAATGGCCTGTTAACCAAAACGCCAGCATTGTTAATCAATATGTCAACCTGATCAAATTTCGATTGAATGAAGGGAACTAACGAGGTTGGATAATCATCATGTACGATGTCAAATTGCGCAGGAAATAGGGTTCCTCCGTCAGGATTTAGGGAGCCAGAGATCTCATGCAGTTTGCGTAGTTTATCTCCTGATCGCGCAAGCGCGATTACCTTATTTTCTTTATTCGCCATCAAATCCAGTACGGCTTCAAAGCCGACGCCACTACTTGCTCCAGTAATTATAATGTTTGCCATAAATTCTTTTCAGCTATATCTAGTCGTTTTTTATTTTCGAGCTTCGCGAATGATTTATAATAATGGATAAATGCGTGCGCAAAGCATCAATACGTAGGCAATCAAAAAGCCTCCATTGAGCGCCATCAACCAATTAAATTCTACGCGTTCGTATTTGTTTTTCAATACCAATATCAGCAATCCTACAAATATGATAAACAAGAGGATAGGGAAAGCCAAGAACCACTTATTGGTAAAATAAAGGTTGATTTGACTTAGTTTTTCGCTGTCTTGTGTAACGTAAAATGCGATCAGCATCACGAACAAAACAAAAAATAATCGTAATATTGACTTCGCAACAATCTTGCTAGTGGTATGGTTTTTGGAAGATTGATTCGTCATAACATGAACTTTTAATGATTGTCAAAAATATCAAATTTAGAATTATGCGTAAACAGATAATGTCGATAATATCGCTGGTAGCGGTTGTATTTGTATTAGGTTCTTGCGGAGCTCCACGTAAATCGGCTGGCGGTGCTGGCGCTGGTATGGCAGAATCTGGCCCTTCGGCATCGCAGTGGCGTTCCGGAATTAAAGGAAAATGGGTTTTAAATACCGTAGAGCGTGAGGATATTCCTTCGTCTTACACAGTAAAAAACATTTTCGACGAAGCACCTGTAGATTGCTTTGTAGGTAGTATTTGGGATTTGCCGACAGGGAACCATCGCGGAAGCATTGAATTCCGTAGCGAAGGTACACTTTGTGCGGATGGCGCTGTGCGTACGATCGTATGGTCTGTATTTAATCCTGGTAAAGGAATGGGTGAGCCACAATTCCAATTCAAAAAACTATATGCGGGCGATAAGCCTTCTAACGTAACCAACGGTTACCGCTTAGATTTATCGTATGCCGACGAGGGTTCTTTAGTGATGAGAATGGCGATTCCACTGGATCAAGGTCAAGGACATTTAGTATTTAACTTTACACGCTTAGATTAATTTCGAACGTTTTCGGTTATCTATAGCGATACCTCCTAAAGTGTGATACATTTTAGGAGGTTTTTTTTATTTTTGAGGAAATTTTCAAACGACGATGAGTCAAAAAGTTGCGTTAATTACAGGCATTACAGGGCAAGATGGAGCCTATCTAGCAGAATTTCTACTAAAGAAAGGTTATGTCGTACATGGGTTGAAACGACGAAGTTCGCTCTTCAATACCGATCGTATCGATCACTTGTATCAAGATCCTCATACTAGAGATCGTCATTTTGTAATGCATTACGGCGATTTGACTGATTCCACCAATCTTATTCGGGTTATTCAAGAGGTTCAACCGGATGAGATTTATAACTTGGCGGCACAGTCGCATGTGAAGGTAAGTTTTGACACGCCTGAATATACTGCGAATGCAGATGGCATTGGCGTTTTGCGTGTTTTGGAAGCGGTTCGATTATTAGGATTGGTGGAGCGCACACGCATTTATCAAGCCTCGACTTCCGAATTATACGGTTTGGTGCAAGAAGTTCCACAAAAGGAAACAACGCCATTCTATCCGAGAAGTCCATACGCTGCTGCTAAAATGTACGCTTATTGGATTACCGTAAATTATCGCGAGGCGTATGGAATGTTTGCCAGCAATGGCATTCTATTTAATCACGAAAGTCCGGTAAGAGGAGAAACATTTGTTACACGCAAAATTACACGCGCAGCCGCTCGCATTGCATTGGGATTACAAGATAAGTTGTATCTAGGAAATCTATCTGCGCAGCGTGATTGGGGACATGCTAAAGATTATGTCGAAGCGATGTGGTTGATTCTTCAGCAAGATAAAGCAGAAGATTACGTAATCGCAACTGGCGTAACGACAAGTGTTCGCGAGTTTGTGCGTATGAGCTTTGCAGAGTTGGGTATTGAGGTTGAATTCAGCGGGAAGGACGCTTCGGAGAAAGGCGTGATTATAGATCGAGATTTAGAAAAGTTGGAGGCATTAGGGATTGATCCAGTACATATCAAGCTTGGTCAAACGGTTGTAAAGGTTGATCCGGCATATTATCGTCCGACGGAGGTTGATTTATTAATTGGCGATCCTACAAAGGCGAAAACACAGTTAGGTTGGGAACCTAAATATGGTCTTGATGCGCTAGTAAGCGAGATGGTGCTGTCCGATTTACAAGTGATGCGTAAAGATGCTTACCTAAAAGCGGGTGGATTTGACACGTTCAATTATTTCGAATAATTTACCTTGGAACAGTTTTTGACATAACTCCTTATAAACCTTTACTTTTGTCGTAATCAAAGCGAGGATGCTGTTCGCTTTTTGTGTATCAAACAAATGAATCTTGATCAAGTAGAATTCAAAAAAGAAGAGAAAAAGTCGCCAAGTGCGGGCGTCAATAAAAAAATATATTTCTTTATCATCGCGATAGCTGCCTTGGTGGCTACTAACGTATATTTTTATGTTAAGTTTAGATCCTCCGATGAGAAGTTATATACTATTACGTTGCAGAAGGAAAATTTGCAGACGGATATAGATCGTATAGAAGCGGAACTGGACAATGCAAATAGCCAAGGTGTTCCATATACTTCTGATTTAGAAGCATCGGAAAGCGAGGCCAGGATGGTGATCAATAATTTACGGCAGGACCTAAGTAAAGAGGATCTGTCTGAACAGGATTTGGTATCAGTACGTAAGGAAGTGGACGGACTTAAATCTCGTGTTTCGCAATTTCGCGACGAAGTTGTCGGGTTGCGTGTAAAAAGTGAATTGTTAGCGGAGGAAAATAATGCTTTGAAAGAAGAATTGGACGAGAGCGCAAGAGAAATCCGTACGTTGAAAACAAATCAAACGATCATGACGAGCAAGATGTCCAAAGCATCTGCTATCAAAGTATCCAACGTACTAATTAATGGTGTGTCAGAAAAACGCGATGGTTCTTTAGTATCAAGTCCAAAAGCGAAAAAGGTGGATAAATTACAAATCAGCTTCTCCATTGCCGATAACCCAATTGCAGAGCGAGGAAATAAGGAGGTTTTTGTTCGTATTATCAATCCAAACGGAAATCTTATCGCTAATACCGATGATCTTTTCTACGTACACGGAGAGAAATTACAATATACGTTTAAGGAGAATATCAACTTTACGAACAATGGACAAGAATATCAATTGCTTTGGTCCGACGGAGAGAATGGATTTAGAAAAGGCGCTTACACGATTCTATTGTACTCTGATAACTCTATCATGGGACGTGCGAGTATAGTGCTGAAATAGCACACAGTAAGTAGCATATAGGGACAGATTTGTTCATCACAAAATATTTAATGCTTCAAGCAACTCGCTTGGAGCATTTTTGTTTTTTAATCGTAAAGTTGTAAAGTTGTGATGGAGCTACCAAGGTTACAAACCTGAGATGGTAACCGTTAATTCGTAAACCATCATGTAACTGCGAGAAAGCGTGACGAAGCAGTCTGTTTTGAAATTGATAGTAGATTCGAATGGCTTTGAAGTAAAGTCGTTAGATTACTCCAGGCATTGTTCCTCGTGTTCGCAAAGGACGGTTTTAACTTTAAAGATTTATAAACAATCCATTCTATCCTTTTTCCGCATACAATGGAAGAACAATCGTAAAGGTTGTTCCTAAGTTTTCGGCGGTGTCGAAAGATATTTCACCTTGCATCGATTCCACAGTCTTCTTGACAAAGGCAAGCCCTAAACCCGTACCCGAACTTTTAGTGGTAAAGTTTGGTTGAAAAATTTTTGGGATCACATCCTCTGAGATACCGAAACCATTGTCGCTCACGCTAATCTTTACCTTTTCATCATCTATAAGCGATAAGGTAATTTTGATGGTGTGCTTGCGCCTACCTCGCGCTGCTTCAATCGCATTTTTGATCAAGTTATTAAAGCTGCGCAATATCTGATCTTTATCACCCAAAACATAAACATGATCTAGATACGTTTTGTTGAATACATGAATGTCGGTATTTAAGGTGCCATTGAACAAGGTAACAACCTCCGAAATTTTTTCTAAGATGTCAATCTTTACAAGTTCCGTATCCGGCAGACGTGCGAAATTAGAGAATTCAACAGCGATTTTGGATAAACTGTCTATTTGCTCGATAAAAGAGTCGGAGAAGCGCTTAAAGCGGTCTTCAAATCGCGGATCATCCTCGTTAAAGGAACGGATTAATTGCTGGATACCTAACTTCATTGGCGTAAGTGGGTTTTTAATCTCATGTGCCACCTGCCGAGCCATTTCCCGCCACGCATATTCTCGTTCTGCGTTCATCAGTTGCTTCGTATTTTGCTCCATTTTTACGAGCATCAAGTTATAGGCTTTCACTAAAGCGCCAATTTCGTCATCACGCTCCCAGTACAACGCTGCGGTATTCTTGCTATTAATGGTTGTTTCCGACATTTTTTGACCGATCATTTCTAGCGGACGCGTAATTAATCTAGACACCAAAACGGCAACAAAACCAGCAATTAGAATAATCACCGTATAAATGTTTAAGAGCGAATTAAGCAATAAATTACTATTACGAATCTCTTCCTTCTTCGCAGCGTAGTTTGGAATATTAACAAATGCTACAACGTTATTTTCTGCATTTCTGATTGTGGAATAACTGGAATTAAATGAGAAATCGCCCACACGCTCCGTTAGTGTTACGTTCGTTTTTTTGATAACGTTTAGTTCATTGTAAGCATCCGGTTGAATAAAATTTGAAATTAGCGAAGACTCGAAAATGCGTGGTTGTGAGGAATACACCAACATGCCGCCTTTATTATACACATTTGCATCAAGGGTAGAAAACTCATTAATTTCCTGTACTTTTTGTATTGCTTCGGAATTCCAGCTATTTATTTCATCGCTGGAAAGAAGATTCTCTAGCTTGTGTGAAACTTCATTACTGTAACTTTCTTGCAGAGCCAGGTTACTACTTTCCAACTGTTTGCGAATGGTAATAAAGGCTATCGTTCCAGAAATTAGAATCGCCAAAATTACAGTCAAGTTTACGATGGTTTGTATGCGCGTACTGTACCGCAATTTGTTGCGAAGGATAATAAATTGGTACTGGAGTGTTCGTATGCTGAACGATTTGCTAAAAACGATTTTTACCAGATATTGAATGGCTTGTATAATAGAATAAACGATGAATAGCGATATAAACAGAAAAGAAACAATCGCAAGCGATTTCGAGAAATTAAATTTCGGCTTACTAACCACAATAGTGGTATGGATGTCAGGTCGTGACATCATATGATAAAATCCACCGTCATCTGGCAATGATACTGATTTATAAAGCTCCTTAGGAAACTGGCCGTCTTGTGTAGGATAGATGTAGTTACCATTTTGCGTTTGCAAACTGCGGTCTTTATAAAGCGCAAACGCAGCATCACTGGAATAATGTTCGCGAATCAAATCTACCTTGCTATCCACCAAAAATTCCGGATAAGGCAGGGAAGGGCTATATGCGTAGTTTTTTAGATTTACAAATATCTGCGCGTTGTTTTCCTCGTCGATAGGTAGTACGGTTTGATAAAAATACTCGTGCGTTCCTAATTCTCCACGAACACGGTAAAAATGCGACGTTTTTGGAACACGTACTGCGCTGTTAATAACTTTCTCACGATATTCTGCGACTTTATCTGCGCCATACGAATCCAGCGGTTTATCGTTGACGTAGTAGTAAAACTGTTGATCATAGCGAGAAAGGTATTCGCTGAAATAACGCGTTTTGATGTGGGTGCTCAAAGGTTGCGTGATGCCCGTCTTTTCTGCCTCCAAAACCAAACGCCTTAGCAATGTGGAGTCTGCATCGAGCTCCTTTTCCATTTCTACAAAAATAGAAACCGCATTCAGGTCATTTTCCGCTTCTAAATAGTTCAGTGTGAGCGTCATTTCCTTTTGCTTGACAATACGAATGCTTTTATGGTAAATGATGGAAGATAGTACCGAAATAGAAAGTAGTACCATCACGATGTTGAAAAACGAATGTTGGGTATTTTTATGTCGCGTGTAAGACCGAATAAGTATGATAATACCTACCAATAGGTTATAGAAAATCGTTTGATCAAAGGCTTGTGTTCCGATAAACAGAAAGATGATCAGTGTAATTAGTTGTATGTTGATTTCCGTTGTCAAATTACTCAGCATCGTGCGCACTTGACCTACAATGAAATCGATATAAAAAATTAGTAAAATGACATTAATACAAAATAGTGAGATATTTATCCAACTATAGGCATTAAATCCGAGTATGTTGGTAAAGTCCATGTTCACGCCGGATGTATGCGTGATGAGCGTACTTAAATGGTATAATACTAAATCGCTGAGCAGGTAAATGGTGGAAATCGCAATAATTGCAAAAATCAACCCTCCGAAACTCCTTCTAAATGGATTTTGCTCCGCTAAATATACTTGGATTTCCCGAATGTAAAAGATAACCCACGCAGCGCTAACGGTAACGACGATAAACTCCCATAAGTTGGGCAGGAATGGGCTATATGCGTAATATCGAGGGTCGAAAAGTTCAATGCTCGATGTGCCGGATAGCCAATTGGATTTTAGCGATATCCATTTGAGAAAAGCGAAAATTGTTATGAGAATACCTACCGAAAGCCACGCATGCCCACGTTTCGCTAAAAGCCGACAAAGATGACTTACCAAACATAAAAAGATAATCGATCCTAAAACCCAAGAGAGTAATTGAATAGTTAGGTAAACGTTGTGGTACTTACCTTCTTTAAACTTAACAGAAAATAGGTAAGATCCATTTTTGCTATATATGTTTCTGACAACATTGACGTCGCTATACTGTGCAATATCCAAATTATCTGTAGGCATAATCTGTTTATAAAAACGATTAGTGAGATATGGATTAGAATGATTAAACGTCCGTTTGACAAGAATAACTGCTAAAACGGAAGTTTCGGAATCCAGATTTTTCTTTTTCACTAAGTACGATCTGGGTTCGCCATCTACGAAAGTCACATCCTGTTGAAAAGGCTGATCTGAAGGGAGTACCATGATATTGGAGCTCCAGAAGATAGGTTTATGATTTTTGTAAACGTAGAAAAAAATCAACTGATTTTTCTGTGAGAAAGATTCCGTCAAGTTTAGCGCTTGGGTAGGATAGCGCTCAACGTTCTGAAACGTTTTCATGGCCAAGGAGTCAGCGAAGATGTTTTCAACTAAACTTTCTTTTTCATGAATGTTATTTGAAACCGTTTCCGCGTTGACGGTCAACATATCTGACTCCGTAATCGTTTTATGCATAATGAGCGCTGTGGCAAACAGCGAGAGCATCAGTATTGATAACAGAAGAAGAATTTTGTTTCCCATCAAGAACTATCCTATTGAGGGCTAAATATAACAAAAAAGTCCGCGCTATTTTTGTAGCGTGGACTTTTTGTAAATAGCGAAAAATTAATGCTAATTATGCACGTCTTCTTCGCGGAATAATTTTGCAGTGAAGTATTCGCGGTTCATGCGCGCGATGTTCGTCAACTTAATACCAACTGGACATTCTGCTTCACAAGCTCCCGTGTTTGTACAGTTACCGAAACCTTCGGCATCCATTTGATCTACCATTGCTTGCGCGCGCTCGTAACGTTCTGTTTGACCTTGCGGCAACAACGCGAATTGAGAAATCTTCGCAGATACAAATAACATCGCTGAAGCGTTTTTACAAGCAGCTACACAAGCACCACAACCGATACATGTTGCTGATTCGAAAGCTTCGTCAGCAATACGTTTAGGGATCGCAATCGAATTCGCGTCAGGTACACCACCCGTGTTTACGTTTACGTAACCACCAGCTTGCTGAATACGTTCGAAAGAGGTACGGTCAACTGCTAAATCTTTCAACACAGGGAAAGCTGCTGCTCTCCAAGGCTCAATAACGATGGTTTGTCCATCATGGAAGGAGCGCATGTGCAATTGACAGGTTGTTGTTCCGTACTCCGGTCCGTGCGGGCGGCCATTGATTACCAATGAACACATTCCGCAGATACCTTCACGACAATCGTGGTCAAAGTAAATTGGATCTTCCCCTTTGCGAGTTAAATCATCATTGACGATGTCAAGCATCTCCAAAAACGACATATCATCCGCGATATCTTTTGCTTGATAAGTAACAAACTGTCCCTTATCCTGTATATTTTTCTGACGCCAAACTTTTAGCGTTAAATTCATCTGTCCACTCATAACTTCTATATCGAGTAACACATTGAGCCAAAGCCCAACGGATTTTATTTATAACTTCTTTGGGTTAATTTAACATTCTCGAAGATCAACTCTTCTTTGTGCAATACTTCTGGTTGGTTGTCGGCAGTGTATTCCCAAGCAGATACGTATGTGTATTCTTCATCATTACGTTTTGCTTCACCTTCTTCTGTTTGCGATTCCAAACGGAAGTGACCACCACATGATTCATTTCGGTTTAATGCATCATCTACCATCAGTTCACCAAGCTCCAAGAAGTCTGCAACACGACCTGCTTTCTCTAACGACAGGTTAAGCTCCTCGTTTTTACCCAATACATTCGCATTTTGCCAGAAATCTTTGCGCAATTCTTGGATCATACCTTTTGCTTTCGTCAAACCTTCTGCTGTACGAGCCATACCACAGTATTCCCACATGATTTTACCCAATTCTTTGTGGATATCATCAACTGTTTTTGTTCCGCGTAAAGCTAATAGAGCAGAAACTTTATCTTCTACTTCTTTGCGTGTCGCTTCGAAAGCAGGGTGGTTTTTATCTACAGGATCAAATGAACCTAAATTCGCTAGGTAATCACCTACGGTGAAAGGAATAACGAAGTAACCATCCGACAAACCTTGCATCAAAGCAGATGCACCTAAACGGTTAGCGCCGTGATCGGAGAAGTTACATTCGCCTAAAGCGTACAAACCAGGAACAGTTGTCATCAAGTTGTAATCTACCCAAATACCGCCCATTGTATAGTGAACAGCAGGATAAATACGCATCGGTTGTTTGTATGGATTTTCGTCCGTGATTTTGTGGTACATGTCGAACAAGTTACCGTATTTAGCACGTACTGTATCTTCACCCAAACGGTTGATTGCATCGGTGAAATCCAAGAATACAGCTACACCTGATTTACCTACACCACGCTCATCATCTACCGCTTCTTTTGCGTTACGAGATGCCACGTCGCGTGGAACCAAGTTACCAAAAGATGGATATTTACGCTCTAAGAAGTAATCTCTTTCATCTTCTTTGATATCAGCAGGGTGCAATTCGCCTTTGCGTAATTTCGCCGCTACCTCTTTGGTTTTAGGAACCCAAACACGACCATCGTTACGCAATGATTCAGACATTAACGTCAGTTTCGATTGGTGATCTCCTGTTACCGGAATACAAGTTGGGTGAATTTGCGTGTAACAAGGGTTTGCGAAGTATGCACCACGTTTGTGCGCACGCCAAGCAGCCGTTACGTTACAGCCCATCGCATTGGTAGATAAGAAGAAAACGTTTCCGTAACCACCAGTACAAAGTAATACTGCGTGACCTTCGTGTGTTTCAATCTTTCCAGAAATCATGTCACGCGTTACGATACCGCGAGCATGTCCGTCAATCTTAACTAAGTCAAGCATTTCATGACGGGTATAAGAAGTTACTTTTCCTTTTTGAATCTGACGGTTCAAAGAAGAGTAAGCACCCAATAATAATTGTTGTCCAGTTTGTCCACGTGCATAGAACGTACGGGATACTTGCGATCCACCAAAAGAACGGTTATCTAACAAGCCACCATATTCGCGAGCGAAAGGCACACCTTGCGCCACACACTGGTCAATGATGTTTACAGAAACTTCCGCCAAACGGTGTACGTTAGCCTCACGCGCGCGGTAGTCACCACCTTTGATAGTATCATAGAATAAACGGTAAACGGAGTCACCATCATTCTGATAGTTTTTTGCTGCGTTGATACCACCCTGTGCTGCGATGGAGTGCGCACGGCGTGGGGAATCTTGGTAACAAAATGTTTTTACATTGTAACCCAATTCCGCTAACGATGCAGCAGCTGAAGCGCCTGCCAAACCAGTTCCTACAACGATGATAGTGAACTTACGTTTGTTGGCTGGGTTAACCAGCTTCATGTTGAATTTATGTTTGGACCATTTTTCAGCTAATGGGCCAGCAGGTATTTTAGAATCTAACATAGTTGACGATCTATATTTATTAACTATCGCAAGGCGAAAGTTGTAAATAACTTATTTTACAAAATAAAAGTACAATGGCATCAAAGCGAATACCACAGGGATGACTACGCCAAATCCCCAAACACCAATTGCTCTCAAAGCTCCAATGTAGCGGCGGTGATTAAACCCAAGCGTTTGGAACGCCGACTGGAAGCCATGAATAAGGTGGAAGGAAAGCGCTGCCATAGCGATTACGTAAAAAGCCACAATAAATGGATTTTTGAATGTTTCTTCTACCTGCTTGTACAAATCCTTTGACTGAATGACTTCGATACCGTTCTCCGTGAACTTTGTGTAACCAGTGTAGCTATCAGGAGTCGTATCGAAAAGATCCGTTTGACGGTCGCCGGTTTCTACATCCGTACGGTATTCGACGTATGGAGTTGTTCCGAATTTGTACTGAAACCAAAAGTTCTGCATGTGTGTAGCAATGAAAACCAATAATACGGTTCCCAAAATACCCATGTTTCTTGAGTTCCACGGACTGTTTGCTTTTCCGTCTGTTTGCTCATAAGGAACCGGGCGAGCAGATTTGTTTTTGATCGTTAAGATCAATGCATAAATCGCGTGGATAATAATGGATGCATAAAGCAAGTATGACGTTACCTTGATTGGTGCGAAATGCGTCATAAAGTATGCATAATTGTTAAACGAATAGCCAAGATCGTCGCTAAACAGCTGTAAGTTACCAATCAAATGGACTATTAAAAAAATACACAGGAACAGGCCTGTTAAGCTCATCACGAGTTTCTTCCCAAGTGAAGAAGTTAACATCGGCTTCGATTTACTCATTAGTCTTCTAAATTTATATAATTTGGTCACAAAATTATCATATAATACGCAATAAGCTACGTTACAAACTTAAAAAAGGACAATTTAGAATTGTTCTAAAACAAAGAGGTCGCCCTTGCGGAACGACCTCTTTAAAATATACCGTTGGAATTTGTAATTTTAGAATATTTGGAAACCTAACGCCAAAGTCCAAAGGTTTAATCTTTGTTTCTCACCACCACTACGATTCAAATCTCCTAAACCATGCTCATAGCGTAAATCAAGTGATAGTTTAGAAATGTCTACACCCACTCCACCTACTATTGCAGAGAAGTTGTCACGATAATTAATAGGCTGTCCAAAATCTCTAATATCATCTTTATCTACAATGAATGAGAATAGCGGGCCAGCTTGAAAGCGAGCGCCAATTGGACCTAATCCGATTTTTGTTCCTAATAATATAGGGACATCTACTGTAGAAAATTTGACATCTTGAGAAACATTATTCGCTTCAATGGTGGTGTTTTTCGAGCTATAGTAAACCTCCGGTTGGATATGAAATCCCAATACGCCAACACGACCGTAAGCACCCGCTAAAAAACCGGCTTTTGTGCTCGAGTCGAAATAGTTGCCGTTAGAGCGAAGGCTTGTAAAGTTCATACCTGCTTTAAGACCTAAATCGAAAGTTGGTAGAAGCTGTGCATGTGCAGTAGCAAAAGTTGCCAAAGCAACAAATAGAGTTAGTATTCTTTTTTTCATGCTAAAATTTTAAATTTAACTTTTTCAAATATACGAGTCATTAACAAAAATAACGCCACGATTAATCAATAACACGTATGAACACGCTTAAAATATCGGAACAAGAATGGCAAATCATTCGTTTAAAGATTACGAGAAAGTATAATTCTCTGCGTGAGGAGGATCTTGTCTATGAAGTGGGACAGGAGGATGATTTGGTGCAACGTTTGGCTAAGCGTATTCGCAGAGATGCGGATTACGTACGGTTTACGTTGGGGAAGGAACTGCAAGAAATAGCTAGTAACAGGTTGTAAATATGGCAGAAGAGATATCTTGGTCGGATTTCGAACGCATCGACTTGCGTGTTGGAACCATATTAGAAGTGCACGATTTTCCAAAAGCAAAAAAGCCTGCCTACCAATTGCATATTGATTTCGGATCGGAGATTGGGTTGCGGAAGTCAAGTGCACAGATAACAGCGCATTACTCAAAAGAGGAATTAATCGGTCGGCAGGTAGTGGCAGTTGTTAACTTTTCGCGAAAGCAAATTGCAAACTTCTTTTCAGAATGCTTGGTTACGGGATTTCCAGATGAAAATGGAGATATCGTACTTACGGCTGTAGAAAAACCACTTCCAAACGGAGCAAGATTGAGTTAGAAGTTTGTCGTTGAGATAATATAATTAGATGAGATATTTTAGTGAGAAGGAAGAACCAGCAACCTCGACGGATGAATTATTTATGCGCGAAGCATTGCGGTTGGCCAAGATAGCTTATCAAGAAGATGAAATTCCAATCGGTGCGGTTATTGTCGCCAATCAGCAAATTATAGCTAAAGGCTATAATCTAACGGAACGATTGAATGATGTGACAGCACATGCGGAAATGCAGGCGTTTACTTCTGCAGCAAATCATTTAGGAGGGAAGTATTTAAAAGGTTGCACATTATATGTCACGGTAGAACCTTGCGTAATGTGCGCGGGCGCCTCATATTGGACCCAATTGGAACGCATTGTATTCGGAGCGAAAGACGATAAGCGCGGATATAGCGCGCTTAATGAGAAAATTATTCATCCGAAAACAGAGGTAGTAGGCGGCGTGCTGGAAACGGAATGCGCAACGCTTATAAAATCATTTTTTCGTAATAAAAGACGATGATTTCGTAACTGGTTCGTGCTTTTCAAACATAAAAACCAAACATTTGTTATCTTCGTAACGCGGAAACGCGAAATGTATTTATAATTGATTTTGTACTAAAACTATATAATTATGGCATTTGAATTGGGAGCGTTACCATACGCTAGCAACGCTTTAGAACCACACATCGACCAAGAAACGATGGAAATACACCACGATCGTCACCATCAAGCCTATGTGGATAACTTGAATAAAGCGATCGCGGATACAGGTGCAGCTGGTGCATCTTTGGAGGAGTTAATTAGAAATATTAGCAAGTATTCTGCTGCGGTACGTAATAATGGCGGTGGTCACTTCAACCACGATTTGTTTTGGTCTGTTTTAGGTCCAAATGCTGGTGGCGAACCAACTGGCGAATTAGCAGAGGCAATCAACGAAACATTCGGATCTTTCGCAGATTTGAAAAAGAAATTGCAAGAAGCTGGTGCAACACGTTTTGGTTCTGGCTGGTCTTGGTTAATCGTTGGTGAAGATGGCAAATTGGCTGTAACTTCTACACCGAATCAGGATAATCCATTGATGGATGTTGCGGAAGTAAAAGGCACGCCGATCTTCGGTATCGATGTTTGGGAGCACGCTTATTACTTAAAATATCAAAACAAACGCCCAGCCTACCTAGAAGCGATTTTCGAAGTGGTTAATTGGGATGCGGTTGCAGAAAGATTTGCAGCAGCGAAAGGATAGTTCGATATCCTTTTAACATATTTTAATCAAAAGAAGCTGTCTCTGAGCAATCGGAAAGACAGCTTCTTTCGTATATAAGGTTATAAAGAAATATACTATGTTACAAAGAACTTTACTTTTATTGGTTTGCGGTTTGGCTTTTTTGACTTCTTGTCAAGCGAGTTCAAATACGTCTAAACCGGTTATGCTGGATTCGCTGTCCGAGAATGGCGACAAGCAAGAAGCCATTATGGCGGCGGGGTGTTTTTGGTGTATTGAATCTTCCCTAAATCTGCTGGATGGCGTGGATACAGTCATTTCCGGATACATTGGCGGTCAGGGCAAAAATCCGACGTATTCGCAGGTTACCACCGGGCAAACCGGTTATGCGGAAGCTGTGAAAATCACCTACGATCCTTCGGTAATTTCTTACGATGAATTGCTACAAGCTTTTTTTCAATTGCATGATCCCACGCAACTAAACCGTCAGGGAAATGATGTAGGAACGCAATATCGATCCGCGCTTTTTCCGTTAAATACTGAACAAAAAGAAAAGGCAGAATACTACATTAAAAAATTGAACGCAGAAAAGGTGTACGACAAGAAAATCGTAACAACGATCGAAAAAGCGAATGTTTTTTATCCGGCCGAAGATTATCATCAGGATTATTACAACAAGAATCCCAACGATCGCTATTGCCAATTTGTAGTGCAGCCGAAGATGGAGAAGTTCAAAAAGGTTTTTGCCGAAAAACTAAAGCGCTAAATTTGGCGATGATTGAGCCAATTCAGTTTACCGTTCCTGTTTATGGGGAAGGGCTTTTTGCCATCTTGGAAAATAAGGCCGGCTATCTGTATGGCTATTACCATCGGCATACCGAACTGCAAGTAACCTGTGTGCTGAAAGGAAAGGGCACGATTGCAGTTGGCAACGTGGCTCAATCCTTCCAAGAAGGCGATCTGTTTATTTTACGACCGGATGAACCGCATCTATTTAATAAATACGAGGAGCCGCGATTGCCCGATGATGAGGTGCATTTAGTGCATGTATTTGTGCATTCCGAACGAATACAGCGATTATTTGCCATGCCGGAGTTTGATCAGGTGGCTGATTATTTGAGTAATTTGAATGCTAGCAAGAAGATTCCGTCGGAATTTGGAACAGCATTGATGCCATTCTTTGAAGCGCTCTCCACGAAAACTGGAATTCCAAGATTTTTAGATTTTATCGGCATGTTGCATGCGCTTGCCTTAAATCGGCAACATGAGGAATCACTTTATTCTGGAGCGCGAAAGACCAGCTACAGTGATAAAGATGGTGTGCGGATCAGTGCGGTGTATAAATACACATTTGATCATTTGCATGAAGAAATCAATTTGGACGATGTTGCTGATTTGGTGCACATGACGACCAGTGCGTTCTGTAAGTTTTTCAAAAAGCATACGACGAAAACGTATGTCGGATTTTTGAATGAAGTGCGTATTGAAAAAGCATGTCAACTTTTGGTAAATCGGCGGACGGAATCTATTTCCGAAACGGCCTTTCAGGTCGGTTTTAAGAATGCGGTGCACTTCAATCGCGTTTTTAAACAGATCACCGGATCTTCGCCAAGGCAATATGTAAATAACTACGCTGTGTAAGTTTATATACGCAATTTGTCGTTTAATTATCACGTATTAAAACCCATTAAAACTATATTCGATTGGTTATTAGTTATTTTTGTGATTTATTGTGCTGTGCTAAAAAAAACACGAATGACAAAATATGTTTAAATTAGGACAAAAGCCGTTTATAATCTTTGAAGGCTTTGCCTTATTTTTACCATAAGAAAAAAGAGAAATTATGCTGAAAGGATTTTTTAATGTTCCAGAGCCTACGAATGAGCCAATCTTCTCGTATGCACCTGGAACTAAAGAAAGAAAATTGCTTCAAGAAGCAATTGCAACTGCAAGAGCGCAAGAAGTAGATATTCCGATGTATATCGGTTCAGAAGAAGTGCGTACTGGAAACAAAGGTACGTTGACTCCTCCGCACGATCATAAGCATGTGTTGGGATATTATCACCAAGGAACAAAAGAACATGTAACTGCAGCGATTGACGCGGCGTTGGCCGCAAAAGATGCTTGGGAGAATTTGCCATGGGAACACCGCGCGGCGATTTTCCTAAAAGCAGCAGAACTTATTTCTACAAAATACCGTTACAAATTGAACGCAGCAACGATGTTGGGTCAGTCGAAAAATGCTTTCCAAGCGGAAATCGATTCAGCATGTGAAATCGCTGATTTCTTGCGTTTCAATGTAAAATACATGACGGAAATTTATTTGCAACAACCTCCGGTTTCTCCGAAAGGTGTTTGGAATCGTGTAGAGCAACGTCCATTAGAAGGATTTGTTTTCGCTTTAACTCCGTTTAATTTCACGGCGATTGCTGGTAATTTGCCGACTTCGTGTGCAATGATGGGTAATGTGGTTGTTTGGAAACCTTCCAACACACAAATCTATTCGGCAAACGTGTTGATGGAAATTTTCAAGGAAGCTGGCGTTCCTGATGGCGTAATCAATTTGGTATACGTTTCCGGTCCAGATGCAGGTGATGTAATCTTCAAACATCCGGATTTTGCAGGTATTCACTTCACAGGATCGACAGGCGTTTTCCAAGATATTTGGAAAACAATCGGAGAGAACATTCATGTTTACAAAACGTATCCACGTATTGTTGGAGAAACGGGTGGTAAAGATTTCATCTTAGCGCATGCTTCTGCTGACGCGAAAGTGGTAAGTACTGCTTTAGTGCGTGGTGCATTTGAATTCCAAGGTCAGAAATGTTCGGCAGCATCTCGTGCTTATATTCCGAAGTCGTTGTGGCCAGAAGTGAAAGATTTGATGGAGAAAGATTTGAAAACGTTCAAAATGGGTGGAACCGAAGATTTCACCAACTTCATCAACGCCGTAATTGACGAGAAATCTTTCGATAAAATCACCAAATATATCGATCGCGCTAAAGAATCTGCGGATGCAGAAATCGTATTCGGTGGCGATTATGATAAATCAACTGGTTACTTCATTCGTCCTACCGTGATTGTTGCAAAAAATGCAGATTACGAAACGATGCAGGAAGAGTTATTCGGTCCGGTATTGACGATCTTTGTTTACGAAGATGAGAAATGGGCGGAAACGTTGAAAACAGTAGATACTACCTCTATTTATGCATTGACTGGAGCTATTATTTCTCAAGATCGCTACGCGATTGAAGAAGCTACGCACGCTTTACGTCATTCAGCAGGTAACTTCTACATCAACGATAAATGTACCGGTGCAGTAGTTGGTCAGCAACCATTTGGTGGTGCGCGCGGATCAGGTACGAATGATAAAGCAGGTTCGATGATCAACTTATTGCGTTGGGTTTCTCCACGTACGATCAAAGAAACTTTTAATCCGGATACGAATTACCGCTACCCATTTTTGGGAGAAGATTAACAACAACAAAAATCCCGATCATTGATCGCATAAAAAAGGAGCTCTCGAAAGAAAGCTCCTTTTGTTGTATATGCTTTGTCGTTTACTGACAATTTTGACGAAGCATTTATTTCTTCGTGGTATCGCGATTCAAAGTGTTTAAAATGCTATCTGCTTCGCGTTCTAGTTCACGCGCATCAATTTGGTGTTGTTTGTAGTTTTGTACGGCGATTCTGCTCGCGCGTTGCGATACAAAAAATCCGGCAATAGCAATTGCCGTGATTACCGTAACTCCCCAAGCATGTTTTTTCTTGTCCTGTTTGACCAGCCAATACATGATCGCTATGTAGGGAATTGCGAAGAAGATGTAGAAAACGATACTTGGAGTAATCATATGATGTTGATTTTGCTCTGCAAAAGTAGGGTTTTAAGAGATATTGTCCGAACGATTCTCCGTATAAATTTTAGATCATTTTTTTATGAATCAATTATTTATGCTTTCGGAATCAAACGGCTTGGTCGTATTTTTGTTAAACTTTTATAGTATTTGTAAAAATAATACAATCGCATTGTCGACACGGAAATATTTTATACTTTTGTCTGTCAGAATTTTAAGAAGAAGCGAAGATGCATTGTCATAACCAAAATCAGGCTGCTGTAGCTAGAGCAAATTATAGGCTCTCTGCGTATGTTATGCGCCAAGGTTATGCTCTTTGTTGTCCGATTCTGCGATTTCGACGACCAATACTGCCTCGAGCTTGATAAAGGGGCAGGAAATTTCCGGAAGGGTGGCCGCATAAATCGCTCGGAGCGCGCCGCTATTGCAATCGTTAAATTTATTGTTTGTGTTTCGCTCAAGGCGAAATGTAATTAAGGTCGAAGTCATCAGTATGATACTTTCCCATTTTTTGATCATTCCCGCAAATGCCTCTCATGTGCACTATGCACAGGAGATCTGCGATGAAATGTTTGAATCCGCCAAAGCGCGTGGAACGGGCATCGCCCGTCGTAAACCCGAATATATTGCCAAAAAAATAGAAGAAGGAAAGTCCGTTATCGCACTTCACAAGGATGGACGATGGGCAGGATTTTGCTACATCGAAACATGGAGTCATGGTGATTATGTCGCCAATTCGGGACTTATCGTGAATCCGGTTTTTCGAAAAGAAGGCTTGGCAAAAGCCATCAAGAAGGAGATTTTTGAGCTGTCGCGCGAGCGCTATCCGAAGGCGAAAATATTTGGTTTGACAACTGGTTTGGCGGTCATGAAAATCAATTCCGATCTCGGTTACGAACCCGTAACGTATGGCGAGCTTACGCAAGATGAAGAATTCTGGAAAGGTTGTCAATCCTGCATCAACTTTGATATCCTGACGTCGAAAGATCGGAAGAATTGTATGTGCACCGCAATGCTTTGGGATCCGGTCGAAAAAGAAAAGGAACTGAAAGAAAAAATTCAGCGTAAAGCAGAGGCTAAGGAAAGGCTAAATCGTATTGCCAAAAAGCAGTCCCTGTTGAAACGTATTGAAGCACGTTTGTGGAAATCCACTAAAAAATTTGTTACATTGATTATTCCTACCGGTACAAGAACGGTAAAGGGCTTTTAATATAATACCAAGATAAAAAAATGAAGAAAGTAGTTTTAGCATTTAGTGGCGGTTTAGATACCTCATTCTGCTGTATATATCTATCAAAAGATTTAGGATTGGAAGTACATTCAGTAATCGTAAACACAGGTGGTTTTTCTGAGGAAGAATTGAAAACTGTAGAAGCGAGAGCGTACGAATTAGGTGTGAAATCCCACACAACCATCGACGAAACAGCCGATTATTATAGCGATACGATTAAGTATTTAATCTTCGGTAACGTATTGAAAAATGCTACTTATCCGCTTTCTGTTTCTGCGGAGCGCGTTTGCCAAGCTACGGCAATTGCAAATTACGCCAAAAAAATTGGTGCTTCTTGCGTTGCGCATGGATCGACTGGAGCGGGTAACGACCAAGTACGTTTTGATATGATTTTCCAAACGTTAATTCCGGGAATCGAAATCATCACGCCAATCCGCGATCTAAAGTTATCCCGCGAAGCGGAAATCAAATATTTAACGGAACATGGTTTTCCATATTCCGCGGAGAAAGCCAAATATTCTATTAACAAAGGTTTGTGGGGAACGTCGGTAGGCGGCGCGGAAACATTAACTTCCAATCAATATCTGCCTGAATCTGCTTGGCCTACGCCAATCAGCAATCATGAGCCGCAACAAATCACGATTGATTTTGAGAAAGGTGAACCTGTTGCGTTGAACGGTGAAAAAATTGGTGCGGTAAAAGTAATTCAGCAGTTGCAAGAATTGGCACAACCGTATGGCATTGGCCGTGATATTCACGTGGGCGATACCATTATCGGTATCAAAGGTCGTGTAGGTTTCGAAGCTGCTGGACCAATTATCTTGGTGAAAGCGCATCATACTTTGGAGAAACATACGTTAACCAAATGGCAATTGTCTTGGAAAGATCAGATCGCCGCGTTTTACGGCAATTATATGCACGAAGGACAAATGCACGATCCGGTCATGCGCGATATAGAAGCGTTCCTAAGCAGTTCGCAAGCAGCAGTTACCGGACGTGTGATCGTTGAATTGCATCCACATCGTTTCGTAATTATTGGTATTGAATCTGATCACGATTTGATGAACAACGAATTCGGAAGCTACGGTGAGATGAATGAAGGATACACAGGCGATGATGTAAAAGGATTCTCCAAGATCTTCGGAAATCAGGTCGGTATTTGGTACAAGGTAAACGGAAAATTATCTTAATAATTATCAGCATATAAGTCAACATAAAACCTCAAAAAGCAAAGCTAAATGGGAAAAATAAAAGTGGGTATTGTGGGATCGGCCGGGTATACTGGCGGAGAATTATTGCGTGTTTTAATCTATCATCCGGAAGTGGAAATCGTTTTTGCGAATAGCGCTTCGAATGCAGGAAAGAAAGTTTATGCGGTGCATAACGATCTTTTAGGTGATACGGAATTGACATTTTCTTCTGATTTCCATTCGAATATCGACGTACTTTTTCTTTGCTTAGGTCATGGGGATGCGCGCAAGTTTTTAGATGGCAACAGCGTAGATGCCAGCGTAAAAATTATTGATTTGTCGCAAGATTATCGCTTGCGCGATAATCAGGTTTTTGCAGCAGGAAGTTTCGTTTATGGTTTACCGGAACTAAACAGAGAAGCGATCAAAGCGGCGCAATACGTCGCTAATCCGGGTTGTTTTGCGACAAATATCCAATTGGCATTGTTGCCTTTGGCGAAAGCGGGTGTGTTGCCAAATCAAATTCATGTAAATGCAACTACCGGATCCACAGGAGCTGGACAAAAGCCTGGAGCGACGACGCATTTTTCTTGGCGAAACAACAATCTTTCGGCTTACAAATCGTTTGAGCACCAACATTTGCAAGAGATCTCAGAATCGCTGGATCAGTTGCAAGCGGGGTATTTGCCAAGCGGTGAAGATACCTTATTAGCTCGCGCGCAACAGCGAATTAATTTCGTTCCGCAACGTGGCGATTTCGCCAGAGGAATTTTCTCAGCCATTTATGTCGATGCTGCGGTAAGCGAAGAAGAAGCGTATCAGATTTATCAAGATTACTATGCTTCACATCCATTCACCTTTGTTAGCGAACAGAACATCGATTTGAAGCAAGTGGTGAATACCAATAAAAGCATTATGCACTTGGAGAAACACGGTAATAAATTGCTTATTTTAAACGCGACGGATAACTTATTAAAAGGGGCATCAGGACAAGCGGTGCAAAATATGAACTTGCTATTCGGGTTGGATGAAAGAGTTGGTTTAAACTTGAAGCCGGCCGGATTTTAGGTTAACAACAATATTCTATAAAATGGCAGTGAACAACAATTCACTGCCATTTTTTTATGCTTCATCGCAAGGTTACGAACCGATTCAAAGCGATAACGCAAAGCCGTAAAGGTGCTTATTTGTAAAGTTGTAGTATAACTTCATCCTAGTAAATGATAACTTAATAATCCACGTCGTTGCGAGGAGGAACGACGAAGCAATCTTATACTTTTATATCTTTACAAATTCACATCTTTATACCGTCACAACTTTACGCTATATCAAGCAAAAACAATATCTAAGGAAACCTTGATTGCTTCGATTGTACTGTTCAGATCCTCTTGCGTGTGTGCTGCGGAAATGAAGCCAACCTCATAACCGGATGGGCCGAAATAAATACCACGATTTAACAATTCTCGATGCATGATTTTATAATGTTCCATGGATTCGTGCACGATTTCATCCGCGCGGCGGATGCTCGTTTTATCCGTGAATGCGAACCAAAATATTGATCCAATCGTGAAAAGCTGAACTTGGTAATTTTTCTCGGCGATATAATCCTTGATTTGTTGCACAAATTGTTGTGTCGTTTGCTCCAGTTTTTCGTAAAAACCTTTGCGTGCCAAAATGCTCAAAGCAGCGATTCCCGCTGCCATCGCTACCGGATTTCCAGATAATGTTCCGGCTTGGTAAACACCTCCATCCGGTGAAATGTGGCTCATCAACTCGTTGGATGCGCCGTAGCAACCGACAGGCATACCGCCGCCAATGATCTTTCCGTAGGTTATAATATCTGGTTGCACCTCGTAATAACGCGCCGCACCTTCAAATCCTAAACGAAAACCCGTAATTACCTCGTCGAATATCAATAATGAACCATTTTCCTTCGTAATCTCACGCAAGAAATCGACGTATGCTTTTTCTTGAATCAGCAATCCATTATTTGCTGGAACGCCCTCAATAATTACAGCAGCAATCTCATCTTTGAAATCAGCGAAAACTTGTTTTACGGCGTCGTAGTCGTTTAATGCGATTACAATCGTTTGCTCCGCAAATGCTTTGGGAACGCCCGCTGATGAGGTTTCACCAAATGTTACCAATCCAGAGCCTGCCTTTACTAATAAGGAGTCGGAGTGCCCATGGTAACAACCTTCGAACTTAACGATTTTATCACGTCCGGTATAACCTCTTGCAAGACGAATCGCCGACATAACCGCTTCGGTTCCAGAACTAACGAAACGAATTTTTTCTAGGTAGCGATTGTTACTGATAATCAGATTCGCTAATTTATTCTCCAAGGCTGTTGGCGCACCAAAGCTCAGTCCTTTATCTAATTGTGCAGCAACCGCTTCGCGTATCTCGCAATTGTTATGTCCTAAGATGAGTGGTCCCCAAGAGCAACAATAATCAATAAATTCATTGCCGTCTGCATCCCATAAATGTGCCTTATCGCCGCGCTCAATGAACAGCGGTGTGCCGTAAACGGATTTAAAAGCACGCACGGGGGAATTTACGCCACCCGGAAAATAGCCTTTCGCTTCCTCAAATAATTGACCCGATTTTTCTCTAGAGATATCCTTTACTTCGTTCGCCATCTGTATTTTATCTATTGAACTGCGAATTTATCCATTTCAAGCCGAAAATTGCTCATGCAAAAGTCAATATTAATGTTACGATCAATTCTAGTTCAGTTGTCGCGTTGTTCAGTCATTTCTTTCCTAAAAGTCGTATATTGAACACCCAAACACAACTACCCATGATCTTCAGGAATAAACTTACATTAACAATCTGGTTATTGGCAGGAACGCTTACAGCGTGTCAAACTAGTGCGCCGCCCGAGCCGCAACCTTACGGAGCCTTGCCTTCCGAACGTCAGCTTCGCTGGCACGAGATGGAAACCTATTGCTTGATCCATTTTACACCAACGACGTACCAGAATAAAGAATGGGGGTTTGGCGATGCCGATCCAGCCATTTTTAATCCTTCGGATTTCGATGCGAATCAGATTGCAGAAGCAGCTGCATCAGCGGGTTTCAAAGGTTTGATTAGCGTAGCCAAGCACCACGATGGATTTTGTCTTTGGCCAACAGCGACAACTGATTACAGCGTAGCGAAGTCGCCATGGAAGGATGGAAAAGGAGATATGGTGAAAGAATTTATGGAAGCTTCCAAAAACGCAGACTTGTCTTTCGGTGTGTATCTTTCCGCTTGGGATCGCAACGATGAACGTTATGGTTCGGAGGCTTACCCCGAAGCGTATCGGGCGCAATTGACGGAGTTGATGACCGGATACGGAGATTTATTCGCTTCTTGGCACGATGGTGCAAATGGGGGTGATGGTTATTACGGTGGTCGCAATGAAAAGCGTTTGATTGATCGTGCAACCTATTACAGTTGGAAAGATAAAACCTGGCCCATTGTGCGAAAGAATCAACCGATGGCGATGATTTTTTCGGATGTTGGTTTAGATATGCGTTGGGTTGGAAATGAACACGGACATGCCGCGGAAACAAGCTGGGCAACGATTACCTTAAAAGGAATCGAAGGGAAGGATCCAATGCCCGGATATTTGGATGATAGCAATTTAACAACAGGAACGCGTGGCGGAGATTCTTGGATTCCTGCGGAATGTGATGTGCCACAGCGTGCAGGTTGGTTTTATCATCCGGAACAAGATGCGCAAGTGAAAAGTCCGGACGAGCTATTCGAAATCTATTTGAAGTCAGTTGGACGCGGAGCGAATATGAATTTAGGTTTAGCGCCAATGCCAAACGGTCAATTGCACGCGAATGATGTGGCTTCGCTAAAAGGTTTTGGAGAGAAAATAGAGAAAACATTTGCGGAGAATTTAGCGAAAGGAGCGAAGGTTTCAGCGTCTAATAAACGGGGCGACCATGAAAGTTATTCGGTCGAAAAAACATTAGATGATGATCGTTACTCTTACTATGCGTCGGACGATGATGTGTTAGATCCAATTTTAGAGTTTGAGTTTAGCAACGAACAAACGTTCGACTTGATTCGATTGCGAGAGAACATTAAGTTGGGGCAACGACTAGATAGCGTAGTGATATCCAAAGCAGATGGAGATGATTGGACTAGAATTGCGTCGGCTACAAGCATCGGGGCGACAAGAATTATAAAGTTATCTGATCCGGTAAAAGCTAAAAAGGTTCGTGTGCAACTGTTTGCTCCCGTAGCACCGACCTTGAGCGATTTTGGTTTATATAACGAAGCGTTCGTTAAATATGACGTAGATCATTCTAATGCGGAAGTTGTGCGTCTGCCTTCAAAAAATGTAAAAGTTATTTCCTCCAATAAATTCTCTAATGCAGTAGATGGCGATAATAAAACCTTCGTGCAATCTGCTGATCGCGAAGTAGTCTTCGATTTGGGGAATCAGACAGTTGGCGGATTCTTCTATTTGCCTAGACAGGATGGTAAGAAGGAAGGTATTGTTACACGTTACCGTTTTGCTGGCAGTCAGGACAACCAGAAATGGGAAACGATTAAAGACGGTGAATTTTCGAACATACGCGCTAACCCAATAGAACAAGTAATTCGATTCAGCAAAAACGTACAATATAGATACATCCGTTTCGAGGTATTGGAAAGTATCGGGGACGGATTCGCTGTAAGTGAGTTTGGATTTCTTAAATAGCACGGTGCTCCCTATGATATAAAATTCCATGTAAATAATATTTCTTTTAAAGAAATATTATTTACATTTTTGTTTCATACTTAATCCCATACGGTATGAAAACTATAAACCTTTTTCCAATTATTTTCTTCTTTGCTACTGCAGCCTTATTCATCAACATCGGTTGCCACAAAGACCCATCTATCAAAAGCGATGATTCTGAAGATGATTTTTATCAAGTTCAATTCGACATTCAGCAAATTTCCGCAGGAATAAATAGAACCGGCGATACAAATACCGATTCTTCCCAAGGAAATGTTGATGCTGCCGAGCTGCAATACCTATATTTTTGGTCATTCAATAATGGAGTACTCGATCCAGATATAGCGGTAGAGTCAGGTGCCAAAATTAGCTTTAACGATGGTCAAGATCCGAAGTCGTTTGGGGTTGGGTGGCCGTTTGAAGATTTTCCTGCAGGTCGATCGTTAACCATGTCTGGCGTGAAGGAACTAATTTTGGAAATTCCATTAAAATCGGTGCAATCTTTGTCGAATCTTGGCTTTGATATCAGTTCATCGAATACTGGTCCAAAAGCATTCGATCTTTATTACAGCTTTGATGATGGGGAACGAAAGGATATGCAAAAAAGCAATCAATTCGCAAACGTGAACCAATCTCACGCGAGGAATAGTTTTCGTTTCGAATGGAATAATGAAGATGTTTCGCAGTTCGATAAGCTCTTCATTTTTCTGTTGCCAAGTGCTGGAGAGCGAGCAGAAGGTAGCAACTATAATGAAAATACAGGTGCACTTCGTTTGGACAACATATTTATTAGAGGTAAAGAGAAGGAACGCGTGCCTCAACAAGGTGATCAACTACATATTTATGCCTTCGATCAGCGTACCGGTGATTTAGCAGGGAGTTTAATCAGCGATTATACGGGTGCCTCATCCAAGGCGTCGTTGAGTCTCCCGCATGGAACATATCGATTATCATTTATCCGACACAGTGCCACAGAAGGCATGCTGATTCCGGCGAATATATCTTCTGCATCAAGCTTTTATTATGGTAATCGATTTGATAATCATATTGCGCAGATTTACGGTTATGAAGAGGAGCTATTTGTGAAGGAGGATGTGCGACAAGCCGTTGTGCTCAATCGCTATTATAGTAAAATTGGTTTTCAATTTACGGATGGGCGCGATTTATCAGCTGTTGATCGCATCGTCGTTGCGAGAATTCATGAACCTTTTTCCTACGCACCATTTAATAAGGAGGGGTCAAATCCAATTCTCGATCAAACAGAAATTATTGTTAAACCCAATTTTGCTCAAACCAAAACGTTCTATTTCAATCAGTTTTTAGGAAATTTGGAAAAAGCAGTTGATTTGTCCTACCACGTAATTGCTTACGATAAAGACGGCAAAGTGCTCAAGGATTTTAAAGTTTCTGCATCTACGAAGAATAATACGCAAGTTTTATTTCGCGGAGAGCTTCTAGGTCATATTCCTTTCAATACTGCTTTCGATATCACGATTAATGAAGATTGGGATGATTCGATAGAGGGAGAGTTCTAAATCAGGTATTTATCCAGAAATATTTTTAAGATAATTTTTGTTTGCGTCGGTATATTGTATATCTTTGCACCTCGTTTGGTTGCAAGGCTATGCTTTGTGGTCAGCGAAATGAATGTTACGTTATTTGCTTCCAACTTACTAACAAACATTTACAAATATTAAATTTATAACGAAATGGCAAAAGAAGTCGGTGCGTTAGTAAAATTACAAGTAAAGGGCGGTGCGGCTAATCCATCACCTCCGGTAGGACCTGCATTAGGTGCTAAAGGGGTAAATATCATGGATTTCTGTAAGCAGTTCAATGCTCGTACGCAAGACAAACCTGGGCAAGTTCTTCCAGTTGTCATTACAGTTTACACGGACAAATCTTTTGATTTTATCATCAAAACTCCACCGGTTGCGGTACAGTTGAAAGACGCTACCAAAATCAAGAGTGGATCGGGTGAGCCTAACCGTAAAAAAGTAGCTTCAGTTACTTGGGATCAGGTAAAAACGATCGCAGAAGATAAAATGCCAGATTTGAATGCGTTTACTGTAGAGTCAGCTATGAGAATGGTGGCAGGAACGGCGCGCAGTATGGGTATCACTGTAACAGGTGACGCTCCTTGGAACAATTAATTAACGAAATCAGTTTAAGAAAGTGGCTAGATTAACAAAAAATCAAAAAGCGGCACTATCCAAAATTGAAGCTGGTAAAGCGTACACTTTGAAAGAAGCTGCGGCTTTAGTAAAAGAAATTACGACGACTAAGTTTGATGCTTCTGTGGATATCGACGTTCGTTTGGGCGTAGATCCTCGTAAAGCGAATCAAATGGTTCGTGGTATTGCAACATTACCTCACGGAACTGGTAAAACCGTTCGTGTTTTAGTATTGTGTACTCCTGATAAGGAAGAAGAAGCTAAAGCGGCGGGTGCAGATTACGTAGGTCTTGACGACTACATCAGCAAAATCGAAGGTGGTTGGACTGACGTTGATATCATTATTACTATGCCTAGTGTAATGGCGAAAGTTGGTAAATTGGGTCGTATTTTAGGTCCAAGAAACTTGATGCCTAACCCTAAAACAGGTACTGTAACTACAGAAGTAGGTAAAGCAGTAACTGATGTAAAAGGCGGTAAAATTGACTTCAAAGTCGACAAAACCGGTATCATCCACACTTCAGTTGGAAAAGTGTCATTCGATGCAGACAAAATTTATGATAACGCGTTAGAAGTGTTGCAAACACTTTCTCGCCTTAAACCATCTGCAGCGAAAGGAACATACTTCAAAAGTATTCACATTTCATCGACTATGAGTCCTGGTATTCATATCGAAACTAAATCAGTAGCGGGTATTTAATCATGAGAAAAGAAGAAAAACAAGAAATTGTTCAAGCTTTGGCAGAGCAGATTAAATCCTATGGCAATTTTTACATTGCTGACACAGCTGATTTATCTGTAGATAAAGTGGGCAAAATCCGTCGCAAATGTTTCGAAAGCGGTATCGAAGTTCAAGTGGTGAAAAATACCTTGATCAAGAAAGCGTTACTAGAAGCAGGTGTAGATTCGGAAGAGATTTTTAGCGTATTAAAAGGTGCATCTACTATGATGTTCTCTGAGACTGGAAACGGTCCTGCTAAATTGATCAAACAATTGCGTAAAGAAGGTGGAGAAAAGCCGTTGTTAAAAGCAGCTTACATCCAAGAAACAGCTTTCATTGGTGACGCTCAATTAGATACTTTGGTCAACCTAAAATCGAAAGAAGAACTTGTCGCAGACGTTATTGCTCTACTTCAATCTCCAGCGAAAAACGTTATTTCTGCTCTTCAATCAGGCGGAAACACGGTATCTGGATTGTTAAAAGCTTTAGAAGACAGAGGCTAACGAACCCTCTAATAATCGTTCGTTAAAATTTTAATTAACAATATTCATTTAGTAAATTCAAAAATTCAAAATAAAATGGCAGATTTAAAACAACTTGCTGAGCAGTTAGTAAACTTGACGGTAAAAGAAGTTAAAGAACTAGCTGATATCTTAAAAGACGAGTACGGTATCGAACCAGCTGCTGCTGCAGTTGCTGTTGCTGCGCCTGCTGAAGGTGGTGCTGCTGCTGCTGAAGAGAAAACTTCATTCGACGTTATCTTGAAAGAAGCTGGTGGTCAAAAATTAGCAGTAGTTAAATTGGTTAAAGATTTAGCTGGTCTTGGTTTGAAAGAAGCAAAAGATTTAGTTGACGGTGCACCTAAGGAATTGAAAACTGGTGTTTCTAAAGACGAAGCTGAAGCTTTGAAAAAACAACTAGAAGAAGCTGGAGCGGTAGTTGAGGTTAAGTAATCTCTCCTGCGTAAAGCACCTTTAAGGCATAGACTCTGATGAATTTTTCATCAGAGTCTTTCCCTGTTTATACTATTTACCCCCTCGATGTGGTGTTGTTGACACATCGGTTTCAGGTTCTCAACAACAATGTTAGCGCAGTTTATAAAAACTAAAATCTTATTCCCTTGGCAAACAACAATATTCAAAAAGAAAGAGTGAATTTTGCTACAAGTAAGAAGGTTATCGAATATCCTGATTTCTTGGACGTGCAATTAGAATCTTTCAGGGAGTTTTTTCAGCTGGAAACTACTTCTGACGATCGCCATCAGGAAGGGCTTTATCAGGTTTTCGCCGAAAATTTCCCTATTTCTGATTCAAGAAACATTTTTGTGCTAGAGTTTTTGGACTATTTCATAGATCCTCCTCGTTACGATATTCAAGAGTGTATCGAGCGTGGCTTGACGTATAGCGTTCCTCTAAAAGCAAAATTGAAGTTATCTTGTAATGATGAAGAGCACGAAGATTTCGAGACGATTGTTCAGGATGTGTACTTAGGTACTATCCCATACATGACACCTAAAGGTACTTTCGTAATTAATGGTGCGGAACGCGTTATTGTATCCCAATTGCACCGCTCACCAGGCGTATTCTTCGGTCAGAGTAGACATACCAATGGTACAAAACTTTATTCTGCTAGGGTAATTCCTTTTAAAGGATCTTGGATCGAGTTCGCTACCGACGTAAACAACGTTATGTATGCTTACATCGATCGTAAGAAAAAGTTCCCGGTTACAACTTTATTACGTGCGATCGGATTCGACTCAGATAAAGATATCTTAGAGTTGTTCGATTTAGCAGATGAAGTAAAAGTTAGCAAATCGGGTCTTAAAAAATTCGTAGGTCGTCGTTTGGCGGCTAGGGTTTTGAAAAAATGGATTGAAGATTTCGTCGACGAGGATACAGGTGAAGTGGTATCTATCGATCGTAATGAAATCATCCTTGAACGTGAAACAGTCTTAGAAGAAGATCACATTGAGTTGATTATCGACGCTGGCGTGAAATCAATCATTCTTGCAAAAGATGATGATGCCAACAATGCGGATTATTCTATCATTTATAATACATTACAAAAAGATACGTCCAACTCCGAGAAGGAAGCCGTAGAGCATATCTATCGTCAGTTGCGTAACGCGGAACCACCTGATGAGGAAACCGCACGCGGTATCATTGATCGTTTGTTCTTCTCAGACAAACGTTACGATCTAGGTGATGTTGGTCGTTACCGTATCAACCGTAAATTAAAATTGGCTACTCCGTCTGAAACGAAAGTTTTGACACGTGAGGACATCATTGCTATTGTGAAGTACTTGATCAACTTGATCAACTCGAAAGCGGAAGTGGATGATATCGATCACTTGTCGAATCGTCGTGTTCGTACGGTAGGTGAGCAATTGTATGCACAATTCGGTGTTGGTTTGGCTCGTATGGCACGTACTATTCGTGAGCGTATGAACATCCGCGACAACGAGGTGTTTACACCAACTGATTTGATTAACGCACGTACTTTATCATCCGTTATCAATTCATTCTTTGGAACGAACCAGTTATCTCAGTTTATGGACCAAACCAATCCATTGGCAGAGATCACGCACAAACGTCGTCTATCCGCGTTAGGTCCAGGTGGTCTTTCTCGTGAGCGCGCAGGTTTCGAGGTTCGTGACGTTCACTACACACACTATGGTCGTTTGTGTACAATCGAAACACCAGAGGGACCAAACATCGGTTTGATTTCTTCTCTTTCGGTACACGCGAAAATCAATAACTTAGGTTTCATCGAAACGCCTTACCGTAAAGTAGAAGATGGTAAAGTCGTTGTCGATCACCCAGTGGTTTACCTTTCTGCTGAAGATGAAGATGGTAAAACAATCGCGCAAGCAAATGCGATTTATGACGATAAAGGTAATTTCGAAGATGCAAAAGTAAAAGCTAGATACGAAGGTGACTTCCCGATTATCGAGCCGGAGAAATTGGATTATATGGACGTTGCTCCTAACCAAATTACTTCGATTGCAGCTTCTTTGATTCCTTTCTTAGAGCATGATGATGCCAACCGCGCGTTGATGGGATCCAACATGCAGCGTCAAGCGGTGCCGTTATTGCGTCCGCAAGCGCCGATCGTTGGTACAGGATTGGAAGGCCGCGTGGCTTCCGACTCTCGTACGTTGATCAATGCAGAAGGAAATGGAGTCGTAGAATATGTAGATGCACAAGAGATTCAAATTCGTTACGAACGTACGGATGCTGATCGCTTAGTTTCTTTTGACGACGACGTTAAAACATATCGCTTAATTAAGTTTAAGAAAACCAATCAAAATACATGTATCAACTTGAAGCCAATCGTTACGAAAGGCGAGAAAGTTGTAAAAGGACAGGTATTATGTGAAGGTTACGCAACGGAAGATGGCGAGTTAGCATTGGGTCGTAACTTGAAGGTAGCATTCATGCCTTGGCAAGGATACAACTTTGAGGATGCGATCGTAATTTCTGAACGCGTCGTATCTCAAGATATCTTTACTTCTCTTCATATTGAAGAATTTGAATTAGAGGTTCGCGATACGAAACGTGGTGAAGAAGAGTTAACTGCAGATATCCCGAACGTATCGGAAGAGGCGACTAAAGACTTGGACGAAAACGGTATCATCCGTGTTGGTGCTGAGGTTGTAGATGGCGATATCTTAATCGGTAAAATCACGCCTAAAGGTGAGTCGGATCCTTCTCCAGAAGAAAAATTATTACGTGCCATCTTTGGTGACAAAGCGGGTGACGTAAAAGATGCTTCTTTGAAAACTCCTCCTTCTATTAAAGGTGTTGTTATCGACACGAAGTTATTCTCCCGTGCGAAGAAGATGTCTAAAGAGGTAGAAAGAAAAGCACTTGAAAAGCTAGAAACTACGCACGACAGAAATATTCGCGTATTGAAAGATCGTTTGGTTGAAAAATTGTTCACGATCGTGAATGGTAAAACAAGCCAAGGTATCTACAACGTGTATAAAGAATTATTGGTAGCGAAAGGTGCTAAATTCACACAGAAGATCTTAACTGATTTGGATTACGCTAACGTGAATCCTGCAGGATGGACTACGGATGATGATAAAAATGATGCAATCAAAATTGCATTGCACAACTACGGTATCAAATTCAACGAAGAATTAGGTGCTTTCAAACGTGATAAGTTTGCTGTATCGGTAGGGGATGAATTGCCATCCGGTATCGTACAAATGGCAAAAGTTTACGTAGCGAAGAAACGTAAGTTGAAAGTGGGTGATAAAATGGCGGGTCGTCACGGTAACAAAGGTATCGTTGCTCGTATCGTTCGCGATGAGGATATGCCATTCTTAGAAGACGGAACTCCTGTAGATATCGTGTTGAATCCACTGGGTGTACCTTCTCGTATGAACTTGGGTCAGATTTATGAAACAGTTCTTGGATGGGCTGGTCAAAAATTGGGCATGAAGTTCGCAACGCCAATCTTCGATGGTGCTGAAATGGGCCAAGTAGAAGAATGGGTAGAGAAAGCAGGTCTTCCTAAATCCGGACGTACTTACTTGTACAACGGTTTGACAGGAGAGCGCTTTGACCAACCAACTACGGTAGGTGTAATCTACATGTTGAAATTAGGACACATGGTGGATGACAAAATGCACGCACGTTCAATCGGACCATACTCATTGATTACACAACAACCATTGGGTGGTAAAGCTCAATTCGGTGGTCAGCGTTTTGGTGAGATGGAGGTTTGGGCATTGGAGGCATTCGGTGCATCTAACATTCTTCAAGAGATCCTTACTGTGAAATCCGATGACGTTGTAGGTCGTGCAAAAACCTATGAAGCCATTGTTAAAGGTAATAACTTACCAACTCCATCGGTGCCGGAATCATTCAACGTATTGGTTCACGAGCTACGAGGTTTAGGTTTGGATATCACATTAGATTAATCATTACATACAGCTTTTAAGTTATACAACGTATGTCTTATAAAAAAGATAATAAAATCAAAAGTAACTTCACCTCGATTACGATCAGTCTTTCGTCTCCTGAGACGATCCTAGAGCGTTCTAGTGGTGAAGTCACTAAACCGGAGACAATCAATTACCGTACATACAAACCGGAACGTGATGGTTTGTTTTGTGAGCGTATCTTCGGTCCGGTAAAGGATTACGAATGTCACTGTGGTAAGTACAAACGTATCCGTTATAAAGGTATCGTTTGTGACCGTTGTGGTGTTGAAGTAACGGAGAAAAAAGTACGTCGTGAGCGCATGGGACACATCAATTTGGTGGTTCCCGTTGCACACATTTGGTACTTCCGTTCTTTACCAAACAAAATCGGTTACTTATTAGGTCTTCCAACTAAGAAGTTGGATATGATCATCTACTACGAGCGCTATGTAGTTATTCAAGCGGGTATCAAAGAAGATGACGGCCTATCCTACATGGATTTCTTGACAGAAGAAGAATACCTAGATATTCTAGATACGCTTCCAAAAGAAAACCAATACTTAGATGATAACGATCCACAGAAATTCATTGCTAAGATGGGTGCTGATGCTTTGGAGGAATTGTTGAAACGTCTTGATCTAGATCAATTGTCGTACAACTTACGTCACCAAGCAGCGAACGAAACCTCTCAACAACGTAAAAACGAAGCGTTGAAACGCCTTCACGTAGTTGAAGCTTTCCGCGGCGCGAATACACGCATTGAGAACCGTCCAGAGTGGATGATCGTGAAAATCGTTCCAATTATTCCACCTGAATTGCGTCCTTTGGTGCCTTTGGATGGTGGTCGTTTTGCAACTTCCGATTTGAACGATTTATACCGTCGTGTAATCATCCGTAACAATCGTTTGAAACG
The DNA here is from genome assembly GCF_042684745.1 of Sphingobacterium corticis. Taxonomy (NCBI): domain Bacteria; kingdom Pseudomonadati; phylum Bacteroidota; class Sphingobacteriia; order Sphingobacteriales; family Sphingobacteriaceae; genus Sphingobacterium; species Sphingobacterium corticis. Next base: position 347,556 of record NZ_JBHUMA010000004.1, on the reverse strand, counting down.
TTTGATCGAAATCAAAGCACCGGAAGTAATCTTGCGTAACGAGAAGCGTATGCTTCAGGAAGCGGTGGATTCCTTGTTTGACAACTCACGTAAAGTGAATGCGGTTAAAACGGAAGGTAACCGTGCGTTGAAATCCCTTTCTGATATCTTGAAAGGTAAGCAAGGTCGTTTCCGTCAAAACTTATTAGGTAAACGTGTGGATTATTCGGCACGTTCGGTAATCGTCGTAGGACCTCACTTGAAACTACACGAATGTGGTTTACCTAAAGATATGGCCGCGGAGCTTTACAAGCCGTTCATTATTCGTAAGATGATTGAGCGCGGTATTGTAAAAACCGTTAAGTCTGCTAAGAAAATTGTGGATCGTAAAGATCCTGTCGTTTGGGATATCCTAGAGAACGTATTGAAAGGCCACCCGGTGTTATTAAACCGTGCACCTACGCTTCACCGTTTAGGTATCCAAGCGTTCCAACCAACGTTGGTAGAGGGTAAAGCGATCCAGTTACACCCATTAGTGTGTACCGCGTTCAACGCCGATTTCGATGGTGACCAGATGGCTGTCCACTTACCGTTAGGTAATGCAGCAATTTTGGAAGCCCAAATCTTGATGTTAGCTGCGCACAATATCTTAAACCCAGCGAATGGTTCTCCGGTTACGGTACCTTCTCAGGATATGGTATTGGGTCTTTATTACATTACTAAAGGCCGTAAAACGGACGAAACTCGGCGCATGAAAGGTGAAGGAACAACGTTCTATTCTCCAGAAGAGGTAATCATTGCGTTGAACGAGCAGCAATTAGATTTGCACTCATTCATCCGCGTGAAAACGCAAGTGAAAACTAAAGATGCTAGATTCGAGCAACAAATTATTGAAACTACAGTAGGTCGCGTGATCTTTAATCAGATCGTGCCGGAAGAAGTAGGTTACATCAACGAATTGTTGACTAAGAAATCGCTACGTAACGTTATTGGCGAGATCGTAAAGAACACTGGTATGGCGCGTGCAGCGAAGTTCTTGGATGATATGAAAGAGCTTGGTTTCCAAACGGCATTCAAAGGTGGTCTTTCGTTTAACTTGCAGGATTTGAACATTCCTGCGGCTAAAACAGATTTGATCGACCAAGCAACGAATGAAGTGGAAGAAGTAATGAACAACTATAATATGGGTTTCATTACAAACAACGAGCGTTACAATCAGATCATCGATATTTGGACACGTATCAACAACCGTTTGACGGCGCACGTAATGGATATCTTATCCAACGATAACCAAGGTTTCAACTCTGTTTACATGATGTTGGATTCTGGAGCGCGTGGTTCGAAAGAGCAAATTCGTCAGTTGTGTGGTATGCGTGGTTTGATGGCGAAACCGCAGAAGTCAGGTACTTCCGGAGGGGAAATCATTGAAAACCCGATCTTGTCCAACTTTAAAGAAGGTCTTTCTGTACTCGAGTACTTTATCTCTACCCACGGTGCGCGTAAAGGTCTTGCGGATACGGCTTTGAAAACGGCCGATGCAGGTTATTTGACACGTCGTTTGCATGATGTAGCACAAGATATGATCGTTATTGATCAAGATTGTGGAACATTGCGCGGTATTTACACAACTGCGTTGAAAGATAACGACGATGTAGTTGAGCCATTATTTGATCGTATCTTAGGACGTACACCATTGAATGATGTTGTTCATCCGGAAACGAATGAAGTAATCGTTGCTGCAAATGCAGATATTACCGAAGAAATTGCGGAGGAAATCGAAGCAGCTGGTATCGAAGGTGTTGAAATACGCTCTGTATTGACTTGTGAAGCTAAACGCGGAGTTTGTGCTAGCTGTTACGGTCGTAACTTGGCGTCTGGTAAACGTGTTCAGATGGGTGAAGCAGTTGGTGTAATCGCTGCACAATCTATCGGTGAGCCGGGTACACAGTTGACACTTCGTACATTCCACGTGGGTGGTACGGCATCGAACATTGCGGCAGAATCTTCTGTAATCGCGAAGTACGATGGTGTTGTTGAGTTTGAAAACTTACGTACTGTAGAAAAAGAAGGTGATGATGGTAAATTTGACGTAGTATTGGGTCGTTCCGGTGAGATTAAAATCTTGGGCGCCGATCGTCGTGTACTTTACCAACAAGTTATCCCTTACGGATCGAACCTATTCGTAAAAGAAGGAGCAACAGTTGAAAAAGGCCAGAAATTGGTTGACTGGGATCCATATAACGCGGTAATTATCTCTGAATTTGCCGGTAAAGTAGAATTTGATGCAATCATCGAAGGTGTAACCTTCCGTGAAGAATCAGATGAGCAAACTGGTCACAAAGAGAAAGTAATTATCGAAACACGTGATAAAACGAAAAACCCGACTATCAAGATTCTTGATGTAAAAGGTGAGGTAATTCGTTCATACAACATTCCTGTTGGAGCTCACGTTTCGGTATCTAACGGACAGAAGGTAAAAGACGGTGCGATCTTGGTGAAGATTCCTCGTTCTACAGGAAAAACCCGAGATATTACGGGTGGTCTTCCTCGTGTAACGGAACTTTTCGAAGCGCGTAACCCATCTAACCCAGCTGTTGTAACAGAAATCGACGGTGTAGTAACATTAGGTGGTGTGAAACGTGGTAACCGTGAGGTTTCTATCGAATCACGTGATGGCCAAGTGAAGAAATATTTAGTACCACTTTCGAAACACATTTTGGTACAGGATAATGACTTCATCAAAGCAGGTATGCCACTTTCTGATGGTCAGATTTCTCCTGGAGATATCTTATCTATCAAAGGTCCATCTGCTGTACAAGAATACATTGTGAATGGTATCCAAGAGGTTTACCGTCTGCAAGGTGTAAAAATCAACGATAAGCATTTCGAGACGATTGTACACCAAATGATGCAGAAAGTGAACATCGAAGATCCGGGAGATACACGTTTCTTAGAAAAAGAAGCAGTGAGCAAATGGGATTTCATGGAAGAAAACGATTCATTATACGACAAGAAAGTTGTAGTTGAAGCGGGAGATTCTAAAACCCTTCGTCCGGGTCAGATTGTAACTATGCGTAACTTGCGTGAGGAGAACTCAAGCTTGAAACGTCAAGATTTGAAATTGGTGGAAGTGCGCGACGCTATCCCAGCAACTTCTAGTCCATTGTTACAAGGTATCACACGTGCATCGTTAGGTACGAAATCGTTTATCTCAGCAGCTTCCTTCCAGGAAACTACTAAGGTGTTGAACGAGGCCGCAATCGCAGGTAAACGCGATGATTTGTTAGGATTGAAAGAAAACGTAATCGTTGGTCACTTGATTCCTTCAGGTACAGGATTGCGCCAATACAGCAACATCATCGTTGGCTCTCGCGAAGAATACGATCAGCTATTAGCATCTAAAGAAGAAGATTAATCTTCTTCTTTAGTATCGTAATTATAAATTATAAAGCCCGTGAAGTTATTTCACGGGCTTTTTTGATACCGCTATTTGTAAGTTGAAAATCAATATTTCTAAATGTTATTATATTGTTATAACTTTATTTTTAACTTCGTTATAATTTATTATGTTTAAGGAATCGCTATGATAACTAAAATTAGAAAAATAGGAAATTCGTCGGGGGTTGTGATCTCTAAGTCAATTTTGGAAGCTAATGATATGAAGGATGCTATGGAAGTGAAAATTACTTCAGATCGCGGAAAAATTGTCATCGAAAAAATCGCTAAACCTAGAGCAGACTGGAGTCAAAAATTTTTAGCATCCAATTCGGAGGAGCAGGCATTTTTTCCAGAAGATATGTCAAATAAATTTGATGAGGAGGAATGGACTTGGGAGTAAAACGTTTTGAAGTATATTATGTCGATTTGAACCCTACGGTCGGACGCGAAATCAATAAGAAAAGACCCTGCGTTATCATAAGTCCCGATGAAATAAACGACGCATTACAGACCACCATCATTGTTCCACTTACTACTACGATTCGAAACTATCCGTCAAGGATTACCTGTAAGGTTAAAGGTAAAATCGCACAAGTTTGCTTAGATCAGATTCGAGCGGTCGATCAAATTCGATTGCTTAATAGAATTGCTGTTTTAGATCCAGTTGTGCAAACCGAAGTTTGTGATTGTCTCATCGAGATGTTCGAATTGTAGTAGCATCACATTTCCTAATTTGATTCTAAGAGGAAGCTTCGAAATTTGTAACAAAATCGGCAATAGGAAATCCCAAAAAACGAAAATATCTATCTCCCCACCAAACTCATCAATAGCTTTACACGATCCGCTAACCAATCGTAATTCTCATTCGAGGCATCCTCCGGCTTGGCGAATAACTTTGATCCTAAACCAACGGAAAATACACCAGCATCGAACCAGTTCGCAATATTCGCTTCCTCAACCTCTACACCGCCTGTGGGCATAAACTTCAACGCAGGGAATAACGGCTTGATGCTTTTTACGAATTTTGGTCCTAAACTATCGCCGGGAAACAATTTCACCAACGAAGCACCTAATGTTTCTGCTAGCGCAATCTCTGTCGGCGTCATACATCCTGGAATCCAATCAATACCTTTCGCCAACGTTTCGTCTGCTATCGCAGGAACAACAATCGGACTCACGATAAACTCTGCTCCCAAACCCACAAATTGCTTCGCTTGTTCGGCTGTTTTGATCGTTCCGATACCTAATGCCAAATCAGGGTAGTGGGAGCGCTTGTGCGCTAATAGTGCTTCGAAATTTTCCACGGCTTTTGAGCCACGGGCTACGAACTCAAAAACACGAATTCCACCTTTGTAACAGGCATCTAAAACCTGTAAACAAGTTGCAGCATCATCGTGATAATACACCGGAATGGCCGGGTGTTGTTGTATAAGCGTTAATAAATTATTCATTGGTCATTCGACTTATTCTTCTGTTAAAATTTTCCGTTTCCAAAATCGCCTTCTACAAATAGCTTTTGAAAGCCTGCGCCTGTAGCGATATTGATAATTAATTGAGCGTCCATGTGCTGCTTTAGCGCATGGATATATCCAGCCATGAAGGCGTCGCCACTTCCAATCCGATCTACCACATCTTCGGTTTCGTAAATGGCAGATAGCGTATCGATATCTCGACGGTGGTAGGTGCCGTAAAATAGATTGTGCTTTGGGTTGTCCATGAACCGAAATGTGTAAGCAACGTGTTGCACGTTTGGAAAGGAAGCAAATACTGCTTTTGCCGATTCTTTCGCCTCGCTATAGTATCTTTCCGAGGACGTTTGACGATCCAAATCATTGCTGACTGGCGTACCCAGCATTTTATTAGCCGCCCAAATATTGCCCATTAGTACATCACAATAAGCCACCAACTTTGGCATCACGTCAATCGGCTCCTGCCCGTATTGCCACAGCTTGCTTCGGTAATTTAAATCTACGGAAATGGTGATATTTCTTTTCTTCGCTTCGGCCAAAATGGGCTCTATCAATTCCGCAATATGCTCGTTCAGCGCTGGTGACAATGCCGTCCAGTGAAACCAATCGATATCGGCGAAAAGTTCATCGAAATCAATATCTTCGATGGCGAACTGACTGAAGCTAGAATATTTACGATCGTAAATCACTTCGCCTTGGCTCAGCCCGTTTGCAGATAGCAAGAGATAGCTACCGATGCGATCGCCAAACGTCATGCTTTTCTCGGTATCGACACCTAAAAGAGCCATTTCGTTTTTGATCTCCGAACTCAAAGCATTATCGGGAAATGCGCTACAATAAGCCACCGGAGTGCCCATTTGCGCCAATCCTGCCGCCACGTTAGCTTCGGATCCGCCGGGATAAACTTTCAACTGATTATGGCCTTTTCCTAATAATTGGCCGCCTGAGGCAGATTGCAGGCGGAGTAGAATTTCTCCAAAGCAAAGCACTTTATTCATAATAACCTAATGTACATTTTCTTTTTCATAGCTATCGAATATCTCCCGATAATTTCTCGCAAACGTTAGCGTAAGTAATTCTTTTAGGTGCGGACTTATTTTGATATAATTGGAACATTATAAACGCTAAGTAAACCAAATGAGCATATTGAATAAGTTTTCCCTGCGGGGTAAAGTTATTGTTGTAACCGGAGCGACAGGCATTCTCGGTAAAAGTTTTGTGATCGCGTTGGCGGAAGCTGGTGCGAGAGTAGCCATCGTAGGTAGAAATGCGGAGCGCGCAGCGGAGCGATTGGCTTCGATCGAATCGTTAGGCGGTGAAGCGATGGTAGTTGTCGCAGATGTGCTTAATGAAGAATCGATGAAAGATGCGCGCGATCTTATTTTGTCTAAATGGGGGAGCATCGATGGTTTAATAAACGCTGCCGGAGGTAACATTCCGGGAGCGACCATCGGTCCAGACCAAGATATATTTGCTTCAAACGTACAAGATACATTGAAAGCGATTGAATTAAATTTGTTTGGTACGATCGTGCCAACACACGTTTTCGGGAAAGTGATGGCCGATCAAGGTTCGGGAAGCATTATTAACATTGCCTCGCTATCATCCAGCCAAGCTATTACCCGCGTATTGGGATACACCGTAGCAAAAAATGGTGTGGTTGGTTTTACCAAATGGATGGCGTCTGAGTTGGCATTGCGATATGGCGATAAGCTGCGGGTAAATGCCATTGCGCCTGGTGTTTTCCTGACGGAACAAAACAGAACCTTATTGACGAATCCCGACGGCTCCTACACGGAAAGAGCACAGAAATTTGTCTGTGGCACGCCGTTTTCCCGATTAGGCGATCCGGAGGAACTTTGTGGAACTTTAGTGTACCTACTTAGCGATGCTGCGGCGTTTGTGAACGGGGAAACGGTTTATGTGGATGGTGGATTTAATGCTTGGTCGGGAGTCTAAAAATAAATAATTATGCAAAAATTTGAACAAACATGGCGATGGTATGGGCCGCAGGATCCCGTCAGCCTACAAGATGTGAAGCAAGCTGGAGCATCTGGCATTGTGACCGCGTTACACCATATTCCACATGGAGAAGTTTGGCCGATTGAGGATATTCAGGATAGAAAAAATATTATTGAATCCGCAGGATTAGTTTGGTCGGTCGTGGAAAGTGTTCCTGTGCATGAGGCGATCAAAACGCGAGCCGAAGATGCGGCGAAATACATTGACAACTATAAGCAGAGCTTACGTAACTTGGCACAATGCGGCATTAAGATCATCACTTATAATTTTATGCCTGTGCTAGATTGGACACGTACCAAATTAGATTTGGAAATGCCAAATGGCGCAAAAGCTTTATACTTCAATTGGATTGATCTAGCTGCGTTTGATTTGTTCGTGCTAAAACGCGAAGGCGGCGAGCAAGATTATCCGAAGGAAGTGGTAGAAGAAGCAAAAGCACGATTTGCTACATTCGGCGAAGCAGATATTCAGGAATTGAACCGTGTGATCTTAATGGGCATTCCAAGTGAAAAGGACATCACATTGGAAGATTTGCAGCGAAGCTTAATTACATATAGCTCGATTGGCAAGGCTGGTTTGCTGGATAATTTGCTTTGGTTTCTTCGAGAAATACAACCAATTTGTGAGGAATACGACGTGAAAATGGCGATTCATCCAGATGATCCACCGTATCCAATTTTAGGCTTACCGCGTATTGCTTCGGGCTTGGAAGATTATAAAAATATTATCGAAGGTGTGGATGCGAACTTCAACGGGGTTTGTTTTTGTACCGGTTCGTTGGGCGCAGGGCAGAAGAATGATGTTCCCGCTATTGCAGAAGCGATCAAACACCGTGTACATTTTGCGCATTTCAGAAATGTAAAAAAGGATACGATCGGCAATTTTTTTGAAGCTGATCATTTAGACGGTGATGTGGAGATGGCGCGTGTGCTTGATATTTTTATTGAGGAAAACCAGAAGCGCGATCAACCCATCCCATACCGTCCCGATCACGGACATCAAATGCTTGATGATCTTCATAAGCAAACAAATCCCGGGTATTCAGCGATTGGCCGATTACGTGGATTGGCGGAATTGCGCGGTTTGGAGGTTGGATTGATCTATTCAAAAACTACTTAAATCGGCCAGCCCTAAAGCCAAAATAAACCCTAAAAGATGATCAATAAACCAAAAGGAAACTACAGATGGGTAATATGTGCGTTGCTCTTTTTTGCAACGACCATAAACTATTTGGATAGGCAGGTATTGTCGCTGACGTGGAAAGATTTCATTGCTCCGGAATTTCACTGGACAAACAATGATTACGGGAATATTACGGCATTATTCTCCATTTTCTATGCGATAAGCATGTTGGTAGCTGGCCGTTTCGTAGATCTGATGGGTACGAAAAAAGGTTTTCTTTGGGCAATTGGTATTTGGTCAGTAGGTGCGATTTTGCATGCATTCTGTGGTATCGCAACATCCGGAATCGTAGCAGGAGAATGGTTTGTAGGATTCGAAGGCGCGAAAGAAGCCATTGCGCGGGTGCACGATTTCTCGCGCGTAGTGAACGTCAGCGTAGTGCTTTTTATCTTTTCTAGATTTGTGCTGGCGGTCGGGGAAGCCGGGAATTTTCCAGCGGCGATCAAAACGACAGCAGAGTACTTTCCGAAGAAAGATCGTGCGCTATCGACAAGTATTTTCAATGCTGGAACAACAGTTGGCGCATTAGCGGCACCCTTGACTATTCCTTATATCGCGGAACTTCTCGGATGGGAAATGTCGTTTATTGTGATCGGTGCGCTAGGTTTTATTTGGATGGGATTTTGGACGTTCATGTACGATCGTCCGGAAGTACATCCTAAAGTGAGTGCTGAAGAATTAGCTTACATTCAGCAAGACAATGTGCTCACCATTGATCAGGAAGAATCATTGCCGTTGGTCGAAGATGAAGCCATTTTAGAACAGAAAGTGACGATTACCAAATGTTTGACTTATCGTCAAACGTGGGCATTTGCGTTAGGTAAATTTATGACCGACGGCGTTTGGTGGTTTCTGTTATTTTGGATGCCAGCATATTTGAGCGCTGTTTACGGCATTAAATCTTCTGATTTCATCGGACAAATTGCTTTGTTCGTGTTGTATAGCATTACGATGCTGTCCATTATTGGCGGTTGGTTGCCGACTTATTTCGTAGAGAAGAAAGGACTGAACCCCTACGCTGGGCGCATGCGTGCTATGCTGATTTTTGCGTTTTTTCCGTTGGTGGTATTGTTTGCGCAGCCCTTGGGACATATTACCTTTTGGATTCCAATCATTCTAATTGGTATCGCAGCAGCAGCTCATCAATCTTGGTCGGCCAATTTATATTCTGTAGTCGGCGATATGTTTCCGAAGAAGGCGATTGCTACCGTGATTGGTATTGGCGGTTTAGCGGGTGGAATTGGCGCTTTTTTGATTAATAAATTATCAGGCGTGCTGTTCGATTACGCGGAGCGAAATTGGAGTGAAGTTAATGGTCAATCTTTGCTAGTAGCTTACCCACAATTCCAAGATTTGGAAAGTGAAAAGATTTTATTGGAACAGAGCGGCGTGGCTAACGTCGAAGAATTTTTGAAGCAATTGTCGGCTACTGGGGACGTGGTAACTAATGGAATCAATACAGGCTATATCATAATTTTCTCCTTTTGCGGCGTGGCCTATTTGGCTGCTTGGGTGGTGATGAAATTGCTAGTTCCTAAGATGAAGCAGGTAGAACTTTAGTTGATTTTCGCAATGCCATAATTGGAGCCAACGTTGTGATAGTCGGGTTAAGTTGATTCCTGTTTTTGCACTTAATCAGTTCAATCAATTTTTCGATACCCAATCGTCCCATTTCAATCGCTGGCTGAACAACGGTTGACAAGGATGGGTTCATCGCTTCTGCAGCTTCTGTGTTGGAGAAGCCAATCACGGCCACTTGATTAGGCACCTCTATTCCAAGGTCAGCTAAAACGGCCAAAGCAGTTACGGTCAACACATCCGTATTGCCCAGTAAACCGATTTTATCTGGCATCATCTGCAGTTTTTCTTTTAGAATTTGGCGTAGCTCATCGGCCATTTCTTGTTTCGATTGTTGGTAGTCGATTTCGACGATGTATTCTGATCGAAAGGGAATGTAATTTGCCAACAATGCTTTTTGATAGCCGGAAGTTCGCTTCTGCGTAACGCCCAAACCTTTGCCATTCAATACCAGTATATCACGTCGGCCGGAAGCGATCAAGTGCTCCGTCGCATCAAAAGCACCGCGCTCATTGTCCACGCCAATTTTATGTGTTTCTACGTCAAAATCAATGCGATCAATTAAAACGATCGGAACTTCTTCATTGATAGCGCGTAGGAAAGTCGGATCGCTATTTGCCGAAGGCGAAATGATAATTCCGTCGATCCGTTGGTCAATCAGCGAATGCAATAAATCTCGTTCGATTTCTTGATCTTCTCGACTTTGAATGAAAATAAGTTTGTAATCGTTTGCGTAAGCTGCTTGATGAGCGCCTTCCAATATTTGAGATTGAAACGGATTAGCTAGGTAGGGAATAATGACAGCGACCGTATTTGTCCTTCCGGTTTTTAAGCTTTTGCCAAACATATTAGGTCGATAACCCTCTTGTTTAGCTAGTTTCCGTACTTTTATCTTGGTCTCTTCGCTGATCTCATGACTATCATTAAGCGCTTTGGAAACCGAAGAAACCGATATGCCGAGCATCTTCGCCAACTGCTTTAACGTTATATTTGCCATGAGATAGAGTCTTCAGGATTAAGTTTACTTAACGCAAATCAACCATTTCAAAACCTTTATATTGATTTCTTTGAAATGTAAATGTGCTTTTCGGAATGCTTTGATTAACGTAAAGCGCTGTCACTGTATAAGTAAATTTTGATCCTGCTTTGTCATATACGCTGATATCGTGAATGTGATTATTCTTGTTAATTCGGATCTTCACTTTCGCGTAGCTCGACGATTGTTCAGTCGGCATAAGCTCAATGGATTTCAAGGATTGAGCACCCACACGCTCATCTGCCAGCGCCTTATAGCTATAGCCTTTGCGATAAAAACTAAATAAATTTTCTGGGCCGAGCGTTTCTGCGCTGTTATCTACTTCCGAAATTTGCACTTCCTTGTCGTCAGGTAAAATCGACCATACCGATTTTCCATCGCTGATAATTTCCTGCGCATCTAATTTGATTCGATATTGATTTCCGCCTTTGTCCAACTTTAATGATCCTGCATCCGCATAAGATTGCCCGTCAGTTTGTGTAGCTTCAAACTTAAAATCGGCCATAATTGTACGATAGCTATCATATTTCTTCGATACCTGATCCAACGTTGCTTTCGCTGCCGCATCTTTATTTTGCGCCGTCGCAGTGTAATTTACTAGTACAAAAACGAGTACCCATCCCAAAATCTTTCCTACGTTCTTCATTAACCGTTTCTTAAAGTTTCTAAATACTGCTCCAGCGAATATTCATCCGGATAGAGCACCTCACGCGCCTTGCTGCCTTCGAATGCGCCAACAATGCCGGCCGCTTCCAATTGATCAATAATTCGCCCAGCACGGTTGTAACCTAGTTTTAGCTTTCGCTGAATTAGTGAGGTTGATCCTTGCTGATGCATCACGATCAAACGTGCCGCATCTTCAAACAATGCATCCCGATCGGATAAATCAAAATCCGCTAAGCTGCTGCCTTCTCCGTTTTCATCCACATATTCTGGCAGCAAATGCGCCGATGGATAACCACGTTGCTCGCCGATGAAATCGGAAACCTGATCTACCTCCGGTGTGTCCACAAAAGCACACTGTATACGAATCAAATCGCTTCCTGTTGCTAACAACATATCACCTCGACCGATCAACTGATCAGCACCTCCGGAGTCCAAAATCGTTCTGGAATCCACTTTCGAAAGCACCCGAAACGCTAAACGTGCCGGGAAGTTTGCCTTGATCGTACCGGTGATGATGTTCACGGAAGGACGTTGAGTAGCTATCACTAAGTGAATACCGACCGCTCTGGCTAATTGCGCCAAACGCGCAATCGGTGTTTCCACTTCCTTACCTGCCGTCATCATCAAATCTGCAAACTCATCGACAATAAGTACGATGAATGGTAAGAATCGATGTCCCTCCTCAGGGTTTAATCGGCGGTTGATAAATTTGTGGTTATATTCTTTTAGGTTACGAACGTGTGCATTTTTCAATAGATCATAACGTTGATCCATTTCAATACATAATGAATTCAGGGTGTTGATTACCTTTTTCGTGTCCGTGATGATCGCATCATCCTCGCCCGGAAGTTTCGCCAAGAAATGGCGCTCGATCTTTTTAAACAACGACAACTCGACTTTCTTCGGATCGACCAAAACGAATTTTAGTTCTGCGGGATGACGTTTGTATAATAACGAAGTTAAGATCGCGTTGATACCAACGGATTTACCCTGCCCGGTCGCTCCGGCTACCAACAAGTGCGGCATTTTCGCTAAATCGGCAATGTAAACCTCGTTGGAAATCGTTTTACCTAATGCAATCGGCAAATCCATGTCCGTTTTTTGGAACTTTTCGGTGGCAATTACCGAACGCATAGAAACCATTTCCGGATTGCTATTTGGCACCTCAATACCAATCGTTCCTTTACCCGGCATCGGCGCAATAATACGAATCCCCAATGCGGCCAAACTTAACGCAATATCATCTTCCAAATTCTTGATTCGAGAAATACGAACGCCAGGTTTTGGGATGATTTCGTACAAGGTTACCGTCGGACCGATGGTTGCCTTGATATGTTCGATTTCGATACTGTAGTTACGCAGCGTATCTACAATCTTGTTTTTATTTGCTTCGAGTTCCTGCTGATTGATCGTAATTTTTCCGGAACCGTAATCTTTTAGTAAATCCAACGGTGGATGCTGATAACCGGATAAATCCAATTTCGGATCGTATTCCCCAAATTGCGCCACTAAATCATTTGCGCTGACAGCCTTCTCCTCCTTAACGGCTTCCACTTTCAACGCTAACGCGTCATCCTCGGTTTCTTCTTCGACTACTTCCTTGGATTCAGCTGTGGGCTCAACCGTTAGTGCAATCGCATCGCTGGATGCTGTGGCGGCAGCAGCTGTCGTTGTTGGTTCTGGCTCCGTGGCATTCACTAAATCAAAAGAAATACTGTTTTCATCCGCTGTAGGACGCATCGTGTTTGCACGTGGTTCCTCGTTCGTGGAAGCCGGAACAAGTTCTTTCTTCTCGAAAGCTTCCTCGGGAAGTATTTCTTCATTGCGCGGTCTCACTTGTTGCAGGCGTTCGCGCGGCTCAATGCGATTGTTATTAAAACTATTGCTTCCAGCAGGACGCGTTTCCGAAGAATCTTGATCGTCGGTTTCCAAATCATCATCCTCATCATAAAGTTGTTCTGCGCGTTGGCTACGGAACGAAATTTTTAAATCAAAGTTGTAAATGAGGATTAAAGCGGCCAAAAGCACAAAAAGTAGTATACCGCCAACGCCTGCTGTTCCGATCTGGAGTTTTAAAATCTGGTTCGTCCAATAACCAAATTTACCTTCTAAAATATGTGGGCTATCGGTTATGAAATCCTGTAGAAAACCCAATGTTAAGGATACAAAAACAATAGCGATGGCTGAGTACAACGTCGTTCTCCAAACCGGCAAGATGGCACGCAAATACAGCATACGATAACCGATCGTAAAGAGTATTAGAATGAATAGGAAAGATGCGACACCAAACCATTCAAAAATGAATTGATTCGCTAATAGTGCGCCGAACTTGCCCAGTTTATTTTCAATGACAGGAATCTCTAGATTCTCATCCATCAATTCTTCCGAACTATTAAAAAGCGTATTCCACCCGCCGTTCGTTACGTAAATATAACTTTGGTCGGCTTTCCAAGTAAATAGATAGGAGACAAACGCTACCGCAAATAACCCAGAGGTAATTAATAGAAAAAGACCGATTACCTTCATGACCTTTTGTTGGCCTTCGGTGAAATCTATTTTCCGAAACGATTTTTTTGGAGTTTGGGTGGAAGTTGTCGCGCTTTTTGCTCGTCGCGTTCCCACCGTATTGTTATTGCCACTTTTAAATGTATTTCCTCTTGCCATGTAAACGACACTTTATGCCTTCTACAAACTTACTAAAAATAGACAAGACTACCGTTTGACGAAGGACTCGAAATTGTATATTGTAGCACGAACTGCATAGCTTTCGTTTGCTTGTTGACTCGGTATCAGATCGAGTAGCTTAATGAAATATGGTCATGAAAAATTGGTTGTCCTTTTTGGTACTATTTAGCGGAATACTTTTCTCTTGTTCTAATGATGATTTGTTGTCGAACAATCAGCAAGATTTTGATCCGAATGGCATGGCTGTATTGGCGGTTTTCAATGGCGTTTTGGGATCCGATCAGATGGATGTTTTGCTGAACGGCGAGCGACAAAATAGCGGAACGGAAAATTTCCGTTATGGAGAAGTGCTGCGCCATCGCACGGTGTATCCGGGCAAACGAAAATTGCAAGTAAGCTGGCGAACAGGAAATCAAACCATTAAGCCGCCTGCGCTTGATGTGGATTTGTTGGCAGGTAAAAATTATTCTTTATTTCTAACGGCTGGAAATCCGATTACGCTTTCTTTGGTGGAGGATGATTTGTTGTTGCCAAAAGATGGACAATTCAAGTTGCGGTTTGCGAATACAGCGCCAAATGGATCAGCCGTTTCTTTAGGAACTAACGATGATATCAGTCGATTTTTTTCTGCGGTGGAAATCGGGAAAATGTCGACTTTTTCAACTTTTGAGATGGGAGAATTTGCCTTGCAGTTTAGCGGTTCGGGAAAAAGCCGAGCAAGTAAAACTTTTGATTTTAAACCTGTCAACCGTGGTGTTTACACCATTTGGCTGACAGGAAATTTGAATGCGTCTGAACAATCAAACGCCATATTTTCGGTAATTAAACATCCTTAGTTAGTCGTTCACGACAATAAGGTAGTAATTCTTTTTACCGCGTTGTGCGATTAAATATTTGTTGTCAATCAGTTGAGCGGAAGAAACGGATAATTCAATATCTATCATCTTTTCGCGATTGATCGAAACGCCACCACCTTGTAGCATTTTACGCGCTTCTCCTTTTGAAGGGAAAACCTGCGTATTCACCGCTAGCAAATCCAAAATGTTGATGCCATTTTCTAAATCCTGACGATTTAAATCGTACTGCGGAAGTCCTTCGAAAACTTCACGAACTTCTGTTTCGCTCAGCGACGAAAGGAAATCCAACGAGCCATTGTTGAACAAGAAATCCGATGTTTTAATAGCTGTTTGGTACGCTTCTTCCGAGTGCGTTCTAATGGTAATATCTTGCGCCAATGCTTTTTGAACAACGCGTAAATGCGGCGCTTGCTCATGTTCCGCGATGATTGCGTCGATTTCTTCTTTCGTTTTCAACGTAAAGATTTTAATCCAGCTTTTTGCATCATCGTCGGTCGCATTCAACCAAAACTGGTAGAATTTGTAAGGCGACGTTTTCTTCGCATCCAACCAAACTGCTCCAGATTCGGTCTTGCCGAACTTTTGTCCGTCCGATTTTTTGATCAATTGCGTGGTAAGTGCATACGCCGTTCCTTGATCCTGACGTCTGATCATTTCGCTTCCCGTCACAATGTTTCCCCACTGATCCGAACCGCCCATTTGGATTTTGCAGTTATGGTGCTTCCACAAATAGTAGAAATCGTAACCTTGAATCAACTGGTAAGTGAATTCCGTAAAAGAAAGACCGCTTTCTCCGTCCAAACGCTTCTTTACGGAATCTTTGGACATCATGTAATTGACCGTGATCAATTTTCCAACATCACGAATGAATTCCAAAAAGCCGAAATCTTTAAACCAATCGTAGTTGTTGACCATTTTGGCATCGGTTTCGCCTTCGCCAAATGTCATGAACTTCGCTAATTGTGTTTTCAGGCTATTTAAGTTGTGCTGCAACGTCGCTTCGTCGAGCAGATTGCGTTCCGCCGATTTGAAAGAAGGATCACCAATCATGCCGGTAGCACCACCAACCAATGCAACAGGTTTGTGTCCCGCGCTTTGGAAATGGATTAATGTCATGATTTGTGTCAAATGCCCAACGTGCAACGAATCTCCTGTTGGATCGAAACCGATATATCCGGCAACTTTCTCTTTATTCAACAAATCCTCGGTGCCCGGCATTATATCTTGAAGCATGCCTCTCCAGCGCAATTCTTCTACAAAATTCATATGTATATCATTTGTCTTTTAAAGGTCCTATGGAATGTCCAGATATTCATGCGTGATTGTATTCGGCAATCATGGACATTGCATATTCGAAACGTTTATTAAGATTGCAAAGATAAAACTTAAAGCGTATCTTACCATTATTTAATTCGGTAACACAAATCATAAATCCGTGAACTTTCTTTCCCACTTTTATTTCGAGCGTTATGCATCTGAGTCGGCTCGGGTGGTGGGGTGTTTACTGCCGGATTTATTGAAGAATGCCGACAAAGAATATGTCTTTCATCCGAATCGTTTCGAAGAACAGATTTTTGTGCATCCGATGATGGTGGAAATATACCAAGGTTGGTATCGCCACGTGGAAGTCGATAAAGTTTTTCACAGCAGCCCATTTTTTTTGGAACACAACCACGAGTTGAGAAAGCAACTTGATCCCATTGTTTCGCATTTGCCAATTCGAGCATCCTTTCTCGGGCACATCTCGCTTGAGCTGTTGTTAGATCATTTATTGATCGAGTACAAAATGGTTAATGTGAATCGTTTTTACGAACATTTAGAACATGTCAATCGGTCGATTTTGAAACGGTTTTTAGAAATTATTGGTTTGCAAGATACGACCAAGTTCTTCCATTTCTACGATCAGTTTTTGAGTTGGAAATACGTGCATGAGTATGCCGATTTATCTCGGCTTTCAGTTCCGCTGTTCAATATCTGCAAGCGTGTTTGGCACTTTGATGTGGAAACTCCGGATCATTTAGCGTTGACGGAAGCATTACGAAGCTACACGGAGAATCATCTTCCGGATTTTCGAGACATATTCAAATTCGTCAATGATCGATTAACCATAGGTCAATAATTTGATCGCTCCAATTATCTGGCACGCAGTACCCAAGTTACCTCTTCGTAGTGACCAGAGTCAGTTATTGTCTGTGTTAAGCTCAGTTCTCGCTTGCGGAGAGCATATCGAAATCCACTAATATTTCCGTTGAAATCAAGATATAGAGAATCACCACTGGTTCTGAAAATGCCGGGCCCATTGTGGCTATCTACGGATTGATCGGCATGAAACTTATAAAATCGCTGATAATCGTCATCATCATAAGAATAGGAAGATCTTTTTGGAGAGCTATTCGGATCGCCCGGGTTTTCGTTATAAACACGATCTTGTCGTTGGAAGTCCCAACGTCGATATAATGCATCCACATCGGTGTCATTCTTTTCGCAGGCGAGAACGATTAGTGGGAGGAGGATGTAGAATGTACGAGGAAGTTTCATGAACCGTTTTATGTATTAAACTCCGTTTTTGTTAAGTTTGTTGTTTAAGTAAGCTAAACAACCTCGAAATCATTTTAAAAAAGAACGTTTTATGCCGATCAAATTTAAAAAACCGAACACCGTATTTCTTTGGCTTGCTGTAGGATATAATCTCGCCATGATCGTCGATGCAGCTATGGAAGAAAAATGGGCTAGAATGACCTTGTCGATAGTCGCTTCAATTGGATTCGGGTATCTGGTTTATCGCGCGGAACAAGAACGTCGGGCGAGGAATTCTTAGCCAGTAAAACTACATTAGCTAAGGCGTCTGTCATGCAATGTATCTTGCTGTATTTCGGACTTCGCTGAATTTTATTCCTGATTTAACCGATAATTTTTAGACATTTGTAGTCGATTGAAGATAATTAAAAGCAACTTCTTTAAGCTGACTAACACATTGTTCTATGAGTAAAAACAAGCTTTTCCGTAAGAAAAGTATTGATCAAATTCTGCTTGACTCCCAAAAAGGTGGTTCCGGTTTGGCTCGCGTGCTTGGCGTGCGCGATTTAGTTTCATTAGGAATCGCTGCGATCGTTGGTGCCGGAATATTTAGTACCATCGGTTTGGCGAGTTACAATGGTGGTCCTGCTATTTCTTTATTGTTTCTTTTCGTTGCATTCGCCTGCGTTTTTACCGCTTTATCCTACGCTCAATTTGCGAGTGCAGTTCCGGTTTCTGGAAGTGCTTATACGTATGCTTATGTGTCGTTCGGGGAGTTATTTGCATGGATCATTGGTTGGGCGCTCGTGCTGGAATATGCCGTTTCTAATATGGTGGTGGCTATTTCCTGGTCGCAATATTTTGTTTCCATGCTCGAAGGATTTGGACTCATAGTTCCCAAATGGCTGACGATGGCGCCGGCTTACGCGCTGGATGCTTATGAAAAAATGCAGTTAGTAGGAATCGATAATTTGGAAGGAATTGAGCGTGTTGCTTTGCAAGCTTACGAAACAGCTCCGCGAATCGGAGGGATTCCAATTATTTTCGACTTGCCTGCCGGATTGATAACCGCATTTGTTACTTGGTTGGTTTATATCGGGATCAAAGAATCACGACGTGCCAGCAATTTTATGGTGATGGTTAAGATCGGTGTGATTCTAGCTGTTATATTCGGAGGAATTTTCTTCGTGAAGCCTGAGAATTGGTCGCCATTCGCGCCTAACGGGATGGAAGGCGTGTTAAGCGGCGTCGCTGCCGTGTTCTTCGCATTTATTGGGTTTGATTCTATTTCTACAACAGCTGAAGAAAGTAAAAATCCGCAGCGCGATTTGCCCAGAGCGATGATTTATTGCCTACTAATTTGCGCTGTGTTGTACGTATGTATCACGTTGGTGCTTACGGGAATGGTAAATTATAGTGCATTGAATGTGAAAGATCCCTTGGCATACGTATTTTCCTATGTAGGTTTCGATCACATGGCAGGCATTGTGTCTGTTACTTCTGTAATCGCCATTACCAGCGCATTGTTGGTTTTCCAGTTGGCACAACCACGTATTTGGATGACGATGAGCCGCGATGGCTTATTGTGGAAGAAGTTTGCAACCATTCATCCGAAATACAAGACACCATCTTTTGCCACGATAGTCACTGGATTAGTGGTAGCCGTTCCGGCATTATTTTTCAAGATGGATTTCTTTGTAGACTTAACCAGCGTAGGCACATTCTTCGCATTTATCATGGTTTGTGGTGGCGTTTTGTATATGGATCATGCCGGATTGTCGTCTAAGGCGAAGTTCCGTGTGCCGTATATCAATGGTAAATACATCGTGGGAATAGGCTTTTTTGTCGGCTTATTTTTGGTATACAAATACGGTGCGCCGTTAGTTGCCCTTTCGAATGGAGAAGTTGGAAACGCACTATTGCACAATTCGCTTATTTTCATCTTTTGGGCAACATGGTTCGTTTTAAGTATTATGAGTTTTCGGTTTAATTTTTCTTTGTTGCCGGTGATCGGAATTCTGATTAATCTGTACCTGATGAGCGAACTAGGAGCAAGTAATTGGATCATATTCGTCATTTGGTTATTAATCGGTTTAGCGGTTTACTTCGCATACGGATATCGACACTCTAAATTAAATAATTCGCCAATTGAAGATCCGACGGAAGCGCCGTAAAAAGCTTATTCAAGTGCTTTAAACGCAGTTTTTGTCATTGCCAACGTAAAGTGTCGTTAAAAATTGTTAACGACCTTAAAAAAAGTCCAATCTACTGAACAAAATGTCACTTTAAAAGTTATCTTTGTATAGAAGTAGGTTGGATTTTCTACATGCTTCTAAAGGTAACCGAAGGTTTTATGAAATTTTATTCGAACAAGGCATAATGAAAATGAGGTTAAAGTACATGCGAACATGGCTTTACATGAGTGCTATTGCACTGATGACCTCCATTCATACGTCTTACGCGTCCGAAACCTTCTCCTTCCATTCTTCGTCTGATACATCACTAAGTTCGCTTTCTAATCATCAACTCGCATTTGTTGCAACACGTGCGCAAAAACCGCAAACTTCGGCGATTTTGGAGATAAACGATAAGGCGATTACTAATGTGAAGGTGTTTTTTAATCCCGTTGCGGAGCAAGTTGCGGTTTCTTTCAAACTTTCTAAACTGAGCCATGTTTCTATCCGAGTAATGGATGCATTAGGGAATGAAGTCATGGGTTTGATGAACGGTGAGTTGGACGGTGGTGTGCAAAGCTTAAGCTTTGATACGAACGGTAAACTTGCTGCAGGATTTTATTTCGTGCGCGTAACATGTGGTTCGGAAACAATCATCAAACGTATCTCCATACGATAACTCAAAATAACACATACAGCCCCTTTTTAACCTTCCAACAATCTGTACAGAAACTATTTTCTGTAAGAGCGCTGTGCAAAATTATACGCATAGCTCCGGAAAATTATGATATTTTTGTAATTGAAAAACAGCAGATATTGATATAATTGTTTTATGAAGAGACAATCTAAAAACAGCAAGCTTACCGCTGACGATATAAAAAGATACACCAGCCTTTTTTGGAAGGCAATTATCGGATTCGTTCTTTTTGCGATCTTATTTATGGTTAGCGTTCGTATCGGTGTCTTTGGTCGCCTTCCTTCTTTCGAAGATTTGGAGAATCCAAACAGTAACCTCGCGTCGGAAATTATTACCGAAGATAACAAGGTTTTAGGTACGTATTACGTGCACAATCGATCGAATGTCAAGTTTAGCGAGCTTTCGCCAGCTTTGGTACATGCGTTAGTGTCTACAGAAGATAAGCGATTCTACCAACAT
Source organism: Sphingobacterium corticis (assembly GCF_042684745.1). Classification (NCBI taxonomy): domain Bacteria; kingdom Pseudomonadati; phylum Bacteroidota; class Sphingobacteriia; order Sphingobacteriales; family Sphingobacteriaceae; genus Sphingobacterium; species Sphingobacterium corticis. The sequence continues at coordinate 326,797 of NZ_JBHUMA010000004.1, read as the reverse complement.
TCTGGGATTGATTATTCACGCACAATTAGCGTCATTTTCCACACATTAGCCGGAAGTAAACAGGGGGGAAGTACAATTACGCAGCAGTTGGCATTGAATCTTTTCTCAGAACGCAGGGAGAAAAACTTCCTGAAACGCGTAATGCAGAAATTTCAGGAATGGATTACCGCTGTTCGCCTCGAGCGTAACTACACGAAAGACGAAATCATCATGATGTATTTCAATACGGTAGATTTCGGTGCTTATAACACATTTGGTATTAAATCGGCAGCTCGCACATATTTCAATACTACACCCGATCAATTGACTGCACCTCAGGCCGCATTATTAGTTGGAATGCTGAAAGGTCCGGGTATTTATTCTCCGGTAAGATATCCGGAAAATGCTATCAACAGAAGAAACTTGGTAATGCATAATATGGTAGAGCAAGGTTTCTTAAGTCGAAATGATTACGAAGATTTCAAAAAGGAACCATTGGATTTGCAATTGCGTATTTCCAGCTATTCGGAAGGAATCGGGCCATATTTTAGGGCGGTATTGAAAGAACAAATTCGTCAAGAATTCAAACGCTTATCGATCACCAAGCCGGACGGTACGCCGTACGATTTGGATCGTGATGGTTTGCGCGTTTACACGCCAATTAACTATCAGATGCAGCAATATGCAGAAGAAGCACAGAAGGAGTGGATGAGCAAATTGCAAAGCGAGTTTAGCAAGGAATGGCGCCGCCGCGATGCATTTAAGGGGGAGAATGCCAAGATTTTGGCGCGTGGTATGAAGCGCTCCGATCGTTACCGTATGCTGAAGGACGAAGGCTTGTCGGAAAGCGACATTGCGAAAGAATTTGAAAAGCCAGTGCCTATGACTTTGTTTTCATGGAGTGGAAATTTGGATACGGTAATGACGCCTTTGGATTCCATTCGTTACACAAAGTTGATTTTGCGTAATGCGATGATGTCTATGGAACCGAAAACTGGACATATTAAAGCTTGGGTAGGAGGTATCAACTTCGAACATTTTAAGTATGACCAAGTAAAATTAGGTACACGTCAGGTTGGTTCGACGGCTAAACCATTTGTATATGCTTGCGCCATCGATAATGGATATACACCGTGCAATACCATTCCAAATCGTCAGCAGAATATTGGTGGTTGGAGCCCGCGCGGAGAGATCCGTGGAGGAGATCCGATAACATTGAAAAATGCGGTTAAGTTTTCGCAGAATCAGGCTTCCGCTTATTTGATTAACGAAATCGGTGCGGATAACGTAGCTTCGTTTACGCGCAAAATGGGAGTTACTTCGGATATACCAAATAATTTATCTATCGCATTAGGATCTTATGATGCGTCGATTTTCGACATGGTGGGTGCATACTCTGCCTTTGTGAACCATGGAACTTGGGTGGAGCCAACGATGATACTTCGTGTCGAGGATAAGAATGGTGCGCCAATTTATGAGAAAGCACCGAAAGTGGTGAAAGCAATTAACAGCGAAACCGCTTATGCGATGGTCGATATTTTGAAAGGCGTTGTCGATGGTGGTACCGGTAGTCGTTTACGTTGGGATCCGGATTTTGGAGGTTTGAAAAACCCAATTGGCGGTAAAACGGGTACAACGAATAATAACGCGGATGCTTGGTTTATGGGAATTACACCGGAATTGGTAACAGGTGTTTGGACAGGTGCGGAAGATCGTGGAATTAGTTTCAGTAGTACAGCGTTGGGACAAGGTGCACGTTCAGCGATGCCGGTCTTTGGAAAGTTTATGCGTAAGGTCTATGCCGATAAAGCACTTAATTATTCGCAAGAAGATTTTCCATTGCCGCCAGGCGGAATCACGCGGTTCGAAATCGATTGTGCTCGACATACAGAGTTCTTTGGAGTTCCCGAAGAAACACCATTGCAGGACGATCGATTAGGGTTTTAGGGAGGTGAAGTGTTTGATTATAAGCAGGAATTAACGCGTATACCGCATAAGCCGGGTGTTTATCAATATTTTGATAAAGAGGAACAGCTTATTTATGTGGGGAAAGCCAAAGATCTGCGCAATCGGGTTGGTTCGTACTTCAATAGTCCGCATCAGCTCAATGGCAAAACCCGCGTACTTGTCCGAAAAATAAATCGGATTGCATTTACTATCGTAGATACAGAAATTGATGCTTGGTTGTTGGAAAATAGCCTGATCAAGAAGCATCAGCCTCGCTATAATGTCATGCTCAAGGATGATAAAACATATCCTTGGATTGTCATTAAGCAAGAGCGTTTCCCGCGTATTTATTGGACCCGACGCTACATCAAAGATGGCTCACGCTACTACGGCCCGTATGCGTCGGTCGGCATGATGCATATTGTTCTGGACACAATTCGCGAATTATTTCCGTTACGGACATGCAATCTCAATCTTTCCAAAGAAAATGTCGAGAAAGGGAAGTTCAAAGTTTGCTTAGAATACCAAATAGGAAACTGTAAAGGTCCGTGCGAAGATTATCAATCCGAAGAATCCTACAATCAAAATTTAGCGAATATCAAAGATATTCTAAATGGAAAGATCGGGATTGTAAACAGTCGATTGAAAGAGCAGATGCAGGACGCTGTAGCCCAAATGGATTTTGAGTTGGCGCACAACCTAAAATTGAAGCTCGACAAACTAGGTAATTATCAAAGTAAATCAACGGTTGTGAGTTCATCCATCACGAATGTGGATGTGTTTAGCATAGCTTCGGAAGATAGTTATGCCTTCGTTAACTTTCTGAAAATCGTGAACGGGGTAATTATTCAGACCCAAACGCTGGAAATGAAAAAGCGATTGGATGAGTCGGATGAGGAACTTTTGGCATTGGCTATCCCAGAAATTCGTTCGAGATTTAAAAGCGTTTCTCGCGAAATTATTGTGCCGTTTGAGTTGGATATTCAGGAAGATGAACATTTTCATTTCTTAGTTCCGAAAGCCGGCGATAAGCGAAAGTTGCTGGATTTATCCCTAAAAAATGTCGCTTATTTCAAAAAGGAGCGATTGAATCAATATGAAAAGCTTAATCCGGAATTGAAAACCGAACGTATTCTTTCGCAGATGCAAAAGGATTTGCGTATGAATGTGCTGCCACAACATATTGAATGTTTCGATAACTCCAATATTCAGGGAAATTATCCCGTTTCGGCGATCGTGGTTTTCAAAGACGCGAAGCCTTCCAAGAAAGATTATCGACATTTCAACGTGAAAACGGTAGAAGGTCCGAATGATTTTGCCACCATGGAAGAGGCGGTGTTTCGTCGTTACCGACGGTTGTTGGACGAAGACCAGCCGCTGCCACAATTGATTATTATCGATGGCGGTAAAGGGCAATTAGGAGCTGCTTTGAGAAGCCTGCGTTTACTCGGGATTGATAAGCAATTAACCGTGATTGGTATTGCTAAGCGTTTGGAGGAATTGTATTATCCCGGTGATCAATATCCATTGTATCTAGATAAGAAATCTGAAACGTTGAAGATTATTCAGCATCTGCGAGATGAAGCGCACCGTTTCGGTATAACCTTTCACCGCAATCAACGCAGTCGGAAAACGTTTGTATCCGAATTGGAAAACATTCCGGGCATTGGAAAAACAACAGTTGAAAAGCTGTTGAAAACGTTTAAGTCCGCCAAGAAAACGCGCGAAGCAAGTGATGAAGAGCTTTCTCAATTGCTCAACAAAAAACAGTTGTTGGCTTTTCGAAATTACTTCGCGGAAGCAGAAAATTAGTGATGAAATTTTTGTCTTTGCGAGCCCGAGGAACGAGTGGTGAAGCAATCTCAAAGAAACTTCTTCACAAATCAACCGCTTAATCTACAAAAATCCCAGCTCAAGCTTAGCTTCTTCGGACATCATGTCCCTATTCCAAGGTGGATCGAAAGTTAATTCTACTACTGCGTTTTCCACGCCATCGACATCGGCTACTTTACGTTGCACTTCGTCCATAATATCGCCTGCAACCGGACATCCTGGAGCTGTTAGCGTCATTACAATCTTTGCCGTTTTATCTTCTTTGGTAATAATCTCATACACCAAACCCAAATCCACAATATTTGCGGGTTTCAATTCCGGATCATAGATCGTTTCCAAAACTTCGCGGATGCGAGGCGCTATGCCCAGAGCATCCATGATAATGATTTGATTCATATCTAAATGATGTGTTTTTTAATGGTCATCTGAAATATTTATATAATATCTCATAATCCAAATTTACGCATTTGTGGAAGAAACTTGATCATATACGTGTTGTAATATGGTCATGATATGCTGTTCGCTGTAATGCTCAAGCGCAAAAGTTTTCGCTTTTTTAGCTATTGCGGAGCGATGGGTCGATGAGTCATTTTCCATTTGATCGAGCGCTGCGACAATGGATGAAGCTTGAGTCGGATCAAATGTGTAGCCCGTTTCGTTATCGATGATCACATCTGCAATCGCGCCGAGTTTACTTGCGACGATCGGTGTCCTCACCATCATAGCTTCAATAACGGTCAACGGCGCTCCACCTTCGTAGCAAAGAGAAGGGACGATCAGCGCTTTGCATCCACGCATTTCTTGGTAAACCTCTTCTTTTGTCAAGGAACCCAAATAAGCAAAGTTTGTGTTTTGACTTACTAAACGATCAACATCCTGTTGCAATGGTCCGGCGCCCGCAATTTTCAAGGTATGTGAGGTATTTGCCAAAGCTTGCATCAGTTCCAAAATTCCTTTTTCGGCAGAAAGACGACCGACGTACAAAAAATCATCCGATCGTTCTGTAACAGGTTCATCAAACGCTTGAATCTTGACAAAATTTGGCTTTACAAGTATTTTATCGGGATTTATTTCCAAGGAACTGCTTTCAATCAGGTGTTTTGAGAAATCCGCTAAAACTAAATATCGACTCACATATTGCCACGTGCCCAGCTTCCGATGCAACCAATAACTGATTGCCGTCCAAGCAGTTTTAAATAAGGAATTATCCAACACTTTCTGTCGAATAGCATACCAAGGAAAGCTAGCTTTTATGCTTTTCGTGAAAAGTTGTCCGCGGTGAAATAAGGTTGCCGAAGGACAAAGTAAACGGAAATTATGAAGCGACATGACCACCGGAATACCTGCATTTTTTGCAATTCGGATCAATATTGGGCCGCAAGCATATTGCGTATTGTGGATATGAATAATATCCGGCCGGAAAGTACGAATATGCTTTTTTAGCTTGTTAGCTGCGAAAATATTCCAAGGCGACCAAAGAAATTGCCATGCTCCGCGCCAACCTTTTTTATTCCGGAACGTTAAAGTTTGCACATCATACCCGCGGATTTCGGACAAAGCAGTAGATTCCTGTTGGAAAACAACATCTTCTCCGCCAGCATCCTGGTAATAGTTATGAACGATGAGTATACGCATGGCGATAGTCAAAAGTACTTATTTTTGTATATTCGTCATATTTTCTTTCGCATGCTAACACAATCGACATACAGCAATCAAATTTCTGCCGCTATTGAGCAAGCTCAATTTCCGCTCAACCCTCCAAAACTATACGATCCGATTCGTTATATTCTTGGTTTATCCGGGAAACGTGTTCGTCCGCTACTGGTCATGTTAGGTGCAGATTTGTTTGCATGTGCTGATATGGAATCGACCATTCCGGCTGCCTTAGCTGTAGAATATTTCCATAACTTTTCACTAATTCACGACGATATTATGGATGAAGCACCGCTTCGTCGAGGTTCGATGACCGTTCATAAGAAATGGAGTGAAAACGTGGCGATTCTTTCCGGAGATGCTTTGCTAGTAAAAGCCTATGAGGAAATTGCTCGATGCGCGCCAACGAAAATTCCAGCTTTGCTCCGGGTATTTAACAAAATGGCTTTGGAAGTTTGCGAAGGTCAGCAGATCGATATGGATTTTGAAACGCAGGAGCAAGTGAATCAAGAAGCGTATATCGCCATGATCCGGGCAAAGACCTCGGTCTTGCTAGGTGGAGCATTGCAAATGGGAGCGATATTGGCGGATGCTACCTCGGAGGAGCAAAAGCTAATTTATGATTTTGGTGTTAATCTCGGTATTGCATTTCAGTTACAAGATGATATTTTGGATGTTTACGGGAATCCAGAAAATTTCGGTAAACAAGTCGGCGGAGACATTCTGTGCGATAAGAAGACCATTTTACGTTTGCATTTGCAACAATTGGCGAACAATGCCGACCGAGAATTATTATCAAGTTTGATCGAAGAGAAAAATGCTGATCGCAAAATTCAGATAACCAAAGAATTGTATGCGAAGTATGGCGTTCGCGAGATTGCTGATAACTTAAAAGTGCATTATTCGGACGAAGCTTATAAATCTTTGGAAGCCATTTCGGTGGCGGATACCCAAAAGGCAGCTTTGTTGAATTTGGCGAAAAATCTGATGGTTCGGACCTATTAATGTATTAGGATTAGTGTAAATAATTACCTAATTTGTCTACTTGACGGCCAGCGTGTCGATTGTTTTAATACTATGGAGCAAATTAAAGTTACCGTATTTCAGGCATACCTATTTTGGGAAAACGTAGAAAAGAATTTACAGAATTTGTCCTTACGTTTGTCGGCTTTACGGGAAAAGACGGATTTAATCATTCTGCCAGAAATGTTCAATACGGGATTTACGATGAACGTGGAACAATGCGCTGAGACGATGTCCGGACCGACGATGCATTGGATGTTTGATCTTTCCAAGAAGTTCGACTGTGTGGTCGCAGGTTCGTTGATTATTGAGGAGGAAGGGAAGTATTTCAATCGTTTCGTTTGGATGTCGCCTGATGGCACATTTGTGCATTACGACAAGCGCCATTTATTTGGCATGGCCAAAGAGGATGAATTATTCTCGCCAGGAACATCACGCGTTGTGCTAAACATTAAAGGATGGCGAATTTGTCCGATGGTTTGTTATGATTTGCGTTTCCCGGTTTGGTCACGTAACGAAAATAACGCTTACGATTTATTGGTTTACACCGCGAATTGGCCTGATAAGCGTTCTGCACATTGGCGAGCTTTGATTCCGGCACGCGCCATAGAAAATCAAGCTTTTGTTATTGGCGTGAACCGCGTTGGTCACGATGGTAATGAAGTGTATTACTCGGGCGGTTCAATGTGTATTTCTCCTGCTGGCGATGTGGTTTACTACAAGCCGGAAGATGAGGATCTTTACACGTTTACTTTGAACCCGAAGGATCTTATTGAAACGCGCGAAAAGTTACCTTTCTTAAAAGATCAGGATAAGTTTACGATCCTGTAGCATCTCAATCTTGCGATTGATTTGAGATAGAAAATAAATTGATTTCTAGTATTTGTAAGGGCGCTCTAGAATAGCCGCTTGGATAATTGCTTCGCGTAAATCAAATTTCGTTTGGTTTCCGGACGTTTCCAACTCATCTTCAACAGCCACGACCTCAATTTTTCTGTCCAACAAACGTTGTTCACGTTGCTTGCGTGCACGCGTAACCTCATTAGGTTCACGATTTGTAAGTGCATTTTCTTCTATAATCGTCGTCGCTGGCCGACGATCAGATAGTTTTGTTGGTTGCGGTCTGCCCAACTTTCTATCGTAAGAAGGTGCTGGTTTTGATACAGTTGGTTGAGCAACGCGGCGTTTCGCAGATTGTGCATCCGAACGATTCGGTTTTGGAATCACAACCGTGGCAGGAGAAGGCTTTCTATTGGGCATTCCGTGTTGCCTTTTACGTACTTTCTCCATTTCTTCTTGATAGTTCGTGTAGATCTTGTAGATCAAACCACCAACAACGAGTAATACAGGTATGATACTTTCCATGTTGTTCGTTTGCTTTTAAGTCAGCCGATTCATAAATGATAATTGATTTGCTGATAGCTTAAATATACGAAAAATCATCTGATTCCAAGATGCAAAAAATAACCCCCTGCATTCTTCCGAATACAAGGGGTCGCTTTGTTTGTGTTTGTTGTTTTCTTTATTCAAAAATCTCCGGCTCGAATCCGCTACGATTATTGACCAATTTGCCGGTATTGCGGAAATAGATTTCCTGAAAGCTTAATGTTGTTTGATTGTCGACCTTGCGAAAGAACTTATCGGCGCTAACGTCTTCCAATGTTTTGAAACCACAGGCTTCCATAATTTCAACAGTAGCGCGCAATGTGTTGCGATGAAACTGACCCACACGAACATATTTGTCTTCCACATCCAAACCTTTGTACAAGTGCGGACGTTGCGTGGCAACACCTACCGGACAAACATCCTCGTTACATTTCAATGCTTGGATGCATCCTAACGCAAACATCATTCCGCGAGCGCTGTAACAAGCATCCGCGCCTAAGGCAACCGCTTTAAGAATGTCGAATCCGGTGACAATACGACTGGAAACAATCAGTTTGATGTGTTTTTTCAATCCAAAACGGATTAATGTTGTCGTGATAAATGCGAGGGCATCGTATAATGGCATCCCCAAGTTGTCTGTGAACTCCAAAGGCGCAGCTCCCGTTCCACCTTCAGAACCGTCGATTGAAATGAAGTCGGGAAAAATCTGCGTTTGTTGCATCGCATGGCAGATGTCGATAAATTCTTGTTTATCACCCACACAAAGTTTGAAACCAACCGGCTTGCCATCCGAAAGATCGCGCAATTGCTGTACGAATTCCATCAAACCTTCTGCTGTAGAAAACGCGTTATGTGCTGGTGGCGACATTACATCTGTTCCCGGCACGACGTGACGAATTGCGGCTACTTCCGGCGTATTTTTAGCTGCCGGTAAAATACCACCATGCCCCGGTTTCGCACCTTGAGATAATTTAACCTCAATCATTTTGACATAAGGCTTGGTCGCTTTCTCACGGAAAAGATCTGCGCTGAATTTTCCTAGATCATCGCGACAGCCGAAATAACCTGTTCCAATTTGCCAAATCAAATCGCCACCATTAATGTGGTACTGACTGATTCCTCCTTCTCCTGTATTATGTGCAAAGTTTTGCAACGCAGCTCCTTTGTTCAACGCAGTGATCGCTGTTCGGCTCAACGCGCCATAACTCATCGCCGAGATGTTGTAAACGCTTAAGCTATAAGGTTGTTTGCATTGAAAATTCCCAACCATCGTGCGTAAATCGTGATCCTCAATATGAACCGGAAATACGGAATGCGCAGCCCATTCGTTGCCAATGGTTTGTGGATCGGTTTGCATACCAAAAGCAACCGTTTCACGTTCGTTTTTCGCCCTTTGATAAACAATTGAACGCTGTCTACGATTAAACGGGCGACCATCTGTATCGGATTCCCAAAAATATTGGCGAAGTTCCGGACGGATGGATTCGAATACATAGCGAAAATAACCCACTAGCGGATAGTTCCTTAATATAGCGTGGCTCGTTTGGAAACTATGATACAATGCTATAATTAATAATGGAACCGGAATAATTAACAACCAAAACCAACTGTGGGTGAAAATAAGACCGAACGAAAGAATGATCAAATTAATGATGATAATCGTTCCTAAGATTAAATTTCTGACACGCATAATTACGTATAAGTTTATGAAATTGTATTTATCTCTACTCGCATGGTGACGTTTTCTGCTTACTGCATCAAATCACCAATGCACATGCAAAATTAGAAAGTTCACATAGCATTTTGAAGAAAAATATGTTCCGCCGAAAGTTTTATTCGTTTGGTAACAAACGGGATTTAAATCTCGCTTTTAATAATAAAATCAGAGATTATTTGGTAAATCGATTGCCAATCAGGCAGTTGTTTAAGATAGTTCAAATGCTTTTCCATCGTTTCTGAATCATTTCTCTTCGCCGGACCGGTCTGAACGGATTTTGGATCGTGTTGCTGCACCTTTTTTGCCGTTTCGGCAATGATCGGACGGATCAAGTTAACAGGTAGATTTTGCTTGGCAAGTAGCTCGAAAGCAATGCGATACATAGCATTGGAAAAGTTGTTCGCGAAAACAGCGGACAAATGCAGAGCAAGCCTTTGCTCGCTATTTGCCTGAAAGGATTTCGGTGCTAAAGGTTGCATCAGTGCCAACAATTTTTGGTAGTTAGCTTCTTGGTTGGCTTCGATCGCGAAAGGAATTTCCGACAAATCGGCCTCAACATGTTTGGAAAGGCTTTGTGGCGGATAAATAACGCCATAATGCGCAAAGCGATCCAGCAAGGCCACCGATGTAGCGCCGGAAGTGTGAACAACAATGCCTGATAAGGATTTTGGCAATGCTTCCACCACCGCAGAAATCGCCTGATCGCTAACCGCCAATACATATAGATCAGCGTCCGTTTTTAAGGCAGAAAGATCATCAATCCGTTCCGATTCGACGTCCTTCGCCAATATTTCGGCGTTCTCGCGGTTTCGACTGTAAACTTGCGCGATGCGATGACCGGCTCCATAAAAAGCTTTACCCAAATGATGGGCGATATTTCCGCTTCCTATGATTGTGATTTGCATAGTTAAGCGGCGCGAAGCGAACGATTATCTTTCCAACGACGATAGATTGCCATTAAGAATCCGATCGTCATCACGATCGTTCCACACCAAAAGAAATTGATGTATGGGAATTTGATCGCTTTAAATACCACCCATTTTTTCTCCGGCAACGGTTTTTGATAAACCATAATCTCCAACTTATCCGCTTGCGGTTTAATATTTGAGAAACGGAAACGCAAACCTTGTTCATTCACATCTTTATGGAAATCGAATGCGTTTCCATCTTTGATCAAGAACAATGGTTCTGCTTTAAATCCTTTGCCGTCGGATGCGACTACGCGAATTTGCAATCCAAACACAATATCATTTTCACCTTTTGGAATATTCTCGATCTTCGCATCTCGATTGATATTCTCGATGATGAAAAATCCATTTCTATAACGCAGCGTATCACCCAGATTTACTTCGTAGGTAGCTGGTTCATCGTAATCTTCGAAGCCTGATTTTTCTTCACCTTGCTTTACCTCGTTATTGAAAGTTTCCGATGCAGCCGCGGTGATTAGCGTATAAATGTCGTGGGTTATATGATGTTTCGTGGACGGTGTTCCTACTAAACCGCCCATTTGCGGGTTGTTCTGGGCGAATGGCATAAACATAAATTCATCCTTTACTTTTCCGGTTTCTTCATCAATATTTTCATATTTGATCTTGTAGAAAACGTTTGGTGCCGAAATACTGTCTCCAATGTACGTCAAGCGATAATCGCCCATCTGCACTGGTTCATCTTGTGTCAGGAATAGATTTTCGCCCGGTTTTTCAATTTGGTCAAAACCTGCAACAGCAATATATCCGCTGTTGTTTAAGGAAATCACCTCGCTGGTAGCCGCGGCAACTAAGGCGCCAATCAGCAGTAATCCGAATCCGATATGAGAAACCGCTGAACCAGCCAAACGCCATTTACCTTTAAAACTATCCCACAATACTCTACCATTGGCAATGATACAGAAAACAGCGCCGAAAGTGATCAAAATGTACATCACGTTTGTGTACACTTTCGTGATATAAATGATTGCTGCTGATAATAGCAATGTAATTCCCAACATCAGCAAAGTGGTAAACCAAAATTTCTTGGAATCGCTGCGTTTGTATTTTAAGAATTGCGTAAATCCGGTAACCAACATAATGACTACCGCAAAAGCTCCTTGCCATTTGTTGTAATGTGGAATTGGATCGATCGGAGGAGCGACTTTGGTACCGAAAATAGCATTGAATACTGGAATGGAAGTCGTTGCAATAATCTGAATACAAGCTACAGTAAGCACCAATGCGCCAATGAATAACCAAAATTCACGCGAATAAATATCTTCTTCTTTTTGCGTGGTAGGTAGTTCTTTTCTTCTCCAGATAAGTAATCCAACCATCACAGCAAAGAATACCGCATTGAAAATGATCAACTGTCCGGACATGCCTAAACTCGTGAATGAGTGCACGGAAGTTTCTCCCAAAATACCGCTTCGCGTTAAATACGATGCATAAATCACCAGCACAAAGCTGATTAATGCCAAGAAGGTAGCAGTAAAGTAAGCGTGGCCAGAATTTTTAAACGCAATCATCACGTGCACCGCCGCGATCAAAGTAAACCAAGGGATAATCGAAACATTTTCCACAGGATCCCAAGCCCAGAATCCACCAAAATTTAATGCTTCATAAGCCCAAAATGAACCCATAATAATTCCGGCTCCCAAGATCATCACCGCAAAAAGTGCCCACGGTAATCCCGGAGCTATCCATGCTGCATATCGACGTTGCCATAATCCAGCGCCCGCGAATGCGAATGGAACGATCATGGAAGCAAAGCCTAAAAATAAGGTAGGAGGGTGGATTACCATCCAATAGTTTTGTAACAGCGGGTTCAATCCACGGCCATCCTGAATCATTGACAGGTAATTCGGATCGCTAAGGATTGGCCAATTCATCGCATCGCGCAATAGAATAAACGGCGAACTACCAATGCGTGTACCCAAAACTTCAACACCAATCAACATGGACGCAAGAAATGCCTGACAAAGCATAACAAAGGTCATGACCGGGCTTTCCCAAGATTTTGCCGTAGCTATTAAAACCACGCTAAGCACACATTGCCAAAACATCCAAAGCGAAAAACTGCCTTCTTGACCTTCCCAAAAAGAGGAGATGATGTAATGTGTCGGTAACGATTTCGATGAGTGCGCGTATGCGTAATGGTATTCGAAAAGGTGGTTGTAGATGACGTAAAATAAGATTGACCCGATGATAACAACGGAAATCATATTTACCCAAAAACCAATGCGAGCGATAGTTTTCCAAGAAGTTATTTCAGGCTGTTTGGCAGCGAAAAAGTAGGCAACACTCGAAAGTAAGGCCGCGCCGAAAGCTAAAATAACGAAGAATTGGCCGATCTGACCCGGCAGTAAGTTTTCACCAATATAATTGATATCCATATATGCAGATTGCGCGCGAGCGAATTATTGTATTTTGTTGTTGTATGCAGATTTTACTTCTGTAACTTCCATTTGATCCTGATTGTACTTTGAAGGACATTTCATCAGGATTTTCGATGCATGAAATACACCGCCTTGCATTTTTCCGGTCAAAACAATTTGTTCTGAACGCTCGATGTCTTGTGGCTTAGCACCATTGAAAATGACCTCGCACTCCGTACTATCGTTATCGTACATGAAGAAAGAGAAACGATTGGCATCCTTCACTGGATCATAATCCAAATCTTTTTGCTTGTTTAAAACGCCAACAACATACAGTTCCGTCTGTTTTTCCTTTGCTTCCGTAAAGGTAGAATAGGTGCTGGAATCTGTATAGATGACTAAGATCATGGCAATCGCTACCGCGATGATACCAATCAGTAAAATGGAACTCTTCTTCATGTGCTCTTCACTTTTCGAATTGCAAAATTACGAATAAAGCATGGAAGGAATGAATTTTACAAATCCGCTTAATTATTTAGAAATATTCTAAAGATGACTGAACTTGTTTTGTATCAATGATGTCTAGAGATTTACTCGGCAATATTCGTTGCGTCTGCCTTCAGTTTCGTAAATTTTGCCACCAACATGGCCGCAACGGTATCTCCTGTAGCATTCAAAACCGTTGCCAAAGGATCGACCAATGCGCCGATGATCAAAACGGCAGGAACTGCTTCGTTAGGAATGTTATACATGGAAATCATCAATAGCTCGCCGATAAAGCCTCCGTTAGGAATTCCTCCGGCAACCATACTGACGATCACCGTAATGCCGACAGCCAAAATGAGTGTTTCTAACTGGAAAAAATCCCAGCCCAAAATCGCAAATGCTACATAGATTTTTAGGATGGAAGAAATGGCCGAACCATTTTTGTAGAGCGTGTTTCCTAAGGGAATTACCACGTTGGCAATCATATCCGGAATTCCAATTTTGCGTGCTGCCGCCATGTTTGCGGGCATCGTGGCTAAACTGCTACACGAACCGATGGCGGTTAAGCTGGGCGTGATATTGTTTTTCCAAAATGCTTTTATGCCGCGAAATCCATCGGCAATGAATGCATATAGGCTGAAAAAAGTCAGAAAAAAGATAAACCCGAAAATGTAATAGAATCCTAAAGGTTTTGCATAAAAACCGAATAATTCCGGACCTAAAGTATGCACTTGATGAGCGAAATAAGCACCCAAGCCGATAGGACCGGCTTTCATAATCAACGCCAAGAACTGCTGCATGACGACGTTCCCGGCATTTAAAATATTCAAAAATGGTTTTCCGGCTTCGCCAGATTGACGAACGGCCATGCCAAACAACACGGAAAATAGCACGAACGCCAGAATATTTTGTCGCGATAGCAGTTCATTGAATTCTCCAACGCTTAAAAAATGAACAATCTTTTCTTCCCAAGATTCACCGGAATCATCCGTCAACATCGTCGATACAGCATTGCTTTCCGATACCGCCGAAACAGGGAAGAGCCAAAGTCCGGCGATCGTCGCAACCGCCGCGATGCAAATCGTTACGACAAAAACGACCACCATCGTTCCAACGATTTTTCCAAGATGGCCACTTTGCTGTATGGAACCGATCGAACTCGTAATAGCGAAAAGCAACAAAGGTATTACCGCGACGAAAAGTAAGTTGAGGAAAATCTCGCCGATTGGTTTTAAGTAAGAAACCATGTTTGGAGCAACAAGCGCGATCAAACTCCCGGTGGTGATACCAACCAAAAGCAGAATGATGTTGCTATAATTTTTTAATAGCTCGCGCATGCTCTAAGTTAGAAGTTTTTAGCAAAAAGCGGAGCATGCTAAAGATTTGCATCTTAATTGTAATTTTGGAGTTATGGAAAAAGCGCATTTTGTCGTTACCGGCGACGGATCAAAAACGTTGTATCAGCCTGCTGTGGGCGAGCATTATCATTCCAAACATGGCGCACGTCAGGAAAGTGAACATGTGTTTTTGGGACAAGGTTTGCAGCATTTTTTGTCGCAAAATCCGGCGAAAAAATCGGTTTCCATTTTGGAAGTAGGTTTTGGAACGGGATTAAACTTTCTGCTGACTGCTGATTTCGTTAGTAAGGAAACTTTGAGTTTGAAATATTGTGGTGTGGAAGCAAATCCGCTGCCGCTGGAGGTAATCCAGCAAATGGGATATGACCAATTTGTAGAGCCCGCGGTTTGGGATCCGTTTATCCAACAATATCCAACAGCCTTGAAAGAATCGGTGAATTTAAATGCGCAAGTTGAGTTAACGATCGCGCATGAGAAGATTTTAGACTTTTCATCAACGGACGGCTTTGACGTAGTTTACTTTGATGCGTTTGCGGCCATTCATCAACCAGAAATGTGGACAGACGATGTGCTTACACATGTTGCTAACCAAATGAACGTCGGCGGTGTGTTTGTGACTTACGCTATTACTGGAAACTTGAAACGCAGTATGAAAGCTTTGGGTTTTTCGATCGAAAAGGCTCCTGGAGCGCCAGGCAAGCGAGAAATGCTTCGAGCAACGAAGTTATAGCTGAATAACAAAAGCCATCCCGAAAGGAATGGCTTTTGATTTTCTTCTGCGTAGCAGAAATGTATTAGTGGCTTTCTGTGCCATCCGCTCCGTGCGCATGACCATGAGATAGCTCTTCTTCCGTAGCTGGACGAACGTTCAAAATTTCGATATCGAAGTTCAATTTCTTTCCAGCCATTGGGTGATTTAAATCCGCAACAACAGCTTCCGGAGTTACTTCCATAACAACCGCGCGGAATTGGTTTCCTTGATTATCTTGCAATGGTAATACTTCGCCAACTGGAGGTAAACCCATTTCGCCGAACATATCCGCAGGCAATTGTGCAATTGCTTTTTCATCGCGTTCGCCGTAAGCATCTACTGCTGTCAATTCGAAAGATGTTTTATCGCCTTCGTTCAAGCCTGTGATGTTTTCCTCAAATTTAGGAAGCATCATACCTACGCCATGTAAAAATGTTAACGGGTTTTCTGAGGTAGTTTGTTCTACAAACGTTTTTTCACCGTTTTCTTCTACGGTATGAAGGGTGTAGTTTAACGTGACAACGTTGTTGTTTTCTACTGCCATTTTTTTGTTTTTAGGAGATGTTTTTTGTAACGTCTCGTTATTGATTTATTAATTCTAGCAAAGATTCTATGGAATTTTGCGGAAGACTACAGGTCTTATTACGACAAAGGTAGGCTTTTGATTCCAAACCCTGTCTATTCGTTAACAAGGGAAGACTGCTTTTTGTTCCGCCGAGTGTAATTTTATTGGGAATGTAATGTTTATCCAGTTCTGAACGCCACGATTCTGCCTTTTCTCCAGTTAAAGCGATTTCATTTGTACCAAACACCAATTCTGAAAGCTGGATTGCCCAGTTGGAATAAGCCGATCCATACTTTTTGATATGTGGGAATACGTTGGAAAACAATTGCTCCGCCACGTCAATCCAGTTTTGTTGATCATACAATACACCTAAGCGGAAAAGCTGACGTACCATCGTGGAGGCCGACCCGGGAATAACGTTATCCATGATTTCGCTTTTTCGCGCAATCAATTCCTCGCTGTCGGAACTGGTATAATATAAGGTGTGTTGCTCATTGTCGTAGAAAAGCTCTAGCGCCCGCTTGGTCAGATTGGCCGCGTAGCTCAACCAGGATTCGTCAAATGTAGCTTCGTAAAGCGACGAGAATGCTTCGATAGTAAACGCATAATCATCTAAAAACCCTTTAATCTCGCGGTTGTTATCAGCAGGCTGATGCAATAACGAACCATTTGAGCTGGTAGCGTGACGCTGAATGAAGTGAGCAATATCGATCGCTTGTTCTAAATATGCTGCTTTCGCGAATGTTCGATAAGCATCGATCAGTCCTTTCATCAATAGCGCGTTCCACGTGACAATTTGTTTGTCGTCCAATCCTGGTCGTACACGATTCTCGCGATAATCGTATAGCTTTTCTTTGATTTCGCGGAGATATTGATCCCATTCGTCTTGGTCAAATCCCGCTTCGCGAATCAAAGATTCATCATCCTTGCTAACGAAGAGCACATTGGTTGATTCTTCCGTCCAATTGCCTTTTTCGGTGATATTAAAATAGGCTCGAAAAAGTTCAGCATCGTCTCCGAGCAGATCAAACTCTTCGTATTGGAAGGTATAATATTTGCCTTCCACACCTTCGCTGTCCGCATCTAGTGCGCTATAAAATCCACCGTTCGGGGCTTTCATTTCTCGGATCAGCCACGCGATTGTTTCTTCCACAACGCGTTTGTACAATGGATTAGGCTTCTGCTGATATGCTTCACTATATAAACTAATTAATTGCGCGTTGTCGTACAGCATTTTCTCGAAATGCGGCACGTGCCAACGATTATCGACCGAATAACGTGCGAATCCTCCGCCGACGTGATCATAAATGCCGCCATCGGCAATTTTTTCCAACGTAAAATGCACGTGATCAACCAAATCTTGGTTTTTCGATAATACGCCATAGCGTAGGAAGAACAACCAGTTGTTTGGCAAGGGAAACTTCGGTGCACGATTGTATCCGCCCAGCTCATCATCAAAAGTTTGTTGCCAAGGTTTCACGATTTCTTCTAAATCTGCTGCGGTATATTGTTCAGGAATAGGATTGATGGGCAATTGTTCCGCCTGACGAATGCCTGAAGTCAAGCGTTCCGCGTATTCAATAGCAACTTTTGGCGTATCTTCCCACATTTTTGCAATTTGCAACAATGTATTCTGCCAATCTTGTGGTTTGAAATAGGTTCCGCCGTAAATGGGTCGTCCATCCGGTAAGCAAACTACATTTAGTGGCCAACCGCCTGCGTTCGTCATCAATTGCACCGCGATCATGTAAATCTGATCAATGTCCGGACGTTCTTCTCGATCGACCTTAATTGATACATAGAATTTGTTCATGGTTTGCGCAATCGCATCGTTTTCAAAACTCTGCTTTTCCATCACGTGGCACCAATGACAAGCCGAATATCCAATGCTGACGATTAATAGCTTGTTTTCTGCCTTCGCTTTTTCTAATGCTTCCGGCGACCAAGGAAACCAGTCAACAGGATTATGCGCGTGCTGTTTAAGATAGGGCGAAGTTTCATGGAGCAATTGGTTGGACATAGCTAAAAAGTTTTATTCGAAGACGTGTTGAAGCGTTGCAGTTTGTTCGGAAAGTTCGGCGAAAGTGAATTTCTCATCCAGTATAAGATGGGCGGCGTTAGCCGTTTTTAAATCGACATGTTGATCGGTTAAGTAATTCACTAACATAGATAATCCGGGGTTGTGTCCGAAAATAAACACCGTTTCTACTTCATCGGGCACGCGATTGATGACCTTCAAAATATCTAAGTGATATGCCTCGTAAATTTCAATTTCTCGCTGGATACGATCGGAAGGGAATTCGAAAACCTTTGCAACAAGTTCCGCTGTTTGAATCGCTCTATTTGCGGTGGATGAAATTAATTTCACCCTGCTGTTCGCTTCGCGGATCGCTGCTTTTTCACGATCATCGAAGCTATTCCACAATGCTTTGCCAATTTGCTTGGCATCCTCCTGACCGCGATTGACCAAATTGCGATCGAAATCGCGCTTCGTAAAATCTGGATCTTCGGCTTTGCCGTGACGCATAATGTACAGTTGCCTCATAACGTTTTATTTTAGGGAAGAAATGAAGGTTTTTATGTTTTCTGTCTGCGAACCTTCTTGCCCTAAAACGCGAACAAAAGCCGTTCCGACAATTGCACCATTCGCATAATCGGTGGCTTTTTGATGTGTTTCCTTATTGGAAATACCGAAACCAATGACCAAAGGTGAGTTCAGGTTCATGTCTTTTATTCGTTTGAAATAGGCTTCAGACTGCTCTTGAACCTGTAATTGCTTTCCAGTTGTCGCGTTGGAGCTTAACAGGTAAATGAAGCTTGTGCTTAATGCATCAATTTTGCGAATTCTCTCCTCCGAAGTTTGCGGAGTAACTAAAAATACATTGCTGATACCGTATTTTTCGAATATCGGTTGATACATTTCTTCGTATTCGTATAACGGCAAGTCGGGAATAATTGTGCCATCTACGCCAACTTCTTGGCAAGCCGCACAGAATTTTTCTACGCCATATTGCAAAATTGTGTTGAAATAACCCATCAAAAAAACGGGAATTTTGACGCGCGCTCGCAAGCCTTTAAGTTGCTCAAATAATAGCGAAAGCGACATGCCATTTTTAAGCGCTTCTTCGGAGCTATGTTGAATTACTGGGCCATCGGCAACCGGATCCGAATAAGGAATGCCAATTTCTAAAAAATCTACACCGTTCTTTTCCAGCTGTTCTGCAATGTCCAACGTTGCATCCAATTTTGGATATCCGGCCGTGTAATAAATTGATAGCAGGCGATTGCCTCGAAGTACCGTTTGAGTTTGTTCTAATGTTCGCATCCTATTCTAAAAGCCAAAGTATTTCATGTAATTATCCAAATCCTTATCACCGCGCCCCGATAAACAAACGACGACCGTTTCGTCGCCTTTGAATTTCATTTTCTCCAAATGAGCTAGTGCATGGGCGCTTTCTATCGCCGGAATAATGCCTTCGAGTTTCGTTAAGCGCAAGCCGGCCTCCATTGCTTCGTCGTCAGTCGCACTTACAAAAGTTCCGCGTCCACTTTGAAAAAGCCAAGCATGTTGTGGTCCGATGCCCGGATAATCCAATCCTGCGGAAATCGAATAAGGTTCTATAACTTGTCCATCTTCCGTTTGCATCAAAATAGATCGGCTACCATGCAAAACGCCTTCACGGCCTAAGGCTGTTGTCGCCGCTGATTCGCCGGAATTTACACCGTGTCCTGCCGCTTCTACCGCGATAATATTTACCGCTTCATCATCCAAAAAATGATAAAACATGCCGGCAGCATTCGAACCACCACCAACGCAAGCGATCACATGATCCGCATGCGCACTACCAGTTTGCTCTAGCAATTGCTTCCGTGTTTCTTCGGAAATGATGGATTGAAATCGCGCTACCATATCGGGATATGGATGCGGACCAACCACCGAACCAATGATGTAATGTGTATCTACCGGATTGTTGATCCAGTCGCGCAGCGCTTCATTGGTCGCATCTTTTAAGGTTTTGCTGCCTGATTGAGCAGGAATGACAGTTGCACCCATCATTTTCATACGCGCCACATTTGGCGCTTGT
This sequence comes from Sphingobacterium corticis, assembly GCF_042684745.1. Lineage (NCBI taxonomy): Bacteria > Pseudomonadati > Bacteroidota > Sphingobacteriia > Sphingobacteriales > Sphingobacteriaceae > Sphingobacterium > Sphingobacterium corticis. The sequence goes on along the minus strand of NZ_JBHUMA010000004.1, from coordinate 306,668 downwards.
CGCGCCATATCAATCTCGCCCATGTAAACAACGCATTCCATGCCTTTCAGCGCACAAACGGTTGCTGTCGCCACGCCATGTTGTCCGGCTCCGGTTTCCGCAATGATGCGCTTTTTACCCAATCGCTCCGCTAACAGGATTTGTCCGATCGTATTGTTGATTTTATGCGCTCCGGTATGATTAAGATCTTCGCGTTTGAGATAGATCTTTGCGCCGTAGCGTTCGGAAAGTCTGTTTGCTAGATATAATGGAGAAGGTCTACCTACGTAATCTTTCAGTAATTGTTCAAAATCCTTCTTGAAACTTGGATCTTGCATAATTTCCAAATATTGCTTTTGCAGTTCCTCTACATTTGGGTAAAGCATTTCCGGAATGTAGGCACCACCGAATGGCCCGTAATATCCGCGATGATCAACCTGATATTTACTCATGATGTATGATTTTGAGTGCTTCTTTTACTGAATTTATATTTTTTAAGCCAGGTTCGATTTCAAGTTTTGAGTTTAAATCTACGCCGACTAATCTATTGTCTTTTATTTTCAATACTTCCGATAAGTTGTGCAAGCCGATACCTCCACTTAATAGGTATGGCGTTGTCCCAAAGTAGTTATTGAGTAATGACCAGTCAAATCCTTTTCCGCTGCCGCCATGTTGTGGCGTTTTTGTGTCAAACAAAAAAACGTCAACTACATCCTCGTAAGCTTCCAGTTCTTTGAAATCAAATTTTTCATCCACGCCAAATGCTTTCCAAATGTTTACATTTTGTCCTTTGAGCGCTTTGCAAAATTCCGGTGTTTCTCGGCCATGTAATTGTATCACGTCTAAACCGAACTTCGTTTTTATTGATAAGATGTTCTCGATGGTTTCATCCACAAACACGCCAACTTTTTTAACCGAAGAATGCTGGATCGATGCAGGATTTAAGCGGCCAGTAAAACGCGGAGATTTATCGTAGAAAATAAATCCGATGTAATCAATCGGTAGCTCCGACAACGAATGTATGTTCGTTGTTTCTTTCATGCCACAGATTTTTACAGCTAATTTCGGCTTATTATCCATTTGTCAACGTTTTCAAACTTTTTAGTGCTTTTTTGCCTAACAAGGATGATTCCGCTTCGTAATAGCAGTCGCCAAAAGTTTTCTGCGGTTCCAGCGTTTTGATAGCAAAGGCTGCATTCGTCAATACGACCTGATTTTGTGCGTCAGTTCCGCCGCCTTCTATAATTTTCTGGAAAATAGATGCAGCTTCCTGCGGATTGCTGCCGCCCTGAATTTGCTCAGCTTTAATGATATCAAACCCTAAATCAGAAACCTGATAGTAGTGTTCGCCTGCGTTATCAACCATTTTGAAATCACCTGTTAAGGATATTTCATCATATCCATCCAGCGCGTGAATAATGCTGTATTTTTTATCTGTTCCCTGATAAAGGTAGGCGTACAATCGAGCCAATTCTAAATTGAAAACACCAACCGATTGATATTCGGGATTTGCTGGATTTGTCAATGGTCCCAACATATTGAAAAACGTTTTGACGCCCAAAGCACGACGAATCGGAGCGACGGTTTTCATAGCAGGGTGGAAGAGCGGCGCATGTAGAAAACAGATGTTCGCCTTCTCCAACTGATTTTGCAAAACCGCTTGATCATTTGTAAACGTGTAACCGAGCAATTCCATGACGTTTGACGACCCACAACCAGAAGATACTCCCACGTTTCCGTGTTTGGCAACATGATAGCCTGCACCGGCAACAACGAATGATGCCAAAGTGGAGATATTAAACGTGTCCTTTCCATCACCGCCGGTTCCACACATGTCGATCAAGCGATAGCCAGGAAAATCAACTTTCAAACACAGGTCGTACATCGCGTCGCGAAAGCCTTGCAATTCTTCCACGCGGATACTGCGCATGCCGTAAGTCGTCATGAAAGCCGCAATCTGGTGCGGATCATATTTTCCGGTGGCAATATTCGTTAGGATATCGTAAGCCTGCGTTCGGTCGAACGATTTGTATTCAAATAAATGCGATAGTATTTCTTTCATCGATATATCATAAAAAAGGCTTGCCTAAAAAGGCAAGCCCACTATTTCTTTCCGTGTAATGTTAAAGACATAGGATGTTGCCACAACGTTATTCGTTGTGCCACCACCAAGTTTTAATGTTACGGGTATTTGTCATAACTCTCTGAAACAAATATTGAAAATACTTTTTAATAATCCAAGTTTATCTACAATCAATACGTCACAAAATGTGCTTTGTTACCGCCCTTGGAAACCAAAGTGAAGGAAGCTACCTTTCCGTTTTCCATATATAACGCCGTCAGTTGACGCTTGCCATGTCGCAAAAAAAACATATCCGCGGTGTTCAATCCTTCCGTATCAATGTCCGAAACATCACGCCGCGACATTTCTTGAAAAGGAATAAACTGAATATCTTGAATTCGCTTGCTCATCATATTCAGCCTAATTTCAGCCAAACTCGCCAATAAATAATCGTACATCTCATCGTCTGCATCGTGCGTAATGACGTATTTACTCAAAATAATATCCAACGCAATATCCGTGTTCGCTAAATCCCGAATAAAGGACTTGGCAACATCCATGCTGCGCATTCTATTGACGCGTACGGAATCAATTTGACGTTCTGTTCTGATTTGCTGAGCGGTATCTTGCGCATTTTTTTCGCGTTTGATGCGCATCTGAGCAAAAACCGGAATGCTGGTGACAGAAATTAAAACGGCAAGAATGAGTTTCTTCATGTTAATAAGTTTTGTGCCTTTTTGACGGCTTTATAATAAAAAGGATTAACAGAAGATTATGTTTTGCCTGCTAAAAATAACAGAAACTATATTTCTTTTAAATTAATTTTTTTAGTATTTTTAACTAACTGATTATGGTCCTTGTAGGGCGACTTTTTTTAAAAACGTTAATTGTATTATAAGGTCGATTAAAACAGTTATAGCTGCTAAATCTGTTTTTAAACAATAAACTTGATGGCAAAATTTTATAGAGCTAGACAGGATTTCAAAACATTTTCGAAAGGAATTATTCTTTCGAAAATGCTTGTAACATTGTTATTCTTTATGTCGTGTGATAAAGAAGTCGTTCCTGAACCGGAGTTTCCATTCGATGATTCTTATTTAGAAGGTAATTTTGGTCATTTCGGCGGATACTTACTAAATTCGTTACATTTTCATCACAAAATTATCGAGACAAAAGCACTGAATCCTAAGTTTCATGTTTTCGTAAGAAGTCCTGATTCAGAGTTTTTTATGGGACAGGCGAAAAACTTTAAGGTGGATGTATTTGTGCCTGATCCTAAGTCCGGAAAGTCGTTTGTCGTTTCAAATAAACAAACGGACTCCGTAGCAAACATTGTTTATACAATGGAAACGATATGGAAATCGGGAGAACAATATAATACAGTTTATCTCCCCGATCGCGATAGAATTCCTTTACATATCCAAGTTTTAAATGTGGATCAAGGTCGTTTTGTTGATCTAGCGATAAAAGGATTTCTTTACAATCAAGAAAATAATGCCGATAGTACCTTTGTTGACGTTAAGCTGCGCGCTCAACATAGGAATGACAAATAGTTGTTTTAATGACAAAAAAAGCCGCTTGATGATTTTTTCAAGCGGCTTTCAAGGTCTTAGTATTCATCTTCGTTGAAGAAGAAATCATCCTTTGTTGGATAGTCTGGCCATATCTCTTCGATATTTTCGTATGGCTCACCATCGTCTTCTAGTGCCTGTAGGTTTTCGATCACCTCAACCGGTGCACCTGAGCGAATTCCGTAGTCAATTAACTCGTCTTTCGTAGCAGGCCACGGCGCATCTTCCAAATGTGAAGCTAATTCAAGTGTCCAATACATAGTCTTCTCTGTTTAAGCTTATTACTTTTCGCAAAAGTAGCAAAATATTTATCTTATGCAAGTTTCGACGTGCGCGCTTGTCTTCGAATGTGATAATAGTCTGTTTTTTAGCTAATTATTTTTTAGACAACCACGATTCATTCATGCGGCTATACACCAAATCTTCGATGGGAGGAACTGCGGTCGGAACTTCTGCATTCGGTAAGATCGGACGAAGTACGCTTACTTTTATCACACCGGGTTTCGTGCCGAAGCGCGCGCCATCATCCCAAAATAAATCCCATGCGTTATGAATAACGATTGGTAAAATAGCCACATTGTTCTCCTGCGCTAAGCGAAAAGGTCCGGATTTAAATGGATGCAACCGCGGAGGATATTCATCGTCGATTTTTCCTTCGGGAAAAACAACCAGCGATCTTCCTTTTTGCAAAGTTTCATGTCCGCTTTTAAAAGCGCGGAACGCCGACATGCGATTGTTGCGGTCGACCGGGATATCAATGCTTCTGAAGAAAATAGCCGTCACCGGATTTTTTAATAATTCTGCTTTTCCAATAAAAGAAAAAGGCTGCGGACAAAGGTGCGTTAATACAGAAATGTCTAAAATCGAGGTATGGTTTGGGCAAAGCACATAAGGGATGGACCAATCGATCGGTTCTTCGAAATGATATTCAAAACGTATTCCGGACAATGCAGCGCTTATTTTGCTGATCCATTTCCGAAAGAATACCAATTTGTTAAAGTGCTTTTCAGGCTTTTTGGCAAGAAGCCAAAGAATTGGAAAGCATAAAGCGAAACAGCAGATTACCATAGCGAGATAAAAGATGCGATGTGCTTTTCGAAAGAATAATTGCATAATCCGATATGAGGGCGTTATTTTCAAATATAGCGGATTAAAACGAAAATGGGTTTGGAACATTTGCGCCAAACCCATTTGTTATTATTTGCTCAATTCTGTGAAGTATTTGTGAAACAAAGGAATGGTTTCGATACCTTTCAGATAATTATCAATACCATATTTCTCGTTCGGCGAGTGCAAGTTATCGCTGTCTAAACCGAAACCGAGAAGCACCGTTTTGATGCCTAACTCCTTTTCGAATAGCGCAACGATTGGAATAGAACCTCCTCCGCGAGTAGGAATTGGCAATTTGCCAAAAGTTTCTTCCAATGCTTTTTCAGCAGCTTTGTATGCAATGCTATCCGTTGGTGTGACGACTGGTTCACCACCGTGATGTGGCGTAACTTTTACTTGTACGGAGCTTGGTGCGATACCTTCGAAATGCGATTTAAATAATTGCGTAATGCGCTCCGAATTTTGGTTAGGCACTAAACGCATGGATATTTTCGCAAACGCTTTTGACGGCAATACTGTTTTCGCACCTTCGCCGATGTATCCACCCCAAATGCCGTTTACTTCCAATGTTGGACGTGTACCCGCGCGTTCGATCGATGAATATCCGGCTTCGCCCCAAACATCACCAACGCCCAAATCTGATTTATATTCTTCCACATCAAACGGAGCTTCGTTTAATGCTTTCCGTTCTGCATCCGACAATTCAACTACGTCGTCATAGAATCCGGGAATAGCGATATGATTATTTTCATCGTGTAACGAAGCAATCATCTTGGATAAGATTGTCGCTGGATTCGCCACCGCGCCACCATAAACTCCAGAGTGCAAATCGCGATTCGGTCCGGTAACTTCCACTTCCACGTAAGAAAGTCCGCGCAATCCCGTTTCGATTGATGGTTGCTCCAAACTGATCATTGCCGTGTCCGAAATCACGATAACATCCGCACTTAAACGTTCTTTATTTTCTTTTACGAAGATGCCCAAGTTGGATGAACCCACTTCCTCTTCGCCTTCGATCATGAATTTAATGTTGCAAGGAAGCTCATTTTCCGCGATCATATATTCAAACGCTTTCACGTGCATGTAGAACTGTCCTTTGTCATCTGCCGCTCCGCGAGCATATATTTTTCCGTCGCGCACCGTTGGCTCAAATGGCGGCGTATCCCATAATTCTAATGGATCTGCCGGTTGCACATCATAATGTCCATAAACTAATACCGTAGGCAATGCTGGATCAATTAACTTTTCGCCATAAACGATTGGATATCCGGCTGTCGGACAAACTTCCACTTTATCTGCGCCAGCATCTTGCAACTTCTTAGCTACGTATTCTGCCGTTTTTACTACATCCTCCTTAAATTTCGGATCAGCACTGACTGATGGAAAACGCAGTAATTCGAACAATTCTTCTAGAAAGCGATCGGTGTTTGCCGATACATAATCTTTTATTTTTTGCATAACTTCTTAAGTTTCTACAAAAATAATCAAATATATTTTCAGAAAAGCTGTAACATTTTTCGTTTTCGTGCGACAAAGTAATAAAGAAGAGATCGCCATCTACCTAAAAGAGATTATTACGTTCGATGTGCTGTGTGAACCGATGCCGATCCAAACTAATGTAAGTCTATATTTTATACATGAAAAAAATTGCTATTCCTCTAGTACTTATTATGCTGGTGCTATATGTGTCGAGTTCGTTTGCGCAACTAAAAATATCTGGAAGGGTTGTTGACGAAGGGGATAAAACCGCTTTGCAAAACGCCACAGTGATGTTGTTGCAAGCAAAAGACTCCATTTTGGTCGACTTCGGCCGAGCAGATGAATCCGGAAAGTTTTCGTTGACTAAGCCGCAAACAGAAGATATGCTGTTGGTGGTTAGCTACCCGAAATATGGTGCTTTTTCCAAGTTTTTGGAAAAAGGTGGCCAGTTGCAGGATATGGGAACGGTGGAACTTACCGCAGTTGCCAATCTAATCGAGGAGGTTATGGTAACTGGACGAATTCCGGTTGTCATAAAAGGTGATACGATTGAATACGATGCGAATAGTTTTGCTACCGAAAAGAATGCGAAGGTAGAGGATTTGCTCAAGGTTCTTCCAGGTATTACGGTAGATTCCGATGGGAAAATTACCGCACAAGGTAAAGCTGTGGAGAAAGTGCTTGTTGATGGAGAAGAATTCTTTGGCGATGATCCGACCTTAGTAACGCGGAACTTGCGTTCGGATATGGTCGATAAAGTGCAAGTCTACGAGCGAAAATCGGATGCTGCCGAGCGTACTGGAGTGGACGACGGCGAGCGTGTGCAAACGATTAATGTGACTTTGAAAGAAGATGCGAAAAATGGTATGTTTGGAAAATTGGAAGGCGCGGTTGGTACAGATGATTTTTATTTGGGGAAAGCGGCTATCAATAAGTTTCAAGGATCACGTAAGATTGCGGCGTATGGTATTGCTTCCAACAACGGAACGGTAAGTTTAGGGTGGGAAGAGGAAGAGAAATTCGGTTTGGGCGACGATCAAATGCAGGTGTCTGAGGATGGAAGTATGTATTTCTTTGGGACCGGCGGCGATGAATTTAGCTACTGGAATGGCCGAGGTCGTCCGCAAGCGCTTAATACTGGTCTCAGCTACATGGATAAATTCGGTAAGAATGGAAATAAGATCAACTTAAATTACAAATTCGGCAGGATTGAGAACAATGAAATTACGGAAGGAATTAGCCAAACCAATTTGCCGAATGGTGTATTCAATCAAAGCTCGTTGAGTAATAATAATGTAGAAAATCAACGTCATCGTTTTAATGGGCGTTATGATTGGAATATTGATTCGCTGACTACCTTATTGGTGAAGGTTTCTGGAACTAGCGGTCGTCGAGAAGCAAATGACTACAGTGAAGCATTCAGTACGAATGGGGAAGGGGTGCCAATTAATGATAATAACAGGCAGCTTACTAGCGATGCTAAAAACTCGAACGTGACTTATGATGGTTTGTTTACGCGTAAATTCAAAAAAGTTGGTCGCTCATTATCGCTTCGATTAGCGGGAAATATTTCTGACGATAACGGGGAAGGTTTCTTGAATTCGGTGACGAATCAATATTTAGGAGACAGTACAAGCAGTGTTGTCATTGATCAGTTCAAAGAAATGTCGAGAAAATCGAACAATCTACAAACTTCAGCAACATACACGGAGCCACTTAGCGAGCGCTGGCGTACGTCGATTGGTTATTCATATAATAACTCCAGAACACATTCTATCAATAATTCATTTAATGCAAATGCGGATGGAGATTATAATGTGCTGGATGCAGAATTCAGTAACGATTTCGATTTTAACACGGTGCGTAATAGTGGGGATTTATCTGTTGGATATAAATCGGAGAAAATAGAATTTAATTTTAACAACAACTTGCGGAATGATGATTTGTTTCAGCGCAACAATTATCTTAATGAAGAATTGGATCGCGCGTTCTTGACATATAATCCAAGAGCTTTTATCCGATATAATATCACGAAGTCTAAGCGTATAAATTTAAACGTAAACCGTAATAACATTCTTCCTTCATTGATGCAAATTCAGCCATTGCGCCAAAATGAGAACCCATTAAATATCGTAGAAGGTAATCCAAACTTAACGCCCGCGCAACGCAACACGCTTAGTTTAAATTACAACTCTTGGGAAATGTTGAAAAATCGCTACATGTATCTTGGCGGAAGTGTTAGCCAAGAATATAATTCTATACAGCAAAATATTACGATCGATTCAACGGGTTTACGTACAATGCGTTACGATAATATGCGCGAACGTGTAAACAATTCAGGCTATCTTTGGGGTGGTATCGGTAGCAATTTGATTAAGAAATACAAAATTGAAGGTCGTTATGGACTAAATGCAAACTTTTCTGACGGCTACAATTATCAAAACGGTGCATTAAACCGAAATCAAAATTTAAGCTACGGGTTGAACTTATCTGCAGAAAAGAATACAACAAAGAATCTTGATTTTCGCTTAAGCTTCAATCCGGGATGGAGAAAGCTATCTTCATCGTTGCAGCCACAATTTAACAGTTCCGGTTTTACGATGTCGAGCGATTTATGGTTCAAAGCTTATCTACCTTGGAAAATTCAATTATATGGAACAGCAGAGCACACGTATGAAGCACCTACGGAAGCATTCAATGAAAGCTTTACCCGTTTGATCTTTACGCCGGGTGTGTCCAAACGCTTCTTAGAGAACGAAGCACTAACCGTAGAACTTTACGTGAATGATGTGTTTAATCAAAATATTGGATTTACTCGTTTTCAACAAGCTGGTATGATCTCGCAACAGCGTTACAACACGATTTCTAGGTATTTCATGTTTAAGGTAAGCTGGGATTTTACCAGAATGGGTGGAGTAAGTAATTAAGAAGCAGAAAAGATTTATAAAGATAAAAGCATGAAAAAGGTACTACAGTTATTGGTGTTTTTCGCCTGTTTGCCCATACATTTTGCGAGCGCGCAATATGCCTACTTTCCGCAGGAAGGTGTGGTCACATTCGATAAAACCATTCACATAAAAAATTTATTAAAACGCCATATAAATTCCTTAAAAGATGGAGATTTCCAACGTCGATACATCGAAGAGATGATTCCCAAAGTAAAAGAAACAGTAGTTTTGAAGAAAAAGCTTTCATTCAGCGGAAGTGAAGCTGGCTGGGAACCTGTTAAGGAAACGTACGATCCTATCGTAACTAACTTGATTAACATGGGTATCTTAGATTATCAAAATAATGGATACCAAAATCTTAAAACGAAGGAAGCACAGTCTGCATTTGCGATGGGCGGTTCGGAAATTGTGATAAAAGATTCTTTGTTGAACGTGAAATGGAAAATTACGGATGAATACCGGGAAATTGCTGGTTATTCCTGTCGCCGAGCAAACGGTGTGTTGTTGGATTCGGTTTACGTCGTAGCATTTTACACCGATCAAATTCCTTTATCCGTCGGTCCAAGCGCTACACATGGATTGCCCGGAATGATTTTGGGGTTGGTCGTTCCAGAACAGCACTATAATATTTACGCGACTAAGGTTGATTTCTCTTCGCCTGTTATAAAATCTAGTGTAGGTGCGAAAAGAGCAACTGCGATGAAGCGAAGAGAAATGGAAGCTAAAATCCGAGAAACTTTGGGCAGCTGGTTAGGGGAGAAGCAGATTAATCTCATTCTAGCCGCCATACAGATTTAGCTGCTGAAAACATGCTTATTAAACAAGAACGCTCATCTTTTTTGAAGATGAGCGTTCTTGTTTATATAATACGGTAATCGCTAAACAACGAAGTTCCAGCCGAAAGAATCTTCGATTCTGCCGTAACGTAGATCATTTAGATAATCCAATACTTTTAAAGAGAATTCTCGTGTTTCTACTGCTGGTAGCTCGTAATCTCTTCCGTTGAATCCAATACGAGAAATGTGTGTAATCGTTGCAGCGGTTCCGGCAGCAAATGCTTCGGAAACTTGTCCGGATTCGATGCCTTGAATTAATTCATCCACAGAAACTTTGCGTTGTTCCGTCTTCAAGCCCCACGCATCAGCCAATTCGATAATGGTGCGACGCGTTACACCGTGCAAAATCGTGTCACCATGCGGCGTAATGATGGTGTCGCCGATGCGGAAGATCAAATTGGCGGTACCCGCTTCTTCAATGTATTTGTGCTCGCGAGCGTCTGTCCACATCACTTGATCGTAACCTTGTTTATGTGCTAGCTCGGTTGGGTAAAGTGCTAATGCGTAATTTCCGGCATTTTTCGAGAAACCAACGCCGCCATCCGCAGCGCGCGTATATTCCGTTTCTACCTTCAGGCTGATTGGCTTGCTATAGTAGGCGCCTACTGGACCAGTGATGATAATAAATTTGTATGAAATGGATGGATGTACACCCAATGCAGCTTCTGTCGCAAACATAAATGGACGGATGTATAAAGATGATCCATTTTTATTTGGCACCCAATTCTGATCTATAGATAAAAGCTGTTTTAATCCGTCAATGAAAATTTCTTGCGGAACTTCCGGCATTTGTAGCCTTGTTGCGGATTTGTTGAAACGTTCCCAGTTTTTGTCCGGTCTAAAAATACTTACCGTTCCATCTTCAAATTTGTATGCTTTAATACCTTCGAAAATAGATTGCCCGTAGTGCAATGCAGACATCGACGGACTGATAGAAATATTACCATAAGGAACGATGCTTACGTCTCCCCACACGCCGTCGTGATAATCAGCGACGAGCATATGATCGGATAATACTTTTCCGAATACCAAATTGTCGAAATCAACGTCAGCTAATCTAGAATGTTGTGTTTGCTCTACACGAATATCGGTCCTAGTCATGGTTTAATAAATTATTATGAATGGGCGCAATTTAGTTAAAAAAAAGTAAACCTAGGTTATCAACTTTTTCGGCTACATACCTTAAAGTATAAAAAATTATTGCTTTGGGGATAAAAATAAATTATCTTTGTAGCGCTTTAGTTTTTTTGTCGTTTGATAGAGAAGAAACTACCGATAAGATATATGAACACTACTCAAGTTATTCAAAAAGAGGATGCTAGTCAGGCAAAAAAAATGAACATGATTCAATTTGTCGCTGGCTATTTCATTTACCTTTATAAGGTTGCGGTTCGTCCGAACTGATTTTTTACCCTAAAACTTTCTAAGATAGGTTCAATGTAGCTGCGATCATTCGCTAAGCGAGGGACTTTATTTTGTCCACCTAATTTGCCACGAGATTTCATCCATTCGTAGAATGTATTGGATGGTGCGTTGTGAACAATTGGCGATCTTAATGCCATGTCGTTAAACCTTTTGGCATCATAATCCGAATTTATTTCTCGTAATTTTTTGTCTAATATTTCACAAAACGATTCGAAAGAATGCGGTTGTTGCGTGAATTCAATAATCCATTCGTGCGCACCCGCTTTTCCCTCTTCGAAATAGACTGGAGCAGCCGTATAATCTTTCACGGAAGCTCCCGTTGCAACGCACGCTGTGTGAATGGCTTGATCAGCATTGTCAACAATTAATTCTTCACCGAATGTATTGATGTATGCGGTAGTTCTTCCGGAAATTTGGAAGCGGTAGGGCGAAAGCGAGGTGAATTTTACCGTATCACCAATCATATAGCGCCACAAACCTGCATTCGTGGAAATAATTAATGCGTAATTTTTACCTAGTTCAACTTGATCCAATGTGTAGGTTTTTGGATTCTCTTCCCCGAAGTGCTCCATCGGCAAGAATTCGTAGTAGATACCATAATCCAGCATCAGCAACAAATCATCCGAATCAGATTGATCTTGAATACCAAAATAACCTTCGGATGCATTATAATTCTCTAGATAATACATATTGCTCGAAGGGATCAATCGCTTGAATTCCTCACGATATGGGCGAAAACTCACACCGCCGTGTCCGTAAAATTCCAGATTTGGCCAAACTTCCAGCAAATTGCTTTTTCCGCTAATTTCTAAAATTCGCTGCGCCATCACGATATTCCAAGTAGGAACGCCCGCCAAGCTCGTTACATCTTCCTGCATCGTGATGCGAGCTATTTGGTCAATTTTATCTTCGAAATTCGGATTTAAGGTGACTTCTAAAGTAGGTGTTCGTTTAAATTCTGCCCAAAACGGCAAGTTGCGAATTAATATGGAAGATAAATCTCCCGAATAGGAATCGCTACTGAAGTTGTTGAACTGCGATGAACCTCCAATTACTACCGATTTTCCGGTAAAAACTTTATTCTCCGGGCGATTATGGCAGTAGATGGTCAACATATCTTTACCACCTTGGTAATGGCATTCGTCCAAAGCTTCCCGACTAACCGGAATAAATTTGCTGCGGTCAGAAGTTGTTCCCGAAGATTTTGCAAACCATTTGATGTCGGATGGCCAAAGGATGTTTTGTTCGCCTTGAATCATACGGTCCACATATCCCTTGATCGAATCGTAGTTTTGAATCGGAACACGATTTTTAAAATCGTCAACAGAGAAAATACTTTTATAATCGTATCGCTTTCCCCATTCGGTGGCTTCGGCGGTAGAAATTAAACTTTGGAACCATTCTTCCTGCACATCATGAGGATATTTCATGAAAAGCTCGATCTGGTGGATCCGCTTTTTCATAAACCACGTGAATAAGGAATTTAGAATGGCCATCAGTTTATAATAATCTCTTCAACTACTAAGTTAGAGTTTTTTTCGTCGCAACTCAAAATGTCGACCGAGATAAAACTTACGCGCCAGTTCATTATCGGCAATTTCTTCCGGAGTACCAGTCAGCATAATCTTACCTTCCGTTAACAAATAAGCACGATCGGTAATGGATAGCGTTTCTTGCACGTTGTGATCGGTAATCAAAATGCCGATATTTTTGGTTTTTAGTTTGGCAACAATAGTTTGAATTTCTTCTACCGCAATAGGATCGACACCAGCGAATGGTTCATCTAAAAGAATGAAGCTTGGATTGGCCGCAAGCGCACGCGCAATTTCCGTACGTCGACGTTCTCCACCGGACAACAAATCGCCACGATTTTTCCGCACGCGATGCAAGCTGAACTCGGTAAGCAATTCTTCCAGTTTTTCTTTGCGCTCTTGCTTGTTCGGATAATGTATTTCCAATACGGCGAGAATGTTGTTTTCTACGGAAATCTTCCTAAAAACGGAAGCTTCTTGCGCCAAATAGCCGATTCCTCGTTGCGCGCGTTGATACATCGCATCCTGCGTAATATCTTTGTCGTCCAAGTAAACATGTCCCTCGTTGGGTTTGATTAACCCCACGATCATATAGAACGACGTCGTCTTTCCGGCACCGTTTGGCCCCAAGAAACCGACAATCTCGCCTTGTTCTACTTGGAATGAAACGTCATTTACGACCGTTCGTTGACGATATTTTTTAATCAGGTGTTCCGCTTTTAGTATCATGTATCCAACTCCTTCACCTACAAATATATCGGTTAATATCGAATTGCTTTAATGTTCAATTGTAAATTCTTGCGCGTTTTCCATGTGTTTTCCTCAATGGTGTAGCAAATATCAAATCGCTTTCCGGCATTGATGTGATCCAAATGTTCGGCGAGGCCGAATGCAATTGTAGAAAATGGTGCACAACCTTCCTGCTTTAACATCATTTTCAAGTGATTTGCACCGACTACGTGTGCCAATCCGCTTACCGTAACACCTTTCGTGACGAAAATAGGTTGTTCATTTTGCGGGCCGAATGGTTCAAATTGTTTTAGCAAGCGAAACAGCTTCGCATCAATATCCTGAAAATGTATAGGAAGGTCGATGGAAATTTCTTGCGTCAACATTTCGGGTGTAATCGTCGCGGTGACCACTTCTTCGAAGCGTTGCTGAAATAGCGGTACGTTTTCTGTGGGCATAGTCAGTCCGGCAGCGTACTTATGTCCGCCAAATTGTTCGAGCAAATCGCTGCAAGATTCCAATGCTTGATAAAGATCAAATCCCAAAACAGATCGCGCCGATCCGGCAACATGCCCATTTGTTTGAGTTAATATGATGGTTGGTCGATAATATTTTTCCGTGAGTCTGGATGCTACGATGCCAATCACACCCTTGTGCCAATCATTCTTATAAAGAACGGTGGAATTACGGTTTTGTAAGGCTACATTATCGGCAATAATAGCCAACGCTTCTTCCGTGATTTTTAGATCAACGTCCTTGCGTTCGTTGTTCTGCACATCAACTTTGTCGGAAAACACCGAAGCATCCGCGGTCGATTTGGAAGTGAGCAGTTTTACAGCATCTTTCGCATGTTCGATTCGTCCGGCCGCGTTAATGCGTGGACCGATTTGAAAAACAATATCATTCACCGTGAAGAAATCCTTCCGATTATTGGAAAGCTCAATCAAAGCGCGGATGCCAAAGGATGGGTTGCTATTCAATTTTTGTAAGCCAAAATGGCAAAGCAATCTGTTTTCTCCAGTAATAGGTACAATATCGGAGGCAATGCTGACCGCTACCAAATCCAAATATTGATAGGCCATCGACATATCCATATCGTTGGACTGGATAAAGGCTTGAATGATCTTAAAGCCAATTCCGCAGCCGGATAATTCGGTATAGGGGTAATTGCAGTCATTCCGTTTCGGATCTAAAACAGCTAACGCATCCGGGATGGAATCGCCCGGTAAATGGTGATCACCGATGATAAAATCAATGCCTTTCTCCTTCGCATAAGCCACCTTATCAATCTCTTTAATGCCACAATCCAACGCAATAATCAATGAAAATCCGTTTTCGTGTGCATAATCGATGCCTTGATAGGAGATGCCATAGCCTTCTGCGTATCGATCAGGAATGTAATATTCTAAACCGCTATGAAATTGGTGGAAAAATGAAAAAACAATCGATACCGCGGTAGTTCCGTCCACATCATAATCGCCGTAAACTAGAATTTTTTCTTTATTACTGATGGCTTTGGTGATGCGCTCGATCGCGACATCCATATCCTTCATCAAAAAGGGATCGTGAAGGTAGGAGAGTGCCGGCCGGAAAAACTCCCGCGCCGCTTCAAAAGTTTCTACTTTTCGGTAAGCTAAAAGGTTGGCAACGACATCACTTACTCCAAGTCCCTCGCGGAGACTCTGTGTAATTGCTGCGTTATTTTTGGGTTTTAGTAACCACCTTTTTTGCATACCTTTGCCTTGTAAAATAGGGGTAAATATACGTTTTTTAACACGTAATCGCCTAATTTATACGACCTGTACCTTTATTGCAGGATGTAAAGCACATAGTTACAACTATATAAAATGATTCAAGCTCACTCCTTATACGAAGGCTCTTTTTCCGTTGATGCCAGCAAGGTGTTTGTTCCTTTCGATCCGAAAAAAGATGATCCAAAAGATCGACCAGCTTCGCTATTCGTTCATGTACGTCCTTTTTTGGTGGAAACGAAAGCCGGATTGGTAGTTATTGATACCGGGCTAGGAGAGCGTACAGCGGATGGCGAGTTGTTGATTCATCACAATATCAAATCGCTAGGTTTTGATCCGTCGGACGTGCGATATGTATTGATGTCGCATTTGCATAAAGATCACATGGGCGGCACGGTAGATATGCAGGACGGAAGTACGCGCATTGCTTTTCCGAACGCCGAGTATGTGGTGCAGGAAAAGGAATGGGAAAATGCGTATAGCACGGATTCCGCATCCTACAGAACGGAGTTGTTTCAAGCATTGCAGCGGAGCGGTAATTTGCTTTTGGTAGATGGCGATGGCGACTTGAACGACGAGATTTCGTACGAGGTAACTGGCGGACATACCGAGTTTCATCAAATATTTCACATTCGTACCGGAGATGAACATTATTTCTTTGGGGGAGATGTGCTTTCTGAGCCAGGCGAGATTTTTAGAAATTTCGTAGCGAAATACGATTTTGACGGGCGAACATCGAAAGAATATCGAACAAAGGTGTGGGAGAAGGGTGCTCCGGAAGGCTGGATTTTCTTGTTTTATCATTCCAAAACAACACAAATTGGAAAGCCGGTGAAGCAAGATGATGGTAGTTATAAATTAGAAGATTTAGCAGAATAAAGACATTTGTCGATCATAAAAATATTAAATTAAACAACGTAAATCATGTCGATAGTTAGAGAAAGCGATCTGATCGGTATCGGAAAAAAGTATGAAATTGATACGGAAGCTGGCGACCAAATGGTTGTCGTTATTCACGACGATGGGCGCCGCGAATTGTATCGCCACGAGAAAACCGAACACGAAACGCATTGTGTGATGACATTATCCGACGAAGAATCGCGTCAGGTAGCTGGAATTCTTGGCGGACTTTCCTACAAGCCGAAAGCATTGGAAACGATGGAAGTAGCTTTGGACGATCTGCGTATTGAATGGTACAAGGTAGGAACTTCCGATCAAGGTGTGGAAAATAAAAGCATTGGCGAACTTGGCGTTCGTCAGAAAACAGGTGCTTCTATCATCGCTGCGATTAAAGATGATGAAACGATCATCAATCCGGGGCCAGATTACGTCATTACATCGGGAACAACTTTAGTAATCGCAGGAAAAAGAAATAATATCAAATTGCTGAAAGAGATTTTGCTATAAGCCAAAAGATAATTACATGCTAACAAATACCCTAATATTAGAGATCGGAATTGCTGTACTACTTGTTGCAATAGTTGGTTTATTAGCCAACAAGTTGCGGTTTTCGGTCATTCCGTTTTTCATATTAATCGGTATGGTTCTAGGACAGCATGCACCGACCTTTGGCGCAATTGACCTGACTTTTACGGAAAGCAAGCCATTTATTGATTTTATGGGGCGCCTTGGCGTGCTATTTCTGCTTTTCTATTTAGGTTTAGAATTCTCCGTTGGCAGATTGATGAAATCCGGCAAATCTATTGTTTCCGGTGGCATATTTTATGTGCTGCTGAATTTTATTTCCGGCTTATTTATCGGCTGGATGATGGAACTGCCGTTTAAGGAAATGATGGTGCTTTGTGGTATTATGACCAGTTCATCTACTGCAATTGTTGCTAAAGTATTAACGGATTTGAAACGTACGGCAAACCCGGAAACAGAAGTCATCATGGGAATGATTATGTTCGACGATTTGTTTATAGCAATGCACATTTCTTTCTTGTCGGGATTGATTCTGACTGGTTCAACATCGTTCTTAGCTGTTGCCGGAACATCGGCTTTAGCGCTGACATTTATCTTGACTTTTCTAGTGCTCGGACGTAAGTTGGTGCCTGCAATTGATAGATTGTTGCACGACAAATCCTCCGAATTATTTGTGCTCATTATCTTCAGTTTATTGTTCGTGATTGCAGGTTTCTCAGAAACTATTCACGTTGCTGAAGCGATTGGAGCACTGATGGCAGGTTTGGTATTGGCTGACTCCAAATACATTAAGAAGATTGAAGGAATGGTTTTGCCTTACAAGGATTTCTTTGGGGCGATGTTCTTCTTTAGTTTCGGATTGTCGATTGACATGTACGCTTTAGGAGGAGCTTTGGGTTGGGGAACTTTGGCTGCGTTCATTACCGTGGTAGTCAATGTAGCTTCGGGCTATTTTGCAACGCGATTTTCTGGGTTGAAACCAAGAAATGCGGTGGATATTGGTTTTACCTTGTCGGCACGCGGTGAGTTTTCTATTATCATGGCTAACATTGGCAAAGCTGGTGGTTTGCTACCAGTTGTACAATCGTTTGTCGTGGTTTACGTGTTGCTTTTGTCGATTATTTCGCCTTTGCTTACTAAGGAATCTAAAAATATTTGGAATGCCTTAAACGGTTCGGGCAAAGACGTGAAACCTGTTAAAAAGAAGCTAAGCGATTTGGAGGCTCTTTCCGAGCAAAATAAAACCGCGCAATCATTACGTTAATTGTAGTTGTAATAATCGCGCGGTCCAATGAGGCGAATGCCTATTTATTTGTTAATCATCGTATCCGAATCTTTTCAAGTAATTTTTCTTGCTTCTCCAGTCGGGCAATACCTTCACGAATAGTTCCAAAAATACTTTTCCATCGATAAACTCTTCGATATCCTGACGCGCGTAGGTGCCGACTTTTTTAATCATTGCACCCGCTTTTCCGATAATGATGTTTTTTTGTGAATCACGTTCTACAATAACTTCCGCCGCAATGCGCGTAATATGTCCTTCTTCTTTATACGATGTAACAACCACTTCGGTGCTGTAAGGAATTTCTTTGTCGTATAATTTGAATATCTTTTCGCGGATCATCTCCGAAACGAAGAATCGGGTAGATTTATCGGTCAATTCGTCTTTCTCATAAAATGGAGGGTGTACAGGCAGTTTTTCTTTGATGTAAGCCATAATTCCGTCCACATTGTAGCCATGCAAAGCAGATAGTGCAAAGATCACTTCTGGATTGACTTTCTCTTTCCAAAACGCTACTTTCTCCTTGACTTCTTCTTCGGATGATTTATCAACCTTATTGATTAATACTGCAACAGGAGAATCTGTTTTCCGAAGCTTTTCGATCACATCGTTCTCGTCGTATTTTTCGTGAATGTCCGTCACAAAAAGAATGATGTCGGCATCGATAATAGATCCTTGCACGAAATTCATCATGGATTCTTGTAAGGAATAGTTGGGTTTGATCACGCCGGGCGTGTCTGAAAATACAATTTGGTAGTCCTCTTGGTTAACAATTCCAATAATTCTATGACGAGTTGTTTGTGCTTTTGGCGTGATGATCGACATCTTTTCCCCCACTAACGCATTCATTAACGTCGATTTTCCCGCATTGGGTTTACCAATGATACTTACGAATCCAGCTTTATGTGACATTTTTTATTTTTTATTTGCATTTCAAAAATACAAGTTATATCTTTGTGAAACAATTCGGAAGAGCAATATCTACGAAAGACGCCACACTAAGGCAGATTTTAAGAAAAATATATTGCGGGGTGGAGCAGTTGGTAGCTCGTCGGGCTCATAACCCGAAGGTCGCACGTTCGAGTCGTGTCCCCGCTACTAAAAGCCGTTCAGAGATGAACGGCTTTATTTTTTTGTCCAAATTTTATTAATAATAAGCTATGAGAATGGAACAATCCAATGGTTCTGTCAGAGGCTGATTCTATTTAATTTCCAAATCCAATTGCCTTCCTTCTTGTTTTGCCTTTTTATCCATGGTGGCTCGTACAGCCAGTCCAAGTGCCATTCCGATAGGTAATCCAATTCCCAAAAGTCCTATGTTTCCCACACTCATTCCTATCGCTACTCCTATTGGTAATCCAAATACTGTCATACCTAGGACTAACCATAGATTTCGGTAATAATTTAATGGAACGATTTTCAAATCCTTTTACAGCATTTTTAAGATTGTACTTTGTTTGAATTTTATCAGGCTTAGTAAAACTTTTCCTGAATCAATAATCATGTTCATAATATTAGTTTGGAACCAAAAGTCAACACTAATGCGGGGTTCCTTCAAGAGGTTTCGAAGGAATTATTAACGTGAAATCAGCTTCTTCAACGGACGGATTATCTTCTCCCTCAGGAATTGTGGTGATTGTCAAGATCAATTTTGGATCGATTTCGCGCATAAACGATAAAATACCTTCCCGGTTTTTGGTGTGGTATGCACCATTTATATGCAGGAATATCTTATCGACTTTAGCATGAAGCAGGATTTGGTGCGCCATGCTCGCATCCTTGATTGCCTGTGAATACAGCATGTTTTCACCACCGTGTCCAGGAATCATGTTTTTCAATTCTTGGTAGCTCGATAGCGTCGTATCCACATTCATTGGAAGCGGAGGTAGGATCGTTTTCGCATAATCCGATAAACTATCCAAAATAGCCACGCCACGATGGTAAACGGCATTTGCATATCGACGCGGAACATTGGTAGCAATGACCGGGATACGATGCGCTTTGGCAAATTCTACCATCGGACGATAATCGCTGTAGTTTGTCCAAATACGGGATTCACTTTCAAACGATCTTGTATTGATTATGCCGCTCATATATTCGTTCAACACGGGCTGCACATCCGTTTCGAACATCTCCATGCCCAATACCAATTTGTCTCCATGAAGCGCGAACAACGATTCGAGTACTTGCAATTCCAAATCATGTGCAGGCTTTTCGCCGTGCATTTCACCAATGAAAATATACTTTTTCCCTTTTGTTGCTCCCAAAACATCTTCTATACTTACTACCTTGCCTTGCGCATTGTAAAGGGAAGAAATGTTTTGAGCATGAGCCATTTGCAGGCTCATGCTTATTATCAAAATAGCTATAAAACGTATCGACATATTATTCGCTAATGGTTTTGATTAGCTCCCGCCAATCTGTTCTTTCCGGCACATCGGGTTTGCGTTTTCCGAAGAATTGTGCTACTAGATTTCCTTTTGCATCGTACGTTTCTACGCTATGTACCAAACCCAGATTAGTTGGTTTTTTTACGATCCAAACACTGTCCAACGCCTCATCGCGCAGGTGCATATTAAATGCAGGATCTAAGATGTTAATCCACGGTCCGGTGCGCATAATGCGATCTGCTTTTCCGGTATGGATTTGCAAACAGTTACTATTGCCGATGAATACCATAATTTCCAGTTTTCCTTCGGAAACCAAATTCAACATATCTTCTACCTTACTAATTGCGATTTTTTGAGCATGGCCTGCTGGAGCTAAACGCAAAGCTTGCGTGCGCGTTACACCATGCTTGCGTAACAATCCAAAGAAATCGTGCGTATCCTGCAATGCCAACCATTCTGCCTGGAATGTTGCTTGATCGATCTCGCTATCGGCTTTTTCGGGTTTCTCTTCCGGAGAAATCTTGTCGATCGTAAAGGAAGAAGCGTTTTCATCTTTATAGGTGTTTACCAAATCTTGATAAGCATTTAAATCGCTGCTTTCTGTCAGGTAGATTTTATGGACTGCCGTTCCCCATTTGTCGAAGAACTGAATGCTTTGACGATCGTTTTCGTTTACAGCAAACACATGCGCCCAGTTAGAAAGAAACAAACGTAAGTCGATATCTTCGCCGACAACCAATCCCATCTGCGGACCATGAAAGGATGCTTTGGAATAAGTTCCTTTTCTTTCGTGAACAGCATGGTCATTTCTAGTTAGCGCCATCACATGACCTAAACTCGGGATGGCTAGCAGAATAGCTTGAATCTCGGGTTTCAGTGCAATATTGTCATTGCCTATAGCTACCAATTCAGCTTCAGATACACCAAGCGCCGTTGCCGCATCGCGAATGCGCACTTTAGGATTTTCCGCTTTGTAACTTTCGTATTTTTCTTTTAGTTGATCTGTTGTGGTCATTGTTGGAATTTTTAGGATAAAGGGATAATGAATGGATAGCCTATTTCCGGATCGTGCAACACTTTGACGCGCGTTTGATAGATTTCCAGCATATTTTCCGCCGTAATTGTTTCGGACGGAGTGCCATAATGTTTCACTTCACCCTGTTTTAAAATCAAAATTTTGTCGGCATAACGCGCCGCGAAATTAATGTCGTGCAAAATGCAAACAACGGTCCATCCGCGATTCGCCATTTGCCTTGCTTTGTCTAAGATAATTTGTTGATACTGCATATCCAAACCATTGATCGGTTCGTCAAGAAACAGAATCGCATCATCGCTTTCGTAGATTTGTGCTAAAACGCGGGCTAATTGTACACGTTGTTTTTCTCCACCAGATAGCGAATGATAGGAGCGATCGGAGAAATGTGCAATGCCCATTTCATGCAACACCTGATCGATGATTTCTAGATCAATGGTGCTCGGATTCACGTCGAAATGAGGATAGCGACCCATCGTTACCAATTCCTTGACGGTAAAATTTACGCTCACATCGTTAGCTTGGGTAAGTACGGCGCGCTTCAAAGCCATTTCTTTCAGCGAGTATTTCGATAAATCTCTTCCCGCTAAAACGATATGTTGCTGCGCTGCTTTGATTTCTCCGCAAAGCAGTTTTATCAATGTACTTTTTCCTGCTCCGTTTGGTCCGATGATGGCCAATAATTCACCCACGTTGGCTTGTAAATTAACCTTCTTTAATATCGGTTTACTATCGATGTGATAGGAGAGATCTTTTACTTGAATCATAAACCTTTTCGCGATTTTCTATCTTTCAGAATAATGTACAGAAAAATGGGTACGCCAAATAGTGCTGTCAGGATGCCGATAGGTAATTCCGTTGGCGAGGCGATTGTTCGGGCGATTAAATCCGATAAAACCAAAATACCTGCGCCAAAAATGGCGGAAGCTGGCAGCAGAAATTTGTGATCGCCAGTAACGCTCATACGTAAAATATGAGGAATAACTAACCCAATAAAGCCAATCAACCCCGTAAACGCTACCGTTGCGCCAACGCCGATAGCAGCCAAAATAATGATGTATTTTTTAGTTTGTTGTACCGAAATGCCCAAGTGCTCCGCTTGCGCTTCGCCTAAAGCCATCGCATTTAAGGATTTGCTGAAAAACAGCAATCCTCCAACGGAAATAACGCTAAATGGAAATAGCGTGCTGACGGTTTGCCAGCTAGCACCGCCCAAACTGCCCAAACTCCAAAAAGTGATGTTACGCAACTGTTCATCGCTGGCAATGTATGTTAGCAATCCGGTGAAGGACATCACCAACGCATTGATGGCAATACCAATTAATAATAACGAGGTAACATCCGTTCTTCCTTGTCGGACGGAAAATCGGTAAATCACGAAGGTAGTAATCAACGCGCCGACGAATGCGGCTAACGCCAAAGTATAATAGCCTAAATATTGAACCAACGTTCCGAAAACGGAACCTTCCAATACAATCACCAAAACGGCAAACAAGGTGGCTCCGGAAGAAATGCCGATAATGCCAGGTTCTGCCAATGGATTCCGAAAAAGCCCTTGGATAGATGCTCCAGAAATACTTAACGTTGCGCCAACCAAAACGCCGAGCACCATTCTGGGTAGGCGTATGTTCAACAAGACGGCTTGCTGCTGAATCGAATAATCGGAATTAAAGTCGAAGCCCAAAGCATTTCCAAATATGGATAGCAAAGCTTTAATGGGAATGTTAAGCGCCCCGATGCTCATAGAAAATAAGCACGAGGCGATTAACAGCACCACTAACAACATATAGGTTATTTTTCTTCGCGTATAATTCATTAATGAATTTTATGGTGCAACTCGTCAATGGCTTCTGCCACGCGCGGACCAAATCCGGTTAACAAAGCGCCATCCATTTCAACGATTTTTTTGTTCTTGCCAGCGTTGGTTTGTTTCACACCTTGCACGTTCAAAATACCGTCTACACCGCCCAAGCTAGATAATCCAGAATCAAACAATAAGATTACATCGGGATTGTAGGCCACTAAAGCTTCCGGCGTTAATGGTTTGTACTCCTGAATATCTTGAGCCACGTTTTCACCGCCCGCCAAAGCAATCATTTGATCTACTTCCGTACCTTTCCCTCCGACCATCATCGTGCCCGCACCACGAGCATAAATGAATAATACTTTCGGTTTCTTTCCGTCCGATTTATGCGCTTGAACTTTTTTCAAATCTGACAAAACAACATTCGATAAGGAATCACCTTTGCTGCTGATATTTAGTGAATCGGCCAACGATTTGATCAGTTGCACACTGCCATCTGTACTTGCTTCGTGCGGAACGAGCAACACACGAATGCCGCTCTGGCGTAGCTGAGCTAAGGTTTCGGGTTTCAAATCCTTTTCTGTTCCAATGATGATATTTGGCGCTAAAGCCAAAATGCCCTCCGCAGAAATATTTCTGTTGTGTCCCACTTTCGGCAACTGCGCCAACGCTTCCGGATAGGTGGAAGTCACGTCCGTACCGATGATGTTCTTCAATAATCCAAACTCCGCGAGCACTTCCGAAGCAGCGCCGTTGATCGATACGATACGTAAAGAATCGGTATTGGCTTCTTGATTTTCGTTTTGTTTTTCTGCCGATTGGTTACAGCTACCGAACAATAAGCTCGCCGCTGCAACTGGAAATACTAATTTTTTAAACACTTGCATTATCCTCTTTTTATAAGTTTATATTCAATTTCTGGATAGCCACGGGTACCTCCGTCACTTCCTAAGCCCATCGCTACAAATTTTAACTTGTAGATGTTGTTTGCACTGTCTTTAATAATGTAGTATTTTTCTGGAAAGATACCTGCGTTTGAACCAGTTGTAGCACGCCAGGTTGATCCAATGGTGTTTCTATTGTTAGAAAGTTGAATGCTACCTAAATGCGACTCATTAAATTGCTCATAGGTAGTGGTGAATGTTGCGCCAACAGTCACTTGAGCAGCTTGCGTGCCAGCTAAGTGATTAAGGAATACTAAGTCACCAAAGGTGTACGGTACGTAGTTCCCTGGACCAAAGGCGGTGAAATAGGCATGCTTTCCCCATGAAATATCCCAGTCAGATTTTTTGGGTTCTACATTAACGACTCCTTGGGTAAACGAAAAGAAAGTGAAATTGAAATCTGCGTTTTTATTGATCGTAATAGTCTGCACGTTAGCATCGTCAAGCTTTGCATATTCCAATTTATATCCTGTGCTGCCTTCGCGTTGCACACGGATTTTCCAAAGATTTTCTTTTGATACTTGCGCACCAGTTGCTGGATTTACCACATATACTCGGTTGCTAGCTGCAGTAGCGCTAATTTCGGCAATGGCGGTATGCGTAATACGTCCCAATGTATCATCAAAGAGCTTGAATGATTCTGCAGATAGCGCATTCTGACTTACGGTTAACGTGTTGATATCGAAATTGGTGGAGTTCACCGCGTTAATATCTGTTGATGTTGTAGCAGCCGCACCAGCATTCGCGAAACCATTCACAGCTACTCGGAATTCGTTGCCGCCGTAAAATCCTAGAGTCCAAGAGCTACGCACAACTGAGTTTTGCTTATCAGCACTAAAATCTACATACACGGCATTAGCAGCATCCCCTGCACCTTCGCCGCCTTCTAAGGTAAGTTTTGAACCGTCGGACGGTGGAATAGCTGGAGCTTCCACATCATCTCGTCCGCAAGATGAAGAAATAGCGATTACGCCGCATAGCAAAAGCGCTTTAAAGATTGAAGTGTTCATTTTTCTGTAGTTTTATTTATTCATGTTAAGTTGTAATCCAATAAAGTACGATCTTCCATTTCCCATCGGAACGGTGGAACTGGCACTACCATGCGCACCCTCACCGACGGTTCCGGTATTCCGCAAATCTTTCACGTCAAAAAGATTTCTGACACCAGCATTCACTCGTAAACTTTGGCTGAGCTTCTTGTCGAAAGTGATATCGCTCATCGTAAATGCATTGACGAATACCTGCGTGGCGATCGGTGTCCCACTAGTTTCGTTTCGGAATTCGAATCGCGGTCTGCGACCGCTGTATTTGAAGAATAAACTGGTGTTTAATCCCCACGGAGCGAAATAATAAGAAAGGTTGCTGTTAATTTCCGGGCTCCATAGGAATTCCGATAGCGAAGGATCCGTTTCTTTTGCCATGTTCATCCGGCCTATATATGAGAAACCCAATCCTGCCTGAAAGCCTTTGTAGTGGAACATGTTTTCCCACAACATCGTTGCGGTTTTGAAGCGAGCAATGTTTAGATAGGTGTTAATGCTTGGATTATCTGAATCGAAACCGATTTCAATCATATCACGGAATACATTGTAGGTTCCGCCTAAAGAGGTGTAAAAACGTTTGTTTTCGTTTATTCTGTTTTCATACGAGAAATAACTATTGAAGCTATTTGAATTTTCCGGACGAAGATTGGTGTTTCCATTTATGGAGTGATTGGCGTCAAAAAACTGAAAATACAATTCACGTAGTGCGGGAGAGCGGAAACCGCGAGCGTAAGCTGCTCGCCAAGTCATTTGATCGGTGATGCCATATTTCAAGTTCAATGATGGGATAACGGGCAGAGAACGGAATACCGTATTGCCTATAAAACGCACTCCCGGCCGAATGTTTAATCTTGATATCGGTTGAATCTCAGCAGTGAAAAATGTGGCGTATTCGGCTACGGACGCATTGTTTTCCAAACGGTCTCCCGAGCCGCTTTCTCCATCGTATTCCACGCCCAATTGCGTATGAATTTGCTCTGAAAATTTATATTGCACCGTACCACGGAAGAATAGCGAATTAAATTTAACGATGTCTTGCTCACCGCTTCCCGTAGTCAATACCGTTTCATTCGTGACGAGATTTGTCCGTTTTGTCAAAGTGCTGCGGTCATATTTTTGGAAGGAAAGCGAACCATTTGCGGTAAGCCGATCTGAAAACTTCCAATTGCTTTGTAGCATATTGTTATATCGGTTGGAAATGAAATTCTTATTTACCACCGTATTGTTTTGGTTGAATGCGCCCGGCGTGTACAAATCTTCGTTCGTATAATCGAAGCGATACCAAGTTTGGTGTTTCGCATTCGCATAACCAATTTTTCCGGAAGCCAGCCATTGGTCTTTGGGCTGCCACTGCAACTGTGGAAGCGTGGCAGAACCTTGCCAACCGCCAAAATTATTTCGACTTACATTGGCATTAAATTGCCAATTATCGAGGTAATGCGTTACTCCAATATGCGCATTGTGGCGCCCTTCTTTATGGAATGGTTTGTACTCTGATCCAACAGTTTCTTCTTGCAAGTGGACACTTAGATTTGTACCTCGGCCGAAAGCTTGATTCTTGGTGATGATATTAATAACGCCGGCCAAAGCGTCTGTTCCGTAGGTTACAGAAACGGGTCCTTCAATGATTTCGATTTTCTCAATCATATTTAGGTCGATCTGCGTCAAACTTTGTCGACCTGCTCCGCGGTCTAGAAGCGGAACACCATCCATCATAATCTTCACGTTTTGTCCCGACATGCCCATCAGTTCGATATCTGACTCACCAAGCATCATGTCATTGCTGAAGCGAATGCCAAGCTCGGTGTTCAATAAGGTCGTCATGTCCAACGTTCCGCGACGCATGATTTGCTCTTGCGTGATCGTACGAACTTTGTAAACGGAGTTTTGTAACGAAGTGGGAGCAAGTTGGGCGGTAACGACAACTTGTTCAATCTGTGAACGAATGCTATCCTGTGCATAGCTATTTAGGCCGAAAATGATCGATGAGAGGGATAAAATGGTAGACTTGACGAACATATTTAAAAATGATACGACAAATCTAATTTTTATTTAGATTTAATACAAATAAAAATATGACGAATTGTTTACTTGCTGTAGCTTCGATTATTTTGTTACTCCGCTACTGGAATTTCGGTAGTTTGGCGAAAAGGGAGGAGCTTAGATTAACGAAGTAGGTTAATTGGATAATTTAACTTGCGAAACTCACTAATGGGAGCGTCATTTCGTGATTGTAGTTTGTAATGATGCGGTTTGATAATTGACAATAGCCAATTTGTTGATCGCCCGTAGGCGAGACAACCGCCGAAGGCGCCTCCAAAGAAAACCGATCGTCGCGCTATATCAAAAGCTTTGAGAAAGCTTATCCGGTTGGTAAAACGTGGGATTGTTTCGTCATACTCACTAGCAACGGCGAAAAGATCGTTTTCGCGAACCGGAGGCTCAAGCAGTAAAGTGACGGGCCGCTATGTATTCCAGCGGCCCTCTTATTAATAAAAGGACCGCTAACACTGTTTCATTAAAAAGCCTAAATAATCCTAGCTGTATAACGAATCGATTTCTTCGCTTTTGTCAACTCTTCTAAATTGATTGCGCTGCGGAAATCATTATCCGTTGAGGTGCGTAGCGATTCCATTTGCTTTTTTAAATCAGCGCGAATATTGTCCTGTGTCACTCCTAAGGTTGCCGCTTCATCTAACGCCGCATTTACTTTATCGGTGTACAATTCGGTGTAGCGATGATGTTTGTTGTATTGAAATTCGAACTGATTGATCAAGCCAACAAATTCTTCCAAACGATTATTTGCATCTTTTAAATCATTCGCTTCTTCGGTGATCAGCATTTGATCGTAATTAATCCGATTTCCGGAACGATTTTTTTGTTCAAACTGCGTCAGTTTATTAGCGACGTAAGCTTGATCCAAACGAAGGAAAAGTTTATTCATATACTCGCCCACATCTTCTTGATCGCCACGTGGCTCCGGATTTAATCCTACTTTCTCCGCAAAATAGCGCACCTGATCGTAAAGATTTCTTTGTAGCAGAAGCAATTCCTGACGTTGAATGTTCAAGTTATAATCAAATTCGGTATTGGCTTCCGCCAATAAATTGTAAAACCGAATATTTGCATTCAGCTCATTTTCCATCTTGGCAATCGTAGCCTGATCGACATCATCCGTCAAAACGCTGGTGCTTCTCAAAAATCCCATTACACTGCTGGTCAATTGTGCGGCTGGCGAAACGACGGGGATGGCGCTAACGATCGGGTTTTTCGCGATGGAATTCACGCCATCATATATCTTGGAAGCGATGTTTCTTTTCTTTGGCTTTACGTTATCCTCCACCAAAGAAACCACCTTTTGGTCAAATCGATAACCCAACTTATCACTTTCCGGATTTCCTAACTCCTTAATCAACGGCTCGAAAAGTCGATCCGATTGGTAATTTTTCATGCTTTGGATTTTGGTGTGCAACAACTTATAGGCGTTTGTAGCACGTTCCAAATTTTCTTTTACCACGGTGTATCTGTTCTGCGCATCTAAATCTTTGCTGTTCATCAGCATATTTATTTTTTCCGTATTGTCCTTTAGTTCGCGCACTAAATCAGATACTTGTTTATTAAGTTGGCTGATCGCTAATTTATCCTCGTTTTGCGTTTCAGATGTCGTTGCCATCGCGATCTGATTGGACGTACTATCAAGTCCCTGTGCATACAAATGTCCAAAACAGGTTGACGCGAAACTTATTGCTAATAAGTAGAAGTTCTTTTTCATATTATTCTTTTTTATGGCTTTCGCGAGCCAATATTATGGTATATGTGTCTATTACAACAAATTAACCTATAATGTGTTTGTATAGAGGTCGTTTTGGCGAACAGAAGCGGAGTTTTAGCATGATTTTTCCTGATTAAATCCTATTTTTACCTTATGTCTACGATTTTAATTAAGAATGCGCAAGTCGTCAACGAAGGCGAAATTAAAGCAAAAGATATTTTTATAAAAAATGGCCGTATTGAGCAAATAGCTCCGGTTATTGATGCTAAAGCGGATCGAGAGATCAATGCAGAAGGTTTACATCTTTTGCCTGGGTTAATCGATGATCAAGTTCATTTCCGGGAACCGGGATTGACTTACAAAGCGGATATCGCGACAGAAAGTCGCGCTGCGGTAGCTGGAGGAACCACTTCCTTTATGGAAATGCCCAACACCGTTCCCAATGCGCTAACGCAGAAATTGTTGCAGGATAAATACGATATTGGTCAGGATAGCTCATTAGCGAATTACTCGTTTTTTATGGGAGCCAGCAACGATAATCTCGATGAAATGCTGAAGACCAATCCGCGCGATGTTTGTGGTATTAAGGTCTTCATGGGATCATCAACCGGAAATATGTTGGTAGATAGCGAAACCGCACTTTCCAATATTTTTCAGAATGCACCGACGTTAGTGGCAACCCATTGCGAAGATGAAGCTACGGTACGCGCAAATTTTGCAGCGTATAAAGATAAATATGGCGATCAAGTAACGATCGATATGCATCCGCTTATCCGCTCGGAAGAAGCCTGCTATTTATCATCGTCGAAAGCGGTGGAGCTAGCGCGAAAATACAACACGCGATTGCATATTTTGCACATCTCTACTGGAAAAGAAACGCATCTGTTCCAAAACGATATTCCATTAGAACAAAAGCGTATCACAGCGGAAGCGTGTGTGCATCACCTTTGGTTTTCTGATCAAGATTATGCGAGCAAGGGCAATTTCATTAAATGGAATCCTGCCGTAAAAACGGCTGCCGACCGCGAGGAAATTTGGCGTGCGGTGCTGGATGGACGTATCGATGTGATCGCTACGGATCATGCTCCGCATACGTTCGAAGAAAAATCCGAACCTTATTTACAAGCTCCATCGGGCGGTCCTTTGGTACAACATGCTTTGTTGGCTTTGTTGGATAAGGTGGCCGAAGGACAATTAACGTTGGAGCAGTTGGTGCAAAAAACGGCGCATAACACAGCGCGTTGCTTTCAAGTGGAACAACGTGGATTTATCCGCGAAGGATATTGGGCAGATTTGGTTTTGGTCGATTTAAATAAACCTTACGCCGTTACCAAAGAAAATATTTTGTCGAAATGTAAATGGTCGCCATTCGAAGGTCATACATTTGGCTCAACAATTGAACATACGATTGTTTCGGGGAATATTGCTTACTCCGACGGAAAAATTATCGAAGTAGGTTCTGGACATCGTTTGTTGTTCGACCGATAAAATTTTGCATATCATCATCATCTCAAATCGACAGCTATGGGAAGAATTGCCTTATCATTTGGCCTTATCGCCGTTTTATTTTCGGCTTGTCAGCACGTGGAACAAACCATCAGCTCGTCTAAAAAGGATTTTTCCGACGCTATGACGCTTACCACGCAAGAATGGGATTCCCTTTTCGCTACATACAAAGAACCGACAATTAAGCATCGCCGTTTCAAACATTCCGATGTTTCAGCATTGGTAAAAAAGCATGGCGAATCCGGCATTTTACAAGTTGAGAATATTGGCGCTTCTGCGGAAGGAAGGTCGATATCGGAACTGACTTACGGAAATGGAAGTAAGAAAGTGATGTTGTGGTCGCAAATGCACGGCGATGAGCCGACGGCAACGATGGCGCTGCTCGATATTTTTAATTTCTTGGAAGGAAAGGATGATGGTGCGGATTCCGTGAGAAACTTACTGAAAGATCAGCTGCAAATCCATTTTATTCCCATGTTGAATCCGGATGGTGCAGAAATTTATAATCGCCGAAACGCGCAAAGCGTCGATTTAAACCGGGATGCGCGAGCATTACAAACCGTTGAAGGAAAGATTTTGGCGGCGCGGGCAGATGCGGTGAAACCGTCGTTTGGATTTAATCTCCACGATCAAAGTATCTATTATCACGTTCCAAAAACTAAAAATCCGGTAACCATATCGGTACTTGCGCCAGCCTATAATCGCGAACGCGACGTCAACGAAACGCGCGGAAATGCAATGAAAATCATTGCGGGTATTCAGGAAATGGTACAAAAATATGTCCCCGATGCGGTTGCAAAATACGACGATACGCACTCGCCGAGAGGATTTGGTGATAATTTCCAAAAATGGGGTGCAAGCACGGTGCTTATCGAATCGGGTGGATTGAAAGGTGATGTCGAAAAGCAAGAAATTCGTAAAATAAATTTTGTGATTATTCTAAATGCCTTGATTCAAATTGCGCAGGGCAGTTTCGAGCAATACGACATCGCGCAATATGAAGATATTCCGTTCAATGGTTCTTCGTTGATGCATGACGTATTTATCAAAAATCTAGAAATCGGAACATCGGAAGTTCCCTTGCGTACGGATATTGCCATTCGACGAGCAGAAAATACATCGGATCGGGATTTCTTTGTGCGCGGTTGGGTAGAAGATCTGGGCGATTTGCAAGAATCGATGGGTTATGACGAGGTTGATGGCTCGGATTTGCATCTTGTTTCAGGAAAAACAGCTCCGCAATCTATCAATTCGGTTTCGGACTTAACCGCGGATCAAGCTTTCGATTTGTTAAAGCAAGGTTATTTAGCCGTCCGTTTGCAATCAGGCATCGCAGGAGAGCAATTGCATCAACTGCCTATCCAAATTTTCCGACAAGCACAATTTTACCCGACATCGCGAATTGATTTGGGCGGAACAGCCAATTTTTATATAGCAGATTCGAGTAATAAATTACGCTACGTGGTGCTGAATGGTTACTTAATTGACCTATCTAAACCGCTTACACAAAACTTCAAAAATAGGGTGCTTTAGCGCATTCTATTTTTGATTTTATTTCCTAACTTGCTGTTGTAATATTATCGACGGCATTTTTTGTTTTCTACCTAAAACGAATACGTTTACGCGTTTTTTAATGCCATCGATGTTTTCCACAGACAACGAAACCCGTTATTAATGAATTGTATCTATCTTTATTTCGTAAGCATTCTTTCGCTATGCGCTGTTGACGCGTATGCGCAGAATCAAACAGATTACAGCAACCGCCAACAATTGGCGCAGCGCGTAAAAACATTAGCTTCCCGCTATCCAAAATGGGTAAAGTCCCAATCTATGACGAAAACCTTGGGAGGAGCCGATATTTGGATGTTGTCCATCGGCTCGGGCGCTTTAGAACAAAAGCCGGCTATTGCGGTAGTTGGCGGTGTGGAAGGTGGTCATTTGCTGGGTGTGGAATTAGCGATTGGTTTTGCGGAGAAACTGCTGGCGAATGCTTCGCAAGATAGTGTACAGTCTTTGTTGGAGAAGCAAAC
Organism: Sphingobacterium corticis; assembly: GCF_042684745.1. Classification (NCBI taxonomy): domain Bacteria; kingdom Pseudomonadati; phylum Bacteroidota; class Sphingobacteriia; order Sphingobacteriales; family Sphingobacteriaceae; genus Sphingobacterium; species Sphingobacterium corticis. The sequence continues at coordinate 274,017 of NZ_JBHUMA010000004.1, read as the reverse complement.
TTTCTATGTTTTTCCTAATATGAGTCCGGATGCTACCGAACAATATTTTGCAAAGTTACAATATGAACGTACAGGTAACGATCGACCACTAGATTACGATCGAGATGGATTGGTTGGAGAAGACGGTTTTGATGATTTGGATGGTGATGGAAAAATCACTTGGATGCGCGTAGCAGATCCAAGCGGGAAATATTTGCCGAATCCGAAAGATCCAAGATCGATGATTACCGCAGATCCGACGAAAGGACAACAAGGGCAATACCTTTTGTTGCGCGAAGGAATCGATAACGATAAAGACGGCAATTGGAACGAGGATGGGTTTGAAGGCGTTGCATTCAATAAAAACAGCACCTATAATTACAAAAATTTTCAGCCAGGTGCCGGCGAACATGCCGTATCGGAGTTAGAAAATCGCGCTTTGTTCGATTTTCTTTACGATGCATTTAATGTGTATGCCGTGGTTTCATTTGGCCCTGAGAATAACTTGTCGACTCCGCACCAAGCAGGTCGAGGAGGAGAAGTAGCTGCCCCGTCTGCTAGCCGTCGTCCGGGCGGTCGCATAATTACCAGTTGGTCGGAACAGGATGCGCAAGCGAATGCTTACGTTTCTTCCATTTACAATAATGTGGTCAATCTCGGTAAAGCGCCGAAGACAAAATCTGGAAACGGAAACTTTACGGATTGGGCTTACTACCATTACGGTAGATTGAGTTTTTCGACTCCGGGATGGTGGGTTTCCGATAGCGATAATGATGCAGTGGCAGCCTATTTAAGTTGGGCTAATAAAGAGGGTGTGCAAAACAATTTCACGGCGTGGAAGTCGATTTCGCATCCAGATTTCCCAAATAAATCGGTCGAAGTGGGCGGTGTGCATCCTTTCTTGTTAAAAAATCCGCCGTACAAGATGGTGGATAGCTTGGTTCAAAAGCATGCAGATTTCATTGTTCGACTGGCTCATCTAGCGCCGCAAATTACGATTACGGATCAACAGGTGGAGAAACTCGAAGGTGGTTTGTCGCGGATTAAGGTGAAGGTGAGCAACAGCGGAACTTTACCTACTTTGACACAAGTTGGCGAACGCAGTTACTTCTTAAAACAATTGGTGGTGGAAGCAAAGTTGGCGAACGGCCAAAAGATATGGAGTGGCAAAGCGCGTCAAACTATTGGGGCGTTAAATGGTAAGGAATCTGCCGAAATCGAATGGTTAGTTCAGGGATCCGGTAAGTTGATCATTGAAGCGGGAAGTGCTTCCTCCGGTCGCCAATCTATTCAAGTTTCACTATAAAGCGCAGCACAAACCATGAACATCAAAAAATATACATTAACATTGACATTGGCTGCTGCTTTTGCTTTCCAAGCGAGCGCGCAGAAGCCAGAAAATATATTGGCAGCCGCTGGCTCTCCAGCGAATCCAAAAGTATCCATTAGTTGGAATCGCTATCATGATAATACCGCGCTATTGGACATTTATCGTAAAATGGCTTCCGCACATCCCGATTTAGTGCAGTTGGAATCCATCGGAAAATCTGTAGAAGGTCGTGATCTGTGGTTGTTGACCATTTCTGACAAGAAAAAGGGCGATACGAAAACAAAGCCTGCTGCATATATCGATGGTGGCATCCATGCCAACGAAGTACAAACCGTCGAATTTGCGCTTTATATAGCTTGGTATGTCACGGAAATGCACGCAGCCGATAATCCGTTTTTTCAACAGTTGCTGGCAGACAAAGCATTCTATATCGTGCCGAGTATCAATCCTGATTCGCGCGATGCATTTATACACGGGCCGAATACGCAGCATTCATCCCGAACGGGTAGAAAGCCTTTGGATAATGATCGTGATGGGTTGGTAGATGAGGATGACTTTGACGATTTGAATGGCGATGGACACATCACGCAGATGCGTCGTAAAAGTGAACAAGGGCGATTTATCATCGATCCTGCCGATCCGCGTCGGTTGATTCCTGCACCGGAAGGTCAGCCGGGCGAGTACGAATTGCTGGGCTATGAAGGTTTGGACAATGACGGCGATGGGTTGGTGAATGAAGATGGTGTCGGCGGTTATGATCCGAATCGCGATTGGGGTTGGAATTGGCAACCTAATTATGTGCAAAGCGGCGCATATAAGTACCCATTCTCCCTGCCGGAAAATCGTGCTGTGGCCGATTTTATTATGGCACATCCGAACATTGCGGCTGGGCAAAGTTTCCATAATTACGGCGGTATGATTTTACGCGGTCCGGGCGCTCAGGATGACGAAGCAAATTTCCGTCCTGCAGACATTTCTGTATACGATGCGTTGGGCAAGAAGGCAGAATTATTGATTCCGGGTTATCGGTATATCGTTACTTATAAAGATTTGTATTCCGTTTACGGCGGTGAGTTCGACTGGATGCATAGCGCTCGTGGTATTTTTGCGATGAGCAACGAGTTGTGGATGGCGAATTATTATTTCCAAAAATCTGGACAAGAGCCCGGGAATAGCTACGCGAACGCGCAAAACGAACAATATATTTTCGATCAATTTTTGCTTTTCGGAGATGGCTTTTTAGAATGGACTCCCTATGAACATCCACAATATGGCGCGATTGAAATTGGGGGATTTAAAAAGAATTACGGACGTTTGCACCCAGGTTTTTTAATGGAGAGCGATGCGCATCGAAATGCTTCTTTCGTGATTTACCATGCGTATCACACGCCTAAATTGAATATTTCGGAAGTGGCGGTAAAAGATTTAGGATCTGGATTATCGGAGGTAACAGCGGTTGTCCGTAACGAACGTATCATTCCTACGCACTCTTCATTGGACATTGCCAATAAGATCGAAGTTCCTGATGTAATTTCAATAAGCGGTGGAAATGTAATTGCTGGAATGATTGTCGAGAATCGTGATTTTGGCGTAACTACCGAGCAGAAACGTGATGCCGCAAATATTAAGGTTTCCAATATTCCGGGCAACGGATACGTGACTGTACGTTGGATTGTAAAAGGAAATGGGAAATACACTGTTACCGTAAATAGTAAAAAAGGTGGAACAGCTGTTAAGTCAACTTAACAGCTGTTTAATCACGTTTTATTTCGTTTTCTGTTTTTTCTCTTTGTACGAGCCGATCAGGTAAGCGTACGGTTTGAGGTCTGGAACATGATCGAATACGATTAAAAGAATCCCCATCAATGGGATAGCAAGTACCATACCACCGACGCCCCAAATCATTTCACCTAACACCAAACTAATGATCGTAAAAAGTGGATTGATTTTTACTTCGTTGCCGACAACAAGAGGTTCTAATAAATACGTTTGGATGAATTGTACAACTAGGTAAACCCCAACGACACCCAAAATCATTTTGCTATCGCCCCCTTGTACAGCCACGGCCAACACGGTAAATGATGTTCCGACAAGGTTCCCCACAAAGGGAATGATTTCCATTAAACCACAAAAAACGGCAAAGAAAATAGCATTTTCTACACCTAGCACAGAGAAGCCCAACCCGTACATAATCCAAAGCGCAGCAATCATCTTTGATAACCCGCCCAAATATTGCTGAGCAACATTGGCTGATTCGTGGATTACTTTCGTGGCTTTTTCTTTTTGGTCGGTGGGGACAAGCATTAAGATAAAGTTCTTGAGCTGCCTGCGGAAGTTCAGGAAAAGAAAGGTATAAACCAACACTAAAATGGTATCGACGGCGATGCTCATGGTGCCGGAAGCAAATTCCATAAGAACACTACCGCCGGATTCGCCACCAGTGGATCCAGAATTTTCCGTTAGCTTTTTCTGTTGTTCTTGATCAATGCCGATGCTACTTTGTAACCATTCGCGTAACTGCGCGAACATTTCTGTGACACGTTGCTTCAGTTCGTCCATGTTTTCAGAAAAGCTCGCCAATTGCCAGCCCAACAAAGTCAATACTCCAGCAACTAGCAGCACGAAACCTAGCAACGCGAGTAGCGAAGCTATTCCACGAGAAACACGATGTCTTTCTAACCAGCCGCCTACTTTGCTTAATAGCATTGCAAGCAAACCTGCTAAAGCTAGTGGAACGAAAAATGGCTGTCCGACATACAATAGCGCTATTGATAATCCAAGCAGCGCTAAAATTAGCACAGATCGCTCTAACTTCGATTGCTTTCTCATTTGTTTTTTTCTGTTAAAAGCGAAGCAAGAAGAAACACTTGCCACGCGGCTACAGATCAAAACAATTGATTCGGTAATAAGTTTATGATTTATTTCGCCGACAATGCGGCACCTTCGAACCGAATGCCTTCCCATCCATGAAGCATGAATGCACGGATGTTTTGATGGTCGTCGCCATTCGGATCTTCCGTAACAGCTCGGTAATGCTCAGCGAAAAGAAGTAAGGTATCTTCTTCGTTCAATCCTGCTAAAGAAGCAAATTGGAAGACCTTAGCAGAGCCTTGATTTTGAGTAGCCTCGTTATGAATTTCACCGTTCCAAAATGCGGTTGGTGTATGTATGTAACGCTGCTCGATGTATTCGATAACGTCTGAGAAATACAGTTCCCCAGTTTTTAATTTTTGTAGTAATGTGGTGTGTGACATGTAAAATTGTCGTAAGATTATACGAATGGTAATTTATAGTGCTGTTTCGCCTTCCTCGATCCAAAGACCATCACCTTTGATGATGTTGATCAATTCATCCAAAGCATTTGCAGACGAAACATTTCTCTTGATAACCTCTTTGCCTCGGTATAGGGTAATTTTGTCCGGACCTGCTCCCACATAGCCATAATCCGCATCGGCCATCTCGCCAGGACCGTTAACGATACAACCCATGATAGCGATTTTCAGTCCTTTCAAATGATTGGTACGCTGGCGAATCATTTGTGTGGTATCCTGTAAATCAAATAAAGTACGGCCACAACTCGGACAAGAGATGTATTCCGTCTTTGAAATCCGAGAGCGCGTTGCTTGCAAAATCCCAAAGGATAAGGAAGCTAACTTATCGGTCGGTGTAGCTGGGAAATCAATCCAAATGCCTGATCCTAATCCATCAATCAACAAAGCACCAAAATCGGTCGCTGCATATAACTGGATTTTGGAAATCGGTTCTTCAGGATCCATAATGTCGCCTAAAGGACCACTAAAATCCGCAGCAGCATAGCTTCTTTTTAAAATAACCGGATTGGTTAATCCGAGCTCTTGGAAGTTTGCGAAAAACTGACGTTGCTCCGCCATGCCATGTACGTGCGAAGTTTCTAATATAAAAACTAAGGTATCATCAAGTAATAAGTTCGCAAAAGCGTCGGTCGTTAAATCATCATTTTGAATATAAACGAAATTTAAAACGGAATCACGCTCATCGCCATTATTGAATGCTTCCAGCGAGTCAAAAATCGGATGGATATTGCTTCGCTCTCGTAATGTTTTCCAAGTTTGGAAATTGTATAGCTGTTTTAGGTTTCCCGGCATCGTAAATGATGGAAGGGAATCGCCCAAATACACGAAATCTACTGATTGATCGCCCATGTGAAACTTGTCCAGCACCGCGTCGTAGCGATAACCAACTGCTTTGAGAATAAACGGATCACGAAGATTCTCGGAAGAAATATCTGCAATGATACGCGGAACCATTGATCCACCAACAAACGTGTTGACTTCTGCTGCTTCGTAAGGCTGTGTAGTACACTCATCGCGCAGATGCAAAATCTCACGAGCAGGTGTTTGTTCAAGCTCTGCTTCGCGGCGGCTGTACCTATTAATTAATGCTTTCGCAACAGGTGCTTCTTTTTCCGGTTCTTCGGTTAACGAAACGCGAACCGTGTCGCCTAATCCATCTTCCAATAAGGTTCCTATGCCCACAGCCGATTTCACTCGCCCGTCTTCGCCATCGCCCGCCTCGGTAACGCCCAAATGCAACGGATAATTCATATTCTCCGCCACCATTTTCTCCACTAACAAACGATAAGCTTGCACCATCACTTGTGGGTTGGAAGATTTCATGGAGATCACCAAATTGTAATAATTCAGGTCTTCGCAGATGCGAATGAATTCCATCGCAGATTCTACCATGCCGTCCGGCGTGTCGCCATACCGGCTCATGATGCGGTCGGAAAGCGATCCGTGGTTGGTGCCTATGCGCATCGCCGTGCCGTATTCCTTACAAATGCCAACCAAGGGCGCAAACTTCTTATAGATACGCTCTAGTTCGGCTTGATACGCGGCGTCGGTATAATCGATTTGATCGAACTTCTTTTTATCCGCGTAGTTCCCAGGATTAACGCGTACTTTTTCTACGATGCGTGCAGCTACTTCTGCCGCGTTCGGCGTAAAATGTATATCAGCAACCAGAGGTACTTCGTATCCTCTAGCGCGCAATTCTTTTTTGATGTTTTGCAGATTGTCGGCTTCCTTCATGCTTGGAGCTGTAATCCGTACATATTCACATCCAGCGTCCACCATTCGGATAGTTTGTTCCACCGATCCCAGCGTATCCATCGTGTCGATGGTTGTCATGCTTTGGATACGAATAGGATTGTCGGCACCCATTGGGATATTTCCAACAAACACTTCCCGTGTTTTAAAACGGCTGTAAGCCAATTTAGTATTACAGTATTCTCCGAGTAGTCGGATCGAATTCGATGCTTCCATGTGGTAGCAAAGTTAGCTATTTTTCGAACGAATAGGTGCTAACCGAAATTGAATTTGCAGCGCCATTCAGTTGAATGTCGTATTTTTTCGAAGCAGCGTTGTAATTTGGCGTTTGGTAAACACCTTTATCTACTTTTTTCGCACCTTCATACTTTGTGGAGGAAATCACATTTTTCCCAGTAACACGGTAAGCAGCGTCGTCCGGAATCTCCAACTTTACACTAGATGCACCCGTATTAATTTCTATGTTGGTGTTTTCGTTTTCGGGCTGACCGAACACAAGCGACATACTGCTTGCTCCCGCGTTAATATTTAAGTTCTGTAAGCGATAAGGCGAAAAATCGGCTTTAAAAGACGCTGCTCCAACGTTTACTTCTAAATCCCATAGGGGATCCGAGTGCAAGGAGAAATCGATCGAATTTTTTTTAGAGCGACTGTCGTCATGCTTCGCATCAAAAAATAATTCTCTATTTGTTGTTCCAGATTCGCGTAAATCCAAGCGAATGTTTGGGCTATCAGTCCACGCTGCAAATAATTTTGACTTATCGGTTGGCTTTACCATCTTGAATCCTGCTGCGCCGCCATTTATATGTAATTTCACGGACTCCACCGATGCTTCGTGGTTAATAGCTACGCGCTGTGCCTGTTCGTTGGAATCTATGTTGGAAATGCGATTCTTATGAGTGGTTTCGTTGTCCGTTAAACCTTTGAAGGTTAAAACAGAACAAATAGCGATGTTGCATATCATGCTGATTAAAACACCATTTGGTCTGTTTTGCAACAGCAACGACAATCCTACAGATACAATGGCAAGTGGCCAAAGTTTCATAATGGCATAAAAATTAAAATCAATTATATCTAGATTGTGAAGCAAAATAATTGCGCCAGCGAAGACAAGCCATATTCCAAATCCTAATTTGTTGTTCATCTTTTTACGTTATTAGTTCATCGTTATAGATCAAACTTACCAGCTAAATTAGGATATAAAGCCCTATTTTAGGCTATAATATTCAATTATTCGGCGAACATATAGGTTTTGTCGGTAAAGAAATAATGAACAAATTTGTATATTGACTTACTCGTTGAAACATTTTGTTTCGAATAGAGTTTCTTCTCTATAGCGTGTATATGGTCTCAACTATCAAAATAAAGCACTGAATATGTTTTTCTTTTATTTCGGGGAATATCTCCTATTGTTGCAAAAAGTATTTCGCCGACCGGAGAAATGGAAAATTTATCAAAAAGAAATTTTCCACGAGATGAATGAAATTGGCGTAGGCTCTTTGGGTTTAATTGTTATCATTTCCAGTTTTATTGGTGCGGTAATGACGATGCAAATTGCCTTTCAGTTGTCATCCGATCTAATCCCGACTTCGGTGATCGGTCAGATTAACCGTGACTCCAACATTTTGGAATTGGGTCCAACGATTTCTGCGCTGGTATTGATGGGTAAAGTAGGGTCTGCAATTTCCTCTCAAATCGGATCCATGCGCGTAACAGAACAGATTGACGCATTAGAAATTATGGGTATCAATGCGGCCGGATATTTAATTCTTCCGAAGATCGTTGCAGGAGTCGTGATGGTTCCGGTATTGGTTACCATAGCTATTGTTTGTGCATTAGTTGGCGGTTTGATAGGAGGTTCATTATCTGGAGCCGTTACGCCGGGTGATTACATCTCCGGGATTAGAGAATCATTCAACGGATTTACCGTTTCTGTAGCCATGGTAAAAGCAGTCGTGTTTGGTTTCATTGTTACATCTATTCCTGCTCACAAAGGTTTCCATGTTCGCGGTGGTGCACTGGAAGTTGGACAAGCAGGCACGCGCGCGGTGGTAATTGGTTGTATCGCTATTCTAGCATGTGATTATATGATCACAGCGTTAATGTTGTAAATTATGATTGAAATTCAGAATATCAATAAATCGTTTGGAAGCAATCATGTACTTAAAGGTATTGACGCAATTTTCGAACCGGGAAAAGTTAGCCTAATCATCGGCGGTTCCGGCTCTGGAAAAAGTACCTTGCTAAAATGTATTGTCGGGCTGCATACTCCTGAAACGGGAAAAGTTTTTTTCGATAAAAAAGAGTTTACCCGTTTGTCATTCGAAGATCGCGTACCTATTCGTAAAGAAATTGGTATGCTGTTTCAGAATTCAGCCCTGTTTGATTCGATGACGGTGGAACAGAATATTGTCTTCAGCTTGGATATGTTCACGAACATGAGCAAGGCGGAGAAAGTCGATCGAGCAAACTTCTGTTTGGAGCGCGTTAATTTGGCCGGACGAAATGATTTGTATCCTGCGGAGCTTTCCGGTGGTATGAAAAAGCGCGTGGGTATTGCGCGGGCGATCAGCATGAATCCAAAATATCTGTTTTGCGATGAACCGAATTCCGGTTTAGATCCGGCAACATCTATCGTGATTGATGAGTTGATCCAAGAGTTGACGGAGGAATACAATTGTACAACGGTGGTCGTTACGCATGATATGAATTCTGTAATGGGAATTGGTCAATACATCCTCTTCTTACATAAAGGAGAGAAGTTTTGGGAAGGATCGAGTCAGGATATGTTGCAAGCCGATATTCAGGAATTGAATGATTTTGTATTCGCCAGTCCGTTGATGCGCGCTGCGAAAGAAAGTTTGTAGCGGAAGGTTTGCGACGCAAATTGCTATCTTTGCGGGATATAAGCTATTATTACTTTGAGTACAACAACAGATATTCAGCTATTAACGCCCACGCATTGGAAAGATTACGAGCTAATCGACTGCGGAGATTTTGAAAAATTGGAACGTTTTGGCGATATGATTTTAATTCGTCCGGAGCCACAGGCGGTGTGGCCAAAAAGCCTTCCTCAAGGCGAATGGGAAAAACGTCATCATATTAAATTTAAAGGTCGCTCAGCAACGAGCGGTGAATGGATTAAGAAAAATCCGAAGCAAGCCGATCGTTGGCATGTTACCTATAAGAATAAAGAAGTAGAAATCCGTTTTCGCTTGGGGCTAACTTCCTTCAAACATGTCGGAATCTTCCCCGAACAAGCCGTAAATTGGGACTACATCACGGAATCGGTGAAAGCGATGAAAACCGTTCGACCAAAATTCCTGAATCTTTTTGCGTATACAGGTGGAGCATCTTTGGCGGCGCGCGCTGCAGGTGCAGATGTGACGCATGTCGATTCTATTAAACAGGTGGTCACCTGGGCGAATGAAAATCAGGAACTTTCTGGTTTGCAGGATATCCGTTGGATGGTAGAAGATGCCTTGAAGTTTGTTCAGCGTGAGCTGAAACGTGGAAATAAATACAATGGAATCATTTTAGATCCACCTGCCTACGGTCACGGGCCAAAAGGCGAAAAGTGGAAATTAGAAGATAATATCCGGGATATGATGCGCGATGTGGTGCAGTTGTTGGATCCGGAGGAACATTTCTTGATTATCAACACGTATTCGCTAGGTTTTTCTTCGGTAATCGTAGAGAATCTTATCAAAACCTCATTTCCCGCAGTGCAAAATTTAGAAATAGGGGAATTATATCTCCAAGCTACGGCTGGACCGAAGTTGCCGCTCGGCGTATTCGGTAAATTCCGTAAAACGAAGTGAGAAGTGAGAAGTAAAAAGGGAAAAATTAAAAAGTGAAAATGACTGGTAACTTGATTAATAACTCAATACTAGAATCTTAATACTGTTATCTAAATACTAACATCTCAATACTAACATCTCAATACTAGAATCTAAGCAAAGCAATACTAAAAAAAGCTATGGCATCGCTTAACGCGATTTACCATAGCTTTCTAAGAATTTCTTCAATTTCGGCGCTACTACCGCCTGACAATATTGATTTTCCGGGTTGCGGTTGAAATAATTTTGGTGATAATCCTCCGCTTTCCAAAAAGTAACTGCTGGTTCCACCGCCGTCACAATCGGATCAGAATAAATCGCTTGCGATTCCAATTCTTCGATAAACTGTACAGTTTGCAAATGCTGTTCTTCGCTGTGGTAGAAAACCACCGAACGATATTGCGTACCAACATCCGCTCCCTGTCGGTTCAATGTCGTTGGATTATGCGTTTTGAAAAATATACCCAACAAATCGATAAATGATAATTTCGTTTCATCAAAATCGATTTGAATTACCTCTACATGACCAGTCGCACCCGAACAAACCTGCTCGTATGTTGGATTTTCGCGCTCTCCGCCCATATATCCTGGCAATACCGAATTGATGCCATCCAGTTGTTGAAATATCACTTCCGTGCACCAAAAACAACCTCCTCCAAATGTCGCTAACATAATCGTATAACTTTAATGTGTAAACAAAGATAAGATACTAAAAGATATGTTTCCCTTTTTCAATCAGGTCTTGCTGTTCATTATGACAAATTGCAAACGAAAATCCGGCTTGCAAAGCATACGATCCGTATTCACCTTTCTTGTTCAAAGCCAAAAATCCGACTTGAATTTCTTTAGCAATTTCCGGTTTCTTCTTCACAATACGTTCGACCGCTTCTTTACATGCTGCTTCCGGCGTATATCCCTGACGCATCAATTCCACTACTAAGAAACTGCCGACTGTACGAATTACTTCCTCGCCAACTCCCGTCGACGTTGCTGCACCAACTTCGTTATCGACGTACAATCCCGCGCCAATAATTGGGCTGTCGCCGACACGGCCTCGCATTTTGAAAGCCATTCCACTTGTTGTACATGCGCCAGAAAGATTCCCTTGCGCATCCAACGCCAGCATGCCAATCGTATCGTGGTTGTATTGATTTCCGGGAAGACGTTCCGTTTGAAAAGCTTTGTTCTCAATATTCATGATGGGCTTGTACTTCTTTTCTTTCAACCACTCTTGCCACGCTTCCTTCGACGATTCGATCAATAAATCTTCGCGTTCGAATCCTTGCTCCAAAGCAAATTGCAAAGCACCTTCGCCAACCAACATCACATGTGGCGTTTCTTCCATCACCTTGCGCGCAACAGAAATTGGATGTGCAATATGTTCCAAGGCCGCCACCGAACCACAGTTTCCTTCCGCATCCATGATGCAGGCATCCAAACTAACATGGCCATCGCGATCCGGATAACCGCCTTTGCCGACCGTTGGGTTCGACAAATCCGCTTCGGCAACTTGCACGCCCGCTTCAACAGCATCCAACGCGGACCCGCCCGGTTGCAAAATCTTCCAGGCGGCTTGGTTGGCAGCAACGCCAAAATCCCAAGTAGATATCACGATGGGTTTGGTCGAAGATGATGTTTTATCAGATATGGGTTGGTTGTCTTGGCTTGTAGATGCGGTCTCTGTCGGTTGCGCTGCCAAGGAATTAATTGTTCCTACAGCCGCCGCTCCGAGTACCGCTTTTTTTATAAAATGACGTCGGGAATTTGTGGGTTGAATCATGGATTTGTCGTTCGTTTGCGCTGATTTATTTGTATTTTAGCTAAGGTCGTTTTGAAGCATGTTTTATGCAAAATTTGACGGCTTTCGCCCTTAACATTTGGGCAAGCTAAAAGTAATTATTTGCACGCATAATCAAAAATATTGATGTCGTCACCAACCACAGATTCCAACAATTCTGCATGGCTTTCAGCCAAACAAGGCAAGTTTATTTTACGCATTCGTCCGTATACGTTGCAGATGCATCATGTATTTACCGTGGCTTCGTTTAGTCGGACGACGACGCCGGTTGTTTTGGTCGAATTGGATTACGAAGGTCTTACGGGATACGGAGAAGCTTCTATGCCGCCCTATTTGGGTGAAACACAAGAGAGTGTAATTCAATTTCTACAGCGAATTGATTTGTCCGGATTTGATTCTCCATTTGATACGGCGGAGATACTGAGTTACGTCGATAAAATTGCACCGAAGAATACAGCCGCAAAAGCAGCTTTGGATATTGCGCTGCATGATCTTTTGGGTAAATTGATGCAACAGCCTTTTTACAAAATTTGGGGTTTGAATTCCTCACTGATTCCGCCAACATCTTTCACGATCGGTATTGACACCGAAGAAATGATTCGTAAGAAGGTGCTCGAAGCGACAGATTATAAATTGTTGAAAGTGAAGTTAGGATTGGAAACCGATAAAATGATCATCGAAACCATTCGGTCGGTTACCGATGTTCCACTTTGTGCGGATGTTAACCAAGGATGGAAAGACAAACATTTGGCAGTCGATATGGCTGGATGGTTGGCGGAGCGAAATGTCGTTTTTCTGGAACAGCCGATGGCGAAAGATAATCCAGAAGATAATGCGTGGTTAACCGAGCGATCGCCAATTCCGACGATTGCGGATGAAGCATGTCAGCGATTGGCTGATGTTGCGGCGTTGAAAGATGTATATAGCGGAATTAATATCAAACTGATGAAATGTACGGGCATGCGCGAAGCGAAACAAATGGCAGAGTTTGCTCGAGCGTTGGATATGAAAGTCATGTTGGGTTGTATGACCGAAACTTCGTGTGCGATCTCTGCGGCTGCGCAATTGGCTCCTTTGGTAGATTGGGCGGATTTGGATGGGGCATTATTAATCAATAATGACCTTTTCGATGGCATGAAAGTAGAAAATGGAAATTGTCTTCTGCCGGATAGACCGGGAATTGGCGTGATAAAAAAGGGCGGTAAGCAACCCATCAACGATTAAACGAATTTTAGTATTTTTGCAATAAGCCACAGATTACGCCCTCAGTTCAATACACAAATAGCATGAGTACATATAACGAAGATAGTATACGATCCCTAGATTGGAAAGAGCATATCCGCCTTCGACCGGGTATGTACATCGGTAAACTAGGTGATGGTTCAGCGTATGATGACGGTATTTATGTACTGCTGAAAGAGGTGATGGATAACTCTATTGATGAGTTTGTGATGGGAGCTGGTCGCTCGATTGATATCACCGTGAATGAAAATAAAGTGTCCATTCGTGATTACGGTCGCGGTATTCCTATCGGTTCTGTGGTGGATGTGGTTTCCAAAATTAATACGGGAGGAAAATACGACAGTAAAGCCTTTCAAAAATCTGTTGGGTTGAATGGTGTCGGTACGAAGGCGGTTAACGCGCTATCGACACAATTTACGGTGCAGTCCTATCGCCAAAACGTAACGCGTATTGCGCAGTTCGCGCAGGGCGAATTGGTTTCGGACGAGAAAAAAGACACCACGCAGCGAAACGGAACTTCCGTAACGTTCTATCCGGACAATACGATTTTCCGCAACTACAAATATCGGATGGAGTTTGTAGAAAATATGATTTGGAATTATGTGTTCCTCAATTCCGGATTAACGATCAATTTCAACGGGCAGAAATTCGTATCCGAAAATGGATTAAAAGATTTGCTGGAACGCAATATCGAAACGGAATCTATGCGCTATCCGATCGTGCATTTGCGCGGCGAAGATATCGAAATCGCTTTAACGCACGGTCAGCAATACGGCGAGGAATATTATTCGTTCGTCAATGGACAGCACACCACGCAGGGCGGTACGCACCAAGCGGCATTCCGCGAAGCGGTTGTGAAAACCATTCGCGAATTCTACAAAAAGGATTATGATGCGTCGGATATTCGTGCTTCGATTATCGGTGCGATTGCTATAAAAGTGCAGGAACCTGTATTCGAATCCCAAACGAAAACCAAGTTGGGTTCGCAAAATATTGGTCCGGAAGGTCCGAGCGTGCGTACGTTCGTCAATGATTTCGTGAAGAAGGCATTGGATGATTACTTGCACCGCAATCCAGATACGGCGGATGCTTTGCAAAAGCGGATTTTGCAATCTGAACGCGAACGTAAGGATATTGCCGGTATTAAAAAATTGGCCAATGAGCGTGCGAAGAAGGCTTCTTTGCACAACCGTAAATTACGCGATTGTAAGCTGCATTTTTCCGACAAACATGAGCGTAATCAAGAAACTACCTTGTTTATTACCGAGGGGGATTCAGCCAGTGGATCGATCACGAAATCGCGTGATGTGATGACGCAAGCAGTTTTCAGTTTGAAAGGAAAGCCATTGAATTCGTTTGGCATGTCGAAGAAAATCGTTTACGAAAACGAAGAATTCAACTTGCTGCAACATGCCTTGAATATTGAGGATGGATTGGATGGGTTACGCTATAATAATATCGTCGTGGCCACCGATGCCGATGTCGATGGTATGCACATTCGTTTGTTGCTATTGACTTTCTTTTTGCAATTTTTCCCGGATTTGGTGAAAGCCGGACACGTTTCTATTTTACAAACGCCACTTTTCCGCGTTCGAAATAAGAAAGAAACCATTTATTGCTATTCCGAGGTAGAAAAACAAGATGCTATCAAAAAGTTAGGTGGCAAGCCCGAAATTACGCGTTTCAAAGGTTTGGGCGAGATTTCTCCATCCGAATTCGGGTTGTTTATTGGAAAGGATATGCGTCTTGATCCGGTAATTTTATCGAAAGAAAATAAGCTTACGCATTTGCTGGAATACTACATGGGCAAAAACACGCCGGATAGACAAAAGCACATTGTCAACAATTTGCGCGTGGAAATAGATACGGAAGCAGAATTAACGGAGGCTGTCTAAATAATTTTGGACAGCTTGCACACCATTTTCCATTCGTTTCTCATCCAATCCGGAGATAATCAGATAGTTGGCATTCAACTTTATTAATTCCTTTTTCCAAACGTCCATAAAATGTGGACGTTGTTCGGGAAAATCGCGTAACGGATCATCTTCCCAAGGTAGGTCAATGTCCATGAGTAGATAAAGGTCATACTTGCGGTTAGTAATTTCCGCTAATACGTTTTCAGGAGTTTCGCCAAACAAGTGATCGCTCCAAATCTTGATCGTCATAATGGTCGTATCGGCAATGAGCAGATTGTTTTTTGCTGAAGAGGACAGGGCATCTTCCAACGCCAATTGTCCGAAAAACATATTCACTTCATCCTGCAACGTATATTGGTTATTCAAATCCTGACAATAATAGCGCGCATATTCGGGGACGCAAATGGTATCGAAATGGGTTGCCAAACTTTTCGCCATAGTCGATTTTCCGGTGGATTCCGGTCCAACAACAGCTATCTTAATCAATTCCGAATCTTTCATTTTTGCCATGTTGTGTTGAGGAAAGTTTTTCGCCAATCGCGATATCCATTCCATGCGATTACCGCAAAGATAAAATATAATACGGCAGTCATAGCTAAATCCTTGTGCAGATAAAGTGGAATGTACAGCACATCAACCGCGACCCAAATCGCCCAGCTTTGTACGTATTTGCGCGTCATCAAAAATTGCGCGATAAAGCTCATAGAGGTGCACAAACCATCGATATATGGTACATCGCTGTCTGTCCATCGATCTAAACAAAAGCCAATTGCTGCGCCCAACGCCAAAATGATTGCGAAATAAATCGCTTGCTGACGAATGCTTAAGGAACTGATTGGTTTCTCATCGGATTGATCGCGTTTTCGCCAATAATACCAACCGTAAATCGCCGTGAGTAAAAAGTAAATTTGAAGGATGCTGTCGCCGTAAATTCTGGACTGATAGAAGATGTAGAGATATAGGCTGACGCTGATAATACTAATTGGCCAGTTCCAGATATTTTGCTTGGCGGCGAGGTAAACGCAAGCTAAACCTGATAGCGTCGCTATCCATTCCAACCAACTGGTTTGAGCAAGTTGTTGGAGAAAATCGTGAAAGATTGTCGGCATTTACGCGTTGCTTAGCGCCGTAAAGATAGTAAATCTTTTACTGCACCAGCTTGTTCGCGCAATTTGTGCTTGCGAACGATTCAGGCTTTGCCTTAAACATAAATCCCATGCCCATGATGTAGCCCATTGCTTCCTTTAAAGCAGCATTCGACTGGAAATTGGGGTTAGTGTTGATATCTGCGTGCACTTCCAAATCGACCTGATACTGATCCAACAACGGACATACTTGGTAAGCGATTTCGATGGAATGTTGCACTTCGATCAACATCCTTTCTTTGATGGACATGGTATGCGTTTTTCGGTCTTTGTGGATGAACATAAAACCGCCTCGATTTTCCCGCAGAAAGACAATCACGGTTGCAAACTCCACCACACGGCGTTTTACCTGCGAATCGGTGCCAATGTAAATTTTGAGTTTGTTTCCTAGGTTGTGCTCTCGGACAATGGTTTCTTCTACCGCTTGGAGGATCGGTACATGGAGTGTTTCTCCGTTGAATTTTTGCCAATTCATAGTAAAGAGATTACGTACTCTTAAATGTACGCATTTGTATCTGCTTTACTATTAAGTATTTATTAAGTTTTGTTGGCTGAATTGATTTGTAAGGATGATAGGGATTTTATTTAGAGATTGTTTTCAAACTAATGGTCGTTTTATGCGACAAAAATAATAGATTCATCAATCGTCTATGTTTCATATTATTTATTGTCTCAAGGTATTGTTTCACAAATCTATATCTCATAAGGCAGCATTACGTACATTTTTATGAAACTAATATAAGTACCCAAGCGCAGAAATTATAGATGCAGATCCGCTTTTTTGATAAATATTGGATTTGAAATAAACGGTTATATCAAATACTGTCCTTTTAGATTGTAAATATTTCTTACAAAACGAAAAAACATAACTTCTAATTGGTTTTTACTCTGTGAATTGACGCGTACAACTGTTATATACCATCTTTTCATCGCTCACGTCTCTATAGTCTGAAAAGGTGACCTCTTCCATTTCGCAGGTATACCCTTTTTGAGGAGGGGCAGTTAAGCAATTGGGGCATATTGTAGTTATATAATAAACCACTTTTCCTTTGTATACTCCCCGAGATAAATTGTTACTCATTGGCATGTTGTCTGATTTACTACAGGTCAGTTGTTTTCGGAAGTGATTGCGCATTTTCGCTAAGCAATCGTTAGGGGCAGACTCCTCCTTGGAACAGGCAGATAGAATTACTGCAAAGGAGATGATGAAATATATCTTATTCATAATAGGTTTTTTATATAAAAACGTATGCGCGATAAAATACGCGACAGATTATAAGGTAAATAACTGGAAAATCTAAAAAAGCTTTTAAAAAAGCAAAGTAAACCCACAAGTCTGACAATAGATCAGATCTTATCCCATGGTAAATTTGGAGCTTGCAATGGCTATCTGGAAGTTTCCAAAGGTGTTATTCACTTCGCATATTTTTTTGAATTCAAGTCTGCAGGAAGCAATCTTATAAAAAAGATCACCCTATATCAGGTATAGATATACGTTCTTTAGAATGTCTCACAAAACGAAAGTATAGAACAAATTATTTATGTTTTAAATTCTAAAGGCTTCGCCTAAATAGGTATAATTATTGATCTAGTTGTACTTATGAGAATGTATTTTGGCCTATTTTTCCTTTTACTAGCATTAGTTTCATGCGATAAAACGAGTGAACTTGAACAAGCTTCTATTTATGGAGGATGGTATTTAAGTACCCAAGATCTTATAAGAATACAAGATGGAAATAGAACCGTCACTACAGATACAGTAAACGACAAAACAATTTTCTACGATTTTAAAGAGAATGGAAAATTCGACTTTCAAGGAGGAACAGGAGAATATTACCTCAGCAATGATTCACTATACTGTAAATATGCAGCAACATCATCATCCCGATTTTATGGTTTTAAAATTAGTGTATCTCGTGACGAGCTAATTATGCGTGTCACCGATACATATCCAAACATTAATACAACGACGGAGCAGGTAAATAAATTTAGGAGGTTATAGCATTCGATCTAATCATATCTTAAAACAAATAAGATCAGTCTCACAAAACGAAACTTATGCTATAAAACAAAGACGCAGAGGACACTATTATGTTTTGTAAGTTACTATTTATCATTGTTTTCTATATTTTAGAGACTAGAATAAGACCTGTAGACCAGTTTATAACAGTAATTTGTAAATTCGAATATTTTTGCAGCTCTGAAATCAAGTTGTCAACAATTTCTTGATGTCCGTCTGGCCAATTTGGTTGGGGAAGCATGTCGTCAATCAGATAAAATCCCCCCGGGTTTAGCATGGATAAAGTCTCATCAAGCAAACTATATTTGCCTGGCCAAGCATCTGCAAAAATGAAGTCGAACCTTTCTTCAATATTCTCCATTATCCATTCATTCCCATCTGTACAAATTAAGGATACCCTTGGATCAGATCCAAACATATGACGAGCTACTGATTGACAATACTGGTCATTGTCAATCGATACTATTGAAGACCTATTAGTCATTCCTTCAACTATCCAAGCTAGAGAAAGTCCTGTTCCCGTACCAAGCTCTAAGAAACGGCCTGTCGGTTTCGAACTTACTAGCGTTCTTAAAAAACTTCCGGTATATAAATCTGATAACATCGGAAAATTGATTTTTCTAGATTCCGTTAAAATTTCTTCATATAACACAGGTAGTTTAATAGTTGCGTTTTTCATAAGTTAGGCTTTTTCGGTATATTTATTTTGCATGTATCTGCAAAATTGCTTCAATAAAAATAGACATTAAAAGTTTAATTTCAAGCGCCAATCTTGAAGCCTTACCAAAACAGTTCAAGATTAATATATCTAAAGCTTTACATATATAAAATGTGTGACGTAAGTAGTTATATCTGTCTCACAAAACGAACGCAAAACACACTACGTTGTTTGAGTCTGGGTATAACTCCTCAATATCATAGCGACTCTAAAACCGAATGAACCTATCGTGCATAAGGCTATTGCAAAATTATTATCGCGGACTATTGAAATGACAAAACCTACTATAGCACCTGCTATTAAGCTTGTAAACAATTCACGGGAATATTTTTTCACAAATGATGGAAAGTTTCTTATAGATATCGGGATTGGTCATATAAACATAAGGAATAAATTTTTAAAATTTCAAACTCACTACTTATTTGCATGTATTAAACATTCTAAACTTAAGGTAGCCTTACCTGTTAGAACGACTAATCTCAACAAACCTTTTATTAGGTCTAATTTCCTGATAAGGAAGCTACACTTGTCTCAAAAAACGAATGTAATTACCTATCACAAGGCAAGTTTCTTTAATTTCTTATACCTTATGTTTGCTATATTAAAAGCTAATTGAAAATTGTGTGATATGAAGATTACAGCCCCAAATGATTGTAACAATTCCCCTAAAAGAAGGATTGTGAAAGATTTAGTAATTGACCTATACAACGGCAATTACGACAACTTACTGAAGAACATTAATGAAAGTTTTGTATATCAGCGGATAGATAAACCAGCAATAAATAATAAGGAAAATCTAAAAAAACTCTTAGAAAAGCAAAGTAAACCTACAAGTCTTACAATTGATCAGATCTTATCACATGGTAAATTTGGAGCTTGCAATGGCTATCTCGAAGTTTCCAAAGGTGTTATTCACTTCGCATATTTTTTTGAATTCAAGTCTGCAGGAAGCAATCTTATAAAAAAGATCACCCTATATCAGGTATAGATATACGTTCTTTAGAATGTCTCACAAAACGAAAGTATAGAACAAATTATTTATGTTTTAAATTCTAAAGGCTTCGCCTAAATAGGTATAATTATTGATCTAGTGGTACTTATGAGAATGTATTTTGGCCTTTTTTTCCTTCTAGCAGCATTAGTTTCATGCGATAAAACGAGTGAACTTGAACAAGCTTCTATTTATGGAGGATGGTATTTAAGTACTCAAGATCTTATAAGAATACAAGATGGAAATAGAACCGTCACTACAGATACAGTAAACGACAAAACAATTTTCTACGATTTTAAAGAGAATGGAAAATTCGACTTTCAAGGAGGAACAGGAGAATATTATCTCAGCAATGATTCATTGTACTGTAAATATGCAGCAACATCATCATCCCGATTTTATGGTTTTAAAATTAGTGTATCTCGTGACGAGCTAATCATGCGTGTCACCGATACATATCCAAACATTAATACAACGACGGAGCAGGTAAATAAATTTAGGAGGTTATAGCATTCGATCTGATCATATCTTAAAACAAATAAGATCAGTCTCACAAAACGAAGTAAATTTTAGCATCTTTTCTACCTAATTTATCTAAGTTAGTCTACTTGTTGTCAGGGTATTCATTAATCCACCTAAAAGGGGTGTTGATTAATCGGAATTTCTGAAGATCATACTTTTCCAAATCAATTGCGTGATCTATCTCTTCGAGTTTGCCTAATATCTTCAAATCCTCATTTATGATCTTGTATTTCAGAATGGAATTAATAGAATTATCTCCCTCTTTTTTAACTAAAACTAGTTCCTGCTTATCTTGATCGACTTTAAGATCTACTGCGCTAATCCTACCATTCATAAATTTGATCTGTGCTGACCCTGGCTTTTGAATAATAAGTTGACTCCACCTTACTGAATCGGTAGTTAACGGAGGTATAGTATCACCTTCTTTGACGAAATGCTTCACATTGTAAATACCATAAAGTGGTGTAATTGATTCTGCCCCTCCGGCAGGTGGTCTGTATGTATAGTACATATGTCCAACAAAGCAAAGCGCAACAATGTATAATCCTAGCATTCCATAACGAGTGATTTTAGCCAACCGAGATTGCAAAGCTATCGGAAAAGCTTTAGGCTGAGTTGGCTGATTCAAAAGAAAAAACTGCAGTAACCTTTGCAGGTCTGGTATGACTAAAAAGATAGACATTAATAGTAGCAGACCTGAAAACAATTTTACTGGAACATCAAAAAATAGGTTGACAGCAAATATGTTCACGCATACAAATATGCCAACACATGCTCCCAGTATGTATGTCTTGCGAAAAAGCAGCAAGAAGGCGACTAGTAATTCTGCTACACCTAATACAATGCCGAATCCCTTTGAATGCCCCATGTATGCCCACGCAAGCCCCATTGGCGAACGATCTCCAAAGGGTATAAGAAGTTCTGTTAAATTAGGGGGTCTAAACTGTATGTGTAGTATTTTGACCAATCCATACGTAAACATCATATACCCAAGAAAGTATCTGATAATTAAATTCAGCTAATACATAGGGATATCGTAGCTTTTTTGTGTACTACCAATTTGGATCCATATTGTTCCACTGACTAACGTGATGGCTGTTATTAATAATATATAGATATGGTCATAGGTCGTGTCGCCACTCCCGTTCGTAAAACTCGCGATTTGGATGTCTAGAAATTGATCAGAAAACCAAGGGACGAAGCTTCTCATGCCTGGTATTAAATCAAGATTCCATGCTATCATAAGAATAAAAAAGACAGATCCGTAAATAAAGAGTGCTTTTTTAGATTTTGATAAATTATTTGCGAGTTGCATATTGACGGTTAATTGTGTAGTGCCCAAAACTACTAAATCAAATTTGTACCTCGACAAGTTTTTGTGAATTAAACCATGCAAAGGAATTTAATGTAAAGTCCTTTGTCGTGAATCCGTGGGCTGTCTCACAAAACGAACATAACTTTTGTTGCACCATGGATACGATAATTAATGCTCTAAAAGCAGTACACTAATAATTAGTGGTTATCTGTTTTTTATGATTTGATCCCCACGCCGATAGCGCTGTAATAATGTCTTTAAGAGACCTACTATATTCAGTAGCCTGATATACTATTAAAACCGGTATCTCATCCGCAAAAACTGTTCGTTTAATCAAATGATTTTCTTCCAGTTTTTTCAGTTCGTTTGATAATACTTTTGCTGATATCCCTGTCAAAGTCCTTTGTAGATCGTTGAAGCGTGTGTGCCCACCTAAAATTGCTATCATAACGCGTATGGTCCACCTCCCTCCAAGAACAAACAACGCATCTTCTGTAGCAGATAGACGATTTGTGCATTCCGGTGTCGAAAACGTTAAAGCATTATTTGCCATTTCATATTTAATTATACAGTACTTACCTAAAAGTAACTACTTACCTTTTAGATACTACTAACTTTTATAAAGCTAATATACGTAGTTTTGTCTTATTAAATTTTAAAAGTTAAAAAATGAAAGCAAACAAAATTACTTATTACGTAACTACAGGAATTATTTCAGCTATGATGATATTTATAGGCTTTGAAACCCTCTTTAAGCCCGAAGTGAAGGAAAGTATGGCGCACCTAGGATTGCCCGCAGATTATTTTAGGATCGAATTGGGCGTAACAAAGCTGATAGGTGCAGTATTAATTTGGATTCCTATACGGTTATTGAAAGAGATTGCATACATAGGGTTTGCAATCATGTTCGGTTCAGCATCTTTAGCTCACTATGCCGTTGGAGATCCAATTCTTCAAATTGTTGTAGGCTTGGTCTTTCTTATTGTTCTGATTGTATCCTACCTAACAAACGACAGAATTCGAAATTTCAATACGCTAAACAAAAAGAAGCAATAAGAAGATTGCAGAATAAATTATTGCAATAGCTACTTGATCTTTTGAAGATGCGTGAATTGGTAACTTTGGGAAGAATTTTGAATATACCTTTTTCTAGTTGAATGCGAATAAATTACTACTACAGAATTTTTGTTCAGGACAAAGGACATTGTTTCAAATCAAAATGTGAACTAGTTCCATAAGAAACGCTTGAGGTGTGGATCTTCAGGCGTTTTTTAAACTGGTCAATTATTAACCTATTGAATATTTTCAATAACTTCTATAATTCTTTCATCGGCGGTATACCTAGCTAGCACTACCTGCTCGTCTCAAAAAACGAGGGGTATAGAGGTAAAATAAAATCATATATTCAAAGTGTTAACAATGATAAAAACGTAGAAATGAAAAATCTTATCGTATCTATAATTTCCATTACACTCTTATCAAATTGTAATCAATCGAATATTAACAGACAATCAATCAATAAAGAACAGGTAAACGACACGGTGGAAAAAACTGTATCATTGTCAATTAAGCCAAATGTGTTTAAACTATCCCATATTCCTGATACTGTAAAAGTAGTTATGTCCAATAATACTCACGATACGATTATGACAGGGCTCCATTACAAGATTGAAAATTTGGAAAATAAGGAATGGAAAGAAGCTTCTCCGAATGATGTTATGTTCAATGACCTTGGTTGGCAACTAAATCCAACCAATAGCGGTAATTTTGATAAGACACTTTATAAAGACAGAATCAAATATGAGGCAGGTAGATACAGAATTGTCAAATATTATGTGAAATCTGACTATCAAAAATCAAAACAAAAAATTACTGTCTTTGCGGAATTTGAAGTTAAATAGATTGTAACAATTTTTTGAGGTGAATCCACTATTTAAGGTAATTGCTCACAAAGATGATGCCTCACAAAACGAAGCTTTTTATAAGCAGCTAAAAAGCGCATCCATCCGCTTGCAAAACCTAATCCTTAACTCCAAAAGCCAAATCGCCGGCATCACCCAAGCCGGGAACAATGTATGATTTACTGGTTAATTCTTTATCCAAATCACCGACCCATATTTTAGCTTCGGGTAAAAATGCGCGGACGTGTTGTACGCCTTCCTCGGAGGCGATCACGGTGGCAATATGGAGTTCTTTTATGTTGTAAGCAGCTAAAATTTCCTTACAACAAAGCACTAAGCTTTTTCCGGTGGCCAACATGGTATCGGCCACGATAACGATTTGATCATTCAAATCGGGTGTATTCTGATAAGTTTTGTGAATTTCAAATTCTCCACTTTTTTTGGTGTGTCGATATGCACCAATGAATCCAGAATCCGCCTCATCGAATACGTTCAGAAAGCCTTGGTGAAATGGCAATCCGGCACGAATGATCGTCAGTAAAATAGGTTGCTTTGCTAAAACATGCGTTTGCGCCAAACCTAGCGGCGTTTCCACTTCGGCAGCTCGATAAGGTAAAACTTTGCTGATTTCGTAGGCCATTATTTCTCCAACACGTTCCAGATTTCTGCGAAAACGCATTCGATCTTTTTGAATATCGGTATTGCGAAGTTCTACAAGATATTGATTGATAACGCTGTTTTGTTGAGTAAATATCGTAACCATGACCTAGATCTTTAGTTAAGTAATTTAACAAAATAAGTTCATATAAAGTTTGGTTTTTTCACGGCTATATGGAATATTATCTTCGAGGAGCTCGCAAGCTCGGTTCATGTGTGTCTAGGCTAACGTCATTATTTAGGAATAGTTTATCAAAACCCTTTTTCCACCGCCTTGTTATGATTAATTATAATCCTTACATTGTCAGCGCATGAAGTTCGAATTAACATCAGAATACCAACCGACGGGAGATCAACCGCAAGCGATTAAAGAGCTTGTGAAAGGCGTGAATGAGGGAGAAACGTATCAAACACTTTTGGGAGTTACCGGATCGGGGAAAACGTTTACGGTGGCGAACGTCATCCAGCAAACGCAAAAGCCCACGTTAATTCTCAGTCATAATAAAACGTTGGCGGCACAATTATATGGGGAATTCAAACAGTTTTTTCCGAATAATTCGGTGCAGTATTTTGTCAGTTATTACGACTACTACCAGCCGGAGGCATTTATTGCGTCTACTAGCACGTATATAGAAAAGGATTTGCAGATTAATGAGGAGATTGAAAAGTTGCGCTTAGCGACGACTTCTGCATTGATGTCCGGCCGTCGCGATGTGATTGTAGTTTCATCGGTTTCATGCATTTACGGTATGGGAAATCCAGAGGATTTTTCCCGTTCTATTTTTCGTTTCGGTGTCGGGATGACCGTTTCCAGAAATAATTTTCTCCATCGCTTGGTCGAAATTCTTTATGCACGAACTACAGCCGATTTTAAACGTGGAACCTTTCGTGTGAAAGGCGATACGGTGGATGTATATCCCGCTTATTTGGATACCGCTTATCGGATTTCTTTTTTCGGCGATGAAATCGAGGAATTGAGTACGATTGATCCTATTTCGGGAGCTACTTTAGAAAAGCATGAAGAACTTGCATTATATCCCGCTAACCTTTTTGTGACGCCGAAGGACAAGTTTACGCAGTCCATTTGGCAGATTCAGGAAGAATTGGTACAACGCAAGGCACAGCTGGAAGGCGATGGTATGTTGCTGGAAGCAAAGCGATTGGAAGAGCGTGTAAACTATGATTTGGAGATGATGCGCGAGCTGGGCTATTGTTCTGGTATTGAAAATTACTCTCGCTTTTTCGATGGAAGAACGCCGGGCATGCGTCCGTTCTGTTTGCTCGATTATTTCCCCGACGATTATTTGTTGGTGATCGATGAAAGTCATGTTACTTTACCGCAAGTTCGCGCCATGTATGGTGGAGACCGATCACGGAAAATTTCCTTGGTCGAACACGGATTTCGTTTGCCCGCAGCTTTAGATAATCGGCCTTTGAATTTTCCGGAATTCGAATCGTTGACCAACCAAACATTATATGTTTCGGCTACGCCGGGAGATTATGAGTTGCAACAAACGGAAGGTGTAGTTGTCGAGCAGGTTATTCGTCCGACTGGATTGTTGGATCCTGTGATTGAGGTTCGTCCCGCAATCAATCAGGTGGATGATTTGTTGGAAGAAGTAGATAAAACGATTAAAGAAGGTGGACGTATTTTGGCGACGACGTTGACCAAACGGATGGCGGAAGAGCTAACGAAATACATGACGCGATTAAATATCAAGGTGCGTTATATCCACTCGGAAGTGAAAACTTTGGAACGTGTAGAAATTCTGCGTGGATTGCGTTTAGGTGAGTTCGATGTATTGGTCGGTGTGAACTTACTTCGTGAAGGTTTGGATCTGCCGGAAGTCACTTTGGTCGCCATTTTAGACGCAGATAAAGAAGGTTTTTTACGTTCGGAACGTTCCTTAATTCAAACGATCGGTCGTGCTGCGCGTAACGATAAAGGGCGTGTGATTATGTACGCCGATCAGATGACGCAAAGTATGGAAGTGACGATCGAGGAAACGAATCGTCGTCGGGATAAGCAAATAGCGTACAATTTGAAACATGGAATTACACCGAGAACGGTTGGAAAGTCGCGCGAAGAAATTCTTGAACAAACATCTGTTGCCGACATCAAAGGTGGTGAAGCAAAAGCTTATGTAGAACCGGATTTGGCTTCCACGGTAGCGGCCGATCCGATGATCGAATACATGGGCAAAAAGGATTTGGAAAAAGCAATCGAAACGGTGCGCAAGCGCATGGAGAAAGCGGCCAAAAACATGGATTTCTTGGAAGCAGCGAAGCTGCGTGATGAAATGTTTGCTTTGGAAAATGCGTTTAAAGAACGGTTTGGATAGGATGCCCGAAACCGGGCGGGCTCATACTTTTGACCGCAAACGTATGCAAACCCCGAAGGGCTCAACGAAGTTAAACTCGCCGCTTACCGTATTTTGGCAACCGCGTTCGTGCATTCCTGTGCTACTGCCAATCCGCTTAGGCGGCATTTTGAGGAAATGGAAAGGTTCGCGATGAAGTCTTCAGGGGTTTAATAGAGTTGAATAGGGGTTTAGATGTAAAGTTGTTAAAGCACATTTTTACTTTTTAATTTCTCACTTCTCCCATCTAAATACTAATATCTAACTACTAAATACTATTTCCCACTTCTAACTTCCCAACGCATACGTCGCTGAGCACTTCGCAGTTTCTTCGACTTTACATGAGATTAATCGCGTATTAGTACCAGCAAGCTGTTTTGGCCCGACCACTTCTACGAGATGTTGTGCAATGTTTTCGGCGGTAGGATTGAAGGGAACAACCACCAAGCTGTGTTCGGTAATAGCACGAAGCTGCGGTAAAAGTTCATCTTGTTCCCAAATCAAGAATTTGTGGTCATATTCTTCTTCCAACCACATACAAAGCTTTTCCTTAATGACAGAGAAATCCAATACACGGCCTAATTCATCCAGCTGTTCAGCTGCAACCACGAAATGAATGCGGTAATTATGTCCATGTAAAAATCGACATTTTCCTTCGTGTCCCACCACGCGATGTCCGCATGAAATATCGTGATAGCGCTCTGCTGTAATCATGCGGCAAAGATACGTATTTTTTAGAATCGCGGATGCGCGAACTATCGGATCAGGCGATCCGGAAAATCGCTCACGCGCTCTAAAGTGAGTTGTTGCATCACTTGATACAATTGGGCTTTAAACAAATTGATCGTATGATCCGCTCCTTCGTCGCCTAAAGCACCCACGCCGTACATAAACGGTCTTCCCATAAAATTGAATTCGGAACCAACGGCATGTGCGCGACCTAAATCCACACCCGATCGAATACCACCGTCCATCATAATTTTAAGCTTTCCAGCATAATTCGGGTTATTTGCTAATTTGATCAAGGAGATCAGTGATGATTCTCCTGCATCAATTTGTCGACCGCCATGATTCGAAATAATTACGCCATCCACACCTAATTGAATCGCACCTTCCATATCTTCTTCGCTCGCAATTCCTTTCAGCACTAAAGGCCCTTTCCAAATATCACGAATCGCTTTCACCTTTTCCATATTCACTTTTCCGGTGAAGGTGCGGTTCATAAATTGCCCAAGCTGACTCAAATCCAATCCTTTTTCCATATAAGGTTTCAGCGTTGCGAACGAAGGAATGCCATGTTTCAACGTTTTAATTCCCCATTCCGGACATACCATCGCTTGAAAGATGTTTTCGATGTTCATTTTCGGCGGCATGGAAAGTCCGCTTTTAATTTCGCGGTAGCGTAATCCAAAAGACGGTACATCGACTAGCACAACTAATACCGGACATTCTACCGTTTTCAATCGATTTAGAATATCATCGCGCAAGCGATCTTCTGTTGGATGATAGAGCTGAAACCAAGCTTTACCATCGGAAACTTCGGCAATACGTTCGATACTCGATGTGGACACCGTACTCAGCGTGTAAGGAATGTCGTGTTTTGTAGCAGCTTTTGCTAGAATTTCCGGCGCATTTGGCCACATCAAACCTTGTAGGCCAATAGGCGAAATACCAAATGGAGCGCTGTATTTTCTGCCAAATAATTCAACCGACATATCAATGTCACCACCCACTTTTAGGTAATGTGGTTTAAGGTAGATATTGTCGAAATCCGATTCGTTGCGTGCAAGATTCAGTTCTTCATTACATCCATCTTGCAAATAATCGAACGCAAATTTGGGAATGCGCCATTTAGCGCGACGTTTTAGATCGGCTATCGAAGGATATTTTGGATTGTACGGAAAAACGGGTTTCTTGCTCATTCGGTTTTCAGGCTATGTATTTATATGCCGACAAATTTAATACAATCGCTCGTATTTCTACGCTGTAGCCGACCTGTACCTTCATGCTTGAAAATGAAAAAGGAGAACGGAAACTTCTGATTAATGAGCTCGAAATACGTCCAAAAGTAGGGCCGGGAACAAACCGGAAACAAAAAGAATGATGGTAAAGAGAATCGCTAATAGATAAATCGGTTGCGATGCAATGCGGACATTTTCGGTAGATACAAAATCCGGCGACTTCCGCAGAAAACTGTACAAAGGAATTTTTAAATAGTAGAAAAGGGATATCACGGAAGTGAGTACACCCACGATTAGTAGATAAAGATACAGCTCTTGATCGAGGTTTTGATAAATGTCGAATATGGAAGAAAAGACAAATAACTTTCCAATAAATCCGGCAGTTGGTGGTAAGCCCACCAAAGATATGCCGACGAAGGTTAAGCACGCAAATACAATCGGAAAACGCTTTCCTAAACCAGCATAACTTTCCAATTGTGTTGATCCTGTTTGATGTTCAAGCAACATTACAAAGCCGAACACTGCTAAATTCATCAAGGTATACACCGCTAAATAAAAAAGCAAAACTTCGGGTTCACTATGCACATAACTCAACACCGCTAATAACAGAAAACCTGTGTGTCCGATGGAAGAATAAGCCATCATTCGCTTGATGTTTTGCTGGCGCAACGCCACCAAATTTCCGATTAACATGGTGACAACAGAAATAAAACACAAGAAATGTAACGTTACTTCACCAAAATAGAATGGACTGGCTGTCCATGCCAAGATCAGCCGACTAAAAAGAGCAACAGCAGCAACTTTCGGAACGGTGGATAAGAATGCCGTGATGGGCGTCGGTGCACCTTCGTAAACATCTGGCGTCCAAACATGGAATGGGACGAACCCCAATTTAAAACCGATGCCGACAAATACGAAAAGCAAGGCAATTGTACTCATTACGGTCGGCGCAGCAATTAAACCTTTCATTTGCTCCATGCTCGTGAAATTCAACGATCCGGTAAAGCCATAAATCAGCGATATTCCATACAGCATAAATGCTGCGCAAACCGATCCAAAAAGCACATATTTCATTGCGGCTTCGGACTCACTTTTCTTCTCTGCGAAGTAAGCAACCAGCACATAGGAACCAATGGATACCATTTCAATAGCGATAAACGCTAACAGCCAATTGGTCGTAAGTGCCAACGCGTGCATTCCCAAAGTTGTCGCAATCAGAATCGAAAAAATATCACCAGTACGCTTGTCCAGCGCCTGCAATTTGACGAATTGTTGCAGATAGATTCCGATGATCAATGTCGAAATCAATACAATGCCACGAACGGATTGAGAGAAATGGTCGATCGTCAGCATGTCAAAAAACATGGACGTGGTCGACAGTTCTTCTCCGATATTGAAATAGAACGCCGCTGCGATGGTAAGCAAGAAGCTCCATAAGGAAGACGATTGCCAAATGCGATCGACGAATAGCGTACAGAAAATCGTGCAGATAAACCCGATGCTGAGTGCTAACTCCGGACGAAAAAAACGTAGAGATTCTACGATATGATCAATACTGCTGGTTATCTGTGGCGCAAATTCGTGCATGGTTCTCCTTTTCTATAAAAATGATGAAACCATTGAAACCAAACGCAAAACACCTTCATTTAGCGGGGTGAATACCAATGATGGCATGATGCCTAAAACGATCGCCAATGCTAAGGCAGGAATAAAAACGAGCTGTTCGCGCGGCGTGACATCTGTTAGCTCCGTTGCCCAGGATTCTCCTCCTTTTAATCGTGTTTGTCCAAAGAACATACGTTGTAAGGTCCAAAGGAAATAAGCCGCGCTTAACAGAATACCAATCGATCCGCCAGCAGCCATCCAACGCGGAATACCCGTTCCGACGGATTCGCTATTGAATGTGCCGATAATGACGAAAGCTTCTCCAATAAAAGCCGAGAAACCAGGAAGCCCTAACGAAGCAAAAAATGCGATGGCGACATAAACGGTGTACTTTGGCATGTGGCTGGCCAATCCTCGGAAACTATAAATATTACGATCATGCACACGGTCATAAATAACACCCACTAAAAAGAATAAAGAAGCGGATAAAAATCCGTGACTAATCATCTGGAACATTGCTCCAGAAATGCCTTCCGCGGTTAGCGAAGCGATTCCCAACAGCACGAATCCCATGTGCGAAACGGATGAATAAGCGATTAAGCGTTTCAAATCTTTTTGCGCCAAAGCGTTAAACGCACCGTATAAAATGGAAACAACGCCAATCAACGCAAGCCACCAATTCGTTTGAGCTGCAATATCTGGGAAAATGCCAATGCAAACGCGTAGGATTCCATAACCGCCGACTTTCAGTAGAATTCCAGCTAATATAATGGAAACCGGCGTTGGTGCTTCCACGTGCGCATCCGGCAACCAGGTATGAAGCGGTACAATTGGAACTTTGATTGCGAAGGCGATAAATAGAATAATAAATCCGAGCATTCTCGCCGGAATACCGAATATCTCGTGAAAATTCTGTCCCCAACCGAAAAATGCATCTTCACTGAAGTTCGCTGGATTCATCATGTGCAACATGTTGAACGTATGCGCACCAGTTTCCGGATTAGTTACCGAGAAATACAGCCCGACGATCACCAATAACATGAAAACCGAACCTAATAAGGTGTAAATAAAGAACTTTACCGCAGCGTATTCTCGACGAACGCCGCCCCAAATTCCGATCAGGAAATACAGCGGCAAAAGCATCACTTCGTAGAAAATATAAAACAAAAAGAAATCTAATGCACAGAAGATACCCATCACGGCCGTGTTTAAGAGCATCAACAAGGCGAAATATCCTTTCACGCTTTTTTGCATATTCCAGGATGCGCCGATAGCCATCAACATCACAAATGCACTTAAAACAATTAATGGCAAGGAAATGCCGTCCAATCCAAGGAAATAATCGATTTCAAGCAATCGCTCGCTACCGATTTGTAATCGGATCCACGACAGTTGTTCCACGAATTGAAAGCTCTTGACATCGTTTACGCCTGCCAATGAAGGATCAAATTGGACATACAAATAGCCCGATAAAACTAACTGTGCGAGGGCCGCTGCCAGCGCAAGATATTTTGCTTTTCCATTCGCTGATGATGGCAATAACAGAATCACCAAAGCAGCTAATAGTGGAAGAAATATGAGTATAGATAATAATCCCATGTTATCGTAAAACCAAATAAAGTATGCCAAATAAAACCATGGTAAACGCAAAACCCATGTAACCTTGCAATCGGCCATTTTGTATCCAGCGAAGCAAATGACCCAAATAATAGCCGGTTTGCGCAACTAAATTTACCAAACCATCTACGATGTAGCGATCGATCCATGCGGAAAAAGTGCTAATCATACGCGTGATCGCTGCTAAACCGATTGCTAGTCCATCCACGATATTTCGATCCAACCAATACAACCCGTCGGAAAGTAAAACTGTTCCTTGCACCCAAGTTCGTTGATAGAATTCGTTAATATATCCTTGATTCAAAGCGTGCTTGACCAATTTGTTATCTTCTTTAAATGGATAGGCATCTTTTACATACCAACGATAGCCAATCCACCATCCAATCGCCGATCCACTGATCAAGATGATCGGAATTAGCATGTGAAGCGATTCGATGGGAGGGAAGACCGATAAAAGAAGCAATCCGCGCATTAATGCTGCGTTGGCGTATGATGCGGGATGGAACGAGAAGATGATGAACAGCGAGCAAATCGCTAGGAATGCCATCGGAAACAGCATCATTTTTGGTGCTTCATGAAAAACCGGAACTTGGTTATCATTCGCCGACCACGAACGAATCTTTCCAAAAAACACCTTGAAAATCATTCTGCCGATATAGAATGCGGTGAGGAAACTGACCAAAACTAAGATGATGGGAATGATGATGTAAGCACCGCCATGCGCTAACGCCCATTCGAAGGACG
The DNA here is from genome assembly GCF_042684745.1 of Sphingobacterium corticis. Taxonomy (NCBI): domain Bacteria; kingdom Pseudomonadati; phylum Bacteroidota; class Sphingobacteriia; order Sphingobacteriales; family Sphingobacteriaceae; genus Sphingobacterium; species Sphingobacterium corticis. The sequence continues at coordinate 241,270 of NZ_JBHUMA010000004.1, read as the reverse complement.
CAATAACGATAGCATCTTTCGATAGAAATCCGGCGGTCAGCGGAAATCCAGCTAACGCTAAAGAAGCAACCACCATCAAAATAAAGGTAGACGGCATAAATTTCCGCAGTCCGCCCATATTGCGCATATCTTGCGGATTCAGCGTGGATTTGCCGGAAGCAGAAAATGCGTGTGCCATTTCGTGAATTACGGCACCTGCGCACAAGAATAGCAAGCATTTGAAAAACGCATGTGTTACCAAGTGAAAAATAGCCGCATTCCAAGCGCCAATGCCGACAGCAACGACCATAAATCCGAGTTGGGAAATGGTCGAAAAGGCTAAAACTTTTTTAATATCCTGTTGCGCTAGCGCGAAATAAGCCGATGTTAACGCCGTAATTGCTCCGATGATTGCAATCACCAATAATGTCGTTCCATTGAATAATGGGAAAACAGTCGCCAGCAGGAAAACGCCAGCTGCCACCATCGTTGCAGCGTGAATTAAGGAAGAAACGGAGGTTGGGCCTTCCATCGCGTCCGGCAACCAAACGTGCAACGGAAATTGCGCAGATTTGGCCATCGCACCCACGAAAAATGCTAGTCCGGCGTAGGTTGTCCAAGATGCAGAATGATGCACGGACATTTTCTCAAAAACTGGACTTTGCGAACCAAATAGTTCGGAAAGATTCAACGTTCCCAAGTTAGCATAAACTAAGGCAATACCGATTAGAAAACCCAAATCGCCAATGCGATTGATAATAAATGCTTTTTTATTCGCCTGTGCAGCGGCATCTTTTGTAAACCAAAACCCGATTAACAAATAGGAAGCGAATCCGACCAATTCCCAGCATACATACATCAGCAAGAGGTTGTTCGCAATCGTTAAAGCCAGCATGGCGAAGCAAAATAAGCTCAGATACATCCAATAGCGATGCAATCCGGGATCGCCCTTCATGTAAACGCGCGAATAGATGTGGACGGGTAAGGCGATCACACATACCAATAATTGCATCAAAACCGTCAGGTTATTCAATAAAATACCCGCGGAAAATGTGTGCGTACCGACGGTGAACCAGTTAATTTGTGATTCGATGGGAGTATGTTGCCAAACGGGAATGAAAACGAGCAATCCGCTACAAATTGTGCTTAAGCAAATGGCAATCAAACCTGCCCAACCACTTTGATCTTTTCTTCCCAAGCAAGCTTGATAAACAAAACCCAAAAATGGGAAAAGCAATACGGCTAAGGCAGCAAAAGATGGCGATATGTTTAGCAGGTTCGTCATTAATCGCGTAAGTCGGTAATTTGATCAGGATTAATGGTTTTATATTTTCGATAAACCAAAAGAATAATGGATAAGCCGACGGCCACCGAAGCAGCAGCTAGCACAATGGCAAACAGCGCAAAGACTTGCCCACCGTAAAACGCTCTGTCGAATCGACCGAAAGCAACCAGATTTAGAATAGCGGCGTGAATCATCAGCTCGATTCCCACCAAAATCATGATGGCATTTCGCTTCGCCAATACGGCGTACAAACCAATGCAGAAGATGCAAGCGCTGATCGCCAAAAAATGTGTTAATGGAATCATGCTTTTTCGCCCTTTCTCGCCACGTGCGCAGCGCCAATCAGCGTCATCATCAGAAATATAGATACGATTTCGAAAGGAAGAATATACCTTGACATGAACATCACGCCGAGCTGATTGATGTTGTTATCGCTGGCGCGGATGATTTGTCCGCTACGCATATTTTGCTGAATCCATTCTGGTGAATAGCTCTGTTCCCATTGCCAAATTCCGAACCCCATAATCGCTAAAAAGCCAACAGAAAGTAAAACGGATTGCCAATTCGGAAGTTGTATAAAAGATCCGGATAGATCTTGCAGATCGCTCAGCAGTTCTTTATTGCTAAGCATAAATGCAAAAATCATCAGAATAAGCACACCGCCAACGTAAACCAATATTTGCGTGATAGCTACAAAATCGGCTAAAGCGAATAAGCAAAGTCCTGCAATGGCAAAAATCACGATAAAAAAAAGGAAAAGCGCGCGCGCTGTATTTTTTAAGCTTACCATGAGTAAAGCACCGAAAATAGCCATCGCTGCAAAAGCGTAAAATAATACAGTTTCCATTATTTTTTTGCTTTCGCTGCCTCCTTCTCAGCTTGAAAACGCGTCCATTCTTCTTTACGTTGAGCTACTTCTTGATCACTCATTTCGGCGAAGCCGTATATTAAATCTGTTAATTTTGTTGTGGTACGATCATATTGATCAGTCATGGTAATGCATTCTGTTGGACAAACTACGGTGCACAATCCGCAATACATACATTTCGCCATGTCGATATCGAACGTTTCAGCATACAATCGCTTTACGCTGCCATCTGAGGTTTTTCCGATGGCTTCCGGTGATTTGATTGCCTCGATCGCAATGCAATCTACCGGGCAAGCTTTCGCACAAAGATCGCAAACAATACAATCGGATATTTCAACATCCAATTGATAACGTGCAACTTCTGGAATTGGAATGGTTTGCTTTGGAAACTGAATAGTAACCGTTCCATCTTGCTTGTCGAAATAACCATCTTCGCGAATATCTAGGTTTTCACGTTTTCTACCTGCCGCAAACAAATGCTTGACCGTCAAAAGCAATCCTTTGACAGCGGTCTTCATTCCGTACAGCGTAGTTTTTAAAATCACGTTTTCGACCAATTAAATTAAATCATCACCAATATACGCCACAATCCCGAAATTGCCATACCAACGAAGGCAACTGGAATCAACACTTTCCAACACAGGTTCATCAATTGATCGGCTCGAAAGCGAGGTAATGTCCATCGAATCCACATTTGTACGCCGACGATGAACAACGTTTTGGAGATGGTCCAAAACAATCCCCAATATAATCCGGTCGTCCAAGTTGCCAATTGCAAACTGCCGATGTTGGGCAGGGGCGTATTCCACGCGCCTAAAAACAACACCACGCCCATCATCGAAACCAAAAACATCATGGCATATTCTGCCAAGAAAACAAAAGCAAAGCGGATTCCACCGTATTCGGTATGAAAACCACCAATTAGTTCACTTTCTGCTTCGGGGATATCAAACGGTGCGCGATTACATTCTGCCAAGGTTGCAATAAAAAATATAATATAAACAACCAGCAAATGTGGCGCTTGGAAAATGTGCCAAGCTAAAATACCGCCGACCTCATTGATTTCCCAAATACCGAATAATTTGATTTCTGTTGTCGCCAGAATGCCTTGGCTCGCGGCAATATCATTTAAATTAAGCGTTTGCGATAACATCACCACCGCAATCAGCGATAATCCAATGGGAATTTCGTAAGAAAGCATTTGCGCTATCGCACGGATTGAACCCAACAGCGCATACTTGTTATTAGATCCCCATCCTGCCATTAAAATACCAATCGCATCAATGGAAATAACCGCCATAATAAAGAATAACCCCGTATTTGTATTGGCTGGAGCAAAATCCGGCGCCCAAGGAATTACACTAAATCCGATGTAAACGGCAATAAAAATAACGATCGGCGCAAGTGCAAATAATACCTTATCAGCAACGCTGGGCGTAATAAATTCTTTTTGGATAAGCTTGAGAATATCGGCAATGGTTTGAAGGGAACCAAACTTTCCCGTTTCCATTGGACCGAGCCTATCCTGAACAAAACCAGCTATTTTACGTTCTGCATAAACAGCAAACAACGTAAAGAAGGCAATAAAGATAAATATTGCGATAGGCGAGATGATATGGGATAAAAGTTCGGACAATGTTTTTTAGAACAATTCTTAACTACACGCAAACTTAATGAAAACGCTTCAATATAACGATGTAGCGAGGCACGAATGTTGCCCGTTTAGCAATAAAAGATATGACAATGACAAAGAATTGGATGATTTTTGCAGTGCTGGTAGCCAGTCTGCTCATCGGAGCGTGTAGTACGCAGAAGAAAAACAAGCAAATGACGGCGGCCGGAACGTTGGAAAATGTTACTTGGCGTTTGGTAGAATTGAACGGTAAGTCGGTTGCGGAGCAAATTAATGGTAAGGTTCCGTCATTAAAGCTGATGTCGGAAGATAAGCGCTATGCTGCGGTGACGGGCTGTAATGGCATTGGAGGGAATTATACTGCCTCCGAAGGAAATTTATTGAGTTTTTCTGCCGGCATGTCGACTAAGATGTTTTGTGAGGGCGCGATGGAGGTGGAAGATGGTTTGAGCAAAGTGTTTCCGTTGGTTTACGGTTACGAAATGAAAGCGGATCGCCTTGTGCTGAAAGATGGAGAAGGAAAGAAATTAGCAGAATTTACATTGATGCCCTAAAAGGCATCAATGTAAATTGAATGTATTTAATCGACGATCTTAAGTACTTTGATCTCGAAAATTAATGGAGAATTTGCTGGGATGCTCCCACGGCTTTGGTCTCCATAAGCATATGCGGAAGGCGTGATAAAGCGAATGTGATCTCCAGGTTGAAGACCGCGATCTAACAATCCATGCACAGCTTGTTTGCTGTTAGCAGATGGTTTTGGGAAAAATGCTCTATGCCAAGCTGGAATAAGCTGTTTAAGGCCGAACGCAAAACCTTCGGCCGCCTGATTTCCGTCCACTTCTGAACCGTTTAACAAAAGTACGCGATAGTTCACGGTTGCTGTCGGGAAGATATGACTACCATCTGGGTTCAATTTGTATTGAAACGTAGCGGTGTCAGCTTTGCTTATTAGTTCATAGTAGATGCCTGATCCACTACTATCCGCTATGGCATTTGGATATTTTTCTGAGGCAAAGTTCTTGATTGCTTTCTTGTCTAATTCAAACTGAGCGTTAGCATCGAAATTGTCTTCCGATGAGCAAGCCCACAACGCCAAAAAGGCAATAAATCCTAACACGATCGTTTTTAAAAGTTTCATAGGTAAAATTTTGTTAATCAATGTTTGGTTAAACGTGCCTGTATTCGCGACGCGACAATCATTGGTAGAAAAATCTGGGTTTACGAAATAAGTTGATTATTGTCGTCAGGGAAAACCAAAGATGGCTCGTGCTGTTTCGCTTCATCATGGTTCATCCAAGCATACGAGATAATAATTACCACATCACCAACTTGTACTAAACGCGCTGCTGCACCGTTTAAGCAAATTGTTCCCGATCCGCGAGCACCTTTAATAACGTACGTTTCAAAACGCGCTCCATTGTTGTTGTTTACAATTTGCACTTTCTCATTGGCTATGATATTAGCCGCATCCATCAAATCCTCATCGATCGTAATACTGCCGACGTAGTTCAATTCTGCCTGGGTTACTTTTGCCCGGTGAATCTTGGATTTCATCACTTCAATCATCATGCTGCAAAGGTACTGTTTTTTCTATTGGAATGTTTGTTTGCTTGCTGTCAGGATTACGTTGTCGATCAGCCGAACGCCTTCTATCCACGCCGCCGCAATGACCACATAATCTTTATCGTCCTCAATCATGGTCGCCAGCGCCAGCGTTTTTGCTTCGCAAATAGCCAAATATTCGACTTTTAGTGGTGATGTTTGTTCAATCGTTTGAATGGCTTCTGGGGTTAAATGCTGCAGATCCACAGATTTAAATTGTTGCTGAATGCGATTCAGTGCACGCGGCAAAGCATAAGCGTGTTCGATTCCTTCCGGCGACAAGCGCGTGTTTCGTGAACTTAGCGCCAATCCATATTCATTACGTTTCGTTGGAACAATATCTAGTTGAACAGGAAGTTTTTTTACTTCGACCATGCGCTGAATAACCATCACTTGCTGGAAATCCTTTTGACCAAAAAATGCCACATCAGGCTGCACCAATTGAAACAACTTGTAAACGACTTGCGTAACACCTTGGAAATGTCCGGGACGATGTTCGCCTTCCCAAATGCGATCCAAGTTGCCTAAATCAATCGACCATTCCGGTTCGTTTGGTGGATACATCGCGCTTACATCGGGTAAAAACAAAACATCGCATCCGATTTGGTTCAATAATGCCTTATCCTGTTCAATCGGCCTCGGATATTTTTCTAAATCTTTTGGATCGTTAAATTGCGTGGGGTTGACGAATATGCTACAAATTACGATATCCGTTTTTTTCTGTGCTTCCTGAATTAAGGTAAGGTGTCCTTCATGCAAAGCGCCCATGGTTGGCACAAAACCTACTTTTTTTTGCTCTTGTTTAACGTTATGCACATATTGCTTTAGTGCAATGGGATCGAGTATGATTTCCACGTCAGTATTCTTTGAAATAGCCCGCTAAGGTGCGTAATATTTTTGGGAATATAAAACCATGATTGGCAATCAATTGGTTAAAAGGATAAAAAGTCGTACATTTGTACACCGATTTTATTTATCAAAACAAAAAAAGTAAGTGGAGATGGCAAAAACGAAAATATTGTTTGTAACCCATGAGATGTCGCCTTTCCTTGAATTAAGTAAAATTTCTGAAATTACTCGTCAGTTGCCACAAGCTATGCAAGAGCGCGGATTCGAAATCCGTATTCTAATGCCACGCTTTGGTAATATCAACGAACGCAGAAATCGCTTACACGAGGTAATTCGTCTATCTGGTATGAACATCGTGGTGGATGGGGATGATAACCCCTTGATTATTAAAGTGGCATCTTTACCAGCCGCACGCATGCAGGTGTATTTTTTGGATAACGAAGACTATTTTCAACGGAAAAAAGTATTTCGCGACGAAAACGGAAAGTTTTTTAACGACAACAATGAACGTGCGCTTTTCTTTGGAAAAGGAGCTATTGAAACGGTTAAAAAGCTTGGTTGGGCTCCCGATGTAATCCATTGCCATGGTTGGTTTTCATCTATGATTCCGGCGTACATCAAGAATGTATATAACGACGATCCATCTTTTAAAGATACGAAGATCATCTATTCGCTTTACGATGAGGATTTCAACGCTGAGGATACATTGTCCGAAAAATTTGGCGCAATGGCAGGTCAATCTGATTTGTCTGCAGAGCATGCTGCAAGATACGGCAGTGGTTCTTATACCGATTTATACAAAGGTGCGTTAGCATTTACGGATGTAGCGATCAATGCTGGTTTGCCAGCGGATCATGAATTGCTGCAGCATATTGCTACCGAAGGTATTCGTTTGCACGCTACCGAAGGCGATGAAGATTACGAATCTTTCGCAACATTATACGACGAGTTTGTCGGCGAAGAAGTAATCGCGTAAGCAAAAGTTCCGCAGTATTCACTGCAATCGATATTCTAAAGCAAAGGTCAGTAACGTCCTTTGCTTTTTTTGTTTTTAGAATCTTTATAGAAGTTACCGGCTATGAGGTAAAGATGTGAAGTCGTAAGTTCGTTGAGTGGTTGATTTATGAAATTGCTAGATGGCTTCACCACTCGTTCCTCGGGTTCCTAATGACGACAAGATGAATCATGCGTTTTATGGCTCTAACAACTCATAATTTCAGAAATGTCTAAAAAGCAAATAAGCTCAATACCTTGCAGTATTGAGCTTATTTATTTAAAGATTAAAAGGCTTTGCCTTATTTTTTTGCATCGTTTTTAGCAGCAGTGATTTCGTTACGAATTTCTTGTGCTAAAGTTTTAATTTCTTGCAATCCTTTACGTACACGAGTACCAGCTGCCGCGTTACCGTTGTTGAAGAACTTGTCAGCATCGCCTTCGATAGAGGCAAGTAGGTCTTTAAGTTGATTGAAATTTTTCATGTTTAAATACAATAATAAATAATTAATATAAAAGTCGTTTTTACCTAGATGTAATCCTAAGATAGGATAAATATACAAAAGGTTCCTTTAAAAAGTAATTTTTTAGTTTTTTATGTCAAAGCACGTCTAAGGCACTATTCTACAATTGTTAGTTCATCGATAATGTTTTTCGCACCAGCATATTTATCGATGATGAATAGTACGTAGCGAATATCTACCGAAATAGTGCGCTGCAATTTTGGATCGAAAATCACATCACCTGCCATCGCTTCGATGTTACCGTCAAATGCAATGCCAATTAACTCGCCTTTTGCATTTAAAACCGGAGATCCCGAGTTGCCTCCTGTAATATCCTGATCGCTCAGGAAGTTCACTGGCATATAACCTGCCGCATCAGCGTAGCGACCGTAATCTTTCGTTTTCTCCAATTCGATCAATTTTTCTGATAAGTCAAATTCCTCATCACCAGGTACATATTTAGCAATTGTTCCCGTTAGCGTGGTGTAGTTGTTGATCGTGGCATCGTTGCGTTTATCTTTCGGTAACGCACGAATGGTACCATAAGTTAAGCGTAAAGTAGAGTTTGCATCTGGATAATATTTTCCTTGCGGATCCATTTCCAAAACACCCTTTACATACAAGCGTGCCGCTTTGTCGAACGCTTCTTCCAATTTCGCTGTTTCCGGATTGGTTTCACGATACTTCTGCATTAGCGAAGATGAAAGTTGGAATAGCGGATCATTTTGAACGGTTGCTGCATTTGGATCATCCAAGAAAGCGGCCAGTTTTTCTGCGCTTTGAAAGATGCTTTTATCTACTGCATTGGATACATCGTTTGTAAAATTATTTTGGTTTTGAGTGGCCATCGCAGCTACTTCCGGAGCAACGTTGCCAGCTTTGGAAGCATACAAACTCAATCCTGCAGCCAAAACATCCTTTTCCAATGGCAAATGCATTTTTTCATAATTGTTCGCAATATAGCTTTCCAAGCGCGGACGCATTTCCTGACGTTTTGCTTCGTTCTCGTTGCTGTATTGAATCAAACCGTTACCTAAAGATGCAGGAATCGCAGCGAAAGATGCCGAGCGGAGCAAGCCAGTCAGGTAATTGTCGTGTCTTGCTTCCTCGTTTGTTGCTTTATAATAAGCGTTGATCGTTGGGATAACTTGACCGTACATTTCGCGATTCGCCGGACGATTTGCCCATTTTGCAAAACGTTTTTCTTGTTTACGTTTCGTTGCCGCGGTGCGATGTTTGGTTAACGCATCAATCATTCCTTGACGATTTTTCCAATAGTTAGCGATACCGGAGTAAGTCGATGCATAATTCAATTTTACATCTTGATGCTGATCCATGTGTTTTTTCATGGCATCCATACCTACTTTCGATGCCTCTACCCAAGCTGGATATGCATATTGTACATTTTGATCGATTCCAGCAGCATTCATCCAACGATTTGTACGACCTGGGTATCCCAAAATCATAGAAAAATCACCTTCCTTAATTCCTTTAATGCTGATCGGCAAAGAATACTTTGGTTTCAAAGGCACGTTCTCTTTCGAATATTGTGCTGGATTCCCATCTTTGTCTCCGTAAACGCGGAATACAGAAAAATCTCCGGTATGACGCGGCCATTCCCAGTTATCGGTATCACCACCAAATTTACCTACGCTATTCGGCGGAGTACCTACCAAACGAACATCGGTGTAATCTTGGTAAACGAAATAATAATATTCGTTGCCGTTATAGAAAGGGCGCACGGAAACCACATATTTTCCGCCTTCGCTGTTTTCTTTTTCAATTTTGGCGATCTCTTGATTGATGACTTGCTCACGTTCTTTCTCGCTCATCTTATCGTTTACCAGACCCAAAATACGTTTGGAAACATCATCCATGCGGACAAAGAAACGTACGTAAAGTGATTTTGGCTTTAATTCTTCTTCGTGATTTTTTGCCCAGAAACCGTTAGTCAAATAATCCTTTTCAGGCGTTGAAAGTTCTGCAATGGCACCGTAGCCACAGTGGTGATTAGTGAATACTAAGCCGCTTTTCGAAACAATTTCTGCAGTACAACCACCGTTGAATTGCACAATCGCATCTTTTATGCTAGAATTATTAATGCTATAAATTTCTTCTGCAGTTAACTGCAATCCTTTTTTCTGCATATCCGCTTCATTCAAGCGCTTCAAATGCATTAAAAACCACATCCCTTCATCTGCCCAAGTTGTTAAGCTAACAACCGATAGCAATAGGATAAACATTGTTTTTTTCATGTATTATTGTGTTTATATCGCAACAAATTTGCTGTAAATAATCTTGAAAACAAAACCTTAGTCGGCAACATCCCCGTGTTTTACTATCTTTGTAACATGGCATCTTTCGAAGATTTTAAGCTCAACAGGCAACTGTTGAATGCAATTGCGGAGGCCGGTTACAGCGAACCGACCGAAATTCAGCAAAAGGCAATCACTCCTTTATTATCAGGGCAGGATGTCATGGGGATTGCGCAGACCGGAACCGGTAAAACGGCTGCGTTCGTGCTTCCATTGTTGATGACTTTAAAATATGCGCAGGGCAATGATCCGCGCGCTTTGATCCTTTCTCCTACGCGAGAGCTAGCGATGCAGATCGAAGAACAAATCCGTTTATTCTCGACGTATCTCGATCTGCGTACCGTTTTGCTGTATGGAGGTTTAGGTCCGAAAACGCAGAAAGAGCAATTGGAAAAAGGTTGCGATATTATCGTGGCAACGCCAGGACGATTCTTGGATTTGTATTTATCGGGTCATATTCACACCAAACAGATCAAGTTCTTGGTCATGGATGAAGCGGATAAGATGATGGACATGGGGTTCATCGGAAAGATTCACCGCATTTTGGAAGTTGTTCCGCGTAAGCGACAAAATATGCTGTTCTCCGCAACGATGAGTGAACTCGTGCGGAAGATCGCAGGTGATTTCTTGGCTTTTCCTACCATTATTGAAGTGACAGAACAAGCTACGCCAGCAGCTACGGTAACGCAATCGCTCTATAAAGCACCAAATTTGCGTACGAAATTAAATTTGTTGCAGGTTTTGTTTAAAGACGATGAAGCTTTTCACCGCGTGATCGTGTTTTGTAAAACAAAAACGGTTGCGGATAATATTTTCGTGTATTTAGATCGCAAATATACGTCGGATGAAGTGCGCGTTATCCATGCGAACAAAGGACAGAATACACGTATCAATTCCATCAATGCATTCAAAGATGGAGAAGTGCGTATTTTGGTAGCGACGGATGTTGCAGCGCGCGGATTGGATGTGTCGAATGTTAGCCATGTGATTAACTTCGACGTGCCGATTGTTATCGAAGACTATGTGCACCGCATCGGCCGTACGGGAAGAGCATTCAATAATGGTGATGCGATTACATTTTGCAATCCGGCAGAAGAATATTACGTGAAAAAGATCGAGAAATTAATTCGCCAAACTATTCCGGTGCTAGATTTGCCGGAAGGCGTAATCGTGGAACCAACGGGATTTGATGAGCGCCAAGCGATTGCTCGTGAAATCGATATGCAAATGCGGAAAGAAAATCCGGATTTCAAAGGCGCTTTCCACGAAAAGAAATTCGTTCCGAAAAATAAGAAGAAAACAGACAACAAAAAGCGTAACAACGGCAAGGCTTTCAAGCCTGCTAAACTCGGAAAGCGCAAATGAGATTGTCCCCACTAAATATCGTGTTGGCTTGCATATTGGTGTGGGCAATTTCCGAAATGGGGCAAGACGGAGAAGCATTGTTTTCTTGGGGATGGTTGATGTTGTTAGTTTTTGTGTTGATCGTTGTCGATATCGTTTCCCGTCTATGGGCACGCGACACACAACGATTATGGTGGATGCAAATTGCCTTTATTTTGATCACAGGCGTTTGTTCCATCCTAATAAAATTGATTTAATGTACATAGATCGGACTGAAAAATTATCCGATTTGTGGAATCCATAATAGATAGTAAGAGATATGAAAAAAGCAGAGATCAAATTAAACGTAGAGTTGGACGATAAAAATGTGCCTGAAACCATCCAATGGTCTTCGTCAGACGGTGAAAACTCGGATGAGATGAATGCAAAGGCGCTGTTTTTGGCACTTTGGGATGCCCAATATAAGAACTCGTTGCGTATAGATTTGTGGACAAAAGATATGCCTTATGATGAGATGAAACGTTTTTTCTACGAAACGATTCAAACTTTAGGCGATTCCTTTTTACGTGCTTCGGGAGGTGATCCAATGGCAGAAAAAGTAATAGGCGATTTACGCGATTACTGTGCACATTTTGCAGAGAAAATGGAAGTAATCGAGCCGCAAAGCTAATCGGATATTTACGAGCAAATCATTAAAAGCAATGAATTACTTTTTAGTGAAATCGGAGCCCTTCAAATATAGCTGGGAACAGTTTAATAAAGACGGCCAAACGTTTTGGGATGGCGTACGCAATTACCAAGCGCGCAACAATATGAAGGCCATGAAAAAAGGCGATTTAGTACTTTTTTATCATAGCAATGAGGGAAAGGAAGTTGTGGGGTTGGCTAAAGTGGTAAAGGAATTTTATCAAGATCCAACGACCGACGACGATAAATGGGTTGTTGTTGATTTGGCGCCAGTAGAAACATTCCAAAAGCCAGTAACCTTGGAAGCAATAAAAGCCGATAAAATGTTGGAAGATGTTGCTTTGGTTAGGCAAGGCCGATTATCGGTTATGCCACTCAAACAGGCAGAATTCGACCGTATTGTAGAAATGGGAAATAGCTAGTTCAACTAGTTATTCCTGTTCTTGAAAGAGCTTAATAAGCTCTTGTAGCACTTCTGCATTTTGTGGCTTCAACTTACCTGACAAGATCAGGCGAAGTTCCCGACGTTGCAGGGCAGAAGTGTATAAATTCTTTTCATTTTCCGTTTCCGGAACAAGCATTGGAACCGCTTTCGGTTTGCCGTTTTCATCCAGCGCTACAAACGTGTAATATGCTTCGTTCGATTTTTCCCTTGTTCCTTTCGGTAGATTCTGAGCGAAAACTTCCATGCGAACTTCCAACGAGCTATTAAAAGCGCGTGTAACTTGCGCGGTAATGGTAACCACATCGCCAAGCTTTACCGGACGTTTGAAAGAAACATTATCCACCGAAGCTGTCACCACCACATTATTACAATGCTTTTGTGCGGCCATTGCAGAACAGATATCCATCCAGTACAAAAGCTTTCCACCCATTAAATTTCCAAACGTGTTGGTATCATTGGGAAGAACCAATTCGTTCATCTCGGTGTAAGAATGTTTAGCTGTTTTCGAATCCATGATCTAATTGTTAGTTGCTGACTAATTCTTTGTTTATTTGTTTTAAGCTTTCGATAAATGGGGTGGGTAGGTAACCCAATTCCGACTTCGCTTTATCTAAATGAAACCCTGTTTTTCGCGGTCTGTTGTTCTCTTGTCCAATATCCTTTGCCGATATCGGTTCAATCAAACTGCGGTCTAAATTCCAGAACTTAGCTACTTCTTGAACGATTTCTAAGATCGACATCATCTCGTTTCCACTGATGTGAAAGATGCCTTGCGCGTTCTGGGAAGCAGCCAGATAACAAGCTTCTGCTAAATCTTCCACCCAGGTTGGCATGCGCCATTGATCGGAAACAACACGAATATTTTGCTTGTTCCTCAACGCTTCCTTAGCCCAAACGACCAAGTTCTTCGCTGAACTTCCCGGATTTGGCGTCCCGTAAACGAGAATAGTGCGCAAGATCGCGTGCTTACATCCGCTGTCAATTAAGATCTGCTCCGCATCAATCTTGCTCTGTCCGTATGCGTTGCAAGCTCCCGTGTCATCGGTTTCGCGATAAGGGCCGTTCAATCCGTCGAAAACGAAATCGGTGGACAAGAAAGTGATATGAATGTCGAATTCCGTTGCTAGATCGGCTAACTGTTTAACGACCTGAATGTTTACACGTTGACAACGTTCCGGTTCCTTTTCGCAAACATCAACGCTACTAATCGCTGCGGTGTGTATGATGTGTGTTGGGGCAAAAGAACGAACGACTCGATCTAATTCTTCCGGTTTGTCGAAATTAGCTTGCTCGAACTGATGCGGAATAGTCGAAGGAATTCGATCTGCCGAGCCGGATGTGCAAAACAACATGACATGGGCATTCGCTGACAAACGTTTTACTAATTTTTGTCCGAGAAATCCGTTTGAACCGGTAATGAGAATTCGCATTTTACGCAGTTAGTTTGTCCATTGAAAAGGCATTTCCTTTACCAGCATAGAGCGGTCGATTACTTTAATTTCTAAGTCGAGAATAGCTTTCAAAGCGTCGTATTCAATTTTATCCGCATCGTCGCTGGCCATGTGATAATCCGCATGACCGCCCGTATGGAAAAATAATACGGGAATATCTTTCTTGTAAAATGAGGTTTGATCGGATCCACCATTACCATCTTTGCTGGTAAAGAATTTGATGTCACTCGTCAAACCATCAAATATTTCCACAAAAGCCGGACTTGTGCCGTGGCCGATAATGGCCAAACCATTTTCAGGTTGGTAGCGTCCGATCATGTCCATATTCAACATCCAATGTATATCCGTCAAAGGAATTGTTGGGTTTTCCGTAAAATATTTTGAGCCGAGAAGCCCCAATTCTTCCGCCCCGAAGGCGATGAACAGTATATTGAAAGTTTCTTTTTTATTATTCTCGCTGTAATGCCGAGCCAACTCCAACAAACCGGCAATTCCGGAAGCGTTATCATCAGCACCGTTATGTATTTCGCCAATATGTAACGTGTCCCGAGATCCACCGATGGTACCATGACCTAAATGATCGTAGTGCGCGCCGATTACGATGGTATTTTTCGCGCCATTATCCAAGAATCCAATAACATTGTCGGCTTGGCGAATGGAGTCCGCAACGGGAACGCGTTTGATTTTTGCCGTAAACGACTGGCGGTATCCATCCGTTCCTTTAGGAACTAGACCGTACTGCTTGAAAGCTTCTTCGATGTAATCTGCTGCTTCTGCAACTTGTTTTGATCCGGTTTCCCGACCTTCCATTTCATCCGAAGCTAAAAAATAAATATGCTTTTTAAGATTCGCTGAATTGATTTGCGCACTGGCAATACCTGAAACGCAACCAAAAAGCAGCACGAATAGAAATCGGGAGAATAAAGTTAACGTCATTCGTATTTTATCGATATTAGTTTTCTACACTTTCTAATTTCTTATCTGCTTCTTTGCTGTCTTCTTCCTTGAAATATTTCTTTTGGAAAATTAAAATTAGGAACACACCAATCGAAATAGCCGAATCCGCAATATTGAATACCGGACTGAAAAACAAAAAGTTTTCACCGCCCCAAACAGGGAACCAAGTAGGGAAGGTACCTTCGAATAATGGAAAGTAAAGCATATCGACCACTTTTCCATGAAACCAAGCTGCATATCCACCGCCTTCAGGAAATAAGGTCGCTTTTTCATAGAAATTGCTTTCGCTGAAAATACGTCCATAGAATACACTGTCAATAATATTGCCGATCGCACCAGCCATAATCAACGCTACGTTCAAGATAAAGCCTTTGTGGTAATCGTTTTTGATCATGTGATGCAAACCGTATCCGATACCGCAAATTGCCGCAATGCGGAATAACGTTAACAAGAGTTTTCCGTAATCGCCACCGAACTCCATTCCCCACGCCATTCCATTGTTCTCAATAAAATGGATTAGAAATTTCTTGCCAAGAACGGGGATATCTTCGCCGATGGTCATATTTAGTTTTACCCAAAATTTGGAAACCTGATCGATCAGCAAGACAGCAAATATAAGTAGTAATGGACGCGAATATGCTTTCATGTATATGTACAAAAAATAAAACTGTCCAAATATAGGAGTCTACTTCGATAAAAAGTAAGCTCCGGCCATTTGGACAGTCGTTAATCGTAAAAAATGATGTCTAATATTGCTTGATCTTAGCTTCCATGCTAAGGGTTGTATGCGGAACAGCTTTCAAGCGTTCTTTTTGAATCAACTTGCCCGTTTCACGACAAACACCGTATGTTTTGTTTTCAATACGAACTAATGCTGCTTCAAGATTATCGATAAACTTCTTTTGACGTGCCGCCAATTGATTCGTTTGCTCCTTCTCCAGCGTAGCAGACCCATCTTCCAATGTCTTGTAGGTACCAGCGGTGTCGTCTGTACCATTTGCGTTGCTACTGCTTAACGATTGCGTTAACGAAGATAATTCTTCTTTAGCTACGCGCAATTTCTCAACGATGATTGCTTTGAACTCTTGAAGTTCGGCGTCGCTATAACGCGTTTTTTCCACTTTTTCCATAATTTAATTTTTTTCAATCGATAGCAATAGGTTGATTCCTTCTATTTCAATGGGGTCTCCTACAGAAATACTGCCAAAATTCAAGTTGTCGGCCAAAATCTCGGTGCAAATATACGATAAATTATCAGTAACTGCTTCTTTGATTTCTGTATTCTCGCTGACTATCACTTGAATACGATCGGTAACTGCAAATCCCTTATCCTTGCGAATATTTTGAATTCTATTAATTAATTCTCTAGCCAGCCCCTCTTTCTTCAGTTCCGGACTAATGTTTACATCCAATGCTACGGTCAATCGACCTAAGTTGGCAACTTGCCAGCCTTCTACATCTTCCGCGATAATTTCCACATCTTCCGTACTGATGCTATATGGCAAATCGCGAAGCGGCAATGTACCATCGGTTTCCAGCGCTTGAATTTCTTCAGCGGTGAACGCGGTAATTGCGGCAGCCACTAGCTTCATGTCTTTACCTACTTTTGCACCTAACGCTTTGAAATTTGGTTTGATCTTCTTTTTGATGATGCCCGTTGTATCCGTAATAAAGCTAATCTGCTTGATGTTGGTTTCCGACAAAATCAATTCTTGTACTTTTTCTACTTTCGCTTGGAATGTTGCATCCAACACAGGAAGTAAGATTTTCTCCAAAGGCTGACGAACGTTGATGCTTGTTTTCTTACGTAACGACAAGGTTAGGGAAGAAATATTTTGTGCTAAACGCATTCTTTCTTCCAGATCTAAATCGATGATCGCCGTGTTAAAAACTGGGAAATCTGCCAAATGAACCGATTCAAAATTTTCTTTTTTCGTCGCTTTGTTCAAATCCAAATACAAATTATCTGCAAAAAACGGGGCAATTGGCGCGATCAGTTTAGATAATGTATCCAAACAAGTGTAAAGCGTTTGGTATGCGGAAATTTTATCGTCGGTGTAATCGCCTTTCCAGAAACGGCGACGGCATAATCGAACGTACCAGTTACTCAAATGCTCATCAACAAATGTTTGGATTGCACGTGCCGCTTTGGTTGGTTCGTATTCGTTGTAGAAATTGTCGACTTCTTGCGTCAAGCTGTTTAACAACGAAAGTACCCAACGGTCGATTTCCGGACGTTTTTCTAATGCAATGTCCGCCTCAGCGTAGCTAAACTGATCAATGTTTGCGTATAGCGCAAAGAAAGCGTAGGTATTGTAAATCGTTCCGAAGAATTTACGACGAACTTCGTCCAAGCCTTCTTCGTTGAATTTCAAGTTTTCCCAAGGCGATGCATTGCTGATCATGTACCAGCGCGTTGCATCGGCGCTATATTTTTCTAAGGTACTGAATGGATCAACGGCATTGCCTAAACGTTTAGACATTTTGTTGCCGTTTTTATCCAATACCAAACCGTTTGAAATTACGTTTTTGAAAGCCACAGAATCCTTTACCATAACGGAGATGGCATGCAGCGTAAAGAACCACCCGCGGGTTTGATCCACACCTTCTGCGATGAAATCTGCAGGAAATGCATTAAAGAAATCCGCGTTGAATGGTAAATCTTCTCCAGCGGCTAATTTCTCCTGATCCAGTCCCCATTGCGCATAAGGCATCGCTCCTGAATCAAACCAAACGTCGATCAAATCTGGTTCACGGAATAATTTCTGTCCACCTTCGGAGACCAAAACAATATCATCCACGTAAGGACGGTGTAAATCTAATTTCTCTGTCCCGAAACGATCCAAATACGCTTGATTAATAGCTTTTTCGTCCGCTGAAAGCACCTCGGAAGCTACTGCAGTTTCCAACAGCGTTTTTAGCTCCGCGATAGAACCAATGCAAATTTCTTCATTCTCATCTTCGCTGCGCCAAATTGGCAATGGGGTTCCCCAATAGCGGGAGCGCGATAGATTCCAATCCACCAAATTTTCCAACCAATTACCGAAACGTCCGGTTCCGGTTGCTTCCGGTTTCCAATTGATGGTTTTGTTCAGTTCTACCAAACGATCTTTAACCGCCGTAGTGCGAATAAACCAGCTATCCAATGGATAGTATAAAATGGGTTTGTCGGTTCTCCAGCAGTGCGGATAGGTGTGCTCGTATTTTTTAACGTCGAACGCTTTGTTCTCTTCCTTCAGCTTAATCGCGATTAACACATCCGTTGGACGGAAATCTTTGTCAGCGCGCTCTTCATTGGAGTAATATTCTTCCTTGACAAAACGACCCGCGAAATCGGTGATTTCTTTCACAAAACGGCCGGTACGATCTACCGTTGGTACATCTTTCCCATTCTCATCTTTTACCAAAATCGCCGGTACGCCGTGTTCTTTCGCTACGCGAAAATCGTCCGCACCGTATGTTGGCGAAGCGTGAACGATACCTGTACCATCTTCTGTGGTTACAAAATCACCAGGGATGACGCGGAAAGCCTTCTCTTGTAGTTCTTCTGACGTGATGTATGGCATCAATTGGTGGTAACGCAAACCAACCAATTGCTCACCTTTAAAGTTAGCCACGATTTCCCAAGGAATCACTTTGTCGCCCAATTTATAATCTTGGAAAGACGCTTGTTGTCCGTCGGCTTTGAAATGCTTGTTGATCAGATTTTGCGCCAATACCACCGAGACAGGCTCGCCTGTATATTGGTTGAACGTGCGGATTTTTACATAGTCGATATTCTTCCCAACCACTAAAGCGGTATTAGAAGGCAACGTCCAAGGCGTAGTTGTCCATGCGATAAAAGCTACATCTTCCTCTGCATTTTCTACTAAGGTGCTGATCAACGGATGAACCTGCGCTTTATCTACGCGGAATTGCGCAACGATGGTTGTATCCTTAACATCTTGATACGTGCCGGGTTGATTCAATTCGTGCGAACTCAATCCTGTTCCTGCGGCAGGAGAATAGGGCTGAATCGTGTATCCTTTGTATAGATAACCTTTTTTGTACAACTGTTGCAGCAAGTGCCACAACGTTTCAATGTATTCGTTTTTGTAGGTAACATAAGGATTTTCTAAATCGACCCAATAGCCCATTTTATTGGTCAGATCATTCCAAACATCGGTATAGCGCATTACTTCTTTACGACAAGCGTCGTTGTAAGCTTCGACCGTGATTTTTTTACCAATATCCTCTTTAGTAATGCCCAAAGTTTTCTCTACCGCAAGTTCGATAGGTAGACCGTGCGTGTCCCAACCTCCTTTACGTTTTACCTGAAAACCTTTTAACGTTTTGTAGCGGCAGAATATATCCTTAATTGCTCTGGCCATAACATGGTGAATGCCGGGCATTCCGTTAGCGGATGGAGGACCTTCATAGAAAGTATAAGGCTTGCTTCCCGGACGGTTGGAAATACTTTTCTCGAAGATTTTGTCGGTTTCCCAACGCTTCAATACTTCTTTTCCGATCTCGGGCAAGTTCAACTGTTTATATTCTTTGTACATAACTGTGGATATCAATTTCTAAGGGCGCTAATTTACATAATTTAGCCGAAAGGATGAACTTGTTTGCGATGCCGATTGTAGGTGATAAATTGTTTTTGCACACAGGAATGGAATAATTTGCTCGAACCGCAAAAAGAAAATAAAAAAGCCAGATTAAACATCTAATCTTTATGTTTAATCCGGCTTTTTAAATGTTGTAAGACCTATTCGGACCTGCTTATGCAGAGAAAGAACTTCCGCAACCGCATGTGCTAGAAGCATTCGGGTTGTTGAAAGTAAAACCGCGAGCGTCCAAACCGTTTTTGAAATCGACTTCCATTCCGGCAAGGTACAATCCATGACCTTTATTCATAAAAACACGGATACCATCGATGCTGTATTCCGTATCTCCTTCTTTCTTCTGGTCGAAACCTAAAATATAACTCATGCCAGAACAACCGCCACCTTCAACACCGACACGTAGCCCAAATTCTGGACTAATTTCTTGCTGATCTATCAGTTTTCGCAGTTCTTTTACAGCTCCCTCCGTCAATGTAAGTGGCGCAGGTGCCAATGTAGTTTCTGTGCTCATAATCTGTACAATCTAATCTTAAACCTTAACAAAAATACATATTTTTCGGGACAAACATTTTCGCGTTAGGTTTTTGACATAAGGTCAACAATAGGGGAGGGGTGTTTGTGAATCGGTGGATTGCCAAAATCGTAAGGTTTTGAAGAATTCTCGCGGTTTCATCTACGGATTTTATCGATAAGTTGTTAAATAAGAATTATATTTGCAGCTAATCATTAAAGATTTAATCTAGAAAATCGCATAGAATATGGAAAGAGATCAGGCTATATTTAATCTGATAGCGGATGAACTAAAACGCCAAGAAGAAGGTATTGAGCTAATTGCTTCGGAAAACTTTGTAAGTAAGCAAGTTATGGAAGCTGCAGGCTCCGTTTTGACAAACAAGTACGCAGAAGGATTACCGGGAAAACGTTACTACGGCG
Source organism: Sphingobacterium corticis (assembly GCF_042684745.1). Lineage (NCBI taxonomy): Bacteria > Pseudomonadati > Bacteroidota > Sphingobacteriia > Sphingobacteriales > Sphingobacteriaceae > Sphingobacterium > Sphingobacterium corticis. Next base: position 220,819 of record NZ_JBHUMA010000004.1, on the reverse strand, counting down.
GTTGCGAAGTGGTCGATCAAATTGAGAGCATCGCTATCGATCGTGCAAAACAACTTTTCGGTGCAGAATGGGTAAACGTACAACCTCACTCCGGAGCACAAGCAAACGCGGCAGTTTTCTTGGCTATCCTTAAGCCAGGCGACAAAATTTTAGGTTTTGATCTTTCTCACGGCGGTCACTTGACGCACGGATCTCCGGTAAACTTTTCAGGTAAATTGTATGAGCCACATTTCTATGGAGTGGTTAAAGAAACCGGATTGATCGATTATGATCAGTTGGAAGAAACTGCTCGTCGCGAAAAACCAAAAGTAATTATCTGTGGTGCATCGTCGTACTCACGCGATTGGGATTACGCACGCATTCGTAAGGTAGCTGACGAAGTAGGTGCATTGGTTGTTGCGGATATTTCTCACCCAGCAGGTTTAATCGCTCGTGGTTTGTTGACGGATCCACTTCCACACTGTCACATCGTTACTACAACTACGCACAAAACGCTTCGTGGTCCACGCGGTGGTATGATCATGGTTGGTCAAGATTTTGAGAATCCTTGGGGCATCAAAGGTCCTAAAGGCGATGTTCGTACGATCACGCAATTATTGGATTTAGCAGTTTTCCCAGGTACGCAAGGTGGTCCTTTGGAGCACACTATTGCTGCGAAAGCAATTGCTTATGGCGAAGCGCTATCCGACTCTTACATGGACTACATTGTTCAGGTAAAGAAAAACGCAGCAGCGTTGGCGAAATTTTTCGTAGAAAAGGATTACCACATTATTTCTGGCGGAACGGACAACCACTTGATGTTGGTAGATTTGCGTAACAAGGATATTTCCGGAAAAGAAGCAGAGGCGGTACTTGGTAAAGCAGGAATTACGACCAATAAAAATATGGTTCCTTTCGACACCCGTTCTCCATTTGTTACTTCGGGCGTTCGTTTCGGTACAGCAGCAATTACAACTCGTGGCATTAAAGAAACAGAAATTGTTCAGATTGGTGAGTTGATCGACGAAGCATTATTAAGCGCTTCTGATGATGCAAAATTGGATGCTATTCATGGAAAAGTGAGACAATTAATGGCTCAATTTCCACTTTATAAGTAACCATAATTACATCAATTAATAAGCAATAGCTCCATTTTAAAAAAGTGGAGCTATTTTTGTACGACACGAGGTAAACAAACGTTAAATGTGTTAATCAAATTTGAATAGTCGATTATTTTTATTCAATTTGGTTTATAGAAACAAACAAACATCTGCCTATCGAAACAATACTACGCTAAAAACAAAACATATACTCTTAATTATTAGGGGATAATTATGAAAATATTGAAGAAGTTAAGTGATCAGAATTTGATCCAAGCGTATGTACAAGGAGATGAACGTGCCCTTCAAGTGCTATTAGAAAGGCATAAATCTAAGATTTATACTTCCATTTATCTGCAAGTCAAAGATGATTTTTTGGCAGAAGATATCTTTCAAGAAACTTTTATCAAAGTGATAAATACGTTGCAAGCTGGTCGTTACAACGACGAAGGCAAGTTTTTACCTTGGGTAATGCGTATTGCTCACAATATGGTCATTGATCATTTTCGAAAGGAAAAGCGTGCCCCATCGGTGGTAAACAACGACGGCTTTGATATATTCGAAGTATTGCAGTTTTCGGACGACAATGCCGAATCCAAATTGGTGAAAACGCAGCGCGATGTGGATCTAAAAAAAATCATCCAGCTATTGCCGGATGATCAAAAAGAAGTTTTAATTATGCGTCACTTTTGTGACATGAGCTTTAAAGATATTGCCGATGTGACCGGCGTTAGCATCAATACCGCGTTAGGTCGTATGCGTTACGCGCTGGGCAATCTGCGAAAGATGATCGAAGATCACCGTATGATTCTACAAACCGGGTAGCAGCGTTCAGCTAGAACTTCATATTCTCGACTTCTACCGCGGTTTCCTCTACCTTTTCTTTCAATTCTGCTTTATAAGCGATTAAGCGATTGCTTACTTCAGGTTGCGCAGTAGCCACGATTTGCGCAGCCAAAATACCAGCATTTTTTGCTGCATTTAACGCTACTGTAGCGACAGGGATACCATTTGGCATTTGTAAAATGGATAGGATAGAATCCCAACCATCAATCGAGTTCGACGATTTAACAGGAACGCCGATTACCGGCAAATGCGTAATAGAAGCAACCATGCCAGGAAGGTGCGCTGCTCCACCGGCACCCGCGATAATTACTTGAATACCACGATTCGCTGCGCCTTCCGCATAATCAAACATACGTTTTGGCGTGCGGTGTGCGGATACCACAGAGACCTCAAAAGGTACTTTTAAATGATTTAAAACATCGATAGCATCTTGCATTACAGGTAAGTCGGATTTACTTCCCATAATAATACCTACGATTGGTTGTGCTGAACTCATTATGCTTTTACTTTTAAAGTGGACTGCACATAGCGTGCGTTTTTAATTGCTGTTTCGCGATCTTTATTAATAATACAAACGTGACCCATCTTGCGGAAAGGCTTCGTAAATTTCTTGCCATATAGATGTACAAATACACCTTCTAAACTGAGAATATCTTCCACACCTTCATATTTCGCTAAGCCGTCATAACCATCTTCACCCAGCACGTTGATCATCACTGCATGATCTCTCGTTGCGGTATTCCCTAAAGGAAGATTAAAGATAGCACGCAAATGTTGATTGAATTGTGAAGTGATATTTCCTTCAATCGTTTGATGACCACTATTGTGCGGTCGCGGAGCCAATTCATTAACCAGAATTTCACCTGTTTTTGTTAAGAACATTTCCACGGCTAAAAGACCAACAATTTGTAAATCGTTGGCAATCTTTTTCGCAATTTCTTCCGCACGCTGTTGGATCTCTATGCTAAACGTTGATGGGGAAATGAGAAATTCCACTAAGTTTGCTTCTGGATTAAATTCCATTTCCACCATCGGGAAGGTAGAAACATCTCCTGCATCATTACGTGCGACAATTACAGCAATTTCCTTTTCGAAATCTACCATTTCTTCTACAATCGAAGGTTCGGTAAATGCTGCCGAAACATCTGCGTCGGATGTGATTTTCTTAACACCTTTTCCGTCGTAACCATCCTTACGCAATTTTTGGATATACGGAAAATTCCATTCGATTTGTTTCAATCCTTCGTGCGCAGAAACGAAGTGGAAAGGTGCAGTAGGAATATCGTTTTGCTTAAAGAATTGCTTTTGCAAACCTTTATCCTGAATTAGGCGAATCACACGAGATTGCGGATATACCAAAACGCCTTCATCTTCCAATTTTTCCAACGCATCCACGTTGACTTTTTCAATTTCGATAGTGATCATATCCAAATCGCGACCGAAATTATACACAGTATCGAAATCGGACAGTGAGCCAACTTCGAAGTGGTTACAGAGCTTTTTGCAAGGGGCATTCTGATCGGGGTCCAACACGTGAATGTTGACATTGTAATTAATCGCGTCTTGGATCAGCATGCGACCCAATTGACCTCCGCCCAAAATACCCAAACGTAAGTCTCCGTAAAAATCTTTTGCCATATTAACTATTTGATGCTACTGTTGGGAAGAAATTATCCCTAAGCAGACTTTCTTTTTCTATTTTCTTTTGTAACTCTAAAAATGCGCCAATTAACGCTTCCGGACGGGGCGGGCAACCTTGTACATACACATCCACCGGAATGATTTTGTCAACGCCTTTTACCACGTGATAACCATGTTGCCAATAAGGACCGCCACAGTTTGAACAGGATCCCATCGAAATGACATAGCGCGGTTCCGGCATTTGCTCGTACAGTTTTTTGATACGGTCGGCCATTTTAAAGGTAACTGTTCCCGCGATAATCATCACATCGGATTGTCGTGGCGAAGGACGTGGAAATACACCTAAACGATCTAAATCGTAATTGGCTGCCATTGCACCCATCATTTCGATCGCACAACATGCAATTCCAAAACTCATCGGCCATAAAGATGATAAGCGTGCCCAATTAAGCAAATCATCCATTTTAGCGATCATAACGCCACCTTGTTGTCCTGATTTATCTAAACTCATGAATCATCTGCCTTTCTGAATCGAGGTTTGAATGCTGGTTTAGGAGCACTGGTTTTGGGTGCTTTTTCTTCCGTAGCGACGGAGCTAGCTATTTCTTTGTAATCCCTGATCGCGTAGGATTTAGCGTTCAGTTTATCGTAAGCAGATGCTGGAATAGCCACATTGACTTGCGGTCGAACGGTGCGTGGTTTTACCCAATTCAGATCGTCATTTTTCCATACGTAAACCAATCCTACTATCAATATCCCGAGGAAAATAGCCATTTCAATTAACGTGAACCAGCCCCAGCGGTTATCCAATGCAATGAATTCTGCATTTCCGAATACTGTAGCCCAAGGAAAAATGAAAATCAATTCTACATCAAAAAGTAGGAAAATCAATGCTACGACGTAGAAACGTGGATTGAATTGAACCCACGATGTTCCAATGGCTTCTTCACCACATTCGTACGTGCTTAATTTAATGGAATTAGGTCTTTTCGGAGAAATGAGCTTCGCTGTGAAAATGGTGCCACCGACCAGTAAGAGTCCTACTATCGCTAAAGATAGTATTTTTCCATATTCTGATAGCTGCCCGGGGTCATCCATAACACAAAGTTAACGAAAATGTCCTTGTTCAGAAAATAAAAGAAAATTCGTTCTAAAGGGAGCGTTTAGCCTAAAACGGTTTGCCCGGTTGCTTCGGCATATTACGCATCATTTTCGCCATCATGCCCGGATTCGACATTTGCTTCATCACTTTGCGCATATCGCCGAATTGCTTCATCAGCTTGTTGACCTCGTCGATATTTGTGCCAGAACCTTTAGCGATGCGTAAACGACGTTTTGGATCGATAACATCTGGGTTTTCGCGCTCGTATGGCGTCATCGAATCAATGATTGCTTCGATTGGTTTGAATGCATCGTCTTCAATTTCGATATCTTTAATGGCTTTACCAACACCCGGAATCATGCCCATCAAATCTTTCATATTACCCATTTTCTTGATTTGTCCAATCTGGGATTTGAAATCGTTGAAGTCGAATTTATTTTTGCGGATTTTCTTTTGAAGTTCTGCCGCTTGTTTTTCGTCGAATTGTTGTTGTGCACGTTCTACTAAGGAAACGACGTCACCCATTCCCAAAATACGGGAAGCCATACGATCCGGGTGGAAAACATCCAATGCTTCCATTTTTTCGCCCGTACCAATAAACTTGATCGGTTTGTTTACAACGGATTTGATGGAAAGCGCTGCACCACCACGTGTATCACCGTCTAATTTTGTTAAAACTACACCGGTAAAATCTAAACGATCGTTGAATGCTTTTGCTGTATTGACGGCATCTTGTCCAGTCATGGAATCCACCACGAACAAAATTTCGTGCGGTTGCGTAGCTTGTTTTACCGCCGTGATTTCCGTCATCAAAGCTTCATCAATAGCCAAACGTCCTGCCGTATCAATGATGACCACGTTATTTCCATTTTGCTTCGCATGAGCAACACCTGCTACAGCAATAGCAATCGGATCTTCAGAGTTACGATCTACATAAACCGGAACGTCTACTTGTTTTCCAAGTACTTCCAACTGATCAATCGCAGCCGGACGATACACGTCGCCAGCGACCAATAAAGGTTTCTTGCCTTTGTTTTCACGAAGGAAATTTGCCAATTTTCCAGAGAAAGTAGTTTTACCCGCACCATTTAAACCTGCAATTAGAATGATTGTAGGACTCTTGGTGATCTCCAATTCAGTTACAGAACCGCCCATTAATTCGGTTAGTTCGTCGTTCATGATCTTGGTCAATAGCTGACCTGGAGAAACGCTGCTTAATACATTTTGGCCTAAAGCCTTTGTCCTTACTTCGTCGGTAAAAGATTTTGCTGTTTTGTAGTTCACATCGGCATCCAATAATGCCTTGCGGATTTCTTTCATGGTTTCGGCCACGTTGATTTCCGTAATGTTACCTTGTCCTTTTAGGACTTTAAACGCTCTATCTAGTTTATCTTGTAAGTTTGAAAACATAATCTGTATTATCCGCAATATGATACGTAGCGCAAAGCTACAAAAATATTTTGAGTACTTTTCTACAAACAAAAGCCAGCAGTGCGCTGGCTTTTGTGTCGTTTATTGGAGCTATCTAAGCTCGTTGACTAACTTAATCCCTGCGTCCGAAAAGAATGGAAGCGTAGTAAAGTAAGGTCGCTAATGCAGCAAGTGCAGCAACTACATAAGTCATTGCGGCCCATTTTAACGCATCTTTTGCGCCATCATGCTCATCACGACTGTGTGTAATACCTGCCGTATCTAACCAAGCTAAGGCTCTATTCGATGCATCAAATTCAACGGGTAACGTAATGAAACTGAATAATGTGGTCAAAAACAAAGCGCCAACGCCGATCGCTAAAACCCAGATATTTCCACTGAATGCCATTAATAATACACCACCTAATAAAACCCAAGTAGTCATACGTGACGCGATACTTACAATAGGAACCATTGCCGAACGGAACTGTAACCAAGAGTAAGCTGTTGCGTGTTGTACGGCGTGTCCGCATTCGTGCGACGCTACTGCCGCTGCAGCTACACTACGTCCATGATATACTTCCGGACTCAAGTTTACCGTTTGATCTGCTGGATTGTAGTGATCCGTCAATTTGCCTTCCACCGAAATGATCTTCACATCGTGCAAACCATTCTCTTGTAGCATTTTTTGTGCAACTTCTGCTCCAGACAATCCGGAACTCAAAGGCATTTCTGAATACTTCTTAAATTTGCTCTTAAATCGATACTGGACAATCCAGCTGATTACGGCAATACCAATAAAAATAATCCAATATAAATTCATCGTTTCTTTTCTTTATTTCTACTGCTTCAAAAAGCAGTCCAATTCATGTTTTGCTTCTACGATAGGTTGATCTGTCCGATTTCTTCTACGAATCCTGCAAAAATGACAGCAATTACTTCGCTAAGTTCTTCTGGATGTAATCGTAGCTTTTCTTAATACTTTCGAACTTGTTTGGCATCGTGATTACATCCTGCTCTACAAATGCATACTTCAACCCTGCTTCTTTTTCAAAGCTTTTGAGGTTTCGGAAATCGATGCTTCCCGATCCGACTTCAGCGTATTTGATTTGTGACAGAATTTCTTCCAAGTTGAAAGGTTCGCGCTTACCTGTTCTCGGATTCACTTCTGAAGCTTCTAATGGTTGGCTGAAATTACGGTCCATATCTTTAATATGCCACATTGGGAATCGCCCAGGATATTTCTCAAAATAGCTTTGCGGTTTTTCGCCAGCTTTCACTGTCCAATATAAATCCAATTCGAAATCTACCAATTCTGGATCTGTAAATGCAATCAGGATATCCAATCCTTTGGTCCCATTTCCAAAAGGGCGGAACTCCCAAAAATGATTATGATAAGCCATTTTTACGCCAGATTTTTTTGCCAATTCGCCCGCAGCATTTAGTCGTTCCGCGAAATATTGGTAGTCCGAGGCCGTTAATTTGTTCAGATCGTTCATCGGAGGAACGGGTGCCACAATATATTCTTGTCCCAATGCGTTGGCCATTTCGATGTACTTGTGCATATCTTCCGGCTCTTTGCTATCTTTTGTCAAATACTGACTCAAGTCATAATGTCCGCTGTAGGATTTCAATCCATTATCTTTCAGAATCTTTACTAAATCTGCCAAAGGAACGCCCCAAAAGCTGTTGCCTACGGTGTTTGCCCCAAAGGTTTCCACGTGTTTATAACCAATTTTGGAAACGTTTTCCAAGACCATTTTTGCATCTTGATCAAGTAATTCTCGAAGCGTGAATAATTGTAATCCGATGTTTTGAAAAGGGGAACCACCATGAGCGGGGTCAGAACTGCACGATAACCAATGGGGAGCGAATGCCGCCGCGGCTAATCCGATACCGGAATGGCGTAAGAAATTTCTACGATTAATGGACTTCATGTTTGTGTGTGTATGGGTTTATGTTTTCTGGTTATACCAAAAATAAAAAAGGATCCTTAAAAATAAGAATCCTTCCCGTATTTTTCGATGCATACGATTTCTAAACCGTCATTACATCTTTTTCCTTCAATTCTGCTAATTGATCCACCTTCACAATGTAAGCATCGGTTAGCTTTTGTACTTCGGCTTCCCCAACTTTGATTTCATCTTCGGAAACGCCGTCGTTTTTCAATTTCTTGATAGATTCGTTTGCATCTTTACGGATGTTACGAACCGCAATGCGGCCGCGCTCTGCCTCTTCTTTCACTTTCTTTACTAAATCGCGACGTCTTTCCTCCGTCAATGCGGGGATCGTCATGCGAATTACAATGCCATCGTTTTGGGGATTGATACCTAAGTTAGCATCAGTAATTGCTTTTTCGATAGCACCTATGATCGATTTTTCCCACGGCTGAATGACGATTGTGCGCGCATCAGGTGTGTTGATATTACTTACTTGTGCCAATGGCGTAGCGGAGCCATAATAATCCACAGATATGCCATCCAACATACTTGGAGTTGCTTTACCAGCACGGATTTTTGTTAATTCTGACTCGGTATGTGCTACCGCTTTAGTCATTCCGTCTTTACAGTCGTCTAATTCGAGAGAAATTAACTCATTCATATTTTGAAATTCTAATATTAACTAACCAATGTTCCGATATCGTTGCCTTCGGCTAATTTTTTCAAATTGCCCGGTTTGTTCATATCGAAAACAATAATTGGGAGATTGTTTTCTTGGCACAAGGTGAACGCGGTCATATCCATTACATTCAATCCTTTTTCGTAAACTTCAGTAAATGAAATTTGTTCAAATTTTTCCGCGTTGGGATCTTTCTCTGGATCTGCCGTATAAATGCCATCTACACGCGTTCCTTTTAATACAGCATCCGCGTTAATTTCGATTGCGCGAAGTGAAGCCGCTGTATCTGTAGTAAAATATGGGTTTCCGGTTCCCGCTCCAAAGATTACCACGCGGCCTTTTTCCAAGTGACGAACTGCACGACGACGAATAAATGGTTCACAAATTTGTTCCATCTTAATTGCCGTAAGCAATCTAGTTTTCAAACCGTTTTTTTCCAAGGCATCTTGCAGCGCCATACTATTGATGACGGTTGCCAACATACCCATGTAATCCGCTTGTACACGATCCATCCCGGCTTTTTCAGCACTCATACCACGGTGAATGTTGCCGCCACCAATAACGATAGCGACTTCTAAGCCCATACTATGAATTTCCTGAATATCTTTTGCGTATTGTTGGACACGATTGATGTCAATACCGTAGCTTTGCTCTCCCATCAAAGCTTCTCCACTTAGTTTTAGTAGGATCCGTTTGTATTTCATATGTGTTTTTTGGAGTGTTTCCAAAAGCCAAATATAAAACTTTTTTGGCGGTCGACCGCGCTTTATTCTCCTTTTTTCACGCGTTCAATAACTTCGGCATAGAAATGCTCATAGCGAGGAACGATTTTGCAAATCTTGAAATCTTCCGCGCGCGTAAGTGCATTTTGTTTGAATTCGTTGAGACGATCTTCGTTTTCCAAGATATGAATACCATGATTTGCCATACTGTCCACATCGCCGATATCGCTTAGGTAACCACTGAAACCGTGCACGTTCAATTCCGGTATTCCACCCGTGTTTGACGATATAACGGGAACTTTACACGCCATCGCTTCCAAAGCTGCCAATCCAAAACTTTCCGATCCGGAAGGCATAATAAATAAGTCGGCGATCGATAAAATTTCCTCAATCGCATCCTGCTTTCCTAAAAAGCGAACATGCTCCCATACGTCTAATTGGCGAGCCAATTCTTCTGATTTTCTACGATCTGGTCCATCGCCCACCATGAGCAATTTGCTTGGAATCTTCTGGTTTATTTTCTCAAAAATTCGAACTACATCACCCGTGTTTTTTACTTTACGGAAGTTGGAGGTATGTACGATGATACGCTCGTCGTTCGGTGCAATAGCTTTTTTGAAATGCTCGTGATTTTTGCTGTGGAAACGATTTAGATCGATAAAGTTTGGGATCACTTCAATGTGATTGGTGATGTCGAAATAATCTAACGTTTGCTGTTTTAAGTTTTCCGAAACTGTCGTTACGCCGTCGGATTGATTGATCGAAAAAGTAACCACCGGACTAAAACTTTTATCTTTACCTACTAATGTGATATCGGTTCCGTGCAATGTGGTCACTACGGGGATTTTGATGCCATAAGTAGCTAATATTTGTTTCGCCATAAATGCCACAGAAGCATGTGGGATAGCGTAGTGGACGTGCAAAAGGTCCAATTTTTCGTAGCGAACGACATCAACCAATTTGCTGGCTAGCGCACTTTCATACGGTGCGTAATCGAATAACGGATATTGCGCCATGGCAACCTCGTGATAAAATAGGTTTTCCGAGAAGAAATCCAATCTAGCCGGCTGGCTGTACGTTATAAAATGTATTTCGTGACCGCCTGAAGCTAATGCTTTCCCAAGTTCAGTAGCCACCACACCACTACCGCCGAAGGTAGGGTAACAAACAATTCCTATTTTCATCGATTAATATCGTCTTCTTAATAAATCATTGAGTCGTGTAGATACATGGTATAATAGCAAGCAGTGTCTTCTAGTTTGCCTGCATCGCGACGCGGTAAAGATAAGCAGGCTTTTATAATTGTTTTGCAATAATTCCGTGGCGAAACATTATTTTTATATCAATGGATAAAGCTTCGATAGAAAAAGAAATTTGGTATAAAACAGCTCGGTCGGGTGGCGCTGGCGGTCAGCATGTCAACAAGGTAGAAAGCAAGGTAATCTTGTATTGGAATCTGTCGCAAACTTCTTGCCTCCACGAAAACGAAAAACAGCGAATTGCAGAACGATTACGTAATCGTATCAATAGCGAGGGCGTGCTTCAGCTGGATTCTTCACAGAGCAGAAGTCAATTTTCAAACAAAGAAGAAGTGACGGAAAGATTTTTCAAGTTATTAGCAGAAGCCATGAAGCCGGCAAAAAAGCGTGTACCAACGCGCATACCCAAATCTAAAATTTTGGAACGGTTGGATCGCAAAAAGCACCAATCAGAAAAGAAGCAGCAGCGGAGAAATAAAGATTGGTAATGTTCGTACTTGATCGGAAGTTTATTTACTTTTAAGTTGTTTCGAGCTCGATGACGCAGTTCAAGCATAAATAAATGATATTTAGTTAGATTAAGAATTATGATTTTAGAAGTTGCAGTATTAGAAATTATCGCCGGTCAGCAAGCTAATTTCGAAAGGGATTATAAAACTGCTTGCCAATACATTAGCGCTAGCAAAGGTTACATCACGCATTCGCTTCGCAAATGTATCGAGAAGGATAATCAGTATATTTTATTAGTAGAATGGGAAACACTGGAAGATCATACGATCGGTTTCAAAGAATCTCCGTTATTTAAGGAATGGGAGAAGCTGTTGCATCATTACTACGATCCTTTCCCAACGGTGGAGCACTATGAAGTATTAAAGTAATACTTCCTTTTCTCACTTATTAAAATTAATCTAGTACTTTTGTAGATATTTTTGATAGTTTATTTTTCAACCCGAGAGTGCTTCGGCATTGTCACATGGAGCAATACAATATGTACACAAAAGAAAAAGCCACAGTAAATAGTTTCACGGTAGATCATACCAAATTGAAACAAGGAATTTATGCAAAAGCTTCTGCAACAAATAAAAGCGGTTTAGAAAATTATACGACGTATGATATTCGTATGATTCGACCAAATTCTCCAGAACGTATGTTGTCGCCGGAAGTAATGCATACGTTGGAGCATTGCTTTGCGACAGAAATCAGAACGATTTTAGGAGATGAAGTGATTTATGTTGGTCCAATGGGATGTTGCACTGGTTTCTACATTGTTTTAGCAGGAACCGATCGTACGCCTCAGGATGTAGCCACATTGATGAAAGAAGTTTTGGAGATCGTTTTGGAAGAAGGTTACGAAGTGCCTTTTCAAAATCCGATTAGCTGCGGAAATTATACTTTCATGGATTTCGAAACGTCGAAACAAGCTTGTGTTAATTATTTAAACCTGATTAACGCCGGAGAATTAGAATTCGAGTACCCATATATTGACGAAAATTAAATGATCCTCCATAAGGATATAGAAACCATAATTCTAGTTGCAAATAGAAATGAATTGTCATTCGCAACAACCGATGAGTCAATTTTGGTTTACGAAATTGGCGTTGGAAAGGTAAATGCGCTGTTGTCCATCGCTACGTTATATGAAGACATCAAAGCATTAAATATCAATCCCGTTCTGCTTAATGTAGGCACCGTTGGTTGTACGCGATATCCAGTTGGACACGTTTTATACCCGTCGTATTATGCGCAGGGCGATGCATATACCGATGGTTTCTTTTTAGAAAATACGTTGTTCTTGAAAGGGCAGGGCATGATTGAATCCATTCCGATGGATGAATTTCGGTATGAAGAAGCATTATTGACATCCGATCGCTTTATCAATGTCAATACTGCTTTTTATCAAGATATTACACATCTTGATCCATTGGCGTTTGATATGGAAGGATACGCGCTTGCAAGTTTCTGCTTTCAGAAAAATTTGCTTTTCTACAGCATTAAGATTGTTTCTGACAACTGCGATGGCACGGTAAAGGATTGGGAAAGTATTCTTGGCGAAATTTCGGGTCGTTTGGGTGATATTCTCGATCAATTTATGCAATCGTTGGATCAGAAGAAAGTTGCAGGTTCGACGATGCTTTCTTAGATGGCATTGTCACGACTTTATTTCATCTATACAGTTGAAAGATCGCTTCGTCGGAACTCCTCGCGATGACGAGATTGGTTTTTCGCGTGTCGCAAATCGAAAACTTGCCGTCATCGCGAACCCGAGGAACTATTGGGGAAGTGATCTATTGACTTTACAAATCAACGAATCGACAATTTTACAAATCAACAACTTTACAAAATATTCTTGCAATCAGGACGTTATAACAATAACTAATGCCTAAACTGATGATATACAAGAATACCTACTCTCCGCTGTTATTACTTTTTCTGTTCGTTATTTTAATTTTTTCTTCCTGCAGGACGTATCCATTTTCGGAATATGGTTACACGATTGAAAAGGATCCCAACTATCACAATGTCAAGAGCCATTTGAGCATTCGAACCGATTCTCAAGCAGTTGTGGACATGCAAACGCTTCATGCTAGTGATAAAAAGGCATTAAAATCCTATAAATTGAAACCCAAAAATGTTGACGTTTTATATAGCGCAACATTACCGCAAGATTCGAGCGTGAATATGTTAGTGTGGCAGGCGGATGAAAACAAACACGATTTTAAAAACTATTTGCCACAAACGTCAAAAGCAAACCGTTATCTGTATCAAAAGAAACAGGCTGGTGATGGTCAGATGATTCATGTGGTTTACGAATCGCTGACCGGTTCACAAGTTGGATTAATATTTTCGAGTGATACGTCAATCGATGAAGCGAAGATCAACGCTTTTTTAACGAAGGACGTACGTTTCAGTCGTGAAATGTTTCCCGATTTGACTTCTGTAGATTGTCCGCCGGAAGACCAAGTTGGTTGGGGAATCGATATTCCGTCCGAATTAGTTCGGGATAAACATACCTTGCTTAAAATTTATCAGGTGAACGGCGGTGAGGAAGATTTGATTCTTTATACGTTGCGCGAGCCAAAGGAATTTTATTACACCGCTTTTTCTGTTTGCAAAGACAGAACTTACCGCGCCGTTTACACCGATTTGCAACACAAAGAAATTTGGTCGATTAAAAAGCACGGTTACGAGATTGTAGCTGAAGATGCGGAGATCATGAAAGCGTACGAGAATAGATAAATACTAGTTGTGGTTACAATGTTATCGCATAAAAAAGCGGTAAATGAATATCCTCATTTACCGCTCTTTCGCTGATCTGAATGATCCGTTTTACTTATTCTGTAATGCCTTCAAGCTTAAATAAGAAAGCATATTCTAACGCTAAATCCTTCAGATAATCGAACCTGCCCGAAGCACCGCCATGGCCATATTCCATATCCGTTTTTAATAAAACAACGTTATCACCTTTCTTCGTAGTGCGTAATTTTGCCACCCATTTTGCCGGTTCGAAATATTGCACTTGGCTATCGTGCAATCCCGTCGTTACCAATAGATTCGGATATTCTTTCGCTTCCACATTTTCGTAAGGAGAATACGATTTCATGTAATGGTAAGCTTCCGCATTGTTAGGATTTCCCCATTCATCGTATTCATTCGTGGTCAAAGGAATAGTTTCGTCCAACATGGTGGTTACCACATCCACAAATGGAACCGCCGCAATAACGCCATTCCACATGTTTGGCGCCATATTGATAATCGCACCCATCAACAATCCGCCAGCGCTGCCGCCTTCTGCGTAAAGATGTTTTTCGGACGTAAATTTCTGATCGACCAAGAACTTACCACAATCAATAAAATCGGTAAACGTATTCTTCTTTTTCATCATTTTGCCATCTTCATACCATTGACGACCCATTTCTTCGCCACCACGGATGTGCGCAATCGCAAAAACAAATCCACGGTTCAATAAGCTTAACCGCGTAGAACTGAATGTCGGATCCATTGACATACCGTAGGAACCATAAGCATAAAGAAGCAATGGCGCTTGTCCATTTTGCTCAAATCCTTTTTTGTAAACCATCGAGATGGGAACTTTCGTGCCGTCGGTAGCAGTCGCAAAAACACGCTTGCTTTCATACTGATCAGCATCATATCCACCCAAAACTTCCTGTTGCTTTTTCAATTCCTTTTCTTTCGTACGCATGTTGTAATCGTACGTTGAACTTGGCGTTACCAACGACGTATATCCATAACGCAATACTTCGGTGTTGTATTCGGCATTGGTGCTAGAGTATACCGTGTAAGCTTCCTCGCCGAAATCTAGATAATGCGCTTTGCCGGATTTCGTATCGTGAATAGCCAATTGTGATAAGCCATTCTTTCTTTCGGAAACCACCATAAAATCTTTGAACTCATCCACACCCTCAACTAACACATCGTTGCGGTGTGCAATCACTTCTTTCCAATTTGCTTTTTCGGTTTTGTCCAAAGGTGCTTCCATCACTTTGAAGTTTTTGGCATTATCGTTAGTCACGATGATAAACTTGTCGTCCAATGGAGTGACATGATACAAAACATCTTTCGTGCGCGGTTGAAACAATTGGAACTCTCCTTGCGGATTATCCGCTTTCAAATACCGTGTTTCCGAACTCATTGTTCCGCCAGAATAGATCATAATGTACGCGCCATTTTTCGATTTGGAAACACCGATGTAATTGGTTTTATCCTTCTCTTCGTACACAGTTATGTCTGCACTTTCCTTGGTACCGATGGTATGGCGTTTAATCTTTTCTGAAAGTAAGGTTTTTGGGTTTTGAGAAGTATAGAAAATAGTCTTATTGTCGGCCGCCCATACAATACCACCTGAAGTGCGTGCAACGCGATCAGCATATACTTCGCCCGTTTCCAAATTTTTAATATGCAAGGTATATTCTCTTCGCGAAACCGTGTCTACAGCATAGGCCAATAACTTGTTGTCTGGACTGATGGATGTTCCGCCGACAGCGAAATACGCATATCCATCCGCCATTTTATCGACATCTAAAATCACTTCCTCTTTCGCATCCAACGAACCTTTCTTACGACAAAGTTTATAGTATTGCTTGCCCGCGTCCGTGCGGCGGTAATAGTAGTAACCGTCCTTAATATACGGAACGCTTTCGTCAGCTTCTTTAATTCGACCTTTCAACTCCGTGAAAAGATTCTTTTGAAAATCTTCTGTGTCCTGCATCATCGCTTTCGTGTACGCATTTTCTGCGTTTAGATAATCCACGACTTTTGACGAGTCCGGTCCTTCTTTGAAATAATCATTCAACCAATAATAATTGTCAATAACCGTATCGCCGTGCATCACGCGCGTATATGGCTTCTGTTCCGCTAAGGGAGCTTCCACATCGTTCGGCCATTGCGGCGCTGTTCTTTTTTCTTCTTGCGTTTTGCAAGATCCTGCAATAATTGTAAGTGCTATCAAACCAAATCCAGTTTTAGATTTCATATCATTTTAGCTTTTATGATTAGTTATTTGCTTCGGCACGAATCCAATTTTTACAGGATTTTTATGAGAAAACGGTGGCGTTGATCGCGGTGTTTTTCCAAACCTTAGCATGGTTTAAAAATAAGGTAAAAAATTCATTTTTGAACTATTTAACATTGCTTCATACAATAATCGTTTATATTTGTTGTTACTGAAATCATTATCGTAAACACATCATGAACAAAATTAACAAAGCACTTTTATACCTTGCATTTGGTGCATTGCCCTTTGTGGCTAGCGCTCAAGATAAAGATACGCCACCACCAAATTGGTACAATTTAGATTTTAAACAGGATGGCATCATGGGAATTAGTACAGAAAAAGCGTACGAATTCCTGAAGGGCAAAACAGCAAAACCGGTAGTAGTTGCGGTATTGGATGGGGGTGTCGATATTCATCATGAAGATTTGAAGGATGTTTTGTGGACCAATCCAAAGGAAAAGGCGGGAAGCAAAGACAATGATGGGAATGGCTACGCCGGAGATGTTCATGGATGGAACTTTTTGGGGAATGCCAACGGCGAAAACGTGGATCAAGATAATTTAGAGGTAACGCGACAAATCCGGTTGTATGAGCCGAAATATATTTCCGTGCTTCCAAGCACTAAATTATCCGAAGCGGAACGTCGTGAGTTTGTCGCTTATCAGCGCATGATCGGAGATTATACTTCGAAAATGGAAGAAGCGCAGTTTGGAGCGAGCAATTACACGCGTTTGAAAGAAGATATTGATCAGTTGGTAGCTAACATTGGTAAAGATCCAAAAGACATTACCAAAGAAGATCTAGATAAAGTAACGCCAGCTGGTGATCGCCAGAAAATGGCCGTCCGAATTATCAAAAAGGAGTTGGAAAAAGATCCTTTCAGCAAGTTTTACGACAGCTTGGCTGAAGGCGTGAAATACTACAATGAGCAGGTTTCTTATCATTTGAACAAGGAGTTTAATCCGCGTCACATTATTGGGGACAACTATGACGACGCAAGTGAACGCCATTACGGTAATCCAGATGTGAAAGGTCCTGACGCGGGGCATGGAACGCACGTTGCCGGAATTATCGGCGCGAAACGTGGCAACGGAATCGGTGTGGATGGCGTAGCGAACGACGTTCAGATTATGGCGGTGCGGACAGTGCCAAACGGCGACGAGCACGATAAGGACGTTGCGAATTCCATCCGCTATGCCGTGGATAACTGCGCTCGCGTGATCAACATGAGCTTCGGTAAGGCATACGCTTATAATAAGAAAACAGTTGATGAAGCAATAAAATATGCGGAATCGAAAGATGTACTTTTAGTGCATGCTGCCGGAAACGATGGTAAAGATGTCGATGTAAACAAAAATTATCCGACGAAATATTACACGGATAGTTTAGGTTCCACGCAAGGCGAAGCTACAAACTGGATCACGGTTGGTGCGACAGGTTGGAAGCAAGATAATGACTTGGTAGCTTCTTTTTCTAACTACGGATATCGTACGGTGGATGTATTTGCTCCGGGCGTTCGTATTAACTCAACGATGCCGGAATCCACTTATAAGGAACAACAAGGAACGAGTATGGCAGCACCGGTAGTTGCAGGTTTGGCGGCAATTATTCGCGCATATTACCCGGATTTAACTGCTCCGCAGGTGAAAGAAATCATTATGAAGAGCGTTACAAAAGTCGACCAGAAAGTAAAAGTTCCCGGCGAAGGGCGCTCAAGAAAAGCGTACTTAGATGAGATTAGCGTATCTGGCGGTATCGTGAATGCATACGAAGCGGTAAAGCTTGCTGAGCAAATGGCAGGAAAGTAATATTTTGTAAAATTTTTTTTACACGAATACTATAAATCTTTATCTTGCGTTTAGATAGTAAAATCTAATTTAAACGCTTATGGTTAAAGTTTTTACAAAAGAAGAATCATTAGCTTACTACGTAGATCGGCAGCCACAAAAGCTTACCGATGGTCAGTTCGAAATGAGCTTGCAAGCAAGCCTAAAAAAATTGACCAAAAGTCCGAGCGAAAAGACTATCGAAGCGATTTTGGACTACTCCAAATCCTTACGCAAGAAGAGGTAATGAATGAGCCTCAGGAGAAAATCCTGAGGCTTTTTATTTTCTAGATAACAGTAACGTTATATCGCTCAATCGAAAGTGCCAACTTTTTAGTAGATTGGAGCTTATGAATAAATTACTGCTGTTATTTGCTCTTAGCTTTGTGTACTTTTTGCCTTCTCAGGCGCAACAAACTCACGTTTTGTTCGAAACTTCTTATGGAGATTTCGAAGTCGAACTATATGATGATACGCCGAAACATCGGGACATGTTTCTTCAAGCGATTGACGATAAAACATATCATAAAGCTTTGTTTAATCGCGTGATCGCCGGTTTTGTTAATCAGGGCGGCGAATTGGATGAGCCAATTTTAAAGGAAGAAGCGGATGGTCTTAGAGAACGCCGTCGATTAGCTCCGGAAATACTTCCACAATATTTTCATCATAAAGGTGCACTCGGTGCAGGACGTGATGATAACCCAGAAAAGGCTTCTTATTTATCGCAAATCTATTTCGTCATTGGCCGTACGTATAGCAACGAAGAATTGGACAAAGAGGAAAAAACAAAAGGTTTTACCTATTCTGCTGAGCAACGAAATGCATATATAAAAGACGGCGGTGTCCCACGACTGGACGGAGATTATACGATCTTCGGTCGCGTAGTTCGCGGTTTGGAAGTAATAGAAAGAATCAATCAGGTGGAAACCGATAAAAGCGATATGCCGAAACAAGCGGTACGGTTTTCGATAAGGGTGCTTAGCAAATCACAAAATCGATGAAGAAATTAGATGTTACCAAGCATGATCATGAAACGCTGAGCGAGGCGATCGATTTTTGGGAAAGCAAAGGCTATCTAGATTCCGGAAAATCTTCGGAATTGCGAGAATCACTAGATATTAAAAGTTTTGATTGGGGGAGACTTGCGCGGTATGCATTTTGGGTGGCATTAGGTTGTTTGGTTTTCGCGGTGTTTTCTTTGTTTTTAGATGATGCTTTTGTGCAATTTGTGCAAAGCTTGTCCGACGCTCCAGACATTATCTACTTTGGCTTCTTCGCTGCATTGGCTGTGATTTTTTATGCTTTAGGATTTCGCTATAAGCTACGCAATCCAAAAAAGATTCTTTCCATAGAAACCATGATGCTGGTCGGCGTATTTGCAACGGCAGCTGCGATCGGTTTTTTAGGTAAAATATTGGGGAAAGATACGAGTCATTATTCCCTGTTCTTTCTGCTTTCTGTCGTTATTTATGGATTCCTCGCCGTGCGATTCAAATCGCAACTCATTTGGATATTCATGCTGATTAGTTTAGGGGTTTGGTTTGGAACAGAAACCGCGCATCACAGCAATTGGGGCTTTCGCTTTTGGGGAATGAATTATCCGTTGCGCTTTACTTTGTTCGGACTGATCATCACCTTGATTTCTATTTTCATCGTTCCTAAAATAAAGCAGTTGACCGATTTTCGCAAAACCAGCTATGTGGTTGGTTTGCTCTATTTGATGATTTCGCTGTGGGCGTTATCTATTTTCGGGAATTACAGCGATTGGGATCGTTGGGTAAACATCCGTCAGTATGAAATGTTTTATTGGGGATTACTTTCCACAGCTATTTCTGCCGGTTTGGTTTGGTATGGATTGCGATTTAAAGATAATGCTACGCGAGAAATTGGATTTGTGTTCTTTATCGTAAATGTGTACACGCGGTATGTGGAATATTTGTGGGATAACATGAATCGAAGTTTGTTTTTTCTGTTTCTGGCTGTTTCCTTTTTCCTTGTCGGCAGATGGGCAGAAAAAATCTGGCATAAAAGGAATGAAGACTAGTCTTTTTGTTATCTTGTTGGCTCGAATAACTCCATTAATTTCAAGATGAAAAAAACGATCTTATTATTTAGCTATTACCTTTTAGCTGCTGTCGTATTTTGCCAAGCGCAATCCGCGAAGAAATCAGCAGATGCTCCGCTTATTCCTTATCCGCAAAGTTTAGAAACGCAGAGCGGTTCTTGGACACCGAATCTAAATCTGTTGCAATATTATAGCGATGATGCTGAGTTTTTTAAGCAAGAAATTCAGGTTTTGTCCGAGCACATCTTTCCCGAAGCTACAATACAATTAGCACGAAATGCGGAGTCTGCAAACATCCTATTGGTTAGAGATGCATCTATTACAGACGAACATTATGATCTGATCATCAATGATAAAGGTGTTCGCATTGCTGCGGGATCGGCTTCCGGAATGTTCTATGGTTTACAATCCTTGAATCAACTAATTTTGTCAGCAAAGAAAGAACAAGCGCTTGCATTGCCATTTTTACACATCGCTGATGGACCAAGCTTTTCTTGGCGGGGAGCACATTTGGATGTGGCGCGCCATTTCTTTTCGAAGGAATATATCTTCCGCTTTCTAGATTTATTGGCTTTGTATAAATTCAATAAATTCCATTTCCACTTGACCGATGATCAAGGTTGGCGTTTGGAAATCAAACAATATCCGAAATTGGCCGAAGTTGGAGGTTGGAGAACCTACAATAACCATGATACGGCGCTGTTGGAGAAAGCGAAAACTAATCCTGATTTTGATTTGCCGAAGGAACATTTGCGCCAGCGTGATGGCGTGACCGAATATGGCGGATATTACACACAGGAAGATATGCGCGAGATTATCCAATATGCAGCAGATCGACATATCACCGTTATTCCCGAAATCGATATGCCCGGACACATGTACATGGCGACCAAAGCTTACCCAGAATTATTGTTAGATGAAGGAGAAGCAAGTTGGGGAAAAACGTTTTCTACGCCGATCTGTCCATGTAAGGAAGAAGCCTACACATTTGTGGAAAATGTACTTTCTGAGGTAATGGAACTGTTCCCAAGCCAATACATTCACATTGGTGCCGATGAGGTAGAAAAAGACAGTTGGGAGAAATCGCCATTATGTCAAAAGCTGATGAAGCGTTTACAAATTAGCGATTTGGATAGCCTGCAAAGCTATTTCGTTAATCGAGTGAATGCATTTATTGTGAAAAATGGTAAGAAAGCAATTGGTTGGGATGAGGTGCTGGAAGGCGGCGTAGATACAACGATGGCGGTAATGTATTGGAGAGGATGGGAGAAAAACGCTCCGCATACGGCGGCCTCGCGCGGACATCAGGTTATCATGACGCCGACAAATCCGTTGTATTTCGATTTCCTGCCAAACAGCAGTTCGTTGAATAGCGTATATCACTTCAGTCCGATTCCGTCGGATATGCCGGAGAAAGATCGCAAAATGGTCATGGGCGCGCAAGCTAACACTTGGACAGAAATGATTCCTTCTGTTGCGAGATTGGAGTTTATGATTTTGCCAAGATTAACCGCTTTGGCTGAACGCGTTTGGACCAATAAGCAAGAATTTGCCAGCTATCAAAACAGAGTCGTGGAGCATTACAAAGTTTGGCAAAATTTGGGATATAGCTTCCGTATGCCGGACTTGCAAGGATTTGCTGAAAGACAAGTTATCGTAAATGGAAAAGCGACACTGAATGTTCAGAATCCTTTGGATTGGGCAGACGTTTATTACACAACGGATGGGTCGTTGCCAACCGCAGATAGCAAAGTTTTAAAGGGTTCTTTGACGATTAATAAGCCAAGTAAAATCCGTTTTGCATCTATAACGAAGGGCGGTGCAAAAAGTGAACTTTATGAAGTGGATTTCTTTGAGGATACTTGGAAGAAGCCGATCGCAAAATCAGCCAAATCAAAGCAAGGCTTATCGGTTGAACATTATGCCGGCAAATTTCCAAAAGTAGAAACCATAAAAGGCGAGATAGCTTATAAGGAGGTGATCAGCAATGTGCATTTAGACGATACGATCAGTATGCCAGCATTCGCGAGCAAAATTCGTGGAACGATCAATGCGCCTAAAGATGGTCTTTACAGCTTTTATTTTACTTGCGACGATGGAGGTGTTTTGCGCATCGCAGATCAAATGGTGGTCGACAATGATGGCAATCATTCGCCGGTAATGAAGAGCGGACAAATCGCATTGAAAAAAGGATTGCATCCGTTCGCGATCGATTTTATAGAAGCGGGCGGCGGATTTACTTTGGAATTGAAATATAGCGTGGATGGGGGAGAAGTGATGCCGATTCCCGACGATTGGTTCAATCAACCGTAATCAATATCCATAAACAGTAAAAACGCCTTTGAGTTTATCGAACTCAAAGGCGTTTTTCGTATCATGTTATCAATAAACTGAACTAGCGTACACCGCCATCGTCCGGAATATCAACTACCAATTTATTATCGCGATTTACCATATCCCAAGCGGTATGGAAGATCAAATGCTCTCTTTTAACCATCATCGGGAAATCAATTTTTTCAACCGTATCTTCCGGGGTGTGGTAGTGGGGATGCAATCCAGAGAAGAAGAACAACGCCGGAATACCTTTCTTCGCGAAGTTGTAGTGATCGGAACGGTAGTACAAACGCATTGGATCGTTAGGATCATTGTACATGCCATCCAACTCCAATCCAACGTAATCTTTATTCGCTTTCTCCACCAACGGATTCAGTTCCGAACTTAATTTGTTGGTACCAATTACGTGTACATAATTATGATTGCCTTCCAAATGCTTGTCATCAATACGACCAATCATATCCACGTTAATACAAGCAACTGTGTTCTCTAATGGATAAATCGGGTTTTCCACGTAGAAGTTCGATCCTAACAAACCTTTTTCTTCCGCTGCGTAAGCGATGAAAAGTATGCTACGGCGAGGCCCATTTCCTGCTTTCTTTGCTGCAGAAAACGCGCGAGCAAGGTCAATTACTGCCACGGTTCCCGTTCCGTTATCATCTGCTCCCGGGAAGATCGTTCCATCTGGCAAAATGCCGTCGTGATCCCAGTGTCCGCCGATAACCACAATCTCCTCTTTCAAATCAGAACCTTCTAACAAACCCAAAACATTCGGATCGTGTAAATCTTCCTGATTGTTGCCCATGTTAGCTTTCAATTTGGATTTGATCACAAATGAGTTTGGTTTTTTGCTTTCAGCGATGCCTTTTTTTACATCAGCCAAAGTCGTTTTTTTCGCTTTTAGGATTTGATCAACCATGTTTTCGGTAGCGATCACCATCGGCGTTGCGTTATTTTCTTTTGGCGTGTTTTCCTTTTTCAAACCATAACGACCGGACGATAAACGTGCGCTAATGCGTGGTAAACCCGTAGCAACTTGTGAAGATGTAGCGATGATCAGCTTCGGATTTTTCTTCATCAGTTCTTGCAAACGTTTCAAACGGCTGCGTGTCCATTCTGAATCTTTGTCCGTTCCGGTAATGATGGAATTGCCGGAAGCATCTTTCGGTTCGCCTTCATTGATGAAAACTACTACTTTACCAGTAACATCAATGTCCTTTAAATCGTTGTATTTTTCGTCCTGAATGCCATAGCCGATAAAAACAATTTCGTCCACATTGTATTCCTGCAAGGTGTTTTCTCCCTGAACATAGAAATCCTTACCGTAGGTGAATGTTTGTCCAGCAATGCTGAAATCTTTTACGGCATAAACCGATTTTACCAAACTTACCGGCTGAAAATACGATCCATTTACCGGCTTAATTAAACCGAATTCTTCAAATTGTTTGGCCACATAATCCACTGTTTTGCGTCCGCCTTCTTGTCCGGTACCACGACCTTCAAATTCCGGTGACGCCAAAATTGTTAAGTGTTTTTTTGCCAATTCCTCGGTGATTTCTCCCGCGAATTTCTTCTGTGCCGCATCTTGCGCAAATGTGCAGCTCCAGACCGCAGGCACGATAAATAATAAGGAAAGATATTTCTTCATATTCATTGTCATGTAAGTTAATTTAAGAACAAGCTATTTTGTTGACACGATTGGCGTGTCTACCGCCTTCGAAATCTGTCGTCAAGAACGACGTAACAATTTCTTTTGCTAAATCGATATCAATGTACCGCGCCGGAATACATACCACGTTAGCATCATTATGCTCGCGCGCTAGCGCAGCTAACTCTTTCAACCAGCAAATTGCTGCGCGGATGCCTTGATGTTTGTTGGCTGTAATCGCTACGCCATTCGCACTACCGCAAATAAGGATTCCTAGATTTGATTCCGCACTCTCCACACTGCTCGCTACGGGATGTGCGAAGTCCGGATAATCTACCGAATCTGCACTCGAAGGACCAAAATCTTTTACGGTATATCCGTTTTCCTCCAACATGGTAATCAGCACTTGTTTGTATTCAAAACCGGCATGATCGCTTCCTATTGCAATTATTTTCGACATATTTTTATAGCTAATAACTAACCTTTTTTATAAAATTCTTTTTCTTCCTGCAGCTTTCTGCGTTTCACATTTGCTGAAACCGAAATACTCAATTCGTACAAGATAAACATCGGCGCACTAACCGTCAGCAAGGTGATTACATCTGCCGTTGGCGTAATGATCGCTGCGATCACTAAAATGATAACGATGGCGTAACGTCTGCTGGCGCGCATGAATTCCGGCGTCATGATACCTAACTTCGATAGGATGAAGATCAGGATCGGCAATAGAAATATAACACCACAGCCTAATGTTAATGTGGCAATCGTAGACAAATACGAATCGATGGTAATTTGATTGGTGATCTCCTCACTAAGCGATACGTTCGCTAAGAAATTGACCGAAAGCGGCACGACAATGTAATATCCGAATAGCGCACCAATAATGAATAGAATAGTTGCGTAAAATACAAATCCGCGAGCTCCTTTACGTTCTACATCCGTTAAGGCAGGTTTTACAAATAGCCAAACTTCAAATAGCAAATACGGAAAACCTAGCGCGACCGCCATCAGCAAACAGGAATTAATTTGGAGCATGAACTGTCCTGCTAATTCCGTATTGATGATGTTGAATGGAATACGTTCCACGCAGAATCCATCTAAGCTCAACAGATCGCCCACTTTACACATCATGCGATAGGTCCAAAAATCTAAATTTTTGGGTCCCATGATAATTTGATTGAAGACGAAATCGTAAAATGTAAATGATAACATGGCGAAAACCATGATGGCAATCACCGAACGAATAAGGTGCCATCGTAAGACCTCAATATGCTCGAAGAAAGACATCTCTGCTTCTAAACTTTCGCCTTTATTTTTTAGTGCTTGAAGAAGTTTTAAGTTTTTATTTGACATGCAATTATGTGTATCTGACTAGTAGAAACAAAAATACCATTCTTCGGCAGAAGAATGGTATTTTTTTTACTTTGTAACGGGCTCTTTAGAAACCGCGTTAATCCGCATATTCAGTTAAATCAAAGCTTTCCATAAACTTCGTAGTGAAGTTACCTGCACGGAAGTTTGGATCGCGCATCAAGCGCAAGTGCAATGGAATAGTTGTTTTGATTCCTTCGATAACAAATTCACTCAATGCTCTTTCCATCGTGTTCAATGCTTCTTCGCGAGTTTGCGCCACACAAATTAGTTTAGCGATCATCGAATCGTAGTTCGGTGGAATGGTGTATCCTGCGTAAACATGTGTATCTACGCGCACGCCATGACCGCCTGGAGAATGGAAGTTCGTGATTTTGCCGGGAGAAGGGCGGAAGTTGTTGAACGGATCTTCCGCATTGATACGGCATTCGATCGCGTGCATCGTTGGCTCGTAGCTTTTTCCTGAAATAGGAATGCCGGCAGCCACTTTGATTTGCTCTTTGATCAAATCAAAGTTGATTACTTCTTCCGTTACCGGATGCTCCACCTGAATACGTGTATTCATTTCCATGAAATAGAAGTTGCGGTGTTTGTCCACCAAGAACTCAATCGTTCCTGCACCTTCGTATTTCACCGCCATCGCACCTTTGATCGCTGCTTCACCCATTTTCTCACGCAACTCCGGCGTAATGAATGGAGATGGCGCTTCTTCCACTAATTTTTGGTGACGACGTTGGATAGAACAATCGCGCTCCGATAAGTGACATACTTTTCCGTACTGGTCACCGATTACTTGAATCTCGATATGTCGTGGCTCTTCAACGTATTTCTCCAAATAGATACCGTCGTTTCCGAATGCTGCTGCTGATTCTTGACGTGCAGAGTCCCAGTTTGGTTCGAAATCTTCGTCTTTCCAGATGATACGCATACCGCGACCACCACCACCAGCTGTTGCTTTGATGATTACCGGATAACCAATTTCATTCGCCAATTGGATACCTGTTTTCACATCAGGGACTAAACCTACAGATCCAGGAACTGTAGGTACACCCGCTTGTTTCATGGTATCTTTTGCCGAAGCTTTGTCACCCATTTTTTCGATCTGCTCCGCAGTAGCACCAATGAACTTGATACCGTATTCCGCACAGATTGCCGAAAATTTAGCATTCTCTGATAAGAAGCCGTATCCTGGATGGATCGCGTCTGCGTTGGTTAATTCCGCTGCAGCTATGATATTAGGAATATTTAAATAAGAATCCTTGCTCGCTGGCGGGCCGATACATACGGCTTCATCCGCAAATCTCACGTGTAAACTATCTCTGTCCGCAGTAGAATATACTGCTACACTTTGAATGCCCATCTCACGACATGTGCGGATAATGCGAAGTGCAATCTCTCCCCGGTTGGCGATCAGTATTTTTTTAAACATAAATCTTTGTTAAAGTAAATTAAGCAGGATCTACCAAGAATAATGGTTGATCGTATTCTACCGGCTGCGCATCGTTTACTAAGATTTTAACAATCTTACCTGATACTTCCGATTCGATTTCGTTGAACAATTTCATCGCTTCAACGATACATAGTACTTTACCTGCTGCGATCTCATCACCTACATTGATGAATGAAGGTTTGCCCGGGCCAGCCGAACGGTAGAACGTACCGATCATTGGCGATTTAACTGTGATGTATTTAGAGCTGTCGTCCGCCGCTGCAACTGGTGTAGCGGCAGTTTGAGGTGCTGCTGCTTCTGCCGCTGCAGGGCTTGCTACTGGTGCAGCAACTGGCGCTACCTGAGGAAGCGTTGCGGTTACGTAAGTAGGTTCTTGATTCGTTTTGATCGTAATCTTGAAATCCTTTTCTTCGATAGAAACTTCGTTTACTCCAGACTTGGAAACGAATTTTATCAAATCTTGTACTTGTTTGATATCCATACTCATAGTCTCTTCTATTTAATAGTCTTAAATTGTAGTTATTTGTTATTTAGGGTCGTAAGCCCATTTTATATAGGTCGCTCCCCAAGTGAAACCTCCACCGAAAGCCGCCATAATAATATTGTCTCCTTTTTTCAACTGATTCTCCCATTCCCATAAACACAATGGAATCGTTGCGCTCGTTGTATTACCGTATTTTTGGATGTTTACCATCACTTTTTCTTCCGGTAATCCTGCGCGCTCAGCTGTTGCATCTATAATGCGTTTGTTTGCTTGGTGTGGCGTCAACCAATTAATATCTTCGGATGTTAATTGATTTTTCTCCATAATCTCCGCGACTACATCAGCCATGTTCGTCACCGCAAATTTGAATACCGTGCGACCTTCTTGGTACGCATAATGCATTTGCGCATCTACTGTTGCGTGAGATGCTGGATTCAATGAACCACCACCTTTTAAATTCAAATATTCAGCGCCAGCGCCATCTGTTTTCAAGATAGAATCCTGCAAACCATATCCTGTGGTATCCGGTTCCAAAAGAACGCAGCCACATCCATCACCAAAAAGGATACAGGTATTACGATCCTGATAGTTCACGATGGAAGACATTTTGTCTGCACCAACGACCAGTACTTTGCTGTGCTTACCGGATTCGATAAATTGAGACGCAGTGGTCAATCCAAAAAGGAAACCTGAACAAGCTGCTTGCAGATCATACCCCCAAGCGTTCGTAGCTCCGATTTTATGGGCAATAATGTTTGCCGTTGCCGGAAACATCATATCCGGTGTACTCGTACACACGATGATCAACTCAATATCTTTCGCCGTGATTCCACGTTTTTCTAACAATCCTTGGATTGCCGGAACAGCTAAATCAGACGTAGCTTTACCTTCCCCTTTTAGAATACGGCGTTCTTTGATACCGGTGCGGCTTACAATCCACTCATCATTGGTATCTACTGCAGTTTCTAATTCCTTGTTCGTTAACACATAGTCAGGAACGTATCCATTTACAGCTGTAATGGCAGCACGGATTTTTGACATCTTAATATTAATTAATAGCTGACTTGATTTGCTCGATAAATTCCGAGGAGATCATATCACGTGATTGTAGAACCATATTTTTAATAGCCTGCGGTGTGGAGATACCGTGTCCGATTATAACCGGAGCGTTAACACCTAAAACCGGACTTCCGCCGTAACGCTCGTAGTTGAAGCGATCAAAGAATTCGTCTTTGAAACCTTTTTTCAAGGTAACAACGTAGAAAGATTCCGCCAACTTCAAGATCACATTTCCTGTATAACCATCGCACACGAAAACGTCAGCATGATCTGAAAATAAATCCCGTCCTTCGGCATTGCCAATGAAGTTGATTTTCTCGTTTGCCTTTAGTAATGGGTAAGTGCTTGTGGTCAATAAGTTGCCCTTTTCTTCTTCCTCACCAATGTTGATCAAGCCAACTCGTGGTTGCTCTACGCGAAGAACATGCTCTGCATAGAAACTTCCAAGGATGGCAAATTGATTAATCATTTCCGGCTTGCAATCCGCATTCGCTCCAACATCCAACAGCACACTCGTTCCGCCTTTTAACTGGGGAACATTTGTTGCAATTGCCGGACGAAGAATACCTGGAATGGTTTTAACGCTGAACATAGAACCAACAAGCATAGCACCTGTATTTCCTGCAGAAGCAAAAGATTGAATCTTTCCTTCTTTCAGAAATTCAAAACCTTTAGAAATAGAGGAATTGGGTTTTTGCGTGATTGCTTTCGTGGGATGCTCGTGCATACCGATACTATCCGGCGCATGAACGTAGTCGAAAGCAGCTATATCACCGCCAGCGTTTGCAATAAGTTCTCGGGTTTTTTCTTCATCCCCAAATAGTACCAAACGTTGGTCGTCTTGTAGGATTTTTTGAGCTTCAATAGCTCCTTGTATCGTAGAGTTAGGGGCATAATCTCCCCCTAGTACGTCTAAACCAATCTTCATTCGTTATTATTTAATCAGTCAATAATACGAAAAAACATCCCAATGTCAGTGAATAATTCGAATTATTCACAGCCGTTGGGATGTTTTGGAAGTTCTTTAGATCGCCGCCGTATTCTCGATGATCAACTTGCCATTGTAATACAAGTTACCATCTACTGTATAAGCGCGGTGTGGCAAGTGCACAGCTCCAGTTTCTTTACAAACTGTCAATCCTGGTCTTTCCGCTTTATAGTGCGTTCTTCTTTTGTCTCTTCTTGACTTAGACATTTTACGTTTTGGATGTGCCATCTCGTATCTGTATTTTTAGTTATTTTTAATTTTTTTTAATGCTTCCCAGCGAGGATCCAACTGATCCTCTTTTGATTCATTTTCTACGTCGTTTTCATCAGCAATTTGTTCCAGCATAGCCGGATCGCAATCGATGTTTTCGCCCTGTTCGCTGCATTTCGGATAATGTGGTACGCATACGTTAATGTATTCATACAACAAGTTGGAAATGTCAAATTCATAATCATTGTGCGATAACACGATAATTTCATCCGATTCTTGATCCCACTCGTCATGCGTAAACTTGACGATCACTCGTTCTTTTGTTGCTAAAGGTGCATCGAATGTGCGAAGGCAAACATCGCAATGCAACTCAATGTGCCCCTTGATGTTGAAATTAGCAATTAGCATGTTTTCCTGCTTTTGTAATTCCACGAGGGCGGTGAGGTTTCCTTTTTTAACTAAAGAGTGCTCAAAACATGCAAAGAACGCGTCATCAATATCAAATTCGAAATTGTGCTTACCAGTCGAAAGACCTGAAAATGGTATTTTATATTTTTTTAAATACTTCACAATCCAGTATTTGAGCCTGCAAAGATAATCGTTAAATTGATTAATTGCAACTCTTTTTTAAACAGTTTATTGTTCTTCGTCGCCGTAATATTTTTCGCCTAACTTAATCTTCTCTCGTCCGGATTCCATGCGCCATTTGTTGGTGTCACGCAAGGAGTAGGCACAACCGCAATATTCTTGCATGTAAAAGCGCTCGCGCTTACTAATTTCCAACATGCGGGCGGACCCACCTTTTTTGCGCCAGTTGAATGTCCAGTACTCCATGTCAGGATGGCGAGATGCTGCCCGATTTCCGCAATCGTTGATCTGATCCATATTTTTCCAACGAGAAATACCCAACGAACTAGAGATCACATCAAAGCCATTTGCGGCAGCGTATTCTGCGGTTTTCTCGAAACGCATATCGAAGCACATCGTGCATCGAACACCACGTTCAGGCTCGTTTTCCATTCCTTTCGCCAGGTCAAACCAATGATCTACATCGTAGTCGGCATCGATAAATGGAATATTGTGCTTTTCCGCGAAGCGAATGTTTTCATCCTTACGGATGTCATATTCTTTGCGTGGATGGATATTGGGATTATAGAAATAGATCGTAAACTCAATGTTTGACGCGATCAGCGCTTCCATCACTTCTCCTGCACATGGTGCGCAACAAGAATGCAACAATAACTTTTTGCCTTCGTTAGGTAGACTGATCTGCTCCCGAATGAGCGGTTTATTTTCCATAGCTACAAAGGTATAGACTTCGGCGCATATTCTAAAATGCTTCGTTTTATGCTAGCTGCGATTGTACTTGAATAGTGCAATTGATAAACATAGCCTGCGTGAAAATGCGCTTTACAAGTTTTAACATGCAATAAAAGAAAAACGACCTGCGGTTTAAAAGCTGCAGGTCGTTTCGTTATTTCATGGTGAAGATAAGCTTTCGCTTATTCAGCATCTTCTTTCATTAAAGTTTGATCCAAATCCTCGCCCGTAACTTCTGCGCGGATTTTTGCTTCCAACTCGTCCATTAAATCAGGATTGTCCATGATGAGGTTTTTCACAGCATCGCGACCTTGTCCTAGTTTGGTGTCGCCGTAGCTAAACCAAGAACCCGATTTCTTAACGATACCATATTCTACCCCAAGATCGATGATTTCTCCAGCTTTCGAAATACCTTCACCGAACATGATGTCAAATTCCGCGATACGGAATGGTGGAGCTACTTTGTTTTTAACAATCTTCACTTTCACGTGGTTACCGGAAACCTCATCCGCATCTTTAATTTGAGAAGTACGGCGGATATCCAAACGCACAGAAGCGTAGAACTTCAATGCATTACCACCTGTTGTTGTTTCTGGATTACCGAACATCACACCAATTTTCTCACGTAATTGGTTGATGAAAATACAACAGCAGTTTGTTTTAGAAATTGTTCCTGTCAATTTACGCAAAGCTTGTGACATCAAACGCGCTTGTAAACCCATTTTAGAATCACCCATTTCGCCTTCGATTTCACCTTTCGGAACCAATGCCGCAACGGAGTCAATAACGATCACATCAATAGCACCCGAACGAATTAAGTTGTCCGCAATTTCTAGCGCTTGCTCTCCGTTATCAGGTTGAGAAATTAATAGATTTTCAACATCAACGCCTAATTTTTGTGCGTAGTATTTATCGAATGCGTGCTCCGCATCAATCATCGCTGCAATACCGCCTTTTTTCTGCGCTTCGGCAATAATGTGCGTAGCCAAGGTTGTTTTACCAGAAGATTCCGGACCGTAGATTTCTACGATACGGCCTTTAGGAACACCGCCAATACCCAGCGCGATATCTAATCCCAATGATCCGGTTGAAATGGACTCAATAGGTTCCACCACAGAATCACCCAATTTCATGATGGTTCCTTTTCCGTAGGATTTTTCTAGTTTATCTAAAGTAAGCTGTAGCGCTTTTAATTTATCTGAGTTGCTCATCGTTTGCGATTTTGTTGTTCAAATATACGGAGTAAATACAATCCCTGCAATAGTAAATACTAAAATTATTAGCTTTTTTATTTAAGCTTTCTCAATAACCGGCTTTCCGAAGTTTTTGCCAAAATATTGGCAAAAGTAAGTAATCGGGCATATTTCACACTTGGGACGACGTGCTAAACAGATATAGCGCCCGTGCAAGATCAACCAATGATGTGCAATTTTGATCGTTTCTTCCGGCAAATGTTTGACCAGTTGTTTTTCAACAGCGAGTGGAGTTGTTGCTCGAGAAGTTAAACCTAACCGATTGGAAACACGAAAAACGTGTGTATCCACCGCCATCGCGGGCTTATCATACACCACGGAAGAAATCACATTGGCTGTTTTTCGACCTACACCGGGAAGTTTAACCAAATCTTCTACTTGTTCCGGAACTACACCATCAAATTCCGCTAAAAGTTTTTGCGCCATTCCGACTAAATGTTTGGCTTTGTTGTTTGGATAACTTACCGACCGGATATAGGTAAAAACTTCTTCAGGAGTGCTGGCAGCTAGGGATTCAGGTTCAGGGAAACGTGTGAAAAGTGCTGGAGTAACCTGATTGATACGTTTGTCCGTGCATTGCGCAGAAAGAATGACGGCCACCAAAAGTTCGAATGGATTGGAGTAATGTAATTCCGTTTCCGCATCCGGATTATGGGTCGAGAAATAGTCTACAAAGGCTTTATATCGATCTTTTTTCAGCATGGACAAAGATAATTAATAATATCCTTATTACTTTTACCCTGCTTAAAACCGAAAACAGATTACCATTGGCTAAGAAAGAGAAAAAGCAGACACCGTTAATGCAGCAATACAATACCATCAAGGCGAAATATCCGGGTGCGTTATTGTTGTTTCGCGTTGGAGATTTTTACGAAACGTTTGGAGAGGATGCCATTAAGGCAGCGGGGATTTTGGGAATTGTGTTGACGAAGCGCGGAAGCGGTTCGGAGTCGGAAACGGCCTTGGCCGGATTTCCACACCATTCTTTGGAAACCTATTTACCGAAGTTGGTGCGTGCGGGACAACGTGTCGCTATTTGCGATCAGTTGGAAGATCCGAAACAAACTAAAACGATCGTTAAACGCGGCGTAACGGAATTGGTAACGCCAGGTGTTTCGTACAGCGACAACATCGTGCAGCAGAAATCAAATAATTATTTAGCCTCCATCTTCGCTGAGAAGAACATCTATGGGGTTGCTTTCTTGGATATTTCTACCGGAGAATTTTCGGTAGCGCAAGGACAAGCTTCTTACATCGATAAATTGCTGCAAAGTTTTAAGCCCACGGAGGTTATTCTTCCCAAAAAGCAATACAATTCATTTATAGAGCATTTTGGGAACAGCTATTATACGTTCACGCTGGACGAATGGCCATATACCGGCGATTATGCGAATGAAAATTTGCTAAAGCATTTCGAGGTAAATTCATTGAAGGGATTCGGTATTGATCGACTTTCTGTGGGGATTGTCGCTGCTGGTGTAGCTTTGCACTACCTGAATGAAACGGAACACCGCAACCTGCAACATATTTCCAATATAGCGCGAATTGAGGAAGATCGCTATATGTGGTTGGATCGTTTTACGATTCGTAATTTGGAGCTGATTGGCTCCGCAAATGACAATGCGACCACGCTTTCTGATGTGTTGGATCATACGGCTTCACCGATGGGCGCTCGCTTATTGAAGCGCTGGATCATCATGCCGTTGAAAGATCGTAAATCCATTCAGGAACGTTTGGACGTGGTCGATCATTTTCATCAGAACAAAGATTTACGAGATGATTTGGTGAAGGAGATTAAGCAAGTGGGCGATTTGGAGCGATTGATTTCCAAAATTGGTTTGCAAAAAGCTAATCCGCGGGAAGTTATTCAGCTAAAACGCGCGCTTTATGCGGTTGAAAAGTTGAAAGAATCGACGAATATTGACGGATCGGAAGCCTTGCAAATTATTTCCGAGCAACTTAATAATTGCACGATTATTCGCGAGAAAATCGAAACGGAAGTGCAAGCCGAACCGCCCGTTTTGTTGCAAAAAGGAAATGTGATTGCCGATGGGGTAGATCAGGAGTTGGATCGACTGCGTAAAATCGCCTTTGGCGGAAAAGATTACCTGATTGAAATTCAACGTCGGGAATCCGAAGCAACTGGTATTCCTTCCTTAAAGATTGCCTTTAATAACGTGTTTGGTTATTATTTGGAGGTTACCAATACACATAAAGATAAAGTGCCGGAAGGATGGATTCGTAAGCAAACTTTGGTAAATGCCGAACGATACATTACCGAAGAGCTGAAAACCTACGAAGAACAAATCCTTGGTGCGGAAGAAAAGATTCAAGCAATCGAAAACCGGATCTATCAGGAATTGTTGGTCGATATTGCGCAATATATCAAGCCAATTCAGCTGAATGCACAGCTGATTGCTAAATTGGATGTGCTGTTGAACTTTGCTGTTGTTGCGGAGCAGAATTATTATGTAAAACCGGAAATCAACGAAGGTAAAGCCTTAGATATCAAAGGCGGTCGCCACCCGGTGATCGAAAAGAACTTGCCTATCGGACAAGATTATATCACGAACGATACTTATTTAGATCAAGAAACCCAACAGATTATCATTATTACCGGACCTAACATGGCTGGTAAATCGGCTTTGCTTCGTCAAACCGGATTGATTGTTTTGATGGCGCAAATTGGTTCTTTTGTGCCTGCGAAAGAAGCGCAGATTGGGTTGGTAGATAAGATATTTACGCGCGTTGGCGCATCCGATAATTTGTCTTCCGGCGAATCGACTTTTATGGTGGAGATGAACGAAACGGCAAGTATTATGAACAACTTGTCGGATCGTAGTTTGATCTTACTGGATGAAATTGGTCGCGGAACAAGCACGTACGACGGGATTTCTATTGCTTGGGCGATTGCCGAGTATTTGCACCATCATCCGACAGCAAAAGCAAAAACTTTATTTGCTACACATTA
Organism: Sphingobacterium corticis; assembly: GCF_042684745.1. NCBI lineage: Bacteria > Pseudomonadati > Bacteroidota > Sphingobacteriia > Sphingobacteriales > Sphingobacteriaceae > Sphingobacterium > Sphingobacterium corticis. The sequence goes on along the minus strand of NZ_JBHUMA010000004.1, from coordinate 185,650 downwards.
TCACGAACTGAATGAGCTGAGCGCATCCATGCCACGTATTAAGAATTTCAACGTTTCCGTGAAGGAAGTGAACAACAAAATCATCTTCTTGCGTAAGTTGGTTCCTGGCGGTTCGGAGCATAGCTTTGGTATTCACGTGGCGAAGCTGGCAGGTATGCCTAATAAGTTGCTTAGTCGAGCGAATGATATTTTGCGTCGCTTGGAGCAGGAGCGTACCGGCGGTGAAGATATTAAAGATAGCATGCGTAAAATTCAAAAGCAGGCCTATCAATTACAAATGTTTGCGATTGATGATCCGGTATTGGAGAAGATTCGTGATATGTTGAACAATTTGGACGTAAACACGCTCACTCCTGTTGAAGCATTGATGAAATTGGATGAAATCCAACGTTTGCTCAAACATTAACGATAGAAAATTAATTCTACAAAACAGAAAAGCCGACTCAATCCGTCGGCTTTTCTGTTTTATATTTTTTGTCAGCGATTAGAAACGGAAGAATAATTCGAAATTAATGTAATCCGAAGCTGTCGGTGTCAACAATCTGCGGTCATTATTGTAAGGTGAGTAATGATATTGTATGTTCGCTCCAATAAATGTTCGACGATGAAGATGCTGCATTACGGTCAATCCGCCTAGCAAATTGTAGGTGTTCACGTTGTGAAAACGTGTAGATGCGCCACCACCACCATAATACGGATCGTAATAATCATAATATTGCACTTCTTGCAATCCGGTGCTCACCGTTTCAAATGCGATACCGCCCTTACCGATCATTAAAAATTTCCCTAAATCCAAAAACTTATAACCGACGGAAGCTCCCATAATGTAGCTAGCTGGAGAGTTCACGTACTCGACCTGATCATATAAATCGTATTCAAATGTTCTAGAACCTTTATTCGAACGGTACTTGAAGAATGCGTCAAAAATCCAATCGTTGGAAAGTGGACTCATAGCAGAAACACCGAAGATTGCCTGATTATTGAAAATTGGATTTGTCGCATTCAACGGACGGTATAAACCGCCACCTAGCGTGAAACCCCAACCTCTTTTCCAATGCTCAACTTCTTGAAATTCCTGCACACGCGTTACCGGTTTTTCCTTTTGCATGCGCATCAAATAGGTGTTAATATGATCTGAGAAAAGGTAAGCGATTGCTTCTTCAGTTTCCGTCAAATTATACATTTGCGAACCCAAAATTGCCGCTGCTTTTACTTGGACTAAAGAGTCTACCCCATGACGAAGCGGAACATAGTTATATGCGGCCTTATCTTTTAGATAGATGTTTTGGTAATTTTCCTCCGCAGCATCATCCAATCGAATCATTAATTTATTGTCTTGCCCTTGTTCCAAATATGTACGGATAGAAGCGGTGGTAGGTTGTTTTTGAACTAATTGTCCAATGATGCGCAAGCGTTGAGTTACTTCATTCGGTCCGCAAGCGGATTCCAATGTTTGAAGCGCTTGCTCTAACGCCGTAAAATTATTGTCGTTCAGCGAGCTGACCAATTTTGGTAGGGCGGCTTGCGTAAGTTGTTCACAACCTTGGTTCGGTGGTGAAGTGGTTTGTTGTTCTTGTGCCACTGTTGGCATAACAGATAAGCTCAAAATAGAACAGCATATAGCTGCGTATAGCGAATACAATCGATGCATAGGGTTTTGAATGTTTTTAAGAAAACTAACATTTAGACATTTAACTGTCCGAAAAGTTTAAGCAAATATACAAATGTCTGCTATCCGAGTAAAAGTGTAATTTTGCCGATGTGAGTGTTTTTCAATTTAAGCAGTTTTCAGTAAATCAAACAGGTTGCGCAATGCGCATCAATACGGACGGCGTTTTGCTAGCGGTAATGGCTAACGCGGCACGCGATGATGGTATTTTGGATGTCGGAACTGGAACTGGTGTGATTGCGTTAATGTTGGCTCAACGTTTTCCTAAAGCGCAGGTTTTTGGGGTGGAGATTGATGAAAGCTCTGCAGATACGGCGCGCAAAAATGCAGAAGCTTCGCCATTCAGTGATCGTGTCGAAATGCATCACACCGCCTTTCAACGTTTCAAACCGAAAAAGCCTTTGGATTTGATTGTTTCCAACCCGCCATTTTACGTGGACGCGCTGCACAATCCGGATGCAAGGAAGCAACAAGCTCGGCACGCCGATCGCATATTTTTCGATGAACTCCTACATTATGCGGATCAAAACCTGACAAAAAGCGGCGCGATTGAATTGATTCTTCCTCCGAGCTTAGCGGAAGAGGTGGAGCAACGTGCTTCGCTTTTGGGATTTCAATTAATGCGGAAAATTAGTATTCATTCTTTCGAGGATTCGCCTTGCATACGATCGGTTGTTCGGTTTTCGAAGGTAGTCACGGAAAAAGCTAAACTTTTCGATTTTATCATCTATCAGTCCAAAGGTGTATATAGCGAAGCGTATCGAAAACTTTTGCAACCTTTCTTTCTTGCCTACTAAGCCGTACCTTTATTTTTATGAAAATTGGATTGCTTTCGGATACGCATAGCTTTTTAGATGATGCCGTTTTTCAGCATTTTGCAAAATGCGATGAAGTATGGCACGCGGGTGATTTTGGTAATGGTGAATTAGCAAAGCAATTGGCAGATTTCAAACCGTTTCGTGGTGTTTACGGGAATATCGATGGTCAGGATATTCGCTCCATTTATCCTGAAAACCTGCGTTTCACTTGTGAAGAAGTAGATGTTTGGATGACGCATATTGGTGGTTATCCCGGGAAATATGCGCCTGCTGTTCGAGCAGAAATTAGGAAAAATCCACCAAAATTATTTATCAGCGGTCATTCTCACATTCTGAAAGTACAATACGACCAGCAGCTCCAACTGTTGCATTTGAATCCCGGTGCTGCCGGAAAGCAAGGTTGGCATAAAGTGCGCACATTAATGCGCTTCGATATTAACGGAGAGCGAATAGAGAATTTGGAAGTGATTGAATTAAATGGACGTTAAGGCAATATTTTGGCTATAAGCTGTCGCGAACTTCTAATAGAAAATGCTTTAACTTTTCTAAAGATTCCACCACGCGCTGATTCTCGCGCGCTTCATTTTTGTTAGCACGTAAAAAATCGCGTGCACCTTGCAGCGTGTAACCTTTGTCTTTTACCAAATTGAAGATAATCTTCAGATTAGCGATGTCATCTTGCGTGAAAAGTCGGTTTCCTTTTTTATTTTTCTTGGGTTGAATAATATCAAATTCACGCTCATAGAAACGAATCTGCGAGGCATTCACATCAAACATGGCGGTCACTTCGCCCATGGTATAATATAACTTATTTATTTCGCGCTCTTTGTATGGCATAGCCGTAGTTTCTATTAACAACAAACTTAATCATTTTGCCCGTATTTTCAAGCGAGGAAGGATGTGGTTTGCTTGAAATTGAAAGGGCGCTCGATCAAGCGCCCTTTCATTAACTATATTTTATGCATTTCTAATTCACGTGGCGTAAGAACGTGGCCAACTTGCTTTTTAATTGTCTGCGATCGACGATGAAATCCAAAAATCCGTGCTCCAAAACGAATTCTGAAGTTTGGAAACCTTTCGGAAGATCTTTTTTGATGGTTTCTTTAATAACACGAGGTCCAGCAAAACCGATTAATGCTCCCGGCTCAGCAATATTGATGTCGCCCAACATAGCATATGATGCGGTTACACCACCCGTAGTTGGATCTGTTAATAAACAGATGTATGGCAATTGTGCTTTGCTTAACAAAGCCAACTTAGCGGATGTTTTCGCCATTTGCATCAAAGAAAATGCCGCTTCCATCATCCGCGCACCACCCGATTTTGAAATCAACATAAACGGTAATTTATGTTCCAAGCAATAATCAATCGAACGAGCGATTTTCTCACCAACAACCGACCCCATGGATCCACCGATGAAATTGAAGTCCATACAAGCAACAACCACATCTTGGCCTTCTACCTTACCGTGTCCACAGCGGATTGCATCTTTCAAACCAGTTTTTGCTTGGCTATCTAACAATCTGTCTTTATAAGGTTTGCTATCTACAAAGCCCAGCGGATCGCCAGCTTGCAGGTTAGGAAATAATTCTTGAAATTCGTTATTATCAAAAAGGATGGAGAAATAAGCGGCAGAACCGATGCGGATGTGGTAATCGCAATAATGACAAACATAGCTGTTTTCCACTTGCTCCACATTTAAAAGTGCTTTTTTGCAATTTGGACATTTATTCCACATGCCGTCCGGCGCCTCTTTTTTATTTTCAGTAGCGGTGTTAATTCCCGCAGTACTTCTTTTAAACCAACTCATAGCAATTTTTTAAACGAACTACAAAGAAACGAAAAATATTGTTCTGATCGTGCAGGATGTGTAAAAAGTAACGATGATAGTCGTGGAGGTAATTCAGAGAAAGGATTTTTGGAAAATAGAAGGAATAAAAAATGGGTAAGCTACCTTTATCGCACCGCTCAACCATTTACCCTTGCTTTGTTCCCAACCTGGGGGAGTCAACAGGAGCTGGTCGTAAAGGACTTACCCACGGCAAAAGTAGAGAAAAAATGTGATTAAAGAAATTTAAATTGCCTTTTCCCGCTATTGGATTGATTTTCAGTTGAAAGAAATTGTTGCTCTCGAAAATGTAGTTCAGCTAACCGTTTTGTAAATCTTTCCCGGAAGGGAAATGACCACGTTATTCATTTCCATCTCCAGTAAAATCATCGCCAATTTACTTTGCGGCCAATCAAGATTTATAGCAATTTGATCGACCGAAGCTTGTTCCACCTGACGTAAATAATGGAAAACTTTTTCCTCATCGGGATTCAAATCCGGCGGTAGAAGAGAAAGCTGTGGTGCCGAAGCTTTGCTTTGCTGTTTCTGCCAATTCATCAAATACAGTAAATCATCCGCATTACGTATGAGGTGTGCGCGGTTAGTTTTAATGAGGTAATTGCAACCTTCGGAATACGGTTGGTTGACGGAGCCCGGAAATGCGCCAACATCACGATGGTAACCGTTCGCCATTTCTGCCGTAATTAATGCGCCGCCTTTTATGCCTGCCTCAACAACAATTGTAATATCAGCTAAACCCGCAATTATGCGGTTACGCATCGGAAAGTTCATGCGATCAGGTTTTGTACCGGAAGGAAATTCAGTTAGTAAACCGCCTGTATGTAACATCTGTTCGGCGATATCCCGGTGCATGGGCGGATAAATACGATCCAAACCATGTGCGACAACGCCAATCGTAGGAATATGATTCTGCAACGCTGCGCGGTGTGCGATCACGTCAATTCCATAAGCTAATCCACTGACCACGATTGGATTAATTTCTTTGATGCCAGCAATTAGATCTTCACAAAGTTTCTTGCCGTAAGCCGTCGAGTTTCGTGTGCCAACCACGCTAACGATATGTTGATCGTTGAAGTTGGTATCTCCCTTAAAATAGAGCAACGGCGGGCCATCGTCACAGGCTTCCAACCTTTGCGGATAAGCGGAATCAGTAAGCCAAATGGTTTGGATATTGTGTTTCTCTACAAAGCTACATTCCCTTTCCGCGCGCTGCATATACGCTTTGTCGTATATAATCTTGGCTAGTATTGGGCCTATTCCTGAAGCTTTCGATAATTCCCGAATGGAAGCGCGAAATATTTCCTCCGTTGAACCGAAATGCGCTAGCAAATGGCGAGCAAGCCGAGGCCCGACGCCGGGAATCATTGTTAACGCTATTTGGTGGATAAGATTCATAATTGATTAATCTTTGAGGTAAATATAATTCTTTTTAAGAAAATATTAGCCAAGTCGGGAATCTAGTTTTTAGATTTCTGTCTATATTTGTTTACACACAAAATGAAAAGCATGAACACACCAGAACCATTCTACGTAGAAATTAACGGAGTAGAATATTCCGTTTTTCCTGATGAAAAGGATACATACACCATATTTAAAGACGGGAAGGAGTATGTGCAAATTATTCGCGACAATGAAACTAGTTGGTTAAAGCTAAATCCGGAAACCGGTTTGCCACTTTTCGGTATGGATGAGGAAGTGTTGCTAATTGGCAAGGAGATCAATGCGCAAAATGCGTAATCTGAGAAACTTTTAAACCAAACTCCGATGTTGCGTTGTCTGTTTTTTCTTTGCTTTCTGCCGGTTTTGCTGCATGCGAAAATGGTTATGGCGAGCGAAAATTTTTACGGACAACCAACTTTAGACACGATTCCTTTATACCGTGATACCATCGGCATCGAATCGGTGGAGATCAATCACGAAGTGCTCACGCCGGAAGAAAAATACGAACGGAATAAACGTGAATTCCGGAGCATTTACTTCAATGGCGATAATAAGAATATTATCACCGCTATCGGCATAATTCCGCCGGGCATTGCAGTCAATATCAACAAGCTTTATAATCATTTCGCCAAGAGTGGAAAGCAAGCCCGTCGTTTTCAGAAGGTATTGGCGGATGATTTTAAATTGGATAAGGTTAATCAAACTTGGTATCCGCTGACGCAAAAGCTAACCAAATTGGATGGTCAGCAGTTGGAGGATTTTCGACGTTACTATCATCCTGATTTCGAGTGGTGGGCAGCGGCTGAGGAATATGAGCAGCTGGATTACATCTTTAAGCGCTTGAAAAACTACCAAGATTCTTCTGTACATATTCGAGCTTATTTGGCATTGCCGAAGCAATAGCCAAATAAGCTCGATGTTTTACATGGGGATGTAAAGCACGTATTTCGTATCGAAGAAATCTTCCTTAAAATAATCGCTCAACGCGATCAGATCATAATTCACTTTCGCCTCTTTGATTTCTTCTTTTAAATCTCCGCCCTTCAAATACAATATACCGTTTGGAATACCATTTTTATCTTTCGCATAAATCTTATTGCGCACCCAAGGAAGAAAATCTTTTAATCGTGTAACCGCTCTAGAAACAACAAAATCATATTGGTTGTCCAACTGTTCTGCGCGAATGTGATCTGCTTCCACGTTTTTCAATCCAATCGCTTCTGCCACTTCGCGAACTACTTTTATTTTCTTGCCGATTGAATCTACCAAATGAAATTGCACGTGCGGAAATAGGATTGCCAAAGGAATCCCCGGAAATCCACCTCCCGTTCCAATGTCCAAAATACGTGTTCCTGCAGTTAGCTCGCGTACATAAGCAGCAATGCCTAAAGAATGCAACACATGTTTCAAGAACAAAGAATCCATATCCTTCCGAGAAACGACATTGATCTGATCATTCCAAAATGGATAAACTTCCGCCAATTGGGCAAACTGCTCTTTTTGAGTGGCAGTAAGATTTGGGAAATAAGAATAAATGATATCGACAGTTGGGTTCATATTACTTCCAGGATGTTTGTTTTTTATTTCTATTGAATAAGCCATTCAGGCAGATGAAGAAATAAAAGAATATATCTAACACAGGTAGCCACCATAATAAATCGGCTACCGCTAACTTTTTAAACGATGAGGTGAAAACGGCATATTGCAATATTAATCGCAATACATATAATCCTACGGGAATAAACCACCAATGTGGCATAACGGCCAAAGCTGTGCCTAGCAATAGGTAGAATAAAATGGATGAAATGAGTTGTGTTGCCAACATCCATTTATGTCGCGGTTTGTACATCACCGAAGCTCCCGCATGTCGCGCCTTTTGCTTGTTATAACTTTTCCAAGTAAGCTTCGGAACCGAATAGGTATGACTTTCTGCCGATAAACAAATGGCAGTATTTTGGGATGTTGCGTTCTGATTAACGAATAAATCATCATCGCCGGATTTGATGTGCATGTGTGCATTAAACCCTTTTCCTCTATAAAAAAGCGCTTTCGTATACGCCAAGTTCCTGCCTACACCCATATATGGATCGCCTTTCAAAGCATAAGAAAGATACGTCATGGCGGTGTGCGTGGTTTCAAAACGTATGAGCTTATTTAAAAACCCCGGGTATTTAAAATACGGGGAATAGCCTAAAACAATTTCATTTCCAGCGGCAAATGGCGTGACCATGTGTTTCAACCAAGTATTTGAAGCTGGTTCGCAATCCGCATCCGTAAACACAAGGTGTTCGTATTTCGCTGCTTTAATGCCAATTGTGATGGTGAATTTTTTGGTATGCTTCAATCGAATATGTTCGCCGATGTCGATGATCTTTAGATGCGCATGCTGCGATGCCAATTCGCGCAAAATCCATGGCGTTTCATCGTCAGAACAATCGTTCACAACAACCACCTCAAACTGCGGATAATCTTGCTCCAGAACAAGCGGAAGAAATTGCTTTAAATTATCTTGCTCATTGTACGCGCTTATTACCACCGAAATCGGTGGCAATGCCTGATCCGGCAATTCCTCGCTTAGTTTATACCTCGATAATTTGCTGTAAACAAACAACAAATAGTAAACTTGAACGAAGAATGTGATACCTAATGCAGCAACAATGAGATAAGGCCAATATGTAAAAAGCGGTTCTTCCGGAAACGACATAAGTTGCAAAGATAATGGTATTTACTGCCATTGACAGCGTTCATCAAGAAAAGTTTGCTTCAAATCGCATTATCGAGTAAACTAAAACGGCAGTTCAAGCGTCTAAAACTAAAAAATACTATATTACGACTCTTTAACACATCTTTCATGACACACAAACACGTTTATTCTAGTTTCCTATCATTGATCGTCTTCATGGTTCTTACAGGTTGCGCTTCGCTCAATCCCGGAAAACAAGTAGATATTTTAAAATCCTATAATTATAATGTAGAATCAGTTTCAAACCTACAGGTGGCTGGTCGTTCCGCCCAAGGTTTATTAGAAGGAAATGGCAATTCATTGAATTTAAATGCCCTGCCTGGATTGGCCATGGGAATCTTGCGTAAGGATTTACCTTTGGCCGCTGTGGTGAATATGAAAGTAAGCAATCCAACGGCGAATGTCACGAGCATCAATGCATTCAAATACCTAATCGAAATTAAAGGAAAGCCTTTCTTCGAAGGAACGGTAGATCGCGTGGTAAAACTGAACCAAGGCGAAAGCGCTGTTGTTCCGCTTACGTTTAATGCCAACTTATTTGGTGTTGTCGAGGAACAGCGTGGTATTGAAGGATTGTTGAGCGATCTATTTACACGAGAAGGAGAGGGTGCAGTTGTATTGAAGATTAAGCCATCAATCTCCCTTGCAGGTAGCAATATTTTCTATCCGGGATACATCACGATTGATAATAATCTATTGAAAAGTTTACGCAAAAAGTAACTTTTACTTTCGGCAGTAAGTCGATCGGGAGCTGTTAATATTTATTAATAAAGCTTTTCGAACCGAATTTACTGTCGAAAATTATCGTAATTTTGCGGGCGTTTAGAGGGAATAGATGAAATTTACGCTTCAAGCTCAGGATCCACTTTCGAAGGCACGTGCCGGAGAAATGGAAACAGCACACGGTACTATACAAACACCCATTTTTATGCCTGTGGGTACGGCGGCAACAGTGAAGGCCGTGCACATACATGAATTGGTGAACGATATCCAAGCTCAAATTATTTTGGGAAATACCTACCATTTGTATTTACGTCCGGGGTTGGACGTTTTGCAGAAGGCAGGAGGATTGCACAAATTCAATAACTGGAATGGTCCGATTCTGACCGATTCGGGTGGCTATCAGGTGTATTCGTTGACGGAAGTGCGCAAGATCAAAGAAGAAGGTGTTACTTTTCGTTCCCATATTGATGGTTCCAAACATCTTTTTACACCGGAAAATGTGATGGATACGCAACGTATCATTGGCGCCGATATTATCATGGCGTTCGACGAATGTACACCGTATCCATGTGATTACAACTATGCACGCAGATCTTTGGATATGACGCACCGTTGGTTAAAACGCTGTTGTGATCGTTTTGATAGTACAGAACCTTTATACGGTTACGATCAGACGCTATTCCCGATTGTGCAAGGTTCGGTGTACAAAGATTTGAGGGAAAAATCAGCGGAAAAAATTGCTTCCTTCGAGCGCGAAGGAAATGCCATTGGCGGGTTATCTGTCGGTGAGCCAGCACATGAAATGTACGCCATGACCGAAGTGGTAACGAAAATTCTTCCCGAGCACAAGCCACGTTATTTAATGGGAGTTGGTACGCCGGTAAATATTTTAGAAAACATCGCTTTGGGAATTGATATGTTCGACTGCGTGATGCCAACGCGTAATGCGCGTAATGGCATGTTGTTTACCAAACAAGGCATTATCAACATAAAAAATAAAAAATGGGAGGACGATTTTAGTCCGATTGAAGCAGACAGCGATTTGTTGGTGGATCAGATTCATACCAAAGCGTATTTGCGTCATTTGATTCGCTCGCAAGAAATTTTGGGCGCGCAAATCGCTTCCTTGCACAACTTGCATTTCTACCTTTGGTTGGTGAAGCAAGCGCGTGAGAAAATCATAGAAGGGACGTTCTATGATTGGAAAGAAAAAATGGTAAAGATTTTAGATCAACGTTTGTAATTATTTACATAATTCCTCGGAATGAAAATTATCGATCGCTATATCATTGGAAAGTACCTAACCACGTTCGTGTTTACGGTATGTATTTTCTGTTTGGTGATTGTAATTTTCGATTTTTCGGAGAAAGTAGACGATTTTAATAAGAATCGTGCGTCCATGGCGCAGGTTTTTACGCAGTATTACGCGATCGGTAGTGTTCCTTTCTTCATCAATATGCTGACGCCATTATTGAACTTTATTGCCGTTATTTTCTTCACTTCGAAAATGGCCGATCAAACGGAAATTGTTCCGATTCTGAATGGCGGTATGAGTTTCTATCGCATGTTGCGACCGTACATGATCTGTGCAGGCATCATCTGTTCGCTGGTGTTGCTGTCCAACTTATACATTATTCCATTTACCAATAAAGTGAAGGTGGATTTCGAAAATGTGTACGTGAAACCTCAGAAAGTAAGCACAACGTCAAGTTCTACGCACATGCAATTGGATTCCAATACGTATGCGTACATGGGGACGTTCGAAACGAAATCCGGTGTTGGTTACAACTTTACCATTGAGAAATTTGATGGTGATATCCTCACAGAAAAACTAATGGCAGATCGCATTACTTGGGATTCTGTCAACAACAAATGGTCGATCCATAATTATACGGTGCGCCATATCGATGGCTTACGCGAGCGCATGGAAACAGGAGAGCAGCGCGATACCACGTTGGATATGCGACCGAAAGATTTCGAGATTTACGAAAACGTATTCTCCACCATGAGCCAAGCCGATCTGAACGAGCGTATTCTTAAAGAAGAAACGCGCGGAACAGGCATGATGAACGAACTTCTTCTTGAGAAATATAAACGTATTATCAATCCGTTTTCTGCATTTGTATTGACATTAATTGGCGTTTCCTTGTCTTCCAAAAAGGTGCGCGGAGGTATAGGTGTCAGTTTAGGTGTTGGTATTGGTTTGAGTTGTATTTATGTCGTTCTCGAACGTTTTTCTACTATGTTTTCCGTAAAGGGCGGACTGGATCCGCTGATTTCTGTGCTAATCCCCAACGTACTATTTTTAGTATTGAGCCTGTACCTGATGATAAAGGCTCCCAAATAATCGCTATTTCTTTTTTCGTAATATGACTAAGTTTATTGCTAATCGCAACGTGTTGATTCTGCACCTTACTGTGCTAATCTGGGGTTTCACAGGCGTTTTGGGCGAATTGATCTCCGTATCCGCTTTGCATTTGGTATGGTATCGCGTTTTAATTGCTTCGGTATCGCTGTTTCTGTTTTTTAAAATCGCGCGCAAGAATTTTATCGTGCCAACCAAACGTATTTTGCAATTGTTGGGCGTAGGTTTTATTGTTGGATTACATTGGGTTTTCTTTTTTCATTCGATTAAAATCTCGACCGTTTCTGTAACACTTGTTAGTTTATCTTCGGTAACGCTGTTTACCGCCATATTGGAACCGTTGATTAATCGTAAACGCATCGAAATGTCGGATGTGCTGATAGGTATGGTTATCATATTTGGTATTTATCTCATCTTTACTTTCGAGTTTCAGTATTTCTGGGGAATTGTTTTTGGATTAATTGCTGCGGTTTGCGCAAGCGTATTTTCCATTTTCAATGCAAGGATGGTGAAAACGACTAATCCTACAGTAATTACCTTTTACGAAATGATTGGCGCGGTGCTCGGCGTGAGCGTACTACTAGCATTTTCTGGAGGATTCGATGAGCGTATGATTTTGAATCAATCCGACTTGTTGTATCTGTTGCTGCTCGGTGTTGGATGTACAGCAATTGCTTACGTATTGGGGGTATCTGTTATGCGCGAATTATCTGCGTTCACGGTCGCCTTAACTACCAATTTGGAACCGGTTTATGGGATCATTTTGGCTTTAATGATCTTCGGACAGCGCGAAGCCATGAGTATGGGCTTTTATGTCGGAGCGGTACTGGTGTTGATGGCGGTTTTCATGTATCCATATTTGAAAAACCGCTGGATTGGCAGGCGCGCGATTGGTAGGTAACGAAGGGTAAAAAAGTTGGTTCATCTCGGTCGAATGAAAGCTAAGTAGGTTAGAGGAAACGGGAGACTCTAATTATTTTCTGTTCCACTTTTTCTTGATAAAAAGTGGTGCAAAACCACGGAGTGCTCAGCGAAGCTAAATCAAGCCTGCATACCTTGGTGCTAGTCTTCCTCAGAAATCCTAAACAAAAATAAACTCGCTTTGCTCGAACAGATTTTTGTTCTTTACGGATTTCTCTTCGGACGACTGGACGCAGTCGGAATGCTAGGGCGTATGTGCTGTTCGCGATCTTTTGCATCTTTTTCGGTCGAAAGAATAGATAAAGTTTTGGAAGTCCTGCAAACAAAGGAATAGTGCTCGGGATCAAAGCGATAACAATCGACGGTAAGCTACCAAATAATCTGTTATTTATCCGTAGCTTTGCCCTCCTTAAAAATATGTATATCTTTAATGGGTATTGTGTTAGGCAATGTCCTTAGTAAAATAAAATAGTATGGCAAATATTGTTGCAATTGTTGGAAGGCCGAATGTCGGTAAGTCGACGCTTTTTAATCGTTTGACAGAAAGTCGGAAGGCGATTGTAGATGATTTTAGTGGGGTAACCCGTGATAGACATTACGAAGCAGCGGAGTGGATCGGTAAAAAATTTACTGCAATCGACACCGGAGGTTTTGTACATGGCTCGGATGATGTATTCGAAGAAGCTATTCGTCAGCAAGTTCATATTGCGATCGAAGAAGCAACCGTTATTATATTTATGGTGGATGTTACCACTGGAATTACCGATTTGGACGATGAAATTGCGGACTTATTACGCAGAAGCTCCAAGCCGGTTTACGTGGTAGCCAATAAAGTAGATCATGCCAAATTGCACCACGATTCAGCAGAATTTTATGCATTTGGTTTAGGTGAAATTTTCAATGTTTCCGCAGCTACTGGTTCGGGAACGGGTGAGTTATTGGATGCCGTGGTTTCTCATTTTCCGGAAGAAGAGGAAGAGGAAGATAACGAATTGCCAAAATTCACGATCGTTGGTCGTCCGAATGTTGGTAAATCGTCCTTAACAAATGCGTTATTAGGTGTAGATCGTAATATCGTTACGCCGATAGCAGGAACGACACGCGATTCTATTCGTATCCATTACAATCAATTCGGACACGAATTTTTGATGATCGATACAGCAGGTTTACGTCGTAAATCCAAAGTAAGCGAAGACATCGAGTTTTATTCGGTTATGCGTACGATCAAAGCATTGGAAGATGCCGATGTAGTTATTTTGATGTTGGATGCGAATGATGGAATTGAAGCGCAAGACATCAACATCTTCCACCTTGCTGAAAAGAATAAAAAAGGTGTTGTGATCTTGGTAAATAAATGGGATACCATTGAGAAGGATCATAAAACGGCAACGGAATTTAAAGAACGTATATTAAACAAAATTGCTCCGTTTAGTGATGTTCCGGTATTGTTTACATCGGTAACCGAGAAACAACGTATCTTCAAAACCGTAGAAACGGCGATGGAAGTTTACCAAAACAAAACCCGCAAAATCCCTACATCGAAATTAAACGAAGTAATGTTGGATATTATTGCGCATTATCCGCCTCCGGCAACTAAAGGGAAACACATCAAGATCAAATACATTACGCAATTACCTGGGCGTTCGCCAATGTTCGCTTTCTTCTGTAATTTGCCACAGTATATCAAAGATCCGTACAAACGTTTCGTAGAGAATAAGTTGCGCGAGAACTTTGAGTTTTCTGGTGTACCAATCCAAATTTTCTTTAGACAAAAATAACGACGACGATCTCTTTATGTTAGCTCATAATCTATCTCTATATAATACGCTGACCCGTACGAAAGAAAAGTTTGAACCTATACATCCCAATATGGTGGGCATGTACGTTTGCGGCCCAACCGTTTACAGTGATGTGCATTTGGGAAACTGCCGCACCTTCGTTTCTTTCGATTTAATCTTCCGTTACCTGCGCCATTTGGGCTACAAAGTACGCTATGTTCGGAATATTACCGATGCGGGACATTTGGAAGGAGATAACGATGAGGGCGACGATAAATTTGCAAAAAAGGCAAAGCTAGAGCAATTGGAGCCGATGGAAATCGTGCAGAAATACACGATTGGTTTCCACGATATGTTGCGCTTGTTCAATACTTTGCCACCAAGCATCGAACCAACTGCCACGGGTCATATTTCCGAGCAAATCGAAATGGTGCAGCAAATTATCGAAAATGGTTACGCATACGAAGTGAACGGAACGGTTTATTTCGATGTAGATCGATACGTGCAAGAGCATAATTATACGATATTGACGAATCGTAATTTGGACGATTTGTTGAATAATACGCGTGAATTGGGCGGACAGGACGAGAAGAAAAATCGTTTGGATTTTGCCTTGTGGATCAAAGCAAAGCCGGAACATATTATGCGTTGGCCAGCTCCTTGGAGCATTGGTTTTCCAGGATGGCATATCGAATGTTCAGCGATGAGCAGAAAATACTTGGGCGATCAATTTGATATCCACGGTGGTGGAATGGATTTAGCGGCTACGCACCACACCAACGAAATTGCGCAATCGCAAGCTTGTAATCATACCAGTCCGTCGAAATATTGGATGCATACGAATATGTTAACGGTGAATGGGGCGCGGATGTCCAAATCAGCGGGAAATGGATTTTTGCCAGGCGAATTGTTTACAGGAAATCATCCTTTGCTGAATCGCGGATATTCGCCGATGGCGGTTCGCTTTTTTATGTTGCAAGCACATTATCGCAGCACATTGGACTTCTCCAATGAAGCTTTAGATGCAGCAGATAAAGGTTTCAAACGTCTGTTTGCCGCGATCAATCTGCTGGATAAAATTGCGGTTTCCAAAAAATCAACGGTGCCAAGTTTGGAAGAAATTCAGGAGCGTAGTTATGCCGCGTTAGATGATGATTTCAATAGCCCAGTGCTGATCTCTGAATTGTTTGAGGTGGTACGCATCATCAATTCCGTTTACGATAAGAAAATGACCATTTCGGAAGCTGACTTAATCTTCTTGAAAGATTATATTCAAGCATTCGTTTTTGATGTTTTGGGATTAAAAGATGATCAATCTGGAACGGATGATGGCAGCGCAGATGGCTTGATGCAATTGATTATTAATATTCGGAACGAAGCAAAAAGCAATAAAGATTTCGCAACATCAGATCGTATCCGCGATGAGCTAAATGCTTTAGGCATTCAGCTTAAGGACAGCAAAGACGGAACGCTTTGGAATAAAATTTGATATTGAGCACCTTATTTATGGTAAACAGTATGAGGTTAATCACCACACTAATTCTTTTTATAACGATACGGAGCGCCGTTATGGCGCAATTGCCTGAGAAAGTCGGAAGTTTAATTTCCGTGGATCGCAACGCGGCAAATACATCGAATCGCGAAAATCCGCACGCCGGATTGATTTCTATTGTTGACAAAGAATCTTCCTTTTTTGTGCCTTCTTCAGTGAACGCGCTGAACTATTTGAACAATCGCCCGAACCTTCCGGATCGCCTAAATTGGCAGCCAAACTTCGCATTGGTTTCTCGTAGCTTGGATTGGGGAGTAACTTCTGGACCGACGCAATATCAGCGTACAGGAGCGATCAAACGTTTCGGACAGTACGTGACGATCTGGCGCAGGGATAAGAAAGGTAACTGGCGCGTGCACGTGCGTGCTGAAGTAGAAAATTACGGAAAGCAGGAAGCAGCGAAATTGGAATATTTCGAACCCGATAATCAAAAATATTTGAAACATCGTTCCATGGTTCGTTTGAATCAACGCGAAGAAGTGGTTTTTCAAACGGATAAATTATTTTCGCATGTATTGAAAGCCGATACGCGCGCTGGATATACAGAGTTTTTGGCGGATGATGTTCGCTATTACTTTCCTTGGCAACCCGAAATCGTTGGACGAGACAAGGTAATCGATATGTTCACTAAGGAACGTATTGAAATCGATACGGAACCGGAAGACGTTGGTCGTGCTTACAGTGGTGAGTTTGCGTACACATCGGGAACGGCAACAGTAGGTTTGAAGGATAAAGTAGTTAAGTTTAACTACATTCGCGTTTGGCAGTTGAAAAATGATTACCAATGGAAAATCATTCTGGAAATGATGTTCGAAAGATAAGATATTATGGCTAAGATAAGAGTAGGTTTCGGGTTTGATGTTCACCAAATGAAAGATCAGCATCCATTTTGGGTGGGCGGTGTTCAATTGGAACATCATGCTGGTGCTTTCGGGCATTCCGACGCGGATGTGCTTCTTCATGCCATTTGCGACGCAATTTTAGGCGCTGCAAATCTGGAGGATATTGGTTATCATTTCCCAAATACCGACGATCAATGGAAAGGAATTTCCAGTTTAGTGCTTTTGGAAAAATCTGTAGCGCTAATCGCGGAAAAAGGATGGCGGATCGAGAATATTGATGCGATGCTTTGTTTAGAAGCGCCGAAAATCAAACCATACATTCCGCAAATGAAAGAAGCGATTTCTAAAGCGAGTGGACTGCCGGTAGATGATATTTCCATCAAAGCTACCACAAACGAAAAGCTGGGTTTTATCGGTAGAGAAGAAGGCGTGGTTGCTTACGCAGTTTGTCTTATCCAAAAGGATTAATATCTGCTTCGCGATTTTTCGCAGGAATACTTCTAGCTTTCTGGAAGTAAATAATTGCTATGACGACCGCTACCAATACTAGGATTGTTGCCAAGTAGAATGGTGCTTCCGGTAGGTAGGTGCTGGCATTTTTCGCTGTAAAATGAGAGAACAGGGAAGTCATCACTGGAGGTCCAATAATTGCGGTTAAGCTGATTATACAGGCCAATCCGCCTTGAATTTGTCCTTGCTCATTATCCGGAACTTCGTTGGAAACCGCACTTTGTAATGCCGGGCCACTTATGCCTCCAAATACGTATAAAATACTAATGGCAAAGAGCATCCATGTTGCTGTCGCCAATCCAAATAAAGGGAGTGATATACAGTAGAGCGCGATTCCGCCAATGATACTTCCCGGTACACCCACTTTAGGAATAATAATACGCAGCAATCCGGCCTGAATGATGGTAAGGAGAATGCCAATAAATCCTAAAGAATAACCAACCATCCGCTCGTTCCAATCAAATTTTTCCATCGTAAAATAAGACCAGGTGCTTTGCACGGAATGTGCTGCTACGTTAATCAGAAATACGCAAATGCAGAGCGGAATGATGCTTGGATATCGAGCAATATGTTTAAATGTTCCGATCGGATTCGCATTCTTCCACTGAAATGGCCGACGCAAGGATGGACTTAATGATTCTGGAACAACAAAATACCCATAAACGAAATTGAAAAACGTTAGTCCGGCTGCTGCGAAGAACGGAACGCGTGGGCCATAATGGCCAAGAACGCCTCCTAACACGGGACCGATAATAAATCCCAAACCGAAAGCTGCGCCGATCAAACCAAAATTCTGTGCTTTCTTGTCTGCCGGCGAAACGTCGGCGATATAAGCGGCAGCAACCGTATGGCTCGCACCCGTAATTCCGGCTATGATCCTGCCGACAAACAACCAAAATATGCTTGGCGCAAAACCGATTAAGATGTAATTGATCGCAAAGCCCAGTAAGGAGAATAGCAACACGGGGCGGCGCCCAAAACGATCGCTTAGGTTTCCTAGAACGGCGGCAAATAGAAACTGCATGCACGCGTAGCAAAAGGTCAACCAGCCACCGTAGCTGGAAGCCTGACTGATGTCGCCATGAATTAATTCCCGAATCAACGCTGGCATGACCGGAATGATAATACCTAATCCCGTAGAATCCAACACTACCGTGATGAAGATGAAAATCAGTGCTGCGTTGGAGTTTTTATGCATCGCCACGAATGTAATTAATTAGTGGCAAACTATATCAAATATATTTTTTTCATAGATTGCAGTAACTAACACGCACAAAAGCAGTTTATGAAAAAAGTATCCCTATTATCGTTATTACTTCTGTTTGGAAGTGGATTGTCCATCAAAGCGCAGGAGAACATGACTTATCAAAAACCTCCTGCTGAAATTCTGGAATTACTAGAAGCCAAGAACACGCCGGCAGTACAATTCAATCGCGACGGCGACAAAATGTTCTTGTTGGAACAACCTGATTTTATCACGATTGAAGAAGCTTCACAACCGATCATTGGTTTGGCAGGATTGCGAGTAAATCCGAGAAACTCAACTTCTGTAGGTGGTTTTAGTTATGCGGGCATCAAGCTCCAGGATTTAAAAACGAACGCCGTTCACGACATCGTTGGCTTGCCCAACAATCCACGAATTAGTAGCCTACAACTTAATGCAGAGGAAACAAAGTTAGCCCTGTTAAATACAGATGTGGACGGAGTGAGCGTTTGGGTGGTTGATCTCGCTACTTATCAAGCGAAGCGTGTCGGAAATTTCTACGTGAACGATATTATGGGCGCAAGCATGTTTTGGAAAGATAATACATCCCTGTATGTCATGCGTATTCCTGAGCGTGGAGCAGCACCAATAGCAAACACAACGCCGACTGGACCAGTTGTTCAAGAAAATTTAGGCAAGGCAGCGCCATCACGCACCTATCAATATCTTTTGCGCAATGAAGATGATGTGCGTTTGTTCGATTACTACATGACGGCTCAATTGTCCGAAGTTAATTTGGATGGGAAACTCGTTGATTTAGGAAAGCCTTCGATCTATCGGAATGTATCGAAATCACCTGACGGTAAATACCTGATGGCAACGACTATTCAAAAACCGTATTCTTATCTGGTTTCCGTTGGATCTTTTCCTTATCAGGTAGATGTTTTAGATCAAGCAGGCAAGGTGGTAAAAGCCTTGTATTCGGCGCCGTTGGCCGAGAGCGTAGCATTGGGTTTTGATTCTACTGTTCCTGGGTATCGCGGTTTTGCATGGCGCGCGGATCGTCCGGCAACATTGTATTGGGCGAATGCATTGGACGAAGGTAATAGTCGGACGAAGGTGGAGTTCCGCGATGAGGTGCTACAATTGGACGCGCCGTTTACGGCAGAGCCAACGACTTTTGCTAAAACGGCTTTACGATATGGTGGTATTACGTGGTTTAATCAGGATTACGCTGTGTTATCCGAACGTTGGCGAGCAAACCGAAAAGTGAAAAACACATTGGTTTCCAGTAAAGATGGTCAAGAAGTGAAGGTCATCGAAGAGCGTTCTTCGGAAGATGCTTATGCTGATCCGGGACGTTTTGTATATACGGATAACGACTATAATCGTGCGGTAATTCTTACCGATAAAGGCAAATCGCCAACGGTGTTCACGACATCGGAAGGTGCGTCGGCCGAAGGTGATCGTCCATTTTTGTTGAAATGGGATTTGTTGAGTGGTAAAAAAGATACCTTATTTCGTTCGCAAGGCGAATGGTACGAAAGTCCAGTTTCTTTCAAGAATGATGGTACATTAATTATTTCTCGAGAATCGCAAACGGAGGTGCCCAATTACCAACGCGTCGTTTTGAGAACGCGTAAAATGACGCCGATTACGGAATTCGCGAATCCTTATCCATCGTTTGAAGGTGTTCAAAAACAGCAACTTTCCTACCCAAGAAACGACGGATTGAAGTTGACGGGAACGCTGTATTTGCCGAAGGATTATGACAAATCGGATGGACCGTTGCCATTGTTGATGTGGGCTTATCCGAGAGAATTTAAAACGGCCGACGCAGCTGGTCAGGTAAAAGGTTCGCCTTACCGTTTCACAAGAATTTCTTGGGGTTCGCCGATTTATTGGGTGAATCGGGGTTACGCAATTCTGGATAATGCGGATATGCCGATCGTAGGAGAAGGCGATTCGGAGCCAAATGATAGCTTCGTGCCACAGTTGAAAGCGAACGCAGAAGCAGCGATCAATTATTTATCGGAAGCAGGTTACGTAGATCCAAAACGCGTTGGAGTAGGAGGTCACTCGTACGGAGCGTTTATGACGGCAAATTTGCTGGCGCATACCGATTTATTTGCAGCAGGATTAGCGCGTAGTGGAGCATATAATAGAACGTTTACGCCGTTTGGTTTTCAGGCGGAAGAACGTACCTATTGGCAAGCGCCGGAGGTTTACCGCACGATGTCTCCATTCAGCTATGCGGACAAAATAAAAACGCCGATTTTGTTTATCCATGGAATGGATGATGAGAACTCAGGAACATTCCCCATCCAATCCGAACGTTTCTACAACGCAATCAAAGGACATGGCGGAACCACAAGATTGGTGTTCTTACCAAAAGAATTTCACGGCTATCGCGCGAAGGAATCCATTATGCACACGCTGTGGGAAATGGATCAGTGGCTCGAAAAATATGTAAAGAACAAGAAATAGAAGGAATTTATTTTATTGGAAAGTCCGTTGCGTGTTCACGTAGCGGACTTTTTTAGTTATGGCTAGAGATTGCTTCGCTTCTTCTTCCTTAAATTCTCGCAAAGACGTTTTTCTTGCTGAGGTAAAGTTTTTTCAAGCAATAACTTCCTAGGACTTTAGAACCGACCTAGCGTTCCGATTGCGTAATCCGACCGAAAGTCAATCCGTTAATAACAAAAGTCTGTTTGAGCAAAGCGAGTTCATTTTGCTTCGCTGAGCACCTCGTGGTTTACCGAACTTTTATCAAGAAAAGTTTGAAAAAAGCCGCTTCCTTTTATTACTTCGTGTTAAGGTTTGTCATGGTCAATTCGATACCAATGTTCACAAAGCTATGCACCATTTTAACGCTATGCTCAATCAGCGCTGGCAACTCTTTGCTTTCGTCGTCGTCGAACGGCCCTAAAACGTAATCCACTTGTCTGCCTTTTGCGAAATTGTCGCTAATCCCGAATCGCAAGCGTGGATAATCTTGTCCGCCACACAGTTGTTCGATGGATTTTAAACCGTTGTGTCCAGCTGCGCTTCCTTTCGGCTTAATGCGAAGCGAACCAAAGGGAATAGCCAGGTCGTCAACTATGACCAAGATGTTTTGCTTGGGCACCTTTAGGGCATGCATCCAATAATTTACAGCTTTACCACTCAAATTCATGAATGTGGTCGGTTTGATCACATAAACATTATGTCCACGTTGTCTAAACTCTGTATAATAAGCATACTTCAAAGTCGACCAGCTTGTTCCAGCTTGATTGGCCAATTCATCAGCCACCATAAAGCCAATATTATGTCGCGTGTCCGCGTATTCTCTACCGATATTTCCTAATCCAACAATGAGATAGTTCATGTGCCAAAATTAAACATTATGCCTAAAATCAATAGCGTATTTTTATAAAAGAAAAAAGGCATCGATTACCGATGCCTTTCCACATTTAGCGTACGCTAAACTTATTTTTTTCCGCCTTTTGCTGCTTTCGCTGCTTCTTGCTCTGCTTGACGCAATGCACGAGACATGATTACAGAAACGATGGTGTCGTCAGAATTGTTCAATACTTTCGCATCAGTCAATTCTACTTGTCTTACGCGGTAAGATTTACCAACTTCTAAGCTATCCATAGGAACTTCGATTACTTGAGGCAAGTTGTTAGGTAATGCTTTAACGCGAAGAGCACGTAATTTTTGTACTAATTTACCACCCATTTTAACACCTGGAGATGTACCAGTTAATTTAATAGGAATGTTTACAGAAACTTCTTTATCGTCAGATAGCTCAAGAAAATCTACGTGAGTAACTAAGTCAGTAAGTGGGTGGAATTGTGCGTCTTGAATGATCGCTCTAGATTTTTTGCCTTCGATGTCTAATTCGATGAATACAACATCAGATGTATAAAGAGCAGATTTCAAATCAGCTGCGGATACAGAAAGGTGCGTTTGCTCTTTACCTCCGTAAAGTACTGCTGGGATTTGTCCCTCGTAACGCAATTCCTTTGCATCTCTTTTCCCTACGTTCTGTCTTACAGAACCGCTAATAGCAATTGATTTCATGTTTAATTTTATTAAAATTTGAGGTGCAAAGATATTTAATTATTTTATAAAGTACAATAAGACAGAGTAATATTTGCTGCGGTTTTTCTATTTCGTCTTTTTGTGTATTGAATAATTTATTACCTGATTGGTGAAAATAATTGTTTGATTTGTGGCGGTATACGGTTTTTTATCGGTAAACTTGGGTAATACTAACTAGAAGTTCCCGTTTCGAAAACTATCAAGTATCTATGCAATTCAAGAACCTGTTATCCCCAATTCTATGTATGCTATCTTTTGCAGCTTTGTCTCAGGATTTGACGCATAGGTCTTTATCTATTTCTGAACCTGCGCCTGCGCTATCTGTGGAACATTGGATAAAGGGTGATTCTATTAAGCGGTTTGAAAAAGGACATGTTTACGTGCTGGAATTTTGGGCAACTTGGTGTGCTCCTTGTATTGCGGCAATGCCGCATATGTCTAAGTTGGCATCCGAATATAAAGGTAAGGTTACTTTTATTGGTGTCAACGTTTATGAAGGTACAGGGACTACGCTGACAGATATCAAGCAATTTGTAGACGAGATGGGGGGTAAGATGAACTTCAACGTAGCGATAGATGAAGATAAAAAGATGGTTGAAAACTGGATAGAAGGGACTAAAGAAGCAGATAGCGGCATTCCGCGAACTTTCGTAGTCGATGGGGAAGGTCGCCTTGCGTGGATTGGCCATCCAAGTAAACTGGATGCTGTGTTAGGCGATATTGTAGAGGGCTCCTGGGATTTGGAAGGGTTTTCGGTACAGAGAAAGGAGATGATACGCTTGGATAGTCTAACTAGCAATGCGTATCGTGAGATACGTAATTCAAAATATGATTCTCATAAGCAAAAACACATTCCAATTTATGGTACACCAGAATTGAGATTGCAATGTATCGATAGGCTTGTAGCCGGAGAACCTATGTTAGAAAATAGCTCAACGATTGTTAGGTATAAGTTGGAAACATTGCTAGATATTAATCAAACGCAAGCTCTAGTGTATGGGACGCAAATGTTAGATCGTGCTAACGATTATCTTTCTTACAAGGCAATTTTGTTAGCAGTTAGTGTGATTTCGGAAAAAAGTCGGTTGCAGCCGGAAATTTATATTTTAGGAGCTAAAGCCTACGAAGGTATGATCGCGCAAATTGCCTATCCAGAATTAGTGGAATTACCAGATATGTATAACGAAATGGCATACTGGTATTGGCTTGGAGCAGATCACACAAAAGCGGTCATTTCTCAAGAAAAGGTGATAGATTTGCTTAAGAGCGGTCAATATCCTTCTGAGTTAGATCCTGAGCTAATGAAGGATGAGTTGACCAAATTTCAAAATTAAGGTCGTTTCTCAAATTAATTCCCTCGCAAACAAAAAAAGCGGCGCAAAATGTCTTGCGTCGCTTTTCGTTATATATTTCGATTCAAACCTAAATATCAAACAATCCAGAGATTGATCCGTGTTCGTTGACGTTTCTAATTGCGCCAGCAAACAACTTATCTGTAGACAATACTTGAATCTTGTCGCAAAGATGCTTTTTATCAGGATGCAGTTGGATAGTGTCTGTTACGATCATTTCTGTCAGTACCGAATTTTGGATAGTTTCATAGGCTTTACCAGAAAGTACCGCGTGCGTACAAACGGCACGAACAGATTTTGCACCATTTTCCATGATTAACGCAGCTGCTTTAGATAAAGTTCCTGCCGTATCACAGATATCATCGATCAATACTACATCTTGTCCAGTTACATCACCGATGATCGACATCGATTCAATCTCGTTTGCGCGTTTACGACGTTTATCGCAGATGATCACTTCGGCATTAAAGTATTTCGCAAATGTACGTGCCCGGTAGGAGCCACCCATGTCCGGAGATGCAATTGTCAAATTCGGAAGATTCAACGATTTGATATAAGGGACGAAGATGATAGCACCATCTAAGTGATCCACAGGAATGTCGAAGAAACCTTGAATTTGCGCAGCATGTAAATCCATGGTCATGATGCGGTGCGCGCCGGCAGCCGTTACCAAGTTAGCCATTAATTTCGCGCCGATCGCAACACGAGGTTTGTCTTTTCGATCTTGGCGTGCGTAGCCAAAGTAAGGAACCACGGCGGTGATGTAGTGTGCAGAAGCACGTTTCGCTGCATCAATCATCAGTAGTAGCTCGACCAAATTGTCGTTGGGCTGATTGGTAGATTGTACAATGAAAACATCGCTACCGCGTACCGATTCGTTGTAAAATGGTTGGATTTCACCATCTGAGAATTCAGATAAGGTGATGTCCCCGAGGGGTTTACCGTAGCTTTTTGAGATTTTCTCTGCTAATTCGCGCGATCCTGAGCCAGCGAATAGTTTAACGGTATTAAATTGCAAAGGCATGGTGAGTATAGTTTAGCTATCTTGCACTTGAAAGTTATCGGGAGTCAAAGTTATAGAAATGTTTTCGAATAGTCATAAAAAAGTAAAGGAAGTTGGGAGAGAATGGAATAGGCTATAAAAAACAAAAAGCGAAGAAATCTCTTCGCTTTTTGTTGCCCGACCTGGATTCGAACCAAGACAAACAGTACCAAAAACTGTCGTACTACCCTTATACTATCGGGCAAGCTTTATCAAATTTGGAAATGTTTTTCCTTGTTTGACGATGCAAATATAGGGCGCTTTTTCATATATCCAAAATTATTCTATCTATTTTTTCGTATCTGCATTGATTTTCAAACGAATAAATTTTCATGGCATTTGTGACCTAGTGTCGGTAATGCTTGTCCAATAGTCAAACAGTTAAAAAATGCTATATAAATTCTTTTATAGAGGACTAATCCTTATTTTCGGAGCGAAAATGCAAATTAACTTCATCATAGGATATGAATTATAATAAAATTAATAATGGGTTGGGTTGGTTATGTGCGGCCATAGCGACGATTGTGTACATTCTGACGGCCGAGCGTACAACCAGTTGGTGGGATACGGGCGAGTTCATCGCTTCTGCATACAAAATGCAGATCGTTCACCAGCCGGGAGCACCATTATTTCTAATGATCCAAAATATGTTTTCAAATTTAGCGATGGGTGACGTAACACGCATTGCTTTTTGGATGAACATAGGATCGGCCGTATGTAGCGGTTTGACGATTTTATTTCTTTTTTGGTCGATCACTGCGTTGGCGAAAAAAGCGTATGCGTCCTATAATGATCAAGAGGTTTCTGCCGGGGCTATTGTTCGTATTATGGGAGCTGGAGCAGTAGGCGC
Source organism: Sphingobacterium corticis (assembly GCF_042684745.1). Lineage (NCBI taxonomy): Bacteria > Pseudomonadati > Bacteroidota > Sphingobacteriia > Sphingobacteriales > Sphingobacteriaceae > Sphingobacterium > Sphingobacterium corticis. The sequence goes on along the minus strand of NZ_JBHUMA010000004.1, from coordinate 159,906 downwards.
TTTGGCATATACATTCTCCGACACATTCTGGTTTTCTGCAGTGGAATCTGAGGTGTACGCGATGTCCTCACTTTGTACCGCGATCGTGTTTTGGGCTATTTTAAAATGGGAAGCGCGTGCGGATGAACCGGGAGGCGATCGTTGGTTGATCCTCATTGCTTATGTGATGGGGCTTTCAATCGGTGTCCACTTGTTGAACTTGTTGGTGATTCCGGCTATTGCATTGGTCATTTACTTCCGCAGAACGAATACGGTCAGTACAAAAGGAATTTTAAAAGCGCTAGGAATAGGAGTTGTAGTGCTCGGATTTGTGTTGTGGGGAGTTATTCAGTTTTCGATTAAGTTCGCGGCATATTTCGATCTATTCTTCGTGAATACTTTAGGTTTAGGATTTGGAACCGGAACGGCGTTCTTCGCTATTTTAGTGGTTGGCGCTTTAGTATTCGGTATTCGTTATTCCATTGCTAAAGCAAAACCTATCTTAAATATCGCCTTAGTTTCTTTAGGATTTATCTTGTTTGGTTACAGCTCGTTCGCGATGATTGTGATTCGTGCGAAAGCAGATCCATCCTTAAATAATAGTGATCCAGATAATGCTTTTACCTTTCTAAGTTACTTAAACCGTGAACAATATGGCGATGAACCATTGATCAAAGGAAAGTATTTTGATGCACGTCCGAATGATGTTTTCGAGGATGGAAAAGTATATCGTAAGGATGGTGATCGCTATGTTGTGGCGCGTACTAAAATGCGTTACAGCTACGATCGCGAAACGATTTTCCCACGTATCTATTCTGATCGTGGCCCACATGTACAGGTTTATCGTGACTTCTTGGGTTTAGGTCCGGATGAGCAACCCACCATGGCCGACAACCTGAAATTCTTTTTCGGTTACCAAATCGGACATATGTATAGCCGATATTTCATGTGGAATTTTGCTGGGCGTCAAAATGATATTCAAGGACACACCTCCTTTACGGAAGGAAACTGGATTTCCGGTATCAAAGCGATCGACAACATTCGTTTAGGCGGACAATACGATTTGCCAACGTCTGAACTGGAAAATGCGGGAAGAAATACCTATTTCTTCTTGCCGTTAATCATCGGTTTGATTGGTGCGTTCTGGCACTTTAAATCGAAACAACGTGATGCGGGCGTGGTCGGCTTATTGTTCTTCTTTACCGGTTTGGCTATCGTGCTTTACTTGAATCAAACTCCGTTGCAGCCACGTGAACGTGATTACGCGTATGCAGGTTCTTTTTATGCATTCTGTATCTGGATCGGTTTGGGTGTGATCGGTATTGCTGAATTCCTTTCCAAGAAATTGGAACCAAAAATGGCTGGATATATCGCTTGTGGTGTTTCCTTGCTGGGCGCTCCAGTATTGTTAGCAAGTCAAAACTGGGACGATCACGATCGCTCGCAAAAGTATCTAGCGCGCGATATGGCGAAGAACTATTTAGAATCTTGTGCGCCAAACGCGATTTTGTTCTCCTACGGAGATAATGATACGTATCCGCTTTGGTACGTGCAGGAGGTTGAAGGTTTCCGTACAGACGTGCGCGTGGTGAACTTGAGTTTGTTAAGTTCGGATTGGTACATGAAGCAAATGATGAAACCAGTGAACGATGCGGCCGCTTTGCCTATAAAAATTGATCCGGAAAAGGTAAAAGATGGTCTTCGCGATGTTATCTATTATCAAGATCACCAAATTCCGGAACACATCGATATTCAGAATCTTTTAGCGATTATGCTATCAGACAACAAACAAAATATGGTGCCATTGCAAAGTGGGGAATATGTGAACTTGTTGCCGACGAAGAAAATGCAATTGAAAGTAAATCGTGATGCGGTTTTAGCAAATAAAGTTGTGCCGGAGCAATGGCAAGCGAATATTTTGGACACGATGAAATGGGAGTACAGCATGGATTATGTAAGTCGTGCTGAATTATCCATCTTGTCGATCTTGGAAAATAACAATTGGGAAAGACCTATCTATTTCACAACAACAACGCCTGCCGACAATTATATTGGTTTGGATAAGTTCTTGGTTTCAGAAGGTTTTGCTTTGCGATTAATGCCAGTGGCTGCATCCGAAAGCGAGGAAATGGGCGGAGCGGTAGCTGATGCTGATCGCGTTTACGACAATATTATGAATAAATATACTTGGGGTAATATTGCGCATTCGTCGTATTTGGACCCAGATTCTTACCGTTATATCAGCATGTACGCAGGTAGTATCTTTGGCGAAACTGCTCAGGATTTGTTGATGAAAGGTGAGCAACAAAAAGCAAAGGATATTGTGAATAACGCCTACGAAAACCTACCTAATCGTGTTTATGGAATGGGCGAGGTGTTGAGTTATGTTTCCTTATTAGATGCAATGTATAAGGTAGGCGAATCCGCTAAGGCCAATGAAATCGTCAAAAGAAATTTACAATATGTGCGCGAGAATCTACGCTATTATATGGCGGTTGCTGAAACGAAACCGAATTTGGAATACAGAAATATGCGATTCGGCTTAGCTTCTATTCAACGTTACCAAAACTTGTTGAAGGATACCAAAGAAAAAGCACTTTTGGATGAAGCGAACAAGTTGTTTGATTCCTACAAGTACCTTTACGGAGAATAAGCGAAGCTTACCGTTGAAAGATTTTGAAGCCCGTCGATTTTCTATCGACGGGCTTTTGCTTTTTAACAGAAAAACTGCTATCTATGAATATGAAACAACAGAACAATCCCATTTGGTTAATGAGTTCAGCTTATGAAAAGTTGAATCAGGAACAATTGATAGAAAAGGCCGTTTCGCTAGGTGTACAAGGTGTTGATTTGTGTGTTTTTCGGACCGACAGCGATCGAAAGGATCATACCGCTACGCATTTAGATTACGCCAACTTTGGTCCCGATGATGCCGCACGAATCATTGAATTGTTCAACGGGAAATCATTGCGTTTATCCTTGGGCGCTTTTGATAATATGATTGGCGGCGATCCAGCAGAGCGTACGAAAAATCAGAATCATCTACTTCGTTTGATTCGCATTGCACATTTATTGGGCGGCAATCAAAATGATATTATAGTCGGAACCTTCGTTGGTTATAACCACGATTTAGGTGTGAAGGAAGATGGTTTCCAGCGCAATTTGGAAGAATACAAACGCGTATTTGGCCCAATCGTGCGCTATGCAGAAAGTTTGGGCGTAACGATTGCATATGAAAACTGTCCTATGGAGGGTTGGCGTTCGGCTAGATACACATCCACATTCAATAATCTTTCCGGCGTTTTGGCAGCTCGTAAGTTAATGTACACATTGGTGGATAGCTCGGCACATGGAGAAATCTACGATCCATCGCATGATATTTGGCAAAATACCGATCCCATTGAAGTGATAAAACGTACCGATTTGAGCCGCTTAAAACGTATTCACGTTAAGACAACAAGGAATTTGTTGGACGATGCGCGTGTGCAATGGGGCGGGATGTATCCTATGCAGATGGTCGACGAATCTTTAGCGAGAGAAGCAGGTGTTGTCATTCCTAAGCACGATTGGGATAGGCATCATTACGAAGCTATGCTTCCTGGTTTTGGAGGTACCGATCATATGGATTGGAATGGCTTCGTAGGAATTCTGAATGAGAAGGGATTTAAAGGTGTTTTTGAAATTGAGAACGAAGCGAAGAATTCCAAAGACGCGGGTGCGCCTGCGGCTATTGATCAAGGAATCCATGCTTGCGTAAATTTTCTAGCTCCACTATTATGGCCGCTGCAAGAATCTGGATATGTACGACCTGCTCATCAGCAATTAAGCGGAGATGTACGAAAGGACATCCCCGTTGTTGAAATGAAGGATCTGCTATAGCTTAGTCCTCGTGCAGTTTAAACAGCTCTATGAGCTCGGGGATATTAGCAACATGTAACTTCTCAAACACTCTGCTTTTATAAGTGGATACTGTTGATGAGCTTAGACTTAGTTTGTTAGAAACTTCCAAAATACCCAATCCGTCGATCAGGTGCTTAGCCACGTCCATTTCTCGGTTAGAAAGCTTGTTCAGCGGATTGGTCTTTTCAACTTCCGCTTTGTTAGATATCAACTTTTGAATATGAAGCTCGCGTACAGCATCCGACATATATTTCCCCCTCTCTTGCACGCTTTGAATTGCAACACGCAAGTCTTCCATAGCAGTATTTTTGTTCAAATATCCGCATGCGCCTTCTTCAATGTAGCGCAACGCGTAAAGGTTTTCGTCATAAGAGGAGAAAACGAGGATTTTAAGATCAGGTTGTAATTGTAGGATTTCTCGGATAACACGAATATTGTTTCCGCCTGGCATATTAATATCTAATAGCAATAAATCAAATGATTGTTTTTTAATATAGGTGTAAACTTCATCGTACGTTTCGGCTTGAATGATATTAGCTTTTTCAATCAAATCTGAAATAATCACCGAGGCACCAAGCCTCACAATGCTGTGATCATCTGCTATTAAAATTTCTTTCATGTAATATTAAGTGCGTTTGTAATTGTAATACGGTGCAATTTAGGGAATTATTTAATTATTTTCGATGAGATAATTGTCGGTTTTAGATCATAAAATCCGTAAAAATGATAACAGAATTTTTCTCGTCTTTTTGTAATTTTGAAAATATATACAACTTTGTTATGTAAATTTTAACTTTGGTTTAAATCTAATACACTATGGGGATTTTAAAAGAATTTAGAGAGTTTGCCCTACGCGGCAACGTAATTGATCTAGCAGTCGGTGTGGTTATCGGCGGGGCGTTTGGTAAAATTGTGACGTCATTAGTGGACGATATTATCATGCCACCGATAGGCTTTTTAACTGGAGGCGTTGATTTTTCGCAGTTACGATATGTGATTCGTGAAGCTAACGAAGCGCAAGGAATTGCCGAGGTGGCAGTTACTTACGGGAACTTTGTAAATGTAGTCATCCAGTTCCTAATTATTGCATTCTGTATTTTCTTGGTAATAAAAGGGCTCAATAGTTTGAAGAAGAAAGAAGAAATCAAAGAAGATAATGCTTTGCCGGTTCCTACTAAGGAAGAAACCCTTCTTACGGAGATTCGCGATATTTTAAAAAATAAATAGAAGGATTAATTTGTATATTTTCGATATAAGCTTTACTTTTGCATTCCTCTTTTAGAGGAACATAGGTTTTAAATCGAAATATTAAGCATATATAAAGCGTCATGAAAAGAACATTTCAGCCATCGCAGCGGAAAAGAAGAAACAAACACGGTTTCAAAGAGCGTATGAGTACTGCTAACGGAAAAAGAGTATTGGCATCTCGTAGAGCTAAAGGAAGAAAACGCCTTACTGTATCTGACGAATATCGTCACAAAGGTTAAGGGTTTCTGTAGCCGGTTCGCATCCGTGCTTCCTATCGGAGTTTAAGATCGCCGGATACCGATGTATACATTTCACAAAGAAGAACGATTGTGTAGCGTCAAGCTTATTCAAAGCTTGTTTCACAATGGTTCTTCTTTTGTCGTTTACCCATTTCGGATCGTCTACCAAACCGAACATGCTACCGAGGTAAGAGCGAAGGTGCTTATTTCCGTTTCAAAAAGGCGTTTTAAACATGCGGTTACACGAAATCGAATAAAACGGATGATCCGGGAAGCATATCGCTTGGAAAAACCGTCCGGACTTTCCGTTTATTTAAGTCAATCGCCAAAATCGCTTCATTTTGCGGTACAATATATTGGCAAGCAACCCGAAGCGGTGTTGCCTTATTTACGTGAAAAAATGATTTTGGTTTTTAAGAAGCTACACGATGAAACTGCTCGGTTGGATAGTTAAATATCTGGTTAAAATTCCATTGCAGTATTTTTTTGTAGCGATAATTCGTGCTTATCAACTATTTATATCGCCGTGGTTAGGAGCTAATTGCCGATATACACCGACCTGTTCGCAATATGGTAAAGAAGCCATCTTAAAATACGGGCCTTTTAAAGGCGGCTGGATGACGGTTAAACGTATTGCAAGTTGTAATCCTTGGGGTGGTCATGGCCACGATCCAGTTCCTTAATCGATCTCTTTCTTCTAAAAATCAATAGCACATGTCAGATCAGCACACGTATATTCTTTGCATCGAAACCGCGACTACAACTTGTTCGGTTTCCATCAGCAATCAGGATGAGTTGTTGGGTTTGCGCGAAGCGCAAGAGCCGAATATGCATGCTTCGGCATTGACCGTGTTTATTGAAGATCTTATTGCAGATTGTGGAATCACCTTCGCGTCGCTTTCTGCCGTCGCCGTGAGCAAAGGCCCCGGTTCGTATACTGGGTTACGTATTGGAGTTTCCGTAGCCAAAGGTTTGTGCTACGCATTAGATATTCCGTTGATATCCGTAAATACGTTGGCTTCGATGGCGCAAGGGTTCTTCTCTGAAAATGCTGATCGGTTGGATAAACATTCGCTTTTGTGTCCGATGATCGATGCACGGCGCATGGAGGTTTACGTCGCTATGTTTGATAAACAACTCCGGGAAAGCGATCCTACGCGCGCCCTCATTGTAGATGAGCATTCTTTCGATAGCTGGACGGCAGAAGGAAAGCATTTGCTTTTGTTTGGTACAGGTGCTGATAAGTTGAGCGAACTTTTCAAAAGTCGTAACGACCTGCAAGTTGTTTTAGGATTCCAAAATTCTGCGACGCATTTGGTTGTTCCTGCTTGGCAGAAATATCAGACGTCCGATTTTGAAGACGTCGCGTATTTTGAGCCGTTTTATTTAAAAGACTTCGTGGCTACCACGCCTAAAAAATTGTTATAACTTGCACAAAGTTATAACCAACGCTTTTTCTTGAACCAAATGTAAATGGCTAAGGAAAGCAAGATCATGAACAACATCACTGCCGGATAACCATAATGCCAATCCAATTCCGGCATAAAATCAAAGTTCATTCCATACACCCCCACAATAAAGGTTAGCGGCATAAAGAATACTGATATAATCGTCAGCGTGCGCATGATTTCATTCGTGTGATTGGACTCTATATTGAAATACATGGACAATAATTGTGACGTGTTTTCCGCGATATTTCTGTACAAGGTATCGGTACGTTTATATAGATCATGCACATTTCTGTGATAAGTATTCACGTGTTCTGGAATGTGGTAGTATTCTACCAAATCTTGATATAAGGTTAGGATAATACGAATCAAATCAATCTGCCGCTTCAAGTAATACAGCTTTTTCATGAACGGTTTTCGTCGACTATGCAGAAAGACAAATTCTTCGTATTGATCAATCTTGTCTGAAAAGGTATGAATCACTTCGTGTTCAAAGGTTTTAAGTGCTTCAGAAACCAATAAGTTGATGATCGCTTTAGTGTGTTTCAATTTAGGATTATCAGCGGGCAATTGTTTAATTCTGTCCAACCAATCGATTTGTGTACGATGCACAGTAATAATAAACGTATCGTTATAGAAAACGGATATGCGATCAGTTAGTTCTGGCAATACATCCGAATGTTCCGGGTATTTCGCCGCAATGGATCTTAGAATCAGAAATTCATAATCCGGGTACACGTCTATTTTGGGAAGGTGCCCAACTTCCAAGCAATTGCGTATGGTGGATTCGTGCAAGTTATAGCGCGTAGCGAATTCCTGCAAATCTGCCAACGTCGGATTGGTGATGTCGTACCAATCAAATCCATGAGATTCTCGATTCAAAACCTGTTGCACCATAATCTAAAGTTTTGGGAAGTTACGGAGGAATGGGGTAGTATGCAATAAAAAAAACCTGTAAGATTTATCATCCTACAGGTTTTCTATTTCTAAAGTAATTGCTCGCGAATTACTTTTTATCTGCGTTTTTCTTTTTGTAATCCGCATTCAAACCATCAACTACTTGTTTAGTGATGTCTAGTTTTTTGTCGGCATATAGCACGCTCGGATTTTTCGTAGAATACGTCAATACCAAAGTGTATCCTTTGTCTTCTGCGTGTTTCTTCAAGTATTCCGTGATCGCTGTGTACACGTTGCCAAATTCAGTCGCTTCATCTTGCGCTAGAGAAGAAGAAGCATTTTGATCCAAACGACCAAGCTCATCTTGTTTGCGAGCCAAACGTTCTTCCGTAGCTTGACGCTCAGATGCGCTCATGGTGTTCATCTTTTGCTGATAGTCAGCAACCTCGCGTTGGAAAGCTTGTCCTTTCGACTGTAAGTCCGTTTGCGCTTTTTTGACCTTAGCTTCTAGTTTTGTTCTGATCTCTTTGTAATACTCGTATTTTTCTGATAAGGTATCCGAATTAACGTAAACGATTTTCTCAGCTTTAGCATCTGTGTTGCTGGCTACTGCAGTTGAGTCATTCGTGTTTGACGATGCCTTGTTGTCGTTTTGTTGATTACAAGAGGCAAGTGTTGCGGCAGCGACTACTGTCATTGCCAATGTTTTCCATGTATTCATGCTAAGTTCAAATTTTCAATTCAACAAGCAAACCTAACATAAAAAATGGTAAATCACTAATTCGAGGCTGTATTTTTACCTTGTCACTATGGGGGTTTTTCTGTATTTTTGATAGATAATTTAAAGAAATCTTTAAGTAAATTTCATGAGCGAAGAAAATAAAAATGTATCTACGTATTCCGCGGATAACATCCAGGTATTGGAAGGTTTGGAAGCGGTGCGTAAGCGTCCGTCCATGTATATTGGTGATACCGGAGTTAAAGGTTTGCACCATTTGGTATACGAAGTCGTGGATAACTCCATTGATGAGGCTGTTGCCGGATTTTGTACCAATATCTTGGTCACTATTCATGAAGATAATTCCATCTCCGTTCGTGATAACGGACGTGGTATTCCGACAGGAATTAATAAAAAAGAAAATAAATCTGCATTGGAATTGGTTATGACCGTTCTACATGCCGGTGGTAAATTCGATAAAGATACCTACAAAGTTTCTGGTGGTTTGCACGGTGTGGGTGTTTCCTGTGTGAACGCATTATCTACCTTATTACGTGCGGAAGTGCGTCGCGAGGGGAAAGTGTTCGTGCAAGAATATAAGCAAGGTAAGCCGCAATTTGATGTGAAAGAAATCGGAGAGAGTGACGAAACCGGTACGATCGTCACGTTCCATCCGGATCCGGAAATCTTCACCATGACGACGATTTACAATTACGATACGTTAGCGAATCGTCTTCGTGAATTGTCATTCTTGAATAAGGGCATCGAATTATCTTTAGTCGACGAGCGTGAAAATGTAGATGGCGGTTTCCGTCAGGATGTTTTCCTTTCGGAAGGCGGTTTGAGTGAGTTCGTGAAATTCTTGGATGGCACGCGCCAACCATTAATTCCTGAACCAATCCATGTAGAAGGAATTAAACAAGGTATTCCGGTGGAATTGGCCTTGCAATACAACGATACATTTTCTGAAAACGTACACTCGTATGTGAATAATATCAATACGGTAGAAGGTGGTTCACACGTGGCAGGTTTTCGCCGTGGGCTTACTCGTACGTTGAAGAAATACGCGGATGAATCTGGTTTGCTTAAAAATCTAAAAGTAGATATTACAGGTGACGATTTCCGTGAGGGATTATCTGCTGTAATTTCTGTAAAGGTTGCTGAACCTCAGTTTGAGGGACAAACAAAAACGAAATTGGGTAACTCCGAGGTAATGGGTGCAGTTGATGTTGCTGTAGGCGAAATCTTAAGTACATACTTGGAGGAAAATCCAAAAGAAGCTCGTGCCATCGTACAGAAAGTGGTGATTGCAGCGCAAGCACGTGCTGCGGCGCGTAAAGCACGCGAACTGGTACAACGCAAAACCGTAATGAGCGGTTCCGGACTTCCAGGTAAGCTAGCAGATTGTGCTAGCAATGATCCAGCGCTTTGTGAAATCTTCTTCGTCGAGGGGGATTCGGCGGGTGGAACGGCTAAGCAAGGCCGCGACCGTCAGTTCCAAGCGATCATGCCGTTGCGTGGTAAGATCTTGAACGTAGAGAAAGCGATGGAGCATAAGATCTACGAGAATGAAGAGATTAAAAACATGTTTACGGCGCTAGGTGTGAGCATCGGTACGGAGGAAGATCCGAAAGCATTGAACATGGCGAAATTGCGTTACCACAAGATTATCATCATGACGGATGCCGATGTGGATGGAAGCCACATCGCTACTTTGATTTTGACATTCTACTTCCGCTACATGCGCGAATTGGTAGAACGCGGATATATTTATATTGCAACGCCACCGCTTTATTTAGTGAAAAAAGGTAAGGAAGGCGAATATGCATGGAACGAAGAGCAACGGATCGCGGCTATTCAACGTTTGAAAGGTGCAGGTCGCGAAGATAGCGTACACGTGCAGCGTTATAAAGGTTTGGGTGAGATGAACGCAGAACAATTGTGGGAAACAACCATGAATCCGGAACATCGTACTTTGCGTCAAGTAACCATTGAGAACGCTGCGGAATGTGATCGCGTATTTTCTATGTTGATGGGGGATGAGGTTGCTCCGCGTCGTGAATTTATCGAAAAGAATGCGCGATACGCGAAAATAGATATTTAAGTATTTTCAAATTAATAGCACATAAGCTACTTTGTTAAGCGTCTTCGTAAGAGTGATTTTTAACAAAGTAGCTTTTTTATTGTCCAATTGGTCACATTTTTGAACAAGACATAGATATGAATACTAAATTACGAGTTTTAGTTGTTGGTTGCGGAAATATGGGTGCCTCTCATGCGCACGCATATCACCACATGGATGAATTTGAAATTGTAGGCTTGGTTTCAAAGGGTAAAAGCAAAGAAGATCTGAACGAAAAATTAGGTGCAGATTATCCATTATTTGGCGATTACTATTGGGCATTAGCAGAAACGAAACCAGATGCAGTTTGTATTTCGACCTATCCAGATACGCACGAACCTTTTGCAATAGCTGCGTTTGAAGCGGGAGCGCACGTGTTTTTGGAAAAGCCCATGGCAGATACAGTGGAAGGCGCGAAGCGTGTGATGGAAGCTGCGGTAAACGCGAACAAGAAATTAGTCATTGGTTATATTCTCCGTTATCATCCATCTTGGATAAAGTTTATCGATTACGCGCGCAATATGGGTTCGCCTTTGGTAATGCGCATGAATTTGAATCAACAAAGTCAGGGTTACATGTGGGATGTGCATCGTAATTTAATGAAAACCTTGAGTCCGATTGTGGATTGCGGTGTACATTATATTGATGTAATGTGCCAAATGACCAACGCGAAACCTACACACGTTTCTGCTATTGGTGCACGCTTGACGGAAGATGTTGCTCCGGATAACTATAATTATGGTCAGTTACAAATTCGCTTTGATGACGGTAGTGTTGGATGGTATGAAGCAGGTTGGGGGCCGATGATTAGCGAAACGGCTTTCTTTGTGAAAGATGTGTTTGGGCCAAAAGGCAGTGTTTCTATTGTTGCGAAGGATGCCTCTGCTACCGGGAAATCGGACTCGATCGATGCGCATACGAAAACGGAATCGCTTCGTGTACATCATGCTGAAATCGATGCGGAGAATAAATTCGTAAAACCAGATGAATATATTGATCTGCAAGATGAGCCAGATCACCAAGAATTGTGTAATCGCGAACAACGATATTTTCTGCGTGCCATTCGAGAAAACATCGATCTGACAAAAGAAATGCAAGATGCATTCAATAGCTTACGTATTGCCTTGGCTTGCGATGATTCAGTAAAAAGCGGTGAAATCGTCCGCCTAGCAGAATAGTATAGGAGCGAATAATTTAACAAAGAGCAAAAGGCTGATTCCGGTAGAAATCAGCCTTTTGCTGTAATTCGCATATTAGTAAACCTGTATCATCAGGTTAACGGTATAATAATTATACGCGTCTAGATTTGATACGAGCTGCTTTACCAGTAAGTCCGCGTAAGTAGAACAATTTAGCTCTGCGTACTTTACCGTAGCTGTTTACAACAATTTTTTCGATGTTTGGTGAGTTTATAGGGAAAATACGTTCTACGCCTACACTGTTAGAGATTTTACGTACCGTAAAAGTAGCGTTAGCACCTTCGCTGTTCAACTGAATAACCACACCTTGGTATACCTGAACACGTTCTTTATTTCCTTCGCGGATTTTATAATGAACGCTAATGGTATCTCCGGCTTTGAAAGCGGGGATTTCATTTTTCGCTACCGCTTGTTCTTCTACAAATTTTACTAAATCCATGATTTCGAGTAATTATATTACGATTTTGTCCTGTGAAAATCGGAATGCAATATTACGGACTATTTCTTACATTTTGAAATATATTTTAAAAATGTATGAGATCGTTATAGCATTCTTTGGAAGCTGACGCCTTATGGCACAGTTTCAGTTCTAATGATCAACTTAATAAATGAAAAAAGCTCTAACTTTTGTTAGAGCTTTTTGTCGGGGTGGCAGGATTCGAACCTACGACCTCCACATCCCAAATGTGGCGCGATACCGGGCTACGCTACACCCCGAAAACGAATGTTTCTCCGTTTGTGTGGCACAAATATACGGCGATTTTAATTACTGTCAATAGCTATTTTGAAATAATGTACTAAATAGCTCATTTATTGATAAATAAATTTTGCATCCGTTTTAAAAGCAGTCGTCATCAAGTTAAATATTCTGCTATTGGGAGCCGTTGCGCGGGCGATGTGGGTATGGAACTTGCAATATCGATCTTAAGGCGTGTCAAAAATCTTAAGCGGGCGGTAGACTTTTGGTCTCAGGCAATCAATTATAGATTAAAGTGTGCTCCGACCGATGACTTCGCGATATTAATTCCATAATCTGGTATAGGTTTGCAGATATTACCGGATTGTTAGCTATTTATCAGCGATTTTTACGATTAAGAACAAACACAATCAGCAAATCCCGTTTTTAATATCCACAATGCAATCCGAAAGCAATTTTCTGACATTTTCTAGCTGACGAATCTTTTCGTCAATCTCCTCAATCTTATTGTTCACAACGGCTATCTTTTTGTCGATGGATAAACGTTTATTGAACCAACTTTCTAACAAATGTTTGATTTCGGAGAGTGTAAATCCAGCTTCTTTTGCACCTTTAATCATTTCTATTTTCTCCAAAATGCTTTCGTCGTAGTCCTTATAGTTGTTCGTTTTAACGTTCTCGTTAGAAACGCCCTTAAAAAAACCATAGTTTTCATAGTAACGCAATGTTGGAATAGATACGCCAGATCGTTTAGATAATTCGTTTATTAACATAGTTTTACAAAATGATGATAAAATATGTAAAGCATAAACCATACTTTATACTTGTCGGTTACAAAACTAGCTATTAGTTTTGTGATCTTGAAATTGGATGAGTTAGAATGTCAAGTTAAGCCGCACAAAAATGACTTCATAAGTAACCTCTTTCCATCTAGAAACAGAAAGATAATGAACAAAAGATTTTTAAGCATATTAAAACGAACGATGATAACTACAATCATAATAATTGGCGTTCTGCTAATCGCCACCTTCTTGTATATGCGGCAAGATAAATTTGGCAAAAGTCCAAGTGGAGCGCGGCTCGAAAGAATCAAGCAATCACCGAACTATAAAAATGGTCAATTTCAAAACATCAGCAAAACGACCACGCTGGCCGAAGGCCATAACTACTTTGATGTGCTTTATGAATCTTACATCAAAAGGAAACCTCGCAAATATCCAAGTGGTAAAATTCCATCTGTAAAGACGGATTTGCTGAATCTTGCAGCAGACGAAGATATACTGGTTTGGTTTGGGCATTCTTCGTACTTCATGCAAATTGATGGTAAAAGAATTTTGGTCGACCCGGTTTTTAGCGGAAATGCTTCGCCAATTCCGGGAACCGTAAAATCATTCGATGGAACCGATGTGTATACCGTGGCCGATTTGCCGGATATCGATTATTTATTTATCTCTCACGATCATTATGATCATGTTGACTACGAAACGTTGATTGCGCTGAAGGAGAAAACGCGAAAAGTAATTTGCGGCTTGGGCGTCGGAGCGCATTTCGAACATTGGGGATACAATTCAGATAATATTTTGGAAGGCGATTGGGGTGATAAAATTGCGCTAGATAACGGTTTTGTAGCATTTGTAGAAACTGCACGACATTTCTCCGGAAGAGGTTTTTCGACAAATAATACCTTGTGGGCATCGTATGTGCTGCAAACACCAACTATGAAAATCTACATCGGTGGCGACAGTGGATATGATCGCCACTATGTAGAAATAGGCAAAAAATACGGTAGTTTTGATCTCGCCATTTTGGACAATGGACAATATGACGAAGCGTGGAAATATATCCATCATCTGCCAGAAGATGTGTTGAAGGCTTCCCGAGATTTAAATGCGAAGCGAATTTTACCCGTTCATTCATCGAAGTTTGTTTTGGGAAGCCATGATTGGGATGAACCTCTAGCTAAGATTATTGAGTTAAACCAATCGTACAATATTCCGTTGCTAACGCCCATGATCGGAGAAGCCGTCCAATTGAAAAGCAATCAGCAGAAATTTTCAGCTTGGTGGCTAGAAGTGAAATAATATCTAATCCAACTTGCAGTTTCGGCTTTGGGATTTTGTGTTAAATTTGATCGTAGTTTTTGGTTGCATCACGTTGCGAGCTAGCAGAAACAAATCAAACGCTACATCACATTTGAAAGAAGCCAATGAAAAAACTGCTTTTTAAGTTATTTGTCCGTGTCAGCTTGTTGAGCGTCGTCTCGACATTCTTGCTAGCGAGTCTGCTGGTGTTTGTTTTGCAAAATGCCGAACCTCAAGGAGAGCGTGTGCGTAATTACTACATGCCATTATTTACAGAAATGTTAACTGCTTTCATAACGCTTTTCCTTTCGCTTTCCACATTGAGTATATTTCTAAATCTCAATAGGCGATTCAGACAATCGAAAACTAGGGTTGCGCTATCTTTTTTCTTGCTCCCCGCTTTATTGAGCAGCTTTGTGGCTTTAGCCGTATACCTACAGGAAGGCGATGACTTGAAAACTTCGTTGCTTGTTTTGGTAGCGTATTTGCCTTTTTGGTTTTTGCTAATCAAATCGTATTTTTCCTTTTCCAAAGCAAGCCTATGACAGCTGTTAAAGACCAAAAACCCATAACGCTACTGTTTCTCGTTGTGAACTTCGTACTTTTCTTTGCGTATCTCAACCAAGGGCATATAACGGAAAATCAGCGTATTCATAACACCTATTTGTTGTTCGTTTATGTTTTCTTGGCGAGCTTGTTTTATTCCATCTATTATAAGCAACATTACAAAACGTTTTCTTTTTGGCTAACGATCGTGGTTTCTATTGTTTTCGTACTTGTAACTTGTATTTATTGGTATATTAATGCGTTAGGTAGCGCCAGTTGGAGATGAGAAATTTGAACCTGCTTAACAAGATTTTGATTGGAATAACGATTATCCTCGCTGGGATGATTGTATACAGAATTCTCGATTATAAAGGTTGGAACCGCTATTATTATATTACCAGCGTTTCAAATCCGAAAGCATTTCCTATAAACATTCAAGGGATTTGGTTCAACCTTCCAAACGGCGAGCTTGCTTCCGCATGCTTTCATAAATCCGAAGAAATGGTCAATGGTTTTTATTCCGATTGGGGAAGGGGTGCGTACGACAATGCATATAGTCCGGAATTTCTACCACAAAGCTTGTTTGTAGAATACATCGATTTTCGAACAAAGCAATATTACGCCGATACAATCGCATTGCCGCAAGAGAATATGTTGGAAATTTTCAAACGAGCGGAAAAGGACAATGATTTGAAGAACCTTTCCGCATGGAATCCAAAAATGGGACTTGAGTTTCAAGTTGGAATCGCAAACGGAGGAAACATTGTTTTCTGGCTGATGAATGATCATTGGGAAAAGGAGTTTTATAGAACTCAACTCCAGCCGAAACCGTTTCCAACCAAGATGCAGTCGAATCAAAAGCCTATAAATTCCAAAGAAGAATTTCTGTCGGACATTTTTGCTGAAATTCCGGATAGCGTAAAAACCGACGTGCTGAAAACTTCGGGAGTCGCACAGTTTAAAGATAGCATTCCCATTTATTTTAATGATTTGCGGAAATGAAAGTTATTGTTGTCATTTTGTTGGTAATAATAGGTGTGATTACATTGATATTAGTTAGCGGCATTTTCATGAGAAGAAATCATTATGTAAGCCGGGAAATAATAATCAATGCGCCCCAAAATGAGGTCTTCAACTTTCTTAGGTTTCTCAAAAACCAAGAAAAGTTCAATAAGTGGGTGAGGGCTGATTCGGAAAGAATAGAATTGTCTGAAGGTAATGATGGGACGAAAGGCTATATTTATTCTTGGACTGGAAGTGAGAAAAGCGGAAAAGGAGCAAAGGAGATTGTCGACATTATAAATAACAAACGGATCGAGACCGAGATACGGTTTGAAAAGCCAATGAAGGTAACCTCAAGCTTTGTCATGGAGACGGAATTTTTTTCTGATAGCTGTACAAAAGTGCGACTCATCAATTCGGGAATACTGAATTATCCGATAAATATTATCATACCCATCGCAGAAAAAAAACTTTGCCAAGGACATGGATGAGAGTTTGAAAAGCTTAAAGGAAATTTTTGAAGAGTAAAAATGGTGTACAACGAGTTGCCATGTTCTGAGTTGCTCTAATATACATGGAATAAACAAGCGTTTGAAGTTTTATGATAATTAACCTTTCTTCGTTTTAACCGCTGTAATTATTTTTTTCGTAAACGAATTTACAGTCAAACATATTCCTCTATTATGGTTCGTTATGTGGATGTTTTTCCCTTTTTTTATGAAAGTGATTTCATCCGTTTCTTTAACTATTTCTCTGATTAATTTTTCAATTTCGGCTTTCGAAAGATGAGTTTTTAGCTTTTTATTGATTCTTTCGTAAACGAGTTCTGTATAACATAAGTTTTCCAAAATTATCGTTTTGTAACCGCGATATTGCATCATAGTTTTGTCTCGTTGGTTTACTTTTCAGACGAATCTAAATATTCCAAAGCTTTTTGTAGCACCTCGTCTTGACCGTCGCGAATGCCTTGTATTGTTGGCTTTACTAGCACGTCGGGAACTATTCCGATGCGCTGTGTTTCTTTCCCGTCAGGATAAAATACGCCGATTCCTGAAATAGTTGTATATAAACCACCCGGTAGATAGAATGCACTAGTATTTCCATCTGCTCCAGCAGTTTGCGATCCAAAAACTTTCGCATGAGGAGCCATTCGGTACGCCATGCTATGATATTCTGCCGAACTTTGTGTGCTCTCATCGATCAATATTGCAACTTTCCCCTTGTAATAATCTTCGGTGTTCGTGCCCACTTCCAATGTTTTTGTGAAATGGAAATCGCCGATATTTTTTAAACCAGTGTGGGTAAACTTTACGAATGGAGTTGGTCGTGGCAACAGAAGCGCGGCTAATTCGAAGATTACGAAATCACGTGGATAATTTCGAATATCAATAATAAGTCCGTTAGCAGATTTAATTTCCGTTGCCCTTTCGTCGATATCCTTCCGTGTGATATAACCGTGATTGATATAAAGAATATTGCCTACCAACCTTTTCAAAGCAACGGTGTCTTTTTCGAATTTTAAGTTTTTACTTGCAACAGCTTCGACTTCTAATTGAATCTGTTCTCCATTTCTTTCAATATCCAAATACACGATTTCATCAATACTGCGAGCAATTTTAGTTGATAGTTCTCGCTCGATAACGGCTTGATTTGGAGTGGGTAAAAGATGGCGCAGAGAATCTAAAATATATTCCGGCGATCTTCCGTTCTTTCGTATAATCACATCGCCCACGCGAAGTTTCGAATTGTCAATATGTGCTAAAGATATTTCTTTGACGACCGGCTTTCCTTCGGCATATTTTAATCTGACAGGAATACTTCTATCACCACTAATTAGTTTCAATGCTTCATGCTGGCTCCATAATTGGGTGTGTGCATCCTTCATTTCGCCTAACATAGCCGTTGCGGTGAATAAATAATCTATTTGCTCGTCGGCCTGAATCATTTTGGGTATGTAAATAGACAAAATGTCGTTCCAGAGTGTGTCGGTAATGCTTCGGTAGGGAGAAAGGTACTGGATAATGTTCCAGTATCTAAATAACGACAGCAATCGAAAGCCAACATCCGGATTTTTCAGATGTTCGTAGGTAAATTCACCTGTTATTTTGGCCCCACCAGTTCCGGGAAACATGTCTATATAGTGATGTTGTTCAAATGTTGTGTGCTGATAAACTTTCAATCTGTTTTTAAGAATTGGCGTGTAAGGCAAGTCGTCTATCCACTCATAATCCACAGTTTGTTGTGCATCTGAATTCAATGGCTTTGCACTGTGTACTTCTGAGATTCCAAGTTGATCTAAAACCTCCATGTAGTGCTGTTCAATCTCATGTTTGTTGTCGGCTGAAGCCACCAGATTTATTGATTGAAACAATTGATTATCCCAATTCTCTTCTCCCAAAGCAACGGTTGGATGACGGTACTTCAGCAAACCCCAAATTCGACCTAAATCGGCCAAGCGATCGACGGTTTTCTTGGTCGCATCAATTTCGTTTACACCTGATGCTCCTATTCTTGAATAATCTTTTGCGAAAGGAATATAATGTTCGGAAGAAGTGGTTATATCTTCACCATCTACCATCACTTTTACATTATCCGCCCATATTTTTCCTTGTCCGGATAGGAATATTCCTAATGCAATCGTGGATGTGATGTTTGGTTTAAGTTTTGCTTTGATTTTAAACTCTCTCCAGTCGTGTGTGCCATTTATTTTGGGCTCCATCAGGTTGTCGAAAAATACGCCGGGATCAATCCTGAGCATGAAGCCCAAACTTGATGACGAGTCTACATCTTTTAATTTAATCATCGCCGACAGCTCTATGCTATCTCCGCTTAGGTTATGGGGCAAATGCAACATCGCTCCGCCAAAATTCTTAGTTGACTTCGCGTTGGTGATGAATAAAGATTGCCGTCCCGCGTAAGAAGTTAAGCTATCAAGTTGCACGAGGTGATCTTTGCTATTACCAATTAAATACCAGGGTTCAAGCGTTCGATTCTCAAAAAATCGAAATTTAACTCTTGGGCGCTCAAGGATTGAATTGCGAGTAGAAGTGCTGCTATGATGAACTGCCTTGTGATCATAAAATTAGATAATTGATTTTCCACTTCTAAAATGAGAAATAACATTTACTTTTCTTGAAGTTTAAGAATAATTTAACATATTGAGGAATATAATTAGCCCTTTAGTTAAAGGATTCTGTTCCAAATTATTAGAATAAGTTCATCAGTTTTGAGGAGTAAAATCTAAACTATAAAAGCATATGGGGGGGTAAATTTCTTATATTTAAGAACTGGGTCATTTGTTTAAATAATTCATTATTGACCTAAATCGATCAAACGACAAGGTCACACGGCTAAAATAAATTAGGTAAAAATGGACTTATTTAACTTCCTTAAAAAATCGAATAATACGAACCGATCCGAAACCCTTTCTCTCGAAGAGTTGCTTGAAAAAGCTTCGAACGATCCGAAGTATCGACCGGAATTTTACGATCGCTTGTTAACAGATGATTTAGTTACTATAGTTGCGGATGAACATCTGCAAAAAGGCGAATATACACTAGAGAAGGTTACCACGGTGAGGTTTGTTAGCTATTCTGACGGTAAAATACCGGTGTTCACGTCAACAGATCGGATTTTCGATAAAGGTGTTATAAAGGAGCAAGTTAATTTTATGGCGATGAAAGGTCGTAATTTGTTTGAAACAGCCGTCGGAGCTACGTTTCTTTTAAATCCCTATTCCGATTATGGAAAAGAGCTTCTGCCTAATGAAATTCAACAAATGTTAGATGGCACCATTAATAAGCGAAAAGGTGAACATATTACTATCGAAAAGGAAACGCAGGTGCAAATTGGTCAGCCCGCTGTTTATCCAACAAAGCTTATTGATGGATTAAAATATTTTTTCGCGACTCGTCCTAACGTAAAAGCAGCTTATTTAGGGTGGATTTTTGATCCAGCAAGCGGACAACCTCCGCATTATATTTTTGGACTGTATGCGGATGGCGATTGGAAATCTTTGAGCCAAGAATCGGAAGCTATCGCGTCGGATTATCTTAAGCCCGACGAGTTTGTTGACTTTTTCAAAATCGACGGAGGTGAGGGTTTAAGTGGATATTTTACTAACGATACAGAACCTTTTTACAAGCGATGATTGGATTTTGGAAAAATAGAATAAGAGTCGGTTTTATAAATCTGATATCTACAGCTCTTATTTTAACTATTGTATTTAGTCTTTGCAAAACAGGTGTGGCTCAAGAGAATGATCTGATCAACCTCAGAATCAATTTTAAAAATGCAATTGTAAGCAATCCACTCGTTAACATTGACGCAATAATTGTACAACAAGGTGATTCTATTCTTTTGGAAGAGTATTTCAATGGTTATTTAGCAGATAGTTTGCATGATACTAGATCATCTTTTAAATCGATTACAAGCCTGTTGGCTGGAATCGCTATCGATCAAGGTATTATACAATTGGAAGATCGATTGGGTAAGTTTTTTCCCAATATTAGAAATCAAAATAAGCGAGATATTTCCGTGCGTGATTTGCTTGAAATGCGATCTGGATTAAACTGTGAAGAATTCTATGGTTTAGGTCCGGAATGCGAAGATGCTATGTGGGAATCAGATGATTGGATAGCATTTTGTTTAGATGTCGAAATGATCGGAAAATCTGGATTAAATTGGTCGTACAATTCCATCGATCCGATGTTACTGGGCGAGGTAATAAGTCGAGCTAGTGGATTGTCAGTTATGGAATTTGCAAAACAATACTTGTTTGATCCTTTGGAGATTTCAAATTATCGTTGGACAGTTTCGCCTAAAGGTCAAGGCATGACTGCTGGCTCATTCTTTATGCGGCCCATCGATATGATGAAAATAGCATCTTTGGTTAGGTATAATGGCTTGTGGGAAGATCAACAAGTAATTAGTTCGAATTGGATTCATCAATCTACTGCTTGCAATATTCCAATTGATTATTCTTTTTGTCGTTATTCAAGGATGTCAAATGCAACTTACCAAAGCGCTCGATATGGTTTCTATTGGTACAAAGAGCGATTGATTCACGATAAAATTGATACAGAAGTTTTGTTTGCCTCGGGCAATGGCGGGCAGTATATGATGATTATTCCTGACTATAATCTATCCGTTGTATTCACAGGTAGTAATTACGGAAGTTGGCGCGGCAAACAACCGTTTAAAATCTTGTTAGAACGAATTCTTCCAAATCTACAGATAGATGAAGGTATTAAGTAAGCATCCCGAACACGAAAAGTTGCAATTGATAGATTGGTTGATGGCCAATCAGCTATCAAAATATAAACAAACGATATCACTTATGTTATCTTGGGAAAATAGCTTCTCATCACTACAGCGGCGAATTTTTTGGTATTATCAGGCTCGTCTTCGTTGGGTGGGACAAAAACCGCCATTAAACACGGAAGAATTACTTTCAAAAATCGAAGAACGTATAATTAAAGAGGTTTCTGAGGTACAGTGGGCAATGAATTTCACGGCTGCGCAGATTGGTGTTTTTGAAGAGAAGTATCGTGCTAGATGCATTGCGCTTGGAGAAAACACCGGCCTTTATCGGGATGAAATAGTAGCAAAAAATTGTACACCAAATTATTTGCCTAAGTTTATCGCTATCCAATTAGGAAAGATTGAAACGTAAATACATTGATCGCTTTAAATGTATTATGCGTAGTGACGTTTTTAGTTTCCTCAAATTATCTATATTGATGTGTTTGATATTTTCAAGAAATGGAACGACCTAAGACATTGTTCAGAATTTTACGATTGTTTGCTTATAGATGATTTACTTACTATTGTCGCTATTGTCGCAAGTAGCATGCGCGAGCAGGAAATATACATTGGAAAAGTATTTTTAAGTGAGTTTTCTTAATTACTCTGACGATAAAATACCTTTGTTCATCTCAACAGATCAGATTATCTTAAGCCCGACGAATTTGTTGACTTATTCAAAATCGACGGCGGTCAAACATATCCCTCTATTATCGTTCGTTATGTAGATGTTTTTCCCTTTTTTTATGAAAGCGCTTTCATCCGTTTCTTTCACGACCTTTATCATCAGTTCTTCGATCTTAACTTTCGAAAGTTTAGCTTTTTATTGATTCTTTCATAAACGAGTTCTGTATAACATAAGTTTTCCAAAATTATCGTTTTGTAACCGCGATATTGCACCATAGTTTTGTCTCGTTGGTTTACTTTTCAGACGAATTTGTTGACATTTTCAAGATCGACGACGATGAAGACTTAAGCGAATATTTTACTAAAGATACGAACCCTTTTTCCAAACGATGATTGTGTTTTTGGGGACATGGGATGAGATTTGTGTCTCTAAAATCTGATTCGGGATGCCTATAGAAAATATAACCTAATCAACGTAATTAAAATTCACATATCAGGGGAATATGTCATATCTTTGAACGTTTAAAATCGCTGGCTAATTAAATAAGATGTTTAAAAAATTACTCTCGTCCTTAATGGTTGCATTGACGCTTTTTGGGTGTTCTAAAAGTGAAAACTTAGAAACCGAAGTGCTTCCAAAAGAAGAAGACAAATATAAAACTGGTGTTGATTTGTCCAATTTTTCTTCCATGCATTCAGAAAATTTTTGGACAGAAGATCCATATCTTATGTTGGGATATGGTTACGATGCAACTGGTAAATATGCGCATCCAACCGCGATTCGAAAGAAGGTGTTTGATGTGGTGAAATTGGAAGAGGAACGCGAGGGCAGAGTTTCGTTTTTCCGGAGTAGTTCTTCTGGTTCTGAATTACATATGTCTGGCACAATAGAAGATTGCATTCGTCAAATGAGCAGAACTACAGGGGTCGATGTGGACAAAGTCATTAATCACAAAAACTTATTTCGTGGTGTTTTTGAAACGCCTTTTACGAACGATACGACATTCAAGGATGCTGATTACCGTTTTCTAGGATTTTCTGACGTAATGACAACGGGCCGTTCGTTTTTCAACTACCCCGTAGCCAGTTCACAAAACGAGTTAGAACAATTCTTGTCGGAGGAGTTTATTCAAGATGTAAACTCAAAATCTGCAGACCAAATAATAGCCCATTATGGTACTCACGTTTTGCAATGGATTGTGATTGGTCGTCGCATTGATTATCTTTATCGATATGCTGACGATATGGAAAGAGCTGCGGTTGATTGGATATACTATAACAAATCTAGATTTTTCCAGGCTTGGACAACCGTTTGGGCTAGTGAACCTTCTAGACGTGCACCGCTGAAAGAAAACCTTTTTGTACAGGTGGTCGACAATCTGGATCATTCGCCGAACTGTTGGATGATTGATATTACGAATTACAAAGGGCAACCGGTGAAATTTTCGGGCTGGGATGCTTTAGATGAGTCTGATGTCACGTTGGTTGATTTCGGGAATGATAACGGTTCTTTAATTCCTATTTATGATTTCATTGCAGATGAATCGAAAAAAGCACAAGTAATAGAAGCTTTCGAAAAATACTTGGGGAATACTTCTGGAAAATAATGACAAGTTTCGACCGAATTTCGATAAATCAAAACCGAATAAGCGTACGCTTATTCGGTTTTTTATTTTATGTATATCGTTTTCCATCAGACAATTAAATAATAGCTAATTAAAAGATATATTTACTAGCAAATCATATCTTTGAAACAAATGAATGTTTAAAATTCGATGTCAAAAGCCAAAACAATATACACCGAACAACACGTAACCGACTTCATCAATAGTTATGTGAAGAATGAAGCTAAGAAGTCTGATGCTTTTCAGCTTGTTGATTTATTTGAGGAATGGACAGGGGAAGAAGCTAAAATGTGGGGGCCGAGCATTATTGGTTTTGGTAATTATCATTACAAATACGAAAGTGGACACGAGGGAAATGCACCTGTAATCAGTTTTTCTCCAAGAAAAAATGCGCTTACGTTCTATGTGTATTCCAACACGGAAAAAAGTAAATTGCTGCTCGAAGATCTGGGTAAGTTTAAAATCAGCAAAGCATGTATTTATGTAAAGAAATTAAGCGATATCGATTTGTCGATCTTAAAAGAATTGTGCTTTGAAACGATAGCTTATATTAACGAACATCACGAATGTTCATGTCGATTAATGTAGCTTATAGGTTTGTGGACACAATTTTGTTAGTGAGCAAATAAGCCATGTTCTCAATTTTTTTCAAATAGGTATACAGCTTTCCTTAATTATTAGCGAATGAGCTTTTCCAGATAGGCTAACCGTTGCCTTTTAGAGCTTAGCCATACGTCGTAAAGATTTGTTGATGTGAATTGATAAAAATAGCGCAGATCAGGTGCAAAAGATTTTATTGTTTGAGCGCAACTATTTTAGGCAATTAGGTGTTAAATAGAATAGATTAAACAATACGTACAGAATTTAGCACATCAGCACATGAATATAATAGAAGAAAAATTGACCGAAGATTTTTTGCTCCGACTGGATTTGGAGTTTGAAAAATTAAATGATCAGGAAAGCTTACTAAGTAAGTTGGATAATGAAACCGTTGCCGCACATATCGCCGAAAATCTTAAGGAACATTATAAATTTCACATCGAATTGTTAAGTAACAATGGACAGATGGAAATTTTCGATAGCAATCCGACCGACGAGGATACGGTTGTAAACAAATTCAGCATGGTCGTATACCCAATTCAGATCGACTATACATCAGCGGGCGTATTCGAAATTGTAAGGCAAGCCTCGGTTTCTGAGATTGAACTTTCAAAAGACAAAGCTACTGTCTTTGTCCCACTTTCGTCGGAAGGAGTCAATCACGTCGACCTTGATAAAACATATCAAATTGTGAGAAATTTTATAGATACAACGCACGCTGCGGTGCAAAATGTGTTTTTATTCTTGGAAAATAATCATTCTTTGATAATAGATAAGCTGGTAAAGCGCTCCGAAATGGAAATTGCTCCGGTGGTATCGTCTATTGTTATCCCACCAAATGGAATAAGTTAGTAACGTCTTTTATCAAGCTACATGACGATGATGAAAGATCTATTCCTTCCAGTAGTCATCAGCGAATATTGATTTTTGATAAAAGTCCTTTTCAACATTGTTGTGGCTATTCTCAGGAAAAAGTTAAACTCAGCCATGCAATAGAAGTTACTGATTTTTGGAATATATGTTTGGTTCCTGAAAATAAGTCCAACGTTATGTATTATCTCATCAACGGCGACACGCAAAATGTTACATCTAAAGGTTTTTAGGAAGGAACTTTTCAAAACACAGTATAACTGAACGAATGTGTCAGCGGGATAGATGATTGATGAGAATAGGATATTTAAAACGATCTATATCAGCGGCGTGTTAAAAGATTTTTAGCCTTACTCAAAAGAAATCTCAATTTCAGACTGGGTAAAGTAAATGATTCGAAAAAGAATGCCAGTTTGGTTTCGTAGATCATTCAGCGAAAAGATGCTGATTCGTAATTTGCCGTTGTTAATTAAGCCAAGACAAGAAAGGCATTGCTAGATTTTCGCTATAAAAATCGGGAAAGCGAGGTTCATAAGAAGTGAGGTTTTTCGAAGTGTCACATCATTTATGCACAAAAATCGATGTCAGAAGGCTGAGATTTCTTATAAAGTAATGCGACGCGAACAATAAATGAGCGATGCAGAGCGCGGCCAAATTGCTGTTGAACTTATGGTTGAAAGTAATGAATCTATAAAAGAAGTTCCCTTTGATGTTGAAAAGGTGCCTGTTGGAGAAACTTGACAATATGTTACTAAACGCGTTTTCAATAAGCCAAAAGGGATTCGAAACGCTGACCGATACTGATAACTTCCAAAATTAAATTGGATACAGGGTTTCGCTCTTCGTTTCAGACAATACGAAATAGGTTTGCACGGTATTTACTTGCGGAAGAACGGCCAGCTTATGACGTAAAAATTCGTGATACGCTTCCATGTCTTTGGTTGCAATACGGAGCATAAAATCATAGGATCCAGCCATCTGATAGCATTCCATTACTTCCGGAAATTTTGCTACATCGTGCTCAAATTGATTCAATACTTCGGCGGTATGAGCTTTCAGGAAAACCTGCGAGAAGGAAATCAGTCCCATGCCAATCTTCTGACGATCTAAAATAGCAACCACTTTTTTAATATAACCTTTCGCTTTTAGCTTTTTTACGCGTTCGTGAATAGCAGCGATAGATTTATGCAAACGATGAGCAAGCTCTTTGTTGCTGATTGTCGCATCAACTTGCAATAATCGAAGTAGTTTTAGGTCAGTTTCGTCGAGATTCATGGCCAAAAATATTAAATTCTTTGATCAGTTGAGTTTTTTTGCTAAACGCTTGTGCGAAAAGTTGTTGGTCGAAGTAAAGTGACTGTCGGGAAAGACAGCCACTCACATAATTAAAACTATAACACACTTATTAACTTCAATTTTCAGAAAGCGATTACTTAACGACGATGCTGAATTGATAATCGTCCGGAGGTAAGCATTGATTTTTATCGCAAGCCATAAAGGATACTTCGCCTTTTACAGTTGCTGATGATCCCGAAAGTTTTATTTTCTGCTGGAAAACAACTTCGTTAGCATAAAACGGAATATCCATATTGAAATCTTTCTCAAACTTTTTTGCCGGAGTTGGAGCCGCTACTTTGCCGTTCAAAGCATAGGTTTTGTCTGCCAAAAAATTGAACGAAGTAGACACCGGTCCGCCGTTCGGTACATTCAATCCGTAAATATGCCAACCGCTCTGAATGGTTGCTTTTACAAAAATAACGGCTTCCGTTTTGTTGATTTTCTTTGCTGCTACAGACCATTTTACTGGATCATAAATTTGTGCTTTTGCACTACATACTGTCATGCACAGCGCGGAAATAAGTAAGACAATGTTTTTCATTTATTTTGATTAGTTTTTTTAACTCCATTTTCGATTTTGATTAAGAAGGTTAAAGACATCCCGCAAGTCAAGCGAAGCTTTAAACGTTCAAATCGATAATGAATTATCCCTACAAATATTCGAACAGATCATAATATTTACAATGAATACTAATTAAATCGAAAATAATATCTGTATTAATAATTATTTCAATAAATATTTCGGTTTTGGTGCTGGAAATGCGATCGCTACGATTTTTTATCTCGAAGTTGGCTAGTTATCTAGCTTCTGTGTTTCTCCTTAGTAATTTTGTACGGTCGATTGGTGGATATAAATAATTGGTTATGAGCTTGTCAGAAATAAAAAGTATTTGACCAATCTTTTGAAATATCAATTTGATAACAACACAAACTAAGCACGAACATAATGGAATTATTAGATCACGCCCCGGTAACCTCGCAAACATTGGAGGAAAAGGTCAGACATCTTTGGTGTTTGGTTGGCAACACGCCCATGTTGGAGTTACAATACGTTTATCGCGGAAAGAAATCGCAGATATACGTGAAGTGTGAAAACTACAACTTGACAGGCAGTATCAAGGATCGCATGGCGCTGTACATTATGTACAAAGCGTACACCATGGGAACGATTCAACCTGATGATGTCATTGTAGAAGCAACCAGCGGAAATACAGGCATTGCCTTTTCGGCAATCGGGAAGGCTTTGGGACATCAAGTGAAGATTATTATGCCGAATTGGTTGAGTAAAGAGCGCATTGATATCATTAAAAGTATGGGCGCGGATATTCAATTAATCAGTCGGGAAGAAGGCGGTTTTTTGGGCAGTATCAAGTTGAGCCAAGAATTAGCCGAGCAAGGAAATGTGTTTCTGCCGAAGCAGTTCGAAAACAACTACAATGCGGAGGCGCACGAGCGTACTACCGGCCCCGAAATGATCGAACAATTGAAAACCATCGGTAAAGTGCCAGATGCATTTGTCGCCGGCGTAGGAACGGGCGGAACGGTTATGGGCGTAGGTAATTACTTGAAAAAAATAAACCCGAACGTAAAAATTCATCCGTTAGAACCAGCGGAAAGTCCGACATTAACCACCGGATATAAGGTCGGTTCGCATCGTATTCAAGGTATTTCCGATGAGTTTATTCCGGCAATCGTGCAATTAGATCAGTTGGATGAAGTGATTCAGGCTTCGGATGGTGATTCCATCATTATGGCACAAAAACTGGCTGCCCAATTAGGTTTGGCGGTTGGTATATCTTCTGGCGCGAATGTTATTGGTGCGATCAAGTTGAAAGAACAGTTAGGTGATGATGCGACGGTAGTTACGCTGTTAAGCGATGATAATAAAAAATACTTGAGCACTGATTTGGTTAAAACGGAGCCGGTGAAAGAAGGTTATATTTCTACCGAAATGGATTTCACAGGGTTTCATCCAATCAGTCGTTTGGACAAAAATTTATTCTAACTAATTATGCGATTTATACTATATCTATTATTAACCTTTTGGAGCTTTGCACCGATTAATGGCTTTTCGCAAGAAGCGGATACCTTGATTTCTTTGGACGGATTGGAATTTTCTGATGCAGACGCTGATGGCGATGAAGTTATTTTTGAAGAGAGCGACGCCGTAGCGCGCGTGGATAGTGCTGCGGTTGTAGATGATGTCCAACAAGCTGAGGCCAAGCAAGAAAGCCGCTCGCTTTGGACCATTTTTATTGCCGGATTATTGGGTGGATTTGCTGCGTTCATTATGCCATGCATCTTTCCAATGGTTCCGCTTACCGTTAGTTATTTTACCAAGAAAAGCGCTTCGCGTAGTCAGGGGATATCGCAAGCACTGCTTTACGGTTTATTCATTATTGCGATTTACGTAGCATTGGGGATGCTCATAACGATAACATTTGGTTCGGATGCATTGAATGCATTATCAACGAATGGTATTTTCAATTTTGTATTCTTCCTGATTTTAGTTGTTTTTGCTGCATCATTTTTCGGCGCATTCGAACTCACATTGCCAAGTGCATTTGTTAATAAGATCGATGCAAAATCGGATAAAGGTGGCTTGCTAGGATTGTTCTTTATGGCATTTAGCTTGTCGCTCGTTTCCTTTTCTTGCACCGGACCCATCATCGGAACATTGCTTGTAGAAGCTGCTTCAAAGGGAGAACGCTTAGGTCCGGCGATTGGAATGTTAGGATTTTCGATAGCCTTAGCCATTCCATTTATTCTATTTGCGATGTTTCCATCCATGCTGAAAACCCTGCCGAAATCGGGCGGTTGGTTAAACAGCGTGAAAGTAGTTTTAGGCTTTTTGGAGTTGGCGCTGGCGCTAAAATTTTTGTCGAATGTCGATTTAGCCTACCACTGGAATTGGTTGGATAGGGAAATTTTCTTGGCGCTGTGGATTGTGATTTTCGGAATGACCGGATTGTATTTGATTGGAAAAATCAAATTCTCGCACGATAGTCCCTTGCAACATCTTTCTGTTCCGCGTACGATCTTAGCAATCATTGTATTTTCTTTCGTGGTTTACATGATTCCAGGGATGTGGGGAGCGCCATTGAAGTCGATTTCTGCTTTTCTTCCGCCGTCGGCAACGCAAGATTTTGATCTGTCGTCTGGTGGAAATGGTCATGCTGTAGTTTCCGATCCGTCGGCAACTAAGAAGAAGTATTACGAAATTTTCCACGAGCGCGGTACGCCAAAAGGATTCGAGCCGTACTACGATTACGAGGAAGGTTTGCAAGCTGCAAAGGCTGCCGGAAAACCAGTTCTCATTGATTTCACTGGCTGGAACTGTGTGAACTGCCGTAAAATGGAAGCTAACGTTTGGACTGATCCAAAAGTAGCTTCTGTATTGAGAGAACAATATATTATGGTCGAACTTTTCGTAGATGATCGAACGGAATTAGCTGCTGATGAAATGTATAAGTCGACTTACTCCGGTAAGAATATCAACACAATCGGCAAGAAGAATAGCGACTTTCAAGCTTCTACATTCAACAGTAATTCGCAACCGCTTTATGTCATCGTTAATTCAGATGGAGAGGTACTAATCCCACCAACGGGAGCAAACTACAACGTAGACGAATACCTGAAATTCTTAACGGATGGTATTGCTGCTTATGAATCAGGCAAATAAACAAAAATTTTATTGTTTAATTCATCAGAACTCCCCGAATGGGGAGTTTTTTTGTGCACAAAAAAAGGCGAGTTGCCCCGCCTAAAATGTTTTCACAGTTGGTTTTTTTAATATCATTGAATCAAAGTAATCGCTGTATTTAGTTTCAAGGAAATTGAATAACTTTATTTATTATGAGATATTTTCTTTTCTTACTGATTTCGTTTCTGTTCACGCTTTCTGCGCAGGCGCAGAAAATGAAAGAATTTAAGCGAGAAATATCGCTATACAACGTGTTGTTGAAAACTGATGGTGGTAACGTGAAAGGTTTGTTGCAGACCGTCGATTCTACTCGAGTAGTTGTTCTTACTAAAAAGAGTTTAGTTTCGTTGCAACCGCAAACTATCAAATCGTTAAAAATCAAATTTGATAGAACTAAAACGATAAAAGTTTTTGGACAAATCGCGCAAGCAGGATTTGATACGATGGTTGATAGTCCGTTTAATAACGACGGCACACCTAAAAGCATGTTCTATGATCCAAGTCAACCTGAAGATCCCGATCCCTTGGGAGCGAGGCTTTTGTTGGGCACCGGCTTGGTCGCTACCGCATTGATTGGTAACGAAGTTTCTAAATTAGTTCCTCGGCCGACCATTGAAGGTTTCGATATCAACAAAGATTCAGCAAAATACCAAAGCATTTATCCCAGATTATCGCTTTATGCATTGGATACCCAAACATCGCCCGACTACGAAAAGCGCGTTCACGAAGTGATGAAGGATACGATGAAAAACAATAAATTAGATGTGCATCGCTAAGAAAAGCTAATTATTGAATAACCACATAGCGATCAGCAGCGTGATAATGATATTGAAAAATTGCGCCGTCAGAAATGCCATGAACGGTTTTAAATTATTGTTCCCAATTAAATCCTTAAAATTGGTTTCCAAACCGATGCTGGTAAAAGCCAATGCGAACCATACTGTTTGCATTTCTTTAATACTACCTTTCACATTCGTGACTGTTTCTGGAGTGAGGTAAAAGGAGAACAACAAAGATGCAGCTATAAATCCTAAAACGAATTTCGGGAATCGCTCCCAAATAATCTTCATGCTTGGTTTTTCCACGCTACTGCCACTTGGGGCGCCCTTATAGGTCCAATAAATCGAAATGGCTAAAGCAGCAACACCAAGCAATACATTCTGCGAAAACTTGACGATCGTGCTGATTTCTAATGCGCGGTCGCCTACTAAGCTTCCTGATGCGACAACCGCTCCCGAAGTATCAATACTTCCACCTAACCAAGCGCCCGTTACTTCTTGCGATAAACCCATCATTTTAGCTAGATAGGGCATACCCAACATCATTGGAATCGCGGTAATCAAAACCATCGAAACGACATACGATAACTTCTTTTGGTCGCCTTTAATCGCTCCGGAAGTTGCGATTGCGGCAGATACGCCACAGATGGAAACCGCGCTAGAAATCATCATCGTCAGTTCATCATCTACTTTTAGTTTTTTACAGAGCCAAAAGGCGAAATACCACACGGAAAGCACCACAATAAGTGATTGCACTAAGCCCAGCGTTCCAGCTTCTAAAATGTCGGAAAAAATTACGCTTGTTCCTAGCAGAACCAATCCGATTTTTACATACAATTCGGCACTCAGCGCATCTTTTAACCATTTTGGTAACGTGAAAACGTTACCCACAAACAAACCAATCAATAAGCTGAAAATAACTGCTTCCAACCCCATTTCTTTCATAAATGCATTGCCCGCGACGATCAACGCAAATACAGTAAGAAGAAATACAATAGGGAATGTTTTTATAACTCCTTTTATCGGTTTCCTCATAATAAGATTGCCGAAAAGGATCAATGCGTACACCAAAACAAACTGTTGCAAAATGCCGAACAGACTCTGAGGTGACACGACCTTTCCAATTTCTGACCATTGGCTCCATTTGTAAGAAGGAATGTTGATTTCGAGTCCAGCAACGAACAATCCGATGACCATGAATCCTAATATAACGACTGTCCAATCTTCTGTTGCTTGGAGTTTGGATTTGGGTGTGGCTAGTTTTTCTTGCATGTTATTTAAGGTTTCAAAAACGAGTTTTCGACAAGTTGGCAAGATAGCAATCACGAAATGATTATTAAAATATTATTAAGTTTGTCCCGCGAAAATATTGATGGTTTTACAAAGTATCTATTACTATAATAAACCTTAAAGCATCCTAGATGAAAACGTACCATTTATCCAATAATCACGTTTATTTTGATAATCTGTTATGTTTAGGAAAAAACTATCCAATTTTATTGGTTTTTAACTAAGCCAATGATAGCTTTGCGGCTTTACAAGCTACTATGAACTTACCTTTTTTGAAGAAAATACTTTTATCTGTTTTCATAACAATCACTTTCCAAGCAAACACCATTGCTCAAACTTCCAACTATTCCGTCGGATTATTTGCTGACATGATGATGGAATCGCCTGGATACGATACGTATTATGGCGTCAACGGAAAATATGATTTTAGTAAGCATAGTGCCGTTCAAGCTTTTGTAGGTTATAGCAATATTCATATTACCACCATCGGTGCTGATTATATTTATCAGATTTTTGATAAAGAGAAAAGCAATTTTAATATTTACGGCGGGCTTGGTTTTTCCGGTGATTTTTATCGAAAAACAGTACATGTCGAATTCGGAGAATATTCAGCATCTGGAAAGGTGAAGATGAATCTATTTGCTATCAATCCTACCATTGGAATATCTTATCATGCACCGATTATAAATAGCTCGATATTCGCTGGATACAAAGCCAAATACTATCCTTTCGAAAATGCGGTGGATATTAATTTTCTGTCCGTAGGATTGAGATACCATTTTTAAACGGCTTCCTCGATATATTTGGATTAATTTTTCCGCAATCTGTATCGAAAAGCTAAATCATTGGCGCGAATTGTATAATCTTCTTTTGCGCGATTGTTGCTAAACTTGCAAAATGATTTTCGCATAATAGAATGTGATTGTCATCGCAAAGATCGGATTTGAGAAGATTTCTAACATACATGCTACTGATTGCGCTAACGCTGCAGTCGTTTTATCGCGTGGTCATGACGTTAGATTATCAAATCCACCTGCCGGATTACTTAGCGAAATGTATCAACCGAGATAAGCCTGAGCTGCATTGTAATGGTCAGTGTATACTTATGCAGAAGATTCGGGATAAAGAACGCCAAGAGTCCGAAAGCAAGTTGGCTACGTACGAATTTAGTTTGGTTTACATACATCAAGAATCACTTTCGCTAGAAACGATTAAACCGATCGAAGAGGTTGCGCCAATCAGCGGCGCAGGTTATTTCGTCCGAAAACCATCCAATCATCTTTCTGATATATTTCGCCCACCAATGGCGTAGTCCGATTTTCCTTTTTGCAGAACATTTCCGTTCTACGTACCAATCAAATTCAAATACTTACTCGCAGTCTATACGTTGCTGCGCATGATTATATGTCGGATTATAGCTCGATTAAATCTAATGTGCGGCATTTAATTTCTTGAAACGAATGAATCGTTATTTTACTATTTCTCGAAAAATATATGTTTTCGCTACGCTTTTGTGTGTGGCATCCTTTACCGCTTGCAGCAAAGATGAGCTGCAAGAAAATCAAAGCAGTAGCAATACTTTGCGCTTACAATTTGATAGCAAATTTGGCGATCAAGATTTTGAATTGAAGAAGCGCTACCCATATCGAACTGCCAGTGGAACAGCTGAATCTGATCTCGAACTTTCTTTCGATCGACTTCGTTATTGGGTGAGCAATGTGAAGTTGGTGAAAGCAGATGGAAGCGAAGTCGCCATTCCGGAATCCTACTATTTGATTGAGGAAACCGGAGCGATTACGGTACCGCATTTAAAGCAAGATGAGCAGTATCCGGCAACCAAACGCGATGAAGTTACCATTCCTCATGTCGAAGCCGGATCATATAATGCGATCAAGTTTTCCATCGGCGTAGAACCCAAATACAACGACAACATTACGCTGAGAGCTGGGGAATTGGGTCTGTTAAATGGGATGGGCTTTTCTGATGGATGGATGTGGTTCACTAGCTATATCTTCCAAAAATTAGATGCCACGATGTATTCAGGAACGGAATCGAAAAGCCTTCGTTGGGATTCTGGATCCAATGCGCTCTACGAAGGAGCGGAAAAATCCATCACTTTTCCGAGCGCCATCACGATTGACCAAAAGCAAGGCTTAAACGTGCATGTAAAAGTGGATGTTCGGGAATTGTTGACGACAAGTAACGATCCTTGGCAAAACAATATGATCACGCAATCGACACCGGAATTAATGCTAGCCTTCCGCAATGCTTTGTTGGAAAAAGCGATGCAATTGGAATCTGCAACAGCTATCACGGAGTAGTTAAACGCACAAACGAATGTTCTTACGAAGATTTTGGTGGTTTGTTTTCATTTCATCCTTTGGGCAGTTTGCTTGCGCGAAGGATGATTTGGATAGTGAACATCCTCAAGAAAAGGCGTTCACTTTTCGCGCTCCCGATTACTTTCCTATTCCAGTGGATATGATCGATAATCCGCTTTCCAAAGATGGAATCGAGCTTGGTAGATATTTGTTTTACGAGCCATTGCTTTCCGGCAATCAACAAGTTTCTTGCGCTACCTGTCATCATCCGGAAAAGGCTTTTTCGGATGGATTGATCACTTCAAACACCGGAATTTCGGGTAAAGCTTTGGAAAGGCATTCTCCTGCATTATTTAATTTGATGTGGAGCACCAACGGATTGTTTTGGGATGGTGGAGCCAAAAACCTAGAATCACAAGCATTCGCTCCGCTCACGCATCCGGACGAAATGGGCGTACATTTTCCAACCATGGTAGCTCGATTGGCGGAAATACCAAGCTACGTCGAGATGTTTCGGCATGCTTTCGATGAGGCGCCCAGCTCCGCAGGTATTGCAAAAGCGTTGGCACAATTTCAACGCTCCATCGTTTCTGCCAATGCGCCGTATGATCAATACCGAAGTGGAAAAAACCCGAAAGCCTTAAACGCGCAGGAACTTATCGGTTTAAAGCTAGTTCAGTCACATTGTGCAAGTTGCCACGAGGGCGAACTTTTTACGGATAATGCTTATCACAATAACGGTTTGGATGCCACATTTGAAGATGATTCCCATGAGGAGGTTTTCTTTGGTAGATTTCGCGTTACGCGAGATAAAAAGGATTTAGGCGCCTACAAAACACCTTCGCTACGCAACATAATGGTCACTGCGCCATATATGCATGACGGCCGCTTCGCTTCCATAAATGATGTGTTAAATCATTATCGATTTGGAATAAAACGCAGCGCGCATACAGATCCCGTTTTGCTGGCTAAGATGAGCGGAAAAGGCATTCCATTGAGTGACGCTGATGTGGATGCGATCAAAGCATTTCTACATCAATTAACCGATCACGAGTTTTTAAATAATCAACAATACAGCAATCCACATAAAAATAAATAATAGATGAACTTATTTAAGCTAAACCATATTTCGAAAAAAGTTGCGCTGCTAATCAGCGCTTTCTACACCTTAGCGATCACTTCCTGCAGCAAGGATCCAGATAATATTGACGAGAGCAAACTGGCAGATTTCTCCATCGAATTTGATCATATTGTGGGCGAGGATCGATTTTACATCGATCCGAATTACCAATACCGCAATAGCAAAAACGAAGCATTTAGTATCCGAACCTTGATGTATTATATCAGCAATATCAAGGTTTATCGCGCGGATGGCTCTGTATATACTGTTCCGGCAGATGATAGTTATTTCTTAGTCAATGGTGCGGATCGCAATTCGCGTTTTACCAAAGTTCAAGTTCCGGAAGGCGATTATACGCGCGTCGAATTTATGATCGGCGTAGATCGCGAACGCAATATTATGCCAATGGAACGTCGGACAGGCGTGCTATCATTCAATCCCAATGAAGGACATTCGGGCATGTTTTGGACGTGGAGTCAAGGTTATATTTTCTTCAAATTGGAAGGAAACAGCGAAGTGGTTGCAGATGATCGTACCGGAGATCCAACTGGAAACAAACAGTTCAAATACCACATCGGAGGATTCGGTTACCCGTTCGACGATCCTGAGGCGATGGATAATATCAAGATCATCAACGTGGATTTGACACAAACAGGAGGAGATCACATCGCGCACGTGCGCGAAGGATTGCGAAGCAATGTGCATTTGATGGTGAATCTAATGAAGGTTTTCGATGGGCCAAACGACGTAAGCATAGCTAAAACGCCGAATGTAATGTTCAATAAGGACGATAGTGGTCGCGTTGCCGGAAATTTTGCGGCCATGTTCACGCACGATCACACGGAAAACTATGTCAAAAGCGAGTCGGAATTAGGTTCAAATTAATCAAATGAAAAAAGTTGTAGTTATGCTTGCTCTGTTTACCGCGGTGTGGGCATGTAAAAAAGGGAATGAACTTTTGGGAGAGGAGGAGCAACCGTTTTTAGGTTTTGAACAACCTGCGAATTTTCCCGAACCAGCATACGATTTTTCAAGAAATCCAATTACCAAAGAAGGGTTTGAACTGGGCAAAAAGCTGTTTTACGAACCTCGCTTGTCGCGAAATAATACCATAGCATGCGGAAGTTGTCACATCCAATCGGCAGCATTTACCCATCATGGTCACGATGTGAGCCACGGGATTGATGATCGATTGGGAACACGAAATCCTATGCCGATTATGAATATGGCATGGCATAATGAGTTTTTTTGGGATGGCGGCGTTTTCGATTTAGATTTTGCTCCGGTGAATGCTATTCATAGCGAAGTGGAAATGGATGAAACCGTGACCAATGTGCTGAAGAAGCTTCGCGCGCATCCCGAATATCCAGACTTGTTCAAAAAGGCATTTGGATCAGAGGAAATCACAGATGCTCTTTTTTTCAAAGCGCTTTCGCAATTTATGTTGATGGCGAATAGCGCGAATTCTAAATACGACAAGATAATGCGCAAAGAACAAGGTGCAAGCTTCACGGAAACGGAGGAACGCGGTTATGTATTCTTTCAGAAAAACTGTGCGGACTGCCACAAGGAACCGCTATTTACGGATTTGAGCTATAGGAACAACGGTATTCGTCCAAATCGAAGCGATGATCAAGGACGAGCTATTGTCAGCGGAAATCCTAAAGATGCCTATAAATTCAAGGTGCCGAGCTTGCGTAACCTTTCGTTTACCGCTCCCTATACACATGATGGCCGTTATCTTACGATCAGTCGTATGCTGGATCATTACCAGAACGATGTCATTGATTCGCCAACTTTGGATCCTTTGTTTCGACGATCAGATGGCACGCGTGGTATTCCAATGACTGAACAGGAAAAAGCGGATTTATTAGCTTTTCTAAAAACATTAGAAGATCCGACTTTTCTAAATAATCCGTTACTCGCTGAGCCTTTCGGCTCGGACTTTACCGTTAATTAAAAATAATCTATGAAAACATTAAATACATTCTGGGCAACCTTTCTTATCTTTTTTATCGTAGTCACTATTTCGGTTCCGCAAAAAGCAAAGGCCTGCGACGTATGTGGTTGCGGTGTTGGAAGCTATTACTTAGGTATTTTGCCAAATTTCAACAAACGATTTATAGGTTTACGCTATAATCAAAACCGATTGATTACGCATCTTGGTCCAAATGGAAATCGTACACCGAACTCAGCAGATGAAACCTATCGCACTATGGAATTATGGGGCGCGTGGAATTTTGGGGAACGATGGCGCATGATGGCAATCGTACCATATAGTTTTAACGAGCGCACAATTGGCAATCAAGGCTTAGAAACGGGCAGTAAAAATGGCTTGGGCGACGTGGTACTGATGGGACATTACAAGTTGTTCGATAACATGAGTACGACACGCAATAGCAAATTGCTAGTGCAATCGTTATGGATAGGTGGCGGCGTGAAAGCGCCAACCGGCGCGTACGACAGAAGCGAACAATCTAGTGCTGAAATGGGCGCTCCAAATACGTTTCAACTAGGCACCGCCACTACAGATTTTCTAATCAATGCTGCTTACGACATCAGATTAATGGATCTAGGATTGAATATCAATGCAACTTATAAGATAAACACAGAAAACAAACACGATTATCGTTATGCAAACAAGTTGGCGGTGAATGGTTTGGTGTATTATAAGTTTAATATTCAAGACAAAATAAGGCTTTCTCCGAATGCAGGTATTTTGTATGAAACGCAACCGAAAGACGTTCTTTACAACCGATTTGATGTAGCGCAATCTGGCGGAAATTCGGCGATGGGTATAGTCGGTTTGGAAGCAAATATGGGCAGGATTTCTATCGGTGGAAATTTCCAAGCTCCAATAAATCAAAATCTAGCCGATGGCCGAATAGAAGCAAAAAGTCGAATTATGACACACGTTTCGTTCTCGTTCTAGATATTTGCTTTTCAGGCGTAAAATTCCATATTAATAGTTGGCGTATCATCTCGGTAATTTTGTTGCCAAAATGAATATGATGCGTTGCACGACAAAACTTTTATATGTGCAATTTTTTGATATATTTGTGTACTATACCAACTAGCTATGAGTATTCACCTCACGGAACTTCTTGATGTCTTCGTTCATCTTCCGCAAGCGGCGGCCGTTTACGATAGTAAAGATTTGAATATCGCTTTCGTGAATACGGAAATGCTTCATATTTGGAATAGAACCGACGATCTGATCGGTAGGGAATTCGGTGAAATATTTCCAGAGCATATTAAACAAGGGTTTGACGGTTTGTTAAGAAGTGTTTGGCTTACCGGGGAAACCTATAATGCCCATGAAACGCGCGCTGATATATTGGTCGACGGTGTTCTGACACCGCGCTATTTCGATTTCGAATATAAAGCAATCAAAGGAAGCGACGGTGCAGTAAAAGCTATCTTACATACAGCAACTGAAGTTTCCGAGCGTATGAGGTCGCGGAAATTGGTGGAGGAACGGGAAGAGAATGTTGCTAAACTAAACAAGGAGCTCCACGCAACGAACGAAGAATTGTTGGCCACGACCGAAAAACTTAGTAGTACTGTGGATCAGTTGCTCCAGTCACATAAACAGCTCGCAGCTTCTGAAAGTCAAATACGACAGATCATGGATTCTGCGCCAACTGGGTTAGGAGTAGTTGGAGTTAAAAATCTCACGATAGAATCGGCAAATGCGCATTTTTTGGCGTTGGTCGGGGCGGATGTAAATGCTATTGGGAAGCCATTCGCTGAAGTGCTTTCTCCCGAAAATCAGGAACGCTTGAAGAAGCTGGTAAACGAAGTGCTTGAAAAAGGAAAGTCTCACACTCGTACCGATGTACAAACGCCATTTTTGACGTCGGAGGGAGTCGAGACCCGTTACCACAATATCGTCTACCAACCGGTGTTCGATAGTATAGGTGAAATTTTTTGGGTATTAATCGTGGCGAGCGACGTCACAAGCCAGCATAACGCTAAAACTGAGTTAGAAACTGCTTACCATAGTTTGCAGGAACGTGATAGCGATTTGCGTCAAGCAAACGAAAATTTAGAAGCCGCATATCAGGAAATTTCAGCTAGCGAAGAGCGTCTTAATTTAGCTATAAATTCAGCGTCAATCGGTACTTGGCGTTTTGATATGAAAACTATGCAGGTAGCTTGGGATGATAGAACACGTGATTTGTATGGTTTCACGAGCGACGATGTAGTTTCCTATGCCGATGTTCTGCAACATATTCATGAACTGGATCGTCCAAAGGTAAAATTATCGATTGAACAAGCCCTGTCTACAAGGGCAAGGCCAGACTACGACGTAAAGTTTCGTACTGTGGTTGAAAATGGCGATACGTTTCGATGGATTCACGCAAAGGGAAAGGCCTATTTCGACGAATATGAAACGCCCACAGTGCTATCTGGAATTGTGCTCGACATCACGCAGGCTATGCTGGCGCAACAGCGCATCAGTGTGTTCCATGAACTGGTAGCACAAAAGGAGAAAAAATTGCAAATGATTGTGGATTCAGCGAAAGTTGGCACTTACGTATTTAACCAAGCAACGAAAGAAATCCAATTGAATGATCATTCCAGAAAGCTTTTCGGGTTTACTGACGATGAATTGCTTACAGAAGGTTCGCCGATAGAACAAACGGTTGCAGACTTTATTCCTATGGCAGTAGAAGCCATGGAGTCAGCTATTGCAAACGATACAGCGTATGATTACAGCTATCAGATTGTGGATAAGCGATCAGGCGCGGTAAAATGGTTACGATCCGTCGGGAGTTCAGCTGGCATAACCTCGCCAAATATGTTTTATGGTGTAATTATCGACATTACCGCCCAAAAACAAGAGGAGAAGCGTAAAACGGATTTTTTGGGTATTGCTAGTCACGAGTTACGCTCGCCGCTCACTGCGTTAACTGGGTATTTGCAAATATTGGAACATAAATCTGATTCTGTCAATAAACAACAATTGATTACCATTGTCAAAAACGCAGAGCGCCAAACTGCGCGTATGCGAAGTTTAATAGATGGCTTCTTGGATATCTCTAATATTGAGGATGGTAATTTACGGTTGCGTTTAGATCAAGTTCACGTCGCAGATTTAGCGAGAGACATTCGGTCCACATTTACGGATACAGTAAAAAGCCATCAATTTGATCTATCGGGAGTTGATCGTCGGGTAAGCGTTCTTCTAGATCGTCACAAAATCGAGCAGGTAATTACCAATTTTGTACATAACGCGATTAAATACACGCCGTCTGGAACGCGAATCAGCATAATTGCAAAAATGGAAAACAACCACTGGGTAGTAAAAGTGAAAGATGAAGGTCCAGGTATTTCAGCCAAAGATCAGGAGAATCTTTTTGAAAAATTTTACCGCGTGCCTCGTGAAGGTAGATCGAAAATATCAGGTTTTGGTATTGGTTTATTTATATCCAAAGAAATTGTTCGCTTACATGGCGGTGAAATCGGTGTAGTCAGTCAAGATGGATTAGGAGCAACATTTTGGTTTTCTATACCACAAATCAATCTTACCACATCCGGAATTAGCAAGCTAAATTAATCAGGTCATTTAGCTCCCTAACATTTCCTATTCCTAATTTTCCATAAATTCTACATTTGTAGGTAGAAACGGTTGATGGACTGATCATCAGTAATTTTGCTATTTCTATAATTGGTGTACCGTTTCTCAAATGTTCCAGTACCATCTTCTCTCGACTAGAAAACTTTTGCGCGATACTTTTTTGATAAGCGGCTGTAGCCTTCGCTTGACGTTCCTTATACGATTGTAAATCAGCTGATATGTACTTGCCGTGTTCCAGAAATACGGACATAGCATTTGCAATTTGTGAAAGATTATAGCTGGAGCTAATGAATCCATCCGCGCCCGCCTGCATCAAATGATAGCCAAATATTTTCTCCGCATAGGTAGATAATAGGAGGATCTTCAGGTTTGGTGATATACTTTTGAATTTGCTAATTGATGTACTCGAATGTTCTTCAAACATATCTGTATTCAAAAACAGCATAGTTATATCTTCATTTCTGAGATGTTGGCAAATTTGGTGATGTGAACTCGCTTCGAAAACTTTCATGGAAGGTGCTATCGTTCTCGCAATGGTAATCGTTCCGTGCCTAACTACACCTTGGCTATCTGCAAATAATATATTCATAATCAGTGTTTTATTTCGCTGATATGATGATTTTCCAACATATTTTAACCATCATGTCAACAATGAATATTGGATTTAAATTGTTAGTTATTGTTTTTCTTAGTTTAAAACCATTTTTAATAATTCGGTAGTTGCGAAAGTATTGATATTAAATAATTTCAATATGAAGCGCACTTGGTAGATGTTTTTACACAGATTCATCGCCCTAATAAATTCATGAATGTAATTTCTCATCTATCAATAGGTTGAAAATCATCCCTTTCTGAGAATTTATTACATGATTACAAGAAATAATTATGCCATATCTGGTAATATTGTGTCTACCTATATTCTTATAAATATTTTTGTAGAATAATCGCTACAAGGCATGTGTCAATTCTTTGTTTGTAGCATTTGTTCGATATTTTGTGATGACCACTTTTTTTCGCAGTAACCGGACGCGAACCTTATATGTTAAAAATTTTCTCAAGGCACTGTTTAGGAACGGTTATTGCTAAATTGATCAAAATTTTTTCACTCTAACTAACGTAATAATCGATTGAGCTATTTAAGAACAGATTCTGTTCCATCGTCTTTTGATTAATTCAAGGTAAGTTCAGTATGAACAATCAAAAACTACACACAATAATTTACTACAAAACAACAATCAACAAATCATTATGAGAAAAAAACTTGTTTTAACAGGTCTTTTTGCTTGTATGCTTATGTTCGCGTTTGCGCAAGTAAGCATTAAAGGTACCGTGGTAGATGGACTAAAGGTTCC
The DNA here is from genome assembly GCF_042684745.1 of Sphingobacterium corticis. Classification (NCBI taxonomy): domain Bacteria; kingdom Pseudomonadati; phylum Bacteroidota; class Sphingobacteriia; order Sphingobacteriales; family Sphingobacteriaceae; genus Sphingobacterium; species Sphingobacterium corticis. The sequence goes on along the minus strand of NZ_JBHUMA010000004.1, from coordinate 117,317 downwards.
GATCGCAGGTATTAGTATACAAGTAAAAGGCAGTAGCGTGGGAACATCTACTGATCAAGACGGAAAATTTACTATCTCGGCGCCATCGAGCACCGCGACATTAATATTTTCATCCACAGGATATACACGCCAAGAAGCTCCTCTAAATGGTCGCGAAAACCTTATGATTACCATGGAAGAAAGTTCTACCGAGTTGACGGAGGTCGTCGTTACTGCCTTGGGCATCAAGCGCGAGCGTAAAGCTTTGGGGTATTCGGTTACTGAGGTAAAAGGCGAGGAGTTGACACAAGCGCGCGAAACGAATGTGATGAACTCGTTGGCTGGTAAAGTGGCCGGGTTGAACGTTTCTGCCGGAAGCGGCGGACCGGGCGCGTCGAATAACGTGCTTATCCGTGGTGTTTCCAGTATTGGAGGTACAACGCCACCGCTTTACGTAGTTAATGGTATTCCAATGGAGAATCCGCGAAATGCACAAGGGGGCGGACAGTTCGATAACGCGCCCGACTTAGGCGATGCCATTGGTAACTTAAATCCAGATGACATCGAGAGTATCTCGGTGTTGAAAGGTGCTGCTGCATCGGCACTGTACGGATATCGGGCAAAAGCGGGCGTGGTCATGATTACGACGAAAAGTGGTAAAGCCGACGGAATCGAATTTAATTCCAACTTTGTGGGCGAGCAGATCATGGATTTGACGGATTGGCAATATGTTTATGGACAAGGTATAAGCAATGTGAAGCCAACCACTGGAACTGCAGCAGCGCAATCTGGCGGATCAAGCTGGGGTGGATTGCTAGACGGCAGCATGGTGCCTCAATTTGATGGCGTAGAACGACCATATTCTGCTGCTCGCGGAAATCTGCGTAAGTTTTACCGTACAGGTAGTGCATGGACAAACACATTAACGCTAACCAAAGCATTCGAAGGTGGATCCATCCGGTTATCAGGAAGTAATTTGGATAATAAATCCGTCGTGCCAAATTCAGATTTGGGACGTCAAACGTTCAATTTGGCCGGAATATTTCAGCCGATCAAAAACTTAAATATCGACGCACGCGTAAACTATATCTTGGAATCTGCAAAGAATCGTGCCGTGCTCTCTGACGGTGCCGGAAATGCTAATTTCCAAACCATGTTCTTACCTACAAGTCTTGATGTAAATGATCTGAATCCGGGAACCAATCCCGATGGGAGCGAGCGCGTATTTAATGCAAATAATACTTTCGCAACCAATCCTTGGTTTGCCGCATACAATTTTCAAAATGATACGAAGCGCGAACGGCTGATTTCATCTTTATCGGCTCGTTACGATTTTGATAAAGGATATTATGTGCAAGGCCGCGTTGCTCGGGATAACTATACGGATTCCTACGTTAACGTGGTGCCAACAGGAACTGCTTATCGTCAACTGGGATCCATGCAACAGCGAAATACCGAATTTGTCGATATGAATGCCGATTTATTGGTTGGAGGTACGTTTGACATTGGCGATTTCAATATTGCGCCTGTTCTAGGAGGTGCTTACAGGAACACCACTACTTTGACAACAAACAATGCGGGGAACGATTTTGCCGTACCATTCGTTTACAACGTCATGAACTTAAAGAACAAAAATCTTAGTTATACTGATGATAGACTTGAGGTGCAATCGGCTTTCGCTAATGTAGAATTCTCTTTCCGTGATTACTTGTTTTTAACCACGTCTCTTCGTAGCGACTGGTTTTCGTCACTAGCTACGCCCGGGCAAAATAACAAGCTGAATGTGGTATATCCAAGTTTGAACTCTTCGTTCATCTTTACCGAATTATGGAAACCATCATTTTTTAACTTTGGTAAAGTGCGTCTAGGTTATGCGCAGGTAGGTGCTGCAACAAACCCTTATCAAACGTTGTTGACGTATAGCTTATTGAGTGAATCCATCAACGGATATCCGCTAGGAAGTATTTCTAATGCTGATATTCCAAATAGAGGATTGATCGCTTCGCGAGCTACTGAGTTAGAAATCGGTACGGAGTTAACGATGTTTAACAATCTACTATCCATTGATGCCACATGGTACAATAAGGTATCCAACGATGAAATTATTCCAGTTGCTCTTTCCCAAACTACAGGCTATAGCGGTGCCGTATTAAATAGCGGATCTTTACAAAATAAAGGTTTTGAAGCCTTAATAACGGCGCGCGTCATTCGAAACAACGATGGTTTCGGATGGACAACGTCATTGAATGGATCTATTAATAATAACAAGGTGCGGCGCATGGCCGAAGGCACGATCAATATGCCTATGGGGCTATCTCGTTCCGGCGTTGGGTCTGTCCAACACCAACTAGGTCTACCGTCGTTCCAAATAATGGCTTACGATTATAAATACGACGACGCGGGAAATATCGTGTATTTGGAAACTGGCGTTCCAGATCGTGGTGATCTAATTCCGGTGGGCTCAGCAATTCCAAAATGGACCGCCGGTTGGAATAACGAATTCAACTATAAAAGATTGAACTTTTCTTTCTTGATTGACGGTAAATGGGGAGGTAAGATTTATTCTGGAACTGACTTCTATGGCTACACCAATGGTCTGCACCAAAATACGTTAGAAAATCGCGAAGGCAATTTTGCTCCAGACGGTAGTACTACCACCACGGAGGCTTCCACCTATTACGGACAGTTGGTTCAAAACGTGTCGAAGTTAAACGTATATAGTGCTGACTTTATCAAATTGAGACAAATTATCGTGGGTTATACGTTTCCATCTTTGTTCAACGACAAGGTGAAATCATTAAACATAAGTGCGGTAGCTAGAAATCCCTTTATTTTGATGCGCAAAACGGATAACATTGATCCCGAAGCTAGTTATTCAACGATTGTTCCAGGGATGGAATTAGGTGGTGTTCCGCCTATCCGTTCTTTCGGTGTCAACCTAAGTGTTAAATTTTAACTTTTGTCTATACTATCATGAACAAAATATATAGTTTAAAAAATATCCTTCTAGCTTGCACAACTATGACTTTGCTGTTCCAGTCGTGCACCAAGGATTTCGAGAATATTAATACCAACCCCATATCATATACTGAGGACAACTTCGATCCTAATTTTTTGCTGTCCAACTTGCAGTTGTCGTATGCCGGAAGTAACGACTTCGCGTACGATACATGGCGCGCAAATCTTATCTATTCTGGTACGATGATGCAAGGCTTATCATCCGTTATTTCATATTGGTCTGGCGATAAATACATTCTTAACTTGCCATACACATCTGCATATTGGGAAAAAGCATACGGCGATCAGGTGAAACTTGTTAGCGAGCTATCAGAGTTTACTAAGGAAAAGGATCAATATAGAAATGTGCATCAGGTCAGTAGAATTATGAAAGCACTAGTTTTTCAGCGGTTAACCGACTTGTATGGAGACATTCCTTATTCAGAAGCTGGATTGGGATATCGCCAGGAAGTTTTTTATCCAAAATACGATTCGCAAGATTCCATTTATGCGGATATGCTTAAAGAATTGGAAGAAGCAGTAATTGCGTTAGATCCGGCGGCAGATGCGGTAAGTGGAGATATGTTTTACCAAGGTAATGTCGCACAATGGCAAAAATTTGGGTATACACTGATGTTGCGTATGGCTATGCGATTGACGAAAGTGAATGCAACGTTGGCGCAAGAATATGCGACAAAGGCGCTCGGAAAGACCATGCAAAACAACGATGACAATGCGATGGTAGCGCATGACGATGCAGGTGGTCGCGTGACGCAAAACCGTATTGCGCAAGTTTTTCTTGATGGTGGTCAAGAGCATTATTATGTCAAGTGGTCTGATACTTTTATTGATAAGCTGAAAGCAAATAATGATCCGCGGATTGCTGTAGCTGTAACTAATCTTTATCCATTGAATGCGCAGGGTGGTATCCCAGCTTCGGGTAGTCAAAATGCCAACTTTAACAGAAATGCAGCTTCCCAAAAAGGGATGCCAAACGGTCGCGATTTGAGTGGAATCGCTGGACGTGATATTTCTTCACATCCAAGCTACACAACAATCTCCGATTATTCGGGCCCACACCCGTTGATGATAAGCCGAACAGCTCCAACATTTTTGTTGACATATAGTGAATCTGAATTGCTTTTAGCAGAAGCGAATGTTCGTTGGGGAATTGGTGAAAGCGCTGCAACGCATTACCGAAATGCCATCGTTGCATCAGCGACCAATTTAGCAAACTTCGGAACGGCATTAAACATTTCGGCGAGTGCAGCAAACACATTTGCGGAAGCCAATCCATTGGTTGTGGGTCGGGAGTTGGAACAGATTGCTACTGAATATTGGTTGCATAACACCACGGTGTTCAACTATTACGAAGTTTGGAGTAATTGGCGCCGTACAGGATTACCAGCTTTAACTCCAGTGAACTACGTAAATAATGCGACACAAGGAAGAATTCCACGTCGTTTCCCTTATCCAATCGCGGAAGAATCTACCAACCCACAACATTATCGTGCAGCATCTGCTGCCGTTCCGGGGGGAGATATTCTGATGGGAAGAGTTTGGTGGGATACTGAATAATAGTAATCTGCTGAAGATATCGCTTTCTCAAACGATTCTAAGTCAATAAAAACGGCGCGTTTCCTATTTGGATTCGCGCCGTTTTCTAACGTATAGTTTCTGCTTTAAGGACATCTCAGTCGTAATAAATCCTTTTTGTAAAACAACTTTAATCGACTTATCTCGATAGATTCGGATTTCCCATTGGGCTATTAACATCCATCGCCTGTCGGGTACCTGCCTTATAGTAAAGACCACCGAGGGCTTTTTGGTATTCGACCACCAAGTTTTCGCGCTTGCGTTGCATATCTATCAACGTCGTCTCGCGATTATTGATAATAAATAATGTGCTTTCTCCCAATTCAAACTTCTGTAATTCACCTGCTACAAGGACTTCTTGATTGGCAATGCTTTGTATCTGCAAACGTAATTGACGTGTATAGGCAGTGAGGTCGTTGTACGTCGTATTGATGTCATTGCGAATATTACGTCCTGTAATTACTTGGTCGTAACGAAGTTGTTCTTGATCGATTCTGACTGATCGTAATCTTCCACGTTCTGCTCGAAGAAATATAGGGAAAGCGAATGACATACCCAGTTTATAATTTCCCAAGTTAAAATCATAGATAGGTTCGACAGGTTCTCGAAAATTACGACCTGCGATCAATGTCCCGGATATATCTAATCGAGGTTTCAACATTTCCCGACGGTAGCGTTCCTCAATGTTGAGCTGCAATCCTTTACTTTCTAGTTTCAATAGCTCGGGGTGTTGCTGTTCGGCTAATTCTAAAAGTTGCGACAGCAACTGGGGTTCGGGCGCAAGCTTAGTGATGTCTATTGAAATCGGAACTGCTCGATCTGGTAGTTCGACAGGTTCCTGATTTTCGTTCCAAAGGTGGTTGGATAATACCAACTTCGTGTTCCGTAATTCAATAGCAGATTTTGCTAACTGCATTTGTCGTTCTTGTAGCGTAATTGCTGCTTCCACCGAATCAATTGGTGGTCGGTCGCCGAGTACCGTTTGTTCGCTAATCGCGCTGAAGCGAGTTGCTGCTAATTCCACGGCATCCTCTTGTAGAACATATTGTTGATGCGCGAAATACCAATCCCAATAATCGGAAAGTGCCGTATACCACAAGCTATTTATTTGTCGCACTTGTTCCGCTTCGGCATATCCTAGCATGGCACGGGCTTGTTGCAGCGTGTTTCTACGACTATCTATCAACAAACCTTGCCCCAAGGGAATGCTTATTCCTACGCCAGAAAGGCCACTGTTTGGCGTTCTGCTTTGCGGATTCGTGTAATTTCCTACATTACGGTCGTAGCCCACTTTCAAATCAGCTCCTGCTAACCAAAGTGGAACTTTTAATTCGCTGCTCCAATCGTTATAATAAGAGCTTTCTCCGAAATATTTGTTCTTAAAATCCGCGTACAGCGCCGGATCAAACTTTCCCAAAGCTTGGGTAACATCCGCGCGCGCCGATTCGCTCAATAGTTGAATTTGCTTTAAAACGGGATGATTCGTAAACAGAAATCCTTCTAAATCTTCGATGGAGAATTCATCTGAAATCCGTTTAGTAGAATCCGTTTGCGCTAGCCCTATATTCATGGTCAAACTAACCGAAATAAAGAGGAGAAACAATGACCTAATCATATTCATTAATCTAATGCGTGGTCTTTAGGTTCTTGTTCTAAACTCGGCGGAAATCCATTTAGTTGACGCCATATCTCGTACCAAAGCGGTACGCGGTTGAGGATGACACGCGCATAAACGCCCGATCCTAAACGTAACTGTATCGGCCAATCTTCATCACCATCCGGAATAGGATGTGTCGGTCTGATTAATAGGCGATATCTACCGTTGGTGCTACTAACTTTATCAATTACCGTCACCTTGCCGGCAAATGTACCCACGGCAACTGACGGCCATCCCGAGAATTGCACCGATGGCCATCCATCAAACTGTAAACGAACATCATCTTCCAACGCAATTAAGGGAACATCCATAGCATTGACGAAAACCTCGGCAGCTAACATCGGTTTCTTCGATTGTAATGTCGCGACTGATTCTCCTTCTTTAATCGTTTCTCCGATACCGGCTTTCAGTGTTTTTACAATAAAGCCATCTTGCGGAGCACGCACAATGTATAAACCCCGACGTACATCAATATTCGCAATTTCATTTCTTAGTTTGGATATATCACCACGCGCAGTTGCTCGATTTGATAAAGCAGAACCAAGATCGGACTGTGCTTTAGCTAACGATTCATTGTATTTGGCGCGAATGTTATCCAATTCGATCTGCGCGTTTAAATACGCTTGTCGGGAATTCGATAACTTATTTTCGGCTGTCACGACCTTTGCACGATCGTTTTGTAGATTTAACCTGCGAGTTTCAATGTCCGTCAACGAGAATAGACCATCTCGGTAACCTTGTTCATACCGTTCTAATCGAGCTTCGCTCGTTTCAAAGGAAATCTGCATGGCTACCAAATCTGCGCTATCAATTTTAACGACATTATTTGCTTGAGCTACGGAGTTTTTGGCGGCTTGCAACTGAAAATTCAAACCACTGCCAAGAGCTGCAATTTGTGCTTCTGTAGCAGTCATTTTCTGGTCGGCAGCCGTTTCACTATTACGTTTTGCTTCCAATTGTTCCTCGAGTCGCATAGGAAGTTCCGGGTCAAAATAAGATTGGGAAATCTCTGAAACAACCAAAAGTGTATCCCCTTTTCTGACTTCATCGCCTTCTTTTACGTACCACCTCTCAATTCTACCTCCAATCTGATTCTGTATCGTTTGAGGACGGTCTTCTGGTCGTAGTGCACCTACAAGGCCTCTAGCCGGAATAGTTTGCCGCCAGGGTAGTAAAAGGAAGATAATGAATACTAGTACTGTAACCATCAGTACACGTCCTAATACGATTGCTCCTCGATTAGAAAGTAATTCTTTAGCTCCTTTGGATGTCAAATCTTGCCAACCAACTTCCTGATCATTAATGGGTCGTTTATGAATGGCCATAAGGCATGGCGTCCTCCTCTAACGCTAAATCGGTAACTGCTCCAAGTTTTACGCTTCCCGTAAGCATATCAAATACAGTATTAATGTTGGTAAAGAGTTTCTCGATAGCATAACCCACTTGTACAATAAGGACTTCAGCCGCAACGAATTGCCCAAATGTCATTTGTCTTTCTACCACAAAAAATGATCCTAGTAGAAGCATTGCACCAAACAACATGGTTCTTATAAATACCGATGCCGCGAAAAAGCTCTTTAAAATTCTGAAATGGGAATTTCTTGCTTTAAGATATTTACCAGTAATTAAATCTGTGTCTTCAATAATTTCCTGCATCTTAACGTCATCTCCACGATACTCCTCAATTTTTTCTGCAACGCTTTCTAAATAGGCAACGGTTTCATATTTATGTTCCGATTCCTGAATGCTGGTGTTTACGCCACCTCTGTAATAAACCGCTAAAATGATGGCAATCATGGCGACCACAACAACCCCGATGATAATGAATACAGGGTGATAAAATGCTAAAAGAAACACGCTTGAAATGATAGTAACTACTGCCGCAGCTAAATCCATCAATAATTTTATCACACCTTTTTGTATAATCACCACGTCGAAAAAGCGATTGACCAATTCCACTAGGTTTTCGCCTTCTAGCTCTTTGGATTTGATTCTCGGCAAACGATACGCAAATTCTAAAGCAGATTTTAAAAAGAGTTTCTGTTCAAGGTATTCGACCAAACTGAGCTGCCCGATCAATAAGATACCAGCGACGACAACGCCGGTCAATACAAAGGCGATAAGTATATAGGTAGAACTATACATCGCACCATTCATTAAGAAGTTGAACACTGCAGTAATGCCGAGCGGAATACTCAGGCTAAAGATGCCGATGACTATGGCATATAAAAAGATGTAGTTGATCGTTTTGCGATCCGGATGCAACAATCGTATCAGTCGCTGCATGGGGGTAAGGCTTCCGTGTTTACTAGCCATATAATGTCGAAAAATTTATGTTGAGTGCGTACAGTGCCCCAGATTCGGACATCTCGCGATGGATTCCATAGCGAAGCAATGAAGCTGGGCTAAGTATTCTGAAATAAATCAGCATATTGCAAAAATAGAAATAAGATTGTAATTACATAATTTAGTAACCTAATCTTCATTTCTATCGGGTATAATTTTACATTAATCAGGCTAAACGACAATCTACCTGTCTGTTAATGGTAGAAACTATTTGTTTCTTCATAAAACGAATGCTAGAAGTTTTAAATAGGTTTAGAATGATTAAAGTGCAAATAAAATTAAATTTTTTGTCTAAAACTGCAGGTGTTTAACAGTAAGTCCATTGTTAATTAATTGTTTCAGCGCATCTATTCCTATAGAAAGATGTTTTTCTACATATTTCGCAGTTACTGACACGTCTGATTGCGCTGTTTTTACACCTTCTGGGATCATAGGTTGATCAGAAACCAGTAATAGGGCGCCTGTAGGGATCTTGTTTGCAAAACCAACGCTGAAAATAGTCGCGGTTTCCATATCTACACACATCGCACGAATGGATTTCAGATACTTTTTGAATCCCTTATCATGCTCCCACACTCGGCGGTTCGTTGTGTAAACGGTACCGGTCCAATAATCGGACGAGTGATCGCGAATGGTGGTAGAAATGGCTTTTTGCAATGCGAATGCTGGTAGGGCGGGTACTTCCGGTGGGAAATAATCATTTGAGGTTCCCTCACCACGAATTGCTGCAATTGGCAATACCAGATCGCCTATGTTGTTATTCTTTTTCAATCCACCGGCTTTCCCTAAAAATAGGACCGCTTTCGGTTTTATAGCAGATAGTAAATCCATAATGGTGGCCGCCATCGGGCTTCCCATTCCGAAATTGATAATCGTGATTCCGCCAGCGGTACAGGTTTGCATCGGTTTGTCCAAACCCAAAATAGGAGCATGGTCATGCATTTCGGAGAAAATCTTTACATAATTCGAAAAGTTGGTTAAAAGAATGTATTCTCCAAATTCTTCGAGCGGCCGTCCGGTATAGCGCGGTAGCCAATTAACAACGATATCTTCTTTACTTTTCAACCCCGGAATTACCGGAGAGTTTTCCAATTTTGCTTTTTTGTTTTTGCTCATAATTTCCTTTCATTTAATTCGTCAGGAGAATAAAAACCCCCGCACTAGGGCGAGGGTTTTATGTCTTAAGCGACTTGCATTTTTTTGATGTCCGTTTTGGCAATCTTCTTCTTCGCATAGTCGAGCGTGATATGAAGCGTCTTCTCGCTGTCGTGTTCTTTACTGGTTGGTATTTCAAACATAGCGTCCAACATGATGGCCTCGCATATGCTTCGTAAACCACGAGCACCTAATTTGAATTCCCAAGCTTTCTCGACGATAAACTCAAATACATCCTTGTCGAATTGCAAGTCGATACCTTCGTATTCAAACAATTTTTTGTACTGCTTGGTCAATGCATTCTTCGGCTCTGTCAAGATACTCAATAACGTTTCTCTATCCAAAGGATTTAGATGTGTCAACACCGGCAAACGACCGATCAATTCTGGAATCAAACCGAAGTTTTTTAAATCCTGTGGTGTGATGTATTTGTACAGGTTCTTCAAATCGATATCCTGCTCATCATCCTTCATCTTGTAACCTACAGTTTGCGTACGCAATCTGTTCGCAATTTTCTTTTGAATACCGTCGAACGCACCGCCACAGATAAATAAGATGTTGCTGGTGTTTACAGAAATCATCTTTTGATCCGGATGTTTACGACCACCTTGAGGTGGGACATTCACATTCGTGCCTTCCAAGATTTTCAATAACGCTTGCTGAACACCTTCGCCAGATACATCGCGAGTGATTGAAGGATTGTCGCTTTTGCGAGCAATCTTGTCGATTTCATCGATGTAAATAATGCCACGTTCCGCTGCTGCGACATCGTAATCGGCTGCTTGCAACAAACGTGTCAAGATACTCTCTACATCTTCACCAACATAGCCTGCTTCGGTTAATACCGTTGCATCAACGATACAAAATGGCACGTTCAAAATTTTCGCAACCGTCTTTGCCAGTAAGGTTTTGCCCGTTCCGGTCTCACCAACCACAATTAAGTTTGATTTCTCAATTTCAATCTCATCGGCATCTACGCGTTGATTCAATCGTTTGTAGTGGTTATATACCGCTACAGAAATCACCTTCTTAGCGTCGTCTTGGCCGATCACATAATGGTCAAGGTGCTCCTTAATTTCCATTGGTTTGATCAGCTTGAGAACAGTTTGCAAGTTTTTGCTTTTGCGTTGCTTTAGTTCTTCAGCAAGGATTTCGCTTGCCTGCTGTACACATCGATCGCAGATATGTGCGCCATCTCCAGCGATCAGCATCTGTGCTTCACTTTTGCTAATACCGCAGAATGAACAATGTATATCTTTTTGGTTCGACTTACTCATTTTCTTATTTCGTTTCTTTTTTCGGCATCAACACTTCGTCGATCATGCCGTATTCTTTTGCTTCTTCAGCGCGCATCCAGTAATCGCGGTCTGATGATTTTTCTACCCAATCATAAGTTTGGCCAGAATGCTCTGCGATGATATTATAAAGTTCGCTTTTCAGCTTCAACATTTCGCGCAAATTGATCTCCATGTCAGAAGCAACGCCTTGTGCACCACCAGAGGGCTGGTGAATCATAACGCGCGAATGGCGTAACGCCGCACGTTTGCCTTTCGCTCCGGCAACAAGCAAAACTGCTCCCATGGAAGCGGCCATACCTGTACAGATGGTTGCTACATCTGGCGAAATATATTGCATCGTATCGTAAATACCCAAACCTGCGTAAACGCTTCCGCCTGGTGAATTGATGTAAATTTGAATATCCCGTTGCGCATCCGTTGATTGCAAAAACAAAAGCTGTGCTTGCACAATGTTCGCTACCTGATCGTTGATGCCATCTCCCAGGAAAATGATTCTATCCATCATTAAGCGGGAGAAAACGTCCATCTGAGCAACGTTCAATTGACGCTCTTCGATGATGTATGGCGTAAGGTTGGTCGGGATGTTGCTTTCTACGCGTCCGATAAAACCATCTACGTGCTGACTACCAATACGGTGATGTTTGATAGCGTATTTTCTGAATTCGTTTTTGTCAATATTCATATACTTAACCTTTTTCGGTCCGTTAATGTTTTGTTATGTAATCGATTTATCTGCGTAGCGCCAAACTTGCCGTTTGGAAGCTTGGCAAATCTTCCAAAAAAGTAAAGTCTTCACGCTGAAAATCTATTCTACAATAATAATGCTCAATTCCGTTACTTACCAAAAGTAGCGGAATTTTATGTACTTTATTATAGTTTGCGATCTGTGAAAATGTTTTTTCGGAAATTTTGACAGTTGGCGCCTTAAATTCTGCCAATAAAATCTTTGATCCGAAACTGTCGTACACCAGTAAATCACTGCGCTTCTGCATCGTATTAAGCACCAATCCGCCTTCGGTTTTCATCAGCGATTTTGGATAACCCTTTTCATTATGAAGATAATGAATCCAATGCTGACGTACCCATTCCTCTGGTGTCAATAGCAACTTTTTTTTGCGTAAAACATCGAAAACGTAGGTCTGCTGATCCGATTGAGTGAGCTTTAATGCGCAAGGTGGAAGGTTCAAAGGGATCGGCGTAAACATGTGCGAAAATACGCATAACGGTATAAAATTACAACCTGCCTCGATAGACTGCGGTAGCACGCGAAAAATCTGTATTTTCGTGAAGTGGATGCGAAGACAATTTTATCAGACGTAAAGAAGGGGAAATTCAGCCCTGTATATTTGTTGCACGGCGAAGAATCCTATTTTATTGATTTGGTCGCGGATGCGATTGAAGGCAGTGTACTGAACGATGCGCAAAAAGGTTTCGACCAAACCATTTTGTATGGTAAGGATACGGATTTCGTTACGATCGTAAATGCAGCAAAACGCTATCCGATGATGAGCGATTATCAAGTTATTCTTGTGAAAGAAGCGCAGAATTTGAAGTGGAAAGATGATGAATTGTTTCAGAAATATTTGGAATCGCCCACGCCGACGACCATTTTGGTGTTGGCGCATAAATATGGCTTGGTCGATAAACGCAAGAAAACCTATAAGCTGGCTGATAAAGCCGGTATTGTTTTAGAATCGAAAAAGTTATACGACGATAAAGTTGCGCCATGGATCGCTGATCAATTCCAAGCGGAAGGAAGGCGTATTCATCCGCAAGCAGCGGCGCTGATGGCGGATTATTTAGGCACAGATTTGTCCAAAGTGGCGAACGAAATCGATAAGTTACTATTGAATGTTGCATTGGATAAAGAAGTGGACATCAGTGATATTGAACGAAATATTGGAATTAGCAAGGATTTTAATGTGTTTGAACTCAACACGGCATTAACCAAAAAAAATGTCTTCAAAGCATTTCAGATCGTGGATTATTTTGCCGCTAATCCTAAATCGAATCCCATTCCGGTTGTGATTGGTTCCTTGGGAAGCTATTTCACTAAAGTGTTGAAATATCATTATTTGCCGGACAAATCGTCTCAAGCTGCAGCAAAGGAATTGGGTGTGCATCCATTTTTTACCAAAGATTACGAAATGGCCGCGCGTAATTATTCCCGACGCAAAATGTTTGATGTCATTAATTTGCTGAAAGAATATGATTTAAAATCCAAAGGAATGCACGTTGGTCCGAATACCACTTCCGGCGAGTTGCTTCGCGAATTGGTGTACAAGATCATTCATTAGACAGTAACGAAATCGCATGATGAACCGAAAACGAATCATTGTTCCATTATTTCTATTATGCCTTTTGATTGCCATGAAGGCTACTTCCCAAACTCAGTATTATACTGTTTTTCAACTAGGAGGGCAGTTTGGCGTGAGTAACTCAGGGTACGATGGCGCCTTCAATGGCTATGCAACACATTTTGTGTTCGGATTAAATTTGCAGGATCGAGCCTATGTCGGAATTGGTTTGGGAAACGAGACGTTTCGCGGATCGTATCAAAGCAAAGAAATAAACAGAGCCGGGAATTCGCCGCGATTTAATTATGATACGTATTTGATGCCGATATTTTTGGATGGCCGTGCGCCTATTTTTTACGTCAATAATTATTCTTGGATCGGTGTAATTGGGAATGCGGGCTATGCGCCGCGGATTGGTCCGGTTTACGATCGAGGATTTCTTTTCCGAGGCGGATTATCCTACGTTTACGAAACGATGAGCAGCAAGAATTATACGGTTTCGTTATCCTATGGATATCAACAATTGCATCGCAATGCACATGATTTTAAAAAACCATTTCAACATCAACACCTAAACTTGACGGTAGGGTTGATGCTGAAATAGTTACTTCAGTTTTGCGCTAGTGCGCGCTTAATTTACTTTTCTTTTCTTCATCGAAGCCAGCTTCTAACTCGGCTAGTTTTTTCTTTCCGTAAGCCAATCGCGTAATCGCGACGAACAAAACAGGAACAATAAAGATGGCTAGGAACGTCGCTGCCGCCATTCCGCCGAATACCGTCCAACCGATCGTTTGGCGGGAAACTGCGCCCGCACCGCTTGACAACATTAATGGAATAATACCCAAAATGAAAGCGAATGAAGTCATCACGATCGGGCGCAAGCGAAGTTTTACAGCTTCGATGGTCGCTTCGATTAGATTCATACCAACGTCTACACGCTCTTTCGCAAATTCAACGATCAAAATTGCATTCTTCGCTGCCAAACCTATAATGGTGATCAAACCGATTTGAGCAAAAATGTTGTTGTCAATTTTCGGTAGCAACGTTAATGCTAAGATTGATCCGAATATACCTAAAGGCACAGAAAGTAGGATAGAGAATGGTACCGACCAACTTTCATAAAGTGAGGCCAACAATAGAAATACAAATATTATACAGAGGGCAAAAACAATAATAGTTTGTGCGCCCGATTCCTTTTCTTGAAGCGAGGTTCCAGAGAAATCGTACGAGAAGCCTTCCGGCAAGGTTTCTTGCGCGACCTCCTCCAGCGCCGCCAATGCATCACCAGAGCTGTATCCTTGGCCAGCGTCGCCCATTACCTCGATGGCACGAAAAAGGTTGAAGTGACCAATCATAGCAGGCGCTTCTGCCAATTCATAACGAGCTAAAGTCGACATAGGAACAGGTAGTCCCGCCGTATTGCGGACATACAGTTTGTTCAAATCTTCGATTTGCATGCGGTAGTTTGTATCCGCTTGCGAAACGACGCGGAAGTTACGTCCGTAAAGTGTAAAGTCGTTGATGTAGCTACTTCCCATGTAAGCGGACAACGTAGTATAAATTGCGGAAACCGGAACTCCCATGGCTTTTGCTTGTTCACGATTTACATCAAGCTTATAGTTTGGCGTATTCGTGTTAAACAGTGTGTACGCTCTTGCAATCTCCGGCCGCTGATTGGCTGCACTAATAAACTTCTTTGTGATAGCTTCAAATTCCTTAATATCGATACTGCGCTCATCTTGAATCAAAATCGAAAATCCACCTACCGATCCCAAACCGGGAATCGGTGGAGGGGCAACCGCCATTACACTCGCCTTATTGTATTGCGAAAACATAGCCATCACTTCCGAAATCACATCTTCGTTGGTACGGCTGCGTTCGTTCCAAGGCTTCATGAAAACAAAGAACGATCCATTGTTTGGCTTCGCCGAACGATTCAATAAGTTCATGCCGGAGATTTGCGTCATGTATTTTACTTCAGGAATAGAATCGGAAATACGTTTGTAAATTTCATCCAGCACCACATTCGTACGACCATTGGAAGATCCCTCCGGTAGGGTAACACCCATCATAAACAGCCCGTTATCTTCTTTAGGAATAAAGCCGGTTGGCTTTTTGCCAAACATGACTCCAGTTCCGATGAAAATACAGAGCAAAAGGATAAGTACCAATGGCGTTGCTTTTATAGATTTCTGCACACCACGAGAATACTTATTCGTCACATTATCGAACCATACATTGAACTTGTAGAACAATCGATTGACACCGCGCGCATCCTTATTGATGGGCGATGGTTTTAGCATAATCGAGCATAGTGCCGGCGTTAATGTCAACGCGATAAACGCAGAAAGTAGCACAGAAACAGCAATCGTAATAGCAAACTGTTGATACAATACGCCGACCATTCCCGGAATGAACCCTACCGGAACGAATACCGCTGCCAAAATTAATGCGATAGCAATAACCGGCGCGGTAATATCTTGCATGGCCTTTCGCGTCGCTTCTTTAGCATCCATCTTATCATGATCGATATAATGCTGTACAGCTTCTACAACGACAATCGCGTCATCCACCACGATACCAATAGCAAGCACGAATGCCAGCATGGTCAAGTTGTTGATGGAGAAACCAAGTAAGTTGAAGAAGATAAACGTACCGATAATAGAAACTGGAATAGCTAATACTGGGATCAATGTTGCCCGCCAACTTTGTAAGAAGAAGAATACAACAATTGTTACTAAGATCAGCGCTTCTACTAAGGTATGTAATACGGAATCAATAGACGCGTGGACTACAGATACCGTTTCGTAACTGACGAGATAATCCACATCATTTGGAAAGGATTTTTTCAGTTGTTCCAACGTGGAATAGATTCCGTCCGCCGTTTCTACTGCGTTTCCTCCCGGCATTTGGTTAACCATCATTCCGGTGGAGATTACACCATTCACTTTTGTAGATGTGGTGTACATAAACTGACCCAATTCAACACGAGCTACATCTTTCAATAGCACGATGGAACCGTCCAAATTTGTTTTTACGATAATATCTTCAAAATCTTCTTCTGTGCTAAGATCGCTGTCCGTTACGATAGAATATTCGAAAACTTGTGACGAGGCTTGCGGTTGACCACCGACATTACCACCAGGAACACGAGAGTTTTGCTCTTGAATAGCTGCGCTTACATCAGCTGGAGTCAATCCGAGGTTCGATAGTTTGTTGGCATCCAACCAAACACGCATGGAGAATGGCTGTCCAAAAGCCATCACATCACCTACTCCCTTCACCCGTAAAATCGCATCACGCACATATAAGTTAGCATAGTTAGCCAAAAACTTATTGTCGCGCGTGCCGTTTGGCGAAATTAGAGAGATCATCATCAATGCATCGGCATTCGCTTTACGTGTAATAACACCTAAACGCCGAACCGATTCTGGAAGAACTGGCTCAGCAATACCTACTCGATTTTGTACATCTAATGTGGCAATGTCGATATCCGTACCTACTTCAAAGGTTACCGTAATCCTTGACATACCATCGGAAGTACTATTCGATTGCATATAGATCATTCCCGGCGTACCATTGATCTGACTTTCAATCGGTGTGGTAACCGTTTGTTCTACCGTTTGTGCATCTGCTCCAGTGTAAGTTGCCTGAACGGTTACGGTTGGTGGAGCAATATTGGGGTATTGACTGATGGGCAAGGTAACAATCGAAATGACCCCTAAAATACAGATCAATATCGAAATCACCATTGCGGTTATCGGCCGTCGTATAAAAACTTCTGATATCATATTTTTCTATCTATAATGCCTATTTATGTTGAATAGACAATTTATCTCCTTCTGACAAGTTGCTTGCTCCATCTACCACGACTTGCTGACCCGCTTGTAAACCCTTCAACACAACAACTTTATCGTCGAACTTAGTACCAAGTTGCACTTGATTGAAAACTGCGGTACTGCTGTCGCTGATCGTGAAGATGCTTTTCGCTCCTAATTGCTCAATGACTGCGCGCAAAGGAACTACCAATTGTTTATCCAACGATGTATTTGCTAAACGAAGCGTTAAGTTCATGCCAGCGCGTAATTTTCCTTGCGGATTTTGGAAGGTAGCTCGAACGCGCAGTGTGCCTGTTGTCCTATCGATAGCGCGGTCAATAACACTGATTTTCCCAGATTCCCCATAAATTGATCCATCAGGTAAACGTACTTCTATACCGGAAGAAGCATTGCTTTTTTGCAACTCCAACACGCGATCTATATCACGTTCATTTACTTGGAATTCTACGGTAATAGGATTGGAAGTCGACAACGTATTTAAAAGCGTAGTGCCGGCAGTAACTAAAGCCCCTGTGCGCACTTGAGAAATGCCCACCGACCCGGCGAATGGAGCATAAATAACAGAACGATTCAAATTTGTATTTGCATTTTCAAGCGCTGCTTTAGCCGATTGTACTTGCGCACGCTGATTGATCAAATCGGTTTCTGCATAATCTAAAGTTTGTCGCGCAATGGCATCACTTGCTGCAAGCTTCTTGTATCTTCCTAAATCACGATTTACACGCTCTAGATCAGATTCTGCAATCGCAAGGGTTGCTTTAGCACGTTCTACTTCCGCTGCATAGCGTGTACGATCGATTTCATATAATTTCTGTCCCTTTGCTACAATAGCTCCATCAGCCACCGAAATGCTGGTTACATATCCGGAAACCTCCGCGCGAAGTTCGGTCTCCATTAAAGGCACCACGTAAGCCGGGTATTCCTGATAACCTGTAACAATTTGCTCTTCCACCGCGAATGCACTTACATTTTTCGCGGTATTTCCACTAGGTGCTGATTCCTTTTTATTTCCTCCGCAAGCTTGTAGAAGGGCAGCTGACCCCAATAAAAGCATATAAAATAGGTTGTTCTTTGTCATGTTTCGCTAGGATTATTGAATTTGGACATTGCCGAGCGCACGCTCCACGTCGATTTTGCTGGCAAGTAGTGTATATAGTGCATTTAAATAATTCAGTTGACTGGTGCGCAGATCTGTCTCAGATATCATCAAATCTAAATAAGTTTTGATACCTTCATCATATTGTAGTTTGATGATATTATAAACTTCCTCGGACAGCGCAACATTTTCTCTGCTCATCTTCCAATCAGTCATATACGCGCGATAATTGGTAATCGCTTGTGAATATTCTACGCCAATTCGATTTTTCAAATCGACCATATCCCATTCCAGTTGCATCTCTTGCAATTGCGATTTACGGATTTCATGATGACGTCTTAATCCTTGAAAAATGGGAATAGATAAGGTTAATCCCACTGCGGAATTCGGGAAGGAACGATTGTAAAGATCGCCAAAGCGCGGATTAAAAAAATTAAGTTGATAATTTGCGTAAGCACCGATGGTAGGTAGGAATTGCCATTTCTGAAACTGCGTGTTTAATTCTTGTTCGCGCTTCATGTTTACTAATTGACGGTATTCGATACGACGTTCCTCATCCAAAACATCGGTAGTATCGAGTAATACGCGTGCTTCCAAGTTTTCCTTGTTGAAAGATAGATCCATCAGGTGCGATACAGGAAGAGCCAATAATTGCTTCAGAAAATCGTATTTATACTTTCGAAACTCATGGGTTTTCTTCAATTCCGCTTGCGCATTGTTCAATGAGATTTGCGCGCGCTTGTAATCAGTCTTATCCACCAATCCTACCTCATAACGCACGTTGGCATCGGTAAACTGACGTTGGATACGCGATATGTTTTCTTGGATAATCTTGATCTGCTCTTCGGTAGTTAGGATGTCATAATATGCTTTGCTGACGTCCACCACCGTGCTAATCTTTTGTTCTTCAACAGTCTGTTTAGTACGTTCACGAATCAATCGCGCCGCGCGCGAAGCACGCATAAGATCGGGGTTTAACAAAGCTTGATTCGCTTCTGCTATCACATTACTTGTATTTCTTTGTCCCATTTGAATGAGATTGCCACCGATAATGTTGGTGGGAATTTCCAAATAGTGATTTAAAGTTCCGGAAGCCATGACTTGCGGGTAATAACCTGATAATGCAGACTGAATTTCTTTTTCACCGATTTCTTCTCCTAAATACGCATTGCGAATATTGATACTGTTGACTAAAGCGTAATCTAGAAGCTGTTGCAGACTGGGCGTTACCGGGAGTTCTTCTTCTTTTTCTTGCGCTATTAAGGAAAATGTTGATAATCCTAAACAGAGAGATAATACAATGTTTTTTATTTGCCGAATCATGTTTAAGCTGCTTTTATAGATTTCCAGACTATATCTACCATTTCTTCCATGTTTTTATCAGTCATTTCCATCTTACCGAAATGGATGGATTTGAGAAAAGAAACGGCAACCCCAATATAGGCTGACCATAGAATTTCTGTACTGGTATTAATAAGTGTTTTTTTCTCTACGCCAAATTCCAAAAATTGTTGAATAGAAATGGCCCATGTTTTTTTTGTTTTTTCTCTTTTTACGTATTCCATTTCATAAAATGGAGATGAGTAAAATTGATTCATAAATCGGAAATAATGCGGATGATCAAGATAAAATTGAACAAACCTTTTCCAAGTTATTCTAAAATGTGTTTCGTAGTTTTCGGTGTTGGTCGCCAAACCTTCGAACAAATAACGCATGAGTCTACATTTGCAATAGCCGTACAACTCCATGATAAGCGTTTCTTTTGAATCGAAGTAATGGTAGATCGTTCCGACGGATACGTTTGCCTTTTTGGCAATTTGGCTCATAGGTGTTCCATGGAACCCGTGATCTTGCAATAGCTCGACCGAGCTTTCGAAGATAATCTCTCTTTTGTCTATCAATTGAACGTTCATTCGGTAGTGGCAAATGTAGGCATTTTGCTTATACACGAATGTCAAATTTTCGTTATAGAAAAATTAGGAGAGTGGTAAAAAGTGAATTTTTATGAATGAATGTACAATGATACTAGCAAGCTAACGCTTTAGCGAAGCTTTAACTTCGTCGAGCTCGTATTTCTTTTCAGCTTCGCCAAAACGAATTGTTATGTACGACAAAACATAAGCAATATCGATTTCAGTAAGCTCAGGAATGGCGGGCATATTTTCGGCGTATGTGTTTCCGGAAACGTGAATCGTATCGCGTAAGCCATATCGAATGATCCGAGGTAGCAATTCGTGGTTTTCCTTTAAATATTGTGGATCGGTTAGCGGTGG
This sequence comes from Sphingobacterium corticis, assembly GCF_042684745.1. NCBI lineage: Bacteria > Pseudomonadati > Bacteroidota > Sphingobacteriia > Sphingobacteriales > Sphingobacteriaceae > Sphingobacterium > Sphingobacterium corticis. The sequence goes on along the minus strand of NZ_JBHUMA010000004.1, from coordinate 96,784 downwards.
ATACAGCTTTCCCAAGCCTTCACCCTGTCCACCGTGGCAATTTTGGCAGTGTGCGCGATATACTTTTTCGCCATTAGTAACATATTGCATGGTTTTAATATCGTGTTTTGCATGACAACTATGCATAGCTGCCATGCAAAACACGATCCCGGCAATAAATATGGCAATCCTTGTTTGCATCAAGATTCTTTGTCGGTTTCTGCAAGTAAGATTTTGATATCTTCCTGTAATTTATTTACCTGCTCATCTTCAGTTCCATCATACGCGCCTCGAATGCGTTTTTGCTTGTCGATAAGCACCAAATATCCTTGATGATCGTAACCGCCCGGCGCATTGGCATCTTCTGCCGTGTACACCAAATATTTCTCGGCGATGCCATATATTTCGGCTTTGCTTCCGTTAACGAATTGCCATTGATCATTATCTACACCCAACTTTTCAGCATAGGCTTTTAGTACATGTGGCTGATCGTATTTAAAATCGATACTGTGCGAAAGAAACGCGATGCGATTATCATTTTTGTAGCCTTCATAAACTTTTAGCATATTGCGTTGCATGGTAGGGCAGATGCTCGGACAATGCGTGAAAAAGAAATTCGCGACGTAGATTTTGTCTTTGAAAAAATCGTCAGTTAGCACCGCACTGTCTTGATTTACAAATTGAAAGGCTGGAATGGTTTGGTAAATGGTGTCAACGATTGTTTTTCCATCGACCGTTTTTTCGACCGGTTCGCGATGTCCGTAAATGGGCAGTTTTTTTGATTGACCTTCGCAGGACGCCAATAGAACACCTAACGCGCAAGCCATTCCAAAAAAGATTCTTTTGTTGCTGCGCATATTACTTGTTGTGTACATTCATAACCGAATCGATTCGTTTGTTTACCGTTTCGAATTCGCCTCGCATTGCTTTTATTCTTTCCACTTCGGCAGACTGATATGTTGCATCCAAGCTATCCAAACGATAGTTGCGCATCCAATCCATCATGGCATCTGTTGCCGATTCGATATCAGCTTTCAACGTAGTCAACTCTGTACGAACAGCTGTAGTGTCCAACGTTGGATCGTTTGTTTTCGCAGAAGACAGTGCATTTAATAGAGAGTCCAATTTAACGGACGTTTTATCGAATTTTGAAATCTGCGGCATGATTTCGTCGTGTACTTCAATAGCCTTTGCAGATAACGACTCGACGCTGTCTTGATCTTCTTTACCTTTGGTTTTCGTGTTCTGACACGAGGTCATCGTAAATGCAGCAATACTTATATAAGCTGCAAATAAAAATGGTCTGTTCATAACCCTTTATGTTTTGTTGATGTGTTGTTTAAATTATTGTCGAATTGCAGGTTTCGAATGTAAACTTCGTTGTGTACGGTGGCACAATGGATGCCGTCGTTGTCAAAAATGTCGGTAGAAAACGTTCGAATTACTTTGCCTTCTTCGCGTATAGTATGGAGGATAGATTCCATCTCTTTTTCGTTCAGTCGAACAGAAAAATGAAGACTTCGATGTCCGGGTTTTTTGTATTCAATACGAGCTGATTTTAACCAAGCTACTGTTTTTTTGAATCCATGGCTTCGGATGTAAGCATCGATTAAGACAGGATAAATCGGATCAATGGCTGAAAAAATTGTGCCACCGAAAATGGTTCGGTTAGCATTGAGGTTCAGAAAGCTCTTGCGGATTTTTACATCGGCTCCAGTGTAACCCGGACTAATGTTTTTTACCCAAATTCGTTGAAAAAGAAACGGCGGGTAAAAACGGAGTAACCATTTAACTTTATTCGGTGTATACCTCATCCTGCAAACTTAAGCTTTTATGGAATAGTATCCGGCAGCTACTGCGCTTACCTATCTGGGCATTTTTTGCACCTTTTGCCCTTTTTGTATTTCTTACAGCACTTTTTGAAAGCATACAGCTCACTATCACCAAAACCCCAAAGCCCCTTCGATGACCAATTGGCCATGTTGACTTCATTGTCAATCACAGGTAATCCGATAAAGTTATCTTCGCCGCACATGCTACAAATATACTACAAAACTCCTGATAAATTATAAACCACTGAGTTTGACTTTCAGTTCGTTGACAATATCACGCGTGTAATTATTGATAACTTCCGGATCGTCGGTATTATTGTGAATAACCAAATTGCATTCTTCCTTATGCGGAAAAAGGTACGACTGAAATGACGGCATCACGTGATTAATCCACTTATACATCACATCATCGTGATCGTAACCCCGTTCTTCTAAATCTCTTTTCAGACGGCGACGAAGTGCAATTTCTTCATTAGCATCGATAAAAATGCGGTAATCCAATAATTTATTTACTTCTTCGTAATGGAAAATGAATAAACCTTCTACCACCAAAATAGGTGCGGGTTCGATTTTCAGCATACGCGGTTTGGCGTTGGGATTGTTGAAGAGGTATTCCTCTTTCAAAATGCTTTTTCCTTCGAATAGCTCATTGATATCATTGTAGAACGATGCGCGATCGATCGCCGTTGGCAAATCAAAGTTGTATAAACGGTTTTCTTCGCGCGTTTTTGTGTTGGCAGGGATGTAATAATCATCCTGAGAAATCAATGTTACATCTTTCTGATCGAAATGATTCAGAAAACTGTTTAAGAAGAATGTTTTTCCGGATCCACTGCTTCCTGCTATGCCGATTACGTAAGGCTTTTCCATCTATCTATTCTGTTGGGATTCCGTAAGTGATTTCAATTCTAAAGCGCTTGTCGACCGCGCCAATGTACGCTGCGGCAGATTTTGAAATTACCACCAATGCGTCGTGTGTGTCTTTATTGTCTGTAAACTTGCCCACTACCTTAGCATAGGTTACGCTTTTCGAGATAGGATTGGTGATCTTTAATATGGTTCCGATTGGGGCTGTTTTATGCAACGCCAAGTTGCTATTATTCCTTGTCTCCAAATTATTCATCCAAATGCCAATTCCTTTTTCGGTGGTTTCCCGTACGCCGTAGCGCTTCGCTTCGATGTCGCGCACCGGTACATCGGGGATAATATCGTCTTTTTCCGGTTCTGTAACAGTTGGTGCTTGCTGTTGTTGTGGTTCCGGCGGCAACGCACCGTCAGGAATACGCAAAAGTTGTCCTTCACGCAAACTGTCGGATTTTAGATTGTTTAATCTTTTTATATCGTTAACATTGGTTTTGAATCGTTTTGCGATGGAATACAATGTTTCGCTCGTGCCCACTTTGTATTCAGTTAATATCTGATCCGAAGAAATGGTTTCGGCCGGATTACTAGCATTCGCCGAAGGAGTAAGTTGACTTCTATCTTCGTTCATATTGCTAGGAATGCGTACGCTATCGCCAACACGCAGTCCTTTTTTATTATTCGCAGCCATAATGTCATTAACCGGAATATTGTATGTTCTGCTTAACGAATAATAGGTTTCTTTGGATTTTATCTGGTGGATAATATATGTCTTCCCATTCACTACTTCTGTTTGCTGTTCTTGTGCTTGCGCTGGAGAGAGCACGAGCAACAAACCCAAAACTAACATGGCGAGGCTACCGAATGCCCGCTTTGATACCAATTCTAACATATTTTGCAATTATACTAAATACGAAACAATTTCATGTTTATTATCTGCTAGAAAGAATAATCGATCATCCACTTGAAAATAAGGTTGGGGAAACATTTTTTTAAGATCCGTTTGCACAATTTCGGTGTCGACGATGGTATCTGTGGTGCTGATGGCTAAATGTAAGTCGTAGGTGCTTTTGTCTTTTGTGTGATAAGCCCAAGCAAAAGTTTTCTCATCGATCTTGCTTAACCATAATTGCTCCTGAATAGGTTCATCTGCAAAAAAAATCGGCATTTCCGCATAGGGGATGGGGAAATTAACACGATTGATGGGTATCTCATTTACAACTTTTTCTTGGATCGAAAAACGTTGCCCATCTGCAATGCGCAAAAGCTGTTCCCCGCCCTGCGTAAAGCTTCTCGGTCGAACCAATAAATAATCCTCAAACATTTCCAATAGCACGTATTCGTAGCTTAACATCACTTGCTTTTCCTCGCTAATGCAAATGATCTGAATACCTTCTTTAGTCGGCGTTTGTTCTCCCACTTGTTTCAAAACGAGGTAATCTTTCTGCACGCCTTCCATAGTCCATTCTTTAGAATCCGTGGTGTAATTCATAATGGTATTCCCAAATTTGTAATCGATAACTACGAAAGTTGGACGTGTAGTTTCCGCATTGCGAATTTCAACAGCCATTTTATCGCTATATCCATCCACTTCCATCTTCCAAATATTATGAACAAAGTCTTTATGAAACGCTTTTTTTATCGTATTTTTAGTCATGTGTGCCTTTCCAATGGTGCCTATAGAGCAAACTATTATGAACAAAATTATAAAAATAGCGTCGCTGATGGTAATTTTCTTTGCCGTCTTGAGCATGCCGGGCTATGCGCAACGCGTGTACGAATTCAGTATTAAAGACGAGATCGGGCCGGGAGCTTGGTACGTCGCCAAAAACGCATATGCTAAAGCCAAAGAATCGAAAGCGGATTATTTGTTGATGGAGTTGAATACCTTCGGAGGTGCCGTCAATTTCGCAGATAGCATACGTTCGATGCTTTTAAATGCTGACATGAAAACCGTTGTTTACATCAACAACAATGCAGCTTCCGCTGGCGCTTTGATCTCGCTAGCTACGGATCATATTTTTATGCATTCGGGCGCGAGTTTGGGAGCTGCTACGGTGGTGGACGGTTCAGGCGAAGTACTTCCCGAAAAATACCAATCCTACATGCGTGGATTGATGCGCGCTACTGCGGAAGCAAAAGGGCGAAATGCGCGGATGGCAGAGGCATTCGTAGATCCCAGCATTTCGGTGCCTAGCTTGAAAGAAGATGGGAAACTACTTACCTTGACCGCTTCCGAATCTGTGAAAGCGGGGTTGGCCGATGCCGAAGTGAAATCCACGGCACAGATTTATGAGAAATTGGGTGTTGCGGATCCGCAAATTACGGTGCATCAAACCACGATGATCGATCGTCTGATCGCATTTTTAATCAATCCTTTGGTTAGCGGATTGCTTATTATGGGGATTATTGGTGGGATTTATGTGGAGATGCAAACGCCTGGGCTGGGTTTTGCAGGCGTGGTCGCTGTCGTTTGTGGGGGCTTGTTTTTTGCTCCATTGTACTTACAAGGGTTAGCGGATCATTGGGAGATTGCGATATTTGTCGTCGGCGTAATCCTTATGGCTTTGGAGGTTTTTGTTATTCCAGGTTTCGGCGTAGCCGGAATTGCCGGAATTATATGTATGCTGTGTGGTTTGGCTTTTTCGATGGTAGCCAACGATTTTTTAGATTTTCAACTTTCCAAACCAGGATTATTAATGGAAGCATTTTTGGTCGTTTTAGGTGCCATGGTATTATCCGTCGTGCTGATGGTTATTTTTGGTAAAAATTTGTTACGTTCGCCGGCGTTTCGCAAACTAGTGCTTGCCGATGAACAATTGGCGGAAGGTGGTTACACGTCCTCTGTACCCAAATTAAGCTTGATTAATCAAGTCGGTGTAGCTTCAACGGTATTGCGTCCTTCCGGAAAGATAGAAATTGAAGGCGGTTGGTATGAAGCGGTAGCGATGGATGGATTTATTGATTTGGGAGAACGAGTAGTCGTTGTGAAGCACGAGAACTACACATTGTTCGTTCGAAAATATGTAGCACCGGCTGAATAAATTGGGAATATTGTTCAAAACGGGTGTCGAGGTAAAAGGTGTTGGATAATCTAATCTATTAGATTCAATAGAAAAGCGGGTGTGCCTGCATCGTTATTTAATATACAGAATTATCCTTATCCACGGATTATCCCAATTGCGTAATCTCGTCGCTAGGTCCGCTCCGGAAGACAGTTTGTTTAATAATTATCGGAAGGCTATTTTAAGTAATAGCTAATTGGCCTCTATACATAAGAATAGGAATTTACTGTAAATCGAACTAACTGCAAGGTGTTGTTACCGTTCCTCTTATATAAGAACGGCATTGGCAGAAATGGCTTTAGCTAATTGGGTTTTGCAAACCTAATAAAGCTGGTTTACAAAGTTATACGGCGGAGAACAAACTACATCTTCATCAAGCAAAAGTTTTATTTTGTACAATTTAATGCAAATAAAAAAGCGAGGTTTGGAAAATACTTCCAAACCTCGCTTTTTGCACTACATACGTTCTTTTACAGAACTATTATCTTCCGCGTCCAGAAGCACCGCGACTTGCACCTCCACCTCCAGAACTACCGCGACTCATTCCGCCACCGCCGGAAGAACCTCTGCTCATGCTACTTCCAGATGCGCCACGGCTCATTGTGCTTCCGCTTGAGCGTGTTGGAGCAGAGCCTCTGCTCATGCTACCGCGCGAAGAAGGTGCTGTAGATCTTGGAGCAGTACTACGACCCATATTCGTACCTCTCGATGAAGCGCCTCTGCTCATTGTTCCTTGCGATCTGCCAGTTCCCTGACGAGATGTTCCCATTGTACCGCGTTGCGATGCACCACGACTCACTGTACCAGTTTCTCGTCCATAACGTCCACTTGCGCCTCTCTCTGAAGATCCAACCGCACGTCCCGATGCAGGAGCTCCCGTTCCTCGTCCAGATGCTGCACCACGTGATACGGTTGATGCTGCGCCTCTTCCAGATGCGCCTCTTCCGCTACTAGCAACAGCTCCTCTGCTTCGACCGGCGGCAGTACCCGTTAAAATTCTTCCGCTTGCATCGCGCGAAACACGGCCACTCGTTCTTCCACTTGCTCCTCTGCTCGTCAAACTGCTTGCGCCACGCGAACCGCCTGCGTAAGCGCGTCCACTTGCTCCGCGAGTACCACGGTTATAGTAATAATTGTTATTCACATAGCCAGAATAGTAGCCGTGTCCGAAATGCCCATAATATGGATGACCCCACGGCGAGTAGAAGGAATTAAATCCCCAAGGACTAAATCCTCCCCAACCCCAACTGTTGCCCCAACCAAAGCCCATGCGCCAAGGTGAACCCCATCCGAAGCCAGCTCCCCAGCCCCATCCGGCTCCCCAGCCAAAACCTGCATTCATGCCGAGGCCCCAGCCACCGTATCCCATCCAAGGATCAAACCAAGGATCGTAATACATCATGCCCGGGCTTGTATGATAAAAACGATTGATGCGGTTTGCGTATTCTAAATCGCTAAATTCGTCATCATAAAACCCACCTTGATTGGTATTTCCTTCGGCGTACACTTCGTCCAATTCCGCTTCGTCCGAATATTCGTCTTGATATTCATCTGCGTAATAATTGCTCTGCGCGGAGCTACTACCTTCCGTACCAGAATAGTAATAATCCGGACTTTGATATACGCCGCGATCTCGTGATGCGACGCCATAGCGCTTGCTAGAGCAAGAGCTGGTAAGTAATATTGCTAATAAAGCAAAAACTCCGTAGTATATTCGATGCTGTTTCATGATGCTCATCCCGTTAATCTTTCGATAATTACAGTCCTAATTCTTAACTTAGACCCCTAATTAAAGAGGGGGTTTAATCCCTTTTTCTAAATTAATATTTATTTTTTCGATTCAATAGATTTTATGAGCAAGGGCATCACCAGCAGAAGCGAAGATTATTCGCAGTGGTACAACGACTTGGTAGTCAAAGCCGATTTAGCAGAACACTCAGCCGTGCGCGGATGCATGGTCATCAAGCCTTATGGCTACGGTATTTGGGAGCGTATGCAGGCGATTTTGGATAAGCGTTTTAAAGAAACAGGACATTCGAATGCTTATTTCCCCTTGTTTATACCTAAGTCTTTTTTCTCGAAAGAAGCTTCACACGTGGAAGGTTTTGCTACCGAATGCGCGGTGGTAACGCATTATCGACTGAAAAATGATGGAACGGGACAGATTGTGGTGGACGAGGACGCGAAGTTGGAAGAAGAATTGATTGTTCGCCCAACTTCAGAAACCATTATTTGGAATACATATAGAGGATGGATTGAATCGTATCGCGATCTACCTATTTTGGTAAACCAATGGGCGAATGTGGTTCGTTGGGAAATGCGCACACGCTTGTTCCTGCGCACAGCAGAATTTTTATGGCAGGAAGGGCATACCGCGCACGCGACAGAACAAGAAGCGATTGAAGAAGCGGAGCGTATGTTAGAAGTATATGCGGAATTTGTAGAAGGTACCTTGGGTTTGCCGGTTGTGCGCGGACGTAAAACGGAAAACGAACGTTTTGCGGGAGCGGTAGATACGTATTGTATTGAAGCATTAATGCAAGATGGTAAAGCTTTACAAGCAGGAACTTCCCATTTCTTGGGACAGAATTTCGCGAAAGCCTTTGATGTGAAGTTTACGTCGAAAGAAGGTAAATTGGAACACGTTTGGGCAACCTCGTGGGGAGTTTCGACAAGGCTGATGGGGGCACTTATTATGGCGCATTCCGACGATCAAGGTTTGGTGTTGCCGCCAAAATTGGCACCTATTCAGGTGGTTATTGTGCCGATTTTCCGTACAGAAGAGGAGAAGCAAGCGATCGATAATTACGTGGATAATTTGATGAAGGAGTTGAAAGCTGTCGACGTAACGGTTAAATATGATGATCGAGACACGCAACGTCCAGGATTCAAATTTGCGGAATGGGAATTGAAAGGTGTGCCATTGCGCATTGCTCTGGGTTCACGCGATATGCAAAATGGTACGGTGGAATTGGCTCGTCGCGATAACCAAACCAAAGAAACGGTTTCTCAGGAAGGTTTGGCAACGCACGTGGTGCAATTGTTGGATGAAATCCAAAATACCATTTACCAAAAAGCACTTTCTTATCGTACAGAACATACCACGGAGGTGAATAGCTACGATGAGTTTAAGGAAGTGTTAGAAAGCAAAGGTGGATTTGTTTCGTGCCATTGGGATGGAACGGTGGAAACCGAAAAGCGGGTGAAAGAAGAAACGAAGGCAACGATCCGTTGCATTCCATTGGATGCAAAAGAAGAAGCGGGAACTTGTATTTTCACAGGTAAGCCTTCGACGCACCGCGTTTTATTTGCGAAAGCATATTAGGTAATATACAATGAAAGCCAATGCGTAAATTATTGATATTAGGTTGTGGATGGGTCGGCGAATCTTTCGCCGAATGGGTTCAACAATATGATGTGGAGATTTATGCTACGGTAACTTCTGAAGAGAAAGCCCTTCGCTTGCGAGCGAAAGGTTTACGCGCGGAAGTATATAATTTTGATCAAAGCGCTTCTTTCCCGTTTGAAAAGGAGCGCTTTGATTTCGTTCTCAATAGCATCCCTGCTTCCAAAAAGCTAACTGTTGATCACATCCAAAAGCGTTTCGATCAAGTGGCGAACATACTCAGCAAACTGGATTATGGAAAGCATGTTTACTTAAGTTCGATCGGAATTTATCCCGAAGAAACGCGCAACTTCGATGAATCGTACACGCAATACGATACGATGAGTGCAGAGTTGTTGCAAGCGGAAAATGCGATGCAGTCATTAGCGAATACGGTGATTTTTCGATTAGGTGGCCTGTTTGGAAAACAACGTATTTTTGCCAAATATTTTGCTGGACGAGTTTGCCCCAGCGGCGAACAGTCGGCTAATTTTATTCATGTTGATGATGTGGTGAAGCTGATTTGGTTAAGTTTAACACATAACTTGTCAGAACGATTGTACAATGTGGTTTGTCCAGAACATCCTAAGAAAGAACTAGTCGTTCGCGCTTCCGCGCATAAATACGGTTTTGATCTGCCGACAGCTTTTACTTCCGAGCGAAGTTATGATAAAGTGGTTGACGGAAATAAATTGACGAGGGAATTGAATTACACCTTTGTTTATCCGAATCCTATCCACTTTTAGTACCCAATATTTCGCGCTTCGCGATATTTTAAAATTAATTTTCAATCAGGTCAAGACTTTTGTACATTTGTGACGTATTTAATAGCACACAATAATTTATGGAAAATACAACCGTGTTTGAAAGACCAGCTAAGACGACGAACAACAACGCGAATCGTACCGAATACTATGTAACATTAACTGTTGCGGTTGTTATCGGATTAATCGGAGTTTTTATCCGTTTTGTTCCTGATGTAATCGTGTCATTGGATCAGTTCGCATCCTTGTTCTCTTGGATTGCCAACATCGCTATCATTGTAGCTTCTATCATCGCATTTAAAATAGTTTTCGAAATTTTAGGTTTCGGAAAGAACAAGTAAGCGATATTTCGATAATATTTAAAAGCTCTTGATCTAACAATCAGGAGCTTTTTGTTTATTTAGCGATTGGAAAATACTGAAGTAGGAAGCTGCCATTTTTCGCCAGCTAAAGTTTTGCAGGGTATAATCTTGGAAAGATTTTCTCCATTGATTTTCTTCCTCTTTCGAAAAGTTCAAATTATTTAAGGTCTCTATCCATCCTTCCGAATTTTCAGAAGGAAGCAGAAATCCATTTTTTTCGTGTTGAATGGCATCGTTGATCCCTTCCAGCGCCGAAGCAAAAATCAGCGCACCCCGGCTGCTCGCTTCTAAGCAAACTAATCCAAAACCTTCCATATCTCCAAATACGCTAATATTTGGCATTAGAAATGCTTTTGCGTGCCCAAGCAAGCTTTGTAATTCTCCATGCGACAGTTTCCCCAAATGCGTGGCGCAATTTGCATATTTAGGTTGATGCAGTAATCTTCTGAGCGTATCTTGATCAGAAGGATGGCCCAGAAATAAGGCAAGAAGATGATTGATTTTTTTCGGAAGTAAACTTAGAATCCATTCTTTTGCACTCCTATTTTCTTCATACGGCCCAACAATCAATAAATGGTATTTTGGATCAAGCTTCGGCATAACTTCTTTCAAAAACCAGGAAAATCCCTTTCGTTTTACCGGCCTACCGAGTAAAACCAAATATTCTTTTCCCTTGGGGAATGGATGTCGACGAGCCAAATCCGTCATGTCGTATTGATCTGTTTCCTTGGCCCAATCATGATCAATCCCATTCGGAACCACCGTCACCCGCTCAGGCTCTATGCCACGCGCTCGAATCGCTTCTGCTGTAGCGGAACTAACCGCGATAATTTTGTCAAAGCGATTAAATCTTGGCAGAATCTTTTTTTGGAAATAACGCAAAGGAAACACAACATCTAACCCGTGAACGGTCACGGTTTTGGCAATATGTTCGTAACCTTTATGATAAAGCGATAAGGTTGCAATCAGCCCATCATTGAAGTGGATCATTTCGATTTCTGGATAATCTCGTAGCTGATCGAGAATACGCTTATTAAGCTTCCTAAAAAATGATATAATGGATTCCGAACCATCGAATACGATCATGTGCACGACAGCAAGCAATTTCATGTGCTCAATAAGTTCATAACTTTGCTTTTCCATTCCGCCAGTTGCGGGAGGATATTTGTGGCTTACAAATAGAAAGGATGGTTTATTTAGAAAAGGCATACGATCTGTTTTGTTTAGGAAGGAACAAATAAGCGATCAACGCGATGGCCGTCCAAATCAATTGCCGGAATCTTCTCAACAGCGAAACGCTGATCCATATCGACGTGGCGGATATTCCGATCGATAACAATACGAGCTTATTACCCAATTCCTCGATGCCAATTTGACCAGGAATAAATGCGCCGACGCTCTTTACTAATATTACCCCCATGTCCAGCAAGATGCTATGCATAAGCGTGATATCAATTCCTAAAAAATGGAGGATTAGATAAAATTCTAAGCTGCCAAAAATCCAATGAAATGCTGATAAAATATATGACAGGAAGAACGCTCGTTTGTCGGATTGAAAGTCGGATTTGATATCGTTTAATATCTGTTTTAACCGAATTTTCCAAAGGGCGAAAATAGTTTGTTTCTCGTTTTGTTGTGCTGCGATATTAGAACTGCTGTCGGATCGATTTAGCCAATAAAAAAGGCCAAATTGAACGAATATGAATGAGATTGCTAGAATTGATAACGTATAGAATAGTGCGGTTGGCCAAGGTTGTCGTAAACTATTCGCCAGCAACCAAATCACGGCGATATTGGCCAGTAAGATTTGGGATAAAACCATTGTGATGCGCGATGAAATGACCGAGTTTTTGGCGACGGATTCATCCACGCCAACATCGCGCAAGTAATATATTTTGGTAAGATCGCCACCAACAATGCTCGTAGGATTAAATAAGCCAATCGTTTCACCGATTTGTCGAACGAAAAATAGTTTTAATAATCCCAATTTGTTCTTTTGTTTCCCCAAAAATACTCGCCAAGAAAGCGTGCCGAGTAGATAAGCAAACGCGGTTAGTGGGAAAACTAGTAATGCTTTGGCTCCAACCTGTTTCAGGGTGCTAGCAACAGCACGGAAATTGGTTTGATAGCAAAATAGACCAATGCTGACGCAAACTGCTACAAGAATAAATAGCTTGAACCAACGTATCAACTTGCTTCTCCGATCCACTTGTTTGTGTTTGTACGAGTCGATAACTGAACCACGTCAGCAAAGTATCGTTCCGCCAATCGATCCCAATCTAACGGAGTTACGGTTTCTAAAGCATTCTTTCGTAACAACGCGTAAACAGACGTATTTTCTAGAATCTTTTGGAGGTAATGTAGGTACTCGAACGGATTTTGCGGATCGCATTTATACCCATTGTAGCCATGCTTCACCAAATCCGCGCTTCCTCCGCCGTCCGCAATTACACACGGTAATCCAGAAGCCATCGCTTCCGTTACCACGTTTCCGTAGGTTTCTGAAATCGATGGGAAAACAAAAACATCGCTCGAAGCGTAAAGCGTTGCCAACGTTTGGTGATCCTGCTTTCCAAAAAAATAGGCGTTCGGCATGTGCTTTTCCATCTCTTTTCGTGCTGTACCATCGCCCACGATAATGAGATTGTATTGCAAATCCTGCTCTTCTATTAATTCAGAAAGCTGGATAAGCATTTTTACGTTTTTTTCCCAAACTAAACGGCTGGCAAATAAAATATTTTTTCTATTATTTCCAGTTCTCTTAGGTAAATAGTTTGGATCTCTGTTTGTCGGGTTGAAAAGTTGCAGATTGATGCCGCGCTGCCATAAAGTTAATAGTTGCTTTTTAATACCGATTTTCTGCAGGTTCTCAATCATGCTAGGTGTCGGTGTGTATATCATATCGCAACTGTTGTAAAACCGTTGCATAGCGGACGACATCCAGTTCGAAACAGGTTTTACCAAAAACGATAATTTTTGAAAATAATAGGGAATGTAGGCCAGAAAATGCGTATGGTAAATGCTGATTACCGGAAGATTTCTTTTCTGTGCATATTTTAGTGCGAAAAACCCCAAAGCAGACGGTGTTGTAATATGGATCACGTCTGGCGCAAACTCATCTAATTGTGTGTACAATCGTTGCTTTGTAAGTGCTGGCAAAGCCAGCGAATAATCTTCATTTACCGGTAAACGCAATCTGGGCGTTTTTAGCGATTGATAATTTCTGAACTTTTCTGGGCCGTTTCCGTAAACGAAAGCGTATTCAAATTGTTCTGTATCTATACGATCAATTAATTGGAAAAGCGTGCGAGCAGCACCATCAAAATCCTTTATCATAATTTCGGCAAACAAAGCAACTTTTATCATGACGATCTATATATATCTGTAAATATAGTTTCAGTATGTCAAGCTTATATTTCCAGAATATTACGATTTTGTCAACGAACCATTTTTGAAGATTATTTGTTAATCAGTCAATAGAAGTAGCTAAATAAAATGTTAACAGTAAATTCTTAAAGACGTCACATGAATATGTTTAATTTGTTGGTAGAAAAGACCACACAAGTTATGGCTTGGACTAACCTATTTATCCCCGTTGAACGATGGCGCTTATTAATCGTCATGATATCCGTTATTGCTATTGTTTTATGGTATATGTTCAACTTCAAAAGAGCAACAGCAAGAAGCAATTACATTTTTGAGAGCGATTACGAATTAACAGAAAGTCGTTCCGGTACATTAAACCTACTGACGTATAATATCGCCGGTTTGCCCGAATTGATTTCGAGTGCAAAGACACCTCGAGCGGAAAGTATTCGCAGCATCGGTCATAAGATGGATCGTTTTGATCTGGTAAACGTGCAAGAAGATTTTAATTACAATGCCGATTTGTACCATTTTAATCAGCATCGTTTTCGTACAGTTACCAAAGGTAAAGTTCCTTTTGGCGACGGATTAAATACGCTTTCAAAATATCCTATTTTGGAAGTCCGACGTATTCCTTGGGATCATTGTAACGGTTCTGATTGCCTGACGCCAAAAGGTTTTGCTTATATGTGCGTGCAAATTGCAAAAGATGTGTTTATAGACGTCTATAATATGCACGCAACTTCGCATATTAGCAAGGCAGCGCTACAAGCTCGAAGCAATAACATGCAACAATTGGCCGCTTACATCAAGACGCATTCTGAAGGGAATGCGGTTATAGTAATGGGAGATTTTAATGCACATTACACATTTGTTGGTGATAATATGCATGATTTTAAAAAGCAAACTGGTTTGATCGATCCTTGGGTAGATATCTTTTTAAAAGGAAAAATTCCGCAGCCTTTCGCTGATTTTATGATTCCGCATAAGCTGGAGCTAACGGACGAAATGGAATCAATCGATAAAATTCTTTATCGACACGGGAAAGGTGTGCGGTTATCGCCCGGAGCTTATGCCATCGAAGATGATTTGTTTTCAACAGAAACGGGTGATCACTTAAGTGATCACCTCGCTATTTCGTTAAAGCTTGATTGGGAGTTAATCGATGAAACCGAAAATGCGCGTTAGTCGCAGATTTCTTGAATAGCTTCTTTTATGACAACGCAAGCAGCATCAATTTCTTCGTCACTGATTGTCAGTGGAGGAGCCAATCGAAGTGCGGTTTCGCAATGTAAAAACCAATCAATCATCACGCCTTTTTGAGCACAGTATGTGCTAACAGCATAAACTTGATCGAAGTTATCCAATTGCAAACACATCATCAAACCCAATCCGCGAATTTCTTTAATTTGAGGAAGATTCAAATGATTTCTAAACCGAGCAGCTTTTCTTTCTACAGATTCCACCAATTTTTCCTCTTGAATTACTTCTAGCGAAGCTAATGCAGCTGCGCAACTTACCGGATGTCCTCCAAATGTGGTAATATGACCCAGCATAGGATTATCTTTGAATACGTCCATCATGTGTTTTGGTGCGACGAACGATCCTAAAGGCATTCCGCCACCGATTCCTTTGGCTAAAATCAGCACATCGGGAACGATGTCGAAATGTTCGAAAGCAAATAATTTTCCGGTGCGTCCAAATCCCGTTTGAATTTCATCAAATAAGAGCAAGGTTTTCGTTTCGTTACATCGCTTGCGCAGCGCTTTCATATAATCTTTGCTTGGAACTCGGATGCCCGCTTCGCCTTGAATAGGCTCGATAATTACTGCTGCGGTTTCTTCAGTTATTAGCGAAAGATCGTTTTCTTCACCAAAATCGATGAAAGAAATTTCCGGTAGGAGCGGAGCGTATGCTTCATGATACGCTTCATTGCCAATCAAACTTAATGCGCCTTGCGTGCTTCCATGATAAGCTTTGCGTGCCGCAATAATTTGCCGACGGCCCGTATATTTTTTGGCCAATTTCATGGCGCCTTCTACGGATTCTGCACCTGAGTTGGTCAGGTAAACCGAACCAAATGAATCCGGTAGACAAGCCAACAATTGCGTAGCAAACTGCACCTGCGGTGCTTGAACAAATTCTCCGTAAACGGTTACGTGCAAGTATTTTTCCAGTTGATGTTGAATCGCCTGAATAACTTTCGGATGGCGATGGCCAATATTGCTAACGTTGAATCCGGAAACTAAATCCATGTATTGCTGACCTTGCGGTCCATATAGAAACACACCTTCGGCTCTTTCTACCTCAATAAGTCGAGGTGATCCAGAAGTTTGTGCGGTATTACGAAGAAAAAGTTCTCTGTTGCTGATCATGCTGCAAAGTTACATGCCCGAAAACAAAGAAAGAAGCTTTGAAGCTTCTTTCTATCTATTTTGTCTGCTTTGCCATTCTTTGTAAAGCATTTCCCTAAATTCCTGCTCTACCATAAAAAACTGGGAAGCTCGGGCTGCGCCAATAACTTCGGCAAATTTTGTTCTGTATTGTTTCTTTATGTCGACTTCTTTCGCATCAAATTCGATGAGATCATCACTTTGCTTTCCTTGGCCGGAATTCAATTTTGCTTTTGCTGATCGAACGGCACGAATACTTTCGCTGTATTGGTTGTAGATTGGGAAGAATCGTTGCGCCTCCGATGTGGTTAAGTGAAGATGTTTAGTTACATAAGCCACTTTTTGCATTTCGATTTTCTCAAAACGATCATCATTTTGCGCGTTCGCAAATGAAGTAACACCAAAGACGGTACAAATGATTAATAAAACAGTTTTCAATCGGATCATTACAACATATGATTTATATACGCTTCCAATTCTTTATCTTCCAATTTCGAACATTTTTTCTCATCAGCATGTTCATGTTCATCTTCGTCGCAACAGTATTCAGCGAAATACGCCAGATCGTTATCGTCCTGACTTGACGCTAAATAAGCGACAAGTTCCTCGTCAGAAACTGCGTCCAGTGAGGTTTCTGCTATTGCTTGCTGAGGCAAAGCACGTTCTCCATTATTTAAACCAATATAAGCAGCGATAGAAAGTACGAATAATATACATGCTGCCGCAACATAGCGCGTCCATCTAGAAAGATAAACCACTTTCGTTGATTGTTTTTCTTGCTGATTTTCTCCGATTAGATCTTCTTCCTTGATTTTTTCTAAAATCCGAGCGCTCAACGTTTCGAAATAATTCGGAGTAACCGAAAAACCATTATCTTCTGTATCCTTTGCATCTCCCAAGCGATTAGAAAGCTTGGCAAGCTGAACAATTTGCTCCGCGCTGTTGTCGAAATAATTCTCCGGAACGGAAAAACCGTCGGCTTGATCTTCAGGCAAAACTTGCGCTAATTTCACGCGGTTAATCACTTGCTCGTGCAACTCATCAAAGTAACCAGAAGGAACGCCAAAAGCGTTTTCAGATGCCTTTGATAAAATTGGCTCCAATTTTGTGATACTAAGTAAATAAGATGCTGATTCTTCGAAGTAATTGGCAGGAACAGTGAAAGGATTTCCGCTCCGAAAATTAGGGAATTCTTGGCTTCCTAAATCCTCATCGTATGTGCGCGTTTCCTTCATAGTATTTCTATAGATTGAACCTTATCGAAAAGGTTTAATCATTCGATCGAAAAAAAAGTTCTATTTTCTTTACTGCCAAATGGTAGGATGCTTTTAGTGCACCCACACTCGTACCGACAATCTCGGAAATCTCTTCATACTTCAAATCTTCAAAGTATTTCATGTTGAAAACCAATCGTTGCTTTTCCGGAAGCTTTAATAACGCTTGTTGCAATTTCATCTGTGCAACATCTCCATTGAAATAAGAAGAAGCGGTCAAGGTATCGGACAAATATGAAGAATCTTCTTCGTCCAATGATACATTTTGTTTTTGCTTCTTCTTATTTAAGAATGTAATACACTCATTGGTCGCTATGCGATACAACCAAGTATATAATTGAGAATCTTCTCTGAATTTTTCCAAGTTCCGCCAAACCTTCACAAAAACATCCTGAACGACATCATCTGCGTCGTCATGATCGATAACCATACGGCGCACATGCCAATAAATTTTTTGCTGATATTTTTTTACCAGAAGGTTGAATGCCTCCTCGCGTGTACTTTCGTTTGCAAACTTGGATATAATCAGAGCGTCTTCCATATATTATTTACGCGTTATTACTTTACGAGCAGCTTCAACGATTGATGCGGCGTTTAATCCGTATTTCGCCATCAAATCTTCCGGTTTGCCGGATTCTCCGAAGCTGTCGTCCACTGCTACGTATTCCTGTGGCGCAGGTAGCTTCCTTGCTAAAACTTGGGCAACGCTATCTCCTAAACCGCCTAAACGATTGTGCTCTTCCGCGGTAACCACACATTTTGTTTTGGAAACCGATGCTAAAATTGCGTCTTCATCCAAAGGTTTGATAGTATGGATATTGATAATTTCTGCTGAAATGCCCAATTTTTCCAATTCCTCACCAGCTTGGATAGCTTCCCAAACTAGATGCCCCGTTGCCACGATTGTTACGTCAGTTCCTTCATTCAACATGACCGCTTTACCAATCACAAATTCTTGATCTGCTGGAGTGAAGTTTGGAACGACAGGACGTCCGAATCGCAGATATGCAGGTCCTACGTGATCTACTAACGCTAAGGTTGCTGCTTTTGTTTGGTTGAAATCACAGGTGTTGATCACTGTCATGCCCGGAAGCATTTTCATCAAACCGATATCTTCCAAAATTTGGTGGGTTGCACCATCTTCGCCTAAAGTTAAGCCAGCGTGTGAAGCACATATTTTTACGTTCTTACCGGAGTAAGCGATGGATTGACGGATTTGGTCGTAAACACGGCCGGTAGAGAAGTTTGCGAAAGTTCCGGTAAATGGAATTTTATCGCCAATGGTCAATCCCGCTGCAATGCCCATCATGTTCGCTTCCGCGATGCCAATTTGGAAAAAACGTTCTGGAAATTCTTTGATGAAGTCATTCATCTTTAATGAACCAATAAGATCGGCACATAATGCAACAACGTTTTCGTTTCTTCTACCTGCTTCTAATAAGCCTGCGCCGAAACCGGAACGTGTATCTTTTGATTCTGTATAGGTGTATTTTTTCATGTCTTTAAAGCTGTTCGAAAATGTATAATAATGCAAAAACTAAATGCGATCGTGGATCTTAGTAATCGCCTAAAGTTTCCAGATTTTGCGCCAAAGCAGAAGCTAATTGCTCATCATTTGGAGCAACGCCATGCCATTTGTGCGATCCCATCATAAAATCTACACCATAACCCATTCCGGTATGCAACAAGATCATCACAGGTTTTCCTTTTCCGGTACGCGATTTTGCTTCATCCAATCCTTCTAGGATTGCGCGCATATCATTTCCTTTTTCAATATCCAAAACATCCCAACCGAATGCTTCCCATTTCGCGCGAAGATCGCCCAATGATAATACATCTTTCGTTGCACCATCGATTTGCGCACCGTTGTAATCTACTGCAGCAATAATGTTATCCATTTTATTATGCGGCGCATACATGGCTGCCTCCCAAACTTGGCCTTCTTGCAATTCACCGTCGCCCATTAACACGTACACCAACTGCGAATCTTTGTTTAATTTTTTCGCTTGTGCAGCTCCGATAGCAACGGAAAGTCCTTGACCCAAAGAACCCGACGCAACACGGATTCCTGGAAGGTGCTCATGCGTAGTTGGGTGACCTTGTAAACGAGAGTCAATCTGACGAAATGTAGCTAATTCGGCTGCCGGGAAATATCCGGCGCGCGCCAATGTACTATAAAATACAGGCGAAATGTGCCCGTTTGAAAGGAAGAATAAATCTTCGCCTTCCGCGTTGAAGTTGAAAGCTGGATCGTGCTTCATCGCACTGAAATATAAAGCGACAAAATAATCGGTACAGCCTAATGATCCGCCCGGGTGGCCCGATTGGCAAGCGTGAACCATACGTACGATATCGCGCCTAACTTGGGATGCGATCTGCTCTAACTTAGTAATATCTGCACTCATTGTGTATCAGGTTTTATCAAATTTGCCTAAAGTTAATGAATTTCCAATGGAGTAGTTCGATGAAATGTGAAAAACGAAAGCTTTCCTGATACAGATAAAATTATTGTAGCTTCGTGTATATTAAACTGACTAACCGCTGATGGATAAAAACTTGCATGCTATTGCGCTGATTTTGCTTTTGATATTGGCTTCCTGCCGAAATGACGGCGTTAAAATCCAAGGAAGTTTGCCTATAGATTCTTTGACGGAAGTGAAATTGGTAAATATCATGACGGGGAAGGAGTTGTTGGTGGATACAGTTGTGCCGTCCGATTTTTCGTTGAATGCTCAACATGTTCAACAAGGTATTTATTTGTTGGAATTTTCGTGGAACCGACATCAGTTGAAACCACAAGAAATAAAAGAACGTTCGCAATTTCAAACCCAGGTGACGCCGAAGCACGTGTTGTCGAAAGCGATTTGGTTGGATCATAAATCCAAGCAGCAAATTAAACTTGGCACCTCAGATAACCTTTCGCAAGAAGATTTGGAAATACATTTGCTGAATGAAAACGGAGAATTTGGCTTGATCGCGGAATCCGATCGGGAAAATGCGCAGCTTTTTGAGAAGTTTTTACAAATTGGAACGGGTTATAGCAAGCTAAATAGGGAATCGAAAGAAAAGATTAAAGCGAAGCAATATGCCGCCAATGATAGCGGAGATTTCGAGCAGTCGAAGGTATTGCAGAAGCAGTTGGAACAATCTTGGGACCCGGTAGTAAAAGCGACGATGTTACATGCAGAGGTGGATTTTTTAAAAAAGCAATTGCATCGCCCATTTGTTCCTTACATACTTTATGCGCGCATCGGATCGAAAGATGACTTCAAGATCTATCAATCAATTTACGAAGGTTTGGACGAGGATGTGAAGGAAAAAATCGGAGTTTGGTTCGAGAAATACATGTAAATCTGATTTGTCGGCTACGGAAATTGTTGTGAAAAAAAACGAAGGCACCATGAAAAACATAGTGCCTTCGTTTTTTACTTTTTAATTTTAGCTTTTTAATTAAAAACTACATCGCTTCTGCAACAACTTCCTCAACATCAGGAACCATACGTTTCAATAAACCTTCGATGCCGGATTTTAATGTGATTGTGGAAGATGGACAACCACTACATGATCCGCGCAATTCAACCGTCACTACACCATTTTCGAAAGATTTGTAAGCGATCGCTCCACCATCTTGCTCCACCGCCGGACGAACGTAATCATGCAAAACTTGCTGAATTTTCACTTCCGTTTCTGTTCCTTCGAACGAAACTGAATCATCGGCAACCACTTCTTGTACCTTTAATTCTGATTCTACAGCACCTTTTACGAAATCTTTCAGAAGCGCTTCGATATCGCTCCATTCCGCATCATCCGTTTTGGTAACTGTTACAAAGTTACTTGCGAAGAAAACGCCATTCACGAAGTTGAATTTGAATAACTCTCTTGCGAAAGGAGAAGCTTGCGCTTTCTCTTGATCTGGAAAATCGACACTGCCGTTGATCAACAATTTATTGACCAAAAACTTCATCGTTGCCGGATTAGGTGTAGTTTCTGTATATACGTTTATTGTAGCCATGTTAATTTCGAATAGTAAATGTTGCAAATATACATCATGTGTATTTGATGCGCGTCATTAATCCGTAAAACCTACCGCTTTCACACCCACGTAGTTGCTTGGCGATATCGCAATAAGTTCTGCTTTAACTTCTTCCGAAACATTCAGATTCTGAACGAATTCACGAATAGTTTCTTCGGTAATATGTGTGTTCGTACGCGTCAAATCTTTCAAAGCTTCGTATGGCTTCGGATAACCTTCGCGGCGCAAGATCGTTTGAATAGCTTCCGCAACAACTGCCCAATTATTTTCCAAATCTTTCGCCAAAGCATCTTTATTTAAAATTAGCTTACGCAATCCGCGTAGCGTCGATTTTAAGGCGATTAACGTATGGCCAAAAGGTACGCCGATGTTACGCAAAACCGTCGAATCGGTTAAATCGCGTTGCAATCTAGAGATCGGTAATTTTGCTGCCAAATGTTCGAAAAGCGCATTCGCAATACCTAAGTTTCCTTCCGCGTTTTCAAAATCGATCGGATTCACCTTGTGTGGCATCGCCGAAGAACCAATTTGTCCTGCCGTAATTTTTTGTTTGAAATAGTCGATTGAGATATATGACCAGATATCACGGCAAAGATCAATCAGGATGTTGTTGATACGTTTTAGCGCATCGCAACTTGCAGCAAAGTTATCGTAATGCTCAATTTGCGTAGTCGTTTGTGAGCGCGTCAAACCTAAGTTTTCTTCAACAAATTTGTTTCCGAAATCTACCCAGTTTTGTGCAGGATACGCCACCGTGTGTGCATTGAAATTTCCAGTTGCACCGCCAAATTTGGCAGCATGCGGAACTTGAGCCAACAGTTCCAATTGTTTTTCCAATCGTTCTACGAACACCCAAATCTCTTTTCCTAATGTGGTAGGAGAAGCAGGTTGGCCGTGTGTGCGCGCCAACATCGGAATCGCTTGCCATTCCATAGCCATGGTTTTTAGCTCGTTGACTAATTCCTGAACAGTTGGTAAATAGGACGCTTCCAAAGCAACTTTCCAAGAATAAGGAATCGCGGTGTTGTTGATGTCTTGAGAAGTTAATCCGAAGTGAATGAATTCCAAAGAATCATGCAATCCCAAGATTTCGAATTTATGCTTCAAAAAGTACTCAACTGCTTTAACATCGTGGTTGGTAACTTTCTCCGTATCCTTTATCCACTGCGCATCTTCTAGGCTGAAGTTTCTGTAAATGTCGCGCAACTTGTCATTTAAGCTTCCATCCAAATGTTGCATTTGTGGAATGCCTGATTCGCTTAGCGCAATAAAATACTCTACTTCCACCAAAACACGGTATTTGATTAGCGCGAATTCAGAAAAGTAGGCGGAAAGCTCGTTTGTAGTATTATAATATCTGCCATCGATAGGAGTGACAGCAGTTAATGGAGATAATGTCATGATAAACTATTTGGAAGTCAAAAATACAAAATTGCCCCAAGTTCATCAAGTGTTATTTAGGCGATATAAAACAACAAAGACCCAAAAAATGGGTCTTTGAAGTATTTCGATTTTGATTCGAATTATTGAACGTTCTCGATAGTATCTGTAGTAACAGTAGTATCAGTAACTACAGCAGTAGTGTCAGTTACAACTTCGTCTTCGATCAACAAAGTAGTGTCAGCAGTTTCTTCAGTTTTTTCTGCAGAGTTGTTACAAGCTGCGAAACCTACAGTTAAAGCTAGACCTAAAAATCCGAATTTGAATAAGTTTTTCATTTTTACTAGTTTTCTATTTAATTAAAACAAATTTGTTTATTTAATCCTTAATACCTCACATCATGTTTAGGTAACCCAAAAAATATATAAATTTTTAGAAATTATCCTATTATGTTGTTTTTCAATTAGATAAACTCAAAAATAAATAATATTGTTTGTACAAATGTGCCTTTTATTTGCCATTGTATTTTAAAAACTATTTATAGTTCGAAATGTTAAACGCATATATACACGAATTTGCTGATGATAAGTAAGATAAAAAATATGATGAAATTCGCGAAGTCGATTGACTTCAACGAATTGGAGAAACTTTCTAAAAAAGTCGACCTTGGCGAAGTAATTGGTGCAGTTTCCAAAATGGACGAGAATCAGTTGAAAATGGCCATGAAAATGCTGACTGGATCTAAAAAGAAGAAGGAATCGCCACCCATTAACGCTGACTTCTATGCCGTAGAACAGAAGCTTTCGCCAGAAGATCAAGCGCTGAAAATGAAAGTACGTACTTTTTTAGAAACTGAAATCAAACCTATTGTCAATAACTACTGGTTGCATGATGACTTTCCGTTTGAAATCATTCCTAAACTGGCCGAACTAAATGTTTGCGGTTACGTGTATGACGGTTACGGGTGTGCTGGTGGAACTTCCTTGATGGATGGTATTATTGCTAGTGAATTTGGCCGAATTGACCCATCCATAGCTACCTTTTTGGGCGTACAAAGCGGTTTGGCAATGGGCTCGATTTATTTATGTGGCTCAGAAGAGCAGAAGCAAGAATGGTTGCCGAAAATGCAACAATTAAAAACCATTGGCGCATTTGGCTTGACTGAGCCGGAGGTAGGGTCGGGAACTGCCGGAGGATTAACAACCACTTGTAAACGAACGCCCGAAGGTTGGGTGCTGAATGGACAAAAGAAATGGATTGGTAATTCTACGTTTTCCGATATCACGATTATTTGGGCACGCGATTTAGACGACGGACAGGTCAAAGGTTTTATTGTCAAGAAGGAAAATCCGGGATTTGCTGTCGAAAAAATAAAAGGCAAAATGGCTTTGCGTATTGTGCAAAACGGCCTAATAACGTTGACGGACTGCCTCGTGCCGGAAAGCGATCGTTTGCAAAATGCAAACAGCTTCCGCGATACCGCGAAGGTACTTCAAATGACGCGGGCGGGGGTAGCATGGATGGCTGTAGGTTGCGCACGTGGTGCGTATGAGAACGCGTTGGATTATACGTTGAAGCGCGAGCAATTTGGGAAACCGATCGCTTCATTCCAATTAATTCAGAATCATTTGGTCGAAATGTTGTCCAACTTAACCGCCATGCAGACGCTGACTTTCCGTCTTTCCGAAATGCAAGATGAAGGATTGTTAAAGGATGAGCACGCTTCATTGGCGAAAGTATTCTGTACGTTGCGCACACGCGATATTGTTTCCAGAGCGCGCGAGGTAATGGGAGGTAACGGAATTTTGTTGGAATACAATGTAGCTCGCTTTTTAGCGGATGCCGAAGCAATTTATTCGTACGAAGGAACAAAAGAGATTAATTCGCTGATCGTCGGGCGCAGTATTACGGGCTTCAGTGCTTTTGTTTAGAAATTAATAGGTTTCATAGGTGATACCAGCTCGTCAAATCAGCTGGTATTATATTTGTTAAAAGAAAAATTGTTAAACAACCTATTTTTCTGAAAATACACTACTATGAAATTCAAGCACATTTTGTTGAGCGCTTCTGCGCTGATGATTAGTTCGGCCTCTATTGGTCAAATTAAGCTGAACGGTAAATCGATTGGAGCGGCTGCGAAGGCTGTAAAGGCGGTAACCTTAAGTAATGAGGACGTTATTGCGTATACGAAAGAATATATCGAATGGATGGACGAAAATAATCCTGTCGCACCGGATGATGACGAGTTAGCAATTCGCTTAAAAAATCTGACTGCAAACTTGCAGAATTATGATGGCTTAAACTTGAACTACAAAGTTTATTTGGTAAGAGATGTGAATGCCTTTGCTTGTGCAGATGGAAGCGTTCGCGTTTGTGCGGGATTGATGGAAAGTATGAGCGACAACGAAGTTTTGGGCGTAATTGGTCATGAAATTGGACATGTGAAAAACACGGATTCTCGTGATGCGTTCAAATCAGCTTTAATGACATCGGCTTTGAAAGAAGGCGTTTCTTCGCAAGGTGGAACAGCAGGCGCTTTATCGAATTCGCAATTGGGCGAATTGGGCGAACAAGTGGCAAACATGAGCTTCTCGCGCAAGCAAGAAAGTGCGGCTGATGATTATGGATATGAGTTTTTGAAGAAAAACGACGTGAATCCTTGGTATATGTCGATGGCTTTTGAGCATTTGGTTGAATTGTCTGGCGGTGCTTCAGAAGGCGGAGTAACCAAGAAGCTTTTCTCTTCTCACCCGGATACGCAAAAACGCGTAGATGAGATGGCGAAGAAAGCTACAAAAGATGGCTTTGAGAAACCCGCTCAATAAAATTTACCGGAAAACACCATTGATAACACACTATAAAAACAGAAAAGCTCGGAAATTTTCCGAGCTTTTCGTTTTACGAATAAGTGCAATTACTTATTCTTTTTTTGCTGCGCAGCCTGTTGTTGGCGCATCATATCTTCCATGCGTTTTTGGAAACTATTTGGTTTCTTTTCTGCCTGTGGTTTCTTCTTGAAAGCTTCAATCTTCTCCAAGATTTTATCATCGTCGATGAATTGACGGATGATTACTTGTGTCAAGAAGGTAAATACTGCTGCTAATAGGTAGTAGTAATTCAAACCTGCAGGGAAGTTGTTTAACAAGAAGAAAAACATCAACGGCATAATGTAACCGATGTATTTCATTTGACCTACGGCACTCGCTCCAGAAGTGGTATTGTTATACCAAGTCGTTAACAATGTCGTGATGGTCATTAATACACACATCAAAGAAATGTGGTCGATCCCGAAGGCGATCGGTGCAAAGGAAATTGCTGAATCGTAGGTCGATAAATCTTTCACCCATAAGAACGATTCGCCACGTAGCTCGAATAGGTTGGGGAAGAAGAAGAAGAAGGCAAGGGTAAATGGCATTTGCAATACTAAAGGCAGACATCCGCCCAAAGGATTTACACCCGCTTGCTTGTACAACTTCATTTGTTCTTGCTGTAATAACATGGGATTATCTTCACCAACCTTCGCTTTGATTTCGTCCAATTGCGGTTTTAAAACACGCATTTTCGCCATGGAAAGGTACGATTTGTAGGTAAGCGGGAACATTGCGCCTTTCAATAGAACGGTTAAAATCAAGATTACAATTCCGTAAGATAACGCAAACCCGTCCAAGAAATCAAAGATTGGAACTGTGATGAAACGGTTGATCCAGCTAATTGGTCCCCAACCCATGTTGATGATCTTGTTGTAGTCATTTCCTTCGGCTTTCAAGGTGTTGTATTGATTCGGTCCGAAGAAGAAATTGAGGTTGTAGCTTTGATCTTTACCGTTGTTCGATAATTCCGCTTTCGCTTTATATAACTTGACGATATTGTCACTCGTGCCAGCGCGCGCCGTTAGGTTTACGTTGTTAAAACCTTCTTTGCTCGATAAAATGTTGGAAAAGTAGTGTTGCTTAAACGCGATCCAATTTACCGGTTGTTCTACCGTTTCATCATCATCTTTACTTTCCGACAAGTTGTCGATATTTCCTTCTACATCGCGGTAGTAGATCGATGATTTATCGCGCTCTCCAGAAATATTTTTCTCTTTTTGTGTTAAAATGGTTTCCCAATTCAACAAGATGTTTTTCGATTTTACATCCAACGCATTTTGAATTCCTTTCGTTTCGATGGTCAAACCAACATTGTAGCTGTCTTTTTCTAAGGAATAAATGTAGTCGATGTATTGGTTGTCCGAGTAGTTCAAACGCATTGTTAATGCGCTGTTGTCACCACCTTGCGATTTGAAATACAAATCGTTTGTGTTAACAGCTTTTCCCGGAACATTGAATTCTAGTCCGAACGTATTGTGATCTCCATCGAACAAGATCAATGGATTACCATCGAAATTTTGCTGTCCTTTTAATTCGACGGATTTGATACGTCCGCCTTTTGTAGAAACGGTAGCGATGATTTTATCGTTCTCTAATTTGATAAGTTCTTCCTCGCCAAAGCTGCTCGCTCCGAATGGTTCGTTCAATTTTGCAGAATCTACTTCGTTTGACTCTACGATTTGTTGCAACGAATCTTTAATTGGCGACAAACCTTTTTCAACGCGTTCTGTAGAATCTTGACGTGCTTTCTCTGCCTGAATCTCTTGCTCGGAAGGCTTCATCAACCAAAATGAACCGGCGAAGATGATGAAGATCAAGACCAGCCCAATGATATTATTTCTATCCATTTTAACTTATTTTCTCTCTTTTTTGGATGTTTATTTATTCGCAGCTTTCTTATGCGTAAGCGCAGCGGCTACAAAACTAACAAAAAGTGGGTGAGGATTTGCTACCGTTGATTTTAATTCTGGGTGAAATTGTCCGGCCACATAGAAAGGATGGTCTTTTAATTCCACAATTTCTACTAGTCCAGTTTTCGGATTTTTCCCCGAAGCGATCATGCCAGCTTCCTCAAACTGCGCCAAATATTCGTTGTTGAACTCGTAGCGGTGGCGGTGGCGTTCGGTAATTTTGGCTTTTCCATAAATGGAATAAGCCCGTGTTCCTTTCTTTAAATCACAGTCGTAAGCGCCCAAACGCATTGTTCCGCCCATATTTTTGATGGTTTTTTGTTCTTCCATCAAATTGATAACTGGATATTTGGTGGATTCATCCATCTCGAAACTATTTGCTCCGCTCAATGAAAGTACGTTGCGCGCAAATTCAATAACCGAACATTGCATGCCTAAACAAATGCCGAAGAAAGGAATTTGATTTTCGCGTACAAACTTAATCGCTTCTAATTTTCCTTCCAATCCGCGCGCGCCAAATCCTGGTGCTACCAATACACCATCCAAACCTTTCAATTTGTCGGCTACATTTTCTGCATCAATGCTTTCCGCTGCGATAGATTTTACTTTAACTTTTGTTTCGTTGGCCGATCCAGCATGGATAAATGCTTCGGCGATGGATTTATAAGCATCTGGTAACTCGATGTATTTGCCCACCAAACCGATGTTTACTTCGTTAGTAGGATTTTTAAGCTTTCCTAAAAACGTCTTCCAGTTTTCTAGATCCGGTTCTGTTTTTGTCGAAAGTTTGAGTTTTGAAAGAACCGTTTTATCCAATTGCTCTTTCAACATTAACAATGGTACGTCGTAAATCGTCGATGCATCGATGGATTCGATTACTGCATTGATATTCACATTGCAGAACAACGCCAATTTCTTACGGATATCTTGTGTTAATTTATGCTCGGTACGGCAAACTAAAATATCGGGCTGAATACCATACTCCAATAATGTTTTGACCGAGTGCTGCGTCGGTTTTGTTTTTAATTCACCCGCTGCCGCTAAATATGGGATTAACGTCAAGTGAATCACTAATGAATTGCTGCTACCCAATTCCCAACGCAATTGACGAACAGCTTCGATAAATGGCAATGATTCGATATCACCCACGGTACCACCAAGCTCGGTGATCACGATATCGTATTCGCCGGATTGTCCCAGCAATTGCATACGTCGCTTGATTTCATCGGTAATATGTGGAACAACTTGTACCGTTTTCCCCAAATAAGCGCCTTCGCGCTCTTGTTGAATAACATGTTGGTAAATACGTCCGGTAGTTACGTTGTTGGCTTGCGAGGTTGG
Organism: Sphingobacterium corticis; assembly: GCF_042684745.1. Lineage (NCBI taxonomy): Bacteria > Pseudomonadati > Bacteroidota > Sphingobacteriia > Sphingobacteriales > Sphingobacteriaceae > Sphingobacterium > Sphingobacterium corticis. Next base: position 67,969 of record NZ_JBHUMA010000004.1, on the reverse strand, counting down.
AACGTTTAGAAAACGCTCGTAATGCCCCAAATCCAAATCGGTTTCTGCACCATCTTCCGTTACGTAACATTCGCCATGTTCGTAAGGATTCAATGTTCCTGGATCAATGTTAATGTAAGGGTCGAATTTTTGGATGGTAACTTTTAAACCGCGTGCTTGGAGAAGTTTTGCCAACGAGGCCGCAATGATGCCTTTGCCTAATGACGAAGTTACGCCGCCCGTAACAAAGATGTATTTACTCATAGTATTTGAAGGATTTTGAGCGATACTCCACTGCCTTTTAGCAATGGAATATCTGTCTTTTGTACGGGATACAAAGATAGCATTTTTTTTGTTCTTTGGAGCTAAAATTGAATATAGCTACCGCGGAGTTCGGCCTCAGTAAGTTAGCGTAATGAGCGGAGTAATTTGATTGTTTCCTGATCAAATTCGCGTTCGCCGAAGAGAGAAACTCCTGCCGCGCCATTGGTTTTTGCCAGTTTAATGGCTTCTTGCAATTCTGTGCTGTCCTTGAAATCCGGCATATACAATCCGGCGTAAAGCGGAAACTTCTTGTTTAATGTTTGTACGCCTTCCTTAACGGCTTGTCCAACCCAATACACGGGTTCTTGATAGAAACCATGATAAATCATCGGAAATACCGCATCCAAATCCCAGTTTGCCCAATCTTGTCGAACCATGCGACGCGCTAGATCCGGCGTTGGAAATACAGCCGCCGTCAACGGTTTTTCATATTCTTTTGAAACTTTCGCGATGCGATTTACCACACGGTTGATTTGTTCGTAGCGGAATGCGCGCCAAGACGGACTCTGCTCCGGACGCTCCACCTTATCGATATCAATGCCGGTTTCTTCCAAGAAGGCCGCCTTCGTGAATTTGCTATAACAGAAATCGTAATCCGCTAATTCAGAAGATTGATCTAGATTGTAGTTTTGCCAAAGATTGGTAGGCAGGATAACGTCAGGATAGCGAATATAATCCAAGTGCAAACCGTCCACATCTTGCTTTTCCAGTTGTTCTCTGGCTTTTTCTTCCAAATATTTAGGAACATCGGGATGAGATGGGCAAAGAAATCGGTAATAATCCACATAAGCTGGTTGATCGGCGCAAGATTTTCCTGAGCGGCTTACCGCATAGTATTCCGGATGCTTTTCCAATAATTCTTTCTCGCCCCGGTTCATCGTCCACATCCAACGGTGCGTTTCCATGCCAAGCTCTTTGGCAACTTGAAAGTGCCTTTTGCTATAATCTTCGAAAAGCAAACCGCGAACACCCGCGTCGCGGTACGATTGATAACGCTTTTTTAATGTTGCATCATTGTCGTCTTTATTCGGTCTTATCCACATCCAGTAATCGAATGTAAGCGGCGTAACCTTCGCTTCCGCGATGGAAAGCTTCGGAAGTTGGAGTGCAGCCATTCCGAGAAGGGATGCTTTTATGAAATTTCTTTTATTCATGGTATGTATGATTTCCAGCGTGGTCGATCGTAAATGTACTATTGTTTTTCCGGTCTTTGATGCGAAGCAAATATGCCGTTCCATCTTTTGTACGATCGTACGTTAGCTCAAATTGATCTTTTGCTGCTGTGTATTTATCGTAATCGGTAAGCTGTATAAGTTGCGGAGCGTATTTTCCTTGCTTCTTCTTATAAACCTGTTGAAGGTAATGGATATTCCATCCTAACCGTTTTATATCGTGGTATTTAGGTAGGGAAGGGGTTGCTTGTTGTTTCAAAAATTGAATGTATCCCCAGCGTTCCGGATAGTGCATGTTGATCAATCCAATTGGCGACCAAACCCAGTTATCTTCTGGAAGTAATTTTCCATTTTGCTCCTTGCGCTTGTAGATGTCGTCTTTGATTTCATGTTGCCATTGCACACGCGAGAAATTAAATAACCAATGTGCTTTATCTTTTGGGGTACGACCTGTTCCGAAACTATGTAAAGCGGAAAATGGAATCGCTATTTCCAATCCCCAAAATTGATCAACATCTGTGGGATCATTTAGTGTTCCGGAAACATGAACCGCAGATTTCAAACCTTTGATGTCCCAATGTATTAATGCGTTCCCACCAAAGCGATAAGGTTTCGGCATGGCCAAATCGAAAATGGTGTTTAGCGGATTTATTTCGAGCTCATAATAGTGATCCTGATGCACATCTGGCTTCATGAAAACCTCAAAATCATTATTGTGGAAGATGATTTCATCATATTTGGTAATATCTCCCCAAACGTGTGGTTCCTCCATGTTCGCGTAGATATACAAATGATCATCATCGTACGCCATCTTGAACCGTGTGTTGTATTTAGGTTTCGGTTTTTGTAATCCTTCGATATCGACAAATGCATCCGACCAAGGAATGTTTGCCCAAGCTTGATCTTGATCTCGACCATCAATTTCCAATGGACTATTTATTTTGTAGACCGGATAAATCTTGGGTTCAGATTGCAGTCGATCGACTTCATCCATCGTGCTTTGTGCAGATGCAGAAGCGACGCAGAGCAAACACGGCAAAAAACGTTTTAGCAAATTCATAAATTATTAATAGGGCAGCTCAATATTAAGGAAAATTCGCAACAAATAGTGAAAAAATGTGAGCATAGAATGGTAACAACGCTGTGATGAGGACAGGTTCTGCGAAAAGATATTTCAGGAAAAAATCGTGTAAACGATTAAGGGATATTCAGGTACTTATGGGTTTGTAATGAGATTTCCCATTTTGGATTGTTCATCACGTAATCTATAATCAATGGCGTCATTTCTGTTGCTTTTGACCATTCGGGTTGCAAGTACAATTTACAATTCGATCCGACCATTGCAGCATGCTCCTCCGCCCATTTGAAATCACTTTTATTGAAAATGATCACTTTCAATTCGCCTGCTGCGTCGAGGACATCTTTTCGAGGAGCTTTAAACTTCTTCGGCGACAAGCAGATCCAGTCCCAATTCCCACTCAGTGGATAGGCGCCGGAAGTTTCCATGAATGTACGAATACCGCGATCTTGCAGGCTTTTTGTTAGGGGTTCTAGATTATATATTAATGGCTCTCCACCAGTAACAACAACGGTTTTTGCGGGATGGATATCGGCATGATCAACAATTGTTTCGACGTGCGTCAATGGATGAACGCTCGCGTCCCAGCTTTCTTTCACATCGCACCAATGACATCCCACATCACAACCTCCTAAGCGAATAAAATATGCGGCCTTACCGGTGTGGTAGCCTTCGCCTTGAATGGTGTAAAATTCTTCCATTAATGGAAGCTCGGTGCCGTCTTCTGGAACTTGTCGTGACATGCGGTTTTTATTAAGAAAGGCAAAGGTACAGATTATTTACTTAATCGTTGTCTTTCTGTTTCGTGCGCCATTGGGTAGAAAAGGACTTGTCCGGCACACGTGGTAAAGCACGTTGTTCGCCCCAAGGTTTTTGGAAGAAGAATTTAATAAGCATATTTTTTACGCCTTTCCCGAAGAAATCCAAGTATTTTCGATTGCGAGCCAGTTTGGAGTACCAGCGCCATAAGCGTGGTGGATTATTAGCGCTTTCAGATTCTGCTATGCGATCGTGTCGGTTTTTTAGTAACAAACGATTGATATCAATATCCAGCGGACTTGGTCGGTCTTGATTTTTAAAGCTCGCCGCATGATCTAGAAATGTAAAGTTATCCTCCTTGTTTATGTGCGGAGCAAACACTGCGCCCATTGGTCCGGGATAAACGTTTTGGTACGCTTCGCCACCAACCGCGCCATATATGTCACAAGCGTTACTACTAGCGCCGCATTCCATCCAATATAAAGCTTGGCGCTGTTCTGTTTTTGCTAATAAATTTGACCTTCCATTATCAACTAAAATCAGCACCATCTGCTCCGGTCCATCGGTTTCTCGGCCTTTTCTTCCGCCGCTCAATATCGTGTGATATGTTTGGATATGCTGTCCCTGATCGTGTAAAGTTCCCAAAGGAATAAATAAATCCAGATCAAGAATGGAAGGAAGAATTTTATCGATTCCGGCGAATACGATATGGTGAGGGCAAAATGCTTGGTGCAAGCGTTCGTTTCCTTCACTTTCGTTGATCACGACGCTACCGCTATCCGCGGTTAAATAGTCAGCACCAGATATCAACACAGAATTGAGCTTTACGCGTTCACGCTGAATTTCGCGAAACTGCTCAAGCATTTGCGCAGTGAAGCTTTTGCTTTCATCGCTTACGGTTTCGATAACTTCCGTCGATTTGCTTTCAACATCATCAGCATCGGCTTTCTGCTCTATGATTTGCTCGCTTGCTTTAGGTTGCGGATGTTTTGCAGTCCACAAAGCCCAAGCTTTTTCCTCATCCAAATCAATCGCTGGCTGGATAACGTGCGTTGGCTTTTTGCCGGCAAGCGCCGTAATATGTCGACCGAAATCCGTTTGCTCATCACGATAGCGGGATTTTGCAAGATAATCCGGCAGCCCAATTTCTTCATGAATCATGGCATGATTGCTCATCACGGCATCCGGTTGGTAGGATAGAAGTAGTTTGTGGAGTTCTTCCAATGCTTCGGCTGCATCGTTCGCCCAAATTACTTTTCCGCCAGCACGCGTAAAGTTTGCTTCAAAATCCACCAAATAGCGATCAAGATTTTCGATAGCTTTCCATTTGATCAGATGCGCTTTCCTTTTTGCATTGGTCAAATTTCTAAAACGAGCGGAGGAATGCTGAAAAACTTCTTGATAATTTCCAATATGCGATTGGAGCGTAGCTTGGCTGTCCGGATTCGCGGCGCTAGCTTCGCAAGCTTTCCAAAATTCTTCTTCCTTCGTTTTTGGCATGTGTGGATATTCGAGTTGGGGTTAAATCACAGAAAAGTTGGCAATCTTCTTGCCAACTTTTCTTATGGGCTGTATGATTTATAATTTTACGCGAAGCGCTAACTCATCCAATTGCTGTTCGGCAATTGGAGATGGCGCGTCGATCATCACATCGCGACCGCTATTGTTTTTCGGAAATGCAATCACATCGCGGATGCTATCCAATCCGGCGAAAATGGAAACTAAACGATCTAATCCGAACGCTAAACCGCCGTGCGGTGGAGCGCCGTATGTAAATGCTTCTAATAAGAAACCGAATTGTTTCTCTGCTTCTTCTGGCGTAAATCCTAAATGTTTAAACATGTTGGATTGCAAAGTGCGATCGTGAATACGGATAGATCCACCACCGACTTCCACGCCATTAATCACCAAATCGTACGCATTAGCGCGAACATCGCCCGGCTGACTTTCTAATAATGCAATATCTTCCGGCTTAGGGGAGGTGAATGGATGATGCATGGCATGGTAGCGTTGCGATTCTTCATCCCATTCCAACAATGGAAAATCGATTACCCAAAGTGGCGCAAACGTGTTTTTATCACGCAAGCCCAATTGTCCAGCAACTTCCAAACGCAATTCGTTTAGTTGTTTGCGCACTTTGTCTTTTGGTCCTGCCATGATTAACCATAAATCGCCTGCTTCGCTGCCAAATGCTTCCGCCCATTTTGATAAAGCTGCTGCATCATAAAATTTGTCGACAGAAGATTTGATGGAACCATCTTCGTTATGGCGAGCGTATACTAATCCGGTAGCGCCGATTTGTGGGCGCTTAACGAAATCCGTCAAAGCATCCAATTGCTTACGGGTGTAGCTTGCGCAGTTTTTAGCATTGATACCAACCACCAATTCCGCTTGTTCAAATACAGGGAAATCGTGGCCTTTGGCAACTTCGTTTAATTCCACGAACTGCATGCCGAAGCGCGTGTCGGGTTTGTCGGAACCATATAAACGCATGGCATCATCATACGTCATGCGCGGTACCTTACCTAAATCGATTCCTTTTACCGTTTTAAACAGATGCTTCGTCAATCCTTCGAACATATTTAATATATCTTCTTGCTCAACGAAAGCCATTTCACAGTCGATTTGCGTAAATTCTGGCTGACGATCTGCGCGTAAATCCTCATCGCGGAAACATTTCACGATTTGGAAATAACGATCGAAGCCCGAAACCATCAAAAGCTGTTTGAACGTTTGAGGCGATTGCGGAAGTGCGTAAAATTCTCCTTGGTTCATGCGAGAAGGTACAACGAAATCGCGCGCTCCTTCCGGAGTGGATTTAATCAATACGGGCGTTTCTACTTCCAAGAAGTTTGCGCCATCCAAATAGCGGCGAATTTCTTGCGACATTTTATGGCGCAAAATCAGGTTCTCGCGTACCGGATTACGACGTAAATCTAAATAACGAAACTTCATGCGGATATCATCACCACCATCCGTTTCATCTTCGATCGTAAAAGGAGGTAGTTTTGCTGCGTTTAAGATTTCTAAATCGCTAACCTTGATTTCAATATCTCCAGTGGCGATTTTTGCATTCTTACTCGAACGCTCGATTACCGTTCCAGTAACTTTAATTACATATTCTCTGCCCAGTTCCAATGCTTTGCTGCGTAAGGTCTGATCATCGTCTACATCAAATGCAAGTTGAGTAATTCCATATCGATCGCGTACGTCGATAAATGTCATTCCTCCCAAATCCCGCGATTTCTGTACCCATCCACTCAAAGTGACGGTCTTTCCCAGATCGGCCAAACGAAGTTCGCCGCAAGTATGTGTTCTGTGCATGTTGCTATTCTATTTTATGTAATTCAGAATCTGTTGGCAAAAATATCGGATTTTATACACAAAAACGAAAAGTTCTTCAACCGCAACGTTATCTCCGAGCGCTAATTCCTGACACGATCTCCCACCGCTGGGCGGAATCTCCCACTTCACTATTATTTTTCCGTTGTTCGCGTCGTCCGGTGAGTTAAGTATAAGCTAAATAGGGTTGGTTTTGTCTCGTATGTACGCGTCTTCAAACAGCTGTAACATCTACAAGATCAGTGATTAAGCGCTGTTTGGACTCGAAACGTAAGAAAACGGTAGTGTGGAAAACTTTTTTGTGGGGCAAAGTGTTGTAAAGTGGGAGAAAGTGTATAATTTTACATTTGATTTCGATTACGCTGATTAGCTGTATGACCGAACTGACTGGAGAATATATATGTAAGTTGGACGCCAAAGGTAGAATGGTGGTTCCTGCGTTGCTCAAAAAACAAATACCCAACATTGAGCAAGAGGGGCTTATTGTGAACCGTGGTTTCGAGAAAAACTTGGTGATTTATCCGCGTTCGGAATGGTCTAAAATGATGAAACAGCTGTCCAAGTTGAATAAGTTTAAAGCCGAAAACAGAAACTTCATTCGGAAGTTTATGAGCGGCGCTACAGAACTGACATTGGATTCGGCGAATCGCGTTTTGTTGCCGAAAATGCTGACTGAATATGCTGGTATCAATGGAGAATTGATGTTAGCTTGTCAGTTTGATCGAATTGAGGTTTGGTCGAAATCGGTTTATCAAGAAACGCTGGCCGAGATGAGTGAAGATGATTTTGCAACATTGGGTGAGAAAGTGATGGGCGGATTGGATATAGGAGATTTGGAAGATGAGTAGCGAAGTATATCACGTTCCGGTTATGTTGCAGGAGTGCATCGAGGCAATGAATATCAAGCCGAACGGTGTGTATGTTGATGTTACTTTCGGTGGTGGAGGACATTCGCGCGAAATTCTTAAGCACTTAGGTCCGGATGGACGTTTGTTTGCTTTTGATCAGGATCCGGATGCCTTGAAGAATGCGATTGATGATACTCGTTTTCGTTTGGTGCATCAGAATTTTAGATTCTTGAAAAATAGCCTTCGCTTGGAAGGTGTTCGTCAGGTAGATGGAATTTTGGGCGATTTGGGTGTTTCCTCCCATCAGTTTGATGCTGCCGATCGCGGTTTTTCGATTCGTTTTGATGCGAATTTGGATATGCGGATGGATCAGGTAGCGGATTTGGATGCGACGCAAATTATCAATCAGTATCCTGAGGAGGATTTGCACCGGATTTTTGGCATGTACGGAGAAATTCAAAATGCCAAATCATTGGCAAAAGCGATTGTAACAGCTCGATTGAGCACGTCGATTCAGTCCGTTGCTCAATTAAAAGAGGTGATCAAATCGTTGGTTCCTCGCGGAAAAGAACATAAATATCATGCGCAGGTTTTTCAGGCATTGCGTATTGAAGTGAATAAAGAATTGGAAGCGTTGCAGGAGTTTTTGGAGCAAACAGTTTCCGTACTTAGGCCGACCGGACGTTTGGTTATTATGTCTTATCATTCTTTGGAAGATCGATTGGTGAAGAACTTTATGGCCAAAGGAAAATTTAAAGGCGAGGTGGAAAAGGATTTTTTTGGAAATGAAATCAAACCTTTTCATGTCATCAGTCGGAAGGCGATTGTAGCAACGGAGAACGAAGTGCAGCAAAATAATAGAGCCCGGAGCGCGAAGTTGCGGATAGCAGAAAAGTTAAATAAAGCTTGATCGCATGACCAGGAATAAAATTAAAAATAGCGAACTGAGTGAAGAAGTTCAGGAGGAAATGTCCGATGAACTAGAAGAGAAAGTCGAGGAAACCCAAAATTTCCTCCGTTCTTTTTTTTCGACCAACCCTTTGTCTGCTTACTTGGTCACGAAGAATTTGCCCTTCATCGCATTCGTTGCTTTGTTGGGTTTGATTTATATCTCTAATCGACATTTGGCAGAAAATACAGTTCGCCGGATCGATCGCTTGGGTAAAGAGGTAAAAGAGCTGGGTTGGGATTATAAATCGCTGCACGCAGAATTGATGAAGTTGACGACGCAATCGGAGATTGCGAAACGTGCCGATACGTTGGGATTAACCGAACGCACCGAGCCACCAATAAAGATTGAATTAATTAAAAAAGAAGATTAAAAGCGTAAACGCCGTATATCATGAACATCAGAAAATCCATTTTGATTCGTGTGTACCTAGCCTTCGGGCTAATGGTGTTTGGCGCGCTATTGGTTTTCGGCAAAATGCTTCATGTGCAGTATGTCGATGGCAATAAATGGCAAGCCATTGCTGATTCATTGACCATTAAAGAACGTATTGTTGAAGCTGCGCGTGGAAATATTTACTCCAACGACGGGAGCTTGTTAGCTACTTCCGTGCCGGAATATACAGTTCGCTTTGATGCGATGGCAATCCCTGAAGAACATAGTGATGTGTTTCAAGCGCGTGTGGATTCTTTAGCGATTCGCCTTGCGCAATTCTTCGGTGATAAATCAGCGCGTCAATATTTGACGCAGTTGAAAGAAGGGCGCGCAAAAGGACAGCGCTATATGTTGTTAAAGCGCAATGTTTCGCATCAAGATTTGAAAGAATTGAAAACGTTTCCGCTTTTGAAAACATTCAAAGAGGGACGTAGTCGTTTTTCTGGCGGTCTAATCGCGGTGCAAGAAAACAAACGTATTCTGCCGTTCACGAATTTGGCTGCCCGAACAATCGGTTATCGTAACGATGAATACCGTGTTGGATTGGAAGGTGCTTTTGGCGATTATATTGAAGGGAAGAGCGGGATGCAGATGATGCAACGTATTGCTGGTGGTGTTTGGGTTCCGGTTAGTCGTGAAGTAGAAATTGCGCCGGTGGATGGTTCAGATATTATCGCAACGATTGATGTCAATATGCAGGATATGGCGCAACGCGCCTTGGAAAAGCAATTGATTAAAAGCAATGCAGATAATGGTTGTGTAATTCTAATGGAAGTTGCCACTGGAGAAGTGCGTGCAATTGCCAACTTCACACGAGATAAAGATGGTGTTTATCGCGAGAAGTTTAACTATGCCATTGCGCAAGGTGCTGATCCTGGATCGACATTCAAAGTGGCTTCGTATTTAGCAGCGATTGATGACGGATATATCGATACGACAACGATTGTGGATATCGGCAACGGAACGTATAAAGTTCCATCGCATACGATTCGCGATTCGCACGCACCAAAAAAATCACGCGTCAGTGTGCAGGAAGCTTTCGAAGAATCTTCCAACGTAGCGGTTACGAAGTTAATCAACACGCATTATGGAAGTCAGCCAGCCAAGTTTATTAAAAAGCTACATAGCTGGGGGTTAAATAATCGTTTGGAATTGCAAATTCCTGGTGAGGGCGATCCTTTGGTAAAAACGCCGGATAGCAAATCGTGGAGCAAGTTGTCGTTGATACAAATGGCTTACGGTTATGAATTGAAATTAACGCCATTGCAAACCTTGGCTCTGTATAATGCCGTGGCAAATGATGGTAAAATGATTGCACCATTGTTTGTGAAAGAGATTAGAAACTTAGGCAATACCGTAGAACGTTTTGAAGCGCGTGTGATCAACGAGCAAATTGCATCGCCAGAAGCTATTGATAAAATGCAGGGCATGATGCGCAGCGTGATGAAGAATGGAACGGGCAAAAGTTTGAGAAGTCCGTTATACACCGCTGCCGGGAAGACAGGCACAGCGCAAATGGCGGATGGTTCGAGAGGATATGGCGCGCGTCGCTATCAATCTTCATTTGCAGGATATTTTCCGGCGGAAAATCCGAAATACAGCATGATCGTGGTAATTCGTAATCCACGAAACGGCTATTATGGTGGATCTACTGCTGGTCCGGTTTTCAAAGAGTTGGCGGACATGGTTTACGCCAATGATTTGAGTTTGCATGAGAAATTCGAAAAGAGAAAGGTCAACAGCAAAGGCAGCAAAACACCACATACGCTGGTCGGATCGAAGGAAGCTTCATCCAAAGTGTATGCTTGGATGGGTGCTCAAGTAAATAATTGGTCGGCATTGACGCTTCCGGTAAAAGATAGCGCGCAACGCACCATCAATACGTTCACAGAGGCAGAATTTAAAGAAGGCGTAGTGCCGAGCGTTTTGGGTATGGGATTGACGGATGCGATTTACGCGATGGAAAACGCAGGCTTCAAAACGTCAGTAAAAGGAAAAGGACGCGTAACAGCGCAATCGTTGATGGCAGGTCAGAAATTAGCTGCCGGATCGAAGGTATTATTGGAATTGAACTAAACATAGGATTGTATGATATTGAAAGATTTACTTCATGCTATTCCAGTTAAGGAATATAAAGGATCGCTAGAAATAGCGGTGTCTGGACTGTGTTTTGATTCGCGTGCGGTGGAACCGGATACGCTGTTCGTGGCGGTTCGCGGAACGCATACCGATGGTCATTTATTTATTGATAAAGCCATTGCTTTGGGCGCAAGTTGCGTTTTGGTAGAAGAATGGCCGGATCACATTTTAAATCATATTACTTATTTGTTGGTCGATGATTCATCCTACGTTTTAGGATTGTTGGCTGCTAACTTTTACGATAATCCTTCACAGCAATTGAAATTGGTTGGTGTGACGGGAACGAATGGTAAAACCACCGTGGCTACTTTGCTGTACAATTTATTTGTCGCTTTGGGCTATCAGGTCGGATTATTATCAACAGTAGAAAATCGTTTGGCGGGAGAAGTTTTGCCAACAACACATACTACGCTTGATCCAATTTCTTTAAATCGTTTGCTTCGTCAAATGGTGGATGCAGGTTGTGATTATTGCTTTATGGAAGTGAGCTCGCACGCGGTGGTACAACAACGTATCGCTGGATTGCGGTTTGCTGGCGGAATTTTCACAAACATTACGCACGATCACCTCGATTTCCACGGAACATTCGACAATTACATCAAAGCTAAAAAGCAATTCTTTGATAACCTCGATCGTTATGCATTTGCGCTGACGAACGTCGATGATAAAAATGGGAATGTGATGTTGCAAAATACCGTAGCACATCAAAAATCTTTCGGACTGAAAGGTTTGGCCGATTTTAAGGCACGAATTGTTGAAAGTCATTTCGATGGTATGTTGCTGCATATTGATGGGCAAGATGTATGGGTAAAATTGGTGGGGCACTTCAATGCCTACAATTTATTAGCGGTTTACGGCGCTGCTATTCTATTGGAGCAAGAAACGATGAAAGTACTGACGGCGATTAGTGATATCGTTGGAGCAGAAGGTCGTTTTGAAGCGTTGACATCGCCACAAGGGCAAATCGGTATTGTGGATTATGCGCATACGCCGGATGCGGTGGAAAATGTACTGGAAACGGTGCATGGCTTGCGCCAATCGGGGCAGCAAATTATCACCGTAATCGGTTGCGGCGGCGATCGTGATAAAGCGAAACGTCCGACTATGGCGAAGGTGGCGGCTTTGAAAAGCGATACGGTAATTCTTACTTCGGACAATCCGCGTAGCGAAGATCCGTTGCAAATCATCCGTGAAATGGAAGCGGGTATTCCGGCAGATAAACGCAAGGCGGTATTCAGCATTGCGGATCGTCGAGAAGCTATTCGTGCAGCATGTCATTTGGCACAGCCGGGCGACATCATCGTGATCGCAGGAAAAGGACACGAAAAATATCAAGATATCAACGGTGTGAAACACCATTTTGACGATAAGGAACAATTAGCTAGCGCATTTAACGAGCAATAAGAGGGATGTTATATTATTTATTTACTTGGCTAAACGAGCATGTGCATATTCCTGGAGCGGGTTTGTTCCAGTATATCTCTTTCCGTACAGCGATGGCGGTGATCACTTCACTGATCATTACTACGGTATTCGGTAGCCGCCTTATTCGCTTGTTGCATCGCAAGCAAGTTGGAGAAACCGTTCGCGATTTGGGATTGGACGGCGAGAAACAAAAACAAGGTACGCCGACAATGGGCGGTTTGATCATTATCGCCGGTATTTTGATTCCGACTTTACTTTTCGCAAAACTGGATAACATCTACGTCATCATCCTAATTATAACCACCATTTGGATGGGAGCAATTGGGTTTTTAGATGATTATATTAAAGTTTTCAAAAAGAATAAGGAAGGTTTGGCTGGACGCTTCAAAGTTATCGGTCAAATCGGTTTAGGTGTTTTTATTGCAGTGACGATGTATTTTCATCCAAGTATTTTGGTGCGTGAGCAGGTTACTAATCCAACATCTTCTGTTCCAGTTGCCGTGGTCATTAATCCATCAACGGGAGAAAAAACTTACGTGGAGGATGTTAAATCAACAAAGACGAACATCCCATTCTATAAGAATAACGAGTTCGATTATGCGAAAGCATTAAGCTTTTTGGGTTTATCGGGAACTTGGGTTTCTTTCGGAGTGATTCTTTTGGTGATCGTGTTTATCGTAACAGCGGTTTCGAACGGAGCGAATATTACGGACGGAATTGACGGTTTAGCGACGGGAACCTCGGCTATTATGGGGATTACATTAGCGATTCTTGCCTACGTTTCCGGTAACGTGATTTTCTCGGATTACCTTAATATTATGTACATCCCGAATTCTAGTGAGCTGGTAATTTTTGCCGGAGCATTCATTGGTGCTTGTACAGGTTTTCTGTGGTATAACGCTTATCCGGCGCAGGTTTTCATGGGCGATACCGGAAGTTTGATGATCGGCGGAGTAATCGCAGCATTTGCTATTTTGATTCGTAAAGAATTGTTGATTCCAGTGCTTTGTGGAGTTTTCTTAATCGAAAATCTGTCGGTAATAATGCAGGTGTCGTATTTCAAATACACGAAAAAGCGGTTTGGCGAAGGTCGACGTATTTTCTTGATGTCGCCATTGCATCACCATTATCAGAAAAAGGGTTATCACGAATCGAAGATTGTGACGCGTTTTGTGATCGTTTCGATCATGCTGGCGATTTTGACCATCGTAACATTAAAAGTGAGATAGATGCCGAATATCCAACATAGCTATTATCCGCAATCCGGTCGCGTTGTCATCTTAGGTGGTGGCGAGAGCGGTGTTGGCGCAGCTATTCTAGCGAGCGATAAAGGATTCGATGTGTTCTTGTCGGATATGGGTGCGTTGGCAGAAGCTTACAAAGAAACCTTGCAGCAGGAGCAAATTCCTTTTGAAGAAGGACAGCATACCGAAGAACTGATTTTAAATGCTGATTTGGTGATCAAAAGTCCGGGGATTCCGGAAAAAGCGCCTTTGATTCAGCAGTTGCGCAAAACGAACATTCCAATGATTTCGGAAATCGAATTCGCTGCACAATATACTGATGCAACATTGGTGTGCATCACAGGATCAAATGGAAAGTCAACGACAACGATGTTGACGTACGATATCTTTCGTCACGCAGGAACGAATGTAGGTGTCGCCGGAAACATAGGACAGAGTTTTGCGCTACAAGTTGCGCGTGAAAAGCACGATATCTATGTGTTGGAATTATCCAGTTTTATGTTGGATGATATGCATCATTTCCGCGCAAATATTGCCATTCTGCTGAATATCACGCCGGATCACTTGGATCGCTATAACTACGACATGAATCTGTATGTCGATTCTAAGTTTCGCATTATCCAAAATCAGCAAGCGGAAGATTATTTCATCTACTGCGCGGACGATGAAGAGATTGTAAAAGGCTTGGAACGCCATCAAACTGCCGCAATGGCATTGCCATTTACGCAGGAAGATACGACGGCAATTGCGCAAGGCGCTTATATAGACGAACAAAAGAAATTAATCATTAACATACCTAAACGGGAAACATTTACGATGAATATTGAAGAATTATCACTCCAAGGCAAGCACAATGTGTACAACAATTCTGCTGCAGGATTAGCGGCTAAAGCGCAACAATTGCGCAATAGCGCGATGAAGGAAAGTATGCAGTCCTACGTCAATATTGCACATCGTTTAGAGCATGTGGCTTGTATCGGTGGCGTTACTTACATCAACGATTCAAAAGCGACGAATGTCAATTCCGTTTGGTATGCATTGGAAAGTTTCTCGCCGGATATCGTTTTGATCATGGGTGGTGTGGACAAAGGAAATGATTACGATATGTTGCGCGATCTTGTGAAAAGCAAAGTTAAGGCGATTATCTGCATCGGTAAAAATAATGGTCGTATTCACGAAGCATTTGAGTCGGACACGGAAGTGATTGTAAACAGTGCGTCGATGGGTGATGCAGTAGAAATCGCTTCACACATTGCGAAAAAGGGAGATACCGTATTGTTATCGCCAGCTTGTGCAAGTTTCGATTGGTTCAAAAACTACGAAGATCGTGGCGATCAGTTCAAAGATGCTGTAATGGCATTGTAGCATTTAAACAAATAAGCGATGTCAGTAGAACAGTTATTTTCAAAACTCAAAGGAGACAAATGGATCTGGATAATCGTGATTATCCTTTCCGGATGGTCTTTGCTGGCGGTTTACAGCTCGGTGGGAACTTTGGCTTACAAAGAAGGAAAAGGTACGGAGTTGTATCTCTTTAAACACTTTGCCATCATCGCTGTCGGATTGGTTTTGATGTACCTGTCGCACAAATTGGATTATCGCTATTATGCCGGAATCTCTAAAATGTTAATGATTATTACGATTCCATTGTTATTAGCGACGTTGATTTTTGGTGATTCGATCAACCAAGCGAATCGATGGTTGACAATTCCTGTCATCAATCAATCGTTTCAAACCTCCGATTTGGCCAAGCTGGCACTGATTACTTTCTTGGCGCGTATGCTTTCGCGCAAGCAAGAAGAGATTAAAGATGTAAAGAAATCGTTTTTGCCCATTATGGGTTCCGTTTGTGCGGTTTTCGTACTGATCGCGGTCGCAAATATGTCGACAGCGGTGATGCTTTTCGGTGTTAGCGTATTGTTGCTGCTTATCGGTCGGATTTCTTTCAAGCAAATTGCAATCGTGTGCGTTGGATGTGGGATTCTATTAGTTTTGGTCGCGGTATTGGGTCCGCGTCGCGCAACATATATCAGTCGTTTCGAAGGTTTCTTTAAAACCGAAGAAGTGATCAACGGGAGCGGTGGTGTTTCTTTTCAAGAAGATAAAAACTACCAAGCTAACAACTCCAAAATTGCGATTGCAACGGGAGGTTTTTTTGGTAAAGGTTGGGGAAATAGCGTACAACGCAACGTCCTACCTCACCCATATTCGGATTTTATCTTCGCGATCATTATCGAAGAATACGGTACGATCGGCGGATTTGTGCTACTCAGTTTATACTTGGCATTGATGTATCGGATTATCCGAATCGTGACATTGAGTCCACGCGCCTTCGGTGCATTCTTGGCAGCGGGTTTGGGCTTTAGTTTAACGATTCAGGCATTAGCAAATATGGCAGTTGCCGTTGGATTAGGTCCGGTTACGGGTGTTCCACTTCCGCTGGTAAGTATGGGTGGTACGTCGATTCTATTTACGAGCGTGGCTTTGGGAATTATTCTCAGCGTGAGTCGTAACGTGGAAGAATTGAAAAATAGAGAAGAATTAGATGAAATACCTGTACCAAAACGTGTGGTAGTAGGAACTATTTAATAATAAAACTTGATGGCAAATAAGATAATCATAAGTGGCGGCGGAACGGGAGGACATATCTTCCCTGCGATTGCGATTGCAAACGCTTTGCGTCAGCTGCAACCTGATATCGAAATCTTATTTGTCGGTGCGCAGGGCAAGATGGAAATGGAGCGCGTGCCAGCCGCAGGATACGAAATCGTCGGATTGCATATTCAAGGCTTCAACCGCCAAGCGATGTGGAAGAATGTGCTATTGCCATTCCGATTGCTTGGAAGCTTGTGGAAAGCGAGAAAAGTGCTGAAGGATTTCGGCGCGAAAGCTGCAGTTGGTGTTGGCGGTTACGCTTCCGGTCCGTTGTTGATAATGGCCAATATGATGGGCATTCCAACTTTGGTGCAAGAGCAAAACTCGTACGCCGGATTGACGAACAAGCGTTTGGGTGAAAAAGCAAAGAAGATTTGCGTGGCCTATGAAAATATGGATCGCTTCTTTCCAAAGGATCGCATTCTGTTAACGGGAAATCCAATTCGTCGTTCCTCGGTGCAAATTGAAGGAAAGCGTGAGGAAGCGATTAATGCGTTTGGCCTTGATCTAAGCAAGAAAACGGTATTAGTTACGGGCGGTAGTTTAGGGGCGAAAACGTTGAATGATTGCGTACTTGAAGGGTTGGATAAATTGATGGATGCGGGCGTGCAAGTGATTTGGCAGTGTGGTGGCTTTTACCACGAAGCATTGACTGAAAAACTAGCGGACAAACTACCGGATTCGGTGAAGATGTTGCCATTTTTGGAGCGCATGGATTATGCATACGCAGCAGCAGATTTTATTGTTGCTCGCGCCGGAGCCGGAACTATTTCTGAGCTCGCCGTAATTGGCAAGCCCGTAGTATTGGTTCCATCGCCAAATGTGGCGGATGATCACCAAACTAAAAACGCATTGGCGTTGGCGGACAAGAAAGCGGCGATTATGGTGTCGGATATGAGTGCGAGTATCCACTTGGTGGATGAATTGATAAAATTGATAAATGACGAAGCTTCGGCTTACGAGTTAGGACAACGTATTAGTGAGTTTGCGCTTCCTGATGCGGATACGGTAATTGCCCAAGAGGTGTTAAAGTTAATAAAGTAAAAGATGCATATCGATCAGATTAAAACGGTTTACTTATTAGGGATTGGCGGAATCGGCATGAGCGGATTAGCGCGCTATTTCCATCGCTTGGGCTGCGCAGTTTCCGGCTACGATAAAACGGAAACCGAACTAACGCAAGCTTTAGTTTCTGAGGGAATCGAAGTGATTTATCAGGATGATGTTAATGCATTGCCTGTGTCATTAGCAGCGCCAAAAGATGATGTTTTGATCATCTTCACGCCGGCGGTTCCTGTCGATTTGAAACTTAAAAACACCTTGATTGAACGCGGATTCACGTTGTACAAACGGTCCCAAGTTTTAGGGTTTATCAGTTCGAGTCGCTTTACGATTGGCGTTGCTGGTACGCACGGTAAAACAACGACATCAACCATGATCGCGCACGTATTGAAAGATTCGGGATACGATTGCTCCGCATTTTTGGGCGGGATCAGTACGAATTACCAAAGCAATGTGCTTTTCGGAGATAATAACACCGTAGTGGTGGAAGCGGATGAGTTCGATCGCTCATTCTTGACCTTGCATCCAAATATTGCCATCGTTACCTCAGCCGATGCCGATCATCTAGATATTTATGGTGACGCTGCGCATTTGGTAGAGTCATTTGAGTTATATCTGGATCGCGTGGTAGAAGGTGGAACACGAATCGTGAAAACTGGCCTGCCATTTCAAGGCGATTTGTCTTACGCTATGCAGCCGGGAGCGGATGCTTATGCAACGAACGTACACGTGAAAGACGGTGATTTCTATTTTGATTATCAAAGCGAAAGTTTGCAGTTGACTGATATTCGCTTAGGAATTCCGGGATTGCATAACATCGAAAATGCAGTTTCTGCAATTACTGTAGCCCATTTGTTGGGTATATCCGGAGATAAAATTGTAGCAGCGCTTGCATCGTTCAAAGGTGTAAAGCGCCGTTTCGAATATGTCGTTAAGCAATCGAATGCGGTGTATATCGACGATTATGCGCATCACCCGGAAGAGCTACGTGCGTTCTTGACGTCGATGCGCAAATTGTATCCGAACAAGAAACTGACCGTCATCTTCCAACCGCATTTGTTTACACGTACGCGTGATTTCGTGGATGGTTTTGCGGAGGTTTTGGCTATGGCGGATGAATTGTTGTTAATGGAGATTTATCCTGCACGCGAAAAGCCAATCGAAGGAGTGGATTCTTCTTGGTTATTGAATAAAATTGATTTAGTAGATAAAAGAATTGTTTCGCCGGAAGAAGTGTTGAAGGTCGTAGAATCCGAAAAGCCGGAATTGATTGTGACGGTAGGAGCTGGCGATATTGATCGTTTAGTAAAACCTTTAAAGCAAATTTTGACGCATGCTTAAGCAGTTGAAAAATATCCCATGGCGTTTGCTTGGATCGATCACGCTCGTGCTTATCGGTGTGGTCGGCGTGGTGATGTTGATGGGATTGGTGCGTAAAAAGGATGCTTCACAAACCTGCACGGCACTGCAGATTTTTGTGGAAGGTAAGGAAACGTTTATCGATCAGGCGGATATTACAGCGATCATTCAAAACCAATTTGGGCAGGTAATTGGGCGTCAGTTGCAAGATATTCCATTGCATAAAATTGAGAAAGCGCTAACTGCATTGCCGTATGTTTCGCAAGCCGGTATTTATGTGGATATCGATGGTGCGATGCGTGTTACAGTGCAGCAACGCGCGATTTTACTTCGAGTAATCAATCGAGTTGGTCAAGAATTCTACGTGGATACCGAAGGGAAGAAGATTCCTACCACATTAAAATATGTTCCGCATACGATCGTAGCGAACGGAAATATCCGTGAATCGTTTGGGAAGCCTTTGCAACCAGTAGAATCGCAAGTGGTGGATGATTTGGCAACGATTGTGCGCCACATCAACCAAAGCGAACTTTGGAGCAACCAAGTCGTACAACTTTATGTTAACGATAATGGCGATATCGAATTGGTGCCACGCGTTGGCGATCAGGATTTGATCTTAGGAAATGCGGAGAATTTGGATGATAAACTTCGCCGATTCGAAATTTTCTATCAGAAAATCTTACCGCGTGTAGGAACAGAAGCCTATAGCAAGGTGAACGTAAAATACGCGGATCAAATCATCTGCGAACGATATGGAGACTGGTTTATCGACAGTTTGCAGATGAAAATGAATAAATTATAATACGGAATTACACAGAAATACACAGCATATGAAACCAAAATTTACAGAACTCGAAAAAGAAAATCCAATCGTCGTTGGGTTGGACATCGGTACGACAAAGATCTGCGTCACCGTAGGTCGCCGTAGTGGAAGCACGAAGGTGGAGCTATTGGGCGTAGGAAAAGCCGAGTCTGCTGGGGTGAGCCGGGGGGTAGTCGCCAATATCCAGAAGACTGTGGATAGCATTCGCGAAGCGGTTTCCATCGCAGAAGGCCAATCGAATGTCGATATCAAAGTGGTTAGCGTGGGTATCGCCGGGCAACACATCAAAAGTATTCAGCACCGCGGTATCGTAACTCGTAACGACGATGACGAAATCGGGCGCGAAGATGTACAGCGTCTGATCTCTGATATGTACAAATTGGTCTTGCCTCCAGGAGAAGAAATCATCCACGTATTGCCACAAGAATTCACGATCGACAACGAGCCGGGAATTAAGGAGCCGATTGGAATGGCAGGCAGACGTGTGGAAGCAAATTTCCACATTATCTCTGGTCGCGTTACCGACATTAAAAACATTAAGCGTTGTGTAGATAATTCTGATTTGGAAGTGTCCGAATTGATCCTTGAGCCATTGGCATCATCTGAAGCTGTGTTAGATGAAGAGGAAAAAACGGCGGGCGTTGTATTGGTAGATATTGGGGGCGGTACTACTGATGTTGCGATCTTCCACGAAGGAATCATTCGTCATACTGCTGTTATTCCACTGGGCGGAAATATCGTTACGGAAGATATTCGTCAAGGGTGTTCGGTGTTGCGTAATCAGGCGGAGCAATTGAAAGTGCGCTATGGTTCTGCTTTGGCTGACGAAAACAAAGAAAACGAGGTCATCTGTGTACCTGGTATTCGCGGTCGCGAAGCGAAAGAAATTTCCGTAAAAAACCTTGCCTACATCATTCAGGCGCGTATGGAGGAAATCATTGAGCACGTGCATTATGAAATTAAATCATCCGGTTACGAGGATAAGTTGATTGCCGGAATCGTGATCACTGGTGGTGGCGCGCAATTGAAACATCTAGTTCAATTGGTAGAATATGTTACCGGAATTGATTGCCGTATCGGTTATCCGAATGAATATTTGGCTAAAACAGATATGTTGAATAAGCAAGCTTTTGATGAATTGAAAAGTCCGCTTTACGCGACAGGTATTGGTTTGTTGATTAAGGGAATTCAGGAGATCGAAGAAGGCGAAAAACGCGAACAAGAAAAGATTGCAAAAGTGGGCGGTGGGCCACGTGCTAAGTCCAGCGTAAAAGTAAGCGATATCGCCAGCGATCAAGGCAGAAAAGAAGGTTGGTTGACTCGAATTTTAGGCAATTGGATTACCGATGGAGAAGATATCGACAACGATACATTTATCGGGAAAAAGTAATTTATTAACATCGGGCGATTTTTTCCACAATTTGATAAATGTGGAAAACTCTTGTGGAGAAATTGTTAATATTACATAAGGATTAGCGGAAGAAAATTCTTGTTGCAACAGGTTGATTTAAAAGGAAATAGGTAATTAGATATGTCGATACAATTTGAAATGTTGAAAGAGCAGTCATCTATCATCAAAGTAGTTGGTGTAGGTGGCGGTGGTGGTAATGCCGTAAACCACATGTATAAGCAGGGGATTAGTGGGGTTGATTTTATTATATGTAATACGGATGCACAAGCATTGGAGTTGAGTCCGATCCCAAACAAAGTCCAGTTAGGCGCAAGCTTGACCGAAGGGATGGGTGCTGGAGCAGATCCAGATGTGGGCGAAAATTCAGCAATAGAAAGTATCGAAGATATCAAACGGATGTTAGGTACCAATACCAAAATGCTTTTTATTACGGCAGGTATGGGTGGTGGTACCGGGACAGGTGCTAGTCCGGTATTAGCAAAAGCTGCTAAGGAAATGGGTATCCTAACCGTAGCAATAATTACTACACCATTTACTTTTGAAGGTAAACGTCGTAAATCACAGGCAGAAGAGGGGTTAGGTGAGTTACGCAAATATGTGGATTCTTACTTAGTTATTTCTAATGATCGCTTGCGTGAGATTTTCGGAAATCTAACGATGACGGCAGCTTTTGCCAAAGCAGATGATATTTTAACTACTGCTGCTAAAGGTATTGCAGAGATTATCACTATTCCTGGTTACGTGAACGTCGATTTCAAAGATGTACGTACCGTGATGAATGATAGCGGTGTAGCAATTATGGGTAATGCGGTTGCTAGCGGCGATGAACGTGCGCTGGACGCAGTTACTGGTGCTTTGGCATCACCGTTATTGAAAGACAATGAAATTGAAGGAGCACGTTATATCCTTTTAAATATTACCTCCGGCTCTAAAGAAGTAACCATGGATGAAGTATCGATCATCACGGATTACATTCAAGAAAAAGCGGGTCTTTCTGCAGATCTTATTTGGGGTAACTGTATTGATGAAGCCATGGGCGATGATCTTTCCGTTACTATTATTGCTACTGGTTTTCAAACCAGCGAAGAGCGCGTAAAGGAAAAAGAAAAGGAAAAGATTGCGCACAATTTGACGCCTGATGATTCCAAATCTGTTTTCGTTAAACCTGTTTCACAAAATCAATTTGCTGCAAAACCGACGTACACAGAACCTGTTGTAAAACCGGTTGGAGTGACAGCGCCGGAAGGACAAGAATCTATTCAACAGACGGACTTGTTTAATGCAAACCAAGCTGGTCGTCCTTTTATAACGGCACCTGTGGGTCAACCAACAGCAGCACCTGCTTCTCAGCCTCGCCATACGCCAGAAAACGAAGCACACGTGGTTCGTCATACGTTGGATTTGAATGAGCAAGAGTTGGAAGAGCCGGAAGCGGAAGATAATCATGGTTTTGAATTGAAAACATCGCCTTCGATGTTCGAGTTTAAAGTGCCTACTGTTTTTGATTCGTATCAACAACCTGCGGCGCAGCCATCTTACGAGCAACAGCCAACTTCTTATCCGCAACAGAATCAACCAACGCAAGCGCCACAAAATAGCTATAGTCAGCCATATCAAGCGCCTGTTCAGAACAGCTTCCAAGCGCCAGCAGCTTTAGAAGAAGCGAAAGCGGAAGAAGCAAATTTCGAAGATCAATTGATGAAAACCAAAGAGCGTATCTTACGTTTGAAGGAATTGAGTATGAAATTACGTTCAACAAACGGCTTGCAAGAAATGGAGAACGAACCGGCTTATAAGAGAAAACAAAAATCTTTGGACGATGTGCCACATTCTTCGCAATCTCAAGTTTCTCGCTTCACTTTATCGTTTGATAGCGGCGAAACAGAAATTCGTCCGAATAACTCGTTTTTACACGATAACGTCGATTAATCGATCAACAGATATTTCAAACAGCTTCCTTACCGAAGCTGTTTTTTTGTATGCATACGGCTCAAGTCTTTTGAAAAAAATGGCTAAGTTTGCCTAAATAATAACCACGTTAGAAAGGTCGCTTTTTAGATCGCCATCTTGTCCAAACAGTAAGCGCTAAAAGCCCTAATAACATCGAATACGATATATATGAAACAATCTCTGCTTTTAAATGGAGCTAAGTTTGACATCACCTTGCAGCGACTGTGCCAGCAGTTGATCGAGAATCATGGCGATTTTAGTGAAACAGTGATTATTGGTGTGCAACCGCGCGGACCATTTATGGCAAATCGCCTTCGGCAAGAGATCAAGAAAATGTCTGGACACGATGTGCAAACCGGCGCATTGGATATTACTTTTCATCGAGATGATTTCCGGATCAAAGGATCGAGCCCTTTGCAGGCAAATCGTACGGATATCGACTTTTTAGTCGATAATAAAGCGGTTGTTTTTGTGGACGATGTGCTTTGGACCGGAAGAACAATTCGTTCCGCGATGGATGCTGTGCAATCATTCGGCCGCGCCAAGAAAATTGAATTAATGGTTTTGGTTGATCGTCGCTTTTCTCGTCAATTGCCGATTGAGCCGGATTATATCGGTATTCAAGTTGATTCCATTGATGCTCAAAAGGTCATTGTGAGTTGGAAAGAAGCCGATGATCAAGAAGACAGCATCGTCCTTATCACCGAAGAAAAATAACGCGTATACAGATATATAAATTCCATGTCTACCACAGAACAATTAAGCACCCGTCACCTTCTAGGAATAAAAGATCTTAACGAGCAAGATATAGCACTGATTTTGGATACAGCATCCAATTTTAAAGACGTGCTAAATCGTCCTATCAAGAAAGTTCCATCGTTGAGGGATATTACCATTGCAAACGTTTTTTTCGAAAACTCTACGCGTACCAGATTATCTTTTGAATTAGCTGAAAAACGCCTTTCTGCGGATACAATTAATTTCGCAGCTTCATCGTCCTCGGTAAGCAAAGGCGAAACATTGATTGACACGGTGAACAATATTTTGGCCATGAAAGTGGATATGATCGTGATGCGTCATCCATATGCCGGAGCTGGGGTTTTCTTAAGTCGTCATATTGACGCGCAGATCGTAAACGCGGGCGACGGTGCACACGAACATCCGACACAAGCACTGTTGGATTCGTTTTCAATCCGTGAACGTTTAGGTGATGTCGCGGGAAAGAAAGTTGCCATCATTGGAGATATTTTGCATTCTCGTGTTGCGTTATCGAACATTCTCTGTTTGCAAAAGCAAGGAGCAGAGGTGATGGTTTGTGGTCCGACTACTTTAATTCCCAAGTATATCAGTTCGCTCGGCGTAAAGGTGGAGCATGATTTGATGAAAGCATTGAATTGGTGTGATGTGGCTAATATGTTACGCATTCAGCTCGAACGTCAGGATATTGCTTACTTTCCGTCGCTTCGCGAATATTCTATGCTATATGGCCTTAATAAGGAGATATTAGATAGTTTAAATAAGGAAATCGTTATTATGCATCCCGGCCCAATAAATCGAGGTGTGGAAATTACCTCCGATGTCGCAGACAGCGATCATTCAATCATTTTGGATCAGGTTGAAAATGGCGTAGCAGTCAGGATGGCAGTGCTTTACCTATTAGCTGGCAAGCGCGGTTAATCCATCTGTTAAAATATCGTTAAAAATGGTGTTTATGCACCAATGTTAATAACTTTTGAGGAAAACCTAAAGGGGAACTTCTATTTTCGTATGTTGATGGAGGCTGTTCGTTTCTGCGGAGAAGTCAACTACGGAAGGCCATCATTGTAATGATGAAACACGTGTATCCAATAAATAGTAGCATTCGTTAAATATGTACAATAAAATATATCAAGTCGGTGTAGCTTTATGCTTGATGGGGACATCTGCTATGGCGCAGCAAACTGCTTGGCAAGATGTGAATCGAGCATACAAATCGGGTTTAGAATTGTATGAGCGTGGCAAGTTTAGTTCAGCCGCGAAGCAATTCGATAAGGCAGAGGAAGTTCGTACTAAATCTACATTGCAATTGGATGAAACGCAAGAGCTCTCGCTTTTGAAAGAGAACATCCGTTATTACCAAGCGGTGTGTGCATTGGAGTTGGAAGAAACCAATGCTGAAAGCTTATTTTTAAAATATATCCGCGATTTTCCTTCGAGTCCAAATTCTAAAGCGGCAAATTTCCAGATCGGTAAGTTTTACTACGAAAGACAGGAATTTGAAAAAGCGATAGAATGGTTTACACGTATTGATAGCAAAAGCTTAGCGGGCGCTGAGAACACGGAATATCGGTTCAAACTGGCTTACGCGCAGTTCATGATCAAAGATTATGAATCTTCCAAACCGGTATTCGACGAATTAAAAAATAGAAATTCTGCTTATCAAGAAGCGGCGATCTATTATTCGGCATATCTAAGCTATCTGAACTCGGAATATAAAACCGCGTTAAACGATTTCGAACGTTTGAAGGGTTCTAAAACCTATGAGAATAGCTATCCGTACTACATCACAGCGCTTTATTTCTTAGATAAGCGTTATGATGAAGTCTTAGCGTATGCCTTGCCTATTCTGCAAAATACTAAGCAGGAGAGCGAAACGGAGATGTTCCGTATTATCGCTGCAACCTATTTTATTAAAGGTGATTTAGATAAATCAAAACAGTATTACGACAGATTCCAAGCTGGGGACAAAGGTCAAACCCAAAATAATCAAGATAGCTACCAGATTGGTTATATCAACTACAAGTTGGGTAACTATGAACGTGCGATTGAGGAATTAGAGAAATTGGACGATCCCGATGCGTACTATCAAAGTGCGATGATCACTTTGGGCGATGCATTCATCAAAACCAATAACAAGCAAAGTGCGAGAAATGCATTTTTCCGTGCATCGAAGTTAGATTTTGATCCACAATTGAAAGAAGAAGGTTTATTCAATTATGCGAAGCTTTCTTACGAGTTGGAATTCCACCAAGTCGCTTTGGATGCGGTGCAAGAATACCTGACCACATACGGCAATTCTCGCCGTAGCGAAGAAGCAAAAACATTATTGGCGGAGGTCCTTTTAGGAACGAAAAATTATCGTGCAGCTGTTGATGTTTTGGAAGGCATTAACCGCAGTAGCCGCGAAGCAAAAGCAGCCTACCAAAAGGTAACGTATTATCGCGGTCTAGAATACTACAACGAACGAGCTTTTGAAAATGGTATTTCCATGTTCATGCGTTCGGAGGAGAATCGTTACGACGAAGAGATCTATGCATTATCGGTTTATTGGAAAGCGGAAGCGATGTACGAAGTGCGCAAGTACAAAGAAGCAACAGCAAACTTCAACAAATTCTTGCAACTGCCTGCAGCGCGTAATACGGATGTTTATCATTATGCGAACTACGCATTAGCGTATGCTGCATTCCGTAACGACAACTACAGCACCGCGGCAAATTATTTCGAGCGTTTCTTATCGGGAGCGCAACGCGATGGAATCGACGCGAATACACGTAATGATGCAATCGCTCGCGCTGCGGATTCCTATTTCGGAACGAAAAATTATGGTCGCGCAATGAATTACTACGATCGCTTGATCAGCAGTAATGCACAAAGCCAAGATTACGCATTATTCCAACGCGGGATTATTCAAGGTTTGCAAGGCAATAGCCAAGCAAAAGTGGCTACGTTGAATTCGGTAATCCAAAAATACCCGAACTCCAACTATGCAGATGATGTAGCGTTCGAGATTCCGTATACTTATTTCTTGTTAGGTCAATACGATCAAGCGATTTCCGGATTGCAAAAGATGGTGGATCAATATCCAAGAAGTAGTTATGTGCCACGTGCTTTAGTGACGATTGGTTTGGTTCAGTACAATCAGGATAATCGTGATGCTGCATTAGCGACTTTTCAGCGTGTAGTTAGTCAATATCCAACGACCGATGAAGCGAAACAGTCATTAGCATCTATCGAAAACATCTATTTGGATAAAAATGATGCTGGCGGTTATATCCGTTATGCGACAAGCACCAACATCGGGGATTTGAGCACGGCGGAGCAAGATGGACATACGTTCTCGGTTGCACGTACACTATTCGATCGTGGTAATTGGCAAGGTGCCGTGGAAGCAATCAATGCGTATTTTGATAAGTTTCCGAAACCAATCCATGAGAAACATGCTCGTTTCATCCGTGGAGAAAGTTACGCGCAGTTGCGTAAAGACAAAGAGGCATTGCATGATTTCAATATCATCATGAACGATTGGACAAGTGCTTACACCGAGAGAACGTTGCTGAGTGTTGCGCGTTTGCATATTCGCAACAAAGCGTACAATGAAGCGGTTCAAGTATTGAAAAAACTGGAATTAACGTCAGAATACAAAGAAAATTACGGTTGGGCAGTCAATAATTTATTGATCAGTTATTACAACATCAATGATTATGCAGAAACGTTAAACTACGCAAACATCATCAAAGGATACGAGAAATCTTCGGAAGAAGAAATCGCTCGTGCTAGTTTGTATGCTGCTAAAGCTTACCAAGCAACCAACAAAGCGGCGGATGCCACAAAGGAGTTAACCGCTGCTGCGTCGAAATCGAAAACGGCAACTGGAGCGGAAGCAAATTATCTAATTGCGAAGCAACAAGTTCAGGCTAAACAGTGGGATAAGGCAATTAAAACCGCTATGGAAATAGGCGATAAATTCTCTTCGTTCGAGTATTGGGTGGCGAAAGGATTTATTACGATGGCCGAAGCATATCGTGGTAAGGGCGACAACTTTCAAGCGAAGGCAACCTTGGAAAGTGTGATCGACAATTACGACAATGATAAGGACGGTATAGTGAAAGAAGCGAAGGAGTTATTGCAGAAAATTAAATAAGATCAGGGTAGTGAAGATGAAATTTCAGAAGATACTGACGCAAACAGCGTTTTTAGCGATGCTTACTGGTGTGAGTTTTGAAGCTGCTGCTCAACAACGCGAAGAAACCGAAAAGCCAGCAACGATAGATTCATTCGTTATTGTGCGCGACTACCGTCCGCTTTTGGCGGATGCCGTAAAAATTCGCCGCAGTCCGGACATGGCCAACAAGCGTGAATACATGCCAAAATTGTCTTACGGAAATATTCCTGACAAGAAATTGGATATCAATACAGGTTTGAGCGAGTTGAAGATTATGGAAACCCCATTCATCCGTGCTCGCGATAACTATAGTAATTATATCAAAGGTGGAGTAGGTAATCTGGGAACCATCATGGGCGAAGCGTATTTCGCGGTGGAAGATTACGAAGATATTCGTTTTGGAGGTTTCGTGAAACATTTGAACCAAAAAGGTGCTTTGGATGATCAACGTTTCTCCCGCCAGGAAGTTGGCGTGTTTGGAAGACGTGTTTTTCCTCAACTTACTGTTGATGGCCAATTGGGTTACAACCGATTGGGAACCAATTTCTATGGTAATCCGTTGAATGCACAAGGAACGAATATCAACCCTGCCCGCGAATCACAGGTTTTCAATGATCTGTATTTGACGGGAGAAATGGTGAGTAATTTCGATCCAGCTGATGAAGATGCGTTGAGTTATTCTTTGAAGGCCGATGCCTACACCTATTCGGATCGTTATGATGTGCGCGAAAACTCCTTTGCGCTATCCGGTTATCTAAACAAACGTGTGCGCACATTCAATATCGGTGCAAACGTTTCTGTAGATTTAAACAATGTCGATGGTGCACTGAATGCAGCCGGATTCCCAGGTGTTAATAATTCCGTAGCATCCGCAAATCCATACATCAGTTTCAAAGGAGCGAATTATACTATTCAGTTAGGAGCCAACTTAGTTTCTGAATTTGGAAACGAGTCGTCATTCAATGTGTTCCCGAAAGCGGAAATTGACTTCTCTTTAGTACCTGAATATTTCTATATTTTTGGTGGTATCACAGGCGGCGTTGAGCGTGGATCATATCGTGATTTCACAAGACAAAACCAATTCTTGGGTCCAAATGTTCAGATTCAAAATATGATTGAACGTATGCATGCGTACGGAGGTATTAAAGGTAATGCGGGAGCAACATTTGGTTGGAAAGCGAAAGCCTTCTATCGTCAATTAGAAAACATGCCTTTCTTCGTGAACAATCCAACAACGCCGTTTCAATTTAATATGGTGTACGATGGCAATGGCGACGAAGCTGTTAAGCATATTGGTGTAGAAGGTGAGATCAATATTCGCGTATCCGAAGCGGTAAACTTAGGCGGTCGTTTGAATATTGATAACTATACAATGGTACTGCAACAAGAAGCTTGGCACACGCCAAACATGCGCTTGACAGCGAATGCTCGCTTCAACATTTCTGAGAAATTGTACATCGATGCGGAAGCGCTATTCCACGGAGCTACGAAAGCAAGAACATTCGAATATACTGCTACTAGCGCTGATCCGGCTTCTTATAATTCAAGCATGCCAATTATTCAAAGCATTCCATCGTTTTTGGATCTGAGTGCAGGTGCGGAATATAAAGCGACAAAGCAATTGGGCATTTTTGTGAAAGCAAATAACATTCTGAATAACGAATATCAACGCTACTTATATTACCCACGTTTAGGGTTTAATGTGATTGGCGGATTGAATTTTTCGTTTTAATTGATTCTTTCGAGTAAATTTGCGTAGCAATTTCTACCGTAAACTATGGAATTAGGCAAGAAAATACAACAAGTACTAAAGCATTACCCAACCGTATCCGTCGAAGGGCTAGGTGTATTCCGAAAGGTACACCAATCCGCATCATTTGATGAAGCGCGTAATGTATTCTTGCCTCCAATCGATTATATCGAGTTTGAGCACGCTGGTCAAGGAGGAATCAATATCATTGATTATCTACAACAAGAGAACGAGATTACACATTCCGCTGCGGAAGAATTAGTATCACAGGAGGTGTCGCGTATCAATACTAGTATTGTAGAGAACGGAAAGGCACGTATCACGCAGTTAGGCGATTTGTTGAAGTATGGTGATGCATTTGTTTTCAGACCATTAGATTTGTCGAGCTTCGTTTTCGAACCAATTTCTAATGTCGAAATTCCGCCGTATAGCGACGCTGTTTCAAAAACTGAAACGTCATCTGAAGAAATCGAACCAAACGCTTCGACAAATCGGTATTCCGAAGAAAATGTTTCTTCGGAATCTGGCTCTAAACCGGGAGAAGCGCTAGAACAACAGCTGGATCAAGATCAAGCTGCTTCGAATGTGTCGATTGAATCAAATAAGCAACATATACCTGTTCCGGAAGCGCCTCCGTTGACACAAAACAGAAATCAACATGTTGGGGATAATCAAATGTCTCCTTTGGAACCATTGGAAGAAAACTACCCTTATTCTGATGGCTATGAAGACGAAGATGGAAAATCCAACACCATTTGGTACATCGTGGCGGCGATAGTTGCCTTATCTATTATAGGCGGATTGTGGTATGCTACACGTCCTACGTCCTTATATTCGGACGATTCATTTGGCGATATCGGCAATGATTCTACCGAGGTTTACAGCCAGCAAGAAGAATTGGCATTGCCACCAGCAGATCTTGCCGACATAGATACTTCGGAACTATTAAAAAATAGACAACAAGATACTGTCGCAACTTCAATAGCGCAGGAATCACAAGAAAATGCGCAAGCACCGATTGTGCAGAACGCGAATCAGCCTATCATTCCGGCCAATCACAATTGGTATATCGTGATTGGTTCCCGTTTGCCGCTTGCGGATGCGAAAACTTTGGTAAGCGATTATAACAAAAAAGGGCAGTCACGCGTGCGCCTGATCCCTGGTCGTGGTGAAAATAGTCCAGCGACGGTTATTTGGGATTCTTATGTCACCAAAGAGCAAGCAGATTCTGCATTGCGTCATGTGCGTAAAAACTTCGTTGCCGATGCTTGGCATAGAGCAGTAAAAAAATAAACAGAACAAACAAAAAACAAGTATATCTAAATAGTATGATGTCATTACTTTTACAAGCATACCCGGTTGATTCACTAAACCAGATGCAACAAACAGTAGATTTAACTCCAATGCAAGAGGATACCAATCTTTTGCAATTGTTGATGCGTGGAGGGTGGATAATGGTGCCGATTGCGTTGTTGTTCTTTATCGGGTTAGTCATTTTTATCGAACGATATATTACCATTCGTAAGGCATCAAAACGTGAATCCGGATTATTACCTCAGGTAAAATCAAACGTGTTATCGGGAAAATTGGATTCTGCGATAGCAGTTTGTCGTTCAAGCAACTCCGCACTTTCCAGAATGTTGCAAAAGGGTTTGACACGCGTTGGTCGTCCGATTAAGGACATTGAAGGTGCTATTGAAAACCAAGGCAAATTGGAAGTAGCTCGTTTAGAGAAAAACATTAACATTCTAGGCATCGTAGCTGGTATTGCACCAATGCTTGGTTTCGTCGGAACGATTTTCGGGGTAATCCAGATCTTCCGTGAGGTAGAAATTGCCGGTGGTATCGATATTGGTTCGGTATCTGGAGGTTTATATGTAAAGATGATTGCTTCCGCGTCTGGATTAACGATCGGTATCTTGGCATACATCGGTTACCATATATTGAATATGATGGTAGAACGCGTGATCTTACGTATGGAGACGGATGCGATTGAATTTATCGATCTATTGGACGAACCGGGATCTTAATATCCACGAATAAAGTTTTATTCTGATGAATTTAAGAAATAGAAGAAATAAGCCTACAGCAGAGGTACACACAGCAGCGCTGAATGACATCATGTTCTTCTTGATGTTATTCTTCCTGTTAGCATCTGCTGTGGCCAATCCGCAGGTCGTAAAGTTATTGTTGCCGCGTTCTAGCGCCGGCGAACAGTCGGTTGCCAAAAAGACCATGACGATTTCCATCACGAGCGATTTGATTTATCATGTTGATAAACAGGCCGTGCCGTTGGAATCTTTGGAGGCAGCTATTCAAAATAATATTGCGACGGGAGAGGAGTTGACAATTATGTTGTACGCAGATAGCACCGTGCCGATCCAAAATGTTATTTCGGTAATGGATGTAGCCAATCGCTTGCGTGTAAAATTGGTGTTAGCTACAGAACCGAAAAATAACTAAAACCCAATTGCTGCATTAAACAATGTGCAGTCAATTTGGTCTATAGGTCATAAAGAGAGAAAAACGTATATGTATTACCATCAACAGCAGCAGGAAGAAAATAATCTGCCCAAAGCATTGGGAATATCCACTTTGGTGATGGCCGGTCTGTTGCTGATCGGATTTTTTATCGTATTCGCTGAAGATATTCCACAGTACGGAATGGGAGGAATAATCGTCAACTACGGAACTTCTCCAGAAGGAATGGGCGACGATTATATGAGTGTAGAAGAGCCTTCGATGGACGAAAATGCGAATCAGGTACGTCCGGATCGTATTGATGAAAATACAACCCCGCTTCCTACTCCGACCCAACAAACTGCGGAGAAAACAGTCGCGACACAGGATATTGATGATGCTCCAGCAGTAACGAAAACGGAGAAGCCAAAGCCTAATAATGCAGAGCAAAGTACGGTAGAGAAGAAAAATGCTACACCGGCGGTGAATCAAAATGCATTATTTAAAGGCAAAAAGAACAATGGTAAAGGTGCCGGCGACGGAGAAGGATCGACGCCGGGAAACCAAGGTTCTGAATTGGGTGATCCGCTGGCGAGTAATTATGGCGAAGGTGGTTCCGGCTTCGGAAATATGGCGCTTTCGTTGTCCAATCGTCGTTGGGATGTTCCGCCGAGCGTCAAAGACGATGGACAGTCCGTTGGTATTGTCGAAGTAGAATTTACGGTAGACAAGAGCGGTCGTATTGTGCGTGCTCGTCAAGGTTCGAGAACAACCATTGCAGATTATCGCTTGGTGCAGAAATGTATTCAGGCAGTAGAGAATGCGAAGCTTAATTCGCTTGCGAACGCACCGGATAGCCAAGTAGGTAAAGTGACCTTCCGATTCCAAGTTCGATAGTATTTTTTCAAGATATTTTATGAATAATTATGCAGAGGCGATCGAGTATTTATATGCTCGATTGCCTATGTTTACACGCGATGGCGCTTCTGCTATCAATAAAGGTTTAGACCGCACGATCCAGTTATGCGAATACCTTGGTAATCCTCAAGAAAGCTTTAAATCCATTCATATTGCGGGAACGAATGGCAAAGGTTCGTCTTCGCACATGTTGACATCCATTTTAGAACACGCAGGCTATAAAACCGGATTGTACACGTCGCCTCATTTGGTAGATTTTCGAGAACGTATTCGGGTGCATGGCACTCCGGTGGAACAAGAATTTGTTGTCAACTTTGTAAACGAGCATCAGGCATTTATTGAAAAAATTAAACCCTCTTTTTTCGAATTGACCGTCGGAATGGCATTTGATTATTTTGCGAAGCAAAAGGTGGACGTCGCTGTAATTGAGGTTGGCTTGGGCGGCCGTTTAGATAGCACAAATATTATCACACCAATTGTTTCGCTGATCACAAACATAGGTTTTGATCACATGGATATGTTGGGAAATACGTTGACGGCGATTGCTGGAGAGAAAGCCGGGATTATCAAACCCAATGTTCCAGTGATTATCTCCGAGAAGCATTCCGAAACGGAAGTCGTTTTCCGCGAGGAAGCAAAAAATCATGCAGCGCCAATTACCTTCGCATCTGATCAATGGCAAGTTAAAGAGCACGTTAATTCCTCGTCGGACTATCAAGAACTTGAAGTAATATCGCGAAGTGATGCCCGCCAGCAATATCACTTACAATTAGATTTAAGAGGTTCTTATCAGGCAGCAAATGTGAAAGGCGTACTTTCTGTTATTGATGTTTTAAATACGCAAGGTTGGCATATAAATGCTGATCAGGTCGTCGGAGGATTGCGTGAGGTACAATCCAGAACAGGATTGATGGGACGTTGGCAAACGATCTCAAACGAACCGCGAGTTATTTGTGATACTGGACATAATGAAGATGGCATTAAGCAGGTGGTTGAAAACCTAGCGCGGACTTCATATCAGCAATTACATGTTGTCATGGGAGCCATGAAAGATAAAGATCTTAGTCACATTTTGCCTTTATTGCGGAAAGATGCTCGCTATTACTTTGGGGCACCAGCTTTACCAAGAGCAATGGATGCGAAAACCTTACAGCAAATGGCTACTGCGCATGATTTGACTGGAAGTGCATACGAAACGGTGCTTGAAGCTTACAACGCAGCGTGCGAAGCTTGTAAAGAAGGCGATTTAGTATTCGTCGGCGGAAGCACATTCGTTGTCGCAGAAGTGCTTACTTCGCTGCAAGCTAGGTAGGAGGAATTTCGTTGTAAAGTCGTCAAGTTACGAATTTTTGAGATTGCTTCACCGTTCGTACCTCGGGTTCGCAAGGACGCGCTTTTGGATGGTAACCGTAGCGAATTCCGTCACTGCGAGGAGGAACGACGTGGCAGTCTATCCTTAAATCTTCAACAACAAAAAGAATATCAATTTAGCTTCGCTGAGAAATTCGATTCAAAGTTTCGCTTCTAAAAAAGCGAAACCTGTCCATCCTCATCTAAATTAATATCATCCGGATTGGTGATCTCCATCGTCGGTCCAGAATCACTTGGTTTAGCTTCGCCTTCGTTTCCGTCGCTTGATGTTTGCTCCTCCGATTCGGAATTTTCCTGCGTTGCAACTGGAGCTTTATTTCCTATAGCTAGATCCATTTCTTCCGTTAGCAGACTAATCTTTTCCACCTTATGGAATGATAAACGATTCCCTTGTGCTTTTAAGCCTTTCACATCGATAATTTCCGATAGAGGTTGATCCAGTTCTTCCGGCGTTTGCGACTTACCTTTAAGGATATTCAATTTGACCATCGGATCCGCACCATTTGTTAATAATACCAATTTAGATCCTGCATCTTCATTGATGAATTTAACGCGTTTTCCGATTGGCAAATCATCAAACTTAAAACGCTTTACATAATAAGTTCCAGTCTTTCCATCCTGCTGAATAGCCGAATAAATGTGTTCCGGTTCAAAGCGCTCTAAACGAATCATCTTTTCATCGAAATGGTTTGTCAGATCGAATGAAGACAATTCATAGGATCCGTCCGAAAGGATGACTAAAAGTTTGTCGGAGCCATCAAATTCACCCAAAAACGTTCCGCGTTCATCGGCATTCAGACGTTGCAAAGTTGGATCAAACCAAATCTTTCTGCCCGCCAGCGTAGAAACACCAGCGCTCTTGAATTGCACTTTTTTGATCGGATATTTGCTGACAATATTTCCCTGTGATCCACGGCCTTTGATGGCTAAATCTGCAAAGTTGATGTCGAAAGTCAATTTCCGTAATTGGGAATGCGCGCGCAATTGTACATTTACTACTTCAGCTTCGCCATTGGGATTTGCCGTGAAATACAAAACTTTCGAACCTTTTTCGCCTTTGGTGATATCGTACGGTTTATCACGCGTCACGCCCGAAACAGAAAATCGTTTTACATAGCTCGTTCCGCTCGTTCCGTCTTTGTAGATCGCGTTATAGGTCGTTCTATCGTCGCCTTTTTTAAATACGGCAACGTGAATAATATCTTTTCCTACGAAAACTTTGTCTTGAATTTTGTTGATGGAGTATTTGCCATCTGCTCGGAAAGTGATGATGTCGTCGATGTCCGAACATTCGGAAACAAACTCATCTTTACGCATATTCGTACCGATAAAACCTTCCTCACGGTTTACATAAAGTTTGGCATTCGCTAGTGCTACTTGCGCCGCTTCTACTTTGTCAAATGCCCGAATTTCCGTTTTACGTTCCCGATTTTTACCATATTTTTCACGCAAATATTCGAACCAACGAATGGCATATTCGGTAAGCTGACGAAGATGGCGTTTTACTTCTTTAATTTCTTCTTCCAGCGCCTTCATCTGCTCGTCAGCTTTAGCAACATCGAAACGGGTAATGCTACTCATCGGCTTGTCGATTAAACGTTTGTAATCGTCGCTGTTGATCTCGCGGTAAAACTGATCGAAGAAAGGTTCGAACAAACCATTCAAAACCACAACGACTGTTTTAAAATCGCCGGCTTCTTCATAGCTTGCATTCTTATACATGCCTTCGCGAATGAATATCTTCAATAAAGAGCTGAAGAATATTTTCTCCTGCAATTCATGCAAGCGAATTTCCAATTCCTTTTTTAATAGTGCTTTGGTCTGTTTTGCATTTTCGACAAGAATATCGTTCACACTCATAAAATGCGGTTTGCTATCCTTTATCACGCAGGTATTCGGTGATATGGCATTCTCACAATTTGTGAATGCATAAAGCGCATCAATCGTCATATCCGGGGAAATTCCCGGCGCGAGATGAACAATGATTTCTACATTTTCAGCCGTGTTATCTTCGATCTTCTTGATCTTGATTTTTCCTTTATCGTTCGCCGCAACCACGCTGTCGATCAAACTTCCGGTGGTCGTTCCAAACGGAATTTCTGTGATAGCAAGGGTTTTCTTATCGCGCTCCTCAATCTTGGCACGTACTCGAATCTTTCCGCCGCGAAGTCCTTCGTTGTAATTCGATACATCGGCCATTCCGCCAGTCGGGAAATCCGGGTAGATATTTGGTCTTTCTCCGCGGAGGGCTTGAATCGCGCCATCAATCAATTCGATAAAGTTATGCGGCATAATCTTCGTCGCCAAACCTACGGCAATTCCTTCGGCACCTTGCGCAAGCAACAGCGGAAATTTTACCGGTAAGGTAACTGGTTCGTTATTTCTACCATCATAGCTCAACTGCCATTCGGTGGTGTCCGGATTGAAAACTACATCGTTTGCAAACTTGGATAAACGACCTTCAATATAACGAGCTGCCGCTGCTGAATCTCCCGTGATCGGATCGCCCCAGTTTCCTTGGCAATCGATCAGCAAGTCCTTTTGACCAATTTGTACCATCGCATCGCCAATGGATGCATCCCCATGCGGGTGATACTTCATGGTATTCCCGATGACGTTTGCCGCTTTATTATATCGACCATCGTCCATTTCTTTTAATGAATGTAGAATACGACGTTGCACAGGTTTGAAACCATCGTTGATATGCGGCACGGCGCGATCTAAAATAACGTAAGATGCATAGTCCAAAAACCAGTTTTCGTAAAGCCCCGAAAGTGGAATAGTATTACTCGCTAATTCTCCGTTATTGGCGTCGGGAAGTTGTTCGTAATGATCTTCGTTATTCTTATTAATCTCGTCACTCATTTTTGAAAGGTAAAGTAGTCAACAGGGTATTGGCAAAAGCCGTCAGCTTGCGTAAAAATACAAAAATGATTTTGGTTTTCAGGGACTGGATATGATTGCGAACCCGTTAAAATATTTGTAAGTTTAGGTTATGATAAAATTCGCACAATTATTCGTTTTAGCGCTTCTTTTCGTTGGTATTAGTGATTCATTTGCACAAGCAAATGCAACGAAAAACAATAATATTCCTTACTACGAAAATTCTAAGGATGATTACATCAATAAGCAATGTTTAATTGATATTTATATCCCGGAAGAGAAAACGGATTTTGCTACCATTGTTTGGTTTCACGGTGGTGGATTGACTGGAGGGCAGAAGGAAATTCCGGAATTTTTGAAGGATAAAGGATTTGCCGTTGTTGGCGTCGGTTATCGCTTCGCGCCACAGGTAAAAGTCAAAGAAATTGTTGAAGATGCAGCACAGGCCGTAAGTTGGGTGTTTAAAAATATCGAAAGTAGGGGAGGATCGAAAGATAAGATCGTGCTTTCCGGTCATTCTGCTGGAGCGTATTTGGGGTTGATGCTGACATTGGATAAATCGTATTTGACAAAGCACCACATTGATGCTGATGACCTTTTCGGTGTGGTTTCGCTGAGCGCGCAAACTATTACGCATTTTACAGCTCGTCAGGAACAAGGTATTGACATTAATCAACCGACGATTGATGCATTGGCACCATTGTTTTGGGTGCGAAAAGATGTTCCGCCCATTACCTTGATTACTGGCGGACGCGATTTGGAAATGGTCGGACGTTATGAAGAAAATGCTTACTTGTATCGCATGTTGAAAATTGTGGGCAATGAAGATGTTAAATTGCTCGAATTGGATGGATACGATCACGGGATGGTATATCCTGCCTTACCATTGTTGGTAAAAGAAGTCAACGGTTGGTTGGCCAAAGAAGATCAGAAGAAATAGCGAGTTTAAAAATACTAATAAATAAGCGGTAGTAAATTTCAATTTACTACCGCTTATTTATTGTTTCATACTGATTACTATTTTCTCAATTGTAGCTATGTTAACACAGCTTTTTTTTACGCGTATGAATTTTGGTTCAGCTTTGGAACCAAAATCTTTTTATCAATCAGTCTTAATTAAAAGATGCATTGATATTATGCTTCTTTGCGTAAGCTTCGCCAGCAACAATCAAAGCTTCGTATTTGGTGTAGAAATCCGCTAGATATTTTTCTTCGATCTCTTTTGTTTTTTCTTCGATCACTGCTTTGTCCGCATTCTCTACGTTTAGTTTAGCGATTTCCAAATATTCGTTTTCAAACACCGCAAGGGCAAATTTGTATAAATCCAAGCTCAGCGTTTTCAATTCTTCTCCATCCGCATCCGGTGCTTTTGTCTTTTCGATATCCGGTATGATCTTTTCAAGATACATCACTTTCGATTCTAGAATAAGCGAATAATAGTGCTCTTTGTCAGCCGGTGCATTGATGATTTCCCTTGTCATTTTATCCGTACCAAACTGAAATAGAATATTGGAGTTTAATACGGTTTTCTGGAAGAATTCATCGGGCGTTGCTGTGTTGCAGCTGATGGTTAAAAAGAAAAAGCTAAGTGCTAAAAATGTGGTACTAAGAATTGTTTTCAAGGTATGTTATTCTTTAGATGATGAAATGTAAAAATGGATTTAATGTGATTTTGGTAGGGATTCTGCTTTAATTCATTGAGCAGGACATTTTATCCTGCCAAATAATAGCGAAGCAGAATTCCTTAAACAAGGTAACCTAAAAGAGATTTTGCGTATTCCGTTATGTTGGGGTTTTCGAAAGTTAATTTGCCATTTTCGAAAACCAATTGTTTTTCCATATTCTGAAACCCAAAATCCTTCGTATTATCCCAAATAGTTGCAATTTGAAATTTAGGGAGGTAGGTTGCGAAATTCTTAAAAGATTGATCAAACGATTTTTGAATGGACTTTCCCTCTGACGAATGCCCACCTAAAAGTTCTCTTTTGTTAGCACGTTCTTTCAAAACATCTACAGTTGCTACCCCGATAAAGTGCGCTTCAAACTCGAAATGATTTTTATTTTGATGCAGGTACGTATTGATTTGACTCAACTGTTCTGTTGTAAAATGTATTTGCATCATAAAGTCTTTGTTGTTTCGAATACTGTCCTGTATGGCATTTTTTAATGC
This sequence comes from Sphingobacterium corticis, assembly GCF_042684745.1. Taxonomy (NCBI): domain Bacteria; kingdom Pseudomonadati; phylum Bacteroidota; class Sphingobacteriia; order Sphingobacteriales; family Sphingobacteriaceae; genus Sphingobacterium; species Sphingobacterium corticis. The sequence goes on along the minus strand of NZ_JBHUMA010000004.1, from coordinate 28,542 downwards.
ATTTGCAAGATTTAGGTCATTGATCTTATTTTTATTTTCAGCGTAAAGCTGAATCATCAACTTTATTTTATCGTGATCAAAAAAGTTGGATTCCTTATTATCGAGGTTGTACAACTTGTTTTCCATGAACGTTGACTTCCCAGCGGCAACAGGCCCAACTATAAAGGTAAATTTGTTCATTTTTTCACTTATTAAAACGTTATCTATCTTTCGTATAACTTTATTAATCATTTGGTGTCAACTCGCCGCGAATAGGCGTTTCTACGTATTCCGCTACCGCTTGTTGATCGGAGAAATGACCTTGCAGATACATTAACTTGGTGATTGCTGCTTCGAAGGTCATATCGTATCCATTCAATACCCCAATTCCTTTTAGCATGGCGCTAGTGCCATAGCGTCCCATTTCCACCGAACCTACTTTACATTGGGAAATATCAATTACATTGATTCCCGACGAAACCGCTTCCGAAAGTTCATCCAAAAACCATTGGTCCGTCATCGTGTTTCCTGAACCGAATGTTTCCATGATAATTCCGCGCGCTCCGCAATGCAAGATTTGATGAATCGTATTTCGGTTGATTCCCGGGAAAAGTTTGAGTACCGCTACGCGATTATCCAAACTGGTATGCATGATGAAATCTTTTCCCGTATTATCCAATAGAGCGTCATCATTATACTGAATATGAATTCCGGCTTCCGCCAAAACCGGATAATTGGGCGAGCGGAATGCTTCGAATTTGGCTGAATTATATTTGAAGGAACGGTTTCCGCGGAACAATTTATTGTCGAATAGGATACATACTTCCTGCACGATTGACCGACCATCGCGCTTCGCGGAAGCAATTTCTAGCGCTGTCATCAGGTTTTCGCGTGCGTCCGTACGGATTTCTCCGATTGGAAGTTGCGAACCTGATAAGATCACCGGTTTCTGCAATCCTTCCAGCATAAAACTTAGAATGGACGCGGAAAATGACATCGTATCCGATCCATGTAAAATTACAAATCCATCGTACAGCGCGTAATTCTTTTTGATAATTTCGGCCATTTCAATCCAGATATGTTCCTTCATATCGGATGAATCGATAATGGGATCAAAAGAATGCACGGTTATCTCATAATTCAGCCGACTAAGATCCGGTAAATTATTGGCGATTAATTGGAAGTCGAACGGCACGAATGATCCCGTTTCAGGATCTTTTACCATGCCGATGGTTCCGCCAGTATATATGATAAAGATGTTATGCATAATTAAATTCCAAAAACGTCGATTGAATTTTTCGTAGTAATTTGAGCGAGCTGCTCAATGGATATTTCGTGTAGATCAGCCACTTTTTCGGCTATATATCGCAAATAGCTACTTTCATTTTCTTTGCCACGAAATGGCGTAGGAGCGAGGTAGGGCGCGTCAGTTTCCAACACGATATGTTCCAACGGAATCTCTTTTACCACAGCATCTAATCCTGCTTTTTTGAAAGTAACTACTCCGCCAATGCCCAATTTGAAACCTAAATCGATAGCGCGCTGCGCTTGCTCCAATGTTCCGGTAAAACAATGAAAAATACCGAAAAGCTTATCATCTTTCAGTTCTTCCAAAATTTCAAAAACCTCATCAAACGCTTCGCGACAATGAATATCAATAGGTAATCCCAAAGCTTTCGCCCAGCCAATCTGAATACGGAATGCATCTTGCTGAATGGCTAACGTCGTTTTATCCCAATAAAGATCAATCCCAATTTCGCCAATCGCATAAATTTTGTGCTGCTGAATGGCTTCTTCGATAGTTTTTAAATCGGAAAGATAATTTTCGGTCACGCTGCAGGGATGTAAACCCAACATCGGAAAGCAATGGTTGGGAAATGCGTGAACCGTTTGCATGACGGGCGCGATGGACGCAACGTCGACATTGGGCAAGAAGAGGCGATTAACATGCTGCTCCAAACAACGACCGATATGCTCCTGAAGTTGTGGCGTACCTGAATGGTAGTAGATATGGGTGTGCGTGTCCGTTAACACACAATCAGTCTGACTCATATTCAAAATTAACACTTTATTAATTAGGAAATAGCCGTACCAACAAAAAACGCGATTCTTTTAAGGAATCGCGTTTTTTGTTGAAATTTTTTCAGTTTACTTTGTCGGAGTGGTAGGAGCAAATTGTCCTGCCGGAACTTGTGGAGCTTCTTCCTCTTTTGGTCCAGCAATGATATCTAATACTTCTACTTCAAATACCAACGGTGCGTACTGTGGAATTTGTCCCATAGATCCCTGTTGTCCGTACCCGATGCTTGAAGGAATAATCCAAGTTGCTTTGCTACCTTTTTTAAGTAATTGCAAACCCTCAGTCCAACCAGCGATAACTGGGTCTTTCCCTACACGTACGCGAATTGGCTCGTAAGTGCGCATTGGGCTATGGATGTCGTTTTTCTTTGCTACTTCTGGGTTGTTGGTATCAAACATTTTATCGTTTGCCGCCAAAGAACCTGTGTAGTTCAATACAACGGTATCGCCAATAGCTGCTAATTTACCAGCACCTTCTTCTTTAATTACGTATTGCAATCCAGAAGCAGTTTTCTTTGGTTGCAATTTGTTTTTCTGAATATAGGCGTTGATCTTTCCTTCTTCCGCGTTTTTGATTTTCTCAATTTCGCCTTCGAAGTATTTGTTTACTTGCTCGAACAATACCGAGTCAGCAAGATCGCCTTTTTTGAAAAGTTTTTCTACTTTGAATGTGAACTGGATGTATTTGTCAGCAAATTCTGGTTTTGGTTGTCCAGTGCGTGCTGCCATCGTATCCAAGTTGATACGGAATACAGCGCTATCGCCTTCACCTAACATACGTAGAATACTATTCGGATCACCAGGATAAGCGCCTTGCAACATAGAATCCGGCATTACTGGTTGTGCTTGAGGCAAACCTAAGTCATAGGTGTTTGCTAAAATTGAATCACGATCTGTAGCCACAATTAGGTTGAATGCCAAGACATCACCAGTAGTCGCTTTTTCTCCGCTACCTTCTTCAATAAATTTGTACTCTAACCCACCATCACCTTTTTTGAAACTTTGGCATGCGGTCATTGCTAAAGCGGCAACTGCCGTTAAAAATAGAATTGACTTCTTCATTTTGTATTTGAATGTATAATTTTAATGTTAAGCTGTTAAAATTTCTTTGTATTGAGGAAGCACCTCTTTAAAGCGTTTCACAACGGTTAGTAAATCTTCTGTCGAACTCCCGCCGGAAGCGTTCAAATGTCCGCCACCGTTGAAGTGATTCTTGCAAATCTCGTTGCAGGGAATTTCTCCAATCGAACGCAAAGATAGTTTAATTAATTCGGTTCTGTCAACAAATAATCCGGCCAAACGAATGCCTTTAATGGATAGTGCGTAGTTGACTAAACCTTCTGTATCTCCAGTCGTTATCGAAAATTGTTGCAGATCATCTTTGCTTAATGCAAATATGGCCGTATTGTATTCTGGAATCACTTCCAAACAGTTCAATAAGCAATAACCAAGAAACTTTAAGCGATTCTCCGTGGAGCTATTATAAACGTTTTGATGAATTTCCCAATTTTTTACGCCGATTTCAATAAGATCTGCGATGATGCGGTGGACTTCGGCATTTGCCGCTTTAAAACGAAATGATCCGGTATCCGTCATGATACCTGTATATAAACAAGTGGCCATATCGGAGTTCAGCGTATCGTGTCCATTGAGCTCTTCGCAAATAAAACGGTAAACCAATTGCGCCGTTGCGGCAGCGTTGGAATCCCAATAACTTAAATCGGCGAAATCTTCGGGATCGAGGTGATGGTCAATCATCCATTTTTGTCCTTTCGCTTCGCGGATGATTGGTTCTAAAATATTCGTGCGTGATAGCACACTGTAATCTAAACAGAAAATCAAGCTCGCATCATCGAAAAGCTTTTGATATCTTTCTGGGTCTTGCGGGAAAATGAGCACCTCCTCGCGTCCAGGCATCCAATCTAAAAAGGTTGGGAAATCGGAAGATACAATAATGGAAACATCGTGTCCACGAGCGCGCAACCACTGTCCTAATCCCAACGAAGAACCTAAAGCGTCTCCATCCGGTTTATGATGTGTTGTGATAACAATTTTCTGCGGAGAATCTAATAATTTAATGTTTTCTTTTCCTGCTAGCATATATAAATCTTGAGTGCAAACCTACCAAAAAAAATGCGCGAATAAAATATTTTTACGGATCGCTAAATCGATGTGATACAATTTATTAATGCTTGTACGCATACAGTTTATGATCGCGTTTGGTAGAGAGTAAGTAGTTGGCGCCATTATAATTTATTCTACCATAATAAAACAAAGGCAGCGCTTCGATTGGAAATCCACTTGTTGGTGTTCCATTCTCTCCGAATACATAAATGATGTTGTTGGACGGAATACTTATACCCAATTGCGAGACCGAACCGTTTGGAAGAAAAAGCGGAGTAGTTGATAGATCTTTAGTAAAACCTTGCTTAAATTTTGTGGTTACGCTGTCGCCGAGTTCATAAACGTACATCATGTTATCGTCTAAGATCACCATATCCGTATTGCTTGGCGAAGAAAGATGCGCAAAATAACTTCGATGTTTAGCAGAAAGGTCAGGAAGCTGCGTCGTTCTATTTTCTTTATCGAAAGAAAACCAATGCAAAATACCTTCTGTATCTGTGGCAACGAAATATTCTTCATCTGCACGTGATACGCGACCAAGTTCGCTACGGAAAATTTCCTCGTCACCACCATCCAAACGCTTGATTGTTTTTCCATCGCTTCCCAAGAAATAGACGAAACCTTTCGTGCTTCCCACCACAATGAAATCTTTCCAAAGGTGTATGCCGGGTAATAGTCTGCCAGATACACGCTCCATATCCCAATTGTCGACAATATTACCTTGCATATCATACGCTTCCAGCCGATCGCTCAAAGGAACTAAGATAATATCTTGACCTGCTAAGGACGCAATGGTTGGCGAACCTGTAGGTTCTTCCGGCAGTCCCAAAGAAAAGCCATCCATTCCCTTGCCATTCGTATCAAAGCGATACAAACGATTCCGATCGGTAACGAGAAAGATCGATCGATCTTTCCACTGTACCATATCGCCAATGATACGTCCGGAAAATACAGCCGACCACATTTTATTTCCGCTTGGATGGATAGCATGAACCGTGTGGTCCTGCTCTTGTGCCAAAATGAACTGGCTTGTATCCGAATGTTCAAAAACATACGGCCTTGTAATTAATCGGTTGTTGAAGGCGTATGTCCAGTCTGCAGAAACTCCCAATGCGTTCGAACTTTTGTAAATTCCATACATGCTGCTGATAAAATTTCCACCATTTCCAGTCAACTGTACCGACCATGAATAGAAATCTTGATAACCGAAATCTTTGTTGTTTCGGAAATTGCGTGCGTACGTCGTCGCCAAATTATTGCCCAACATGCGCGAAGCATTCTTCGTGTGCGCAAAGAACGTGACGTTGGCTTCATTGCCTTGCAGGCGTTCGTAGTTTTTAAAACCTAACGTACCGATCAATAAATCACTGTTTCGCCAGCGGCGCAGGTAATCTGTCAAGGTGCTTGATTGATTGGCCATCACAATAATGTCATCCACGATAGTGAAATAGGGGCGCTGGAAATTTTGTAGCGCATCTCCATAAAACGCATACATCAAATGTTCGTATTTAAAACGGTAAATGTTGTCGCCAGCGGATTCAGCAACGTCATCCAATATTTTTTCGAAAGCTGTCGAATCTTTCAGCGAAGCGAAACCTAAGTAATTGCCATTATCCAATTCAAGTAAGGCAAATTCCTTTCCGATCGACTGCTCGAGGTTTTGCATTAATGATTGCCGACTGCTCCTCAAATTGGCAATCTGATCTAAAACGCGTTTCTGACTGGTTTTCTTGCTGACGTATCGTTCTAAATCTTGTCGGAATCCGCGCTCATCGCTTAAAGCATATTCTAAATACAGCGCCGTATTGGATGGGAAATAGTTGTACAAACGTTGGGTTTGCTTTTGTTGTTTCGCAAAAAGCGCGATGTAGCTGTTCTCTGTTTTGGCTAATTCACTCTCTCCGGTTAGCATCAGCGCATCCTGTTTGTAATTGATGTTCCATGCAGATTGTCCGCCTAATCCCAAAAACTGCTGCATGAAATCGCGCGGACGGTTACGTTGAAATTGCTTGGTTAGGCTATCTACCTGTTGGTGCGCAAAGTAAATGCTTAACGGAACGTTTCGGTTGGTGTGTTCCAAATAAAAGTTGATGCGATCGCGTGATAATTTTGGATGGCGTTTATCCAGCACTTTGGCTAATACGGAAACGGAAGGAGAAACGGAGAATATGTCGTTTTGATAGGCAATATATAAGGATAGATTGCTGCTATCGCTGGTCAATGCATATATGGTATTGCCCAAGGTATCCAAAGGTGCAATGTTGTAAGGTTTTTCGATTTGATTGAGTACGCTCGATATTTCCTTTGCGTCAATGGATTCGGAAGTGGGAATAGTAAACAAGGTCTCAACTTCTTTTTCCACTTGATGAAAAGAGATATATACATCGGTTCCCGATAAATATTCGGATAACACTGGGCTGCGAAGCACCTCCTGTTTCAAGGAATCTAATCTCGCTTTTTGCTTAAAACCAAGGATAGCATCAAATACTTCATAATCTTTAAAGATATTATCGGTGGTTTCATCGTTTTTAAAAGCCGCTACAAAAAGGGTTTCCTCCGGCAAAGAAGCTAACGGCGCTGCCAGATCCTTTTGCACGCTTCCTAAGCCAGTAAAGTAGAAAATGGATGCTGCTACCACTGCTACAAATAATACAACCGAAACTATAATGGTACCTTTCATGTACTACAAACCTATAAAACTACCTGCAACTTTCTGTCATAATTGGTATAAATTGTGTGGGTTGACGATTATTTCGCACTAAAATCTTTACATTTAACGACGTAAAGCCAACTCGATAAGTTGGCGCACTCGTTATGAACAAACAGATTATTCTTACCGCAGCATTTTTAGGGATGATGGCCGTCATCTTAGGCGCATTTGGAGCGCATGGTTTAGAAGGCAAAGTGAGCGAAGCGCAGTTAGAAACTTGGGAGACGGGCAATCGCTACCATTTTTATCACACCTTGGCCTTATTGTTTCTTTCTACCTTTTCCAGAGCGAAAAGCCAATCTATTCGCCTTTCGTTTATTGCGTTTACGGTCGGGATCTTCTTGTTTTCAGGTTCCTTGTATTTGTTGAGCACCCGCGAATTGCTTGGAATTACGCAGACCGCTTTGCTAGGGCCGATTACGCCGATCGGCGGACTGTTCTTCATCGTTGGTTGGATCGGTTTATTTTCCGCAGCTTTACGCCATCGCGCTTAATTATTTCTGAACAGCATGCTTGACCTTTCTTATCAGGGGTCAATTTTCTACATTTGTATATGTCCTCAGCTTCGCTATTTCATTCGGCAGATGCGCGAAAGACGCTATTTGTAGAAGTCATTTTGCCATTATCTATTGCTAAATCCTACACCTATCGGGTGCCGGATGCGTTGCGTGGAAACGTGAAAATCGGTGTGCGCGTCATTGTGCAGTTCGGGAAAAATCGAATTTATGCTGGAATCATTGAACACGTTACGGAGGAAGGGCCGGAGCGCTACGAAGCAAAGTATATTTTGGATGTGGTCGATGAAGAAAGCATCGTTGCTGCGGGACAACTGGATTTCTGGCGTTGGATAGCCGATTATTACATGTGCCATCTCGGCGATGTGATGCAAGCGGCATTACCGGCTGCGCTAAAAATGGCATCGGAAACGAAAATTCGCGCAGCCGATTCAGAAGAACGTGGTCGAAGTGAATTAAGTGATAAGGCATTTTTGGTAATGGATGCCTTGGATGTTGCAGGCGAGTTGCGTATTAGCGATGTTATCAAGATTCTCGGTCAAAAAACGGTTTTTCCATTACTCAAAAACTTATTTGATAAAGGATTTATTCTTATTTCCGAAGAAATCAAACAACGTTATAAACCAAAAGTAAAGACCTTCTTGCGTTTAGCTTCGATGTATAACGACAGCGAAGGAAAGCGAACCATATTGGATGAACTGAATCGTGCGCCGAAACAACAAGATGCGGTATTAGCCTTATTGCAATTGCAAAAGCAGGATATCGACATTTCTCGCCAGTTGTTGATGGAAACATCGGGTTGTGGGGCTGGAGCAATTACCGCATTAATCGATAAAGGCGTTTTCGAGGTAGAGGAGAAGGTAGTAAGCCGTTTCCAAGGATCGGATATTGTTTTGCAGAAGGATTTTAAATTCAGCACGCCGCAACAGCAAGCTTTCGACCAGATTAACCAACTTTTTCATGAGAAGGAAGTCGTTTTATTGCATGGCGTAACGGCATCCGGAAAAACACAGCTTTACATCCGTTTAATGGAACAGGTTTTGGCACAAGGGCAAGGCGTATTGTTTTTGTTGCCGGAAATTGCCTTAACCGCTCAAATTACGGAACGCTTAAAGTTATATTTTGGCGACGAATTGGGCGTTTACCACTCGAAATTCAATGATAATGAACGCGCTGAAATGTGGTACAAAGTGCTGCGCGGCGAAATAAAAATCATCGTCGGAGCGCGATCTGCTGTTCTATTGCCGTTCAAGGATTTAGGTTTGGTGATTGTGGATGAGGAGCACGAAAGTTCTTATAAGCAATATGAACCTGCACCGCGGTATCATGCACGCGATGCAGCGATTTACTTAGCAAATACACATCAAGCGAAAGTGCTTTTGGGTTCGGCGACGCCTTCAGTGGAAAGTTTCTATAATGCGAAAGCGGACAAATTTGGTTTAGTCACCCTAAGTGAACGCTTCGGGGAAGTGGAACTACCGGCCATCGAGATTGTTCACGTGACCGAGGAGGCACGAAAGGATCAAATGGTCAATTATTTCAGCAAAACGTTGGTGCAAGGAATTCAAGATGCGGTTGCGCGAAAGGAGCAAATCATTTTATTTCAAAATAGACGCGGACATACGCCATTCTTACAATGTAAAACATGTGGTTATGTGGCCAAATGCGTGCAATGTGATGTGAGTTTAACGTACCATAAATCGAGCAACCTTTTGCATTGCCATTACTGTGGATTTTCTGAAGATAATATGCAGCTGTGTCCCGCATGCGGATCCACGCATGTGGAAAATAAAGGTTACGGTACCGAACGTATCGAAGAGGAGTTAGAATTATTGATGCCGGAATTGCGTATTGGTCGTTTGGATTTGGATACCACGCGTGGTAAGGATGGTTTCCAAAAAGTGATTACTGCTTTTGATGAACATGAGTATGATGTGCTGATCGGAACGCAGATGGTAGCAAAAGGTTTAGATTTCGGACGCGTAAATCTTATTGGAATTATTAATGCGGACAGCATGATTAATTTTCCGGATTTCCGATCTTATGAGCGCGCTTTCTCGCTATTTTCTCAAGTTGCAGGCCGCGCTGGAAGGAGACAAACCCAAGGTCGTGTGATCATCCAAACTTATTCGCCAAATCATCGCGTTTTAGAACAGGTCGTGCAACATGATTATCTTTCTATGTTTACGGAGGAAATTACAGAGCGCAAAAATTATCACTATCCGCCATTTTATCGTTTAATTCGGCTAGATGTGAAACATGCCGACCAAGATAAATGCTTGGATTCTGCCAATAAATTGGCAAATCTACTTCGCACAACTTTGGAAAAACGCGTACTCGGTCCAGAGCAACCTCTGGTGGCGCGTATTCGAAATAACTACATACAAACCATCACGTTGAAGGTGGAGCGCAAAGATATCAGTATTGTTAAGGTAAAGGAACTCATCCGTCAAGCTTTGGTACATTTTGAAATCGACAAAAAGAATTCGGGTGTGCGCGTTGTGGTGGATGTAGATCCCTATTAAATCATGGTTCGCCTACTTCGTCAAAAGCTGAAAAATCAAGGTGGCAACGATCGAACCAACAAATGGCGCAATTAAGGGAATCCAAAAATAGCTTTTATCGAAAGCACGTTTTGCGTTGATAGGTAATAAGTGATAAACCAAACGCGGCGCTAAATCGCGAACCGGATTAATAGCATATCCGGTCGTTCCTCCCAATCCTAAGCCAATTCCCCAAACCAGAAAGGCAACTGGCAAAGCTCCGATTGATCCCAAACCAATCACACCAGCGGTGTTTTCCCACTCAACGGACGGTTCTTGAAAGAACAAAATTGTGCCGATCAGTACAAAAGTTGCGATCACCTCGGAAAAGAAATTGGAGGATATATTTCGAATAGCTGGCGCCGTCGCAAATACGCCATGCGTTAATTCCGGATCTTCAGTGCGGTCGAAATGCGGACGATAAACTAGCCAAACGCAAAATGCACCTAATGCGCCGCCCAAAATCTGAGCTGCTGCATAAATAAGCGCAGTCAGCGTATTTAATTCTCCAATCATCCAAACGGATAAGGTTACCGCTGGATTGAGATGTGCCCCGCTGTACGGCCCGGCGACCGAAACGCCGATAAAAACAGCGAGCGCCCAAGCGGTGGTAATCACGATCCATCCGCCGTTGCTTCCTTTTGTGTCCTTCAAGATGACGTTGGCAACTACGCCGCATCCGATCAAGATCATCAAAAATGTTCCTAGCAATTCTGCAACAAAGCTGTTCATGGTTTCTTATGATTTAAAGCTGCCCAAACTTTTGTCGCTTCTACGGCTGCGTGCCAAGCATGCAATGCTTGCGTGCTATCTGCTTCCGCATCCGGTTCGAATGTTTGATCGATTTCCCATTTTTTCTGAATTTCGTCCATATCCTTCCAAAATCCAGTGGCTAATCCGGCTAGATATGCCGCGCCCATAGCGGTGGTTTCAATATTCTTCGGGCGTACAACCGTTGCCCCGAGCAGATCGGCCTGAAAATTCAATAACATTTCATTTTGTGTTGCGCCGCCATCCACGCGAAGCTCCTTAATGTCATGCCCTGCATCCTGCTGCATCGCATCCAGCACGTCGTATGTTTGGAAAGCAATCGATTCCAAGCAAGCACGCGCAATATGTGCATCCGTAGTTCCGCGTGTAATCCCGAAGATGCTACCGCGTGCACGCGAATCCCAATGTGGAGCGCCTAATCCCGCAAAAGCCGGAACGACGTAAACGCCATCTGTATCACTCACTTTCTCGGCAAGCCGAACTACATCGTTTGATTTTTTAATTACCCCTAATCCATCACGAAGCCATTGTACTACCGCGCCACCTATAAAAACGCTTCCTTCTAAGGCATAAGTAACTTGATTGTCGATTTTCCAAGCAATGGTTGTTACGAGCTTGTGTTCGGATTGAATCGCTTGGTTGCCTGTGTTCATCAACATAAAACAGCCTGTTCCGTACGTATTTTTGACCATTCCTTTTTCAATACACAATTGACCGAATAAGGCTGATTGTTGATCGCCTGCAATTCCTGCAATCGGAATGGCAGTCTTCAATACATCAAGCGCAGTTTCTCCATAAACCTCGGAAGACGATTTCACTTCCGGTAATATGGCTTTTGGAATATTGAACAAAGTCAATAACTCGTCGTCCCAATCGCAATCATGGATGTTAAATAGCATGGTACGCGATGCGTTTGTAACATCCGTAAGATGCTTTTCGCCATTCGTTAAGTTCCAAATCAACCACGAATCCACCGTTCCAAATGCAATTTCTCCGGCTTCAGCGCGTTCCTGCGCACCATCCACATGATCCAAAATCCACCTGATTTTTGTCGCTGAGAAATAGGAATCGATTAATAATCCCGTTTTCTTGCGCACCATTTCCTCTTTTCCATCAGCCTTCAATTCGTCGCAGAAATCTGCCGTACGGCGATCTTGCCAAACAATAGCCGGATAGATCGGTCTTCCGGTTTTTTTATCCCAAACAATGGTTGTTTCACGTTGATTGGTGATGCCGATTGCGTGAATATCGGCTGATCGGATCTTGCTTTTCGCGATTACGGAAGTAATCACTGCCAGTTGTGAAGACCAAATTTCCATGGGATCGTGTTCCACCCATCCTGATTGGGGGAAATGTTGCTCGAATTCCTGTTGTGCGATATCAATAATTTGTCCGTCGTGATCTACTAAAATAGCACGTGAACTGGTCGTTCCTTGATCGATGGATAATATGTATGGCTTCATAGCTACGGAGGTTTATTGGTTTTCTGTGGACGAAGTCTGAACAGGTGAAATGAAATAGCCTTCTGCTAATGTAGTGAATTCCTGAATTTGATGATCAACCCACCATTGATCTCGATGCAATTCTGTGGCTAATATTTCGGCTACTTTCGGTGCTACGGCAATGGCTAGTTTTGCATTTAGAAATAACAACCGCAGTCGGCGCGCTAACACATCCTCAATTGAACAAGCCATTTCAGCGCGCGCTGCCCACACCACCTGAGCAATGGAGTAGGGAAGGGAAGGATGTAATTTTTTGGCAAATGGCGGATTGTCTTCTTCCAAGGCCAACACATTCGCTGCATCGCTGCCATATCCTGATAAATGGGGATGTGTATCTGAAGAATAACGTGTAGAACCGTGGATAGATAGCGATTCCGTTTTACACGATATTGATTTTAAGCCATGTAATTTAATAGCTGCATCAACCGTATCTTCGGCCATTTTCCGGTAGGTTGTCCATTTTCCACCGGTAATCGTAATCATTTTTGATTCGTGGGTAATCAACTTATGGTCGCGAGAAATCTCTTTTGTTTGCTGGCTGTTTCCTTGCGTAGCAGCCAATGGGCGTAATCCGGCGAAAGTACTTAGCACATCGTTTTTCTTTGGTGGTTTTACCAAATAATCCGCTGCCGTGGATAAGATAAAATCAATTTCCTCCGCTAATGGTTTTGGTTCTTCCAATTTTTGATTAATCGGCGTATCTGTTGTTCCCAATACCAAATAATCCTGCCAAGGCACACCAAATAACACGCGACCGTCGCTCGTTTTCGGGATCATCAGTGCATCCACAGATTGCGGTAAAAATGATTTGTCGACGACGATATGACTGCCTTGACTGGGGCGCACTAAATCTGGCTGTTTTGGACTGGCCAAAGACAAGATTTCATCTACAAAAATACCCGTTGCATTGATGATGGCTTTGCCTTTTGCATCATAGCTGATTTGTTTTTCGGAGTCGATGAATTGAACTCCGTTTACCACGCCGGAGTTGTCTTTTTTAATTGCAGTAACTTCGGTGTGATTTAGTACGCAGGCTTTATATTCCATCGCGGTTTGTGCAAGATTTACCGCCAAACGCGCATCATCAAATTGTCCATCAAAATAGCGAACACCGCCGCTTAATTTTGCCGTTTTGAGGTTGCCAAGCTCTTTTGCCGTTTCCTCTTTGGAAAGTAATACCGATTTCCCGATGCGGTATTTTCCGGCTAACCAATCATAAAGTTTTAAACCGATGAGGTACTTTAGTTTGTCCCAGAGTCCGTAACAAGGAATGATGAACGATTGGCTTCTTGATACGTGCGGGGCATTTTTAAAAATGCGCCATCGCTCTTTTAATGCCCCATAAACAAGTTTGATATCGCCCTGCGCCAAATAGCGAACGCCGCCGTGAACGAGTTTGGTGCTTCGGCTAGAAGTTCCCTTTGCAAAGTCGGTTTTTTCTAAAAGCAAAGTTTTAAATCCACGACTAGCCGCATCCACGGCGATGCCCAAACCGGTAGCTCCTCCACCAATTATAATAAAATCCCAATCTTCGGTTTTTGCTAATCGATCAAATTGTGTACTGCGAGTGAATTGCGCATAGTGTGTCATAAGCCAATAGCATCATGTGATGCTTAGCGTATGCAATAAACGTGCGAGACATTCTCGAAAACACGATGTTGTGTTTATTTTTTTATCGGCGAAACTTTGAAAGGCTTTTTGTTGGCCGCATGTGCTGCTGCTCTAGCAATTTCAGCTTGTAAATCAGTTACCTTTTGGGGTTTATACGGGTTCTTGCGAACATCCAATCCGAACAACTTTTCGTACCACGTACATGCTGCAGTAAATCGACCAAAATCCAAATTCAAATGGTAACCATCGCGTGTGTATTCATCGCCAATACTACTAGTACGACCATTCTGCACAGCCGTTCCCGCCGGAACTATGAAAGCGAAATCGTGGTTTTTGCTCAGTTTTCGGGATGTTTTTGAAATGGATTTGTACATGATTTGCTGACTATTATCGTAACCAACGAAACCTTCGTGCTTGCTGTCTTGTTGATACGCCCAAGTTTGGTGATAAACGAATTGCGTATGTGGCGAAACCCGCTCTCGAACGTAAGCTAACAATTCCGGTAAACTCTGCATAATAACATCATATTTTCCGGAAAGCGGACTGGCTTGTTGAAAACTAACATAATCCCACGATTCGTCTTGAAGTGCTCGCGCAATGGAAACGTTTTCCGTGGTTACTTTTTCGCCATTTTGTTTAACTTTTCGATAACTATACGCCGACTTATCCGCCTTCGTGTTCTTTACATGAAGATCTAATGGCGCTCCGCCGATGTATAAATTACCAATGATGATTTCCTGATCGACAGCATTCGCCAACTCATGCAGGTAGTTTTCTAACGCATCTTCGGAGAAGCTATTTCCGATAGCTAAAACTTTAAGAACTTGCTGGTTATTTGCTTTAGGACTTCCTTGTGCAAACGCAATCTGCACAGCCAAAAAGGCAAATACGAAATGGGCTAAAAATCTTTTCATGGTAATAACTGTTTATGAGGGCTTTTATAAAAGTTGCATTGTGGCCAGCGCTTCTCTTGCAACGCGCTCGCGATCGGTAAGAAATTGTTCCAGTGCGTCAGGATCCTTCGGTTCTACGTTTATTGCGAAATAATACATATCCTTTCCGCGCATAAGGTAGCCGACAAACCAACCGTTGTCGCCGTGGTCAGTGCTCCATCCTGTTTTTCCAGAAAACGTATGGGTGGATGTGTTTTCGATTTCCATGATACGCAGCATCGTTTGATACGTGTTGTCGCTTATCGACATTTTCCGCTCGAAGAATTCGCGCAGAAATTTAATTTGTTGGCGTGGTGTTATTTTGGCTTCGCCAACCAACCAAAATTTAGTTAAGTTATCTTCGTTGATATTGATTTTCGGGTAACCGATCGTAGTCAACTTTTCTTGCATGCGTGCTACCCCGACGGATTTAGCAATCTGCTGGTAACACGGAACGCAGGATAGGCGAAACGCTTGTTGCAACGTCAAATCTTTTTCCCAATTAATGTTACTTCTGGGTTCTCCATCCCATAGCAAAATCGTGTTTTCGTCTTTCATCACGCCAGTTTCTAAGGCAATAATGCTATTTGGAATTTTGAATGTAGATGCTGGCAAATGTCCTTGATCTAGCGCTTTGACATTATTTGTGTACAAACTGTCTTTTTGTGCGTCTAGTATACTGATTGATCCAGCGAGCTGATGTTGCTTTAAGATCGACTCGAATGCCTGCTGATAACGGGCAGATGTAGCAGTTTGTGCATCAGCCGACTGAAAAAGAAAAACGTTACATACCAAACAAAAAAGAAGATTTATATATCGCATTATCTAAGATGTTTAGCGGTAAATCTATGTAAATTAATAGCTATTTTACGCATTTTGCTACCATTTATTGTAACTCGGCTCGTGTACAACGTTTTGCAATTAATCTGCTCGAATGTGATTTAACAATGTTAATTTTGGAGGAAATGGCCTACAAATTCATCGATAATTACCGAGAAAAAGGAGCGCGAAAGCAGTTGGTAAAACAGCTGGAAAAACGTGGAATACAAGATCAGCGCGTCCTTACGGCGATTGGAAAAATTCCTCGTCATTTTTTCTTCGATGAAACGTTTTGGAATCAAGCTTACCGAGATATTGCCTTTCCAATTGGCGATGGACAGACGATTTCACAACCTTATACCGTAGCGTATCAATCGGAGCTATTGCATGTGCGCAAAGGCGATAAGATACTGGAGATTGGTACCGGATCGGGATATCAAACTTGTGTTCTTTTAGAGTTGGGAGCAAACGTGTTCACCATTGAGCGCCAAGAAAATCTGTTCAACCGAACCAAAATGGTACTTCCATACATGGGCTATCAAGCAAATTTCTTTTACGGCGACGGATCTAAGGGAATTGCGGAGCATGCACCTTACGATAAGATTATTGTAACAGCCGGCGCACCTTTGGTGCCGGAAATTATGTTGAAGCAACTGAAGTACGGCGGATTATTGGTCATTCCTGTGGGCGACGAAAAGCAACAAAAAATGGTAACCATTCTGCGGGTCGGTGAGAATGATTTCGAACGCATTGAATTGGATACATTTCGTTTCGTACCTTTGGTCGGTGATCAGGCGTGGTAATTTTTTGCCAATAATGCGTTTCGATCATTAGAAACCATTGTTCAAGCAAAATTCACGTCGTGTCCAATACATTATATTCGAATAATATATCCAAAACACTTTCAGAAATTTCCGTACTCACTAAGCGCGTCAACACGACGAGTTTATTGCGTTTAGCTGTTATCCTTCTTGGCGGCGCGGCCTTATTTATGCTTTTCCAAACGGAAAATGTAGCGTATGTGTTGCTATGCGCTATCGCTGTTGTGGTTGTGTTCCTTTATCTGGTTTTTCAGCAAGCCAAATTGGAGCGGCAGCGCGATGAGAAGCAAGCTTTTCTTCAAATCAATGAAAACGAAGCGCGTATTTTGGAAGGTGGCGAAAATATGTATTCCGATGGCACAGCTTATGCCAACGGCAAGCATCCTTATTCCTCCGATTTGGACATTTTCGGTGCACATTCGTTGTTCGCCAAGATTAATCGATGCGCAACACAAGATGGCAACGATGCGCTGGCGCAATGGTTGGACAAGGCTGCGGATCGCAACACCATCATGGAACGACAAGAAGCTGTTCGCGAATTCGCCGAGGATTCTTCTTTCAACCAGCAATTGCAGACGAAATTATTATTTAATCTTAAATCGAAGACCAATTTACGAGCATATCTTTCCGCGTATTTTAATGACAAGCATTTGTCGTTTGGAAATAAGTTTATGCAGATTTATACGCGCATAGCGCCATTTTTGCTTATCGGCGGTATCGTATATTCCATCGCTGTGGAATCGATTATGAGTTATGTGCTGATGCTCGCTATTGCGCATTTGTTGTGGACATTAGCTTTGGGTGGAAAAGTTTCGGTTTTTTCGAATAGAATTGATAAGATCGGAGCGATCATGATCGCTTATAGCGGCGCGATTGAAGCGATTGAAAAGCGTGATTTTCAAGCAAAACGGAATCAGCATTTGCAGCAGCAACTTAAAACAAAAAGTGATACGCCGCTTTCCGAAGCGTTGAATCAGTTGGGAAAGTTGATCGATAAGTTGGATGTACGTAATAATATGTTGGTCGGCGCAATCCTTAATATGTTTATGTTGTGGGATTTTAGGCAGGTGCAAGCCATTGTGAATTGGAAGAAGGATTATGCGGGCGATACGCTCGAAGCTTTTACCGTGATGGCGGATTTCGAAGCACTTTTGTCATTGGGCGTTTTAGCATATAATCAATCGGGTTGGTCGTTCCCGGAAATTTTGGATGATGCGCAAAATGGAAGAATTGTTACGAAAGACATCGAACATCCGCTGATTATTTCCAATAGGTCGGTGGCAAATACGTATGATGCAAATGCGCATCGTGTTGCACTGATTACCGGTTCGAATATGGCCGGGAAAAGTACCTTTCTAAGAACCATTGGTATCAATGCCGTCTTGGCGTACGCGGGATCGGTGGTTTGCGCGAAATATCTGCAATTGCCCATTTATAAATTGGTGACCTACATGCGCATCAAAGATGATTTGAATGAAAGTACATCCACCTTTAAAGCGGAGCTCGATCGAATGAAGTTTATTTTAGGCGTAGTTGAGGTGGCAAAAGATAGCTTTTTCCTGATCGATGAAATGTTGCGAGGTACCAATTCCGTGGATAAATATTTGGGATCGAAAGCGGTCATTAAGAAGCTGATTGCTTTGGACGGTAAAGGAATGGTGGCTACACACGATCTGCAATTGTCCAAACTTTCCGACGAATACCCGAACGATTTGGCCAATTACCATTTTGATATTCAGATTCAAGATGGAGAAATGTTGTTTGATTATAAACTGAAATCCGGAGAATGCAAAATCTTCAATGCGTCCATGCTGTTGCGTGGTATTGGTGTTGAGGTGGATGCATAATGCTGAAAAGCAACATTTGTGTATATTTGTTGCGGAGATAAAATGGATACCATACAAACACCTGAACAAAAATCAACCGTGACTATTGCTGAACGAATCGACCAATCCGAAACACGCGTTTGCATCACTGTTTTCCCATACGTTACCAATCACCACGACACGCTGTTTGGCGGGAAAGCCTTGGCGATTATGGATGAAGTAAGTTTTATGGCGGCCACACGATTTTGTCGCAAACGATTGGTCACCGTTTCCACCGATAAAATTGATTTCAACAAAGCGATTCCGGCAGGAAGCATTGTGGAAGCCGTAGGTCGCGTAGAAAAAGTCGGGAATACGAGTGTGAAAGTGCGCGTGCAAATCTTTTTGGAAAGTATGTACGAAGATGGTCGGGAATTAGCGATTCAAGGATCATTTACTTTCGTCGCGTTGGACGACGACAAGAATCCCATTCCTGTACTGCAAGGTTTGGATGTGGAAGGATAAATGGAGCGCCCGCTTAATTTGCTAAATACTTCGCTTTACGGAACTCAAATCGGCCAATTCTGTTTCCGAAAATAGTCGATAATGCACTTTGAATGTTTTGCCTAATGGCGTTTCTAAGGAAAAGCCGCCCGGCCCAAATCCGTCCACAACATCAAGCGTGAAATGTGCAAATTGCCAATATTCGAATAAATCGCGATCGATCCAAAATTCATAGCCATTAATCAAGCCAATCATCGCATCATTCATTCGTGGAAAATAACCGCCTTTTTCGAAACATTGGGGCTGTGTACCTTCACAGCATCCTCCAGCCTGATAAAACATCAAATCGCCATGTTTTTCCGCTAATTCTCCAATCAATGTTAGCGCATCTTCCGTAGCATCTAATCGTTCTGTCATCGCATCATCCTTTCTTTATTTTTATACAAGCATCCAATTCCATGCCTATAATTATAGCGCTTACTTACGGTCGATCGATTTTTGATCTTAGGTAAGCAAGCGCGTGTTGATTTATTAAAGCTTAGTTCGTCATATCGAAAACGATACGGCCTTCGACTTGTCCTTTTTTCAATTGATCCAGCACCGTATTGACTTCGCTGAGTTTTGCTGTCGTTACGTTTGCTTTCACTTTTCCTTCGTTTGCAAATTCAATCGCTTCCTGCAAATCTTTTCGCGTTCCGACGATAGAGCCACGAACGGTAATGCGCTTCAGCACGGTTTCAAAAATCGGAAGATCGAAACTTCCCGGAGGCAAACCATTTAATGCTATCGTTCCTTTTCGGCGAAGTACTTCAATACCTTGTTTAAAGGCAATTGGTGAAACGGCTGTAATCAATGCACCATGCGCACCGCCGATCTCCTTTTGTAGAAAAGTTCCTGGATCGTTTTCTTTCGCATTCACCGTAATATCCGCACCTAACCGTTTCGCTAGCGCTAACTTATCGTCGGCGATATCGATGGCCGCAACGTGCATGCCCATTGCTTTCGCATATTGCACAGCGACGTGGCCTAAACCGCCGATTCCGGAAATTGCCACCCATTCTCCAGGTTTCGTTTCGGTTTCTTTCAAACCTTTATATACCGTAACGCCAGCACAAAGGATGGGAGCCATTTCAATGAAATTGGTGTTCGAAGCCAAATGTCCGACATAGCGTGCATCCGCCAATACGTATTCTGCGAATCCACCATCCACACTATAACCACCATTTTGCTGCGTTTCGCAAAGTGTTTCCCAGCCGGTAATACAATGATCGCAACAGCCACAAGCGCTATACAGCCAAGGCACACCCACCGCGTCGCCTTCTTTGACATTGTTTACGCCTTCGCCAACGGCAGCAACAAATCCAACCGCTTCGTGCCCCGGAATCAATGGCATTTTCGGTTTTACCGGCCAATCGCCATCAATAGCATGTAAATCGGTATGGCAAACACCGCTTGCCACCACTTTTACTAGAATTTGATTTCTTCCCGGTCTTTTTACCTCGACCTCCTCCATGTTCAATGGCTTGCCGAAGTCCCGGACTACAGCAGCCTGCATCGTGTTTGGTAACATCGTTTTGTATTTTATTGGATTACTTTTGCTGATTAAAGCCAAAACGGCGACCCGATTGAATTGATCGCCGTTTGGCTAGTTTGGTTAAAAGAATCCGAGTTTCTCTTTACTGTATGAAATCAACATATTTTTTGTCTGGCGATAATGGCCAAGCATCATTTTGTGGTTTTCGCGACCAATACCGGATTGTTTGTAGCCACCAAATGGTGCGCCGGCAGGATAGGAGTGATATTGGTTTACCCAAACGCGTCCAGCTTGAATAGCACGCGGAACGGTGTACAGTTGGTGCGCATCGCGTGTCCAAACGCCTGCTCCCAATCCGTAAATGGTATCATTTGCAATTTCGATCGCTTCTTCTTCTGTTTTGAATGTGGTCACGGAAACTACGGGGCCGAAAATCTCTTCTTGGAAAATACGCATTTTATTGTGGCCCTTGAAGACAGTTGGCTGGATGTAATAACCTTCGTTTAAGTCGTCGCCAACGTGGTTTACTTCTCCTCCGGTAAGCAATTCTGCACCTTCTTCTTGGCCTAGTTTGATGTAGGAAAGGATTTTATCTTTCTGAATTTTGGAAGCTTGTGCACCCATCATCACATCGCTGTCCAGTGGGTTTCCTACTTTGATTTGATTAACGCGGTCGATAACCTTCGCGATAAATTTGTCGGCAATATCTTCCTGTACCAAAATACGTGAAGGACAAGTACAAATTTCACCTTGGTTCAAGGCGAACAACACTGCGCCTTCAATCGCTTTATCTAAATACGCATCATCATGATCCATCACAGAGTTAAAGAACACGTTTGGCGATTTGCCACCCAATTCTAAGGTTACGGGAATGATGTTTTCCGTTGCGTATTGCATTACTAAGCGACCTGTTGCGGTGGATCCCGTAAAAGCGGCTTTGGAAACTTTCGGGTGCGTAACTAAAGCGCGACCGAGTTCGGAACCAAATCCGTTTACAATGTTTACTACGCCAGCGGGCAGCAAATCTTCAATCACCTCAATTAAAACCAAAATGGATGTTGGCGTACTTTCTGCCGGTTTAAGCACCACAGTACATCCTGCAGCAAGCGCCGGAGCAAGTTTCCAAACCGCCATTAAAATCGGGAAATTCCAAGGAATAATTTGTGCCACCACGCCCAGCGGTTCGTGGATAATTAGCGATAAGGTATCCGCGTCCAATTCCGTCGCACTGCCTTCTTCTGCACGAATCACGCCCGCGAAATAACGGAAGTGATCGATAGCTAAGGGCAAATCTGCGTTCAAGGTTTCGCGAACCGCTTTTCCATTGTCGACGGTTTCCGCCGCAGCAAGATATTCCAAGTTTTCCTCTAAACGATCAGCAATCTTGTTTAATAAAACACTGCGCTCTGTGGCGGAGGTTTTTCCCCAGGTTTTGAATGCTTCGGCAGCAGCCTCCACGGCAAGATCTAAATCTTCTTTTGTGGAATGTGCTACTTGCGTGTACACTTTTCCATCAATAGGGGAGATGTTGTCAAAATATTCGCCTTGCGTCGGCGCGACGAATTTTCCACCAATGTAATTGTCATATCGTTCTTTGAACGATGGTCTTTCTAGTAAGCTCATATCATCAAAAATTTAGTTTTATTGACTCATTGTGTTGGACAATGTTATCCAAATGTACCGTTTTCGCTCTCCGATGATTAGCATTATCGTCTTTATAAATAGCATTATTGTGACAACTCTTCTCAAAGATGTGTGTTGTTAATCTTGTCAGAATTTTAGTAAATTTGGAATAGATCGGCACGCAAAATGAATCCTTATGGTGAATAAATTTGCATTAGATATTTTGCCCTTCTCAAAGGCAAATCAGTTATCGACCTTGGTAGAAAACCGACGTGTGATGACCTTCAATAGTTTTGAGTTCAATGTGTTCGAAACGTACGAACGAGCTCATGCTGTGCCGTTACAATTCCAAGATGTTGTTCTGGTTAATATGTTGCAAGGCAAAAAAGTGATGCATTTGGAAGGTGTGGCTTCATTTGATTACTTTCCCGGCGAAACCTTGGTGCTGCCGGAGAACAAGGCGATGCATATCGATTTTCCGGAAGCAAATAGCGACGAACCTACGCAATGTGCTGCCTTGACCATTTCGCGAAGTAAATTGGATGATGTGCTTTTTTATCTGAATGATAAAGTGCCGTTGAGTGAAGGAAGTGATGATTGGCATTTTCGTTGGGAGCGATTCCATTTTCAGCATGATGCCGAAACACGTTATTTGAATAACAAGTTGTTTAAACTCATGTTCAGTAACGATCGTTTCAAAGAACCGTTGGCTGATCTGACGATTCGCGAATTATTGATTCGCACGTTGCAGAACCAAAATCTTTCATCGTTGACCGATACTCGAAATAGCCAAAAATCTGTACTAAATTATTTGCAGCAATTTATTAGAGAGCATATTTCGAGTGATCTAAATGTTGATCTGCTAAGCCGCAAAGCTAACATGAGCCGATCGGCATTATTCCGCGAATTTAAGGTGCAGTTGGGGGTGAGTCCGATGGAATACGTCATTCAAGAACGTATTATCGCTGCCAAAAGATTCTTGGAAAGTGGAATAAGCGTGAAGGAAGTGGGTTACGCGGTAGGTTTTAACGATGTGAACTATTTTGTCCGCTTGTTTAAAAAGCGAATCGGTTATACGCCCGGCGCTTATGCAGTAAAGTTTGGAATTCGATAAGAAGGTGCAGAATCGACATTAACGTTTCATCGCACGATCCAATTCCCTTTTCGATTCTCTTTCTTTAATGGTATCGCGTTTGTCGAAATCCTTTTTACCTTGTGCAAGTGCAATTTCTACCTTGGCAAATCCGCGCTCATTGATGAAAATCTTCAGAGGAACGATGGTAAAACCCTTTTCCTCACCTTTATCTTTCAATTTTTTCAATTCACGCTTCGTCAATAATAATTTGCGATCGCGTTTCGCTTCGTGGTTGTAGAACGATCCAAAAGAATATTCGGCGATGTGCATATTACGAATGTATAAGCCGTCTTCGAAAAAAGCACAAAAACTATCGTTGATGTTGGCTTTGCCTTCTCGGATGGATTTAATTTCCGTTCCGAGCAATCCCAAACCTGCGACGTAGGTGTCGAGAATGTGATATTCAAATGTTGCCCTTTTGTTTTTTATGTTGATGCGTGAAGCGATAGCCATATTATTCAAACTATTAATCTGCAAAACTACAAATTACGATGTGACAATTGAAACCAAAAAAAATATGTTTTTGTGTTAAAATTGGATTAATTTTTTGATATTTATGTGGCATTGTATGTGATTTTATTTAGTCGAGTTATGTACCTTTGCCACCCTAATGGACCAGTTCTTTTTTGTGCATTCATCTTTGTACGGTCATATTTGCTATAAAATGTTTTACATTTGCAGTAAATTCTGACATTTGCATCCGAATGTTCAAAAAGTATAACACTAGTGCGTGATAGTAAATAGCACATTAAAGAGAATGAGCAAAGGAAAGTTGAGCGGTAGAATATCGCAATTTACAGAAGTCGATTATTTGAAATCAAAAGGATTGTATGCGTTTTTTCGTCCAATCCAATCTCGACAAGATACCGAGGTTTTGATTGATGGTAAGCGCGTGTTGATGTTTGGTTCCAATTCTTATCTTGGATTAACCACGGATCAACGAATTGTCGAAGCCGGTCAGGCTGCGTTGGAGAAATATGGAAGTGGCTGTGCTGGATCCCGATTTCTTAATGGAACTTTGGATATTCACATTGAATTAGAAGAACGTTTGGCAGCTTACACAGGGAAAGAAGCGGCTATTCTATTTAGTACAGGTTTTCAATCCAATTTAGGCCCGTTATCTTGTTTAACTGGTCGCAACGATTATTTGTTATTGGATGATCGTAACCACGCTTCCATTATTGATGGTAGTCGTTTGTCGTTCTCTAAAGTGATTAAATACGCGCACAACGATATGGCTGATTTGCGCGCGAAGCTTTCCCGTTTGCCGGAAGATAGCTTGAAAATGATTGCTACGGATGGTATTTTCAGCATGGAAGGCGATATCGTCAACTTGCCAGAATTGGTTCGTGTTGCGGAAGATTATGACGCTGCCGTAATGGTAGATGATGCACACAGTTTAGGCGTTATCGGACACCTTGGTGCGGGAACTGCTGATCATTTTGGATTGACCGATCAGGTTGATTTGATTATGGGAACGTTCAGTAAATCGTTGGCTTCTTTAGGTGGATTTATTGCTGCAGATGCAGATGTTATCGAGTACTTGAAACATAAGGCGCGTTCATTAATGTTCAGTGCGAGTATGACGCCGGCGTCGGTTGCTTGTACATTAAAAGCATTGGAGATTATCCAATCCGAACCTGAGCATATCGAAAAATTGTGGAAGAATACCCACTATGCTAAGCAATTGCTAATAGATAATGGTTTTGATTTGGGCGATACACAAAGTCCCATCTTGCCGATATTTATACGAGATAATGAGAAAACGTTTTGGGTAACTAAAACGCTACAGGAAGATGGTGTTTTCGTCAATCCGGTAGTATCTCCAGCTGTACCTGCGGAGGAATCTTTAATCAGATTCTCCTTGATGGCTACGCATACTTTTGATCAAATCGATGAGGCGGTTGAGAAGATGTCTAAAATCTTCAAAGCAGCTGACGTAGAAATGTTGAGCTAATAATAACCTATCTGATGATTAAAATTGTTCCTGTAACCAGCAAAAAGCAATTGGCGCTTTTTATCGATTTTCCACATGATCTGTATAAGGGAGATAAAAACTACGTGCCAGAGCTTTTCTTAGGGCAACAGGATTTACTTTCGCCAGATAAACATCCATTTTACAAGCATTCTTCGGCGCAACCTTTCTTAGCTTACAAAGACGGTGTGCTTTCGGGACGCATTGTAGCGATTTGGAATAATAACCACAACGCATTTGTTCATGCTACGGAAGGTCATTTCGGTTTTTTTGATTGTATGAACGATCAGGATGTGGCGAATGCCTTGTTCGATCAGGTGAATACTTGGGTGAAAGAAAAAGGCGGAACACAAATCGTTGGTCCGATTAACCTAACGACAAATGATACTTGCGGTCTTTTGGTGGAAGGATTCGATCGTCCGCCCGTGGCGATGATGACTTACAATTATCCGTATTACGAAGATTTGATTACCAATTACGGCTTTGCCAAAAAAGAAGATCTTCGTGCCTATTTCGTGCATACGGAAACGGTTAGCGGTCGTGCGCTGGATTTAATGGATCGATTGGAAGAGCGCTTAAAGCGCTCGGGCATTACGCTCCGTCAAATCAATCTGAAGGATTTTAAAAATGAGGCGGCCAAAATAAAGGCTGTATATAATAGTGCTTGGGACAAAAATTTAGGTTTCGTTCCGATGACCGACGATGAGTTCAATCATACGGCGAAAGATTTAAAAATGATTGTCGATCCAGAGTACGCGATTCTTGCGGAAAAAGATGGGAAAATCATCGCCTTTGCTTTGGGGGTTCCAGATATCAACCAAGTGCAGATCAAAATCAAACGTGGTCGCTTATTGCCGACAGGTATTTTTAAATTATTATTTGGTCGCAAGAATATTGACACGATCCGCGTATTGATGTTGGGTGTTTTGGAACCTTATCGCAAACTCGGTATTGAGGCTTGTTTATACGGCCGTATTATCAGGAATGGTAAGAAAAATAATCTTTTAGGAGCTGAATGTTCTTGGATGTTGGATAAAAATTACTTGATGAACAACGCCATTGAGCAAATCAATGGAACGTTGTACAAGCGTTATCGCTTGTTCGAAAAAGCAGTATGATGCCACTAAAGCTGTTAATAACCGGTGCAAGCGGATTCGTCGGATACCACCTGGTTCGAACGGCAAAGAATGCGGGTTTCGAAGTACATGCTGCCATTCGCAAATCCAGCAACGTAAAGGATATTGAGCAGTTTGTCGATCATTTCATTTTCCCAGATTTTACAAATGTTCCAGCGCTTTCAGCTGCTTTGCAAGCGGAAAGCTACGATTATATTATTCATGCTGCTGCGCTAACCAAAGCGAAGCGAGAATCGGATATGATCGCCGTCAATGTCGATTATACACTCAATCTTCTAAGCGCTGCATTTTCCTTAGAAACTCCACCAAAACATATTCACATTGTAAGCAGCTTGGCCGCCGTAGGTCCGCGCGCTTACGATCCTTCGTTTTATATCACAGAGGAAACTCCTTATCAACCTGTCACAGTCTACGGTCGTAGTAAGATGAAGATGGAGTTGTTGGTAAAAGAACGTTTTTCAGATAAGCCCATTAGTATTTTTCGTCCGACAGCAGTTTATGGTCCGCGCGAGAAAGATCTTTTTATACTCTTTCAAACGCTGAACAAAGGGGTTGACGCTTACATCGGGCGGGGAGCACAATCATTGAGCTTTATCTACGTGAAAGATCTGGCAGATTTGTTGGTGAGAAGCATTACCATGAATACGCCGAATCTAGAAACGTATAACGTAACCGACGGAAATGTCTACAATCGTTATCAGATGGCTGATATTTTTAAGTCGGTAACGCAGAAACGGATGTTTCGTATGCACGTGCCTTTCGGTATCGTGAAACGCGTTGCGGAATGGTCGGAATGGTTGTATCGATCGTCGAAAAAAACACCGGTTATTTATCCGGAAAGACTGCATGAGCTAACCGCGGGCAATTGGGCTTGCGATATCTCGAAAATAAAACACAATTTAGAATTTACGCCCCAGCATGATTTGGAGGCGGGACTAACGGAAACTTTGGCTTGGTACAAGGAACACCGTTGGTTATGACACACAAACTATGGAAACGAATAAAAAGCTATTTGCAGACAGAAAGCGTACAAACATACTGAGCGTTCCTGAACAGAAATTTATCAGTTATTTAGTTCCGCGTATTCCGCAATGGATTACCTCGGATGGACTTACGGCAATTGGATTGTTTGGTTCCATCGTGATTTTTGCCAGTTTTGTTTTGGCGAACTATTTCACGATTCATTTTTTGTGGCTTTCGATGGTTGGTTTTTTTATCCAATGGTTTGGAGATTCCCTGGACGGTCGTATTGCCTACTATCGCAATAAATCCAGAAAGTGGTATGGCTTTGCGCTTGACATCGTTATGGATTGGATCAGTACGGTATTGATTGGTTTGGGTTTTCACTTATATGTTGAGTCCGAATATGAAATCATGGGATTTCTATTGGTAGCATTATACGGTTGGGCGATGATTATTAGTCAACTTCGTTATAAAATCACCGACAAGTATACGATCGATGCGGGGCTATTGGGACCGACCGAAGTGCGCGTTGTGCTTTGTGGCGTGATTATGTTGGAAATCTTCGTGCCGGGAAGCATTCTTTACTCGGTATTTTTGATATGCGCTGCGTTATTTGTGATCAACTGGGTTGATACCAAAAAGTTATTGGCGTTAGGTGACGAGCGCGATGCGCTAGAAAAGAAAAACGTCTAGAATTACTAGGGTAATCCATGGCTAAAGGCGTTAAACAATTTCTAAAAGCACAACTTTCCGCATTTGTAGGAGGGATGGTCGATTATTTGATCATGATTTGTGGTGTAGAAATGTTTTCACTGCCCGTCAGTACATCCATCGTAATCTCCGGATCGATAGGTGCGGTAATTAATTTTTCCATAAATCGATATTGGACTTTCAAAGATGATCGAACTGCTATCGGCGATCAGCTGTGGAAATTTGTTTTAGTAGTGATTGGAAGCATCTTTTTGAAATCGCAGGGGACACCTTTATTGACCGATATTACAGGAATTGATTATCGTATTACACGCTTAATGGTGGAATTAATTGTTTCTTTAGGGTTCAATTTTATGCTGCAGAAATATTGGGTTTTCCGTAAAGGAGCCAGCGAAGAATAATGAGCTTGATTTTCTCTGTAAAAAAATCTCCTTGCTTTACAGCGCTTTAGCGCTTTGGTAACAGCAAAAAGCAAAAAAGGTTTTGCGGGAATGAAAAAGGTTTCTACCTTTGCACCACTCCGCAAGGGAGGAACGGTAGTGAGAGAATGGAAAAAGGGAGTTTTTGGGGCTATAGGCTTAGAAAACGACTGGATTCAGAAGGGAAAGATCTTCAAAATTATTTTCAAATAAAATTTGCAAGATCAGAAAAGTTTCCTACCTTTGCAATCCCAACCGAGAGGAAGGGAAAACAAAATGAAAGGTTAAGCTCGCAAGAGTAAAACATAAGATGCCAAAGCGCGATGCGGCG
>NZ_JBHUMA010000003.1:0-237930 GCF_042684745.1 Sphingobacterium corticis | reverse complement strand
TCCATTCGGATATATCCCGGAGTAGAATTTCCGGTTAAAGAAAAACCATTATTCGACTTATCAATAGTAAAATCAGTGACATTGGCTATACCGATAGGTGTTTGGGTCAGTGAAAATCGATTTCGCGCTCCTATGTTGATGGAAATAACTGCATCCTGCGCAAACTGGTTAGCAGAATTAATCGCGGCGTCACGTGCGCTATTGGCTTTGCTTGAGGCATCGCTGGCAGCTGCACTAATTGCTTCTAATTTTGCCGCGGACACATTGCCGTCGGCTTGGGTTTTCGTGTAGACATTCGACCCGTTTTGCACTTGGAAAATACCTTTGAAATAGCCGTTCTGGGTGTATTGGCCGTAGCCTGATAATGCGCCTAGATCTGCATCTACGATACCGTCAAGTCGACCGATACGAACGCGCACACTGTTTTGCGGATCAGTCCACTTACCGTACACCGTATCGATGTATGGCGCTCCGCTGTCGCTTGCCGTGATGTAGACGATTCCTTTGCGGTTGGCATCGGTAAAATTATCAATGCGCACTAGATCATCGCCTTCTTCTGGAATGCTTGCCCCGTCGATGATGTTTATAGTGAAATTTCCACTATTAACAGCAATCACGCGCGCGACGAAATACTTCATGCTACTACCATTGTATACTTGAGTTTGCAAAATGTCATCAACTCTGAACGGCACGCCTATAGTACCGCCATCAGTATCGATCGTGCAGAGGTAGTTTACCCCGGATGGAGTTGCTCCCGTGATCTTGATTCCGTCTGAAACAATTAAAGAACCATTAGTCGAACGAAGCTGGTTAACGATAAGTTCGTAAACATTGAAGTCTTGACGAACCGTCAGGCGGTCAAACTCCGCCATATACTTGCCGTTAGCATCCTTGCCGATTCTGTAGCCATGACCAGTAAAACCACTCGCGAAACTCGGCGAGCTAATTCCGGCAAATACTGGAGAATCATTGGCGCGAACTGGTTGATCTAGGTAGTCGGGTTGAGCATATCCATTCCAAAGATCAGCGCGCCCAGCCCACACTTTTGCAGAACCTAGCATTGCATAACTACCAGACTTCCACAAAGCATCCGTCGCTGCGTTTGCGACTTGAGGGATACGTAGAAAGTTCGTCGCAGTGATTCCGGCGAAAGCAACATTGTCACTTGAGCGTACGGGCTGCGTTAGGTACTCTGAACGCAGCACATTGTCCCACCTTCCGGCGTTATCGGAATATCCCGCATTAGCTTTAATGTTATTTAAAAACGTATAACCGTCTTTTGCGTGAAGATACATCTCCCCTGCTATCTTGTCGTCCACTGCGACCGGTGCAATAGGTATTGCCAACAAATCTTTGTTACGTGTTCCTTTGGTAATTAAATCAGAATCAGTTTCATTACCGATCGCCGTCACACTCTGCAAATCTTGAGGTTCAGTATTTGGCGTAACTGGCGGTGGTGGAATGAAAATATTACCGCCACCAAATCCACTTCCACTAGAACCTGATGACGATCTATTTTGACTTAGGGAATTTGGACCATGATCTATACCTCCATCAGGTAATTCCCACATTGGTAGTTGACGAAATGTGCCATTTAACAAATGATCTTTCGATGATACATCTCCCGATATCGGAGTCATTAACAATCCGTCATCATAAAGAAACAGGCCTGAAAGATTAGTAGGATAAAACGATACTGCACCGTCTATCATCGCCTTAGGTTTGTAATACCTACGCATAATGGATTTGGCCAATAGCAATCCGAGCGGTGATACCTCAAGCGAGTTGTCACGAGTTACCCATCGGTTATTTACTTCGCCGTTTACACGTAGTACGGAAATATGATCACCATTGTTTTCATCTCCAATTGGTATGGATATTCCATCCATTATATCGAAGTAATTCCCTTCTTGCGAATAGGTGTACAGTCTTCCGTTACCTTTTGTAGTTATTTTGAATAATCTAACGTTGGCTACGCGGACCGATGGATTATAATCGTCTTTTTTAAAAGTTACGTTCCCTGTTAACGAATAATCATTTTGAATGTACTTAACCTTATCTTCTTGTTTACCATCTTGTCTATACGATCGAGCGAAATCCTCTGGATTTTTGTCGCGATTACTGTACGTACGTCTGGCAGAACCAACGAAAGATATTGTCAAATCTCCATCTTCCGGAACGTCGTTCGAAGTGAGTTTGACTTCCGACATAGGCGACCAAACTCCGGCAGAGCCTGGTTCTCCGATGTTTCCAGCATTTCTTATATGTTGAGTGGAATAATTGGAATTAAAATGCCAAACATATTTATCATCTCTGACCCATTGACCGATTGGATTACCCGACATGAAATCAGCATCCTGCCACCCTTCTTCATCCTCATGGTTTACCAAATAATAAACCTTATTTGTTTTAGTAATCAATCGGATTACCATTGTAACATGCCATAGACTACCGAGAGATCGATCGTAATTATACTCTTTGATGCTTTGTTGCCATGACATTTTCAACACTTCCCCTTGCGACATTTGAATTGCCGCGTTTGGTCTAAGCCCATTGAAGGAATTGAACTGGTTAGGAGTCGTCAGTTCTACATAAGGTTTATCAATAGCAGCCCATGCTCTTTCGATACCAAATCGAATGGCGTACGCTGTGCTAAAGCGCTCCCAGAAAAGTGGAGTAAAATTAAACTTATCTTGGATCGTAGTGCCTTCGCTGAAAAGATGGTTTTTGATCAAATTAACAAGAGGATCCCCTTCGGCTTTATGCTTATAATTATAACCAACCGACACGCTTTTCAGCGTTTTATCGATGTACTTCGAGTTGCCTGACCTCTTGTGTTTTACTTTGGTAAAATTACAAGAAGAAAGATCTTCGACGACTTCTTTGCTTACGCGATCAACGAACTGTCCTTGATAATTGTATCTATAATACTCCGCTGATACTCTGTGAATATCCATAGACTCAACCGTCCAGCATCCATTATTTTGGCTTATTCGAACATCAAAAGCTAAAGCTATATCGTTTAATACGTCCCACGCATTCGCAGTACCATCTAAGTATTCATAATAATACTTTTTCTTCTCCTTTTCTTGACCAACAGCTTCTAGTTGGTAATCCGTGCCTATCCAAGTTCTTACATCTGCCGTAGTGATAACTAACGCATCTTTACTTTCGTCGAAAGTAGGCTCGAAAAAGTATGCTTGAATATCAAAGCCGGAACCTTGAATCATAGGTCGGGCAAGTTTTATCCCGGTACCGCCACCGCTTGAAACATCTGATCGATCTATTTCAATTATCTTGCTGCTTAATTCGCTCCCAGATTCTAGTTTGTATGAAATATAATTACCGACCTTAATCAAATCTTCAGGCAAGGAATTAAACATTGTACTAAACACAAAATCATCAGCACGTGATATTACATAATACGGCTTATACGTTTGGGATGCCTGTGATAAAATAACCGCGGCACGATCAACAAGCGTCAATATATCAAGCGGATTTGCCGTCTTTTTTAAACCTTCTTTTATGAAAGATAGTATTGACATTTGAAAAACACCATCCTCAACGCCATAGTTTTGACCTTTGTCATTGACAAACTTCAAGTCCTTTAGCCGCGTAAGACCATCGAAACACCTTATATTGATATACCTATAGCTGTTAGTATCTAACTCGTTGAATCCTTCAGGCGTCAAGAATCCAATCCAATCAACCTTTTCGTTAATTGTATGTACTATTTGAAATTCGCTATCATCAGCTGTATAGATATCCGCTACAGTGAAATTCGCACCGCTTATTAGTTGGAGTGTTGCGCTAGTTGGGTAAATGCCGCCTACAGCATCATCTGCGCTATCCACTATTGACTTTGTAAAAGGTATTGGACCAGCTTCGACACGTCGAGCTGATCCGCGATAATCCCTTTTTCTTATTGACAGGCGTGCGACATCGCCTACATTATTAATGCAATATTGATGAAAATAAATTTCCCTATACATCTTCTAACCTCTCCCAAATTTCTTTTCATTCCGTTGTCCTCTAGCATTAGATAGTCTGATTCGATCATTTCTCACATCACCTTCGACAATAACATTGACATCGAGTCGCTGTTTTACCCCACTTGCCCCAGTTGGGGCACCATTAAATGTAGAAAAGTTTTTTGCAATTTTAGGAGTTAGATCAGCCGGTGTTGGTATGTTTCCAGACCGCAATGCCTCTAGATTATTGACACCGATTCTACGTGTCGCATCCGCGTCAAATACATATTCTTTACCGTGCACTACACCAGCAACTTTATTGATAGCTACATTACCTGTGTATCCTCCATTTGCATATCCTCCTACGAATCCCGGAAGCACATTGGTTATGGCAGTCGATGCACCGCCTGTTGCAACTCCAAATATTCCTTGTAGTAATTTTATTGCTGCCAGCTTAGCCATCTCGCTGATGATTGTTGCAACCATCTGACGAAACACTTGCTCCATGCCTTCACCGAAACTTTGCCCTTGTGTAAGCATGTTGGCGAATGCATTACCGACTCCTGCGGACATTTGATCATAAGACGATTTTAGGGCACCAACCAGCTCTTGTTGATTAAGCAATGATGCTTGAAGTTTCTGATATTGTTCTTTAGAATATAATCCGGCTTGAAACTTCCTGTCTAGCTCGTCTAGTAGTACGTTTGTTTTTGCTAACGACTCATTGAATATATTACGACCGTCAACCATTGCCAATTGGGTTTCAATATCCTTTTTTCGAACAGATTCAAGTTTTTCCCAATACTCATTTTGCGCAGCTTGGTTGTACGCATCAGCCATAGCCTGCCCCATTTGCTTAGAAATTTGACCAAGCTCGACGCTCTTCCGTATAGCATTCTCTTTCTCGTTAACAAGTTTTCTGAATTCTGTATTTAAAATCCTTAAGCTACGTTGTCCAGCGGTTTCATTGAATCGGCGATCAAAAACAATATCGACTTCAACTTCATGTGAATCTTGTTTTCTTTTAGTCTTTACATCCTGTTTAGCAAGCTTTCGAACTTTATCCAACGAATCTTTTTGGAACTTAAGCGCATCATTCAACCCTTTCAATTTGATCTGGTTAACCTGAGATTGGTGATCACGTTCCAATTGCTCGATAGCTTCAGCATTTCCTTTTGCAGTATCGTACCAAGCTTTGTATTTCTGATCAACAGCTTCGATGTCTCGCGCTATCCCTTCTTTCAATGATAGAGAAGATTGATTGGCAGACTGAGTGAGAATATTCCGTAAAGCTTCTTCTTTTCGCTTCGCGTCGGCTATCTCCTTATTATGATCGCGTAAACCGCGTTTCATGTCAGAATTTATATTGTAAGCATCGGCATTTTTTTTAGCTACCTCATATTGCTTAGTAAGTTCAATCCATTCTTTAGTGCCTTTTTTACTTACTTCTAATGCATCTATAGATCCTTTTATGGATTTAACTTGATCATCCCAATACTCCTTGTTTTTTTTGATGGATTCATAGGTGATTTCGCCAGATTCTTGAGTTTTCTCATGATAAGCAATAACATCCTTTTGAGCTTTTGATAATGGGGCACCAATATCACGTAGAGCTTTTGCAGCTTCATAAGAATCACCTTGATCTTTAATGATCTCGTCTTTGATTAGAACAACCAGCTGCTCCTCTCTTCTAATAAACTTTTCCGAAGCGTTTGGAGCAGATATTTGCTTTTGTTTTAACTCCATTGTTCTTCTACGAGCATCAATTGTTCGTTGACTTTTTTCAAAGTTCGCATTAAGCTCATCTACGATACCTTTATTTTGAACTCGTTGGAGTTCCCGCATGTTATCGGTAAGCTCTTGTACTTTGACGCGATTTATATCGATAGCTTCTCCAAATCGATTCCATTCGGTAACTGCATTAGGCATTAAAGCCGCCATTTGCTGGATTACATCTTTTAAGCGGTGTTGTTCATCTTTGTTTAATGATGTTTTGCCAGTAAGTATATCATATTCACGTGCGAGATATACCGCATCACGGTAGCTTTGTTCGAATTTTGTCTTTAAATTTTCATGCTCTTGAGCAAGATCTCGGGTGGCATCTTTACTGCCGTTCATACTAGCTAGAATACTAGCAAGTCCATCAACTGTAAAAGTGTAGAAGCTCGTCGCTGTTCCTGATTTGAAAAGCAAATCCCATTCAGTCTTTAAACGGTTTACAGACGCTTGCATAGACTCTATACGCTGCGTTTTGTCATTACCGAAAGACTCATCGAGTTGACGGGCAAAATTTGGCAGAAACTCATCAGCAACAACCTGTCCCTGTTCAAGCATTTTGTTCAATTCTTTTTCGGTCACCCCCATGGCTTTTGCCGCTAATGCGAAAGCTCCAGGCAATCGCTCACCCAATTGGCCGCGAAGTTCCTCCGCCTGAACTTTTCCTTTGGAAAGCATTTGAGATAGTGCCAAGAAAGTTCCTTGTATCTGGTCACTACTCAATTTCAATTTACCTCCAGCATTTGCAACACTTTCGAAAATTGCGCGTGTCTCTTCTGCAGTCATGTTGGAAAACTTGGCTGCGCCCTGCCAAAGTTTGAACGCGTTGGCGGTAGTGACAAAGTCTAGACCTAATCTATCAGCCGAAACACGCAAGAACTTCATATTTGTATCGAAGTTTTCCGCTGATCCGGATGTTTCTTTTAGCGCCACATTAAGAGCATCGAGCTTCATATTTGTTTCGAAGGACTTCGTTAAGCCACTCACAGCTAGCGATGCTAATCCGGCAACTGACGTGAATTGACCGATGTAGGGTATCGCACCAGCGAATGCACTACCGTAATTACCGATATTGCGGTGATGATTACCCATCGCTCGATCGAATTCCTTCAACTTAGCGTTAAGCTTATTGTATTCATTAATTTGAATACGAACTTCCCTGCTGTTTATGTTGAATCCGTTGGCGTTTTCTCTTATTTGTTTACCTAATGCTGTAAGGCGTTGCTGCGCTTCGCGATATGATCCAGTAGCGGCAATGGTTTCTTGTCGGTTTCGTGCTTTCTCGTTGCGGAGTGCTTGTAGTTCGTTTTTGAGCCTTGCACTTTCCGTTCTTTCTGCTTCAGTTGCAGTTCTTTGCTTCTCCGTCGCCGTTCGAGCTTGCTCCGTCGCCTGCTTATCAGCGTTTAACGCTGCTGTTTTCTCTTTAATTTGATTACTAAGCTCTTGTCCAACTTTTTTAAGCTGTTCAATTTCGGCTTTGTACTTTTGGATTTCAGCGCGAGCTTTAGCGATATCGCCCTGGCTGTTACTAAAAGCTTCCATGTATTTATCCATGGAAATTCCACCCAATGCGCTTTTGATATTGGAAGCAATATCTTTAGTCGTTTTGCCTAAACTTTCGAACTTAGCTTCTATTTTGGATAGATTACGATCACCAGCAGCAACGAAATCCCCAATATTCTTTTCACCGTCTTTCAGTCCTTTTGAAAGCTTTTCGAGCTTGGCTCTAAGCTCTACACTTAATACTGCATCTGCCATACTTTATCTCTCCACTGTGCTCCTGATCAACTCTAAGGCAGCATTTCTTTCTTCTTCACTCCAGTTAGCAATATTCATCGATCTCGAAGCCGAAACCGTTTGATCATCGCGGTCGATTGGCCACCAATCCTCCGGTGTTTTAGCCATATCTTTAGGATCCGCCCATCCTTTCACTATAAAAAAAGAAAGGAGTCTAAGGTCTTTTTTGCGCTTAGTCTCCTTTTCGATATGTCCATGGTACATTAGACCAAATTCCACAGGAGTAAGGGCATAGTACTCTCGTGGCAATAATCCTATTTCCCCGAACGCGATTTTTTTGAGGTCGTCGAATGATTGACTACTCGCTTCTTTTTTTTTAATTCTTCATTCCCATTGGCCACAACATCCACTAAGTCATCTATAGCCTGAAATAGTCGCGATCCAGCTTTGCTCTTCTCGAAAGCAGCTAAAATCTCATTCAAATTGCTATCAACTTCTTTTTCTTCAGAAAAGAAATGAGTCTCCAGTATTTCCATCACGTCAGCATACAACATGTCTGGTACGACGGCTTGAATAGCGCAATGATTAAGATATCCAGCCCAAACGACATCAGATGCATACTTATTTGTCCCCATGTATGACGTTACAAGCTTTTGCATCTCTTCTAGAGCAACCATTCCAAAATGAAGGGGGATTGTTTCACCCCCAATTTTTAAGTCGATCTTCATACGATTACGCTGCTGGCTCCTTATCTTCTAAAGCTCCAGTACCGTTGATCGTTAAATCGAAAGTCACTGCTTCATTATGGTTTGCTGCTTTGGATAATGAACTGATATGCCCCATACCATAATCAACATCTGTAGACCCGACCTTTGCCATTTTCCAAGCGCATGTCTCACCAGCTTTCCAAATCGCTTTCAACTCCTTGTACGATGCTTCATCAGCCTTCAAGTCAGAATCAATAGCATTTCCATTGGCAGTCATGGTCCAGCTTGTTTCTCCGGGTAACGCTTCCTTTGCGTTGCCACTACATTTTGACGACGCCGTGATTTCGTCCGCGGACATATCGACACCGTTACTGATTAAGCAAGCCAATACTTTCCATGTTGTGGCCGCCGGTCTTTTAACAAATAATAGGTACTTACTCCCATTCTCAAATCTTAACGCCATCTTTCCCTAATTTTGAATGTTTAATTTATCTGATTTATACTGTGTTGAAATGTCAACACTTTCGTTATTACTCTCTCGCTACCCGTCTCGTCGACGATTGTTCTATTGGTCACTAAACGGGTATTCCATATATCGAAATCTTCACTTATCACAACACCTGTAGTGCTAATTGACGGATAAACCCGTTCTAATACCATATTCGATATCTCTTCGCTATCTTTCTTCGTTCCGGAACCAATTGGATACTTACAAACAATATTCAATGTTATCATGTAGTCTCCGGAAAACCCGCATTTAAAAGATGTTTCGGATGATGATTGACCTGAAACCACGATGTAATTTTTTTCTTCCTGATCTGCTATTTCATCGTAGGAAAAAACCTCTCCATCCTTAAAAAATATACCTTCTAAAGATTTGATGTAGGCAACTCTCAACGAATAACTTGCATCTTTCATCGTACTGATCTTAAACCGCTCCTTACGGCTTCTTTGAATCTAGTTGAGTGAGTATTCCAAGCTGGATATAGGAAACTATGCACCTTTGTTTTTCCTTTACCATTGATGTAAAATTGCTTAGCCACCTCTTGCCACTCTTTTGGCAAAGTTGGAACGTAGCTCGCAGCATATAGTCCGGTTCCAAATTCAAGATAGATAGGCATGTTTTTCATCATGCCGCTACCAGGCATAGCTTTAACACGTATCGCATAGCCGTATCCATTTTGGTCTGAAACAACCTCACCATAAATGAGAGAATCAATTTTTACTGGAGCGTTAAGCTTCGCCGCATTTTCCACATTGTTACCCACTAAGCGCGACGCATGACGAGTAGCATTACGATAGCCTTTGTGCTTACGAGCAAAATTTGCCTTCAGTGATGATAATCCTTTGATTGCCATAACTAATCTCCCGTTACTATGATCTCTACAAACCTATCCCGATACGTGTCTGTGTCAATACTATGAATGGCCATCTTTTTGCCATCTACTTCCGCTGTCATCGATCCTTCCAATTGCTTATCTGATCGATATCGGAAGCGGATGGATAAAACTTTCTTCAATTTGTCTTGAAATGACTGAGCAACCCGAGAAGCTTTGACGTGTTGGACATCAGCCATCGTTTGCCAATACAGCACCGGCAAAGTCGTAGTACCACCTCCCTCATCGCGCACACGCTCCATCCTGTAAATCGAAACGACCTCACTTCTACGGCCAATCAACGTGTGTTTTAAAGCCATAGATTACGATTATATGGTTTCACTAATGACTTTGCGCTATTACTTAATTCAACACCGGATATAACCTGCGACCTTTCAGATACGGTAAAGTTTTCCCTATTATCGTAATCGGTAGCCACCTGTTTCATAATAGCAAGCTTCAAATCAGCAGGAACTTTACCAAAACCAGCTTGATAGGTTACGACATATCCATTATGGCTATTGACTTTCAATCGCTGCGCCTGTGGAGACTCTAAGTACAAAGTATCGCCGTTTTCATCAACCAAACTTTCAATTTCTATAACTGGCGACATCGGAAGCCAGAATAACTTTGTGCTATCCGTGAATACCTCTAGTCTTTTTTTGATAAGGGATATGTTAGCGTATTGTTCAATCATAGAGCGAGCGGAGGATATGAGTGTCTTAAGCAAATCATCTTCTCCTATATAATCTTGGTCAATACGGCAAAATCTTTTTACCTCTTCCAAGCTTACGGGTTCATCACCGATAATATTTAGAACATTTACGCGAAACATAATTCTACTTTGCTTCTTTCGTTTTTACTTCCGTTTTGTCTTCTTTAGCAGATGCTTTTTTCGCTGGAGCTTCAATAACGTCAACCTCATTGTTGTCGATATATTGCTGGGCTTTCTTCTCACTCTTTTCGTTGAATTCTTCTCCGGGATGATAGAAACCTCCGCAATTGCATTTAGGATCTTTGCTGATTAGTACTTTTGCTTTCAACTTGTACATAATGATAGTATTTGATTTGCAGCATCCAGCGGAATCGAACCGCTGGCTTGTACCATAATGCTGATGCTTACTTAATGAAGCCTTTTGATTTTAAGTGATCTACTTGAAGCACTCCGACCTTAAGTTTATCACCATCTTTTTTGAACGGGTGTTTATCAGTAGCTACTACGTCAACACGCTTATGAAGGTCTACAACCTTACCCTTTGATTTTGATTCTTCAGCTTTCGCCATTTCTATCTGTTTTAGTTATGATTCATGGGTTAAGCAGCTGCTTCATCAGCTACAATTGCCGCCTTGATGTTGTCAAATGTGTCGTAAACGAAAGCAGTTTTATCGTGCTTCTTGATGTACGCATGAAGACGGCGCTCCACGATGATCGTACGTAAGTTTTTACGCAAATCATCATTCTCTGTGCCGATCTCGATGGTATATGGACCATAAGGACGTACATGGAACTTGCGCATATCTCCGACCAGCACGCTACCTACTTCGATTTCGTCTGACTTTACGACTCTAATCTCCGCGATCTGGATACGCTCACCATCTTTAGTAGCAAACAAAGGCATGATGTAATGACCATCAGATCCTTTAGTAAGCGCCAAATTTGTGAAATCGATCGAATTTACGAATGCAATATTTGGTGTATGGCGAAGCATTGAAACCTGTAATGATGCAGCTACAATAGCATCATAATTATTAGGATTAGCAACCGTTAGCCCAACAACGTTAAACGCCGCCGCTTGAACGATTAATCCTTTCGGCTCAGTTGCAATAGTACCATCTCCGTTCAATAGCTTGTCGTTTACTTCATCTTCAACCGCTTCAATACCGTCTTGACGAATTTCATCTGCTAGGATGCTAATATCCTGCAATGACTCTGTAGTTACTTTGAAAGCAACCGCAACTTTCTTTGCTTTAGACTCCTCTTGACTATACTCGAAAGAGCGCAAAGGTTTTAATTCACCTTCTCCAAGAAACTCCGCGTTACCTTCACTATTCTCACGATTAACCCACTCAATCGTCGCGGCAGTGGTTGCACGGACATTTGCGTTATTTAAAACGTTTCTTTGAGGAGCATTTGGGCGATTAATCCCACCATCAACTTCACGAGAAACAATCAGATCTGCGTTCCCGCCTACAGAACCTACTGTCATAGGACTAGCTACAGCTTTGATCTCCATCTTCGCGATAACTGTAGAATTACTCTTAGTGTCCATCGCCTTTTTCAAGTCTCCGTTTTCTTCAGCTTCCTTTAAAGCTTTTGCAAGAAAATCCTCATCGGAGGTCCTACGCGTTTTTGTTCCCTGAAGTTCAACGTCAAGTTGATCTAAATGCTTCTGCATCTCGTCTTGATTCTTCTCCAGCTCTTTAGCTTTCTTCTCTGCTTCATCAGCGCGAGTTTCAGCAGCTTTGATCTTCTCGTCCGCATTGTCTAACTGAGCTTTGAAACCTTTAGTTGCTTCATCAGTTGCCTGTTTCTGTGCTGCCTTTACTTTTTCTAAGGCTTCTTTTTCTTTTTCGTCCATCTCACTAATCTTTCTCGTGAATTTTAAATTATAAACCGTTGATTATTGACTCGTAGACCGTCGGCTTTTGCTCTACCGAAGTGGTCTTTGCCGGCTTAAGTAGACTTGAAAGTGACTTGATACGTTCGTTTAATTGAATGCATGTTTCATCGGTGTAGGTGGCATTGCGTAATGCCTTCTCAAGCATGGTAATTGTTGCTATTACTTCTATTTCCGATTTAATACCAATGATTGGAGTGTTGGCATTTGCGCCCCAGAATTGAAGGCTTGATCCTTCCAAAAGAATGTTTTCGTAAATGTAATTGGCATCAGCTTTCTGCTGTTCTTTCAATGTGATATAACCGTGGGAATGCTCGGTAATGATTCCATCTTCTACCATTTTCAAGAAGTCTTGACCAGCAGTATGGCGACCAGCTTTTGATTCATAGTATAGGCCGAAATCATCTTCTTTTAAAACGGTGATCTTGGCAATCGCATTCTTCTTGTTATGATCCAGAAGATGTTTGATTCTAGGGTGATTTGATTCTGGACCATTCTCGCGAATTGATTTTGCGAAGGCACCAGCCACGATAATATCACCATCGCTATCCTTTGAGCCAAAGTGAGCAAAGTAACCTGTTACGATCCCTTGCTTTACGTCTACATCTTTAAATCCTTGATTGATTCCCTTGGTTAACATTCCCTGCATAATCCCACTACACTAAAAAGAAAACGGGCGATAGAACCTCCACACAAATCTTGCTCACTTCTATCAACTCCCGTTTTACTGCCATTCCCTGACCACATTTACCTCACTACCTACAGAAACAATGATACATAGGTTTTTTAGTTTTCCAATTTATTTTGGAAAATTTTGCTAACCTAATTAGCCAGCACCAATGACAGTTTTTCGCTTGCTGGAATCCGAATATTTCATCAGCCCACTATTGATGTTCTTCAAACCATACTCACTCAAATCAATCAACGCTCCGTCGAAGTACTGGCCGGAGCCTTTCTTAGCATAAGCTATTGTGATGTGAGGTTTGTAAACTGGATAGTCATTTTGATATGTAAATTCCTCTTTCAATAACTGATTTAAACGTGTCAGATTTCCGTTCAGATCCTCTACATTGATCTTTATTACATCCATGTCATTTGAAAACACACCAATTCGTGTAGCGTCGATAGCTATTGGATTCTCACTAAGGAAGCGGCCAACAACCTCTGCCAAACGTGTAGTTTCCATAGCTTGGTCATCGAATCCATATAAAACCGTCAAATGCGGATCAAAATAATATTCTTCAACTATATGGCTTGGCACTAGCTTTCGGATACCATTCACCCAATCATTAACATCTATGTCTGGATAAAACATCAAACATCCTTTCAAGAATTCCGCTTTGGTTCTATCTGAAGTATTTAACAGCTTTGCCTTAACATCCGGAGTGACTCCATCGTTCGCGGCTGGCTTCTCCTTTCCTGCCTGTTGTTCATTGATTATCTCCATTGATGTAGGCTTGACATTCGTTGCGACCAACATCAGATCAGCTATAGGGTCGACATGTGCATCCCAACCCAATTCGCTTCGATATTCGTTGTATGTGAAGCCACCACTTGCATAAGTCTCTTTGATCAACTTAGCATCTGGCTGTAGCTCTGGGTAAAACTTGCTATCTGCTTCCAGAAAATAAGCTTTAGTAGCTACCTCATCTCCACCTTCCGACTTCTTCGTGTACATAGGCAACAACCAATTATTCAAACCCTCTGCTAGATCATTCAGTTGAGGCATGATAGTTTGCGTCACTAGGGCTTTGTATGCTCCTTCTTGGTTATCATACTTAGCGCCTTCTTTAAGGCCTAAAAGGATCGGATCAACGTTCATGATAGCGCATATCTTTCTCAATCCCTCTTTATCCGCCTCAATAAGCTTCATATCAGCTACACTATCTCCGACTTTTTGCACTTTAACTGGAGCATTAGTAGCGGTTATTGTTCCGTAATTCTCTACGCCTTGAATACGCTCTTTGATGCGATCATTCAGAATATCTAGCTGCTCCTGCGTCATTCCATCGAACGTGTCGTTGGGCGTTTCTGAACTCATTAAGAACGCTGATCCACCATTGATGAAAGCCTTTGTTTGCGCTGTTTGGTTCGCTTTACCACGATTGATTAAATCTCTTGCTACTTGTACCGGAGCTATAGCATGGAGTCCACCCCCGTTGTAGTTGTATAAAGGATTCCACTTTTTGATATGCAAGATTCGACTGGGATCAATATCTATTGGATTTCCGTCAAACGAGAATTGATAGTGCTTAATTGGGTTTCGATAGTCATTCGAATAAATCGGCTCTACCAAATGTGCTGGCAACGAGTACAGCGCCGTAGGCTTACCAGCGTTACGACCGCGAACCGGAATATCGGCGTAGATAAAGCATTCACCAAGCGTGTTGTAGAAACCTAGTACATCCTCAATGAACTGTGATCTCGTTTGATAATTATTTGGCTTATTGAGCAAATCCAAAATTGGATTATCCTCCACTTCCTTAAGCGCCTTCTCTTTGAGTTGTCGCTCTTTGGTAAAATGCTCGGACTTATTACGATAACTTAGGTAATAATCAAGATCGCCCTTTTGCTGATTCTTTACCTCATACAAACGCCATGGGCACGGCTTCGCTTTGTCCAATATCACGCGGACAACTGGAAAAACATTCTCACTATTGAACATAGCTTCTTCTAGTGACCCAGCCTTCCCTCCTTTCAGCAAATCGA
The DNA here is from genome assembly GCF_042684745.1 of Sphingobacterium corticis. Lineage (NCBI taxonomy): Bacteria > Pseudomonadati > Bacteroidota > Sphingobacteriia > Sphingobacteriales > Sphingobacteriaceae > Sphingobacterium > Sphingobacterium corticis. The sequence continues at coordinate 223,036 of NZ_JBHUMA010000003.1, read as the reverse complement.
TGATATCCCGACTTACACTGATTACGGGATACACAGGAGCAAAAGCACCCGCACTTAAACTTTTCTTTTTAATCCAACTCCACATTCCCATACCGCACTCTAATTTTAGTTCGTTAACAGTTCAAATTTCTTCTTGTAGTATTGTGGGTAAACTGCGTATCGAATGGCATCTATTGCGTGGTTGTAGGCATCCACTGGTATTTTACTCTTCTTATCGTGCCAGACATAGTTGTTGAACTCTCGGCCCAGCTCAACGCTTTCCCGATCAACAATTATTTCGTCAAAGTCTTGCATAATTGCAATACCGGCCGTAACGCTTCCCTGCCCTTTAATAGTTGGCTTTATATTGTTACCCAATCCTTTTAACTCGGATATCAAACGTGGCTCCGCACTGTCTCCATAAATCAATGCGTTGCGGGCATGCTCGCTGTTGATGTCGTATATTTCGCTTGTTTTTAGTTTCGGCTTGTAGGTGTGTAGCTTTACGTATAAGCGTTTACGTTTCTTATCGATAGATGTTTGTACGAGTGTCGTAGGATCCGTGCTAAATCCGAAATCTTGCCCCCAAACACTCGGTGCGACCTCTTCAAATTCTCCATATCTCCAGTTGGTAAACACAACACCTTCCGCATTATTTAGCCACCCGCCGAGCACCGAGTGTTTGTAATATCGAGCTAGTTTGACTAATCTAGGCTTCGTTACTTCCAATTTAATCAAATCATCTTCCGTAAACGATTTGGTCTCTTCGTATGCCAGCCTAGCTTCTTCAAATTCTTCCCAAAGGTTATCGGCGATATGGTCGCGTTCCATATCTAAGTAGGTAGAGTGGATATACAGGATGTTGCCGACAATACCATTGAAGCCTTCCTGTACACCGCGCTCCTCAAAAAACTCTTTGTATATCCAATGCTCTTTGGTTGCAGGATTTAGAATGAGGACGTTTAGGTTTCGTTTTTCTGCACGAATTGATTTCTTTATCTTATCCCATTGCTTGAAATCGGGCATCTCCTCTGCTTCTTCCAAAACGAAAACCGAAAAGCCCTTTAACGACTTTAATGATGCTGTCTGATTACCGGATGATGTCTTGATGCCCTTGAATACGATTTTTGCTTTACCATCGACTGTATTGACGCGATCCTTAAGGACTTCGAACGCTGGCTCACAATTTAGGATGTCAATCTTTTCTTTGAACTCTGGAATAATGGAATCTTCAGTAGTAGCCATTGTATATCTGGTGTACAATACTGACCTCGCATGATCTTTCGCCGCGATGCACATGGCCGTACCCGCCGCGAAGGACTTTTGACTATTACGTCCACCGGTTACAACAACTGTATCAACCTTGTACAACGGATCATCTGCAGGAGCATCGAACCATTGAAATAGCGGCTCATACTTAGCACTAATCTTTAGTTCCTTCTCCGCTACTTCCATCTGGATTACTTCCCCTGGTGAACACTATTTTGGTTGGAGCAGACATAGAACCGTCGCTTGAGGTGTGATCAACGTCTAGCCTATCGCCGTACTTTTTAGGCTGCATTTTTGATAACGCCCACTTACGAGCATCGATCCTTAATCGGCTACGTTGGACTATATCGCCCCGAATTATCATCTTTCCTTCATCAGATAGATCCGTGTCAGCGTTGGACTCGTCAGCTATTTCAAGTATCTCATCGAACAGCATATCGGACCTGATATCCATCGCGCGCGCGTACTGGTCTTTTAATTGGTTATCTTCACTCACCCATTTCAAAAATAAGCTCATTGAAGGGAGTATGTCTCGGTTAGCGTATAATAGAATGGAGCGTAGGCTTTCGCCGTCACAAATCCTATTTATGATCGCTTCTATTGCTTCCGCCCTCTTTTCTTCTATCCATATATCCGGACGTCCTACTCCCATATCTACCTCACTAGCGTTCCAATCAAATGTGTAAAAGATTTTCTCAAAAAAAAAGACCGCCAATTTGAGCGGTCCTAAACTGTGTTGTATTATACTTTAATTTCGATTTCCTGATACTATGCGAATCACTTTCACACTACGACCATTCTTATCTTTAAGATTATCCCCTACCTGAGTTCCAAGCGGAGCGACAAACGCCGCGTCTTTGATTCCTCCTTGATATTCTACACGAACAGCCATCAAACCGTTATTTGCCAAACTGATGTCATACCGTTCTGCGCTTTTTCTGTGGTCTTCTTGCACCCTTCTATCAAATCCCTCACAAGAAGTGAATGAGATTGCCAATGTTAATACTGTGATGATGTTAAATAATACCGTTTTCATGTTCTTTTTGTTTAATGTTTAACCTTAATTGTATGACACAAATATAGAATATATATTCTATACATCTACTACTTTTATAGAATTATTATTCATTATTTTATTTATTATCTTTGTTTATGGATTTGAAGAAGTTTTTAGAGGATCATCCGGTAATCAATAAGGCCGAATTTGCTAGACTACTATGGGTTGAGAATAAAGCGGCTAATACTAAATTAGCCAATAAAATCGCCGAGCATGGCAAACAGCGTATTACTGAAAAAGACGAAGCTCGGGCAAAGGAAGTTCTTGCTGGCATAGCGAAAAAGATATTGGAGTATATACACGGTTAATGCTGCTATGTTGCTGCTTTGTTACCGACCTTTATATCATGTAGCTGTTTGTTACAATTAAATTTGTTCCGCAAATGTTCCGTAAATAAGTCGAATTAACACGTTAATATATCATTAAAACGTATTATTATCGGTTTTCTAAACCGTCGGTCAGGGGTTCGAATCCCTTTTGGCGTACTTTACAAGAAGCTTCCGATCATTCGATCGGGAGCTTTTTTGTTTTAAGCTTACCTAAAAAAATAGACTCTCGTTGCTCAAAACATTTGAATTTGCTATTTTAAACAACAGCAACAAAACCTTAATGCATGAAAACTTTATTCACTATCCTTACCTTATTCTTGAGTCTATCCTTCGCTCACGCGCAGGAAAACGAAGAAAAACCTAAAGCAAAAGAAGAATATTGTATGGTCATTTTCGACCCATCGCAATTTAGGTCTTCCGGGATTAGTATTTCCGTTGATTTTGGACAGAAAAGTTCAGGATTATTTGATAGAAAATTCCTTCGAGATGAAAACGACAAAAAGATGGAATTCGATTCTATTATCGACGCACTCAATTATTTAGCAAGCCTTGGTTGGGAATTTGTGAACGCATACGCGGCGAAAGATAATATTGACAACACGCGACATCATTATATTTTAAAACGAAAAACGGCGGAGGCAATTTTGTGAAATCGAACATTTAAATTACACAAAAAAACGGAGCCACTGTTCAGTAGCTCCGTTTCAGTTACGCATTAATTACTAGAAGACTTTTGGTCGACTTAATCCACACGTTTGAAGTTGCCAGCCAAATCGAAAACAAGATCAATTCCGCTCGGTGTAAGTTCTACGTCGAACTCATTTCTATCCTTCTCAATGCTTGAAATTTTCTGACCTGAATACGTTTTAGCGATGTAATCTTTGATCGGTTGAATAACAAATCCATCTGGAATTGCTGCCGTACCCGGACCGTCCACTTCTGTCCAATTGCCATCTTTGTCGAATGAAATTTGTGTTCCATCATTCAACGTTACTTCGTATTCACGTCCGTTCAAACCTTCGCGTTCGCGTTTCACATTGGCAATGGTCGCATTCGGGAAGTTCGCAGAAACAAAAGTCGATGCAGTTCCCGGCAAATCCGCGGCCTGCACATTCTCTTCCTTGTCGCAAGAAAGTGTAGCAACAGCGATCGTTAGTAATACAAGCGTGTTTAGAATAAACTTTTTCATGTTTTTGATGTGTAAGTTATTAGTGATTGATTTTTATAAATTTTCCTTTTCTATTAAATTCTAATTCGAGACCATTTGAAATAGCAACTAAATATTTATCGTCGTCTCGTCGCATACGTACTACAAAGTTTTTCGGAAAACTTCTAGCCAAATATATACGCACCTTTTCTGGAACAATAGCGAGCGGTAATGCAGCACGTTTTCCGTCCAACTCTTTCCAATTTCCCAATTCATCGAACTCAATACTTTTGCCGTCACGCAGTTTTACTTGAAAAGCATCTTTAGCAAACCAAGATTTTATTTCAGAAGTTACCGACGATACTTGCACGCGCTCGTAATGCTCCATCAGAAAATCTTTTGCTTTACTCGGTAGCTCAGCTACAGATACTGCTTTCTTTTGGGCGTAGGATGTTGCCCAAAACGAATACATGATCACACCTATAAAAGCGATTCGCCAAACTTGCTCCATACCTAAACTACCCCATTTACAAAGGACAATATTCAGGTGAGTTTTAGGAAAAATTTAGGAATTATCGAACGTTACAGAAAATTGATGAAAATTTTGTTCAAAAAAATACGCAATGCCACCTCCCGGGGTAATATCCAAGATAGATTTCACAAGTGATAAGCCTAATCCACTGGACTGAATGGCATCCGAACCTTTGTAAAATCGATTGTATATATAAGATTCTGGCAAAGCTCCCGTTGCGCTGGAGTTCCGAATTTGCCATGCGTTGTCGACGATCTCAATCTGAATTTCTCCACCACTTTGCGTATAACGAATAGCATTTCGAATAAGATTAGAAAGCGCCATCGTTAGCAAATCCAGATTCCCTGTTACAATTAAATGATGTTGAAAGTCAGCGTGAATATGCACACCTTTATGTACAGCAATTTCGTTGAGATTTTCCAACAGCTCCGACGTGATTTTGTTTATATCCACTTGCTGTGTTTGAACAAACTGCCGATTTTCGATGCGCGAAAGAATTAAGAGCGAACGGTTCAAGTCGATCAATCGTTGCAGTGCAGATTTCGTTTCGGACAACTTAATAAGTAGTGACGGTGGCGTTTGACTATCATCCATTATCAAGTCAATCTTATTAACGGTAATCGCTAATGGAGTTTGTAGCTCATGCGACGCATTTTCGATAAATAGCTTTTGATCGGCAAAAACCGCAGCATTACGTGCAATCATTGAAGCAACATGCTGCTGCAAATTATTAAACTCTTGCACCTCGGTATCTACAGCTGCAACATTTGCGGTAGTACCCACTTCATACGCATTCAAATCTTTTAATATTGCGTAAAACGGTTTCCAAGCAGTTCTAAAAATCCTGTATTTGAGCAGGAAAAAGATCCCTAAAACGACCGCAACATATAAAACAAATAGTGCTGTAGACAAATCGATGATTAGATCATCGCGTTCGACCGTCGAAGCGCGAATTTCCAAATGATAAGGCAACTTATCAGGTCCGTAAAACATGGTTCGCAACACACGATACGGCTCGTCCTCGTCGTCGTAAGGCATATAGAAAAATTCGTGCGAAAAGTTGTTACGTTCATCAATCTCACTTCCTTTGGCAGCATGAATTCGAAATTGATTGACCCCGTATGTCGACAGCTTTAATATTGATGGATCCTCATAGGCCGAACGCAGTATAGTAATCTTTTGGTCGCGTAAGCCATCATCTACATTATCATATACTTCTTCCAATATATAGGCGTAGAAAAGCAGCGCCCAAATGGTCATCACTGCAAAAATAGCCAGCATGAAATGGCGCATCATATATTGCTGTAGAGAAACCAACTTTTTCATTCGATTTAAATCAGTTTGTAGCCAACTCCGTAAACAGCTTGTATATCCAAATCTGCACCATGGTCACGCAATTTTTTACGAAGGTTTTTTATTTGAGAATAAATAAAATCTAAACTATCTGCCTGATCAACAGCATCTCCCCAAATCGATTCTGCTAGCAATGATTTTTGCACTAATTTCTCTGGCCTTATAATAAAGTAATAGAAAACATCAAATTCTTTACGATTCAACAACAATTCTACACCGTCGACTTCAACACGTCGGTCTTCTGGCCAAAGCAACACATTCTTATAACTAAGCTGATTATCTACGTGGTTATTGTGCCGACGAATCGCAGACTTTACACGAGCATGTAGCTCTGCTAAATGAAATGGTTTGGGGAGGTAATCATCTGCGCCTAGATTTAAGCCTTCAATACGATGATCCACAGAGCCTTTAGCCGATATTATAATGACTGGGGTAGCATCGCTGCGCTCCCGCAAATATTTTAGCAATTCGCTTCCATCTCCATCTGGTAATGTGAGATCTAACAAGATGCACGCATATTGGTAAATAGAAACTTTTTCCTTCGCCGTCTCGAAATTGTTTGCCAGCTCTGGCAAATAGCCTTCCGAAGATAAAAACTTCGCGATCGTTTCCTGAAGATCCTGCTCGTCTTCGACAATTAATATTTTCATTCAGTATATTCCAAAATAGATAAAAAAATGGCTTCCATTCAAAAAAGGAACATTATTTGCTCTTTCACGATAGAATACAAAAATTATGCTCATTTTTTTGCTTTAGAGACATTGGATCGCAGAATCTTGTCCAAGATTAGACTTTCTAACTTTACCAAAACATATTAAGCATCATGGTGTTTTCAACATAATATTAACATATATACACTTTTATTTTGAACAGATTCGGAAAAATTGCGCTGAAGACTCTCTTGTGGATCATCGGTTCTGTCATCTTTCTGGTGCTATTAATTATTATCCTGATTCGTATACCATCGGTACAAAACTTTGTGGTGGGTAAAGTAACTAATTACGTAGAGGGAAAAATTGGCACTCCGGTACGCATTGGATACATCAATATTGCTTTTCCCAAAAAGTTGGTATTGGAGAATATCTATTTTGAAGATCAATCGCGAGATACTTTGCTTTCTGGAGAAAGTATTTTGGTTGACATCAACATGTGGCGTCTGCTAGATAACACGGTAGAATTAAATGAACTGGAGGTAAAAGGTGTAACTGCAAAAATCAATAGAACGTTGCCCGACAGCACGTTCAACTTCGATTACATCGTAAATGCTTTTGCTTCTCCAGAAACGCAACCAAAACAAGAGGAAACCGAATCGACGATGGTTTTTGATCTCGATAAAGTGTTGTTTGAAAGGATTCGTTTTGTGTATGATGACCAAACGATAGGAACAGCTGCCGAACTAAACCTAAATCATTTCAGCACTAGAATCAAAAAGTTCGATTTGAGTGGCGATATGGCCTTCGAAATTCCAACGATAAATCTAGACGGCGTAGATGCCACCATCCGCCAATGGGCAGTAGCCGATAGCACGGATGTACCGGATGCGAGTGATTTCGGCATCGCCACCGCGGATACATCTGCAAGCGCAGCTATGCCAGCATTGGCTATCAACACCTTGAACTTAAGTAACATTCGAATAAAATACGATGATGCTGCTTCTGGCATGGACACTAAATTTGATCTCAAAAAATTCATTGCGAACATTGATGAGATGGATTTGAACAAAGAAGTTGTACGTATAAAAGATGTCACTTTAGAAGAATCCGATTCGTATGTGCTGTTTGGAAAGGTAACAAACCCTACTCCATCCGCACAACCCACCCCTGCCGACACCACCGCAACCGAGGCACAGCCGATGAACTGGGTGGTTACCTTGGGAAAACTAAACGTTGAAAAAACGAACTTTTGGTTTAAAGACGAAAATCAGCCAAGAACAAAAGGTCTGGATTTCTTCAACATGCGATTATCGAACTTCGAAACCGATCTTCAGGATTTGTATTATTCGGCAGATTCCATTTCCGGATCATTGAAAAATCTAACGGTAAGAGATCATTCTGGATTTTTGCTGAAGCAATTGAAAGCCGATTTTGCTTACCATAATACGGGTGCGCTGATTGAAAACCTACATGCCGAAACGTCAAAAAGTTTAATTCGCGATTACGTCAAAGTGAGTTATCCTTCCTTAGACGCACTTTCTAATGATCTGAATGCCGTACGAATTGAGGCAAATATCAAGAAAAGTCATATCGATATGTCGGATCTTCGCTTTCTAGCACCAGATCTAGAGAAGGAAGAGTCAATGCGGCCGTTATTAAATAAGAAGTTCTATATCGATGGACGCGTTTATGGACGTGTAAACGATCTTCACATTCCAAACTTCGAGTTTAAAACGCTGGATAATACACACATGCTGGCAAAGGCACACATTAAAGGTTTGCCAGATATGGAAAAATTGTATGTGGATTTAGATTTGCGAAAATTCACGACTGGCCGTCGCGATATCGAGCGACTAGTAGCGCCGTCTATGTTGCCGGACAGCATCCAATTGCCAAGATCGATCAGTCTGAACGGAACTTTTAAAGGCGGTATGAAAGCCTTCGCGACTAAGTTAGATCTGATTACAGAGCAAGGTAATGCTAGCGTAAACGGTAACATGCGCATGGCACGTGATACGACGTACGATATGCGGGTGGCGATTAAGGATTTGAATATTGGTCAGATTTTAAATCAAGATTCGGTATTAGGAATCATCGCTGCACAAGCAGAGGTAAAAGGAACTGGTTTGGATCCGAAAACCATGCAAGCTCAAGTAAAAGGCGCCATCAACCGCGTGGATGCTATGGGTTACTCCTACCGTGATATCACTATGGATTTGGTATCTGATCGCGGGGATATTCGTGGAAACGTTCATAGTCCAGATCCAAATATTCGTTTTGATTTGGATTTAGACGCGAACATGCACGATACCTACCCTCGATTGACTGCAACTCTAATGGTGGACAGTGTAAACCTTCAAAAGCTTAAGCTGATGAATGAGGATTTCCGCTATCATGGACGCGTCGTTGCCGATTTCGAAACCTTGGATTTGGACTATCTTAATGGTTCGTTGAAAGTGTTAAACTCGAATATCGCTTATCACAACGAGCGCTATCTACTCGACACATTGGCGCTAACTGCAGTAGCGGATGGCGAACGAAATAAGATTTTATTTAATTCGGAATTTCTAAACGCTCACTTGGTGGGTAACTACAAAATAAGTGAACTAGGAACATCCATTCAAGATATCGTTCGGGTTTATTACAACCCAACAAACACCATCGATACGACATCCTACTCGCCACAACGATTCGAATTCAGCGCGCGGGTAAATCATTCGCGCATTATTCGAGAAATGGTTCCGGAATTGGAGGAAATGCGTGACATTACAATGGATGGTACTTTCGATAGCGAAACAAAAACATTAATTGCAAAAATCCTTGCTCCAAAGCTAATTTATGCGGGAAACGAGGTAGAGAACGTAGGCGCAGATATCATCACAGTGGATAGCACGATGTACTATAACGCGTTGATTAACCGTATTGCTGCAAGTGGAGTTGAATTGATTAATACCGTAATAAGTGGTGATGTGGTCCAAAATAACGTAAAATTTGGACTTTGGATTCGAGATAAAGCTAGCAAACCGCAGTATCATCTTGGCGCAAAAATGAGCGCCGAAAACAACAATTTTGTGTTGAGTATGCTTGAAGACGGCCTAATGCTAAACTACGAAAACTGGAACGTCATGCCGAACAATCGTATTGCTTTTGGTGACGCAGGTGTATTGGTTCGCGACTTTATGCTAAGCAATAATGGGCAAGAGCTATCTATACAATCGCAAGATTCTACATTTAATGCACCGATTGCAGTAAACTTCAATGACTTCCGTATAGAAACTCTGAGTAGAATGCTCGACTCGGAAACGCTTGATGTAGGCGGTGGTATCAACGGGTCAGCTACTGTTTCCCGTCTAGAAAGTAGTCCAGTTTTCGTTTCGGACTTAACAATCAATGAATTTAGCTTCGCTAAACAACAAGTAGGCGACATCAGCATCAAAGTAAATAATGAACAGGAAAATACCTTCGCTGCAGACATTGGCATAACCGGTAATGGCAATGAAGTACAGTTGTTGGGAACATTTACATCGCCTCCTGAAGGTGATGCGCAAATTAATGCGAGTTTAGAGTTGAAACCAATGATGATGAAAACTTTAGAAGCATTCAGTTTGGGCAACCTAAAAGATACTGAAGGTGATATCACCGGAAAAATTAATATTACTGGCACTACTGCAACTCCACAAATCAGTGGTGGTCTTACATTCAATAATAGCAAAATGAATGTGGCGATGCTCAACTCCACCATGTTGATCAACAACCAAACGATCTCATTCAATGATCAGGGAATTCGTTTTAGACAATTTGAAATTCGCGATGCGAAAAACAATACGGCTCGTATAGATGGTCGAGTGTTGACGAAAGATTATAGCGACTTCGGTTTCAACTTAAGTCTAGCGATGGACGATTTCGAAGCGATGAACTCCACGTCGGAAGATAACGAGATGTTCTATGGACAAATGTATTTAACCACGAATTTGCGCGTAACTGGCGACATGAATAGCCCGCGCGTAGATGGTAGCATCCGCACAAACGATAGAACCGATTTTTATTTTGTAGTTCCGAATGAGAACCCAGGAGTTGCGGAGCGTGATGGCGTCGTGAAGTTTGTGAATCGCAGCGACAGCGCTGGGCGCAACGTATTCGCACAACTTGATTCCATGACCACCGTACCAACTGTGCTTACAGGAATGGATATTAGTTTGAAATTGCAAACAGATCCAGAAGCTCGCTTCACGGTAGTCTTAGATCCTGGAACTAAGGACGAGTTGCACATACAAGGTATTGCAGAATTGACCGCAGGGATCGATGCGAGTGAAAAAATCACCATGTCTGGAACATATACTATTGAAAAAGGAGAATATACCGTTCCGTTAGGCCCACTTTCTAGACGTTTTACATTCCAAAAAGGAAGTGTTATCACTTGGGGTGGTGATCCGCTCGATGCAAACTTAAGTATTACCGCCGTGTATAGGAACCGCTTCCCGACGCTTGAGTTAGTACAATCGCAAATTAATCCGCAGTCACAAAACTTGTACCGCCAACGTATACCGTTTAACGTATTATTGAAATTGTCCGGTGCGTTATTCACACCTAATTTAGGCTTCGATATCGAATTGGATGAAAGCTCATCAGTGGTACCACAAGATGTGACGAATAACGTTAATATCGCACTATCAAATATGCGTAACGACCCAGCAGAACTAAACAAGCAAGTATTCTCGTTGATCGCTTTAGGCAGGTTTATGTCGGCTAATCCGTTCGAAAGTTTATCCGGTGGCGGAGGTGTTGAAGGCGCGGCAAGAAGCACCGTCAGTAATTTCTTGACCGGACAACTTAACAACTTAACGTCTGATTTAATCCGTGGAGTCGATATCGATTTCAATTTACAATCCGAGCAAGATTACCTAACTGGTAGCGCGCAAAATCGTACGGATCTGAATGTGGGTATTTCCAGAGCATTATTCAACGACCGCATAAAGGTAACTGTAGGTTCGAACTTCGAAGTCGAAGGAAATTCAAGACCAGGTGAGAAAGCGTCCAACATTGCAGGCGATGTTTCTATTGAAGGACGTATTTCTGCGGACGGACGTTATGTGGGACGGGTATATAGAAACAATCAATATCAGCCTACGCTACAAGGTCAATTCATCGAAACGGGTATTGGTTTAGTTGCGAACATGACGTACGATAAATTCCGCGAAATATTCATGAGTTCGCGCGCAGCAGACAGGTACTACGATACGGACAATCCAAACTTCCGCCGACGTTTTGATTTAGATAGAATAGAAACAGATTCAGTGTATAGGGATAGCGTAAGAACGCTGATACAGGATAGTCTTGAACGTCGACAGAATAGACAACTCCGTCGCCAGTCATCGGCTGGAGGCCAACGTTCAAGAAGAGACTCTGCACAAAACAATGGCGTAACCAACTTCGGAACAAGGGAGCGCAACAAAAGAGATTCAGTAAAAAGAAAAGAAAATACAGCCATAAGAAATGAGGAAGAAGAAAGGGGGTCTAATGAAAAATAATCCAAGGCTATATACCGGCATGTTATTGCTGTTACTTGCAGGCTGTAATGCAACGAAGCACATTGCCGATGGTGAACATCTTTTTGAGGAAGCTACGGTTAATATTCAAAATGACACGCTCGACAAAGACCGCAAGGAGCTATTCGAAAGCAGACTTCAAAGCTTCGTTCGACCGGAACCAACATCGAAGCTTAAAGTAGCTTTGTGGAATATGGGCGGAGGTCCAGATACCACAGTTGGTTTCATCAAGCGTTTTATCAAACGACAAGGAAAACCGCCGGTTCTATTGAGCGAGGTTAATCAAGAATATAATGAGAACCTACTGCGCAACAGACTGGAGAATTTCGGTTTCTTTCAAGCCGAAGTTACCTCTGATACTATCATTGACGGAAAAAAAGCGACCGTTCAATTCGACGCACTTCCTGGGCCGGGTTACAAAATTAGAGAGGTTTCTTTTGATGTGGACACGACCAAGCAATGGGGGCGCGACGTGGCAAGTTCACAAGCAAACACCCTACTCCGCAAGGGGAACAACTATAATTTGGATGTTGTAATCAATGAAAGAGAACGCATTGATGTGGATATGAAAAATAAAGGCTACTATTACTTTAATGCAGACAACCTATTGCTAGATGTAGATAGTACAGTAGGGCAACATCAGGTCGACATGTACATGACGGTGAAACCCGAAACTGCGGAACGTGCTAAGCAGCCGCAGCGCATCGGAAAAATTGTTGTATTCCCAGATTACAAACAGACTGCCGATGGGTACACACGTCGAATCCCTCGCGGAACCGAAGCGTACCAAAATGACTATTACATTTACGACCCTAACCAAAAGTTCCGTAAAAAAGTATTAGCTAATCATCTCTTTTTCCATAAAGGCGAAATGTATAATCGAGAGGATCACAACATGACGATCAATCATTTGGTGAATCTCAACACCTTCCAATTTGTGAAAAACGATTTTGTGGATAGTAAGGATTCAGCAAACACGATGGATGTGTACTATTACCTCACTCCTATGAAACCCCGTACGCTTAGAACGGAATTAATTGCGAAGACAGCAACCGTGTACGACGGTATTGAAGGGAATGTAAACTGGAGTCTGAAAAATGCGTTCAAAGGTTTTGAAACGCTTACGCTTAGTGCTTTTGCCGGATTTGAAACGCAGTCTGGAGGTGGAGTTGCATTAAACTCAAACTTTATTAGATATGGTGCAGAAGCGGCTATTAGCTGGCCGCGTTTACTCTCTCCTTATAAATGGGCGCCATCTCGAAAATATATTCCACGCACCTTTACTAGTTTGCGTTACGAATTTTTAGATCGTCGAACAGCTTATACACTGAGTTCCCTTACTTACAATTTTGGCTATTCATGGAAAGAAAATGAACGCAAAATCCATGATTTGACCGTAGCGGAGATCATCTATGCACAACCGAGAAACATTACTCCGGAATATCAAGCACTTATCAATAACTTCCCTACACTTGGCCATATTATCGAGCCGCAGTTCTCCTTTGGACCGAACTATGTGTATACCTTCCAAAATAATATGGAAGATCGTACTCATACCTATTTCGTTCGCAGCGCGCTAAATACGTCTGGTAATGTATTGGGTTTGATTCAAGGTGCTGATGCGTCCGCAGATAGCCCAGAGTTTTTATTTGGAACCAGATATGCTCAATTTGTGCGTGGTGAGGCAGACTTCAGACATTATTGGAAGCTTACACCGAAAACAACATTTGTAACCCGTGCTATGATTGGCCTCAGTCATTCGTACGGTAACTCAAGACAGCTACCATATTTGAAACAATTCTTTTCAGGTGGTCCTAATGGTATGCGCGCTTTTCGCGCGCGTTCGGTCGGTCCAGGTTTAACAAATGTGGCTGATTTGGGAATTGATGAATTTTTCGCTGACCAAACGGGTGATTTTAAGGTAGAACTTAATGCAGAATACCGCGCACCAATCTCTGGGATCTTTCAATGGGCAGCGTTCGTCGATGCCGGTAACATTTGGTTACAACGAGCAGATCCATCTAGACCCGGAGCCGAAATAACGAGTAAATTTTACGAACAGTTGGCAGTAGGTGGCGGTTTGGGTTTACGTGTCGATATTGACTTTTTAGTGATCCGTACCGACTTCGCTATTCCTTTCCGCCAACCCCACGTGCGAACAAACAACGGTTGGGTATTTAACGCGATAGATTTCGGAGATCGAGATTGGAGAAGTAAAAACTTGGTTTTCAACTTAGCAATTGGTTATCCATTTTAACACTTATGCCGTCTAGGTTATTTTATGTAACTTTAAATGAATCAATAATCCGCTAAGCTATGAAAGTAACTGTAGTTGGTGCAGGCGCCGTGGGTGCGACGACTGCCGATAATATTATTCGAAGAAACATTGCTCAAGAACTCGTTCTGCTCGACATCAAAGAAGGTTTTGCCGAAGGCAAAGCACAAGATATGTCACAAACAGCAGCATTGTTGGGTTTCGAATCAAAGATTAATGGCGTAACAAATGACTACCTAGCTACGGCAGGATCGGCGGTTGCTGTAATAACTTCGGGTATCCCACGTAAACCTGGAATGACGCGTGAAGAATTAATTGGCACTAATGCCAACATTGTTAAAACTGTGCTAGAAAACCTGGTTAAACACTCACCAGACATCATTATCTTGATTGTTTCGAACCCGATGGATACAATGACTTATTTAGCGTTAAAATCAAGTGGATTGCCCAAAAACCGTATTATCGGCATGGGTGGCGCATTGGATTCGGCGCGATTTAAATATCAAATCAGTCAGAAACTAAACGCCGCTGCAACAGATCTCAACGCAATCGTGATTGGCGGGCACGGCGACACCACCATGATTCCACTGATTAAACATGCGACATGGAATAGCGTGCGCGTTAGCGACTTTCTATCGGAGGACGAAGAAGCGGATATTGTGCAAAAAACGATGGTCGGTGGAGCTACCTTGACTAGTTTAATTGGTACATCCGCTTGGTATGCGCCTGGAGCTGCTGCTGCCGCGATGGTTGAAAGTATTGTACGCAATCAAGGAAAGCTATTTACGGCCTCCGTGCTTTTAGAAGGTGAATTCGGACATGATGATATCGCTTTAGGCGTCCCTGTTATCATTAACAGCAAAGGATGGGATCGTATTATCCCGCTGGATTTATCTCCAGAAGAAGAAGAGTTACTAGCAAATAGTGCAACTGCGGTTCGCAAAATGAATCAAGTACTTTCCGACGAAGGAATTATTTAACACAACAAAGTTTTAAGAATAACTCGGCGCTGTTTTACAGCGCCTTTCTAATATCCATACATGACTAAAATACCTTTGGAAATTATTGCCTTGCAACCTGACGGTTTCCACGTACTTGTAGAAGTACAATTGCTGGAGTGCACCTTTAAAATGGTGGTGGACACCGGCGCCTCGAAAACCGTTTTGGACAAGGAAACATTATTAGCTTCCGGCATTGATGAATCCGCCCTGCAATCGACCAATGTACTATCCTCTGGCTTGGGAACCAATGCCATGGAAAGCTATTTCGTACATATTCCTTCCATGCGTATGTTGAACTGGGAAATAAACACATATGATTTTGCCGTACTGGATTTAAGCAGCATTAATTACGCGTATCGTCAGATGGAAATTGAGCCTGTCGTTGGTGTTTTAGGTGGAGATATCTTGCAAGCTTATGGCGCTGTGATCAATTACAGAACTAGCACTATGCAACTGACAAACCGTAAGCGCAGCACCAAAACGAAAAGGAAAATAACGTTGGACGAGGTTAATGTGGTCGATAACGTTTGAACAACCGACGCTTAATGTGCAAGCGCAAATACAGGTAGAATCCGAGCGAGATCAATACCGCGCAGGTTCCCATAATATACAGCGTGTTCTTCAATCCGGCAACTTCAGCAATACTACCAATCAGCAAACTTCCGACCGGAAAAATGCCTTGCACCGCCATCACATAATAGGACATCGCACGTGCCCGATAAGCCGGCATAGCGTGGGTTTGGATATAGGTGTTGATGGAAGAATTTTGCATCATCATACCGAAAGCCACGCAGGAAGTGAAAGCTAGTGCGGATGGCAAATAATGCGCATAAGCGAGAAACAGGAGCGCCACACCCATAATTCCTGCAGAGAACATGACGCGATAACGCAAGTTCTGCCCAGATTTTAATCGCGCCATATTTACAGCTCCAATCATCGCTCCTAAACCAGCCATACTCTCAAACCAAGAGAAGGTAGATTCGTCGCCATTAAATAGCTCACGAGCCACCGCAGGAAGCAACGATGTATATGGTATCACTAATAAGCTCGAACAAGTAAGCACAATGATCAGCGAAGCGATATGCGGCGATCTTTTCAAATAGTGAAATCCTTCCACCAATCCTTGCCAATTACTGCCTTTCCGTGGCGGCATTGCCCGTTCCGTCACGCGCATCAGCATCAAGCAAATGATCACCGGAATGAAGCTAATGAAATTCAACCCAAAGCAAAATAATTCCCCATACGTACTAAGTAGTATGCCACCAATTGCAGGACCAACCATCCGCGCAGCATTGAATATGGATGAATTTAAGGCGATCGCATTAGGCAAATCTTTCCGATCATCCACCAACGACACCATTAACGATTGCCGACCAAGCACATCAAAAACATTGACTAACCCCTGAATAAAGCCCAAAACGGAAAGCAAAAGAACAGATTGTTGTTCCAAATAAACCAACAATGTTAGCAACCCAGCTTGTAACATCAGCCCGAACTGTGTCCGTCGAACAAGATCATACTTCTTTCGCTTATCGATAACAGAACCAATAAATGGCGCTAAAAATAATGATGGGGATAAGGAGATAAAAGATACAAAGCCCAACCAAAAGACGGACTCCGTCATAGAATAAACCATCCAACTGATTGCCACACGTTGCATCCATGTACCCATCAAAGAAATAGACTGACCGATCACATGCAGTCGGAAATTAGGGTATTGGAGGGATCTAAAAATATTCATGTATACGTGTGAACTCCGAATTTAAGGATTAGCTTTCATTCTTTGTATTTTTTATAGTTAACTTTGGAACAACTAACGAGACGGTTAGTTTTCTATAAGTATAACAGTCTAAAAATCAAGACATCGAATATGAAGTTTTTTATCGACACGGCTAATCTGGCTCAAATCAAAGAAGCTCAAGATTTAGGCGTTTTGGATGGCGTAACAACCAATCCAAGCCTGATGGCGAAAGAAGGAATTTCCGGACAGGAAAACATTATTAACCACTACAAAGCAATTTGTGAGATCGTTGACGGCGACGTTAGTGCAGAAGTTATCGCAACAACGTATGCAGAAATGATCGAAGAAGGTGAAGCTTTAGCAGCCTTGGACAGCAAGATCGTGGTGAAAGTTCCCATGATTAAAGATGGTATCAAAGCGATAAAATACTTCAGCAGCAAAGGTATCAAAACGAACTGCACATTGGTATTTTCTGCGGGTCAAGCTTTACTTGCGGCGAAGGCTGGAGCGACATATGTGTCTCCATTTATCGGTCGTTTGGATGACATTTCCGTAGATGGTTTAGCGCTTATTGAAGAGATCAGACTGATCTATGACAACTACGGTTTTCAAACACAAATCTTGGCCGCATCAGTACGTCACAGTGCACACATTTTAGGTTGTGCGAAGATCGGGGCCGACGTGATGACTGGCCCTCTATCGGCGATCGTTTCTTTGTTGAAACATCCATTAACTGATAGCGGACTTGCTCAATTTTTAGCGGATCATAGCAAGGCAGCCGGACAGTAAAAACCCGAGCGTTGTTGACCGATATTTGACGGCTCAAAAAGCCTCCATTACGTATCGTAATGGAGGCTTTTTTTTACCCCTACAATTGCTTAATTTTACAGGATATGAAAGAGGATTTGAAAGGCGTATCTGGCCATAGCGATACCGAAGGATTCAAGGCACTTCTTCGTGAAAACAACTTGAAAGTGACGCAACCGCGCTTGCGTGTTTTGGAAATCATATCCGAAAAAGACACCGCAATTTCACAACCGGAGTTGGAGAAGATGCTCGGAAAAGAAACTGACAGAGTGACATTATATCGCATCTTAGCAAGTTTTGAGGAGAAGGGGATTTTACATAAGGTTTTTGATTTGCATGGTACAGCAACGTACGCAACCTGTTCGCAAGATTGTACAGCACACAAGCACGAAGATCAACACATCCATTTCATTTGTTCGAACTGTAATAGCGTAACCTGCCTTGACGAAACAGCTATTCCAAACATTAAAGTCCCTGCAAATTTCACGTTGCAATCCGTCGCTATAAACGCAGTCGGCCTTTGCGACAAGTGCCATCTGTAAAATTCATCAATCGATATTTACAGAACCAATAACTGCAAAAATAAAGCCCGACCTAGTCGGGCTAATTTTTTATCAAAAATTTCATAAAACACTAAACTATAAACATTTTGTGAAATTAATCAGCAAATTGACTTTAGGTAAAATATTTTAGCAAAACACACTTTTTCAGTACTGAAAACAGCAAACACTTCACAATGTATTTAACCACACTTTATGTTTTAGCAAAATGAATTTATAAATCTTATTTTCAGCACTTTTAATAAGCTAAAATAAACTTTAAAATTACCTATTGATTTTCTCCACCGCTCTCCCCTGCTAACCTTGCTTTTCCCATCGAAAAAAGGTATCTTCGAATAGATGCGATAACCAAAATTTGAAAATTTCTATTGCATCACACGTTACAACATCAAACTCAATAATGATGAAGAATAAAACAGACAAAGTGTATAAAGACGTTTTTGTAAAACTGATCGCAGAAGTTTTTGAGAAGAACGGAAACAAAGCACTAAACTATAAACAAGTCGCTGCAAAACTGCATTTGGACGACGCCGAAGCAAAGCAAGCTGTTAAAGACATTCTGTCAGACAACAATAAAGATGGATTATTCATTTCGCCTGATCGTGGCAAATACAAATTGAGAGCGCTAAAGGTTTATGTCAATGGAAAAGTAGACATGACCGCAGACGGATCAGCATTCATCGTTCCGGAAGATTCGCAAGATGGAGACATCTATGTAGCACCGAGAAAGCTTCGCCAGGCACTACATGGTGACATGGTAAAAGTTCACGTTTTCGAACGAAAAAGCGGACGCAAAAAAGAGGGTGAAGTAGTGGAGATTTTACAGCGTGCAAAAACCGATTTTACCGGAACCTTGGACATCGCAGGAAGCTTTGCTTTCTTCGTTGCCGACGACCGAAAAATGCACCACGACATCTTCATCCCCTTGGACAATTTGAACGGCGCGAAGAACGGCGAAAAGGTGGTGGTCTCGATTTTGGAATGGCCGCGCAGCGCGAAGAATCCAATTGGAAAAGTCAAGAATATTTTGGGCAAAAAAGGAGAGAATAATACCGAGATGAATGCCATCTTAGCCGACTTCGGATTTCCCCTTTCCTTCCCACAAAATGTCGAAGATGAATCCAACAACATATCGTCGGAAATAACGAAAGATGAGATTACAAAACGTCGAGATTTCCGAAGTAAAATTACTTTCACCATCGACCCTGCAGATGCGAAAGATTTTGACGACGCGATCTCTTTTGAGCGTTTGGAAAATGGCAATTACGAGATCGGGGTTCACATCGCCGATGTTTCGCATTACGTGATTCCGGATTCCGCTTTAGATAAGGAAGCATTCGACCGCGGAACATCCGTTTACCTTGTCGACCGCGTTATCCCAATGCTTCCTGAACGTTTGTCGAACAACTTATGTTCACTCCGCCCAAATGAAGATAAACTCTGTTTCTCTGCTGTATTCGAACTTAATGATCAAGCCCAAATTCAATCAGAATGGTTCGGCAGAACGGTCATTCATTCCGATCGTCGATTTACCTACGAAGAGGCACAAGAAGTGATTGAAAATAAAGCCGGCGATTTTTCCGAGGAAATACTAAAGCTAAATGAACTTGCCTACATCCTTCGGGAGAAGAAATTTAAAAGTGGCGCAATTAGCTTTGAATCGGAGGAAGTCAAATTTCATTTGGATGAAGACGGAAAACCGACGGGCGTCTACACAAAAGTGCGTAAAGACGCGCATAAGTTGATCGAGGATTTCATGCTACTAGCGAACCGACGCGTTGCAGAATACATTGGCAAACAAGGAAAGGGCAAAAACAAACCAACTTTCGTTTATCGCTTTCACGACGTTCCAAAACCGGATGCCCTAGCGTCATTCTCCCAATTCGCATCCCGTTTCGGGCACAAGATGAATACGCGCACCGACAAAGAAACAGCCAAGTCGTTAAACGCTTTAATGACGAAAATTGAAGGACAGAAAGAACAGAACATCTTAACGTCACTTGCTGTGCGCTCGATGGCAAAAGCCATATACACCACCAAGCATACTTCGCATTATGGCTTGGCTTTCGATTATTATACGCACTTCACGTCTCCCATTCGTCGATATCCTGATGTGATGGTTCACCGACTTCTACAATTTTATTTGGACGGAGGCGATAAGGTAAATCCGGAGCACTACGAGAAGCTTTGCGAGCATAGCTCACAGATGGAGAAGAAAGCCGCAGAAGCAGAACGCGCGTCTATTAAATACAAACAAGCGGAATTTTTGCAAGATCAAATCGGCGCGGAATATACTGGTTTAATATCGGGAGTTACCGAATGGGGTATGTATGTAGAAATTGAATCCAACAAGTGCGAAGGAATGGTGCGCTTGCGCGACATCAATGACGATTTCTACACCTTGGATGAAAAGAACTACGCGATTATTGGACAACGCAAGAAAAAGGTTTATCAATTAGGCGACGAAGTGCAAATTAAAGTGAAAAAAGTAGATCTGGAGAAACGTCAGATTGATTTCACGTTGATTAGTTAGTTTTTGATTAAACACAAAAAAGCCGGATCCAAAAAATCCGGCTTTCTTGTAATTAATACTGAAAACTCAGCACAGTAGGTGTTGCGTTAGGCACAATATCCGCAGATTGCTCAACAATCACTTTTCCACCTTGTTCAATTTTATAAACCAGTTTGAATGGCACAGAGTACGCTGCCGCGCCGATCTGAACAGTAGCTGCGAGATATGATGACTCACTTTCAAATACACCAGTCTTACCTCCAGCAAAATATTCTCTGTTTAACTCGTAAATGGATTTTCCCGAAACACCAGACGCTCCATTAACTTTCCACAATGTTGGACCTTGAGCAGTTGAACCAATCACAGTTGCAGACATTGAACTACCTTCTTCACCCGTGTAACCTTCAGCCGTCACTGTCACTTTCAAAACACCTTTATTTGACACGGAATCATCATCCTTAGAACATCCAACGAATGCCAATGTCACCAACGCCAATATAAGGGCGGAAATCCATTTTGTTTTCATAGTTTTTAATAGATAAATAGTAATGTTTTTAATAGTTACGCATTTGACAAACGATATGCCAAAACTTTGCAAAAATAACAAAATAATCAATCGTTTGCTATGACCACTATTTTTAAAGCATAAAATCGACTGAATTACGAACCTTTATTATTACCCTAAAGCCGATACGTATCAAAACGCATCATAAATTTATTCCGTTAACTATTTAATATTCAAAAGGGAATAAGTATCTTTGCGGACTTTAAAAAAATTAATTTTAAACAAAAACAGGTAAATGCCTACTATTCAACAATTAGTTAGAAAAGGTAGAGTAGCTCTGGTTGACAAGAGTAAGTCGCCAGCGTTGGACTCATGTCCACAGCGAAGAGGTGTATGTACACGTGTATATACTACTACCCCTAAAAAACCAAACTCAGCAATGCGTAAAGTCGCTCGTGTACGTCTTACAAACGGTAAAGAGGTGAATGCCTACATTCCGGGAGAAGGACACAACTTGCAAGAGCACTCGATCGTGTTAATCCGCGGTGGTCGTGTGAAAGATTTACCAGGTGTACGTTACCACATCATCCGTGGTGCGTTAGATACATCAGGTGTAGCTGGTCGTAACCAACGTCGTTCTAAATACGGAACAAAACGTCCTAAACCAGGACAAGCAGCAGCAGCTCCTGCAAAAGGCAAAAAGAAATAATTAAACGGAGGAAAATAAAATGAGAAAGTCAAAACCAAAAAAGAGAATCATTTTACCTGATCCGAAGTTTAATGACGTTCAGGTAACTCGTTTCGTAAATAACATGATGTTCGATGGTAAAAAATCTATCGCATATTCTATCTTTTACGATGCAGTAGAATTAGTAGAATCTAAAACTCAAGAGAATGGTCTTGAGGCTTGGAAAAAAGCATTAAACAACGTAATGCCAGCCGTAGAGGTTAAATCTCGTCGTGTTGGTGGTGCTAACTTCCAAGTTCCTATGGAGGTTCGTCCAGATCGTAAAATCGCTTTGGGTATGAAATGGTTAATTTCTTATGCGCGCAAACGTGGTGAAAAAACTATGTTTGAAAAATTAGCAGGAGAAATCATTTCAGCTTCTAAAGGTGAAGGTGCAGCTGTTAAGAAGAAAGAGGATACGCATAAAATGGCGGAAGCTAACAAAGCGTTCTCACACTTCAGATTCTAATCGTGAAAACAAGCAGAATCCAATAAGGTATACGCCGGCTTTGACAAACTCGAAAGAGATCGTCAAAGTCGGTGTACTTATTTAAACCATTGAACAACTTTACAGGCTTACGCCTATCGCTTTAAAATATTATGGCAAGAGATTTAAGATTAACTAGAAATATCGGTATCGCTGCCCACATCGATGCTGGTAAGACTACAACCACAGAGCGTATTCTTTACTATTCTGGGGTTAACCACAAAATCGGTGAGGTTCACGAAGGTGCATCTACCATGGACTGGATGGAGCAAGAAGCAGAGCGTGGTATCACGATCACTTCAGCAGCTACTACCGTTTTCTGGAACTACCGCAACAACAAATATCAAGTAAACGTTATCGATACACCAGGGCACGTTGACTTTACCGTAGAGGTAAACCGTTCTTTGCGCGTATTGGACGGATTGGTGTTCTTATTCTCCGCAGTAGACGGAGTAGAGCCACAGTCTGAAACTAACTGGCGCTTGGCAGATAACTACAAAGTTCCTCGTATCGGTTTCGTAAACAAAATGGACCGTTCTGGTGCTGACTTCTTAAAAGTAGTTGGTCAAGTAAAATCCATGTTAGGATCGGAAGCAGTTGCTTTGCAATTGCCAATCGGTGCGGAAGACACTTTCAAAGGTGTAGTTGATTTGATCAACAACCGTGGTATCGTATGGAACGAGCACGATAAAGGAATGACCTTTACTGAAGTGCCAATTCCTGATGATATGGTTGACGAAGTAGCAGAATACCGTGAGAAATTATTGGAAGCTGTTGCTGGTTATGATGAAACTTTGATGGAGAAATTCTTCGAAGATCCAAATTCATTGACTGAGCGCGAAATCTTAAACGCTTTGCGTGCAGCTGTTTTGGATAACTCTATCGTACCTATGGTATGTGGATCATCATTCAAAAACAAAGGTGTACAAACCATGCTAGATTTAGTAATGGAATTGTTGCCTTCGCCAATGGATTCAGAAGGTGTGAAAGGTACTCACCCTGACACTGGCGCAGAATTATTGCGTAAACCAGATGTCAACGAACCTTTCGCAGCGCTAGGATTTAAAATCGCAACTGACCCATTCGTAGGTCGTTTGTGTTTCATCCGTGCTTATTCTGGTAAATTAGATGCAGGTTCATACGTATTGAATACTCGTTCTGGTAACAAAGAACGTATCTCTCGTATCTTCCAAATGCACGCTAACAAACAAAACCCTATCCCTTTCATCGAGGCAGGTGATATCGGTGCGGTAGTTGGTTTCAAAGACATCAAAACAGGTGATACACTTTGTGATGAGAAACACCCTATCGTATTGGAATCAATGAACTTCCCTGAGCCAGTTATCGGTTTAGCTATTGAGCCTAAAACACAAGCTGACATGGATCGTTTGGGTATTGGTCTTGGTAAATTAGCAGAAGAGGATCCTACCTTCGTAGTAAACACAGACGAAGATACTGGTCAAACAGTAATCTCTGGTATGGGTGAGCTTCACTTAGAAATCTTGATCGACCGTTTGAAACGTGAGTTTAAAGTAGAGGTTAACCAAGGTGCTCCTCAAGTTTCTTACAAAGAATCTATCAACGGTACAACGGAGCACCGTGAGGTATTCAAGAAACAATCAGGTGGTCGTGGTAAATTTGCAGACATTAAAGTGGTTATCTCTCCAGCAGACGAAGATCACGATTTGTCTAAATCTCCACTTCAATTCGTTAACGAGATCGTTGGTGGTAAAATCCCGAAAGAATTTATCCCTTCTGTTCAAAAAGGATTTGAAACTTCTATGGTAAATGGTGTACTTGCGGGTTATCCATTATCAGGAATGAAAGTTCGTTTGATTGATGGTTCATTCCACGCAGTCGATTCAGATTCGCTATCTTTCGAGTTAGCAGGTCGCCAAGCTTACCGTGAGGCATTACCAAAATGTTCTCCTGTATTGATGGAGCCAATCATGAAAATCGAGGTATTGACACCAGAAGAAAACATGGGTGATGTAATGGGTGACTTGAACCGTCGTCGTGGTCAGATGCAAGGTCTTGACTCTCGTAATGGTGCGCAAGTAATCAAAGCATTAGTACCACTTTCTGAGATGTTCGGTTACGTAACTCAATTGCGTACGATTACTTCTGGACGTGCGACTTCAACGATGGAGTTTGATCACTATGCAGAAGCTCCTCGTAACGTAATGGAAGAAGTTATCGCGAAATCAAAAGGTAAATTGAAATCTGAAGATTAATTCAGACCTTAAAAATAAACCGATCGCTGGTTGTTAATAGCTCTAATCAGCGATCTTTTTAAAACAAATTAAATAATTGACAATGAGCCAAAGAATCAGAATCAAATTGAAATCTTACGATTACAACTTGGTTGACAAATCAGCTGAGAAAATCGTAAAAACGGTAAAACCTACAGGTGCAGTAGTTAGCGGACCTATTCCATTGCCTACCGAGAAAAAAATCTACACGGTTTTACGTTCACCACACGTTAACAAAAAAGCGCGCGAGCAGTTCCAATTAAGTGCTTACAAAAGACTATTGGATATCTACTCTTCAAACTCTAAAACAGTTGACGCGTTGATGAAACTTGAATTGCCTTCAGGCGTTGAAGTAGAAATCAAAGTGTGATCGATTTTCAATCTGAAAAATTTAAAAGCTTCCAGCTCAGCTGGGAGCTTTTTTCGTTTCTACCGTTTGTAATTTGCGCGATAAATACTGTATATTTATAAGAACTTATTATAAACTACGATGCAGAACTCCGAACTAACCGACGAGGAACTGCTGTCCCTGTTAAAAAATAACGACCACGCTGCGTTTGAACATATCTACCGACGCTACTGGAAGTCATTATTCAGACAGCTATACGCGAAATCTGGGAATGTGGAATTGGCCGAAGAATTGACACAAACTATTTTTGTATCAATTTGGGAACGTCGAACAAGTCTTTGTGTACAACATCTTCCATCCTACCTCGATGCCGCAGCTCGTTTCAGTTTCATCAATCATATCAGATCCATTGCAAAAGAAATACGTTACGCAGATGCACAAAAAGCCAATGAAAACAGTACGCAGGAAGCGAACAGCTTAAACACGCTAAACGTGGAGGAGATAACAAGCCAATTGCATCAGGCACTAAATCATTTACCTAAAAAAACACAGGAAGTATTTTTAATGAGTCGGATGGAATATCAACCCATCAAAAAAATTGCACAAGCCCTTCAATTGTCTGAAAAGGCCGTTGAATACCATATTACCAAATCCCTCAAAACGCTTCGCATCGCTCTGCGTGACTATCTAACTATTGGAGCGATTTTCACTTTCTACCACTTATACGAAGTTTTTTCTTTGATTTAAGAAATATTAAAATTCTTTTTAGGGGATCGGCCTAGTTCTGCTACTTAGTTATAGATGTGCCTACGAACGGTACATCACTAACCCAATAGCAGATTATAAACTGACTTCTAAAATGAGTCATCAAACTTTCAAAAAGCTTTTGCAGCGATACCTGCATGGCTCTTGTACAACGGAAGAAAAACGTATTGTTGAACGTTGGTACGATTTACTGCCCGACGAAGAGCGCCAATCCTTAGGTCAAGATGATTATGAAGCGATTGAGGAGCGTCTGTGGGAAAAGGTATCGTCGGCGACAGCCCTTTCTAGAAGGAAGTATCCAGCGAAGCGAATCACGCACTTTTGGAGTGCCGCTGCCGCAATACTTGTGCTGCCATTTTTGCTGTTTTTATTCATTAAATCGGAACGAAGTATCAAACATGTCTACAATGAAAGCCTAGATACTTTGCGGGTAGATCTTCCAGACGGATCAATCGTAAAGTTATTAGGCGGTAGCCACGTATCTTATTCTTCTGATTTTTCGCCAAGAAAAATTTCCTTACAAGGCAGTGCCTTATTTGATGTGACAACGGATAAATTGAATCCATTTCGCGTAACCCATGGATTTATGACCACGGAAGTGTTGGGGACAGAATTCTTAATTCGAGACAACGACGATACCAACGAAAGTGAAGTCATTGTCTATTCCGGAAAAGTTCAGGTTGAACAAACATGCCGAGACGTTTCTTTAACCAAAAGATTATTTACTTCCTCGGCGAAGCCCGTGCAGTTAAATACTAACGAAAAAGCCATATTCCACAAAAGACGAGAAGTCCTTGAAGCAACTATCGTAGAACAACCTAAACCTGTAATTTCCGACCGTGCTTTGTTCGAGCATGTACGCTACCGCGCCGTGAACTTAGCTATGCTTGCATCCAAACTAAGTAAAATGTATGCGTTGGATATTCAAGTAGATGCAACGCATTCCCAAACCACCTTTACCGGAAATCTAGACAATCTTGGTCTATTTGAGCAACTTGATATGATTTGCGCGGTCACATCCACGCGTTACGTTGTTCAAAATCGAAAAATTTCAATTCTGTAACCACAAACATATAAACCCATATTCTATGATTAAACACCAAAACAAACATTTACCTATTAGGATTATTTCCTATCACATTGATCTTAAACCTACAGAAAAACAAAACGGCAACACTAACCTGCCGAAAAACTAATGAGAAGATTATGAGCACAAGAAATAACTACATCAACACGAAAGCGTTGAGACGGTGGGCCATCCTCTGTAATTGGCTTCTACTCACGTTAATGGGAGCAACCAATGCGCAAGCGGTCGTTTCCTCGGATAATCCATCCGCTAAAAAAGTGACGCTTACCGAAAAACGGCTTAGCTTAAAAAAAGTCATGCAAGAAGTGGAAAAACAAACGGAGTTGCATTTCGTGTATAGCCCCTCCCTACTAGAAACCGGACGTATACTAGAATTAAAAACGACCGATTGGGTGCTAGGATCGTTACTAAACCAGATTAGTGCAGACTTAAACGTTCGGTATAAAGTCGATAAAGAAAAGATTCTTTTGATGCGTAGTGTACAAAGAACTGTTCGTGGAACGGTAGTAGATGCGGCCACAAAGGAACCTTTACAAGGTGTGAGCGTTACCGTTCAGGGAACTAATGTGAGCACGCTTACTGGTGAGAATGGTTCGTTTGAAATCACAGCCGCCGCAGGCGATGTATTGACTTTCGGTTTTATTGGCTATACGCAAAAAGATTTGCCAGCGCCAACTTCTGCAGGAAACTTCACGGTAGAATTGGTAGAATCTACCAGTAACCTCGACGAAGTCGTTGTAACGGGTTATGCCGTACAACGTCGCAAAGATTTGACAAGTGCTGTTTCTGTGGTCAACGTTTCTGAAATGAATCGTCAACCATCTGGACAGATTAATAACCAATTACAAGGACAGGCATCCGGTGTTACCGTAATTGGATCTGGACAACCTGGAAGAGAGCCACAAGTGCGTATTCGTGGTATCAACACTTTCGGAAATAACACACCGCTTTACGTGGTTGATGGAATTCCTATCCAAAATATTGTGGATTTGAACCCAAATGACATTGAGCAGATGCAAGTGTTGAAAGATGCGGGATCAGCTTCTATCTATGGAGCACGTGCAGCAAATGGTGTAATAATCATTACTACGAAGAAAGGAAAGCAAGATGGCGAAGTGCGCGTGAATTACGACATGTTCTACGGAAGTCAACGTCCAATTAGTGGTAACATTTGGGATATCGCTTCACCCATCGACAATGCACGGCTGACATTTATGGCACAACGTAATAGCGGTTTAACGGCGGGCAGCGACTTGTACGGCACCGGCGATCAGCCTCGTTTGCCAGACTACATTGCCCCACAGGGAGCCATGGAAGGTGATCCTCGCGTAAACCCTGCACTTTATAATGTGAACCCAAATTTCTTCGATAGAAATGCTGGCGATTTTTATCGCATTAATCGTGCAAACCACGCCGGAACCGACTGGGCAGATGAAATTTTTAACAATGCGCCGATCATGAGTCACAATATTGCTGTTAGTCATGGTAACGACAAAGGTGCATTCTTGTTTTCAGCGAATTATTTCGATCAACAAGGCGTGTTGAAGAATACGTTTATGAACCGCTATACGGTACGCGCCAATTCAAACTATAAAATTGGAAATCGCGTACGTATCGGAGAAAATATTACCTATTCACTACGACGCTCTCCGCAAAGCGGTGAAGGTTCATTATCTGGAGGTTTAGGTAATGATGGTATTGGCGAGTTGGACGAAGGAAATGCAATCGGTATGAGTTATAGGCAGGCGCCTATTATACCTGTACACGACATTATGGGAAATTATGCCGGAACTGCGGGTGGTGGATTGGGTAACGCAAGGAATCCGGTTGCTATGGCAGATCGTATGCGCAACAATCGAAGTCAGAATAACCGTATTATTGGTAACGTTTTTGCCGAAGCCGATTTATGGAAAAATATTACTGCACGCACTGTTTTTGGCGGTGAAATTGTTTCTGGCCATGCACAACGTTTTGTATTTCCACAATATGAAAACTTAGAAAATGAAGTCGCAAACGCCTATACGGAAAATGCCATTAATGCATGGAACTGGACGTGGACCAACACCATTAACTACAAGCAAAACTTCAATAATGTACACGACATATCCGTAGTTTTGGGTACAGAGTCTTTTCAAGAAAACTTCCGTTTTATGGAAGCAACAACGCAGGGGTATGTTTCATTCGATCGTGATTTTGTTGACTTGAGCACTGGTTTTGGTGCACAGACTGCAAGATCGGCGCGCGACGCTTCTGCGCTTTTTTCTTACATCGGTCGTGTAGATTATAACTTTAAGCAAAAATACTTGCTTGGCCTAACACTAAGACGTGACGCCTCTTCCAAATTTCTTGTAAATCAAGCAGGCTGGTTTCCTGCAATTAGTGCGGGATGGCGTGTATCCGATGAAAATTTTATGTCGGGAGCAAAAAATTGGTTAAACGACTTTAAAATTCGAGGTGGTTACGGTGTTATGGGTAATCAGCTTAATGTGAATTCGAGAAACTCGTACGATACATTTGTTGGACTACGACGTGCTTCATACTATGACATAACAGGTTCTGGAAATAGCACGGCACTAGGAATCCAACCTTTCCGTATTGGAAACCCTGATGCTCGATGGGAAAAAAATATTAATACAAACATTGGTTTCGATGCGACATTGTTTTCTCGTTTAGAATTAAACGTAGATTATTATAGCAAAACAGTCGATGACCTTCTTTATAATCCAGAACTACCTGGAACAGCAGGTAGAGCATTACAGCCATTTACGAATGTTGCTAGAATGAAAAACTCTGGTTTGGATTTAGCCATTACGGGTAATTTCGATTTGGGTTCTGACCTAAAATTGACAACAACCGGAACGCTTACTACGTATAAAAATGTTATTCAAAGCATATCCCAAAACAGTGATTATTTTGACGTAATCGGTACTCAATATCGCTACAATGGAAGTTATGTGGTTCGCAATTCGGTAGGGAATCCGATGGGATCTTTCTATGGTTATCAAGTAGATGGATTTTGGAATTCTCAAGATGAGGTAAATGCGGCAAATGCTAGAGCCAGAGAAGTTTCAGGTAACCCCGAAGCTCTTTATCAAACGGATATCGGTGTTGGACGATTTAGATACGCAGACACCAATGGTGATGGTATCGTTGATGCAGATGATAGAACCGTTTTAGGAAACCCGAACCCGACCATGAGCTACGGATTAAATTTAGGATTGACTTACAAAAACTGGGATTTCAGCGCCTTCCTTTATGGAGTTGCAGGAAATGATATCTGGAATAATGTTCGTTGGTACACCGACTTCTATTCCTCGTTCAATGGTAGTGCCAACAGCAATACTGCAGTTTACAATTCTTGGACACCAGAAAACATGAATGCAAAAGCACCCATCCAAGAACTAAACAGTTACGTAAGTACTAAAGACGTTCCTAACTCTTACTTCGTAGAACCGGGAGGCTATTTGCGTTTACGTAACGTAGCTATAGGCTACACACTTCCAGAAGCTTGGTTATCCAGAGCGAGATTGAAAACGGTACGCGTTTACGTGCAAGGTGCCAACCTATTTACGGCAACCAAGTACACGGGTCCAGATCCGGAAATATCTGGGTCAGCCGTTGCTTTTGGTATAGATCAAGGTACTTATATCACTCCGCGTCAAGTGTTGTTTGGATTGAATGTTGGGTTTTAACGATGAATGAATTATGAAAACGAAATTTTTGACAATTATACAATGGGGTTTGTTCAGCAGCATATTAATTACCGGCTGTAACAAGGACTTTCTTAACCAGCCCCCTCTAGGCGAACTAAGTGAAGAGCAACTGAGTAATAAGGTAGGCGTTAACTCTTTGTTAACGGGTACCTATTCTGCACTTGCTGCATCTCGAGACGATGATGGTTTAGGCGGCGGTGGTCCTTGGGAATCTGCGCCTGATAACTGGATTTATGGAAGCGTTGCGGGAGGCGAAGCACATAAAGGCAGCGACGGTGGTGATCAACCTGCTATCAATCAAATTGCACGATCAACCGCAGATGCAAGTAACGGATTTTTTAACAATAAATGGAAGTCAGCTTTTGAAGGCGTAAGCCGTGCTAACCAAACGCTTCGCTTCTTAGCCTTGGCTAGCGATCTTACGGATCAAGAAAAAACAGAAATTGCTGGGCAAGCAAGATTCCTTCGTGCTCACTTTTATTCGGATTTAAAAAAGATGTTTAACCAAGTACCTTGGATTGATGAAACAAGCGATAGTTATTATCAGCCAAACACAGAAGATATCTGGCCGAAAATTCAAGCTGACTTTGAGTTCGCTTACGAAAATCTTCCGGCAACTTTTAGTGAGGTAGGGAGAGTTAACAAATGGGCAGCAGGTGCGTACTTAGGAAAAACGTTGTTGTATCAAAAGAAATTTACAGAAGCTCGTACAGTTTTTACGGATGTAATCACAAATGGGGTGAACATAAAGGGCGAAAAATATGATTTGGTTCCTTTTAACAATAATTTCAATGCCGCAACTAAGAACAATGCTGAATCTGTATTTGCTATTCAAATGGTAGCAAACGATG
Source organism: Sphingobacterium corticis (assembly GCF_042684745.1). Lineage (NCBI taxonomy): Bacteria > Pseudomonadati > Bacteroidota > Sphingobacteriia > Sphingobacteriales > Sphingobacteriaceae > Sphingobacterium > Sphingobacterium corticis. The sequence continues at coordinate 191,539 of NZ_JBHUMA010000003.1, read as the reverse complement.
GAACCAACTCGATCACATTTGCCAACTCGGGCGGACGTTTGAATTTTCCATACGAAAGTCCGTTCCGCTGTTGCGGGTTCTATCAACCTACTCAAGATTTAGTAAACTCTTATCGTACTAATCCGACAACTGGATTGCCATACCTAGATAACTACAATAGTACAGCCGTGAAAAGTGACATGAACATCGCCTCTGATGCGGCATTTGTACCAGATACAGCAACGGTAGATCCAAGATTGGATTGGACGGTAGGACGAAGAGGAATACCTTTCCACGACTGGGGTTTGCATCCAGGTCGTCGCTGGATACGTGAACAAGCGAGTGCCGGACCGTACAGTAACAAGAAAAATATCTATTGGCAAGCGACACAAGACACCTATTCTGACCAGAGTTCATGGGCTCCTGGCACGGCAATCAACGTGCTAGTCATCCGATTCGCCGATGTATTACTTATGGCGGCGGAAGCAGAAGCACAAAGTGGATCGCTTGATCAGGCATTAACCTATGTGAATCGTGTTCGTGCTCGCGCGGCTGATCCGCAAGGTTGGCTGTATAGATATTTGAGCAACAGTGCCCCAATGTCCGGGTTTAGCACTACGCCAGCAGCGAACTATGTTGTCAACCTGTATCCAACTGGATATTTTGCGTCGCAGGCGGTAGCACTAAAAGCTATTTATTTCGAACGTAAGCTGGAATTAGCGATGGAAGGCCACCGATTCTTTGATCTCTCGCGTTGGGGTATTCTACAAAGCAGCATGAATGCGTTTTATACTTATGAAGGTACTATAACCACGGATATTCGGGGAGCAAATGCAATTTCTAGAGCAGTTTACTATCCTATTCCGCAAAATCAAATTGATTTAAGCGTGGTTAATGGCGCAGCAACTTTAACCCAAAATCCAGGATACTAGCATAACAACTATCCACTAACTATTTTTATGAATGCAAACGGGCGGTGAAATCACCGCCCGTTGTTTTTTAAAATCTCTTTCTCTGACTAAAACTTAAATGTTAAGCCAAATCTGTAGGAGTCGAAGAAATTGTTAAATACGTTTGCATTCGTTGAAAAGGCAGATATGGGCTCTGCGTTTGGCCAATCTGGTTTTAAACGCTGGTAGGAAAGTAAATCTGCTAGCGAAAAATTAACCGCGATACGATCAGTTAGGAAGAAATTAGCACCTATCCCCGCGTTTGCTTCAAAACCCTTTTGTGTTACTTCGCTGGGAGATTGGCCGAGGTATGTGGATCGCGATTTATTCTGAAGGTAACCAGCACCCACTTCTGCGTATGTTTTGAACCGCGAACCAATATCTAAAAAGTAATAACGCCCAAACGCTCCCAGCGACAAATTATTGCTTTTACTCTCTAGCGGAGCAAATTGTGAAGCCGTACCTATGGTTTGCCTAGTATATCCGATACTCAAATCAGCACCCAAAGCAAAATTGTCGGAGATAAAATATCCAATTTTTGGATTAAACCCAACACTTACCTGTTCTACATCTTCGTTCCGATGTTTTACGGAACCCGCTTGAAAACTACCTTCCAATAAAACGTTCCCTCTCTGAAAACCATAATCTTGTGCTTTCCCTGCCAACGCTAAACCAACGATCGCAAAAACTGTCGATAATATCTTTCTCATAATTCCGTCTTTAATTACCGATCGTATTAAAATTTGAAAGTCAAACCGAATCTGCTTGAATTGAAAAAGTTATTGAATACATTGAAATTCGCCGAAAACTGAGAATTCGATTCTGCGTTTGGTAAATCTGGTTTTAGCGTTTGGTAAGCAATCAGGTCGGCGAATAAAAAGTTGACCGCGATGTTGTTGTTTAAAAAGAAATTCGCTCCAATTCCAGCACCAGTACGAAAACCGCTGGATTTGATATCATAAAATCTTTCATTCGGAATGCTCGATTTATCTCTATTGCTTAAAAAACCCAAACCCAATTCGGTGTAAGCTTTAAATCTTGATCCAACTTCCAGCATATAGTAACGACCAAAACCGCCAATACCGAACGTGTTTTGTTTGCTCTCACTATTTATTCCGGAAACACCGAAAGTATTTTTTTCTGTTCTCGATGAAACATTTAAGTCGACACCCAATGCGAATTTATCGGACAAAAAATATCCGAATTTCGGACTGAACTGGAGCGAAGTCGTTTTGGAAGTTTCTGCGGTTGGTTTAACAGTAGAAGCCTGAAAACTTCCTTCCAGCATAACATTACCTTTGTTAAATCCATAATCCTGCGCGACGCCAACTAATGCAGTTCCAGCAATAGCATAAAGAGTTAATAAGACTTTTTTCATAAGTTAAATTTGTAAATCATGTAATTACAATTATCCGTTTGGCTTATCGAAACCGAACGGATTATCATTCATTGATTAATTAGTGAATTGCGAAGATAGCTATTTTAGCTTCAAAAGGAAATTTTAAACCGGTCGTTTTCCCACCTTTTTGTCATAAAAAAAAGCCCGGCGAAATCGCCGAGCTTTGTACGCTATTCAGAAAATTAATCTTACAAATTGTCGATAGCTTGATTCAATGTAGCAGATGGGCGCATCGCCTTGGAAGCTAACTCATCGTTAGGGAAATAATACCCACCAATGTCCTGTGCTTTTCCTTGCGCCCCGATCAACTCATCATTGATTTTCGCTTCATTATCCACCAGCGATTTAGCTACAGGAGCAAATCGTTCTGCCAATTCGCTATCTTTCGTTTGGTTTGCCAAAGCTTCCGCCCAATAGCTCGCTAAGTAAAAATGCGAGCCTCTGTTATCTAACTGTCCTACTTTACGAGCAGGAGATTTATCGTTCGCCAAGAATTTAGCATTTGCTTCATCCAAAGCATCCGCCAAAACTTGTGATTTTGCATTATCTTGCGTTTGTGCCAAATGCTCGAAAGATGCCTGCAGCGCCAAGAATTCGCCTAATGAATCCCAACGCAAATATCCTTCGTCCACGAACTGCTCAACGTGTTTCGGAGCCGAACCACCCGCACCTGTCTCAAACAATCCTCCACCATTCATCAAAGGAACGATTGACAACATTTTTGCCGATGTACCTAATTCTAAAATCGGGAATAAATCCGTTAGGTAATCACGCAAAACATTTCCGGTAACAGAGATCGTATCTTCGCCTTTACGAATACGATCTACGGAGAATTTCGTTGCTTCAATTGGAGAAAGGATACGAATATCTACATCGCTGGTATCGTGATCTTTCAAATAAAGTTCCACTTTAGCGATGATCTCGCGATCGTGTGCACGATCTTTATCCAACCAGAATACTGCTGGAGTTGCCGATAAGCGTGCGCGGTTCACCGCCAGCTTCACCCAATCCTGAATAGGTGCATCTTTCGTTTGGCACATGCGGAAAATATCACCTTCTTCCACCGCTTGCTCTAGCAATACGTTTCCTTCTGCATCTACTACACGGATTGTTCCGTTTTCCGAAGCTTGGAATGTTTTATCGTGCGATCCGTATTCTTCAGCCTTTTGCGCCATCAAACCCACGTTTGGTACAGACCCCATTGTCGTTGGATCATAAGCACCATTCGCTTTGCAATCGTCGATTACTGCTTTATAAATTCCTGCATAAGAACGATCTGGAATAATTGCCAACGTATCACGTTCTGCGCCGTTCTTATCCCACATTTTTCCCCCAATACGAATCATAGCCGGCATTGAAGCATCTACAATTACATCAGAAGGAACGTGCAAATTGGTAATTCCTTTATCCGAATTTACCATAGCTAAGTCCGGACCAGCAGCGATTGCCGCATCAATTGCCGCTTTCACTTCACTTTCCTGCGCGTGTCCAACAATTTTGCTGTACACTTCTCCTAACCCATTATTTGTATTTATTCCTAATTCTTTGAATAAAGCGGCATATTTTTCGAAAACGTCTTGAAAATACGCCTCCACAATCGCTCCGAAAATAATTGGATCAGAAACTTTCATCATCGTTGCTTTCAAGTGAGCTGACAACAAAACACCTTCTGCTTTTGCTTCTGCGATAGCAGATTGCACGAATGTTTTCAATTTAGATACGCTCATTACTGATGCATCGATAACCTCACCAGCTTTCAAATTTGCTGAACCTTTCAATTCTTTTGCGCTACCGTTAGCAGCGACAAATTCGATTTTGAAAGATGTCGCTTTATCCAATGTTACTGATTTTTCAGAACCATAGAAATCGCCTTCCGACATAGAAACTACCGCTGTTTGGCTGTCTGCCGCCCAAGCTCCCATACGGTGAGGATTTGATTTTACGTAGTTTTTAACTGCTTTTGGCGCGCGACGATCCGAGTTACCTTCGCGTAATACCGGATTAACCGCCGAACCTAATACCTTCGCATAGTTCGCTTTAATTTTCTCTTCTTCCTCATTTGCAGGGGAATCCGGATAGTTTGGCACTGTATATCCTGCATTTTGCAATTCTTTGATTGCTGCTTTTAGTTGAGGGATAGAAGCGGAAATATTCGGCAACTTGATAATGTTTGCATCTGGCGTAGTTGCCAATTCTCCCAATTCAGCTAAAGCATCCGTGGTTTTCTGAGATGTTGACAAATAATCATTGAAATTTGCCAAGATTCGTCCTGCCAAGGAAATATCTCTTAATTCTACATCAATATCAGCCGTTTTAGCAAATGCCTGAACGATTGGTAAGAATGAATAAGTGGCCAATAATGGCGCTTCGTCTGTTTTGGTATAAATAATCTTAGATGACATAGTATCTGTTTTGAAATTCGCCTAAAGATAGCAAAATCCTTAGAAAATGCCTTAATTTATCGGTGACTCTTGCGGTGCGCGAAGTAAAAAACCACCGGTAAAATCGTAAACGATAAGACCAAACAAATCAGCAATCCACCTACGATCATGATCGCCAAGGGCTTCTGAATTTCGGATCCCATTCCCGTTGAAAGCGCTGCAGGAAGCAAACCGACAGATCCCATCAACGCAATCATCACAACAGGTCTGATACGACTCCGAACACCTTCTTTAATCGCTTCAATCAACGTATATTTTCTATTGAGATTATCTCGAATAACTCCGATTAACACGATACCATCAATAGTAGCCACGCCAAAGAGAATAATAAACCCTATTCCCGCTGAAATTCCGAAGATTGTTCCAGTCACCCAAAGGGATATAAATCCGCCGATGAAAGCAAAAGGCAATGTTAACGCCGCTACCGCAGTGTCTGTAAAATTCCCGAAATTGAAATACAGCAATAATAAGATCAACACCAAAGAAACGGGCACAACCAAAGCCAACTGCGCCGCTGCACGTTCCTTACTTTCGAACTCGCCCGCCCATTCCATATGATTCTCTTTCGGCAACTTCACTTCGTTCGCCACCACGCGCTTCGCTTCTGCTATCGTGCTTCCCAAATCTCGCCCTTCGATACTGAAACCAACACCGATATAGCGGCTGTTTCCTTCCCGATAAATAAATGCCGGACCAGTTTGATAACCGACGGTCGCGATTTCCTGCAAAGGAATGTTTTGGCCGTCGCTGGTCGGAATTAGAATATTCTTTATTTTTTCGGGCGTATCCCGATATCCTTCTTCGAAACGAAGCACCACATCAAACTGCCGATCGCCTTCATAAAATTTGGTGGCTGCCTGACCGCCAATCGTCATGGCAATGACCGCCTGCACGTCATCCGTGAATACACCGTATTTTGCCATTTCTGAATCATGCAATTGAATACGCAATTCCGGCAATCCGACATTTTTGTATACGTTGATATCGGTAATTCCTCGAACCTGCTGAATGGATGTAGCGACCTGATTGGCATAATCCTCCAAATCATATAGATCATCACCGAAAATCTTAATGACCAAAGAGCTTTTCACGCCCGCAACATATTCTTCGACATTATCTTGAATCGGCTGACTGAATCCGAAATTCACACCCGGATAACGATCTAACTTATCGCGCAACTCCTGAATAATATCCTCCTTCGATACCGCTCTCGTCCAATCGGATTGATCTTTCAATTGGACATTGAATTCGATATTAAAAAATCCCGTTGGATCGGTTCCGTCATTTGGTCGGCCTGTTTGTGTTAAGATAAAATCGATTTCTTCCACGGATCCACGCATAATTCCTTTCATTTCTTTGGTCAGGCGTGTGGATTCCTGCAGATTGATGCTGTTCGGTAAGGTGGCACGAATGTAGATTGCTCCTTCATTTAATTGGGGCAAAAATTCCGAACCATAATGCGCAAAGCGCAAAATACAGATTCCAAGAATGGCTATAAAAACGGCAATCGTTCCCTTCTTGTACCGAAATGCTATATCGTACAACCCATATATATTCCGTTGAAAGAAACGCGTAATGGTATTTTCCTTTTCCTCAATGTGTTTAGTAAAAAGCAATTTACACATAGCCGGAACGTAGGTTAAACTCAAAATCAACGAACCGAGCAATGCGTATCCCAGCGTAAATGCTAGAGGCGAGAACATTTTGCCTTCGACCTTTTGAAAGGAGAAAATGGGTAGCAACGCGACGATCAGAATCAACAGCGCGAAAAAGATATATGAGGCAACGCTACCCGCACTTTTCTTGATAATGCCCATTTTGCTCATCTTCGCAAAGCGCTCCGCGCCCACTTTATGAGAAACGGTTGCTAAAGCTACAAAGACCGTTTCCACAATCACCAACGTTCCTTCTAGCAACAAACCAAAATCCAACGATCCCATAGAAATTAAATTCGCGGGAAGTCCTTGAATTTTTAGCATGATGATGGCGAAAAGAAATGCCAACGGAATGACAGAAGCGACAATGAATGTCGATTTCCAATTGTACAAAAAGATAAAGACAATCAACGAAACCAGAAGCACGCCTTCGATGAGATTTTTTGAAACGGTATGTACGGTATTGTCCACCAATTTTGTACGATCGATAACCGTTTCCATGTGCACATTATCTGGCAGAATGCGCGTATTCAGTTCTTCAATCTTCGTTTTCAGTCGATCGATTACTTCATTCGGATTTTCGCCACGAAGCATAATCACGATTCCTTCCACCAAATTGTCATCATCATTGTAACCAACTTGCCCCAAACGTGGTTTGTTAGAAACTTCCACATCCGCCACATTCTTGATCAAAACGGGGGTAGATCCGTTAAGCTTGATCGTAATATTGCCAATATCCTCGATCTTATCTAACAAGCCCACTCCGCGCACCACATAAGCTTGATCGCCTTGCTGAATAACATCGCCGCCCACATTGATATTGGATCGGGAAACAGCTTCATAAACATCCAAGGGCGAAAGATCAAAGTTTTTTAGTTCCGTTGGATTAATTCGTATTTCGTAAATCTTTTCTTCTCCACCGAAACTTACCACATCAGCAACGCCAGAAACGCTCAGCAGCTCTCGTTCGATAACCCAATCCTGAATCGCCGAAACCTCCTTAATCGGCAGATCGCTTTTAATTACATAGCGAAATATTTCTCCGGTAGCTCCAGATGGCGGTTCGATTTCCGCATCCGCACCATCCGGCAGATTCACGCCATTTAGTTTGTTGGAAACATATTGCTGCGCATAAAAATCATCCACGCCGTCGTCGAATTGCACAGTGACAACCGACAAACCAAAGAGCGATATCGAACGAATATGCGATTTCCGAGGAATTGCATTCATCTCCTTGGAAATAGGCAGCGTAACGAGTTTCTCCATTTCCTCGGCACTGCGTCCCGACCATTGCGTAATAATCCGCGCTCTAGTATTAGTTACATCCGGAAATGCTTCAATCGGAGTATGTTTTAATGCGTAAACACCAGCAAAAAGCAATAGCATCGTTGCGAACAAAACCAACGTGGTATTGCGCAGCGAAAAAGTAACAATCTGTTGTACAAATTTCTTCATGACGCAATCCTTATTGATTTATCTGTTCGAAAATGAGCAACGCATTCGAGCCGATTACTTTCTCATCCTCCGCGAAGCGTTCATGCACGTACGTAAATTCTTCGTTGCTGGCAATCGGAGTAATCTGCTTCACGCTCAATTCGCAATCCGATTTATAGATCACTACGTATTCTTTATTGTGGCTGAATACACGTGCAGCATTAGGAATGGCAAAAGCCTTTTCCTGCGAACTTTTCCGATCGATGATGATGTCGGCGCTCAATCCCGGCATCAAGTTTAAATTCTGATTCTCCAAAACGACGCGCGCTTTCAGCACGCGCTCATTATCGTCGAACACATGATTGATACGATCAATTCGCCCGGCGTACAATTGATCCGGATATGCAATGGTGCGAACTTTTACAGCATCGCCTTCGTTGACATAGCGCAGATTTCTTGCATAGATATTTACCATTACCCAAACTTGTTTCAAGTTGGATATGGAAAACAATGGATCGCCATCGGATGAAATACTTTGGCCGCTACTGATTGCTTTTTGAACAATGTAACCATCTTTTGGCGCGAGCACTCCAAACGTTCCAGAACCAGATGCGCGGTAAAGCTGTAGTGATTGATTGATGCGATCCAGCTCGATTCTTTCATTGGATAATTCACGTTCAATTTCCAACACTTCTGGACGCGAAGCCAGCCGGTCGTCCAATAATTCTCGTTTGGTTTGAAGCTGTTGTTCCAGAATACCAATTTGTGCTTGGTGCGCGCGCTTCTGCTGCACTAAATCTTGAATATCGTTGGATTTAACGCTGGCCAAAACTTGTCCTTTACGGACAAAATCACCCAACTCAAAACGTACATCTTCCACCACACCGGCTAACAAACTGCGGAAAGCGACGAGGTCATTTTCGTTATATTCGATTTTCCCGGAAAGCGCTAATTGCTCGGTAATCGGACGTTCTTTCAGTTCCAAAATTTGGGTAGTAGCTTTCAAATTTTCATCTAGGCAAAAAGCTTTGGGCGCTTCCGTCTTGGATTCTTTTTCGTTCTCGGACGGATTGGCAGAACAGGAAGCTAAAGCGACCGCAAAAATGGACAGGTAATAGAGTATTCGGCTATTCATCATCGGTTAAAAATCGTTTCCAACTAGAAGTTGGAGTTCTTCGTATGTATTTAAAAAGTTCTTTTGTGTGGCTAACATGGCTTGGTATGACGCGCGCCAAGCTTGCGTGAAATCGATAAATTCTAATAAAGTAATTTGTCGATTTAACATATTCTTTTGGTAATTTTCAAGCATTTGTCGTTCGCCTTCGGAATCGTGATCCGACCATTGTTGCAGGGTTTGGCGATATTTCCCGATCTGTCCAGCTAAACTGGAAATCTTATTCTCCAAACTGCTTTGCACCGCAGAGCGCTTTGCTTGCTCTTCTTTAATTTGAAATTGGGCTACCTTAATATTTCCTTTGTTGCGATTGAGAATCGGCAAATCCATGCTAACGCCGAGCCCGAAAAAATCCTGCATGATATTTCCACCGCGATCGTAGTTCACTTGGAAAGTAAGATCGGGTTTGCTATTGGCCAATTCCAATTCCAGACTCTTATCAGCCATCATCACATCATTTTCTTGGCGTTTGATGCTAATGTTGTTTTCCATCGCAAGCGCGCGCATTGTCGCTGGAAGATTCTTTTGCAAATGATTTGGAACATCCTGAAAAGTAAAATCTGTAGCTTGTAAAGACGAATTGTTCGTGAGCGTACGTAGCACTTGCAATGCTTCCAATAGCTCTGTTTCCAAATCCAACTGTTCTTTTTCTAGCGTTACTAATTCCGCTTGCACGCGCAACCAATCTGCTCGAGAAATATTTTGTGCTTCCGCTTGTTTTCTGTAAGTCGATTTCAACGTACCAAACATGCTTAACGACTGTTGCAAATGTGTCAGTTCCTGATTAAGCACATACACCTCGAAATACGCATCGCGCAAATCTTTACGCAATTCGCGCATCAATTCTTCGTAATCCAATGCCGCAGATTGCTTTTCTAGGGTTCTAATAGCTACCCGTTTTTTGCGTTTACCTGCCGTTTCAATGAGTTGCTCGAGCTCAATTGCGAATTGTTGTGTACGCCCGTAATTCCCCAACAAGCGAGCGAATTGTTCGCTCGTGCGGTTGCTCCATAAATTCACTTCGCTGATACTTAGATTGGGGTTGTCCCAAAGCTTTTCCTGAATGATTTCGGCGTCAGCCTGATCAATTTGAAAGCGCGAAGCGATCAGCAGATAATTGTTCTCCAAAAAAGCAGCTTCTAATTGTTGCAAGGAAAATTCCTGCGCTCGCGCGGGTGGCAAGAATAAAAGCGCACTGCATAAGAATACATAGAATAATTTCACGTCAGTATCGATGGTGTTTATCCCAAAGTTACCGGCGCAACATTAAGCCCATTTTCGATATAGATTAGAATTTGATTAGAAAGGTGTTTGAGGCACAAGCATTAGCCATGGAACCACAACAAAACCGTTGTACCGCTATTATCCGATTCGATTTTCATGTTGATTTGATGCAACGAAAAAATCATATTGGCGATAGATAATCCAATCCCTTTACCTTGATAATTGGATGTATTCGAGGCGCGAAAGAAATTCTGCGTGCAACGTTGTAGCTCTTCTTCAGGAATGCCGATTCCTTGATCCACAACGCGCAAGCAAATCTGTTCGTCCACCGCATCCAAGGACAGTTTCACCAGTTGGTTATTGGAATACTTAATGGCATTTTCCAACAGATTTTTAATCGCCAATTCCAGCAATTTTTCATTGCCTTGAATACCTAAGCGCGCATGATCTTCCACGGAAATCGTCACTTCAATGTTCGCTTGGTAATATAGCGTTGCTTGTTCAACCACTTCCCAAATGACTTCGTCGATGCGAATAGTTTGAAATTCAAACTTCGTTTTCGCGCCCGTCAACAACATCATTTGATCCAAAGTGGACTGCAAATCTTCGATGTATGCCGACAAATCGTGCATCATTTCCTTATATTCCTCCGTTGACCGATTACGCTGATCGGTAACTTCCAATGTTCCTAACATGGCCGCGATCGGTGTGCGCAGTTCGTGAGAAACGTAATCAATAAAGTTCTTTTGGATATCGAACGTTTGTGCAATCCGATTTGTAAATCGATTGTACGTCGAAATCAGCTCATCAACCTCACGGTAGCTTTTATCAATCGCAATCGGAACATGCAAATTCTGGTGATCGCGCGTATTTACTTGCTCCATGATCCGCAAAATCGGTTCATAAGCAATTTTCCCAAGCCATCTGGAAAACAACAGAATGATCAATAAACTAACGATAAAAACCGCCGACAATATCCCTAGTAAAACATACATTAGTTCCTGAAAACTCGATTTGCTACTTCGGGTAAACACGACAAAATCCCCTTGATTATCGTGGTAATGAATTCCAGCGTAGAAATCTGTTTTCGACTCGAATAAATATTGATCATTGGATCGCGTTTGCTCCAAGACTTCTGTCGTAATGAAATCGTCATGTTCCATTTGCCCGAAAGCCTGTTTGTCTAAGCTATCATACACGGCGATGTTCGTTCGGGAAATCAAACGCTGCAACTCATCACGAACGCTGGCATGTTCGGCGTGCGTTTGTTCATCTTTTTCTAGATAGTAAACGGCAGAAACCAAGGTCGTATTCTGTAAGTTTTTGTATTCGTTTTGGCGCGCCCAACGATAAAACAGGGTATAAATCAGCACGGATGTGCAAATGAAAAGCACGCCAAAAATGAGCAAAGAATAATACGAAAGGCGCGATCTCAGTTTCATAACACCGAATTAATCTTTCAACATATAACCAATTCCTTTTACCGTGTAGATGTATTTCTTGTCCTCTGTTTCCAGCTTATTGCGGAGATAAGAGATGTACACATCGACCACATTGGTTTGGTTATCGAAATGAATATTCCATACCGCATTGAGGATTTGCAATCGGCTCAGCGCAATGTTTTTATGATCTACCAGATATTTAAAAAGCTTGAATTCCCGTGGTGACAGTTCAATAGTTTCTCCATTTCTGGAAACTAAATATTGATTAAGATCGATTTGCAAATCGGAAACATCGATCCGATTGTCGCGTTCGACTCCTTCGCGTCCAGCTCTTCGCGTGAGCGCTTGAATCCGCGAGCGTAACTCTGCAAAATGGAAGGGCTTGGTCATGTAATCGTCCGCGCCCGAATCCAACGCAGCCACCTTATCATTGACGGTTTGCAAAGCGCTCAACATCAATATAGGCAAAGCGATTTTCTTGTAGCGCAGAGTCTGCACCAGCTGAATGCCGTCCATTTTCGGCAACATGACGTCTACAATCAACAAATCCCACGGCATATCAACAAACTGATCGAGCACCGCTTCCGCCGTTTTGGCCAAGGTTACGGAATACCCGAGCTCCTCCAATCCTTTGATTAGGAAACTGCTGATACGGGAATCATCTTCAACGAGCAGGATCTGCATTTTAATTTTGCTTAATGATGGAGAACCGAATCGCCTTACCATGGCTGTACATTTGTAGAGCGACGTATTACGAAGATAAGAAATGTCCATGATTGCTGCACAAAAACACGAATACAGATGATCCGGACATGCGATATGGCTATAGTGAAAAACAGCCTGCTTACATGTGAACAGCAATGAAAAAGGGCGCTATTAAAGCGCCCTTTTCTATAGATTCGTTTTCGAAACAGCTTTTAAAGCCATTTCAAATTTTATTTTGCGAAAGAAACCGATCTCGTTTCGCGAATAACCGTCACTTTGATCTGACCAGGATAAGTCATTTCCGTTTGAATACGATTTGAGATATCCGCAGCCAAAATCTCAGCATCCGTATCATTCACTTTCTCGCTTTCTACTACAACGCGTAGTTCGCGCCCAGCTTGAATAGCGAAAGTTTTCTCAACGCCCGGGTACGATAAAGCTAAATCTTCCAGCTCTTTCAAACGCTTGATGTAGCTTTCTACCACCTCGCGACGAGCGCCAGGACGAGCACCTGATATCGCATCACACGCTTGAATTACTGGAGAAATCATTGAGGTCATCTCAATTTCATCGTGGTGGGCTCCGATCGCATTACATACTTCTGGATGTTCTTTATATTTCTCCGCAAGCTGCATTCCCAAAATCGCGTGTGGCAATTCCGGGTTATCATCCGGCACTTTACCAATATCGTGCAGTAATCCAGCGCGCTTCGCGTGCTTTACGTTCAAGCCTAATTCTGCCGCCATGGTTGCTGCAAAGTTGGCCACCTCACGCGAGTGCTGCAACAAGTTCTGTCCGTAAGAAGAACGGTAGCGCATACGACCTACCATACGGATCAATTCCGGATGTAAACCGTGGATACCAAGATCAATTACCGTACGTTCACCAATTTCAACAATTTCATCTTCGATTTGCGTCCGCGTTTTCGCTACCACTTCCTCAATACGAGCTGGGTGAATACGTCCGTCTGTCACCAAACGGTGCAACGACAAGCGCGCGATTTCACGACGAACGGGATCAAATCCAGAAAGAATAATTGCTTCCGGTGTATCATCTACGATAATTTCTACGCCAGTAGCCGCTTCTAACGCGCGGATATTTCTTCCTTCGCGACCAATAATACGGCCTTTCACTTCATCATTTTCGATATTGAAAATAGATACCGAATTTTCGATCGCTGATTCCGTTGCTGTACGTTGAATCGTTTGAATAACAACTTTTTTCGCTTCTTTAGATGCCGTCAACTTCGCTTCGTCCACGATATCTTTAATTTGCATAATCGCTTGTGAACGCGCTTCTTCACGCAAAGAACTTACCAATTGTTCACGCGCCTCATCAGCTGTCAAACCCGCAATGGTTTCCAATTGCTTGATATGCTGATTTTTTAATGCTTCTACTTCTTCGCTTTTCTTTTCGTTAAACTCGATCATTTGATCTAGTTTTTTGCTACGATTTTCAAGCTCTTGCTTATCGCGATTCGCGTTCTCCAATTTTTGGTTGAGCGATTGCTCTTTTTGTTTGATGGAGTTTTCTTTCTGCGCGACCGTGTTATTGCGTTGGCTAACTTCCTTTTCGTGTTCTGCCTTTAGTTGCAAGAATTTCTCTTTCGCTTCTAGCTGACGTTGCTTTTTAACGTGTTCCGCTTGCTTTTCTGCTTCCTTTATAATGCTATCGGCTTTATCTTGCGCTGCCTGTTCCTGCTTTTTTAGCAGCATCTGCAACAAGAACCGCCCGATAACGATCCCTATTACTAGAGATATGATAATCGATATGGTAATAGATATGTCCATGTTTTGTATAGTGGTTATTTAAATTTTTCTCAAAAAAAAACCGCAATTAAATTAAACAGGTATCAAGTATTATTAAACTTCTATTCACATGATTTGAGCGTATGATCATGACCCAGATGGCTTTCGCAAAATGGCCTACATCTTGTTTTGCTCGTGATATTGAAGCGTTAAGTTTAAAATAGTGACAACCCGAATTTAATTGCGGCAAATTCGTCGTTTTAAGCCCGTAAATAAAGAACGTAATGCTATTTATTAAAAAAATCGGAAAGCAACTTATCCAATTCGTGTACAGATTGCTCAATGCCTTGACCTTGGTCCTGCGCGCTGCGTTCTGCTTTAATCATCCCCGTTGCGTATTGTAATACACACATGGACAATAAATCTTGTTTATCACGAACTGCATAATTGTCTTGCAATTCTTTTATCTTCTCATTAATCAATTTCGCAGCGTAACGTATCACTTCCTCTTCTTCCGTATCTACGCGCAACGGGTACACCCGATCTGCGATATTTATTTTTATGGAAATTTCTCCCATTTCGTTGAGCTTAAAAATGTACGCGACCTAATCGTTGGCTTTGCACTACTTGAGTAGGTTTATACATTTATCTATTTCACGAACAAAATCGTTAATTTTTTGCTTCGTGTCAAGAACTTTTTCACTAAGCGCACTATCTGCAGCATTGTTCTCGAAAGATTTTGCAACGGCCAAAGCTTTCACTTTTTCTTCCAGTTGCTTTACTTTTTCAGAACTCGTACCAAGAGCTACTTGTAACGACTGGACTTCCAGTTTTAACAAATCATTTTCCTCTTGATATGCCTCACACAATTGAATTAAATTTGTCGCCTTCTCGACGATAAGATCCATTTGCGCAGATAATGAAGCCATGTTTCGCAATTATTATCAAATATTATTCACTAGCGCACTTCAGCGCCAACTTCCTTCTCAAAGTTAGTAATTAATTTTTGAATTACCCCATCAATTTGTTTATCGGTTAAGGTCTGATTTTCATCCTGCAACGTAAAACTTAACGCGTAAGACTTCTTCCCTTCCGGCAATTTATCGCCTTTATAAACATCAAAAATGGATACTTCTTTGAGTAATTTTCGCTCTGTTTTTTGCGCAATCATGCGCAATTGTTCGAAGCGAATGCTCTCGTCCAACAACAACGCTAAATCACGACGAACCGCTGGGAATTTGGAAATTTCTTGGAACTTGATCGACTTCTTGCCCATCACTTTCAACACCACATTCCAATCAAATTGCGCAAAAAATACGGGGCGATCCACATCGGCTTTCTTCAAGTTTGCTTTGGAAACTTCTCCGAAAGAAACTAATACTTTTTCGCCTTTTTTGTAATCCAATCCGTAGCTGAAATAATCCGAAGAGGAATCTTCCACGCGAACACCATCAATACGCAAGCGCTTGATAATTCCATCAATAATTCCTTTCAGCACAAAGAAATTCGTTGCCGCATCTTGGTGATTCCATTGTTCTGCTTGCTGCCTTCCGGTCAAAGCCAACGCCAAATGTTGCGTTTCTTTATATTTATCTTCGATCAAGTGATAAGCTTGACCAAATTCAAAAATTTTCAGATCAGCACTTTTACGTTTTTGGTTATACGAAATAGCCGTCAATGCGGAGAATAGCAAATTTTGACGCATCGTATCCAAATCGCTGCTCAATGGATTCAACAGCTTCACGCTTGTTTCTACGTTATCTGCGTATGCTTCTTTCGTCAAAGAATTCGACAAAATTTCGCGATATCCATTAGCAATCAATAAATCCGCTACCTGATTTAAAATCACTTCGCGATCCGGCTTTTGCACCGTGTTCAACGAAGCTTTAATCTGGGTACCTAACTCAATATTATTGTATCCGTAAATACGTAAAACCTCTTCAATTACATCCACTTCGCGGGTTACATCCACTTTAAATGGTGGAACCGCCACCGATAAGGTTTCCGCAGTTTCGTGTTCGATGCCAATTCCCAAGGATTGGATAATGCTTCGGATATCTTCGGTAGGAATTGCTTTACCGATCAAACGTTGAACGCGATCGTAGCTTACCTCAAAACGGAAAGCATCCACCGGAGCAGAATATAAATCTACAATCGATGAAGAAATTTTCCCACCAGCCACTTCCTGAATCAGCGCAGCTGCTTTTTTCAAAGCGATAACCGGCATATTTGGGTCGGTACCACGCTCGAAGCGAAACGAAGAATCCGTTTTCAATCCATGACGTTTGGCTGTTTTGCGAACGGTTACCGGGTGGAAATAGGCAGATTCCAAAAAGATATCGGTCGTTGATTCGGTAACGCCCGATTCCGCACCGCCAAATACGCCAGCGATGCACATCGCCTTTTCTGCATCCGCGATTACTAAATCTTCCGCCGATAATTTTCGTTCTACGTCGTCCAACGTGACAAACAACTCGCCTTCATTCGCTTTGCGAACGATTACATTGTTACCGACGATCTTCGATTGATCGAAAGCGTGCAATGGTTGTCCTAAATCATGTAATATATAGTTGGTCACGTCGACCACATTATTGATCGGACGCACGCCAATCACTTGTAATTTTTCTTTTAGCCAAGCTGGGGATTCCGCCACCGTGATACCGGAAATATTTACGCCCGCGTAACGTGGAGCATCTTCAGCAGATTGTACTTCCACAGCTGTTCCAGTCGCAGCAACTTCCTCCACCGTTTCTGTGTTGATTGGAAGCAATTCCTGGCGGAAATACGCCGCTAAATCGCGTGCAACACCTAAGTGCGAAGCAGCATCTGCTCTATTCGGTGTCAATCCAATTTCGAAACAGAAATCATCTTCCATTTCATAAAAATCCTTCACCAACAAACCCGGAACGGTTCCGGCAGGCAATTCAACGATGCCCGCGTGCGATGTCCCTAAGCCCACTTCATCCTCACCACAAAGCATTCCTTCGGAAACTTCACCGCGAATTTTGGATTTCGTGATTTTAAACGGTTCACCGCTCAACGGATGGCAGGTTGTGCCCGGAGGCGCAACGATGACTTTCAATCCTGCACGGCAGTTCGGCGCTCCACAAACCACATGCAATGGTTCTGCCGCTCCGACATTCACCGTCGTGATTTGCAACTTATCCGCATTCGGGTGACGCTCACAAGTCAGCACTTCTCCAACCACCAAACCTTCCAATCCACCCGGAATGCTTTGCACCTTCTCAACGGACTCCACTTCCAGACCGATATCGGTCAAAATCAATGATATTTCGTCGGGTGTACGGTCGGCGATATCAATAAAATTCTTTAGCCAATTATAGGAAATCTTCATGCTACTTTATTTTGCGTCGCACAAATATAGAATTTTACGCTAAAATATGGCGTGTGCAATGGCATTCTGCATCGTATAAATCAAGATTATTCTGTAATTTCGTAGCTTCAATTTTTATGCATAGCGAATATGAGTATAGCGAAAACATACAGTCCTAAAGAAGCCGAGAACAAATGGTATTCCTATTGGAAAGAGAATGGATTTTTCCGTTCTGTGCCTGATGGGCGCGAGCCTTACACCATCGTAATGCCGCCACCGAACGTTACCGGCGTGTTGCACATGGGTCACATGTTGAACAACACGATTCAGGATGTATTGATTCGCAAAGCGCGTATGCAGGGCAAAAACGCATGTTGGGTTCCGGGAACGGATCACGCTTCTATCGCAACCGAAGCAAAAGTGGTTGCGATGTTGAAGGAAAAAGGCATTAATAAAAAAGATATTTCTCGGGAGGATTTCTTAGGCTATGCTTGGGAATGGAAAGAGAAATACGGTGGCATCATCTTGAGCCAATTGGAAAAATTGGGCGCTTCTTGTGATTGGGATCGCACAAAATTCACGATGGATCCGGATTTGTCGGATGCGGTAATCGACACGTTTATCAAATGGTATCAGGAAGGATATATTTACCGCGGTGTACGCATGGTAAACTGGGATCCGCAAGGAAAAACAGCACTTTCCGATGAAGAAGTAATCCGCAAGGAAGTCAACCAAAAACTATATTACATTCGCTATCAAATTAAAGATAGCTCAGAATACGTAATCATCGCGACCACGCGTCCGGAAACCATTATGGCGGATAGCGCGGTGTGCATCAACCCGAACGACGAACGTTACACACATCTTCGCGGAAAAACAGTTTTAGTACCCGTTATCAATCGCGAGATTCCGATTATCGAAGATGAATATGTGGAGATGGATTTCGGAACAGGGTGTTTGAAAGTAACGCCTGCACATGATTTGAATGATTACGAGCTTGGTCAAAAACATAATTTAGCGGTCATCGACATTTTGAATGATGATGGTACGTTAAATGAAAAAGCAGAAATTCTAATCGGCGAAGATCGTTTTATTGCGCGCAAAAAGATTGCGAAGCAATTGGACGAAATTGGTCAGTTGGAAAAAGTAGAAGATTACGTTTCGCAAGTCGGATTTTCTGAGCGTACGGACGCGGCCATCGAACCAAAACTATCCATGCAATGGTGGTTGAAGATGGAGAAATTAGCGAAACCTGCTTTGGATTACGTACAAGATGGCACGATCAAATTGATTCCAGACAAGTTCTTTGCTTCCTACAAGCACTGGATGGAGAACGTGAAGGATTGGTGTATTTCCCGTCAACTTTGGTGGGGACAGCGTATTCCGGCTTGGTACAATGCGCAAAACGAATGGGTTGTTGCGAAAACGCAAGAAGAAGCAATAGCCTCATTTGAAGCAAAAGGTCAATCTTCGGAAGGACTTCGTCAGGAAGATGATGTGTTAGATACCTGGTTTTCATCTGCACTATGGCCGATGTCGGTATTTGATGGCGTTCGCAATCCAGATAACGAAGAATTCAAATACTATTATCCAACGAACGATTTGGTTACCGCTCCTGAAATTTTATTCTTTTGGGTAGCTAGAATGATCATCGCTGGACACGATTACACACAGAAACCTCCGTTCCGCAATGTATATTTAACAGGAATTGTTCGTGACAAATTAGGTCGCAAAATGTCCAAATCATTGGGGAACTCGCCTGATCCGATTGAGCTGATGGAGCAATACGGAACAGACGGCGTTCGCGTGGGGATGTTGTTGTCGTCCCCTGCCGGAAATGATTTGATGTTCGATGTATCGTATTGTGAGCAAGGAAGAAATTTTGCGAATAAGGTTTGGAATGCATTTCGTTTAGTAAAAGGTTGGGAAGTAGTCGACAAA
Organism: Sphingobacterium corticis; assembly: GCF_042684745.1. Classification (NCBI taxonomy): domain Bacteria; kingdom Pseudomonadati; phylum Bacteroidota; class Sphingobacteriia; order Sphingobacteriales; family Sphingobacteriaceae; genus Sphingobacterium; species Sphingobacterium corticis. Next base: position 172,113 of record NZ_JBHUMA010000003.1, on the reverse strand, counting down.
CCGGCGACCGATGCGCAGAAAACAGCGGCGGTTTGGTTTGAAAATCGTTTTAACCAAGCCTTAGCGGAAATCGAAGAACATTTCTCGCATTACCGTTTGTCGGATGCGTTGATGACCACCTATAAATTAATTTGGGACGATTTCTGTGCGTGGTATTTGGAGCTGGTGAAACCTACTTACCAAACACCGATCGAAAAAGAAACGCTGGAAACGGTTAAAAATCTATTCCAACGTGTATTGACTTTGGCGCATCCATTTATGCCTTTCCTAACGGAAGAATTGTGGCATGATGAGTTATTTGGCGCACGCACAGCGGAAGATTGCATTATCGTAGCTGATTACCCAGCGTTGGGCGCAATTGATGAGCAATTGATTAAAGATTTTGCAGTGGTTCAACAAGTTATTTCCGAAGTTCGAAATATCCGCAATGCGAAAGGTATTTCTCCAAAAATCGCATTACCGCTAGCGATAAACGCAACGCACGTGAACTTCGAGTCATACAAAGAAAGTATCATCAAACTAGCAAACATCGAAGAGCTGACCTTTGTAAAAGAAAAAGTGAGCGGTGCAGTGAGTTTCCTTGCTGGTAAAGATGAATGCTATGTAGCCTTGGAAAACAATATCGACGTGGACGCGGAACGCGAACGCATCACCAAGGAAATTGCTTATCTGCAAGGTTTCTTAGTTTCGGTAGATAAAAAATTAGGCAACGAGCGCTTTATGCAAAATGCAAAACCGGAAGTGATCCAAAACGAACAAAACAAGAAAGACGACGCGCAAGCGAAGTTGTTAATCTTGGAAGAAAGTTTGGCGAGTTTGGGATAGGAATAAGCTCGGCTAGAAATAGAGAAAGGCTTGCAGGTATGCAGGCCTTTTCTGTTGTTGGTCGTAATAATAACGTTATCAAATTTGTAACCTTTAAAAAAACGTCTTTGTGAACCACGAAGTGCTTACCGAAGGTAACCCGAGGAACAAGGTTTTACACATTATGCGCGGAGGTACGATAACTGCCGAAGGCAGCTTCAAAGAAAACCAATCTAAAATAGCATATTTCTTTTACTAATGATATTGATTGCTAAGCTGGATGTTATTAGCAGTTGATTCACGGCTTTCCATATCGTTTCTCTTTCTAGAGAGAAACAATTATAAATTTATTATAAAGGCTTCGCTTTAAGAATAAGCAGGTACCGAAAGCACCTCTTTATAAACTCATTGCGCGGCTTATATTTTGGTGAAACGAAATTCGCATCCTAGTGTATATTATCGAAATACTTTGTATATTGTTCTCGCTAAAAGTGGTGCTATATTTAAGCGTTAAACCAAAATTCTACAAAATATGAATTCTTTAGACAAATTAATTCAAGCTATTCAACAAAGGAAAATAATCGAATTTGAGTACAACAAACCTGGAAAAACGCTTGGAAAAAGAATTGGAGAACCTTACGCTATTTTTATATTGACTTCAAAAGAAGGTAAAATAAGCACAAAAGTGCACGTAGTTCAAATTGAAGGTGTTTCAGACTCAAAAGATATCAATCCTTTTCCTGAATTTCGAATGTTCAATATTGAAGAACTTTCAAATGTAAATATTACTGACAAGACTTTTACTGAATTAAATCCAAAATATAATCCTGAATGGGAAGGTTACAAAGATGTTATAGAAAAAATTTAAAATGAGCACTCCATATCATCTAGAAATTTTCAGAGGAAATAACAAAAGATTATTTATAAACTATTCTGGTATATCAGAAGGTGTCGCTAATGAGTCGCTTAGATTTAATATTTATGCTACGAATGATTTTGGAACACCAATATTTACGGAACAACTTTCAATCGATGAAATAAGAAAATTATATAATCATCTTAGTGCTATTTCTGTAGTAACTGAGGGAGCAACCAAGTCATCGAAAATAATTGAAACTACAGAAGAAATTAATCTGCTAATTCAAAAATTAGAAGAATCTGACTTGGAAACAATCTCAATTTTATTACATCAATTCAAATCTGATGATAAAATAAAAGGTTTACTTTCCGCATTAGACAAAATTGAGATTGAACATTTACACGGAGCCTTTCATCACAAATATATGAAAGAGGAAATTTCATATCTTAAAAAACTTATTGAACTTGAATTAAACTATAATATAACGACTGAAATTGAAAATCATCCTGAACTAGTAAAATATAAGGCTGGTCAACCAGAAAAAATTTTCCAAAATTGGATAGAAAGCAACTTATGGGTTTTTGGAATTGAATATATTAAGCATCACGATGCTAGAAAAATAGCTCTATTTTCAGAAGGCGATTTACTTATGGAGTCATTAGATGGATATTTAGATTTGATTGAACTAAAACGTCCAAAACACACGCTTCTCAAGTTTGATGACAGTCACAAGTGTCATTATCCTCATAATGAACTTTCGTTAGTTCTTGGTCAATCGTTATTTTATATGCAAAAACTTTCAGAATATAAACTAAATGTTGAGAATGAGTATAAGACAAAAGTTTTGATGCCTCGTGTTAAAATAATCATTGGTAACACATCAGAATACGATGATAGCCAGTTACATTGTTTAAGAATGATAAATTCAGATTTAAACTCAATTCAAATAATAAGTTATTCTGATTTAGTTAAGTATGGTAATTTGCTAATTGAAAGTTACGAAAAATATAATACCTACAAAGAACATCATATTGGCGAAATGTCGGATAAAGTATTTAGTTAAAATTTCTTATTTACTTCCACCGTCCAGTGTAATGGAAACCTGACAGTTTAAAAGAAAATTATCCCCCACAAAAAAGCCTCGCCGATTTCCAATCAGCGAGGCTTTTTACATCAAATCAAGGTAATTACCTCGACGTAAAATACGCCAATAAGGCGACTAAAATACCGCCGATGATGATAATCCATTTGTTAACACCGCCGCCGTGGGCGCCTTCTTGACTTCTATATTTAAAATCTCTTTTATACTTATCTAAATCCATAATTCCCTCCTTTTCTATATGATGCTATAAACGCATCGATTCCATAAATATTATTCGTGATGATACGGTTCGCCGCGCATAATCGAAAATGCACGATATAATTGCTCCACGAAGAACAACCGAATCATTTGGTGGGAGAATGTCATCTTCGAAAGCGACAAAAGTCCGTTTGATCGTTGGTACACCGCATCGCTAAATCCATACGGACCGCCGACCACCAATACCAAATGCTGTATATTACTAACCATATTCTTATCCAATAGTTTGGAAAATTCCACGGACGTGTACTGTTTTCCTTTTTCGTCCAGCAACATCAACCAATCCGGATTCTCCACATGTTTGAGAATAAGCTCTCCCTCCTTCTCTTTCTGCTGATCTTGACTGAGGTTTTTACTATTCTTTATATCCGGGATAACGATGATATTGAATTTGATGTAATGCACCAGCCGTTTAACATACTTGGCAATTCCCTCCTCGATATATTTTTCATCCGTTTTGCCGACGCATATTAGCGTTACCTTCATATATCTAGTTGATCTCGACGGTGTACGGAATTCGCGCTTGAATACCTGTGTTTCGCATCAGCTTTCGCAATTCCTTCACATAATGAACATGCTCGCCCAATTCATCTTCCATAAACCACATCTTCACTTTCTCTTTCGACGAACTGAAAACCGATTCGAAAGGATCTTTTGCACGAGGATATTCGGACACTTTGTATTTATCCAACTTCGCCATCTTCGCTGCGCTCTTCACCGCATCATCCAAACTGGCTATGCGATCCACCAAACCCAACTCAATCGCTTGCGCACCTGTCCAAACGCGCCCTTGGCCAATGCTATCCACCTGCGCAATACTCAATCCACGACCATCCGCCACGCGTTGCATAAATTGCTGATAAATTCTATTTACACCACCTTGAACAATCGTTCTTTCCTGCGCATTCATTGGACGATCTATCCCCATATCGGCAAATTGTCCCGTTTTCACGGCATCAAAATGGATCCCCAATTTATTATTGAATAAATTCTGCAAGTTTGGAATCAAACCAAAGACGCCAATTGATCCGGTTAATGTTCCTGCATCCGCAAAAATCGAATCTGCCGCTGCCGAAATATAATACCCGCCGGAAGCTGCGTAATCGCCCATCGAAACCACCACTGGTTTTACTTTCTTAGCCAGCGTAACTTCGCGCCAAATAAGATCGGAAGCCAATGCAGAACCACCCGGAGAATTTACACGCAAAACAATCGCTTTCACCTTATCATCTTCGCGCAACTTACGCAGTTCGCGAGAAAGAGATTCGCCACCAATCTGATCGATATCCTGCGCATTTCCATCAATGATATCGCCGAAAGCATACAATACCGCTACGCGACTACCGCCGGAAGTTGATCCACTATCCGCAGATTTCTTGTAATCCAACAAGGAAATCGACGGCAAATCCTTCTTCTGATCAACGCCTACTTTTTGCTTTAATTTCGCTAAAAGCTCATCGCGATACAGCAAACTATCCACAAACCTTTCCTTCACGGCATCTTCCGGAAACTGAATAAGATATTCGTCGGCCGCTTGGCGAACGCGCTGTTCATCAATCGAACGCGCCGAAGCAATATCACGGACAAAACCGTCGTATAAACTATTTAAATAAGATTCTACCTGCGTACGATTGGCCGCACTCATTTCGTTCAAAATGAATGGCTCAACAGCACTTTTATAGGTTCCAACCTTTACAACCTGCATTTCTACGCCTAATTTATCCAACGCATCTTTCATAAACATAACCGAGCTCGACAAACCGCGAAAATCGACCGAACCCACCGGGCTGATGTACACCTCGTTGGCAATAGATGCTACGTAATACGCTTTCTGCGTCATCACATCGCTGTATGCAACGATAAATTTTCCGGATTCTTTGAACTCCTTTAACGATTCGCGAATAGCATGCAAAGACGCGAAACCCACATTTACAGCAGATACATTTAAGTAAATTCCCTTAATGTTATCATCCGTTTCGGCTGCCTTTATGCGGGAAATAATATCATTCAATCCCAACGATTTTACCGACGATGCACCCGGAATATTGAGGTCTTCAAAAGGCGAAGGAACGGTCTTCTCGGTGATCGCGTGATCCAGCGTTACTTGCAAAACGGAATTCGGAGAAACCGTGGTTTCCGAACTGGATCCAATCGATGAAATCGAAACCGTGATGATGCCAATTAGCAGAATGACCATCAAAATAGATGATATAATAATTCCCACTACCGTGGCAAATACATATTTAAAAAATTGTTTCATGAGTTATTGCGTCAATATCCTGTAAATCTAACTAGAAAAGCCGAAATTATGAAAGTGAAAATCATGGGGAATATTTTGTGGTCGGCACCAGCAAAATCGAATACTAATTATTTCCTTCTTAACTTTACTGGATTAGCAATTATGAATAGTGTATATATTCTTTTAGGGGCAAATTTAGGAGATCCACATCGGCAGCTGGAAAACGCTGTCGCAGAGATTGAAAAGCAGGTTGGCAAAATCGTCAAACGCTCCAGCATATACGAATCGGAAGCTTGGGGAGTTCGCGATCAACCAACGTTTTTAAATCAAGTTTTGGTGGTGGAAACAGCGCACAAACCACTTGAATGCTTGCACATTTGCCAGGATATCGAACAACGACTGGGTCGCGTTCGCGAACGCAAATGGGGCGCGCGCGTTATTGATATTGATCTTTTGTATTTTAATGATGAGGTGATGCAGAGCGATGAACTGACCATTCCGCATCCTTATATTCAAGAACGGAACTTTACTTTAATTCCCCTAAATGAAATTTCGCCGAATTATGTCCACCCCAAACTAAACCAAACCAATTACGCGCTGTTACAACAGAGTGCGGATCAATCCACCGTAAATATTCACCATGAGTAATCCAATCCACATCAACCTAAATACCATCAGCAAAAATATGCTTGGAAACGAGCAAATGATGAAGAATTTTGTCGGCATGTACCTGCAACACTGTCACACCGATTTTGAGAAATTGCGAGAAGCAGTTTTAGCCGAGAATCACGAAGAAATATCCGCTAAAGCACATCATATTAAACCGACGATGGCATACATTGGCGCAAGCGCGTTGGGTCAACAATTTCAGGATCTAGAAAATGCAGGAGAGGAAAAAGATGCAATTACTTCGATTACCGAAAAGTTTCATTTGTTAGATAGTGATTTCGCTGAAATGCTGGAAGAATTAAAAAGCCTTTACGACTCGTTGAGTTAGGAAACCGATTCACTTTTTTGTTTTGCAAAATGCAAAGCAGAAAACAGCACGTAACTTAGCAATATGATCGGCATAGCCGAAATTTGCCATATCACCAACAAAATTACTGCGGTTAATAAGAACAAGTATTTGTATTGATTGGATTGCCAAGAAAGATTGCTCACTTTCATGGAAAACAGCTTGATTTCTGAGATCAAAAGAAAACTGCTGATCACAGTGATAACCAACAACAGATAACCTTCCGTAAACAGATTCGGAAAGCGTTCAGCAATGTACGGAAGGGAGATAATCACAAACGTATTCATAGGCGTGTTAACACCAATAAAATCCGTATCCTGACGTGTATCGACGTTGAACTTCGCTAATCGCAAAGCAGAAAATGCAGTTACTAAATAGCCGGCATACGGAAGATATTCTGATGAGCTTACATCTTTTAAGAGCATAAACAGAATGGTTCCCGGAAGGAATCCAAAACTAATCACATCCGCCAGCGAATCCAGCTCCTTACCGATATTCGATCGCACATGAAGCAGGCGTGCGGCGGTTCCATCTAAGAAATCGAAAATGCCACAAGCGATCAAGCAATACAAAACCATTTGAAATTCGCCTTGAAAAGCGAAATGAATACCCACGCATCCGCTGAGCAAATTTAGTAAGGTGATTGTATTGGGAATATGTCGTTTCATATGTAAGTGATCTTTTTAAAAGGTCATATGGAATATTCATGTGTGTTTGTCTTTTGTTTAACATGAATATTTCATTGTTGCCTAAAAAATAAAAGCCACCTTCGAAGAACGAAGGTGGCTCAAAATTATGCATTTTAAACTAGCTATTCATGCTAATCAGAAACTCTTCGTTGGATTTTGTACCACGCATTTGGCTCAATAAGAATTCCATAGATTCCTGAGAATTCATATCTGCCAAGTGGTTGCGAAGAACCCATAAACGTTGTAGCTGATCGCGATCTACCAATAGATCGTCGCGACGTGTGCTGGACGCAGTAAGATCGATAGCAGGGAAAACGCGTTTGTTTGACAACTTACGATCAAGCTGCAACTCCATGTTACCCGTACCTTTAAACTCTTCGAAGATAACCTCGTCCATTTTTGAACCAGTATCTGTCAATGCTGTAGCTAAAATCGTCAACGATCCGCCATTCTCAATATTACGAGCCGCACCGAAGAAACGTTTTGGTTTGTGCAACGCATTCGCATCCACACCGCCAGATAAGATTTTACCCGATGCTGGCGCTACAGTATTATAAGCGCGTGCTAAACGAGTAATCGAATCCAATAGAACAACTACATCATGACCACATTCTACCATACGTTTTGCTTTCTCCAAAACAATGTTAGCAATTTTTACGTGGCGATCTGCAGGCTCATCAAAGGTCGACGAAATGACTTCCGCACGCACGCTTCTCGCCATATCAGTTACCTCTTCCGGACGTTCGTCGATCAATAAGATAATCAAATATACTTCCGGATGGTTTTTAGCAATCGCGTTTGCTACTTCCTTCAACAAGTTGGTTTTACCTGTTTTTGGTTGTGCTACGATCAAACCACGTTGGCCTTTACCAATCGGCGTAAACAAATCCATGATGCGGGTAGAATAGTTACCAGCTCCCATGTCTAAGTTCAATTTCTCATCCGGAAACAACGGCGTTAAATAATCGAAAGGAACGCGATCGCGAATCTCCGCAGGATTTTGTCCATTGATGGATTCAACACGAACCAATGGGAAATATTTCTCGCCTTCTTTCGGAGGACGGATAGATCCGCGAATGTTATCTCCCGTTTTCAAACCAAACAATTTGATTTGCGATTGGGAAACATAAATATCGTCAGGTGATGTTAGGTAATTATAATCGGAAGAACGCAAAAATCCGTAACCATCCGGCATAATTTCTAAAACGCCTTCATTAACAATCACGTTATCAAAATCGGTGGATACCGAAGCGGCTGCAGGTTTAGCAGGAGCTTCCGGTGCAGGCGATGCTTTTTCAACAGGTCTTTCTCGCTCGATTTGTGGTATATCGTCGGATGATTTGCGACCTACAGCTATTGGCTCTGGTGCCCCGACGGTTCTTGTGCGTTTACGAGGGCGATGCGCATCTTCATCAGACGCCTCTACTACCTCTTCCTTTTCTGTTTCTTTAGAATCCACAGCAATATCGGAAATCCGATCAATCAGCTCTTGCTTTCTTAATTTTTCTGTATCAGGGACCCCCAATACTTTAGCTATCTCGCGCAGTTCAGACACGAGCTTAGTGTTCAACTCTTTGATCTCCATTAATTTATATGTACAAAATACAGGATTATATTATCGAATTCTATCCTTCTTGATCAATAACACTCTTCAATATCTTTTTTGCTAGAACGTCGGAAAGGATGAAACTGTTTGAAATTTCTTTTTCCGGTAAGGATAAACTTAGAATTGCCACAAAGAAAATCATTCCATTTGAAATTTCAAAATTAAAAAAATTTTTTTTAACGTCCTTAACAACCATCTGTTGTGCAAACCATATTTTATGCATTGCTAAATCGAATAAACGCAATAAAATATCGCAATAACTCAATTTTATGTGTAAGTTTATCGGCGTCAAAAATATATTATGAGCAACAAACCTATACAAACGAACTACCCGGCATTATACACCCTGATCACGGTGTTTTTTTTCTGGGGTTTTATTGCAGCAGGGAACAGCATTTTTATCCCTTTTTGTAAAAATTATTTTCACTTAGATCAATTTCAATCTCAATTGATCGACTTTGCGTATTACACCGCATATTACACCGGCGCATTATTATTATTTATAGTTGGAACTGTAACCGGCAAAGATGTAGTCGGAAAATGGGGTTACAAGCGAAGTATTGTGTACGGCCTGTTATTCTCGGCGTTTGGTGCTGCCGCCATGATTGGAGCTGTTGAAATCAACGTTTATGCCGCGATGTTGATTGGTTTATTTATTGTTGCTTTAGGTTTCTCTTTACAACAAACCGCTGCGAATTCTTTCGCCGTTATTCTTGGTGACCCAAAAACTGGTGCTTCTCGCGTGAATTTGGGTGGTGGTATCAATTCATTAGGTACGACGATCGGACCCCTAATTATCGGCTTTGCCCTCTTCGGAACATTCGAAACCGTTTCTGATGCGGACATCGCTAACCTCCCACTCAGCAAAGTAGTTTATTTGTATATGGGCGTGGGTGCGTTATTTATTCTAGCAGCCGCGTTATTTCATTTCTCTAAAAAAGTTCCGGCGGGCTACAATTTGGAACCAATGGAATCAGCAAACAAAGCCCGAACAACCCTGATCGTGATGACAGCTTTATTATTCTGTGCATTTGCTCCGGTATTCTTAAGCTACAAAAGTGACGCAGCGTTACAAATCGAAAGTCTTCAAGAGCAGTTAAATTTGGAGTCTGTGGTTTCGGCTCAAGAATCGTTAAAAGAACAAATCGCAGCGTTGAGACATCCACTCGAGCTGACACGTATGGGTTGGCTATCTGCAGCACTTGTTGTCATTGTTGGCGGATTATTGTTCGCTTATAATCGTGCTAAGAAAAAGCCCGAAGGCTGGGGTGCGATGCAATATCCTCAACTGGTTTTGGGTATGCTTGCCCTATTTCTTTATGTTGGAATTGAGGTTGCTATTGGTAGTAATTTGGGTGAGTTATTGACACTAGAAGAATTTGGAAGTTTACAATCGTCAGAAATCACGCCTTATATCTCCATGTATTGGGGAAGTATGATGATTGGCCGTTGGGCTGGCGCACTTAGTGCATTCAACTTGTTAGATAATACGCGTAAAATTTTATTGATTATCGTTCCGCTTGTCGCCTTTACATTGATTATCGGTGTGAACAGCTTAGCCGGATTCGACATGTCGGTATTGTATTATTATGTAATTTGTGTATTAATCCAAATTGCTGCATCATTCTTAAGCAAAGACAAACCAATTCGTACACTTGTGATTTTCGGAACGTTCGGACTTACTGCGATGATTGTTGGTTTATTGACTTCAGGAACTGTTGCCATCTACGCATTTTTGACAGGTGGTTTAGCTTGTTCGATCATGTGGGGATCTATTTTCAGTCTTTCGATTGTAGGTTTAGGAAAGTACACCGAGCAGGGTTCAGCATTCTTGGTCATGATGATTTTGGGCGGTGGTATCTTGCCTCCAATTCAAGGTAAATTAGCGGATATCATTGGTATCCACAATTCCTATATTGTTCCGGTTTTCGGATTTCTTTACATTATCGCATTTGCTGTTTTGGTAAAAGGATTCTTAAAAAAACAAGGTATCGATATGGAAAAAATCGAAGTGGAAGGCAGCCACTAAAAACAATTACAAATTGTAAAAAGTACACTAAGTATTTTTTATTACGACATACTGTTAAAATGGCTCTAATGAAATATTTAGAGCCATTTTTTGTTTCTAATCCATTTTGCAAAAATGGATTTCAGCGATTAAATTCCTGAAATAATTACTGATTTAGTGATTAAAAATGTATTTTGCAAAAAACATTTACCTCACTTTACGTAGCGTAAACTCATTTTGTTTAAGATTACTAACACAAATACATAAATCAAAACATCGAAATAATGATTGTTATTGCAGATGGTGGTTCCACCAAGACAAACTGGTGTTTGTTAGACGATTCCAAGAAAAAAATTTACTTTAACACGGAGGGATACAATCCCTACTTCGTAGACAGCTCTTACATCGTTGCATCTTTAAAAAAAGGACTTCCAAACGATATTCCTTTTCAGGAAATTAAGGAAGTTTATTATTATGGCGCAGGCGTGCACAATGCCGAGAAAGCGCAAATTGTTTCCGATGCTATTCAAGTTGTTTTTCCTGGATCGAAAGTAGAAGTCGGTCACGATCTACTTGCGGCAGCACGCGCACTGCTAGGTTCCGAGCCCGGTTTTGCAGCTATCTTGGGCACAGGAACAAACAGCTGTATTTATGATGGAAATGAAATTACGCATAATATCGATTCTGCTGCTTACATTTTGGGCGACGAAGGTAGTGGAAGCTACATTGGTAAAAAACTATTAACTGATTTCATCCGCGGATTGATGCCGAAAGATGTTGCAGAAGTTTTCTTCAACACATACAAATTGACGCCGGACGAAATCATGGATAACGTGTACACAAAACCTTTGGCAAATCGTTTCTGCGCAAGCTTCAGCAAGTTCGTTTATGACAATAACGTTAACATTCAATATACGCGTTCCATTGTCGATGATGCCTTCGAAGCATTTTTCGCGAACTTAGTAAGTCAGTATCCCGATTATCAATCTTATTCTTTCAACTGTATTGGTTCAGTGGGTTACAATTTCCGCAATGTTTTATCGGAAAAGGCAGCGCAATACGGCATGAAAGTAGGTAAGATTTTACGCTCTCCAATTGACGATTTAGTGGATTTCCACATCAACAAAGGATAGTTCTTTCGATTACCTATCGAGGTTCAATAAAAAAGCCGACTTTCATTTTATGAAAGTCGGCTTTTTAGTATAAAGCTTTCTACGATCGAACGTTACTTACAAAAGAATATCTCCGCCAATTAACGGCAAATACAATTTCTTTCCCTGTGCACTAAATATCGCCGACGCAGCTTCCGTATCGATCGATATCGGCGGAAAGGTATTGTAATGCACGCCGATCACGTTTTTACAATTGATGAAGTTTGCCGCTTTAAGTGCATCTTCCACATCCATTGTATAATGTCCACCGATTGGCAAGAAAGCCCAATCCAGCTCCAAATCGGCAAGCAGCTTCATCTCCATCGTCAGCGCCGTATCGCCCGCGAAATAGATTTTTTTATCGCCCACAAAGAATACAAATCCTACTGCTACGCCTGCATAGTTTCCTTCCGGTGTGCTGTTCGTATGCAAAGCATACACCATTTTCACTTTACCAAATGGCAATTCCAAAGTGCCTCCAAAATTGAAATCAATAATTTTGTCTTCCGCAACACCCTGATTTTTCACCCAAGCGGCTGTTTCCACAATTGCAGCTACGGTGGCGTTGCTGTTTTTCTGGATATGCGCCATATCCGCTACATGATCTTGATGTGCATGGCTCAAAAAAATATAATCCGGTTTAATGCGATCAATATCAATTTCCTTAGCTAGCGGATTATAGGATATAAATGGGTCGAGAAGCACCTTCGTACCATTAAAATCAAATTCGACACAAGATTGTCCGTAATATGTTGCTTTCATAATAACAATTTGTGAGCTTAACCTTTACCAAATAGACCGCCCATACCACCCAGGTTACCTAGCACGTCCTGTGTAGCAGCTTGCATTTCGCTTTGGCTGATTTGTTCCGCTTGCGCAATCGCCTTATTTACCGCGACAACCAGCAGTTCTTCCAATTCTTCCCGATCCACAGATTCCATAAAAACCGGATCGATATTGATTTCCTTTACTTCTTTATTGGCAGTAGAAACCACCTTAATTTTTCCGCCTTCAGCTTCGCCAAAAACGGAAATATGATCTAATCTTTCTTTGATTTCTTGGGCCTTCTGTTGCGCCTGAAACAGTTTATCAAACATAGCTCTTCGTATAAAATATGATAGGATGAAATTATCAAATATCGAACCAATCACCAAAGTTATCTGCGATTTTAAAATGGCTTGTGTACCTTTGCCAAAATTCCGAACACGAGATAATATGGATACAAATCGCGAATACCAAAAGTTGCTGAATCATTTGAAGGAAACCAACGCACAAGCGCATGAGCATCTTGAGGAAGAGATTGACATCGTTTTTCATAAATTGAAATTTATTCCTTTGGAGTCGCGCCCTCGCGTAGCTGTGATAAGCAACATCCGTGATTTTAGTCAAGATTTTCGTGTAATTACACAAGAAGCCTTAGATATTGCCGGCGGTGTTTGGTTGAGCATGGAAGATTTGGCACAAGCGGATAAAGTGATCGTTGTTCAGCAAGATGCTTCTTTATACAATGATCTTCCCATCGCATTGCAAAGTTCCTTATTAGGCGAAACAGCAGCTATTTCACAGAACGAGCTATACATTATTCAGCAATCCGCTTTCGAAGGAGGAACAGCAAACGATTTTTTACGACAAGTCGAGATTTTTGCCGAGATCGTGCAACCTAAATATTTTATTTATGGTCACGAAGGCGAAGGATGGGTTCGTTTCGAACTATAATCTTTCAACGCAACCTTAATAAAAGATTCAGCCCGATTTTCAAGTCGAAAATCGGGCTGAATGATTATGAAAACCAATTGCAACTATGAGAATTTGCGTTGCAAAATGTTATATAACTTTTCCACCGTTTGTGGTTTGGTTGCCCAATTGTTTTTCAAAGCATAATTTGCTTGCAAGAATGCATCTGCTTCGGCCATATTATCAAAACGATTCAATAACTCAATCGCTTCTGTATACGCTAAGCTGTATCCATTAAACAGATCTTTAATGAATAGCAACTTGTCATTCAGATTCACAGCCGTTTTTAAATCTACGATCTGCTCGCCTTTGGAAGAAGGAGTTTTAAATTGATTCGCATTCGTCAATCCTTCACGGCGTTGTTGCTGGATCATTTCATTCAAGGTTAGCGGTCTGCTCGGCGCAGCAGGCTCCGCCTGCGTGGCTGGCGCTGGCGCCTGCGGCAGTTCTATCGTACGGCTTTCCTCCACTACAGGCCTCACGATCGCCTCCGGCTCCTTCTCTTCGCTAGCTTCCTCCTGCGTCGTCGTTCTCCACGCGCTCACAGGAATCACCTTCTCCGCTTCTTGCTCAGTTTCCTCTTGCTTTACCTTCGGCGTCGATTCGTCCGCCTCCGGTTTCGCCTGCTCAGCAATCGGCTCTTCCTCTGCTTCTTGATACTCCGATTCGCCCTCGGCTTCTTCTTCGATCGAGGCTTCTTCTTCCGCAACTGCTACCTCCTCTTGCTCATCCTTCGCGACATTTGGCGCTTCCGAAACGGCTTCCTCCAAGTTCTTGGTAGCTGGTTGTTGCACATCCTCAGAAGGCAAGCGGGCGGGGGTAAATACCGTTTCCACTTTCGTAACCGCTGGCGCAGATTCCAATACAGGCGCTGTCGCGAGTTGCGTCAGCAAATCCAAGTGCGCCGATAAATATTTTACTTTAGCGGCCAGCAAACCCAATGGCAACACCTGAAGTTCACCACCTTGCTCCTGCACCGAAGCATATTCCTCATTTACTTCGACGAGCAGCTCGCCAACTTTTGCTAAAACATCGTTCTTAGAATACGACATATTCGATCTATTTTCCTTGCTATTATTATTAAGATACAACCATCAAACACCTGAGTTTGACAAAAAGTTTATGCCAAAATTTAAAAAACTGACGCTGACTTGCTTGCCATCTTCCAACGGTTGTTATAGGTCAAAAATAACATTTAATTTCGATATTAGCACAGGGATAATACTTGTCGCATATCCCCCATATCTCTTACCATAATTACATATTGATCATGATGCTCTTCTCGGAACACAACTTTACACATCGCCATGCTCATCCAGTTGGAAGCATTGAGGTCATTACAGGTTCCATGTTTTCGGGAAAAACGGAGGAACTGATTCGAAGATTGCGTAGAGCACAGTTCGCAAAGCTTCCAGTTGAAATATTTAAACCGGAGATAGATGTTCGTTATGACGAGCAAGAAATTGTCTCGCATAATAGCAATCGTATTCCTTCTACGCCAGTTGGTCATTCATCGGCGATCTTGTTACTAAGTGCAGACACCAAAGTTGTAGGAATCGACGAGGCACAATTTTTTGACGACGAACTACCGAATGTTTGCGTGCAACTAGCGAATCGCGGGATCCGTGTCGTTGTAGCTGGATTGGATATGGATTTTAAAGCACAACCGTTCGGCCCCATCCCCGCCTTAATGGCGATTGCTGAGCATGTGACCAAAGTGCATGCGGTATGCGTTCGCTGCGGAGCACCTGCTGCCTACTCCTATCGTTTGAATGAGCGCGAAGAGCGCGTCATGCTTGGCGAAAAGGAAAGTTACGAACCGAGATGTCGTGCTTGCTACTACAATGGCACCAATGCGTAAAAATTAAGCCAATCATTACCACGCATTTAGAATGTAATTTGGCGTGTTTTGCAAATAATTTAATAAAAACACTTGACAGATAACGTTCGGCGTCCTATCTTTGTGGCACAATAAGAAAATCCTAACTGCGGAAGTGGCGTAATTGGTAGCCGCACCAGACTTAGGATCTGGCGCCGCAAGGCGTGGGGGTTCGAGTCCCTTCTTCCGCACTGGAGATCCTCCCGACCAACATACATCGGGAGGATTTTTTTTTAAATGCGATTTTATAACAACGCTATAAAAAAGAGTATGAATATTTCACACCAGAAAATCGACGAGATCAACGCGAGCATTACTGTTGACTTGGCACCTGAAGATTATAACCCTCAAGTAGATAAAGCCATTAAAGATCAGGCTAAAAAAGCTAAATTACCGGGATTTCGCCCTGGAATGGTTCCTACCAGTCACATCAAACGCACTTACGGAAAATCCATTTTATTTGACGAGGTTAATCGTTTGGTAAGTGAGCAAATCAACAACTACGTTACTGAACAAAAACTAGAAGTGTTAGGTCAACCTCTTCCAAAAGAAGAAAATGATGCCAACTACAACTGGGATTTCAATGATAACTTCTCATTCGAATATGAGATTGGTTTGGCTCCAGCTTTCGACGTGCCATTTTCTGCTGAAACAGAATTCGTAGCGTACGATATTACGGCAGACGATGCGACTTTAGAGGAGCGCGTGAAAAATCTTCGCAGAAGCTACGGAAAAATGATTAATCCGGAAGTTTCGGAAGAAGGCGACGTATTATACGCTGCTTTGAAACAAAACAAGGAAGATGGTATCGAAAAAACAACTTCTGTACGTACAGATTTAGTAGATAACGCATCGATCAAAAAATCTTTCATCGGATTGAAGAAAGATGATACCGTAACATTCGATATTAAAAAAGCATTTAAAGTGGCTGACTTAGCTCGTTTGTTGGGCGTGACGGAAGATGAAGCGAAAGATTTGGATGTAACGGAATTCGAATTGACGGTTAAAAACATCAACCGTTTAGAAGAAGCAGAATTGAATGAAGATTTCTTCAAAAAACTTTTCCCTGATGGCGATGTAACTACTGCAGAGCAATTCCAAGCAAAAGTGAAAGAAGAAGTAGAGAACTTGTTCAAGCAAAATTCTGATCAGAAATTGCGCAACGATATTTACGAGTTCGGTATGGATAAAGTGGAAGCTGCCTTCCCAGAGCCATTCTTGAAACGTTGGTTGAAAGCAACTAATCCAGAGATTTCTCAAGAAGAATTGGAAGAAGGATTCCAAGATTTCTTGAAAAACTTGAAATGGACATTGATCGAAAACCGCATCGTAACCGCTAACAACCTAGAAGTGAAATACGACGAGGTAGTTAACTTGGCAAAAGAGCGCATCTATTCGCAAATCAAGATGTACAACATCAATGAAGAGCCAACTGACGAGCAATTGAATCAATTCGCGATGCAATTATTGCAAGATAGAGAGCAAGCAAACCGTTTGTTCGAAGAATCTAAAGCATTAAAAGTATTCGATTACCTAAAAGGTGTGATCAAATTGAAATCGAAAAAAATCGATTACGCTAAATTTGAAAAATTAGATAAGTAAGCGTTTTCAACATGATTTAGAAAGGTCGGCATGCAAACATGTCGACCTTTTCTTATTTTAGCCGAATACCGCACGTTTAAATCTATTCTTATGAAGATTACCATTCGAAAGGCTAAGAGCGAGGATGCGCCGCACGTTGCTAACATTATGTTGGAAGCAATGCGAGAGATTATTTATACGCTTATTGGTTCAAAAAATGATGATTCAGCTATTCAATTCCTCACGCAATTTATTAGTTCGGAACACAATCAATATTCTTATGAAAACATTTGGGTAGCTATAGAAGATGATAGAATTCTTGGCGAAATTTGCTTGTATGACGGTGCCGACTTAGTGAAATTAAGAACACCTGTTTTATCTTATGTGAATGGCGACGATTCAAAAAGATTTGACTCAATCGAAGATGAAACAGCGTCAGGAGAGTTTTACATTGACACCATTGCGGTATCTCCAGCGGCACGAGGAAAAGGTGTTGGCCAACTATTACTACATCACGTTATCGAAATGTATGTGCTACAACGCAACTTAACTTTGGGCTTGTTGGTTGACAAAGGTAATCCAAAAGCAAAAAGCCTGTACTTACGCACAGGCTTTGTATATCGTGAGGATGTATTCTTTCTAGGTAAAGCGATGGAACATTTACAATTAAGCCCTTTCCAGTAAGGATATTAAAATATGATACAAACCGGAGCTGGTACATCAATGCGTGTTCCAGTGTCCGATAAATCGCCGGATATGGTATCACGTTGAAAAACTACGATCTGATTCGTTTTTTGATTAGCCACCAATACATAACGTCCATCTGGCGTAATATTGAAGTTTCGTGGTCCATCTCCCTGTACACCATATTGGTTTCTCCATTCCAATGTTCCGTTTGCTAAAATATCATATTGAACGATTAAATTGGCATCGCCTCGGTTCGTCGCATAGAGCGTCCTTCCGTCTGGCGAAACTTTCAATTCCGCTGCACCATGCTCTCCTTCAAAACCGTCACCAAAGATGGGAACAATTTGTTTCAATGCCCATTCTTCGCCTTCAAACTTAAAAACAGCAACCTGCCCAGTAATCTCCTGCAAGGAATACAACGTACTGCCGTCGCCTGAAAAAGCAACATGACGCGCTCCACCGCCTTCGAGTGTATACACCACAGTCTTCTCCTCAAGTTGCAATACGCCGTTACGGAGACCCGTACCATCATGGCTAGGCTTATAAACATGAATCTGATCACTTCCTAAATCAGATACGTAAGCCAATCCGTTATTAAAAAAAGCAGAATGAATATGTGATTGTTGTTGGCGATCCGTATTTGGTCCACTACCGTCGAATTCCATAAGATCGTGTAGCACCAAATGCTTTCTGTTATCTACCAAACTAAACAAGCCCAAAGAGCCACCGGAATAATTAGAAACCAACGCGATATTTCCGGCAGGATCCAAAGCAACATGACATGGATGATCGCCCAAAGTGGTCGATTTATCTACCAATGTTAATCCTTTGGGAGTGATCTCGAATAAAGAAATAGTAGCATCCTGACCGCCTCCTTCATTTACCGCTAGCAGACGATTTTCAAACCGAGCCAAAAAAGATGGATTTGGCGAATCCGTAACGGAAACAACCTGCGCTTGCCCAGTACCCGCATTGAACGTATAACGATATATACCCTGACTTTTCGTTCCATCTGTGTACGTGCCCACATACATATCGTAAACCTGACTCGTAGCAATTTGTGGCAACATAAGCGATGCTGTGATGAGGGTAATTAAATAGAAAACAATCTTCATCCTACAAGTAATTTACAGGAGTTTCTCCAATTAAAATTGATAACGAATAGAAAAGCCGAATGTATCGATGATTCGGAAACTATCCATTTGCAAAAAGTCGAAATAGGGCTTAATATCTAGCGATACCGCAAGCGGCGTTGTAGGCACATTGTACTCAATACCGGCAACCCCATCAACGCTTAATGCTAATTCGGAACGGCGAGGATGATGATTGATTGTCCCGTCGACCTGTTGCGAGCTGAACGCTTTGGTAGTGTACGAACCAATACTACCACCATAACCCCAATACCAGCTGAAATCATCGTTAATAGGTTTATGAAATTGATACAATCCCACTAAACGAAAACGGCTTGATGTGGAATTACTCTGTACACTCATTATTCCCTCAATCGCATTCACGTCGGACAGTGCATAACGGTAATTAATTCCCGTAGCACTACCAAACCGGAGACCGGCTGCGTGCTGTGTACGCAATTGTGCGGAAGCAGAGATTGATAAAATCAACCCTACAAATAGACTGAAATAAAATTTTGGGGCAAATGTCATAGTATGTATACTGTTATTATTGTGTTGCGATTATACGAATGTTTATAAACTGAAACGGCAAATTTAACCTTATTTTACATTTGACAGGTGTTAAAATAGGTTATTTCTGACATTATTTGCTAACTTCGGAAACAGTGATAAGCCAATAATTGTTATAAACCACAAACTGATTCTTTATTGTTATGAGCGACTTCAAGCGAATATTCGACATCATTCATTATTATAGGGACGAGCATGCTAAGCCCATTATGGTAGCTGGTAGACATGGAAATTCATGGAAAACATTTTCTACAGAAGAATTCATTGAAAACATGGATTTTGTGAGTAAAGGACTTCTTGCAAAGAACATCAATAAAGGCGATCGCATTGGTTTAATGTCGGGGAATCGTCCGGAATGGAATATGATAGATTTCGCTGTAAACCAAATTGGCGCAGCAATCGTTCCACTTTATCCGACTTTATCGACAAAAGATTTAGGATACATTATAAAGGACTCGGAAATCAAAGTGCTATTCGTCAGCAATAGTGAGCTTTTAGATAAAATTGAGGAAGCCGTCAGTGAGAGCGGATTGGAAATTGTGATTTTCACGATTGATGAAGTGCAAGGCCAAAGTTCGTTGAAGGATTTGATGCAGGTTGGTAAAGAAAATACGAGTGCTGACCTCAAAGCGCTTAACGATGCCGTCGAGGAAGATGATCTGCTGACCTTAATCTATACATCCGGTACAACCGGAACGCCAAAAGGAGTTTATTTATCACATAAAAATGTGATAAGCAATGTGAATGCGAGTAAACACCTGCTGCCGGACGGTTACAATAAATCGATCAGCTTTTTACCGCTGTCGCACATTTTCGAACGCATGGTGGTGTATTTGTGCTTTTCGAAAGGTGTACAGATTTGGTATGCAGAAAATTTGGACAATATCGTAGCAGATATCAACGAGGTAAAACCACAGTTCTTCACTACAGTTCCGCGGGTGTTGGAGAAGGTTTACGATAAGATTGTGGCGAAAGGAAAGGATCTGACTGGAATTAAAAAAGCACTATTCTTCTGGGCGCTTGATTTAGGACATCGTTATAAGGAGCCAAAGAAAAACTCCGCTTGGTACAATCTACAACTTAGCATTGCGCGCAAATTAATATTCTCCAAATGGAAAGAGGCTTTGGGCGGGAAAGTGGGCATCATCGTATCGGGTGGTGCAGCTTTACAGGAGCGTTTGGCACGTGTTTTTTGGGCGGCTGACATCCGTGTTTTGGAAGGATATGGTTTGACAGAAACATCTCCGGTTATCTCGGTTAATGCATCGGACGACGATGGGGTTCGTTTTGGCACCGTTGGTCGGGTTTTAGAGAATCTGGATGTTAAAATTGCCAAAGATGGCGAGATCATGGTAAAAGGTCCAAGCGTTACAAAAGGGTATTATAAAAACGAGGAAGCAACGCGCGAAGTTTTTGATGAGGATGGTTATTTTCACACGGGAGACATTGGCGAGTTATCCGATGACCATTTCTTACGTATTACTGATCGAAAAAAGGAAATGTTTAAAACGGCCGGTGGAAAATATGTCGCTCCGCAAGTTTTGGAAAACAAAATGATGGAGTCGCCGTTTATTGGGCAGGTAATGGTCATTGGCGAGGGAAGACGCTTTCCTAGTGCGCTGATTGTTCCAAATTTCGAAGAACTTGAAAAATGGGCGACGTTCAAAGGAATTTCTTTCAATTCTCGCGAAGATCTAGTTAAGCAACAAGAAGTAATCGAGAAATACGAGCAAATCAACAACACGGCAATGACCAAGTTCGGAAATTGGGAAAAAGTCAAGAAGCTCGTACTACTGGCAAAAGAGTGGACGATTGACAACGGAGAATTGACTCCGAAATTAAGTTTACGACGCAAAGTAATTCTTGATAAGTCCAAAAAGCTAATTGACGAAATCTACGCAGGCGAAGAGTAGCTTTAAAGATAAATTTAACGAACATTATCCAAACGAAAACGATTCAGAAACATACATAAACGTACATGCTACAAAAGATTAAAGATTACTTTCGACTAATATACGATGCGGCGATGGGATTCACTGAGCATGATTGCCTAAAGATGAGCGCTGCCCTCTCCTATTACACTGTATTTTCTATTGGTCCGCTAGTAATGATACTCATTTGGACGTTGGGATTTTTCTACGGGAATCAAATTGGTGGGAACGATGGTGCACAAAATGAAGTGATGGACGAATTGACGGCTTTATTCGGCGCAGATATCGCTGTAATGCTGGAGTCAGCTATTCAGAAAATATCGCAAGATTCCCAATCCAATATTGGTTTTATTATCGGTATCGGTACCTTAGTTTTTGCATCTACGACGATATTCGTAAATATTCAGCAATCCATCAATACTATCTGGAACGTGAAACCGAAGCCGAAAAAGGGCTGGTTGAAAATGATCATCAACCGCTTACTATCTTTTTCCATGATTTTAGGTTTGGCCTTCCTGCTGATGGCATCTTTGATCTTAAGTAGTTTGATCGGTTTGCTTTCCAATGAGATCAGCAGCATGTTTTCGTGGATCAATATTGATTTTATTGATTGGGTAAATACGGCGGTAACATTTGTCGTTATCGGTACGTTGTTCGGGTTTATTTTCGCCGTCCTTCCAGATGCCAAAGTGCGTTTTAAGGATATTTTGGGCGGAGCCATATTTACCGCGTTGCTATTTATGCTGGGCAAATGGGGAATATCCATGTACCTATCGAATAACGCGACTGCCAGCGCATTTGGTGCAGCAGGTTCGATTATCATTTTATTAAGTTGGGTGTATTATACGTCGGCAATTATATTTTTCGGAGCGGAATTCACAAAACAGTATGCGATTCGTTACGGAAATGGTATTCAACCCGCGTCTTTTGCAGTCGTTATTGAACAAACGGAATACGAATACGATCCAGAAACAGGAACCCGAGAAAAGATCGATAAACAAGATGATGCGGAGCATTCCTCAGTCAAAGGCGAGTAAAGCTGTTGCGGAGTGAAGGCGTGAAGTATTTGAAATTTCATCACGAGGAGTTCCGACGAAGCGATCTTTCATTCACGTTTTTAAAATGTGATCGCAAGCTATGAAAACCTAGGTTTAAAGACTTTAATGCTCTGAGATCACTTCACCCTCGTTCCTCGGGTTCCAGGAGAAATCAAATTTTAATCACTTCCCCGACATAACCATCCACTTCTACCAAATCCCCATCGTTTAGATGCGAAAAATTTGCGCTAATTAGACACGGCAAGTCGTTTTGTCGTGCTAATGTACATAGGGGTTGCCAAATACTGCCATTTTGAATAAGAAGGCCACTCGCTTTCTTCAGCTTGTTTTCAAAGCGCAAATCCGCACTCGGTAAAACAATGATATCACCTTCTCGAATTTCTTCCAAAGAATCGGAGTCCCATATTTTAATTACACCTTTCGCCTTACCTGAGCAAGCAATTTCACCACGATAGGTTTTATCGGCAGGTATTGTTTCTTCATTCGCAGGGAAAAAGTCATTACTATGATACGGAATGCCAAACGTATTAATTCTTTCATTTGGAATAGGAAGCTGCTCAAAACGGTCGTATTCCTCTTTCCGCACCGCAACCAACGATTGTAAATCGGTATGAATACTATGCCCTTGAATAAAGTCAAAAATTTCCTCTTTGGTAAGGTAATGAATATCCTCTTTAAACTCCAACAGGCCTTCTTCAGAGAAACGGGTAGCGAACACATGGAAAAGTTGGCGCAAAATACCCCACAATCGCAGATGATCGTAGGCAAAAGTTTCGCGCATTTCGAACAACTTTCGTGTGCGTAGCACTATTTTATTAAACCATTTCTGCTTAATCGGATTACGGCGAAACGCTTTTTTCATGACCTCTTCCGCCGAATTACGGATTTGAAGCTCTACCTCATGCGCATGGGCGAAATCAAATACATTATCCTCTAAATCTTGTTTCAGCGAAGTAATCAGTTGCAGAGGATCCCCTCCTTTTTCTCGCAAATCTATCAATCGGTTAGCTACGCAATTTTGGTCCACCTCCGATAAATAATCTTCAATAATATGTTTGATTTTCATGGTTTCATCACGGTGATCATGCTGGATGAAATACCATATTTGCTTTATGTCCTCTTTCTGAAAAAGCGTTTTTAGTAGTTCCGAACGTTGCACCTTTTCTGCAATTTCCAACCTTCTACGAATAGGATACATGGTGACCAGTCTAGTGGTATCCAACAAGAGCGCTTCCGCCGAAACAAGTGGATTTTCGCTGAAGGGCGCTACATACTGCTTTAGCCAGCGCAGCAAGGTTTCAAAGTAAAAATCGACCTTTTGGGGCACCTTCCAAATCATCGTTCGTTCCACTTTACGATATAATTGCATAAGCTCGACGAGGTCTTTATCCTGCCAATCCTTATTATTAAAGCGAGCGACTACCTTATTGATATGACCCGAAAACTCCGTCGCTTGGCGATCCAAATCGCTATGTTGTCGGTAAAACTTGACCATCAACTTGCAAACACTCCACCAAGCTTGATTTCTAGTTAACGGCAATTCAGCAACTAATTCAACCGGAGCTTTGGCAGGCGATTCCAGATTCATTAATCGAATATCGATTTTGTGGCTTGGCAACATCATCTCCATCGCTTGTTTGGCATGTATGTTTTCATAAATCCGGCCATTCATCAAACCCAAAATATTAGAGAAAATGGATTTATTTCGTTCCACGATTGTATCTGATGCACCTAAAAATTTCACTAGGTATTTAGCATCTGCTTTCTCGAATGTCCGTAAGCAGGAAAAGGTCAATGGTGTGATCACTCCCGAAAATTCGGCTTTAAATCTTCGGCTATCCCATTCACGAGCCACACCAGATTTGTCAATCAGTTCAGCGACTCCTAAAATTGGTACCGCGTTGGTAAGGAAAAGTTCGTTGTTGCTAACAACAAATTCCAATTGAAAAAACTGTTGATATTTTGCGCGAAATCGATCTAATGTTGTAGACAGCGTAAAAATATGTTCGTCGGAAACAGCTTGATCATGTTGATGGATCCGCGCCACATCGGTTCTATACAAATTACCGGCACCCTCCACGTTCCAAATTTGCTTTTCGCGCTTCCGCGCGATTTGCCGATCGATACCTCCAGAAGAAACGATATATCGATCCTGTTCCAAATCATTCGCTTCTCCACTAACACCAAATGTTGCAGATATCCACTTCTGCTTCCGATTTCCACTCTTAGGATGCAACCCAAAAGCTTTTCCAGAAGCATCTGCCTCCACCACTTCCTGAATAATGACCGCTATTCCTAAGCTAGGTGCTAATCGATGTGCCGAACGATATTGCAATACTTCATCGGAAAAAAGCGATCGCCAAACTTGTTTCACGTACGATAAAACTTGTGATTGAGGAACGCAAAGAAAATTATCGAACCGTTCATTTAGGAATGCTTCGTGACCAATCTCAATGCTTGGCGACGCGAGTACTGCCAAATTCGAGTGATTCGGAAATAACATAGCTAATTCTGCTTCCACTGCTGGCGGAAAAACATAGCTATCGATAGCACGAAGCAAATCTTGCTTGTGCGATATCGACGACAAGGTTTTAAAAACTTCCGCAAGATAATCCTCCGGCAATACTGCCCAGCGTGGAACATTCAAATCAAATGCTCGAGCCATAAAAAGACCTTTTGCTTTGGAGCCAATCGCTTCGTGGCTAATGTAGTGCGTTTGATTATCTTGTATGAAGATCATGCGGATTTGAAAATTATAAGCTACCTGCTATTTAACTGGTTTTGAGACAAAAAAGATCACCAAATAACACGCCAAAAGTAATCATTGAATGGCATTTATAACTGATTATTCGATCCATTAATCCGAGCATATTAGAAATCAAACTTTTACATAAACAAATTGTTATCAATCGGTAAACCTATCACATGAAATCGATGAAAAATTTATGCTTTTGGCTTTTCCATATTTTAATAATAAGCAACGTTTCTTTGTTCGCCCAACAAAACAATCTGCAGGGTGCCTATAAAATGAAGCAAGGTGATGTGAATGCTTTATGGCTATTTGCCGATGGATACACTTCAATGATCTATTATCATGATAAGGTTTATATGTACACCACTGGTGGACCGTTCGCGTTAGAAAATAACAGCATTACGATAGAAACTGAGTATCATGACCAAGATTCCACATTGATAGGGCAGTCGGTGCAACATCGCTTTACGGTGGATGACGGGAATTTACGCGACAGCGATGGTAATGAATGGGTTAAGCAAGATGCAAAAGACCAAGGTTTAGATGGTTTATGGCGAATAACTGGAAGAATGCAACAAGGTGAAATGGGACAAATTCAGCGTGGTGATCGCAAAACAATTAAGTTGCTAATTGATGGTTATTTCCAATGGATTGCCATTAATCCAGCGCGGCGCGGGTTTTATGGAACAGGTGGTGGAGAATATACTTTTCAAGACGGAAGGTATGCCGAGCATATTCTATTTTTCTCGCGTGACAATACACGAATCGGCACATCACTTCAATTTGAAGGCGAGGTGAAGGGCAAAGAATGGCATCATACCGGACTCAGTTCGACCGGAAATAAGATTTATGAAATTTGGACGCGTGAGTAAAATGTTTAGTTATCCAACAAATAAATCGGAACTCAAATAGCGGTCACCGCGATCACAAGCGATAAATACAATCACGCCTTCTGCAATTTCGTTCGCCACTTGCAAGGCAGCGTGAAATGCTCCGCCTGTGCTCATCCCCACGAAAATCCCTTCCTTTGCAACCAGCTCCCGCGTGCGCTTCGTAGCATCCGCCTGATCGATATCAATAATTCGATCCACGCGCGACGGATCAAATATCTTTGGCAAATAAGCTTCCGGCCAACGTCGAATTCCAGGAATAGATGATCCTTCGGTAGGTTGACAGCCGACAATTTGAATGCTTTCATTTTGCTTCTTAAAGAAACGTGAGCATCCCATAATCGTACCTGTCGTTCCCATTGCACTAACAAAATGTGTGATTCTCCCCTCGGTATCGCGCCAAATCTCCGGTCCGGTTGTTTGGATGTGCGCTTTGTAGTTATCAGGATTTGCAAACTGATTCAGCAAGAAAAAATTGGGTTGTTGCGCTTTTTGCTCCGCATAATCCCGACTGGCTTCCATGGAATCCAATAACGTTACTTTCGCGCCGAATGCTTCCATCGTTAAAACGCGTTCGCGCGTCGATGTAGACGGCATTACCAATTCAATCGGAACTTTGTACATACTGGCAATCATCGCCAACGCAATGCCCGTATTTCCGCTCGTTGCTTCAATCAATGTGGAGGTTGGCGAAATATCACCGCGTTCTAATGCAGATCGAATCATATTTAACGCGGCGCGATCCTTTACCGACCCCGCCGGATTATTCCCTTCCATCTTCGCATAGATACGAACGTTCGGGTTATCGTGAAAACTCGTTATTTCTACTAACGGCGTATTGCCAATGGTTTCTATAATGTTACCCATTACAAGATCGGTTTTGAGTCAATAAACTTAGTGTTCGGTTGGTGATAAACGGTGGTATATGGCTCCACACTACTTGTCAACCATACGTTACCACCAATAACGGAATGATGCCCAATACGTGTTTCGCCACCCAAGATTGTCGCTCCGGCATAAATGATTACGTGGTCTTCGATGATCGGATGTCGCTGTTTGCCAGCCAAAATTTTCTCAACACTCAGCGCTCCCAGCGTAACGCCTTGATAGAGCTTCACATGATCGCCGATAACGGTAGTTTCACCAATTACAACGCCTGTCCCATGATCGATATGTAAATAACGACCGATTGTCGCTCCAGGATGGATATCAATTCCCGTACGTTCATGCGCATATTCTGTCAACAAACGAGGAATCAATGGCAGATCATTTTTCCAAAGTTGATTGGCCATTCTGTACATGCACATGGCCAAAAAACCGGGATAAGTACGCACCACTTCGCGTAAGCTTTGTGCAGCCGGATCGCCATCCAATATGGCCTGCGCATCGGTCAACATCAGTTCGTACAAACTTGGAAGCACATCGAAGAATTCCGAAACGATGGTTTCATAATCACAGTGACTGCAATATTTACTGCCATGAAGAATATCGAAAAACTCATTTTCCAATTGTTTAAAACTCGCTTTTACTGCATCCACGGAATAAATTTTTCTGGGATTGCGCTCGGGAAACATCAGTCGAAAAATTTCGCGCGCCCATTCCCAAACACGCGTATTGCTAGGCATGTCTTGCGCTTCCTGTTGCTTTAAAAACAAATGCTGGTAAAAATCTTCTGTTCTTTCTTTCCTCATGACATCACAAATATACTAGAAACACGATCAACCTTATAGAACTAAACGTTCAAATAGCTGTTGCAAAGTTTCTGCTGGATCAATACATAATCCAACATGTACCGGAGAGCATTGGATCCAAGTGCTTCTATTTGCCGTAATCCAGCGCACTCGTTCGGGTTGCTCCAATTCTGCCAATTTTCCGCCTTTCCCATTTCCATCGCAAATATTGGACAATGATTCCAAGTAGGCGATCAAAACATCCTCTTCAAAGTCTGACGTAAAAGATTCGCACCGCATTTTATCGACATGCCATTTAATACCAGCAAAACGCTTACGCTTGCAATACAACAGCACGCCAACGTTTACAAATTCTTCGCGTTCTACCCTAGGCACAAAACGAATGACGGCGTACTCATATTCCAGTTTCACGAGCTTTGTCTATTTGATCCAAAAATATCGCCGAATTTTGTGCGCGGCGCGACAAGAACTGTACGTAAACTTCCCGTACCTCATCGGGCGTCGCTTCACGACCATCTTCCTCCAGCCAATCATCAGGTACAGCGGAAAGTATTTTTCTTAGGTTTTCTTCCGTAAATAATGATTTGTAGCGCGCATCAATTTCTCGAACTGCAGAAGCTTGTTTTAACAAAACATGATCTTTAATCTGCACGAACGGCTTCATCACCTGATCTTCCCAATGCTCCCAATTGTGATGAAAATAAAGAGAAGCGCCGTGATCGATCAACCATAATTCGCGATGCCAAATCAACATATTGGTGTTTCGAACCGTGCGGTCGACATTCATAAATAAGGCATCCAACCACACAATTTTGGACGCTTCTTCCGCGTCAATGGATTGCACATTTGGATCGAAAGTAATCGCACCATTTAAATAATGAACGCCCAAGTTTGTTCCGACGCTAAACTTCAACAAATCCTGAATTTCTTCGTCGGGTTCCGTTCTGCCAAATGCTTCATGTAGCTCTGCGAAAACCATTTCCGGCATCCGCAATCCAAGCCAACGCGCTACTTCTCCAGCGATCAATTCGGCCACCAAAACGCGCTTCCCTTGTCCGGCACCACGAAATTTGATCACATAACTAAAATCATCATCCGCATCAACCAATGCCGGCAAAGATCCTCCTTCCCGAAAAGGCATCACATAACGGATAATTTCCACGTGCCGTATCTCCGGCTTTTCTATTTGCATGCTAAATAATAGTTTATGATATATGCTCTTTGCAGGATGTTTCGAAAAACTGACAAGTTTTCCTGGGGAGCATATATACGAAGATAGCTATTTAGGATGATGAATGGGGTTGAGATTGTGGGCGATTTTTCTATCAGGATTCAAATTTCGACTTCCAAAAAATTGAAATATTAAGCTTTAAAAATCGAATTGATATTACCAAAATATTGTTCCTATAACTTTAAACATTCTTTCGTATTTTGTTCATTGAAGTAGTTCCATTCCAGAAGAATCATTCAGTTATTATACACTGCACTTTTGAACAACGCCGTTTCTA
This sequence comes from Sphingobacterium corticis, assembly GCF_042684745.1. Taxonomy (NCBI): domain Bacteria; kingdom Pseudomonadati; phylum Bacteroidota; class Sphingobacteriia; order Sphingobacteriales; family Sphingobacteriaceae; genus Sphingobacterium; species Sphingobacterium corticis. The sequence goes on along the minus strand of NZ_JBHUMA010000003.1, from coordinate 142,971 downwards.
AATAAATAATTATCATGACCAATACAACTCGAAAGATTATATACTATTTAATATTATTACCACTTCTTAACGCCTGTCATCAACACGAAAAGACAAATCTTTTTTCGCTTGGCATGAATGAACCTATAGATTCTCTAATTAATTTCGATGATAGCGTTTACATCGGAGTAGAAACCGCTGAATATCCCTATTCCTTATTACTATCTGTTGAAAACGCAAAAAATTACCGCTTTGGTGCACAGAATCTTAAAAATCAACGAATATATTTTCTTGTCAAATCAGAAGTATTAAAAACAGACAGTATTACGCGATTTGGAGGTGCTCACATTGATATGGTAACGCTGCGAGACGGCCAAATGCTCAAGAAGATGCTAACGAATTATCGTGCTGACAACGAAATCTATGGCGTTCGCATTGAAATGAATTCACAGATACTCAAAGAAAACATTTTGAAAGAAATTGAATTGAAACATGGTCAAGGAATAAAAAACCCGAACACCGACAACGGATTATATTGGAAAGTAGAAGATGAAAGTAAATTTATTTTTTATGCACCAGATTATGGAAGGCTTATCATCATAAATTACCGCAACAATTCTGAAAAATGCTATTGGGATAATATGAATGGTTTTATTGACTTTGGAGGATGCGACAAAGAAGCTTATTTTAAGGAACTACTGAAAAATAGTACTAAGCCAGAGGATGTCAGCAATAAGCCTGCAATAACAATTAACAAAGATTGGAATTTCAACGACTTTAAACTTGGAAAGACAAATGAAAATGAGTTTTTAAGATCAAAATATTCTAAAGATTTCGAAAGCCTTAAAGACCTAAATTCAGCCGAAATGATCTACCAAGATCGCTATCATGATATTTACTTCTTTTTCAATGATCTTGAAAACCAAAGCCACAACAGATTAAAAGGATATTCTCTGGGGGATTTTAGAAAAACTAAAATCTCGTTCGAAAACGGACTCAAACCTGGGATGACGATGGAGGATGCTATAAAATTATTCGACAGAAATATCATCAAAAATTACGAAGGTTTGAGTATTTCAGATTACATAGAATTAGTTCATCCACCTTATAAAATAACACTGCAGTTCGGAGATAGTCAATTATTTTCGGGGATGTATGTCACACAAGAGAATTGATGAGAATCACTCATAACCTCCAATTATTTCACCATCACAAAATCTGTAACCACCTGATAGCAATCAACATGAAAAAAGCGCATTACGTATTCATTTCGGCAGAATAAATACTATTTGTATATTGTTCATAATTTTGCAAAGCGCTAGATGCAGACGCAAATACATTATATGGATACAAGCACAGAATACGATCAGGTTATCAATTATTGTCGGACATTATTTCTTAAAAAAACGAAGGATTATGGCACCTCGTGGCGCGTTATGCGTCCGACTTCCATTACCGATCAAATCTTTATCAAGGCGCAGCGCATTCGCACGCTGGAAGTTAAAAAAGTGACCAAAGTTGGTGAAGGAATTAGCGATGAGTACGTTGGCATCATTAATTATTGCGTCATCGCCATGTTGCAGTTGGAATTGGAATCCGATGCAAACTTAGAACTTCCTGTTAGCGAAGCAGAAGCAAAATACGACGAAAAGATCGGGGAAACGCGCGATTTGATGTTAGCGAAAAACCACGATTATGGAGAAGCTTGGCGCGATATGCGCATTTCTTCTTTAACGGATTTGATTCTTACCAAATTGCATCGCGTCAAGCAAATTGAAGATAATGATGGAAAAACGCTTGTTTCCGAAGGCCTGAAAGCCAATTATCAAGACATGCTTAATTACGCAGTTTTCGCATTGATTAAAATGGGCTTAGCGGCTTAAAAGCATCAACACACTATGACATATAACTACAGCTATACGCCAACCGAAACAAAAAAAACAGGTGCTAACATCCTGCTTTGGATTTCACGCCTTTTGGTCGGCTTTCTTTTTGTATTTTCCGGCCTGATTAAGGCAAACGATCCCAAAGGATTTGGATATAAGCTTGAAGAATATTTTAAGGTTTTTCACCTTTCAGCATTGGATGATTACAGTACTTGGATTGCCGTATTTATCTGTGCATTTGAGATTATTCTTGGCACATTGTTATTGCTTGGCTTAGCGCGAAACAAAGTAAGCTGGGGATTATTGATTCTAACCGTATTCTTTACGTTTCTCACTTTTTATTCCGCATTTTTCGAGGTAGTCAGCTCTTGCGGATGTTTCGGTGACGCTATTCCTTTGACACCGTGGCAATCCTTCATCAAAGATTTGGTCTTGCTTGTCTTGATATTGATTATCGTTCGATATCGTCGTGAAATACAACCGCTCATTAAAAGCCGTTTCTCTAACAACTTGCTAGCCTTCTTAGTGATTATTTTGTCGTTTGGAGCCGGAATTTACACGATGAACTTCCTTCCGATAGTAGACTTCCTACCTTATAAAGAAGGAAATAATTTGCTGGAGCAAATGGCCATTCCTGAAGATGCCGAACCCGATCAATACGAACACATTTATACGCTGAAAAATAAATCGACGGGAGAATCCAAAACCGTCAATGATAAGGTGTATATGGATGAAAAAATTTGGGAAGACGAAAATTGGGAAATTGTCGGCGATCCAAAATCAACATTGATTAAGAAAGGATTTGAGCCGGCAATCGCGGATTTAATTATCAGCGATATGGAAGGTCAGGACGTAACGCAAGAATTGTTGAGTAATCCATATTTCAACTTCATCGTCGTAAGTACCGATGTAACGCGCTTATCGTCCGTCGATTTGTTAGCGTTAGATCGAATCAATACAACGATTCGCGAAGTTTCGGAAGATTATCCGATTCGCGCAGTATTATTAACTGCAAGTTCACCACAAAATGTCACGTTCGTTAACGACCAATTGAATTTGGTATTAGAATCTTTCAATGCCGACCTAGTTCCGTTAAAAAGCATGGTTCGATCGAATCCGGGCGTGCTCTTGATGCAAAATGGGACAGTTATCAAGAAGTGGTCGAAACATACATTCCCTTCAAAAGAAGAATTGGAAAAGCAATATATTAACAAACAATTCGCTTCCGAAAAGAATTAGATGGCAACAAAACCGGTCTTTTTAATTGGGTTTATGGGAAGCGGCAAAACCACTTGGGGAAAGAAACTCGCCAATGCGTTGGAGCGACCGTTTGTAGATTTAGATGCTGTGCTAGTGCAGCGCGTTGGCATGAGCATTCCTGAATATTTTAAAGCCTTCGGTGAAGAGCAATTCCGCATATTAGAAAGTGAAGTACTTCGGGAGCAAATAAATCAAAATACGATTGTTTCTACTGGAGGAGGTACGCCTTGTTATTTCGACAATATGGATTGGATTTTGGAGCATGGCATTTCCTTATATTTAGATCACAGCGTGAAGTCGTTATGGAACCGTTTGAATGCATCGGACGTCAATAAACGTCCAGCATTAAAGGGATTCACAGGCGAACAATTGCATCAATTTATCGATGAAAAATTGACGGAACGATTACCGTATTACCAACGCGCACATATTACGGTTGACCAAGTCAACACTTCTATTCAAGAATTAGCGAACATTGTCCGAACCTACCGTTAAGACATTTCCATACTTTCCATCCTACTTTTAACAAAACAATTATTCAATAAAAGAGTTATTCTCCTAATTAGGAGGCAATAGTAAAGTGGCATAGTAGTTGCACTTACGTGAGCAGTAACTAAAATTGAATATTATGAAAAAAGTTTTATTATCAAGTTTATTAGCATTAGGCGTAGCTTTTGGTTCATTTGCGCAAAAACGTATAGAAACTACTCCTCAAATGTCTGAAAGTGTTGGCATGGAGCCAATCCGTCAAGGAAACTGGATGGTTGGTGGTTCCGTAGGTAGCCTTGGTTATAGCTTCGAAGGCGAAAGCTTTAACATCCAGCTGAATCCACGTGCTGGTTATTTTATTTCTGACGGTATTGCTATAGGTGCACAAGCCGCTTTAGGTTTACAAACTGTTAGCGGAGACGCAGACAATGTTTGGAACTATGGTATCGCTCCTTTCGTACGTTATTACTTCCCAGAAGGATCTAGCTCTACAGGTCGTTTCTTCGGTCACGGTAACGTTGGTATTGGTGGATCTTCTGCTGGTAATGGTGCTTCTTTCGAAGCAGGTATCGCTGGTGGTTATGCACACTTTATCACACGTAACGTAGCGTTGGAAACTACTTTAGGTTACAACTACAGCAAAGCTAACTTAAACTCAGGTGGTGGTGCTAATGGCTTAGGTGTTAGTTTGGGTTTCCAAATTTACCTTCCAGGAAATCGTCGTTAATCCGACATCTAAAAAGTATTAGATATGTTAAAGGCCTGCACGCATGCAGGCCTTTTTCTATTTTTAGCTCTCTGAGAATAAGTTTCAATCCTTAACCTTTCTTCATGCTACCTGTTTCTTGGAAACGCAAATGCCAACTGAATGCTTCTTCCAAAATATGCGGCGTATGTCCTCCCCTTTCGCAAGCTCGGTCGAAATAAGATTGCAATTCTGGTCGATAATCTGGATGCGCGCAGTTATCAATAATTTTCTGCGCACGTTCTCGCGGTGCTAATCCACGCAAATCCGCTAAACCAATATCAGTAACCAAAATATCCACATCATGCTCCGTATGATCGGTATGTGATACCATCGGCAATACATGAGAAATCAAATTACCTTTAGACGCAGCCTGCGTCACGAAAATGCTCAAATAGGCATTGCGCGCAAAATCACCCGAGCCACCTATACCGTTCATAATCTTCGTACCACTGATGTGTGTAGAATTTACGTTGCCGTAAATATCAAATTCGATCGCTGTATTGATAGCAATGATTCCTAAACGACGAATTAATCCCGGCGTGTTCGAAATATTTTGCGGACGTAAAACAAACTTATCACGGTATTTCTGCAAGTTACCGAAGACTCGATCGTAACAGGCTTTAGAAACGGTTACCGACGAAGCAGAAGCAAAACTTAGCTTTCCACTATCAATCAGATCAAAGGTACTATCTTGCAAAACTTCGGAAAACATCGTCAGATCGTAGAAATTGCTTTCTTTGAAGCCCATAAGTACGGCATTGGCCACTTTACCAATTCCGGCTTGGATCGGCAACAAACGATCGGTTAGGTAGCCTGTTCGAACTTCATTTTCAAAAAACTCCAAAATATGTTTAGCAATTGCGGTTGTTTTCTCATCAGGATCCGAAATATCTGCCGGACTATCTTGTACATTCGTAAATACGATACCGACCACCTTTTCCGGGTCGAGTGGAATGGTTTTTCTGCCGATTTTATTCCAAGGAGCTACAATTGGAATTACATTTCTATGTGGATAATTTTCAGCCTGATAAATATCGTGAATACCGTAAATATCTTCTGGAACGGCAGTGTTCACTTCCAAAATCACTTTTTTTGCAAGCGTAGCAAAGGCAACCGAATTGCCCACCGATGTGGTCGGAACGATACTACCATCCCGATCCACGTAAGCCACCTCAATTACCGCGACATCCGGACGCAATTGCTGATGCAACAACTCAGCGCTTTCGCTTAAATGTTGATCAATAAATAACACCTCACCGCTATTGATTTTATTACGCAATGTGCGATCTACTTGAAAAGGCATCCGCTTGCTTAGCACGCCCGCATCTGCCAACTTTCCATCTGTATCGTGGCCTAATGAGGCGCCCGTAATTAAGGTTATCTTAAAAGGCTGTTGCTTGGCTTTCTCGGCCAAAGCAGGTAGTACAGCCTTGCTATCGCCGGCTTTAGTAAATCCGCTGCTTCCTACAATCATGCCGTCTTGTATAAATTTCGCAGCATCCTCCGCACTCATTATTTTTTCTCGAAGGCTTTCGAGTTTAATTCTTTCTATCATCGACAAACGTATGTTTATGTTTATAAATCATCTCCGCCAATCCCTTACTTCAAGTTACTGACCTCTAGTATAAATCTACGCATTTAGCAAAGAAATAATATTCCCAAACCGTAAAAGCATACATGCAAATAACACTTTGACCATAATGAATAGCATCAATATTCACTGCCTATGAAATGACGGTATGGACAGAAGAGTTTGATTATATGCTGGAAAATAGGGATATTTAGATCTAATAATTCCCATAATATGACGAATACCTACGTAAATAAATACTACATGACGGAAGTCGATGTAAAACCCGAAAGTATTTATTGTCATCACGCGGTAATGGGGGAAGAATTCATTGAAACGCACGAGCACGTGAAAGGACAGTTTCTTTACACGGAAGGCGGTATGGTTTTCTTGAAAACGGATGAAAAGTCTTATTTTTTACCTGCACGCCACTATATTTGGATTCCGGCAGGTGTGAAGCACAGCATCCATCCGAGTAGTCCCGAAGTGATTATGCGTAATCTTTATTTCCCGAAATTCGATACCGACAATTCCTTTTTCAATCATGTTGGCATCTATCCTGTCAACGATTTGTTGATGGAATTGATTATGTATACCAATCGCTGGAACGGTCATATCTTACCAGAAGATCAAATCAACTTTACGGTAGCAAAATCCTTTAAATTGTTGCTTCCGGAATTATCGCATTCTAATCTATCGCTTTCATTGCCTTATCCGAAAAGCACAAAACTGCGCGATATTGTCAATTATTTGGAAGAACATATTTCTGAATCAGTCAGCTTCAAAGATTTGGCAAATAGATTTCATTTCAGCGAACGCACTTTGGCTCGACTATTTCAAAAAGATTTGGGCATGTCATTCATTCAATATTATACTATACTACGGATGTTGGCAGCATTAAAATTTCTGTTGGATGAAAAAATGAGCGTACAGCAGGTGGCTTCCAAAGTAGGTTATAGCAGTTTGCCGACCTTCAGCAATACTTTTTTCAAAATCGTTGGTGTCCGTCCAAGCGAATATGTAAAAAATAAACAATCAATCATTTAACACATAAAAAACGTATCCTAATATGAAGTTAAACATGAGCGCGATGCTCCTTGCATTATCCGTATTGTTTGCATGCAATAATGCGAATAATGCCAACAAAGAAAATGCAACCGGACAAGATTCTATTCCCACGCCGATCAGCTTATTCAATGGAAAAGATATCAACGATTGGACACCGAAAATCCGTCTACACGAAGTTGGTAACAATTATGCCAATACATTCCGTGTAGAAGATGGCTTGCTGAAAGTTCGTTATGATGGATACGAGGATTTCGATCAGCAATATGGTCATTTGGCATACAACACGCCATACAGCTACTATCTGCTGCGTTTAGAATATCGTTTCGTAGATGAGCAAACTAAAGGCGGTGAAGGTTGGGCATGGAGAAATTCTGGTGCGATGTTGCACGGTCAAAAACCGGAAACAATGCTGAAAGATCAAGATTTCCCAATTTCGATTGAAGGACAGCTTTTAGGCGGTGATGGACAGACCGAACGCACGACATCGAACCTGTGTACGCCTGGAACGAATGTCATTATGGACGGTAAATTATTTACGCCGCACTGCATTAATTCTACGTCAAAAACATATCATGGCGATCAATGGGTTACTGCCGATTTCTTGGTATTAGGAGATTCGTTGATTCAACATATTTTGGATGATCAGGTGGTTCTGTCGTATTCGAAACCTCAAATTGGTGGAGATAACGTATTGGAATACGACTCAAAACAGAAAGAAGATGGTAAAGCGCTGAAGGAAGGCTACATCTATCTACAAAGCGAAAGTCACCCAGTCGATTTTAGAAAAGTAGAACTGTTCGATTTGGCAGCGTATAAAGACGATGCAGCGAAGCTAAATAAAGTAATCGAACGAATTAAGAAGAAATAAACCGATTGGTTGGAAAACCAGAAACAGGAAAAGGGTGTATGAAAATACACCCTTCTTTCGTATCGTAAAAGCTAAAAACTAAGCTAGTTTGTTAACGAATTTCGTCAACTTAGACTTGTTGTTAGATGCTTTTTTCTTGTGAATAACGTTTTTCTTTGCCAAACGATCTAACATAGAAATTACACGTGGCAACAATGTTTTTGCTTCTTCTTGAGAAGTCGTGTTGCGTAATTTTTTGATTGCGTTACGTGTAGTTTTTGCTTGGTAACGGTTTCTCAAGCGCTTCGCAGCGTTTGCTCTAATTCTTTTGATCGCGGATTTATGATTTGCCATCTCTCTTAGCTATAGTATTTTTTATTATTTCTGTACTGAATTCGGAATGCAAAAATAGCATAGTATATTCAATATTCAAAATCTTTTTATCTTTTGTCTAGACTGCGTACTTTTGACCTATGCAAAAACTATCCTTAGAGCAACTTAATCGAGTAGATGTCGACACATTCAAGCAACAAAAAAAGTTACCTGTCGTGTTGGTGCTCGACAGCGTTCGCAGCATGCACAACGTTGGATCGGCATTTCGTACTGCCGACGCACTAAACATTGAACGCATTGTTTTGTGCGGAATTACAGCTACGCCACCGCACCGCGAAATTGAAAAAACCGCTTTGGGTGCAACAAAATCGGTGGAATGGGTGCATGAGAAATCAACGCTGGACGCTGTTCAGCGATTAAAAAATGAGGGCTACACGATTGTATCTGTAGAGCAAGCATCGAACAGCGTGTTCTTGCAAGATTTTAATCCTGACGAATCAAAATCGTACGCATTTGTGTTCGGAAACGAGGTGCATGGCGTAGAGCAAGAGGTTATTTCGACCTCGGAGCAGTGTTTGGAAATTCCTCAATTTGGCACCAAACATTCCTTCAATGTATCGGTTACGATGGGCATCGTGCTTTGGGACTTTATATCTAAGGTAAAATTTGCCAAGAAATAACAAAAATGCAAAGAGCAATGTTTCCAGAAGTCGCGACAAAATAGTAGCTTTGCTAGGCAAAAAAAACGAAAAAATGAGCGTATTAGTCAATAAGGATTCTAAAGTTATCGTACAAGGATTTACCGGTAACGAAGGAACATACCATGCTACTCAAATGATCGAGTACGGAACCAATTTGGTTGGTGGCGTCACTCCTGGTAAAGGCGGACAACAGCATTTAGATCGCCCGGTATTCAATACAGTACAAGATGCTGTTGATGCTACTGGAGCAAATGTATCTATCATTTTCGTACCTCCAGCATTTGCGGCTGATGCGATTATGGAAGCGGCGGCAGCTGGTGTTGGTGTTATCGTATGTATTACAGAAGGTATCCCAACAAAAGATATGATCGAAGTGAAGTCGTACTTAAGTGATAAAAAATCTCGTCTTATCGGACCTAACTGCCCAGGGATTATCACAGCAGAAGAAGCAAAAATTGGTATCATGCCTGGGTTTATCTTCAAAAAAGGTAAAGTAGGTGTGGTTTCAAAATCAGGAACATTGACTTACGAAGCGGTAGATCAAACAGTGAAAGCTGGTTTAGGTATCACAACGGCAATCGGTATCGGTGGTGACCCAATTATTGGAACAACTACAAAGGAAGCGGTTGAATTGTTGATGAACGACCCAGAAACTGAAGGTATCATCATGATTGGTGAAATCGGTGGTGGCATGGAAGCCGAAGCAGCTCGTTGGATTAAAGAACACGGTACTAAACCAGTTGTAGGTTTCATCGCAGGTCAAACAGCGCCTCCGGGACGCCGTATGGGACATGCTGGAGCGATCGTTGGTGGTGCAGACGATACAGCAGCAGCTAAAATGAAAATTATGGCTGAGTGTGGTATCCGCGTTGTTGAATCTCCAGCTGAGATTGGTAAAGCTATCGCTGAAGAATTAGCAAAATAATTCGTCGAACGACGATGAAAACATATCAAAGCCGAGCAATAACGCTCGGCTTTTTTTGATGGAAATAAAAACGCCCATGATCAGAAGAATTATACTTATCCTTGTTATACTTATTATAGCAGAAGTTTACTTTTATCAAGCTATTAAAACGCTCACATCGAACAGTTATATCCTTTCCGGTTATTGGTTATTGAACTTCTTGTTGTTCGCAGGTATTATTGGCGGCGTTCTCTTGACTAGAAGTGGGCGCGTTTCTCAAGCTGCATTAACAAGCTTGTTGACGGTGTTCTTAAGCGTTGCTATCCCGAAGTTAGCTGCATCTCCAATCATGCTCATCGAAGATTTTACACGTCTATTCCGTGGATTTCCTCCGCGAAATATTTACGTTAGCGAATTTGCCATTGCATTCGCGCTTTGCATATTTGCTATTGTTCTATTTGGATTAACACGTGGAAAACATTTTTATCGCATCCGAAAAGAGACCCTTCATTTTCCCGATTTACCAGAAGCTTTCGATGGTTTTACCATTACGCAAATATCAGACATTCATGTCGGCAGTTTCACGGACAAGAAAGGTGTAGAAAAAGGAGTTACGCTGGCAAATGAACAACAGAGCGATCTTTTACTATTTACGGGTGACTTAGTTAATCATAAGGCTTCCGAGATGGACGACTGGATCGAAACCTTCGCTCAACTAAACGCACATTATGGAAAATATTCAGTGCTTGGAAATCACGATTACGGCGACTACATCCGTTGGGAAAATCCTTCTGCAAAAGCAATAAACCTAGAACGCTTGAAAGCAATCCATCGGGAAATGGGATTCCGTTTACTGCTGAATGAAAGCGTTCAATTGGAAAAAGACGGGCAATCTATTGCTTTGATCGGTGTTGAAAATTGGGGAAAAGGAGGATTTCATCAATATGGTGATATCAGAAAAGCGACTTCGGGATTATCATTGGATAGCTTCAAAGTGTTATTATCTCATGATCCATCGCATTGGGACGAAGTGAACACCAACTTCGATCAGCGTATTCATCTTACCCTTGCTGGACACACGCATGGCATGCAACTCGGCGTTGAACTTTTCGGATTCAAATGGAGCCCGATACAATACTTCTATAAGAATTGGGCTGGATTATATAATCAGGAAGGCAAATATCTATATGTCAACCGTGGGTTTGGCTATCACGGATTAAAAGGACGCATCGGCGTTTGGCCGGAAATTACGGTATTGACGTTGAGAAGGAGTGGGTAGATTTTTACCCTCATCAAGTAGCACTCAAGAGATTTTCAAGTAGGTCTTACTTATACCAAAATATGATCTAATACAACCTAAAAATATTTTAATAAATTAGAATGATCTTAATATTTCCCTACATTTAGATTAATATCTAAACATAAAAATGAAAATAGCATTAGCCTCTCCTCTTATTCCAGATTCTCTATCTACAGGTTTAGATTCTCTTCGCGCATTAACGAAAGCAGCATCATCACAACATGCCAAAATCGTATGTTTTCCAGAATCCTTCTTGCCTGGATACCCCGGAATGGGCTATTCAGTAGAAGATCGGACGGAAGAATCACTAAAAAATGCTTTAAACGATGCCTGCATCGCTGCTGCAGAAAACGATATAGCAATAATACTTCCGATGGATTATTACCTAGATGAGGTATTGCATAATTTAGCCTTCGTAATTGACAGCAATGGAGATGTAATAGGCTATCAAACCAAAAACCAGTTAGACCCAAGCGAAGACAACATCTGGACTGCGGGTGAAAATCGCCAGCTATTCGAAATTGATGGGCTAAAATTCGGAATTACAATTTGTCATGAAGGATTTCGATATCCCGAATCGGTCAGATGGGCTGCGTGTAACGATGCACAAATCGTATTTCATCCACATTTCTCTGGAGGCGATGATAATGGATTAGTGTTAGAAAAATTTGGCGACATCTCAAATCCGTATTATGAAAAGGCAATGTTGATGCGAGCTTTAGAGAATACTATATATTTTGCGAGCGTGAATTATGCATCCAAATTCACAGAATCCGCCTCGGCTGTGATTAACCCGGAAGGTTCGCTCTTAGCGCATCAACCCTATGGTGTTGAAGGTGTATTGGTCGTCGACATTGACTTAACTAAAGCAACTGGATTGCTGGCCAAAAGATTTAAACCTCAATTGTTTGTATATTATCTACGTTAGATAAAGATAGCACAACGTAATTCAACTCGCTCAAAACAAAAAAGGAACCCGAAGGTTCCTTTTTCATATCTCTAACAAATTGATAACGGGTTAAAACTCTATTTTACTGCGTCTACAACTGCTTTGAAAGCGTCTGGATTGTTCAATGCTAAGTCAGCAAGAACTTTACGGTTCAAACCGATGTTTTTAGCATTCAACTTTCCAATTAGTTGAGAATACGAAACGCCGTGTTGACGTGCGCCCGCATTAATACGCTGGATCCATAAAGCTCTGAACTCGCGTTTTTTGGTTTTACGGTCGCGGTAAGCGTACTGTAAACCTTTTTCTACTGTATTTTTAGCAATAGTATAAACTTTGCTACGTGAACCGAAATAGCCTTTGGCTAATTTCATGATTCTTTTTCTTCTTCTTCTCGAAGCTACTGCGTTAACCGAACGTGGCATATTGATGAAATTTTATTTGGTTAAAGGCGTTACGTTTTTCAGCAATCTTACAACCTACAACCTGGTTAAAAAATATTATTAAAGGATTTTTGACTTATTTACCGATAGCAAGCATGCGTTTCACATTGCCCATATCAGCGTCATGAACATAACTAGTTTGTGTCAAGTTACGTTTTTGTTTAGTCGTTTTCTTAGTCAAGATGTGGCTTTTGAAGGCACTTTTTCTTGCAATTTTACCTGTTCCAGTAAGCTTAAAACGTTTTTTAGCGCTGGAATTGGTTTTTACTTTTGGCATAATACTATAAATTATATATCAATCTGTTAGATGTTTATTTTTTAGCCGCAACTTTCGGAGCTAGCGTTAAGAACATACGCTTCCCTTCTAATTTAGGAAGCAATTCTACCTTCCCAACATCCTCAAGCGCTTGCGCGAAGCGAAGCAATAAAATTTCGCCTTGCTCCTTGAACACGATCGCACGACCTTTAAAGTGAACATAAGCACGCACCTTTTCGCCACTTTCCAAAAACTTCATGGCATGCTTCAACTTAAATTCAAAATCGTGATCGCTCGTATTTGGTCCGAAACGGATTTCTTTAATAACTGTCTGCTTGGCGTTCGCCTTAATTTCCTTTTGTTTTTTCTTTTGCTCGTAAACGAATTTACTATAGTCAATGATCTTACAAACGGGAGGCGTCGCATTTGGAGAGATCTCCACCAAATCCAACTCCAACTCATCAGCAAGTTCTACCGCTTTACGAGTGGGATAAATCCCAGGTTCAATATTATCACCTACAAGACGTACCTCAGGTACGCGGATGTTTTCATTGATGCGGTGTTCAGGCTCCTTTTTACGGATTGGCCCTCTACCTCTGTTACCAAAATTGCTACTTTTTGCCAAATGCTTATGAAATTTAAACGGTTATTTCTTTAATCAATAATTCTTTGAATGCTTCTGAGCTCATAGAACCCAAATCGACAGACCCATGCTTACGAACAGATACCGTGCCACTTTCGATCTCCTTATCGCCGATAATCAACATATAAGGCAGTTTTTTCATCTCAGCATCACGAATCTTACGTCCGACCTTCTCATCACGTAAGTCAATCAGTCCGCAAATATCGGAATTATTTAGGGAATTTAAAACATTTTGCGCGTATTCCTCATATTTTTCAGACACCGGCAAAATGATAAATTGCTCTGGTGCAAGCCATAACGGGAATTGTCCGGCGCAGTGTTCAATCAATACCGCAACAAAACGCTCCAAGGAACCAAATGGTGCGCGGTGGATCATTACCGGACGATGTTTTTGATTATCGCTACCTGTGTATTCCAACTCAAAACGCTCCGGCAAGTTGTAATCCACCTGAATCGTTCCTAGCTGCCATTTACGACCAAGCGCATCTTTTACCATGAAATCCAACTTCGGACCATAGAACGCTGCTTCGCCATATTCTACAACGGATTTCAATACTTTTTCTTCCGCGGCCTCAATAATGGATTGCTCCGCTAGCGCCCAATTCTCGTCCGTACCGATATATTTCGTTTTGTTTGCCGGATCACGCAAAGAAACTTGAGCTGTGTAATCTTCAAAACCTAATGCGTTAAACACATACAACACTAAATCAATTACTTTCTTAAACTCTTCTTTCACCTGATCAGGACGACAGAATAAATGGGCATCATCCTGCGTAAATCCGCGAACGCGAGTCAATCCGTGCAATTCACCCGATTGTTCGTAACGGTAAACTGTACCGAATTCCGCAAAACGAACCGGCAAATCTTTGTATGAACGCGGTTTTGTTTTGTATATTTCGCAGTGGTGCGGACAGTTCATCGGTTTCAAAAAGAACTCCTCTCCTTCCACCGGCGTTTTGATTGGCTGGAAAGCATCTTCGCCATATTTTTCATAGTGACCGGAAGTCACATACAATTGCTTATGTCCAATATGCGGAGTGATTACAGGCTCGTAACCTGCTTTCAATTGAGCACGTTGCAGGAAATCGGTTAGCTTTTGACGCAAAGCAGCTCCTTTTGGCAACCACAATGGCAATCCCATTCCCACTTTTTCAGAGAAGGTAAACAATTCCAATTCTTTACCCAATTTACGGTGATCACGTTTTTTGGCTTCCTCGATCATTTTCAGATAATCGGTTAATTCAGAAGCTTTCGGAAACGTTACACCATAAATACGTGTTAATTGCTTGCGCGATTCATCACCGCGCCAGTATGCTCCTGCAACGTTGGTTAATTTGATCGCTTTGATCACCCCCGTTTGCGGAATATGCGGACCACGACACAAATCGGTGAATTCACCTTGCGTGTAGAACGTAATTTTTCCGTCTTCCAAATCCATAATTAGATCCAGCTTGTATTCGTCGCCTTTTTCTTCAAAATATGCCAAAGCATCCGCTTTAGAAACTGGCTTGCGTTCGAAAACTTGCTTTTGCTTTGCTAGCTCCAGCATTTTGTCTTCTACTTTCTTGAAATCATCCGAAGAAAACTCTTGATCGCCGAAATCTACATCGTAATAGAAGCCGGTTTGAATAGCCGGACCAATACCGAATTTAATTCCCGGATAAAGCGCTTCTAAAGCTTCTGCCAATAAGTGTGCGGACGAATGCCAAAAGGTTGATTTTCCTTGTTCATCGTTCCACGTCAGCAATTTTACCTGCGCATCGTTTTCAATAGCACGGGATGCATCCCAAACTTCGCCATCTACTTCGGCAGCTAAAACGTTTCTTGCTAAACCTTCGGAAATCGACAAGGCGATCTGCATAGCAGTTACGCCGGATTCGTATGCACGGACAGAGCCGTCTGGAAGTGTAATGTTAATCATAGTACAACTTATGATTTTAGATTATAAATAAATGTTTGACCACGCGCTGGAAGGCACTGCATACTACGCAGGCGAACTTCTTACGCATTTTTAATACCGAGGAAATCTCCATTCCAAAGCGCCACAAATGTCCGAAAAAAAATCAGAAAAGCGAGTATATTTGATGGATATGGATTTAAAATCAATTCCTATTTTTTGATAGCCCGATTAACATGATATTGTCGGCGGACTTATCGCAACGGTTGGCGTGGCGTTTATTTGTTATGCGCCACGCTAACCCGCGTTTGTTGATTATTGCTGTACCTTCCAAAGTGCTTTACCATCTTGTGCCAAGCGAATAAATTCTGATCGATAACCTTCCTCATCTCGACCTTTCGCTTCTTTAGCGCGTTGGATAAGCTTATCAAAATCAGCTTGCTGCTTGTAAGCAGAATTCCTGATCAACATCCCGAATTCAGCAACCGCCGTAGCAAACCGAAAATCTTGTGAAACTTGTGTCAACGCTATTGCGTTGGGAGCGACGATGTGACTAACCAATTTGCTTTTTGCACCATCGGGTTCTTTGTAACGAAATTTTACGGTAGCCAGCTCTTTACTATTACGGTTACCTACTTTATTTTCCGCTTTCTGATATTTCAAGTCATCCACTGAACCACTAAAGTTACTTTCTACGCCGACTGGAACAATTTCATAAAGCGCAGTAACGTTATGGCCAACGCCCATATCTCCACCCAATTTTTCATCATTATTGAAATCTTCTGCTTCCAATAGATTATGCTCATAACCAACCAAACGATAGGATTGCACAAATTGGGGATTGAATTCTACTTGGATTTTCACATCCTTCGCCACCGTAAATAAGCTAGCGCCAAATTCGGTTACAATTGCTTTTCTCGCTTCCGAAATATTATCAATATAGGCGTAGTTTCCGTGGCCTTTATTCGCCAGCAACTCCAATTTGCTATCTTTATAATTTCCCATTCCGTAACCTAGAATGGATAGCGAAATACCATGTTCACGTTCCTTTGAAATCAAACGTTCCATATCTGAATCACTTGATTCTCCGATGTTAAAATCACCATCAGTTGCCAAAATAATGCGATTGTTTCCTTTTTTCACAAAATGATCGCGTGCAATTTGGTATGCTTTAGTCAATCCGGCACCACCAGCCGTTCCGCCAGAAGCTCCCAATCCATCAATAACATCCTTGATTTTCCGTTTCTGCGTTCCTGCTGTACTTTCTAAAGCTACGTTAGCTACCCCAGCATACGTGACTATCGCTACGCGATCCTCATCGCGCAATTGATCCACTAACATTTTATAGGAACTTTTCACCAAAGGCAACTTGTTACTGCTCGACATGGAACCTGAAACATCTATTAAAAACACAAAATTCGCTGCCGGCAAACTTTTTGTCGGAATGTCTTTCGCTTTTAAGGCAATACGCATCAACTGATGGTGGCTATTCCACGGCGCTTGCGTCAATTCCGTGGTTACATGAACTGGATCCGCATTTTTTGGCCCTTCCAAATCGTATGTAAAATAATTAATCATTTCTTCCACACGAACCGCATCAGGCGGAGGCATTTGCCCTTGATTCAAATAACGGCGAACATTGCTGTATGAAGCCCCATCCACGTCCGCAGCGAAGGTAGATAAAGGTGTTTTAGTGACGCGCAGAAAATTATTCTCATTAATTCCCTTGTAGCTTTCCGTCGGTGCAAAATAAACGGCTCGATGGGCAGTGCGAACGTACATCTTCGCATCCGCTCCAACACTTGCAGTCATTGGAACTGTATTATGCATCACCATTTCGCGCGCAATTACACTTTCCGGACGGGAAAGCAGTACATCCATCCGACTGGATTTATCAACCGCCTTTTCTACCGAGTTAAATCCCGATCGCGAAAACACCAGCACTTCTCCTTCTTCCGCTTTAATTTGGTAATAACCCTTTTTGTCTGTCAGCGCTTTTACCGCTTTTCCCTTAATTTGAACCGTTACTTCCGCTATGGGCAAGTTCGAGCCATCTTCGCGAACATATCCACTAATTGGTTTACCCGTTGCTGCTTGTACACCGAAAAAGATCATCAAGATCCACCATGCATTTATCAAATTTGCTTTCATATCGTTTTGTTTTTTGGCAAGGGATGCGGCGGTTGGCATATTTCCATAACTGAATAAAAAAAATTATTTTGTGGCACGGAATGGATCTATTAAAATCAACCAAGCACAGCGATGAAACCGATGAATTTCTATTAGCGCAATACAAAAGCGGTAGAGATTTAGCTATCCTTGGTGATTTATATCAGCGTCACACGGAAATGATCTACTACGTTTGTTTCCGGTATTTTAAGGGCAGCGAACGCTGCAAAGATGCTGTGATGCAAATCTTTGAGGAACTGGTCAAAAAGGTCGATCGACAGGAGATTCAAAATTTTCAAAAATGGATTTATGTCGTTGCAAAAAATCATTGCTTAATGCAATTGCGTTCCGAAAAAGTGCGACAAGTAGATTTATCAGAAAACTTTGTGGAATTTTCAGTTGTTCCGCATCCGGAGGATGATCGGGAAGAAAAGGAACGGCAGTTACAATCGCTGGAGCGATGTATTGAAAAGTTACCCGAAAAACAAAAACAGGCGGTTGAGTTGTTTTTCCTGCAGGAAAAATGTTATAAAGATATTGCCAGCTTGACCGGCTATAGCATGGATGGCGTTAAGAGCTACATCCAGAATGGGAAAAGGAATTTGAAGCTTTGTATAGAAAAGGATCGTGATGAACAGTAAGCCAAACATAGAAGACATACGCCGATACGTACGCGGTGAAATGTCTCCTCGCGAGATGTTTGAGCTGGAGCGCCTCGCTGAGGCGGATGAAATGATCATGGATATTCTACAAGGCGTACAGTCAGAATTCAATCAAGGCATCAATCCGATTGCCGTACAAGAACTTAATCAGAACATTCATCGTCGAACCACAAAGGAAAACGCTCAAGCGGAGCCGATTATTGAGAAAGAAATCCCGCAAACTACGCGAAGAAAATTCCCTTATCGTTGGATAGCTTCGGCAGCTGCTGTTTTGCTAGTTTTCGGCGTAGGAACAACCTATTGGCTCAATCGCGATCCTAATCAGGAAATCGCTTCGATGGAACCTTTAAATATTGGCAAGAAAAAACCATCTGTTGCCACACAAGAACCGAACATAAACGCCGAGCAATATGTCACTAGTGAAGAAAGTTCCTTGCCCAATGTACCAGAAAGCAATCCGCAGCGATTAGCTTACGGCAGCCAACGAAATAAGCCTAAGTCAAAACGCGAAGGTTCAGGAAGATTGACTTCATTGGATACTTTTCCTATTCAAATCATCCCATCCAATGCCGAAGAATTAGTTTCTCAAAGTTTAGGATATGGAAAAAGTGAACAGATTGCTTATCAAGAGATATCTGCTGCTCCACGTACCGCATCGCGAATGGCAAACTCCGCTGTGAGTATGAGTCCGCGAGCGTCCAATTTAGATGTCGCATCGCTCAACGAAATAAAATCTATCACAACGGGTATTGTGTTGGATGGCCAAACGCAAAAACCTATATCCGGTGCGACGATTCGTAGTCTGGATATGGAAAATGCAATCACCACGGATGCTACAGGTAAGTTTATCTTAGGATCGAAAACAGAAAATGCCAATCTATTGGTGCAAGCAGCGGGATTCGAACCCACGCAACGAATTGCCGACGGCGCTATGCGTATTGAACTTATGCCTTTAGTTTCGGCCGTCAAGAAAACGAATGGAGCTAATTCTTCAATCAGAAGTAGTAAGCCAACTATGGATTTATTCGCCTATCAACAACATATCGACAGCGTCGCTCAAGAAAAAAACATGGGACATGGCGAGGTAACGCTTTCTTTTCACATCAATGCTAATGGTAAACCAACGGATATCGCCGTAAAGAAGAGCGCTGGTGCGAAGCTTGATCGCCAAGCGATCCGAATCATCCAGAATGGCCCGGCATGGATTCGCGGCACGAATAAGGAAGCTGCTGAATGGACGATTAGATTTTAGTGGGGTTGATAAGGTTCTTAGGGTTGAGATAGTTTATAAGGTTGATAATGTAAAGTCGTTTAGCTGTGAAATTCTGAGATTGCTTCACCACTCGTCCCTCGGGTTCGCAAAGACGGATTTTTTTTGACAATTGCGCGGAGGTACGACAACCGCCGAAAGCAGCTTCGAAGAAAACCGATCTATCTTTTAATCATGTAGGTTTATTTTCTCTCAAAATTGCGCTCGAGCCACGCTGGCTCGAACATTTATCAAGAAAAGTTTGCGTGTAAACCTATCCTACCGACATGCGTGCTAGCGGAGTAATCTCTTGTCCAACAAAATCGCCTTGCAGGAACTTGTGATACCCAGCAATGGCAATCATAGCCGCATTATCCGTACAATATTCGAACTTCGGGATAAAAACATCCAGCTTTCTCTGTTCGCCCATTTCTTGCAATTGCTTACGCAAACCTGAGTTAGCGGATACACCGCCCGCAATAGCAACCTGACGAACGCCTGTTTGCTTTACTGCTTTTTTCAGCTTATTTAATAAGATAGAAACGATGCGATCTTGAACGGTTGCGCATAGATCAGCCATTCGATGTTCCAAAAACTGTGGATCGGCTTTCATTTCTCGTTGCACCAAATATAGAATAGCTGTTTTTAAGCCGGAAAAACTAAAATTCAAATCTGGAATTTGTGGTTCGGGCAATACAAAAGCTTTTGGATTCCCATCCGCAGCATATTTATCGATTAACGGTCCACCCGGATAAGGCAGATTGAGAATTTTTGCGGTTTTATCGAACGCCTCGCCCGCCGCATCGTCCAATGTTTCGCCGATCAATTCCATGTCGAAATAATCTTTTACCAAAACAATCTGCGTATGTCCACCAGAAACCGTTAAGCATAAAAATGGAAATTGAGGTTTTGGATCTTCGATGAAATGCGCCAAAATATGAGCCTGCATGTGGTTGACTTCCACCAACGGAATGTTGCGTGCTAATGCGAAAGATTTGGCGAAAGATGTGCCAACCAATAAAGAACCCAACAAACCGGGACCACGCGTAAACGCTACCGACGTAATATCTTCTTTTGTTATGCCAGCCTGCTTGATTGCTTCATCCACTGTCGGGATTATATTCTGCTGATGCGCACGAGAGGCCAACTCCGGCACAACGCCTCCGTACTTTGCGTGAACAAGTTGGTTGGCAATAATATTTGACTTAATTTTGCCATCTATACAGATAGATGCAGAAGTCTCGTCACAGGAAGATTCTATACCAAGAATAACAGTCATAGCAGGGTTCGCACTTATTCGATTGCAAAATTATCAAAAAAATAATAAAAATAGCGGCCTACATCCTGCTCACTATTGTGGTGATGCTGGCCATATTTACCTTTTCGCTGCAATTTGCCGTCGTACAAACCTTTGTAGCTAAAAAAGCAACTAACTACCTTTCCAGTGAACTGGATGCGAAAGTTTCACTTTCCGGCATTTACTTTCATCCTTTTTCTGCTTTAGTTGTTCACGATTTCACATTAGATGATCCAAAAGGCGAGCGCTTGATTTCCAGCGATCGTCTATATTTCAGTCTTTCGCTTGGTGGATTGTTACAAAACAGGATTCGTATCAAAGATGTTTATTTGGCGGAAGGTTATGTTAACTATGTTTCGTACAAGGACAGCTCGAACTTCGATTTTCTAATCGATTATTTTTCTCCGAAGAAAAAAACGACAAAGCCATCGAAAAAAAAGATGGAAATTGCGTTGGATCGATTTGAGATATCGAACAGCAAATTGCTATTCACCGATGCTACCAAGAAACATCATGATCGCGGGATCGATTACTCCAAAATGGAGCTTTCGGAATTGTCGGGCATCTTTTCGGATATTTCGCTGGACACAGCTTATCAACATGTATCCATTAAAAATTTACGATTTCGGGAACGATCCGGTTTCGAATTAAAAAATTTGAGTACGTCGGTTTCCTTGCAAAAGAAAACCATGATTTTCGATGATTTAGAGTTACTAACCAATCGCTCGAAGCTGACGAACTTCCTCCGTTTCGACTTTGATAAATTGGATGACTTTGGTGATTTCGTTAAAAAAGTCACCATCAATGCGCGCTTAGAAAATGCCTTTATCGATTCTCGGGATATCGCATTTTTTGCGCCGGATGTTCGATTTGTTCAATTTCAAACAGCTGTTCAAACCGCATTACTTTCGGGAACTATCGCTGAAATCACCGCACGCAATGTTTCGTTAACGACCAAACAACAAACCGCCTTAAAAGGTCGATTCCGCATCAAAGGTTTGCCGGATATCGATAAAACGATTTTCGATTTTTCTGAGGTTTCACTCAAATCACATCCACAGGACATCAACGTTCTCGTTCAAGAGTTAGCTAACGATCCAAAATTTAAACTACCTGAACAGATCGAGTCGTTAGGTCGGCTCGGCTTTCAAGGGAGTTTTGTTGGGTTATATAATGACTTTGATGTTGATGGCGCGTTTCAGACTGAATTGGGGGATATAAAAACAAATACATCCATCGAAATCGGCAAGGAACTGGTTTATGCGGGCGCGCTAACATCACCAAACTTTAATCTTGGAGCGATCGCAAAAAATAATATCGTTGGAAATGCTGGATTGGATTTGAAATTCGACGGCAAAAACACAGATTTATCAAAGCTCGATATCGCTTTAGAAGGAACATTAACGCAGCTGGAATTACAACAGAACACACTGCAAAAAGTACAACTTCAAGCGAATCTAAAAGAGCAAATTCTGCAAACTACCGGACAAATCTCCGATCCATTCGCGGCGCTGACCTACGATGCTCAAATCGATTTATCAGCGCAACAGCCAATTTACAAGCTTTCTGCGAATGTCGATCAGCTTCACCTAAGCGCGTTGCATTTCTTAAAAAAAGATAGCATCGTTGCTAGAAATGTTGATCTGAACGCGGAGTTTGCAGGCACAGATATCAATAATCTGTCGGGTTTTATAGAAACGGACGCCATTGCATTACAAACGCAAGATGGCCTTTTTCAAATTGAAGATTTTAAGTTCGAATCGGCGGGCGATCAAACCAACCGAAAGCTGATTCTGCAATCCAATGTATTGGACGCGGAACTGATCGGCACATTGGATCTGAATACAATTCAAGCATATTTTCAATCTTTGGCAGTACAATATGCCCCAGCGATTGGTCTCGAAAAGCAACCTTTCAATGATCAAAATTTTGATTTAAAAGTAGCTTTGAAATCCTTCGATCCGGTTTCTTCTTTTCTTGATTTACCATTATCGTTGGACGATGGCGCGTTGCTCAACGCAAACTTTTCTTCCGATAATTATATCGGGAACTTTAACTTTTCGAGTCCAAGCTTAAATTATAACGGCGTAAAATTGCATAATCTGCGAATCGATGAGAAAACAGATGCAAAGAACTTTTCTTTACGCTTATTAGCCGATCGGCTTTCTGTTGCTGACAGTATTTTTGTTAATAAGATTTCCGTCGAAAACATTCTTTCCAACGACAGCTTACACTTCGCTATTAAAGCTGCCGAATCGGACTGGCCGGATCGTTTACGTTTGAATGGACATATTCATTTCGAACATAACAAACCGGCATATATACATTTCGAGGAATCGAATATTGTCTTAAATAATGATCCTTGGAAAATCCAAGCTCAAAAAGAAATTCGCGTTTCAAAAGGAAAACTATATTTCGATCAATTTCGATTTACCCGAAATCAGGAAAACGTTGAGTTTAATGGTATTCTTTCGAATGAAGATGATGAATTACAGATCAGCTTTAATCGTTTTGGATTACAATCTTTGGAAGCTATCACCAATCCGCTAGGTATTCATCTTCGTGGAGAAATGAACGGGCAAGTGGCCATCCATTCGGTATTAAAATCGCCTTATTTTAAAGCAAATATTCAAACGACGCCGATTGTTTATAATGCCATTCCGATTGGACAACTTAATTTGGATGCCGATTTTAATCCAGAAAATAAGCTGGTCGATATCAAAGTAAATTTGTTGGACGCGCTGCACCGCGGATTCGAATTGGCAGGAACTTACGATTTGGATGATCCGGAAAACGCCCTTCAATTACGCGGAGAAATTCGCGAAATGGAACTTGTCTTGTTCCAACCCTTCTTGAAAGATTTGGTAAGTGATTTGACTGGAAAAAGCAGCGCGGAACTAAAAATTGGAGGCACGTTTCAAGCTCCGAAAATTTCTGGACAAGCACAGATTCAGCAAGCTTCGTTTACAGTTTTGTATTTGAATACAAACTATAGTCTGAGCGATCAAGCCATTTTGTTCGAAGATAATGTGGTTCGTTTTGCTAATTTACGGTTGAATGATGCGCAACGCCATGAAGCCGCTTCTTCCGGTTATCTGGATTTAAATCAACTGAGTGATCCGGAGATACAGGTGGAAGCGCGTGCAAATAATTTCATGGTGCTAAACACCACCTACAAAGAAAATAACACGTACTACGGAACCGCCTTTGCGACGGGTATTTTCAAATTTTCCGGCCGAACAACCAATTTAAATATCAACATTCAGGCATCTTCGAATCCGAATACCGTGATCACGATTCCATTGGATGCAGCGATGACGATTTCTGAAAGCGACTTTATTTATATGGTGCAACCGGAAGAAAGCAAATCGGTTGCTCAGAATAAAAATTTTCTGCAAGGATTGACCATGAATATGGACATTACGCTGACGCCTGATGCAGAAATGAATATTCATACCGATATTGGTCAGTTACGTGGAACGGGTGACGGTGAAGTCAATTTAAAACTGTCCAATCGCGGAGATTTCGAGATGTTTGGCGATTACAATATCGCTGCCGGAAAGTTCCATTTTGTGGCACAAGATTTCATCAATAAATATTTTGACATTAAGCAAGGCGGAACAATTCGTTGGACGGGTGATCCTACACAAGCCCAATTGGATGTTACGGCGATTTATCAGCAACGAACGGCTTTGGGTGCATTGTATAATTCCGCAGGGCGGCCACAAAACGATGAACGTGTGCTGGCACAAGCAGATATGATTATCGGCGGAACGCTCGGAAATCCGGATATTTCCTTCGATTTAAGTTTTCCGCTGACTCCGTACGTGAAAGATGAATTGCAAGCTTATTTGAGCGATGCAAATAATGTAAATCAGCAAGCATTGAGTTTGATTGTACGCCGAAGTTTTACGGCGACCAATGCAAATAATGAGTTTGGTAGAGAAGTAAACAACACCTTGTTATCAGCAGGAACAGAATTCGCTTTCAATCAGCTAAACGCGATAATTTCTCAATCGTTGAATGTGAATTTTCTAGATTTAAACATTCGCTCGCTAAACGACGCTTCTGCATCCTTGCGTTTGTTCGACGATCGTTTGGTATTGACAGGAGGAATTAGTGATAGAAGAAATTTACAGAATACCGATTTGACTTTTTTGTCTAACCGCGTGGCGACAGATGCAGAACTTACCTACCGCATTCGGAAAGATGGCAGCTTAATGTTTCGTGCTTATAATCGATTGAATACGCGAAATATGCTTTTCACACCAACGGATGAATACATCAATGCGGCAGGATTAATTTATCGACAGGAATTTAACACCTTTCAAGAATTCTTCCGCAGATTGATTACATTTAAGAAAAAAGAAGAAGAAAAGATCGAATTAATCGTTCCAATAGATTCAACCGCAACACCAATTTCAGATAAGAAATAAGTACGGCGATCGGATATTTTAAGGATATCCGATCAGCCATAATACATTTACAAAAACTTCTGCATAAGCGCTTCCCATTCCTGCTCCAATGTGCCCAAATAAGGTTCTTCTTTCGCTCTGCTGTACCAATAATTAGCATTCCATTGATCGCCTTCTACACGATGCAAATATGCGTGAACATGCGCCGAATCTTGATCACTGAGATGATCGACCAATGCGTGAGCTGTATGCCAATCTCCTTTTGCCTCATACCATAACGCCTTTAAGGGCGCCGACCAATTTGCGTTGGGCTCCAATTGCGTTAACGTTTGTTTGAATGCTGCAATGTTCATCGTTCCTCCGCTTTACGGTTATCTAAATTTATTTGCGAGCTGAGCCAGTTTAGCGCTCATATCTTCTGGAGCATCGTGCTTTTTAGCTGGCGGGCGTTGACTTCTTTGCTCCGGTTTTGATTTCGGACGTTTTGCTTCTTTGGTCTTCATGGATAAACTAATGCGATTCCGCTTTTCATCCACCTCAATCACCGTCACTTCGACCTGTTGCTGAACTTTAACCACCTCATTCGGATCCTGTACGAAGCGATTCGCCAACTGGCTTAAATGCACCAATCCATCCTGATGCACGCCTATATCCACAAACGCACCAAAGTTGGTAATGTTTGTGACGATTCCCGGAAGGCGCATGCCGACGCGAAGATCTTTAACCGCATTTACACCATCAGTAAAAGAAAACGCTTCAAACTGCGCTCTGGGATCCAACCCAGGTTTAGCTAACTCTGCAAGAATATCTTGCAAAGTGGGTAAGCCTACTTCCTCGGAAACATAATTCTTAGGATTAATCTGCTGCCGCAATTGCTCATCGCGAAGTAAATCCTGCACATTTGCTTTTAAATCCTTCGCCATTTTCTCCACTAAAGCGTAGCGCTCTGGATGCACGGCGGAAGCGTCCAATGGATGTTTAGCCTGACGAATACGTAAGAAACCAGCCGATTGTTCAAAAGCTTTAGCGCCCAATCTTGGGACTTTCTTCAGCTCAGCTCGCGAAGAAAATGGCCCATTTTCTTTTCGGTAATTGACAATTTGCTGCGCCAATGCCGGACCTAATCCAGAAACATAAGATAAAATTTGTTTCGATGCTGTATTCAGTTCGACACCAACCGCATTTACGCAGGACATTACGGTATCGTCCAACGCTTGCTGAAGTTTATTTTGATCGACATCGTGTTGATACTGACCAACACCAATCGATTTCGGATCGATTTTAACTAATTCGGCTAATGGATCCATCAAGCGACGGCCAATAGAAACGGCGCCACGCACAGTGATATCATGATCAGGGAACTCTTCGCGCGCTACCTCGGAAGCCGAATAAATAGATGCGCCGCTTTCATTTACCATCACCACAGGAATGCTAAAGTTAAGTTTACGAACGAAAGCTTCCGTTTCACGTCCAGCTGTTCCATTTCCAACAGCAATTGCGCCCACATTGTATTTAGAAACTAAATGCTTCACAGTTTTCTGCGCTTCGGCTTCGCCGCCAGCCCCATTGTGCGGAAAA
Organism: Sphingobacterium corticis; assembly: GCF_042684745.1. Taxonomy (NCBI): domain Bacteria; kingdom Pseudomonadati; phylum Bacteroidota; class Sphingobacteriia; order Sphingobacteriales; family Sphingobacteriaceae; genus Sphingobacterium; species Sphingobacterium corticis. Next base: position 116,331 of record NZ_JBHUMA010000003.1, on the reverse strand, counting down.
ATGGCGGTATTTTCCAATAAGTTGCCTTGCGCATCTAACACCACGGTTTTACATCCTGTCCGGAAGCCAGGGTCGATAGCTAATAAAGCAACCTCGCCAAGCGGAGCAGCCAATAACAGTTGACGAGCGTTTTCGGCAAAAACGCGAATTGCTTCTTCATCCGCTTTTTGACGAGTAAGCACGCGCATCTCGGTTTCCATCGAAGGCTTCAGCAAACGCTTGTAGCTATCTTGAATCGCCAACTCCATGTGTTGCGCCGCAGCGCCCCCACTTTTTACATATCTTTTTTCAATGGAAGGAATTACCGCTTCATCCTCTACTGTAATATCAAGATATAATAGCTCTTCCTTTTCTCCGCGACGCATCGCTAAAACACGATGCGATGGCGCATCAATTAAGGATTCCGACCATTCGAAATAATCGCGATATTTTTGCGCGCTTTCTTCCTTACCCGGCACAACGCGACAAACGAACTTGCCTTTTTTCTCCAAAACTCGGCGCACCGAATTTCTCACCTCAGCATCTTCATTAATCGTTTCTGCAACAATATCTCTTGCTCCAGCTAAGGCTTCTTCCGTGGTGTTTACGCCTTTTTCAGAGTCGATAAAATCTTCCGCTAAAGCATCAACATCTTTTTGATCTTGATTCAATAATGCTTCTGCCAATGGCTGTAAACCTTTATCCCGCGCGATGGATGCCCGAGTTTTCCGCTTTGGCTTGTAAGGCAAATAGATGTCTTCCAAAATAGCCATCGTGGCAGCTTGAAGAATTTGTGCTTCCAATTCCGCAGTGAGTTTACCTTGCTCCGCGACCGATTTCAGAATCGATTCTCGGCGTTTGTCCAAATCGCGCAACTGCTGCAATCGATCACGAATTGCACCAACCTGCACCTCGTCTAAACTTCCCGTAAGTTCTTTGCGATAACGTGAGATAAATGGTATAGTTGCTCCTTCATCCAACAATTGGATGGTAGGAAGCACTTGCTTAGGAGACAAACCAAGCTCCTGCGCGATTAAGATTTCGTGCGACATAAATTAAATAGAATACGTGCGAATGCGGTTTACGCTAGCTTGCTATCAGTTTCACTGTTATTATCTGATGATGCTGTCTCCGCAGGATTAGCAGCGGTTGCACTATGCGGATTATGCTGAAAAGTTCCAGCTGGAGCCGAAAATTTTGGCAAATTAGATTCTGGTTTCTTTTCGATGGATTCTGTTTCCGACGATGCTGTTTCTTCCGTTTTAACCGGTTCGTAGGCACGCATTTCTTCACTTACTGTTGCCGCTACCGGCGAAGATGTGGCAGCTTTGCTTTTTGCAGGCTCCTCAACATCCAAATCCTTTTCGAAATTGTTTATTTGGTCAGAAATTTCTCTTTTGATACCGTCGGAAGCATCTTTGAATTCGCGAATTCCTCTACCCAAACCACGCGCCAATTCTGGCAATTTCTTTCCCCCAAACAAAAATAGGATAACAATGACGATTAACATCATCTCTTGTGTCCCAATGTTTAAAAACGCTAAAGTCATGTTGCTATTTCCTAATGTTAAAGTGCTAAGGTAAGCAAAAAGTAAGAACTATAATCAGGTTTCCCTGTAAAGATATTGTAGCGCTCGCGCTGTGTAAAAGTTAATACAGCGATTCCACCGCTTCTGATTACCTTTGCTCAAATTTTTGTTATGTTCGCTTCTATCCGCAAAGAGAAAGCATTTTATGCTAGCACCATGGCTTTGGCCGCGCCAATTGTCATTTCGCAATTGGGACATACGATGGTGCACACCGCCGACACGATAATCGTGGGTCAATTTGCTGGGCGGATTCCCCTAGCGGCCGTTTCGCTGGTACACGCGGTTTTTATGGTGGTTTTAGTAATTGGCTTAGGAATCGCTTACGGTATCACACCATTAATTGCGCAACATAATGGAAAAAATAATTATGGGGAATGTGCTAAATTGCTCTCCAATAGCTTGTGGCTAAATGTGATTACTGGAGTTTTACTGTTTTGTGCGGTTTATTGGGGTTCTATGTATGCCATGCAGCACACGGATCAAGATCCTTTGGTAGTAGAAACGGCGAAACCGTATTTGTTTATTTTAGGATTATCGATCCTGCCGTTGATGGTGTTTAATGCTTTCAAGCAATTTACGGAAGGTTTAGGTTTCACGCGCCAAGCGATGAATATTACCATTTGGGGAAATGTATTGAATATTATTATCGCGATTATATTGGTTCGCGGTATGTTTGGTTTTCCAGCAATGGGCATTCGTGGTGTGGGAATTGCTACGCTGATCGATCGTGTTTTGATGATGGTCGTTATGGCAACTTATGTATTAAAATCAAAAAACTTCAAACGTTACTTAGCTGATTTTTCTCTTCGATTTATAGAGCGCACACGTATGTGGAATATCTTCAAAATTGGTGCGCCGGTAGCCATGCAATACGTGTTTGAAATTGGTGCTTTTGCAACCGCAGCACTCATCGCCGGAAAGATTGGTGCTTTGCAACAAGCGGCGCATCAGGTCGCCATTACACTGGCGGCGATGACGTATATGATGGCCAGTGGAATTGCTTCCGCGGCGACCATCAAAACCGGAAATGCCTTCGGAACCGGAAACTTCTATCGCTTACAGAAGTTTGCTAAAGTTTCTTATCGGTTGGTTTTGGTATTTATGATCTTTTGGGCAATTGTTTTTGCATTGTTTAATCGCTATTTACCGTTCATTATCACGCAAGATACTGCCGTAATCAGCATTTCGGCCGGATTACTTTTGATTGCAGGCATGTTCCAGCTTTTCGATGGCACGCAGGTGGTTGGTTTAGGCGTTTTACGCGGAATGGGCGATGTCAACGTGCCGACGGCCATTACGTTTGTAGCTTACTGGATTATCGGAGTGCCGAGTGCTTACCTGATGGGAATAACGTTGGATTGGGGCGTTCAAGGGATTTGGTACGGACTTACGCTGGGTTTATTGTCTTCTTCCGTACTTTTATATTGGCGATACAAAACGATTATTGTTCGTAAAATAACTACGCCGGCTATTCTATAAAAGCCGGCGTAGTTATTTCTTAATATAGTATTAAACTCGGGCGCTCTACACGTCACGGTCAACATCCCAGTTCTCTAAATAATCTGCAACGCGTTTGATGAACGTTCCACCTAATGCCCCATCAATCACGCGGTGATCGTATGACATCGTGATGTACATAAAATGACGAATACCGATTAAATCTCCATCAGGCGTTTCGATTACCGCCGGCTTTTTCTTGATCGTACCAACGGCTAAAATCGCGGCTTGCGGTTGATTGATAATCGGCATACCGAAAATATTTCCGAACGCACCAATGTTGGTAAAGGTAAACGTACCGCCTTGGGTATCATCTGGCTTCAACTTGTTTGCCCGCGCACGCTGCGCCAAATCATTTACTGAACGACTAATGCCAACCAAACTCAATTGATCGGCATCCTTAATTACCGGAACGATCAAATTTCCATTTGGCAACGCTGTTGCCATACCGATGTTAATATGTTTACGACGAATAATGTTATACCCGTCAACAGAAACGTTGATCATTGGAAAATCTTTCAGCGCTTTAGAAATAGCTTCGATGATCAATGGCGTAAACGTTATATTTTCACCTTCGCGTTTCTTGAAACCTTCTTTTACTTTGTTTCTCCAGTTCACCAAATTCGTTACGTCCGCTTCTACAGCAGAAAAAACGTGCGGTGATGTATGCACGCTTTGTACCATGTGGTCAGCAATCAACCGACGCATACGATCCATTTCGATGATCTCGTCGCCATCGCCGCGTGGAACTGAAACCGGCTTGCTCGCTTTTTTGTTAGATTCTTGCGCTAAACCTGCCTGCGACACTCCAACATTTTTCGTTGCTACATCTTCTGCATTTTGGCTTGTCGACGATTTAATCTCATCACTATTTTTAGCGGATAGATACCTCAACACGTCATCCTTCGTTACGCGACCGTCCGCTCCGCTACCTTTCACTTGATCAAGATCTGCCAACGAAAGGCCTTCTTCTTGCGCAATGCTACGAACCAACGGAGAATAAAAACGATCGCTATCTCGATGGGTAGAATGCTCGACGTGTGCTTGCACCAGCTCAGCTTCAGCCAATGCACCCAATCCTGGCGCTTCAACCTTTTCAGATTCTACGTCCGCAGTTTTCGGATTTATATCTTCAGGAACGACCTCTTGTTCTATCGATATTTCCTCAGCAAGCTCAACCTTACCGTCGATTTCGATGATCGCGATAGCATCGCCTACTTGCACCACATCGCCTTCTGTGTACAATTTTTCTTTCAACACGCCGCTCACCGGAGCAGGCACATCTGAATCCACTTTATCGGTCGCTATTTCCAATACCGCTTCATCTTCTTGAATTGTATCTCCAACCTCCTTCAGCCAGTTCGTAACAGTTGCTTCCGTTACGCTTTCACCCATTTTAGGAAGGATAAGTTTATGCAATGCCATGATGTATTCCTTTTAGTTGATCACGAATATAGCTAATAATAATAAATTTGGCCGATCACAAAATATAATATTTCTAGATTGCCCTTTTGCAAAATATTACACCGTACTGTTTTGATCTCTTACAACTTCCCATAATAGCAATAAACTATTAGTGGTAGCTCTTTCAATGTTAATTGCACGGTCGTTATGAAAATGAAACAACCTTGCTAGGACACCTTTAGGAGATGCTACTGCAATCCAAATTGTTCCAACAGGCAAATCTTCCGTTCCACCATCCGGACCAGCCAATCCGGAAGTCGCGACTGCATAATCGACATTCAAAGCAGTTCTCGCTCCTATTGCCATCGCTTTTACCACAGGTTCGCTAACCGGCCCGTATGCTGCTAGATCTGTCTCGCTCACGGATAACAGATTCATTTTAATCTCGTTTGCATAAGAAATTATCGAACCTTTGTACACATCCCCTGATCCGGGCACGCTCGTTATTCGCGCGGCGATATTTCCACCTGTACAACTTTCGGCAGTCGCCAAAGTTAACTTTCGAGATGCCATCTGCGACAGCAAAGCGCTTTCCATTTCTACGTTACCAAAGGAAACGAACGCATCATCCACACGCGTTTTTATGCGTTGCGCAAATTCTTCTAACTCCTTATTCAGCACACTCGCATCCGATCCTGTGCCTGTCAATCTCAATCGAACGATTCCCAATTTGGGCAGGTACGCTAAACGAATATGTTCGGGCAGTTCCGCTTCGATATCGGCGATGGATGTTGCTAAATGCGATTCGCCAACTCCGGCCGTTAAGATGTAACGATTTTCGATAAACCCTGTTGAAGTACGCTCCGATAAGCGTGGTAACACATGCTCGCTCATGATATATTTCATTTCGAACGGCACTCCCGGCATAAATATGAATACGACATCTTTATGCTTAAACCATAAACCTGGCGCTGTACCCACTGCATTGAAAAGCACTTCTCCATCTGAAAAAACGTCCGCCTGCATTTCGTTGATGGCTGGCATTTCTCGGTTTCTCTTTGAAAAAATAGATCGCACATGTTCCAGCACTTTTTGATCGCGCACAAGCGAAGTTCCAAAATATTCAGCGGCTGTTTTTTTCGTTATATCATCTTTCGTTGGACCTAATCCGCCGGTCACTAAAACAACTTCTGCCCGTGTTTGCGCCTGCTCGAATGCTTCCACAATAGCTTCCTGCCGATCAGCAATCGTGGTAATCTGCACTACAGACAAATGAAACTGCAACAACTGCTGCGCCATCCAAGCCGAATTGGTATCAACAATTTGGCCTTGCAATATTTCATCACCAATGGTGATGATTTCAATTTTTGTAGCCATAGGTCGGAGTTTTTAGGACTAGAATATGTAATGACTTTGCCGCTTCATAAGCTTCAAGTCTTGAAGAATAGAAGCCTTTGCTCGGATGGTAAAGTTATAACTTTGGAATTGACCGATTGGAACCCATGAAAACGACATTTCCCAACAATGGAGATCACGATAAATGCTGAATTGCGGAATGACGACCTGCATTTGTCCAAAATCATATCCTCCATTAAACTGTACTTTCCATTTCGGTGTAACGTTAAAATCTCCATGAAGCTGAACCGTACTAGTGATATTACTACCCATCCGAAGGTCTTCGGTTCTGAAAACGCTGGCGTAATTAAAACTAAATGATCCGGAAAGGTTCCACGGAATATTAAAATCTACGAAGGCATTTGGATCACGGCTCACGCGCGCCAAGGCATCTGCTTGCTCCTGCGTCATGTTTGGCATATTATTCCGCAAGGAGTCCACGTTATTATTTCTGCTTTTGGACGCATCCGGATTAAAGCTGTAATCAAACGACAATCCAAAACTTTGCAATCGCGCTAATTGCCCTTCTCTGATTGCAAATCGGTTTACCTTTCGTCCGGTTACCTTATCGTAGGTGTATGGATCGAATGATCCATTAAAATTTAAGTTGATCTTTTCATTAAAGAGTGTTGTCCGACCGGAAAAAGAGATATTGGATAGCTTGAGCGAATCCGCAGCGATATTATAATTACCACTAAAAGTTAAGCCCTGTAAGATTGGGATTTTCTTTATTCCTGAACCAGTAGTGTCCTTATCGGATCGAATCTTAGCCTCAATATTATTATCTATTGAAAAGCCGATCCCCATACTTCTTCCCGCTCCAGGTGTGCCATAGATTCCATCTTGAAAGATGGAGTAACGACTAGATAACCCCTGCGGATTTACATAATCGCGATAAAAACCATATCGCGGATCACCGAAATCTGGGCGATAGTTTAGGTTGACAGATGGCGTTACCACGTGACGAATAGCTTCGATGTTTCCAATTTTCGGGTACTGCCCATATACTTTAGTGGAAAGTCCGGAAGAAATGGAGTAATCATAGGCCCGTCTAAAGCCTGATATCGTATCGCGTACTTCGGTAAATCCAATTTGGTTGTTTTCTAATCGATTTCGAGTGCTTTGAAAATACCAACGCTCCGTATAATTAACAGCGGTGTTGAACTGGAAATACTTCATCACCTGCAAAGACAACGCAATAGGAATGGTATGTTGAAATCCATTGGTAAAATTTTGTAGCGTTTCTTTTCGGAACAAAAGAGAATCGCTCGTTACCAATTTATTCTGTCCTTGTACACTGTACCCAACGGTGATGCGTTCGTACCATTTTTCGCCTGTGCTCTCACCAAATTTAAACGGATTGAAGGTAGAAACGTTCAAACTGAAGGTCGGTAAATCCAAATTGATTGCTCCGGTACGAATATCCTGACGATGTCCCAAACTGGATGTAAAATTGACCTTTCCGTCAGCAAACACCTTCCCATAACTGATGTTGGACGACATATTGTTCTGCGTCAACGCTTGGAAGTTAGCCGTTCCGTTTGCCGCCGTATTTCGGAAGTATGAACTTGTACCAAAGTTAACTGATGCAGAAAAAGACGTTCCGGGATTGGCTTCCTGGCGTTGCGTGTGATTCCACGTTACATTGAAATCCTGCGCGCGGTTGTAACTTGGCGTTCCCTCTATTCCAGTCGGAGTGGATCCATAACGAATATTAAATCCACCATTAAATTTATAATTTACGACGTACTGCGTACGAATGGATGCTTCGAAGGCACCTTTGGAAAAAATGTTTGATCGAATTTCGGAATCCCAATAATCGTTGAATGTCAAATACCAGCCCAAATCACGCATCGCAAAACCACGACTGGCATCTTCACCAAATGAAGGAAACAACATCCCAGAGGTCGGTTTATCTTGTTTTGGAAAAAAGCCAAACGGAATTGCCAAAAACTTCATTGGTATATTCTGCACAACCAAATAAGACGGCCCGGCGATAATTTGATTTTTCACCACCAATCCTTTGGAAATCTTAATACCGAAATGGGTGTGCGGCTCGGGTAAATCACAGGTGCTATACAGACCATCGAACAAAGACATTTCCTCGTAAATATTTCGACGTACAACACGCGCTTGAATATACGCGCCATCCATCTCGGTCATCACGCCGAAGGTTTTCGGGATCTGCGTTTTGTAATTATAGATTAAGGAATCCACTGCAATAGGACCTTCGCCCGGCATAATAACGACTGGACGACCTATATATTTATCGTTGTGATCGCGCACGCCGGAAGCAAATAGAAGATTTGTGTTTCGATCTAAACGGATATAATCCGCTGCCAACTCAAAATCTTGGTATTTTACTTTTGCTCCGCCGTAAAGATGCAACCGGTTTAAGCTAACTTCATTAACCGACGAATCGTTCGCAACAATAGTGACAACAGTTTCCAAATCACTTTCAGCGTCTTTCATCACGACCGTATCCTGACCAGTTGCGTCACGAAAATTATTCTGAACCGTATCCGTAGAAACAACCGAAGTATCTCTTGCTGGGATGGTATCCAACACAGGTTTTACATCCTGCGCATTTGCGAATAAAACATTCACAAACAAAAGGATAAGCACACCAAAAAGAGAAGTAGTCGCTCTCAAAATAAAATATGAATGTTACTTTTGTATTAATTTGATTATTATGACGGCAAAAATAGTCAAAAAACCGAAAGAATGCCTGATTTTAACATTCTAAACTGAATGCTATTTATGCGCTTCTTTACGGTAAAAACGAAGGTATGGAGAAACATTAAACAGATGGGTTTGCAAAAAAATGTTAAATTTTTATATATCGTGGTTTTCGCACTGTGCCTATTGGGTACAAACTCCCTAATTAATCGTGCGAAAGCACACCGAAAAACACTCAAAGTTTCTACCGTTCAGGAGCGAACTGTCAAACCTTTTTCTTTGGTAGTCATTGATCCCGGTCATGGTGGTAACAAACTTGGTGCCCAAGGGAGAGTATCTTTGGAGAAGGATATTGCATTACAAGTTTCGATAAAATTGAAGGAACGAGTAGAAAAAGAAATGCCAGGTGTCAAGGTATTGCTCACCCGAGAATCGGATATTGACGTGCCCTTTTACGAGCGCACGGCATTAGCAAATAAGAATCATGCAGATTTATTTATCTCCATTCACTGTAACTCGGCCGATTCTGAACGTCGTGTTAAGGGTAAAAATGGTAGATATACTACGCAATTAACACGTAGGCCTAATGTCAAGGGCACAGAAACATTCGTTTGCGGATACAACAGAATGGCGCAGCAGGATGTTGCAATTCGCGAAAATGCCGACATTTTACTTGAGGAAAATTACAAAGAAAACTATAATGGTTTTGATCCGAATGACCCTTCTACGTACATCGTATTCTCGCTAATGAAACGTCGTTACCGAGATCAGAGCATTAAATTGGCAACTATGATGCAGGATGAATACGTGCAATCGGGACGCGAAAATCGTGGCGTACAAGAGCTTTCTTTAGCGGTTTTAGCCACAGCAGGAATGCCTGCAGTACTTACAGAAATTGGCTTTATCAGCTCGCCTGATGAAGAAAACTTCATGTTGTCTTCAGCTGGCCAAGAAGAGATTGTAAACAATCTGACTACGTCAATAAAACGTTTTAAAACAAGTATGGAACGTTAATTGATAGGCATGATCAGCGTTTACCCAATATTTTACAAAAGCAATTTATAATTCATTACAGTTCGATGATTTCATACAATACTTTTATCTCCTTTTTGAAAACAACTAAATCGTTATTTCTTTTATTTTTTCTATTCATCAGCATTTCATTCTTCGGCAGTTTTCAAGATCCAGTAAGTGATAATCCGCCACAAGGTTTAAAAGTGATCGTACTGGATGCGGGCCACGGAGGGAAAGATCCTGGCGCTGTGGGTGCAAGATCAAGAGAAAAGGATGTGGCGCTACAAGTTGTGCTTAGTTTGGGAAAAAAAATCCAACGCGATATGCCTGGAGTCAAGGTTATTTACACGAGAACCGGAGACACCTATCCAAAGTTGTATGAACGCCCCGCGCTCGCAAATAGTAATCACGCTGATTTATTCATATCTGTGCATTTGAATTCTGCCGGACGATCGGGACGTAGTGCTAGAGGAACAGAAACTTTTGTATTGGGTTTCAATAACATGGTGAATCAGGACGTCGCAATTCGTGAAAATGCTTCCATTTTGTTAGAGGATAATTACGAAGAGAATTATGGAGGTTTTGATCCAAACGATCCTTCCACCTATATTGTTTTCCAATTAATGAAGCGTCAATATCGAGACAAAAGCATTAAGCTCGCGAGTTACATGCAAGCAGAATACACGCGTTCCGGTCGCATTAATCGTGGGGTTAAAGAATTGCCGTTAGCAGTTTTGAAAACTGCAGGAATGCCAGCAGTTTTAACAGAGATTGGATTTATTAGCAATTCCGAAGAGGAACAATACATGATGTCCGGTAAAGGACAAGAGGAAATTGTAGAAAATCTGTACAACGCGATAAATACCTACCGAAAAAACCTGTAACGCTAAACTTTTATTATCTTAGAGCGTTAACAGATAAAAGGATTGAATTTTTCGCCAATATTTAAAGGTCACATATTTTGAAAATTTCCAACGAAACGAAAGTCGGCGCGCTAACAGCAATAGCGATTGCTTTGCTATTTATAGGTTATAGTTTTCTGAAAGGAAACGATGTCTTTACTTCTGAAAACACCTATTATACCGAGTACAACAATGTAGACGGACTTTCCGCATCCAAACCTGTAATGGTAAATGGTTATCAAATAGGTCGTGTTTCCAGTTTGAAAATGCAGGAAAACGGAAAGATTCGTACAGAATTTAAAATTAAAGGCGATTACGAGATTCCTTCTAATACGGTTGCGCGGATTGTAAGTGCGGATTTATTGGGGAGCAAAGCAATTGTCTTCGATTTAGGAAATAGTACAACCATGGCACGCGATGGAGATCCGCTGTTGTCGGATATTCAGGCCAACCTTATGGAAAAAGTGGAGCCGTTGCAGCACAAAGTGGAGAACTTGGTGGTAAAATTGGACTCCGTTTTATCTGCCGTGAATACAGCACTGGATGATGAGTTCCAACGCGATTTCAAACAGAGTTTACGCAGTATATCGGTGTCATTGAGCAACGTAGAGAAGATAACAAACGATGTGGAAGGTTTAGTAGGTTCTGAACGGATGCGTTTAGCACAAATTATGATGAACTTAGAATCCATCACTACGAACTTCAAGAAATACGACGGACAAATTAATTCGATTTTGGGCAATTTAGATACCATGTCCAACAATTTGGCACAAGTTGAGATTAAAGAAACGGTCGATAACGCCAATAAAGCGATGCAGGAAGTGCATGCAATCACTCAAAAAATTCAGAATGGCGATGGATCGTTGAGCTTATTAATTAACGATGATAAGTTATACAACAACTTAAACAACGCTTCCTTGAATCTAGACAACTTGGTGAAAGATTTGAAAGAAAATCCGGGTCGCTACCTTCGTTTAAGCATTTTTGGTAAGAAAGATACGAAGTAAGTTCGCAAAGAATTTACAGCAAATAAAAACGGGTTGTTTCTTATCGGAAACAACCCGTTTTTATTAATAACTGATTAAGTTCCTAAATTGCTTTTTCTTACTTCGTTCTAGCTGGGCGAACTTCAATCTTACTTGGCAATACGTTGGGATTCATTTGCAATAGATCGACGACCATTTCGCCTAAATCTGATGGCTGAATCTTCCAAGCATCTTCCTCACTAGGAACATGATCATTGAAGTGCGAGGTGACCGAACCCGGCATAATGGTGGTGCATTTGATATCGTAGGCACGCAAATCCAACATCGCAGCTTGCGTGAAACCTACAACGCCAAATTTCGACGCATTGTAACCAGCTCCATTTGCGAAGAAATTAGTTCCTGCCAATGAAGCAAGAGAAATGTAGTATCCTTTATGCGCTTTTAACTGATCTACGGTTGCTTTCAATGTATGAAAAACACCCGTAAGATTAGTATCTATCATAGCATTCCAATCTTCCAGCGACAATTGATCTACCGGAGCAAACTTTCCAACTCCTGCATTAGCAATCACCACATCCAATTTACCGAACTTTGTCACAATCTGTTCTACCGCTTTCACTTCATCTTCAAAATTACTGACGTTGGATTGGATAGCTAAGACATTATCGCTTCCCAACAATGCTTTTGCCTTTTCTACATCCTCTATGTTGCGGCCTGATATAGCTACCTTTAGTCCGCTTTCGAGCAGTACTCTGGCAATACCGAAACCAATCCCTTTGGTTCCGCCAGTGATATACGCCACTTTATTTTCTATGTTTTGCATGTGCTGTGTTTTTTGATTTTGGATACGAGTTTTTGCTATTTAACCTTCTAAATAGCCGTATATCCTCCGTCCGCGATGTAATACGATCCCGTAATAAAAGATGCTTGATCGGAACTTAAGAACAAAACGAGATTTGCTACTTCTTCCGGTGTTCCTAACCTATTCGCAGGTGCTTTAGCAGCAATCGCATCTTGCATTTCCTGCGTCAAATTATCCTCCAGCAACGGGGTCAGAATGTATCCCGGACCGACGGCATTGCAACGAATATTTTGTTTCGCATATTCTGCAGCAATGTTTTTAGTTAATCCGACAACGGCATGTTTCGTGGCTGTGTAAGCACTGCTCATTGGCGCCGCAACGGTACCGTGAACCGATGCAATGTTTACAATATTTCCTCCACCATTCTTTGCCATTTGTGCTAGCTGATATCGACATCCATAAAATACACCATTCAAATTCACATTAATGACTTTATTCCATCCGTCAATATCGTATTCTCCGGTAAGCTGTGCCGGCCCACCAATACCCGCATTATTACAGGCGATGTCTAATCTTCCAAAGTGTTCTACCGTAGTAGCTACTAGTTTTTCATTATCTTCCGCACTGGAAGAATCCGCTTTTACGAAAATAGCATCGCCGCCAGCCGATTTTATCTTGTCGACCACACGTTTTCCATTCTCTTCGTTGATATCCGATACGACAACTTTTGCTCCGTTTGAAGCAAAAAGCTCTGCAATAGCCTGTCCGATTCCAGATCCGGCACCAGTAACAATAGCTACTTTTTCATCTAATCTAAACATAATATGATCTTTTAAATTCTAAATAAAGTAACCCACTTTTTGTTTCGCTAACAATCAGCTTTTGTCAGAAAAAGTTAAAAAAACAGTATGCTGAGGTTGGATTCAAAACCATGATTAGGTCTAAGAAATGCACATTTGTTTTCACTATTCAGATACTTTAGCTGTTTTAAATGTTTGGTAAAATTCGCCTTTTATCCAACGATCTCGAATGATATCGTTCAGGCTTTTGCCGATAATATAATCACCATTTTCGGTATTTAGGATGATTACCATGTTGTCGCGAATTTCCGTTGTAAATTTCCCACTTTTCGATTCTTGCTGCGATTTGTTGCTCATAGCTAAGAATGCAACACTTGCTAATAGTAGTCCGATTAAAATGGACTTTACATCTAATACAATTTTCATTTGATTGAGTTTTTATTGAACAATATAATGAAAGGTGCGATGATTTTCATTTTAAAGAACAATTATAAACGCGTCTTTGCGAGCCTAAAAAATCATTGACGGCACGCCATATTATAAAGTAACGTATCAATAAATTCACACATTGATTCGCTTAAAATAGAAGGGATTCGCTTTAAAACAGTCGGCCTGCATAAAACTTACGCAGGCCGATATGTTCGTTTGTTATGTTACGTTGTTTACAACGTTTCGCTTAACCATTTAAAGAATTCACGTTGCCAAACTTGCGCATTATGACCAGATAACACCCAGTGATTTTCGTCCGGCAGATATAACAAACGACTTTTTATTCCGCGCAGCTGCGCTGCTTGAAATGCTTCCAAACCTTGGCCAATCGGCACACGATAATCTTTACCGCCTTGGATTACGAAGATTGGCGTATTCCACTTTTCAATATGTTTGATCGGGTTGAAATCGTTGTACGTTTTTTCATTCGCGGCATCCCAATACGGGCCGCCTAAATCTTGGTTCGCGAAGAATAATTCTTCCGTGGTTCCATACCAAGAAACCATATCAAACAATCCGCAATGCGAAATGAACGATTTGAAACGACCTTCGTGTACTCCCGCTAACATAAATACCGAATAACCGCCGTAACTCGCACCAACAGCACCTAAACGATCGCTATCGACGTAGCTTTCTTTGGATAGATCGTCAATCGCGGATAAGTAATCACGAATAGGCTGTCCGCCCCAATCGCCGGAAATATCTTCATTCCATTTTACGCCCCAGCCCGGCATTCCGCGACGGTTTGGCGCGATAACAATGTAACCTTGCGAGGCAATCAACTGCAAATTCCAACGAATGGAGTACGATTGCGTAACGGCCGATTGCGGTCCACCTTGACAATATAGTAAAGTCGGATATTTCTTTGTTGGATCGAAATCCGGCGGATAAACTACCCAAGAAAACAAATCTAAACCGTCCGTTGCTTTCGTGAAGCGACCTTCCACTTTTGTTTCTGCGATACTGGCATAAGCTTCATCATTTACTGTGGTAATTGGCGTCAGTTGGCGATTTTTAAAATCGTAGCGATAAATCTCGGTTGCGCGTGTTAAGCGCGTAGAACTTACTACCAAACCGCCATTATATTCCCCGACGATTCCCGTAATATCAAATTCGCCTTCACTTATTTGAATAATCTTCGGCTTGCTCTTTGCTGATAGCGATTTTGCCACAGCCAACTCAAATAATTGTACGGTTCCTTTTACGGGCGCGGTAAAGTAGATTTTCTTACCATCTTTGCTCCACACAAAGGAATTTACCGTGCCATCCCAATGTGCGGTCAGGTTAACGCGCTGTTTGGAATCGTTGCTCGCGATGATGATAATGTCATTCTTGTCCGCTTCGAAACCATCTTTTTTCATGCTCAACCACGTTAACCGATCGCCAGCGGAATTGAAAGTTGGATTGGTATCGTAACCATTCATTCCTTCTGTCAGATTAGTGACTTGTCCGCTCGCCAAATCGTGACGATAAATATCAGTGTTCGTGCTTTGTGCATATTCTTTACCGACACGCTTTTTGGCGACATAAAGCACCGCTTTGCTATCGGGCGACCAAGCAAAATCTTCCGCACCACCAAATGGCGCTTGCGGACTGTAGAATGGTTCACCTTCCAGTAAATCTTTCGCTTCGCCTAATTTCCCGTCAGTATAGCTTGCTACAAAAGGATGTGCATAGCGCCCGTCGTTAAACGTATCCCAGTGCCTAAAATCCAAATCATCGTACACGTAAGCATTGCTTTTTGGCAAATCTTTGTATTTATCTGGCCCGTGTGTAGGTGTGATTAGCACAGATTGACTGTATAGAATGTGCTTCTTATCAGGAGATAATTTCACATTCTCCAGCTTTCCTTCTGTATGCGTGATTTGTATTTTGTTGTTCCCGTCGCTAGCCATTTTCCAAAGATCACCCTTGAATAAATAGATAATTTCGCCTTGAGCGGTGATATCTAAAACACTTTCGCTTCCTTTTTCATTCGTAATTTGCTGTGGAGTTCCGCCCATTACCGGAATTGAAAACAGATGACGTTCGGTGCTATTTGATTCCAAATCGTAATTCCCGACTCCGTAAATCAAGTGTTTTCCATCAGCAGTAAGTTGCTCCGCAGAAACACGGCCGAACTTCCACAGGCCTTCGGCAGTCAATGGACTTTTTTCGGATGTTAATTGATTCACGGATTGATCTTTTGTTCTTTGAATACGCATTGGTCCATCTTTACGATTTTGAGCTTGCCCGAAGGAAATACTCATTACCATTAAAGCACCAAGCATGGTTTTGTTGTATATCATTATTGTTGTGTTTCTATTTAAATGATCGGCTTATTCTCCTTGGATCAACTCGCGAGCATGTTGAAGCGCTGCATCGCCCGGTTTCGAACCGCTAAGCATTTTGGCCACCTCTAAAACGCGTTCATCTTGGTTCAGTGCCTCGATTCTCGACAAAGTACGTTCGGCTTGATCTTCTTTGTACACTTTGAAATGGCGTTCACCTTTGGAAGCAATTTGCGGCAAATGCGTAATCGCTACAACCTGCATGTGATTAGCCAAAGATTGCATCACCTCGCCAACTTGGAGTGCAACTTCACCAGAAATTCCGGTGTCTATTTCATCGAAAATAATCGTTGGCAAAGCAGAACTTCGCGCCACCAAAGATTTTACCGCCAACATTACACGCGAAAGTTCACCGCCTGATGCGACTTTATGAATTGCCTGCGGCGATTGTCCTTTATTGGCGGAGAATAAAAAGCTGACTTTATCCGTTCCGTAAGCATTAAACGGTTGATCTTTTATCAATTCGATTTCCAATACCGCATTCGGCATACCCACTTTCAGCAAGGTTTTTTCTATTTCCTTTTTTATTTGTGGAACAATCTTCGTTCGGCTGTCCGACAGCTTTTGAGCCGCTTTTTGCACTTCACTTTCGCTTGTTTCTACTAGCTTTTTCAGCGCCAGCACCTCGGCTTCTTGATTGGTTAATGATTGGATTTTTTCACTTAACTCATTTCTCAAACCGATTAATGCTTCCACATCCGCCACGCGATATTTCTGCACCAAATTATATAAAGTCGATAAGCGCTCAGAAACAAAAGCTAATCGCTCTTCATCCACAGAAACCGTTTGTTCTTGAGTAGCCAATTCTGCAGAAATATCCTTCAACTCAATAATACTGCTGTCTAAACGTGCCAGCAAATCATCACCGCCGGTCATGTAGGACGCAATGCGCTGTATCTCGCTAAGGGATTCTTTTAAGCTTTGCAAGGCATTCTGTTCGCCTTCTTCTAAACTCTGAACTGCATTGAGCAATCCGCGTTTTATATCCTCCGCATTCTCCAGCTGACGCTGTTCCGACTCCAAATCTTCCACTTCATTTTCAATCAGTTGAGCCGATTCCAGTTCATTAACAACAAATTGATTGTAATCCGCCTCCGCATTAGATTGCGCAATTCGTTCTTCCAATTCGCGAAGCGCCGAAACATTTCCCTTATAAGCTTTTAGCTTTTTCGTGTAATCTGCATTTGTTGCTGCATTATTAGCTACGCTATCCAATACCAAAAACTGAAAATCCTCGGTGTTGATTTGGTTGGTCGCTTGCTGCGAATGAATATCGATCAATCGCTCGCTCAACGCTTTCAGCACTTGCAAGGTAACTGGCGAATCATTCACGAACGCACGCGATTTTCCTTCCGAACTGACTTCACGACGAATAATGGTTTCCGCTTCATAATCCAAATCTTGTTCATCGAACAAATCCTTCAATGCATAGTTGCGCACATCGAAATAACCTTCGATAATACATTTACTACCTTCGTTGAACACGTACTTCCCTTCTACCCGATTACCAAGAATCAGCCCAAGCGCACCCATAATAATGGATTTACCGGCACCCGTTTCCCCTGTAATGATATTCAACTTTTCATCAAAATCGATATCCAAGGAATCTATCAAAGCATAATTTCTAATCAAAAGCTTACGTAGCATGCGTCGTCCGGTTATTGTGTATTCAAAGATAAAAAGGATTTGTCACATCCGCTCCGATGCGAATACGTAATGTACCGAAAATTCCTATTTTTGTATGATGCCTGATTTTACCGAATCCTTATCGCGCTACATACCAAAGGACGCTGCTCCCATTATTTCGCAGTGGATTATAGACACCGGTTGCCGTTTTAAGGTTTCTCGATCTAGAAGCAGCAAATTGGGCGATTACCGGGCACCATTTCAGGGCAAAACACATCAAATATCGGTCAATCACGATCTCAATCCGTATTCATTTTTAATCACAACCGTGCACGAGTTTGCTCATCTGAAAACCTATACGCAACATCAGCATCGCGTAAAACCACACGGCACAGAATGGAAGAAAAATTTTCAGGATTTGATGCAGCCTTTTTTGAAGTTGAATGTGTTGCCGAATGATGTTACCGTTGCATTAGTAAAGTATATGGATAATCCGGCAGCTTCCAGTTGTACCGACTTGAATCTCTTTCGGGTTTTGAAGAAATACGATAGCGAATCGGCTGCGAAATCGAATCTGGTTACGGTAGAATCGTTGGATTTGGACAGCGTATTTTCGTTTAAAAACGGACGAGTGTTCCAAAAGAAAGAAAAGCTACGAAAACGTTACAAATGCGTAGAGCTTGCTACTGGACGCATTTATCTCTTCCATCCTATCGCGGAAGTCGTTCCAGCCTAAAAAGCAACGAGCATCAGTTCTCATTTCTTTGCAGAAGCCTTATATTTGGTTATGCACAAAACATTAACCTATGCCGCGCTAGCGTTTATTTCGTTTGCATCTTGCGACCGCAGCGCGCAAAAACACGATACGGAAGGTTTAGATTCCGCCGCTTTATCTGCCATTTCGGAAGATAGTTATCGCGCTCATGTAGCCAAATTATCGTCGGATGAATTTCTAGGCAGAAAGCCCTTTACAAAAGGTGATACCTTAGCGGTGAATTATATCGAAGAACAATTTAAAGCGCTCGGTTTAGAACCCGGAAACGGTGATTCTTACTTTCAAGAAGTGCCGATGGTGCAAATTGATGCGAAACCGACCAGCGATACATGGACATTTTCTAGTGCAAAAGGATCCGTGAATGCGAAATATTTGGATGATTTCGTGGTTACGAGCCCGCAACTTTCCAGCGACGTACAAGTAAAAGATTCGGAGTTGGTTTTTGTTGGTTTTGGTATTGTAGCACCGGAATTCGATTGGAACGATTATGCTGATATTGACGTAAAAGGTAAAACGGTGGTCGCCATGGTTTCAGATCCAGGAAGGTACGATAAAAACCTTTTCAAAGCGGATACTATGACCTATTACGGTCGTTGGAACTACAAATATGAAGAAGCCGCACGCCAAGGTGCTGCTGGAGTAATTTTGATCCATGAAACGGAAGCAGCAAGCTACGGATGGAATGTTGTCCGTTCGGGTTGGTCAGGACCGCAGTTGAGTTTAGTGCCGGAAGAAGGCGCTAAAAATGTTGATTTCCAAAGTTGGATAACCACACCGATTGCGAATCAATTATTTGCGATCAGTGATCTAGATGCCGACGCATTGGAAAGCGCAAAGAAACCGGGATTCAAGCCAAAAGCAATGGGCATTCGTACATCCATGAGCTTGAAAAACCAAACGAGAAAATCTGCTTCGAACAATGTGATAGCTAAGCTTAAAGGATCGAAACGTCCGGAAGAGGTCGTTATTTACACCGCGCACTGGGATCACTTGGGCGTTGGCGAAGCCGAAAATGGCGATGCGATTTTTAATGGCGCTATCGATAATGCAGCAGGTGTTTCTGCGTTGTTTGAGATTGCAAAAGCCTTTCAAGCAGCCAAAGTGAGACCGGAGCGTTCGATCGTTTTTCTTGCCGTTACGGCGGAGGAAGAAGGCTTGTTAGGTTCGCAGTATTATACAGAACATCCTATTTACCCATTGGACAAAACCGTTGGTAACTTGAATATGGATGCATTTAACGCAGTTGGAGCAACCAAAGTTGTTTCCATCGTAGGACGCGGACAAACGGAATTGGAGGATTATGTAGAAAAATCAGCTAAAAAGTTTGATCGTATCGTGATGGATTCGGGAAGTCCGTCTTCGGGAGGATTTTACCGTTCGGATCATTTCAACTTTGTTAAAGTTGGCGTTCCGGGATTATTTATGGGTAGCGGAGGAGATTATTTGGATGCAGACACCGTCGCGCTTAACAAACGTAAAGAAGCATTAGCAGGAACTTATCACACCGTCCGCGACGAACTAAATGAACATTGGGACTTTACCGGAATCTTGGCAGACATTCGTTTGTTCTTCGATATCGGTTACACGTTGAGTATGGAAAGTACTTTCCCTAACTTCAAAAGTAAATCAGAATTCAAAGAATTAGGCGACAAACGATTATCAAAGTAGTATATTTGCCGTCGAGATAATGTAATTTATATTTATAATAACGGGAATGAAACATCTACACTCTACAGTTGCTGTGGTATTGCTAATTGCTTTGCTAGTATCTATTGTGCTTACGCTAGTTAATTACTTAAAATATCGTCCGTACAACAGAAAAATTGCGTTGATTGGTTTGATCAGCGGACACATCCAGATGCTCATAGGAATTACCTACTTCATCACACTTCAATACTACAGCATGTTTTCGGGAGCAGTGATGAAAGACAGCTTGTTGCGCTTCAAAATCATTGAGCACCCACTTATGATGTTATTAGGTGTAGTTGCGATTACCATAGGATATTCAAAAGCAAAGCGAATGACCGACGATTGGAAAGCAAACCAAACTGTATTCATTTTTTACCTAGTTGGTTTGGTATTTTTCCTTTCTCGTATTCCTTGGTCAACTTGGTCTTTATTCGCATAAATGAAAATTTAAAAAGCAAAATATATGAGCGATCAAACAGTGTTTGATCGCTTTTTTGTTATATTAGATAGCAGCTAGTTAAGCCAACACCAATCCTAGTTAACGAACCATGCCAGAAGAATACGTTGAAATTATCCTAATTGACTTGCTTTTGCTGATCGTTTCGTTCGCTTTGTATTTCTTTCCGGCGAAAAAGATCAACTTCATCTATGGCTATAGAACGACTCGTTCGATGAGAAATCAGATAAACTGGCAATTATCGCAACGTTATTTCGCCAAGCAATGGATTTGGGTTGTGCCAACGGTTATGCTCATACAACTTGCTCTCATTTTCTTGACGGATTTCGATTTTGGAAAGAATAATCGTAATTTATTGCACATCTCGATGGCGATCTATTTTGTCGGCTCGATCGTTTGTATGTTTCGAACAGAACGAAAACTAAAGCAGAACATTGATTAGCAGAAAAGGTTGTTAATCAGAAAAGGTGCCGTCGGGCACATAAAACATTTCCAATTCTTTTTTATCGCGAATATTCCTGCAAGAACCGTTTTGCAGCAAAGTAATTTTCGTCGCAATATCCAGCATATAACGATAATCGTGATCAGAGATTACAATGCCTTTTTTATCGTGAAGATGGAGGATTTGAGCACAAACTTCATCCTTCATTATAGGAGAAAGTCCAGAAAATGGTTCGTCTAGCAACATAAATGTCGCAGGCTGATGCAGAATTAACATAATTTCTAAAAACCGACATTCTCCGCCAGATAAGTCGGCAACCAAATTGTCCAGCACGGGCTTAAGAATGGGATGCGACATTATATTTTCTTTCCCGCGATCGTCAGAAATCATGAGATCGATGGCTTTGCGTACGCGCATGGAGGTAAGCAGAAACCTGTCTTGCGGAAGATAACAAACATCTTTCGATTCAAAAGCGTTAGTAATTCTTTCGCCGTTCAAACGAATGTAACTATGATGCGCCTTCAGCGATCCAAACGCTACTTTCATCAATGTTGATTTTCCGCAGCCATTCCGTCCCACTAGCGCCAAAACATCGCCGACGCCGCAAGCTAAATAACCTCCGGTCAAAATATTACGTTGACTATTGTAAGCGAATTGAACGGAATCCACGTAGAACTCCTTTTCTCGTTTCTGATTTGTGATAGCTTTCATAAATCGAAACTTGGATGAAATAGTAGCGTCAGCGCATAAAAAATTCCGCTGAATAGCATGTTAATTCCGAAAGCTCCGAGATGCAAACGCACCCGGCTAAACCCCAAATTGTAGTAGAAATACATGCTATTTTGCTCGAAAATTCGAACCAACCCAGCCGTTAATAAATAGCCAATTGAACCGAATACAAAAGGATAAGCGGATAAAGAAGCAAGCAGGAGAACCAAGCCTAAGCTTAGAAAAACATTAATTAAAAGAATGGTTTTATAAAAATGCCAATAGATGCGCATGGTTAGTC
Source organism: Sphingobacterium corticis (assembly GCF_042684745.1). NCBI lineage: Bacteria > Pseudomonadati > Bacteroidota > Sphingobacteriia > Sphingobacteriales > Sphingobacteriaceae > Sphingobacterium > Sphingobacterium corticis. The sequence continues at coordinate 94,468 of NZ_JBHUMA010000003.1, read as the reverse complement.
TATCGTCGATTCCTCGACAATATACACATCTTCGTTGGTTCTTTTCATTTTGTACTTTTCGCGCGCTATTTTTTGAATAATGTCCGGATTGGATTTGACATCCTTAATAGCAGTCGAAATGGTGGAAATTTCATTGGTATAATATTCCTTTTCCGCTTCCAACTTATTACGTTCCTGCTGATAATTGTATTGAGTCGTCAGGTCGTAACGATCGAAAAAAGCCATCCAAGCTACGAAAACCGCAACCGCAATGATATATTTATTTCGAACCACGTTGATAAAACGTTCCATAATCACAAAGATATTATTATCCCATTAAAATGAGTGAGTTGAAGGAAATTCTTTTCAAAATTTTTCCTGATAAAAAGTTTGGCAAAACCACGAAGTACTCAGCGAAGCTAAATCAAGACTGCATTCCTCTTTGCTATCCTTCCTCAGCAATCCTAAACAAAACCAAACTCGCTACGCTCAAACAATGTTTTGTTCTTAACGGATTGACTTTCGGTCGGACGACGCAATCGGAACGCTAGGTCGATTATTCGTTCAAGGAAGTTTGTGCTTTACCGAAGCAAATTAATGAAGTAACGAGGTTCCGAGTTACGGAGTGCCACTATCTTGTGCACCCACTCTCCATCTTATTAAAATGCCGCATGAGCGGATTGGCAGTAGTACAGGGATGCACGAAAGTTGTTGCCAATACGGTAAGCGGCGAGTTTTGCATCCTTTTGCGGTCAAAAGGATGATGGCCGCCCGCCATAGAGGGCATAGTTGGAAGATATCTTTACAAACCACGAAGTGCTCACCATAGGTAATCAACAGCTTGCCCCCTATTAATCCTATCAACTTTACTAACTCATTATCAACTCCTTAACCACTTAACACCACCACTACAACCACATAAAACCAAAAAAGCTACAACCGCACTTTTGTACAGCTGTAGCTTTTTAGCATTAATAGCTTAAAAAAGGAATTAACCTTTTTTCGCGTATTTGAAATCGCTTCCGATATATTTCGCGTTGCTACCCAATTCTTCTTCAATGCGAAGCAATTGGTTGTATTTCGCGATCCTGTCTGATCTTGAGATCGATCCAGTCTTGATCTGACCACAGTTCAAAGCAACTGCTAAATCAGCAATCGTATTATCTTCTGTTTCTCCAGAACGGTGTGACATGACCGAAGTATATCCGTTATGTTGCGCCAAAGAAACCGCGTTGATTGTTTCTGTCAAAGAACCGATTTGGTTTACTTTTACCAAGATTGAGTTTGCTGTATCTGTATTGATACCTTCTTGAAGACGTTTTGTGTTGGTTACGAATAAATCATCACCTACCAACTGAACGCGATCACCGATTTTTTCGGTCAACAATTTCCAGCCAGCCCAGTCATCTTCACCCATACCATCTTCGATAGAAATGATCGGATATTTCTCTGTCAATTCTGCCAAGTAGTTTACTTGCTCTTCTGTGGTACGAATCGCACCAGTAGCACCTTCGAATTTCGAGTAATCGTATTTACCGTTTTCGAAGAATTCTGTAGAAGCACAATCCAAAGCCAAGAACACATCAGAACCAGCTTTGTAACCTGCTTGCTCGATTGCTTTCAAAACCGTTTCGATTGCATCTTCCGTACCATCAAAAGTTGGCGCGAAACCACCTTCGTCACCTACTGCTGTAGATAAGTTACGGTCGTGCAAGATTTTTTTCAACGTGTGGAAGATTTCTGCTCCCCAACGCAATCCTTCAGAGAAAGAAGCTGCGCCAACAGGCATAATCATAAACTCTTGGAACGCGATAGGTGCATCCGAGTGAGAACCACCGTTGATGATGTTCATCATCGGGATAGGCAATGTGTTTGCATTCACACCACCGATGTAGCGGTACAATGGTTGACGGCTTTCTTGCGCTGCCGCTTTCGCTACTGCCAAAGAAACACCCAAGATTGCATTTGCGCCTAAGTTTCCTTTGTTTTCGCTACCATCTAACGCGATCATAGCTGCATCGATTGCATTTTGTTCGAAAACATCAATACCTTCTAACGCTTTCGCGATTTTAGTATTTACGTTTTCTACTGCTTTCAACACGCCTTTACCTAAATATTTTGCTTTATCACCATCACGCAATTCAACCGCTTCGTGGGCTCCAGTAGATGCTCCGGAAGGAACCGCAGCACGTCCAACAAAACCATTTTGTGTAGTTACATCAACTTCAATGGTTGGATTTCCGCGCGAATCTAAAATCTGGCGCGCGTGTACATCAATAATTAAACTCATTTTTATTGTATATGGTTATCTAAAAATATGCGTTCACACATAGTGTATCAAAAACACTAAGATACATAAACTTACCTTATTTTCAAAGATAGGAATTCTAGCGTGCTCGCGAAGCATTAACACAAAGATAACGTGCTAATTATCGTAAAATTTTAAAATCAGGTAAAACGTTTAAGCTTGAAGAGTTTGGACAAATTCTTTAATCGCTGTTGATGGATCAGGCGAGCGCATGAAATTTTCGCCAATTAAAAAGCCCGAGAAACCTACTTTTTGCAATGCTTTGATCGTTTGTGGATCAGAAATTCCGCTTTCCGAAACCTTAATATATTGATCCGGAATTCGCGAAACCAAATAGTAAGAATGATCTAGGGAAACCGAAAAATCTTTCAGATTACGATTGTTTACGCCGATTGCATCGATGGTATCAAACAGGCTACGCTCTAATTCTTCCTGATTATGTACCTCCAGCAAAACGCTCAAACCCAACGAGTGCGCGTACGTTGACAAAGTTTTGATTTCTTCCTCCGTCAAACAGGCAGCAATCAAAAGAATGATATCTGCGCCGTAAGCTTTTGCTTCGGTAATTTGATAAGCATCCACAATAAATTCTTTGCGGAGAAGCGGAATTTGCAATACTTCGCGCGCCGCGGTTAAATCGTCCAATGATCCTTGGAAGAAATCTGAATCTGTTAAAACTGAAATAGCCGATGCGCCAGCCGTTTGGTAGCCTGAAACTACTTCTTGCACCGTCACATCGCCATTGATCAATCCTTTCGAAGGAGAAGCTCTTTTAAATTCGGCAATAATTCCGGTTTTTTTGTCATCCAATATAAAATCGCGCAAACGATAACAGGTTCTTCCGAATAGTGGATATTGTTGCAACTCTTCTTCGGAAACTTTTGCTTTAGCATCGGCAACTTCTACTTTTTTTCTTGCTATAATCGTATCTAAAATCGTCATGTTTTTCTATTAAAAATTAGGAAAGCCAATTCGCAATAAGTTGTCGACCGTTATCCGTTAAAATGGATTCCGGATGAAACTGCATACCGCGCACATCGTATTCTTTGTGCGATAGCGCCATGATGATTCCATCTTTATCCACAGCGGTCACTTTCAAACAATCTGGAAGATTTTCTGGCGAAACTGCCCAGGAATGGTAGCGTCCGATCTGCGAATCAGCAGGAAAGTTTTGGAACAACCGTTCTTCCGAATCCACGACCTCAATGCCGGTAGCTACGCCGTGCAACGGCTTTTTCATGTTAAACAAAGTACCGCCATAAACCTCGGCAATAGCTTGTTGTCCCAAACAAATGCCCAAAATCCGTTTGCTGGCTCCGTAACGACGAATCACATCCATCAATAATCCAGCTTCGCTTGGAATCCCGGGACCAGGCGATAGTAACAGGTTATCGTATTGCTCCACATCGTCCAATGTAAACTTATCGTTTCTGACTACCTCATATTCGCGCCCTAATTCCTGCAACAAATGCACCAAATTGTAGGTGAAGGAATCGTAATTATCAATGACTAAAATTTTATTATTGCGCATATTGCAAAGTAGTTTCTGGTGTTTCGTTTTCGATTTCTGAGCCTAAAACGGCAGCTTTAGCCATGTAGACTATTTTTAATTCCACTAACTCCGCAATACGTTGTTCAATGGTTTGCAAAGAATCCATCACATGATCTTTGTTTTCGCAGTATTCTAATGGTCTGATCATAATGTTTCTGCTAAATCTAACGCGCGACGCAATGCCGCAATTTTATTATTTACTTCTTGTAGTTCACTTTCCGGATCGGAATCCAATACAATTCCTGCACCTGCCTGATAATGCAACACATTGCCTTTGCTCAAAAAAGAACGAATCATTATGGCGTGGTTAAAATCGCCATTGAATCCCATAAATCCGATCGCACCGGAATAAAAGGAGCGTTGCAAACCTTCATAACGATCGATTAGCGTTAGCGCCATGTGTTTTGGTGCGCCAGATAATGTTCCGGCGGGAAATGTATCACCAACTACATCGAACGGATTGGAATCTGCATGCAACTTGCCGGAAACTTTGGAAACTAAATGGATGATATGTGAATAATATTGTGCTTCCTTGTAGGATTTTACCTGCACATCCGTGCAATGACGACTCAAATCATTTCGTGCCAAATCAACCAGCATCACGTGCTCCGCAGATTCTTTGGGATCTTCCTTCAATTGCTCCGCGATCTTTTCGTCCAATTCCATATCGCCCGTGCGTTTGAACGTACCTGCGATCGGATAAATCGTTGCTTCGCCCTTGCGAATCGTTAACTGTGCTTCTGGCGACGAACCGAAAATTTTGAAATCACCATAATCGAAATGGAACAGATAAGGCGAAGGATTTACAGATCGCAAAGCGCGGTAAACGTTGAATTCGTCGCCCGAAAACCCAACCGAGAAAGCGCGCGAAGGCACGATCTGAAAGACATCACCGCGTTGGATATGTTGTTTCATGGTTTTAACCAAATCACGAAACTGATCGTCCGTCATATTAGAGGTTTCTGCAGCTTGCTTTTTGAAGTCGTATTCTGGGAAATTGCGGTTTTGAATAATGTATTCCATCCGATCTAAATCCGACTGCTCATCCGCCAGTAAGTTCTCAAAAAGGAAAAGCTGATTTCGGAAATGATCGATAGCGATTACGTATTTATATACATGATATTGCATGGGTGGAATATCGCGTTTTGCATCTTTTTCCACCGTAAGCTTAATGTCCTCATAATGCTCAACCGCTTCGAAAGAAAAATAACCAAACAAACCGTTTGATATCAAGTTGATGTCGGCTGGCGCCTCCGATTCAAACGCATCGCGGAACGCAGAAACTTCTTGCTTGAGGTTGATTGGATGGAGCGCTTTGGTTTCTTTGGGTTGATTAGGGTAATTGATATGCAAACCTTCCCGATTAAGCACAATGCCGGCGATCGGTTGGCAACAAATATAACTGATGTTGTTATCGCGGCTTTGGTATTCCGAACTTTCCAACAATAAGCTATTTGGAAACACATCGCGCAACCGCAAATAGATACTGACGGGCGTGGTCGTATCCGCCAATATCTGTTTGTAATTCGTTTTAAAATTATACTTCATAAATGCAATATTCTGACTACGTATGATGATACAAAAAAGAGGCCCGACATCTGTGTCGGGCCTCTTCTAAATAGGGTATATTTTTATGTTATACACACCAATAGTTATGCTTCCCGACGCTTTCTGCCTCAGGCCACCACCATAATTGATATGTGCTATTGTTCAACATTATAGAACAAATATAAAGTTATTTCCGGAATAACATCATTTTCAATAAAATATTTTTTTCGACCCACATTCACCAAACAAATTCGGTAACTTACGGTTATACTAAGTGTCAATACAACACTGACTCGGCGCCAAGTAAGTGCGTTCCAACACCCAAAGAGTCGAGGTCAACACCATCTAGCATGAGTCCAAAAAACAGCAATAAAGTCATTATCGTATCCAACAGGTTACCTGTAAAAATTGAACGCAAGGAAAGCGGATTGGTTATTAGTCCAAGCGAAGGCGGATTGGCCACCGGCTTGGGATCTATTTATAACGAGGGAAATAATATCTGGGTCGGATGGCCGGGCATTATTCCGGAAAACGAAGAAGAGAAATCATTTATCACCGATGAACTTCGCGAGCTCAATTTGGTTCCGGTTTTCCTTACTGAAGAAGAAATTTTGGGTTACTATGAAAGCTTTTCTAATGAAGTATTATGGCCCATTTGTCATTATAGTCCAAGTTATGCGGTGTACGATTCCGATAACTGGGCAACGTATGTACAAGCCAATGAAAAATTTGGACAAATTGTTCGCGAATACCTAGAACCAGAAGATACCGTTTGGGTGCATGATTATCAATTGATGTTGTTGCCCAACATTCTGCGAAGACAGAATGAAAAATTGTCGATTGGGTATTTTCAGCATATTCCGTTCCCACCGGACGAAGTTTTTCGTAGCATCCCCTGGAGAAACGAATTGCTTTTAGGTATTTTGGGAGCAGATTTAATCGCGTTTCATACGTTTAATGATGCACAGCACTTTCTTGATGCCTGTACGCATATATTGAATATTCCGATTCGAAATAATTATTTGCAAATCCGTGGTCGAAGCGCTTATGTGGAGGTTTATCCGATGGGCATTGATTTCGACAAATTCAACACTTTATCGAAAGACGCGGCGGTAAAAGAACGCGCTACTGAAATCAAACAGTATTTCAAGCAGCGAAAAATCATCCTTTCAATCGATCGATTGGATTATAGCAAAGGTATTATTCAACGGATCAAAGCTTTTGAGGAATTGCTCAAAAATTATCCTGAATTGCGCGAACAGGTAGTTCTTTATATGCTCGTGGTTCCTTCGCGTGATAAGGTGAAACAATATAAAAAACTACGCGACGAGATTGATCGTCGTGTTGGAAATATCAACTCGGTATATGGTTCTACGGATTGGACGCCAATCGCCTATTTCTACAACTCCTACCCTGTCGAAGAACTTTCGTCGTTATATGTTGCGGCGGATGTTTGTTTAATTACGTCGATTCGCGATGGAATGAACTTAGTGAGCAAGGAGTACATTGCCAGCAAGGAAGAGACTTCTGGTGTTTTGGTGCTAAGTGAATTAGCTGGCGCGGCGAAAGAGCTGATTGATGCTGTGCATGTTAATCCAAATTCTATGGATCAAATCAGCCACGCATTGCATTTTGCGTTGCACATGTCGGAGGAGGAAAAACTCAACCGCATGTCCGCGAACTTTGAATTAGTCAAAAAATTCAATATTCACCATTGGGTTGAAATATTCTTCGCTCGAATGCGTGAAATCAAAATTCAACAGAAAAAGGAGTTTGCGCGTAAAATTCAGCCTGAACATAGCGAAGGAATTACCGAAGGTTATCGAAAAAGTCAGAAACGCATCTTCTTTCTAGATTACGACGGAACGCTTATTGACTTTCACAACGAAGCGGACAAGGCCGTTCCAACGGAGGAAGTTTATGCACTATTGGACACCTTACATAATGACCCCAATAACACCGTGTGTATCATCAGTGGTCGTCCACATCAGACCTTGGAAAAATGGTTTGGTGACAAAGGTTATACACTAGTTGGAGAGCATGGTGTTTGGAAGAAGCTTCCCGGCGAAGCTTGGCGAAGCAAATCAAACCTTTCCGACCGTTGGAAACCTGCTGTAAAACGGATTATGAATAAAATTACCAACCGAACAGCAGGTTCGGCGGTGGAAGAAAAGGAATATTCGATGGCATGGCATTACCGCAAGGTGCAATCCGGTTTAGGTCGATTACGCGCGCAAGAATTAATGGATAGTTTGCGTTATTTAATTCCGCACCATGGTTTACAATTGTTGTACGGCGATAAGGTGATTGAAGTAAAAAACAGCGAAGTTAACAAAGGAAAAGCGGCCATTAGTATTGTTGATAAATTACAGCCTGATTTTGTTTTCGCCATGGGCGATGATGCCACCGATGAGGATATGTTTTTGGAACTTCCTACCGAGAAAACGGTTTCTGTGAAAGTAGGCAGTAAAAAGTCCGCCGCGAAATATTATGTCGACAGTCAACAAGATGCTATTCGCCTATTACATTCTATAGCGGATTTAGCAAATAAATCAATCCACCAGTCTTAAAATCATTAACATAAGAAAAAGCATTATATGTCGCAAAAGCATCGTTACGAAAGCGGTATAATAGGAAATTGTTCCTACATCGCGCACATTGGAAAGGACACGAATGTGAATTGGCTGTGTTGGCCATCTTTCGAAGATTCTTTCATTTTCGGTTCCCTATTAGATGACAATAAGGGCGGAGAATTCTCGATTCGACCAACGAGTGAAATCACCCAAAGTCGCCAATACTATGTAGATAATACCAATATCTTATGCACGGAAATCCATAGCGAGGACGGAGCATATCGCATTACTGATTTCGCACCTCGTTTTGAGCAATACGAGCGTTATTACAAACCGCTAATGCTGATTAGAAAGGTCGAACCGCTTTCTGGGCATCCAAAAATCCGCGTCAAATGCGAACCTACATACGATTACGGAAAGCAAACGTTCAAAAAAGATCGAGGTAGCAATCATGTACAATATCATTCGGAGGAAACGAATTTGCGATTGGCGACCAATATGCCGATTAGCCATTTTTTCGAGAATGAAGTTCCATTTCTATTGAATCAAACGGTTTATTTGATTCTAACTTATGGAAGTCCGTTTGAGGCGCCGATTGAGCGAACTGCAGAAGAATTTCAAACACGTACACAGCAATATTGGCAGAAATGGATTAAGAAAGCTTCCATTCCTACTTTTTATCAAAAGGAAGTGATTCGCTCCGCGCTGGTTTTGAAACTGCATCAATACGAAGACACCGGAGCAATTATCGCAGCAAGCACGACGAGCTTGCCGGAACATCCGGGATCGGGAAGAAACTGGGATTACCGCTATTGCTGGTTGCGCGATAGTTATTATGTGCTTACCGCATTGAGTCATATTGGACAATTTGAGGAGATGGAGAAATATGCTTCCTACATTGCTAATATTACGCACATGGATATGGACCGGCTGCAACCTTTGTACGGTATTTTTGGTCAACATAAATTAACTGAAAGCACGTTAGACTATTTGGACGGATATTTAGGGAACCAACCTGTCCGCATCGGAAATCAAGCGCACGAGCATATCCAGAACGATGTCTACGGTCAGGCATTGATTGCCTTGTTGCCACTTTTAACGGACAGCCGATTCAACCACGAATTGCAAATCAATGTTCGCGAATGGACGACCTTTATTTTGGAGAAAATTGGTGCTACAATCGATGAGTTGGATGCTGGAATTTGGGAATTCCGAAATTTCGAGCAACGCCATTGTTATTCCAACCTATTCCAATGGGCAGGAAGTACCGCCGCACTAAAAATTGCTCGGATTTATGGTTTCGATGATATTGCAGAAGAAGCTAGAAAGTTAAAAAACAGGGCTGCTGAACATATTGAAGGTTGTTTCGACGAAGAAAACGAAGTGTACACCAATGCGATCGGCAGTGAGAATTTGGATGCCAGCACCTTGCAGCTTATCATGATGAATTACCTGGATCCGGCGAGCGAAAAGGCGAAAAAGCATTTGGAAATTCTCGAAAAGGAATTAAAAGGCGAGAATGGATTGTTTTATCGCTACCTACATAAAGATGACTTTGGCAAGCCGAAATCAACTTTCCTAGTTTGTGCATTTTGGTACGTAGAAGCTTTGGCTTGCGTTGGTCGCGTCGACGAAGCAAAGGATATTTTCGAGAAGTTGATGCAATATAGCAACCATTTGATGTTGTTTGCGGAAGATGTAAGCGAAGGTGACGGCAGTCAATGGGGAAATTTCCCACAAGCTTATAGCCACGTAGGTTTGGTAAATGCCGCATATCGTATCGCGATTAAACTCGATCAACCTACATTCTTCGAGAAAGAGTAAGTTTGAAACTGATCTATAAATCATAAAGTTTGGTTGCTCTATTGCGAGCAACCGAACTTTTCAAAAAATTAGAATATGGATTTTAAAGTTTATAAATTTCTACATACCTTTGTATCCCAGTAAATGAAAGAAAACCTCTATCTGTCTGACGCCTTCACATCAATGATTTTCATTGATTACATACTAAATTAATTTGCGGCCCATTTGGGCTTTTTTTATGTATGCAAGGCAAAGCGAAAGAGGAAATTAAATAGTGTTTAACCATAGTTATTTTATACAACAATGACCAACTACAGCAAATTACCCGCGGTACTAGTACTGGAAGATGGCACCGTTTTCCACGGAAAGGCTGCCGGAAAAATTGGAACTACCACTGGCGAGATCTGTTTTAACACCGGTACAACTGGATACCAGGAGATTTTTACAGACCCTTCTTATTATGCGCAAATCATGGTAACGACCAATGCACATATAGGTAATTATGGTGTAGATGAGGATGATACCGAATCTAAAAAAATCCAAATCGCTGGTTTAGTTTGTAAAAACTACAACGTGAATTACAGCCGTAAAATGGCAGATGGTTCGATTCAAAACTATTTCGAAGAAGAAAATCTAGTTGGTATTTCGGACATTGACACACGCTCTTTGGTTCGTTATATTCGCGATAAAGGTGCAATGAATGCGATCATTTCTTCGGAAAACTTGAATGTGGAAGAATTGTTGAAACAACTTTCGGACGTTCCTTCGATGGCTGGTTTGGAATTGTCTTCTTTAGTAACGACAAAAGAGCCTTACTACTACGGTGACGAGGAAGCTTCAACACGCATCGCTGTATTGGATTTAGGTATCAAGAAAAATATTTTGCGCAACTTCGACGCACGTCAGGTGTATGCTAAAGTATTCCCTGCTAAAACATCTTTCCAAGAGATGGAAGCTTGGGGCGCAGATGGATACTTTATCTCCAATGGTCCTGGCGATCCTTCTGCAATGGATTACGCGATCAATACCGTGAAAGAAGTGTTGGCGGCAGATAAACCGATGTTCGGAATTTGCTTAGGTCATCAAATCTTAGCTTTGGCAAACGGCATCCGTACAGAGAAAATGCACAACGGTCACCGTGGAATCAATCACCCGGTTAAAAACATCATTGCTGACAAATGTGAGATTACTTCTCAAAACCATGGTTTCGGTGTGATTCGTGAAGACATTGAGAACTCTGACAATATCGAAGTAACACACATCAACTTGAACGACGATTCCATCGAAGGAATCCGTGTGAAAGGCAAGAAAGCATTCTCGGTACAATATCACCCAGAATCTTCTCCAGGCCCACACGATTCTCGCTATCTATTCGATGATTTCGTTGCGATGATCAAAGGATAAGAAAGCTTCAATAAAAGTTTAAAAGCGGTAGCAGAATTGGATTCTGCTACCGCTTTTTTGGTTGGTGAGGATTTTGCGGGAAGATAGTGGATAGATCAGCCATTATCGGTTTGAGAAAGGTTGATAAAACAAAAACGGGCGTTGAAATTTCAACGCCCGTTTGCTTTTAATTGTTATTTAAGCTAGTTGCTTAGATTTCGTTGTTAGACGATCTTTCTGCTGTCGGAATAGGAAACACGTAACGACTATCCGTTACCGGAACAGATTCACCAGCACCAACCGAATTAATCGGATCATTGCGTCGTTGCAAATCTGGAACTCTAAATCCTTCTCCCAATAACTCAATACGTCTTTCCAATAATATAGCATTAACTACACTTTCGCTAGTTGTTAATCCAGTAAAAGTGTAACCAGCATCGGAACGACTACGAACAGCTTGCAATAAAGCCGTAGCGCGTGTCAAACTACCAGCTTCCGCTTCCGCTTCAGCCACATTTAACAAAATTTCCGAATAACGAATTACAGGAACCCAATCAATAAAAGGAGAAACGCCGGCCCATTTTGTTAAAAGCTTCAGCGAACCATTCGTTTGATCAGCTGTTAAACTTGCTCTACGAGCGTCGGTTGCCGGCCAAGCTGTTGTATTTGCAAAAATTCCCGCACCAGCTGCATTCAACGTATATTCCATGTTACCCGAACCTTGATTGTAGCAAAAACCCAATTGGTTTTGAGTTCCCGGAGGATTGATTTCCGCCATTGGGAAAGAAAGAATACTTTCTGTCGTGTTATATGTTCTGAAAACGTTAACAACATTTCCCTGTAGCGCATGGTTTACTCCTGTCGGAGCAGAAAACGGTGCTGCAGCGGAAACAATTTTGTTTCCTTCTGTGATCACATCTTCATAACGTCCCATCGCTAACAAAACACGCGTTTTCAACGCGATAGCAGTGTTTTTATGCGCACGGATCGTATTATTCGTACCTTGCTCTTCCACCAAACCTTGTTCTGCATCATTTAAATCTGCTAAGATTTGTGTGTAGATTTCTGCAACGGTGCTTGAAGGAATGTTATTATTGTCTTGATTTGTTTCCGCTTGCAAACGAAGTGGAATTCCTTTCGATGCACCGTTATCTAATGTATAAGGTTTAGCAAACAACTGCACCAACGCATGATAACACAATGCACGTACGAATTTCGCTTCAATAAGGCTAAGCATTCATCACTAGGAAAAATAATACAATAAAAAAGCTGATCTCTTCAGAAATCAGCTCTTGAAAATCATAGCATCAATCAGTCTAAATGACTGATTGATGCACAAATAGAGTTATTTTCGAACCCAGACACGAGTCTGTACAGGAATTATCTCTTGACCATTGTCTAATGTTACTAAAAACATAAATGCTATCTCTACTTGAGTAGCAGTAGTACTATTGATAAAACTCTGTATCAACGTATTATTCGCTGCATTTTTAGAGCGAAACTCGGCAATGGTCGTAGTGAAAGTTGCCTTTGTGCCATTCCCAGGAATTGGTGAAGCGATGTAGGTCGCCGCACGCACGCCGCCTGCATTTATACTTGTCGCACCACCACTTACGCGAGTAATCGAAGTGATCGTTCTACCAGAACTCTCAGGTATAGATAGCGTGAAGCTAATATTTCCATCGTTAATTGGTACAATAATGTATGGATTGAAACCATGGGTCGTAGCACCGTCAAATGTAACAGGAATCTCCGGCCTATTATCAGAATAAAACTCCGTATAGTCTTTTTCGCACGAACTCATCATAATTACCAAAAGAGCCGTAAGTGTTATGATTAAATTTCTCATATTCAAATCTTTCTAATTAGTTTGCATCCCACCATACTGGCACATTGGACTGCGGTGCTGCACTGCCTTGTGGGAAGTTTGGATTACGTTGTTGTTCTGTAAATAAGTAAATCAATCGTACCGGTCTAGTACCATCAATACCTTGAGCATTTTGGTGTTCCGATAATGTCGGGTAACCAGTTCTTCTCCAATCATTCCACTGCTCCAATCCATTTGAGAATAACGCAATATATTTTTGATTGATAATTTGCTCGATACGTTGTTCAGTAGAACCTGCTAATGTAACAATGGTTGGATTAGCCACGAAATAAGCGTCGATATCAGCCGTTGCTACACCTGCATCCTGCATAGAGGCACGAATACCTCTTTGATATAGTTCAGATGCATTACCTGCCACTCCAAAACGAACTACAGCTTCCGCTAAGATGAATGCTGTTTGGGCATTCGTCAATAATCTAACCGGTCCCTCGCCTCCGACTCCAATCGCATAATTATTATACACTGATCTTGTTGCAACTGCTGGCGGTGTTCCTCTAAAACCATTATCTATTGTGACATAGTTACTTGATGGACGAGTGATATACAAAGGCAAACGAGGATCATTAAGTCCTTGAAGTTTATTAACAAATCTAGTACTGATCATGAGCTCATTCTGAAAAGAAGAGTTTCTAGTCAGCGTCCATAAAGGAGCTTGACTACCTACTTGACCTCCGAATCGAACCGCCAAGTTTTGATCATTAGCATTGATATAATTGTTACGTGCAACAACCTCGTCAATAACTTGTTTAGCTATTTGGGGTTCTATGGCACTGATTTGCATCGCCAAACGTAACAACAATGAGTTACCCGCACGCTTCCATTTTGCTAAATTTCCACCGTACACGATATCACCACTTCCAATGGTTAAGACACTCTCCTTATCAAGATCTGCAAGACCTTCTCTTACTAAATCAAACAAACTTTGAATACCTTGAGCTTCATTTCCAAGATAAATATCGCGTTGCGTATCAATTCGAGGTGTAGTGACTTCCATATCTCCTAAAAGAGCTTCAGAATAGGGAACATCACCCCATGCATCAGTTGCCATCGCAAAGGTGAAAGCCATCATTATTTTACCAACTCCAGCGTATACGGGGCTATTGGCTTTATCGGCTTCTTCAACCATTTTTTTGTAGTTGATCAATGCTCCACCATAGATCTCAAAAGACCATTGATTGCCAAAACCACCGCCATTGATCTCGTAAATATCGTAGGAGGCCGGACTCCCAGAGACACCAGCGGTAACACTCATGATCGTGGAAGCAAAACGGTTCAATTCATTCGAATTTGCAAATGCTGTTCCAGAAAGCCCCACTGGTAAAAGTGTAGCAGCCGGAACTTCTAGAGGATTATTTGGAGTATCATTGACATCCAAAAAATCACTGCAGGATGTCGCCGATAACGCTAAAGCGACAAGCGATAGCTTAAATATTTTATGTGTTATAATTTTCATGTGTTTTCAGATTAGAATGAAGCCCGAATATTAAATCCATAGTTTCTAGTAGTAGGCACACCATTTAAGTCCAAGCCTTGTACATTTCCTGCACCTTGAGTATTGACCTCAGGGTCTCCTGGGAAACCTGGAGCGAACATAAATAAGTTACGACCGCTGAACCCAAAGGAAACTTGGCCAAATGGTGAATTTTCTAACACTCTTGCTGGCAAACTGTAATTAATGGCCAATTCTCTAAGACGGTATGAGGTTGCATCAAATACTGCCGCTTCTGAAGCGATACCTCCCAAACCTGCCCAGTAAGATTGAGCTGATATTTGAATATCGTTTGGTCTATAGCCTGTTACATTTCCGCTTCCATCTTTAACTTCGATCACACCAGGAAGAATCCTTGGTTGAGTACGATCAACACCCGTCAGGTCAATATGACCTGCAGAACGCATATCCACTTGGGTGAATGAAAAAAGCTGACCACCTTTTTGAATATCAACTAATGCCATCAAACTAACACCTTTGTAAGTAAATGTATTCGAGAAACCCAATGTATAGTCTTTCTGAGGATTGGCAACAACACGGTTTCCGATTCCTGGTTGAAATAATCCAGTAGCTGGGTTAATCAAAAGATCGCCATTTTCATTTCTAGGAGTTTGCGTACCTACAATTACTCCATAAGGATATCCTTCTGCGATAGAAGGTGCTATACCAGTGAAAGAGTTAATACCTGGAATTACACTACTAGTCAATTCAGAGCCTCCAACCGGTTCATCGCCAAAGATAGAATAAACATTATTTCGAATACGAGTAAAGTTCACATTCATATTCCAGCTAAAGTTGGCATTACGAATCGGATAACCGCTTAACAATACCTCAATACCACGGTTGGTCATTTCTCCAATATTGGAAGTACGCGTATTGAAACCAGATGAGTTAGCAACTGCCACATTAAAGATTTGGCTCGAACTACGTGTACTGAAGTAAGTAAAGTCTAGGTCAATACGGTTATTAAATAAACCAAACTGTGTACCCACTTCGAATGAAGATACAAACTCAGGTTTCAAATTCGGGTTACCAATACGGCTACCGATTGCAAAACCAGGGATACTGGATCCGCCAACGTTCAATGGAAATTGAATACTGGCAGTATTGTTACCAAATGAGCTGATACTATAAAGTGTCGTAAGCAAGTAAGGATCTGCGTCACGACCTACACGAGCGGCATTAGCGCGCACTTTCCAATAAGACAATACATCTGAACGTAGACTCTCCCATGCCGTAGTTGGGACAAAACTCAACGAAGCCGATGGATAGAAATAAGTATTGTTGCTAGTTGGTAATGTAGATGATTTATCTGCACGGCCTGTCAATTCTAAAAACAAATAGTCATTGTAGCCTAAACTTAACTGCGCATAATGTCCAACTAATCTTCTACGGAAACGATTAGAATAAGAACCTGTAAATACAGAAGCGTTAGCGACGTTGTCAAATCCGAACATGGATAAACCACTAGACACAACGCCAGATTCGCGAGAGTCTCTGCTGTTAAGATTCTGACCTAATAATAATGTCGCATTTAATCCATCTACAAAAATATCTTCTTGCTTAGCTGTGATCATCAAATCTCCATTTAATTCAGAACGGAAACGGTTATCGGCATCAATCGCACCAAGCGGAGCGCGAGCGGCACCAATTCGTAAGACTTGTCTACGTTGATCAAAATACGTATCTCCTGTTACACGGTAGCTTACATTTAACCAATCGCTTATATCATAACCAATATTCAAATTACCAAATACGCGATCCACGTCTGATTCAAAGAATTCATTCTCAACACTCCATAATGGACTGTTTTGACCAGGAAGAAAATACTGACGCTCTCCTGCAGCATTTAGAAGTGGTGTACCATTTAAGTCGTAAGAGACCGGTACACGTGTAATCTGTCCAAAAGCACTACCTCCGTTGCCCATTGTAGCTCCGCGCTGGCTGGTTTTGGAATAAGTGAGCGTTCCGCCAATAGAAATTCCATTATTCAAAACGCGGTTTCCACCTACATTAGCAGTATGCCTGTTGTATTTTGATGTAGGTACGATACCATTTTGGATAGTACTTGATAAACCTGCTGCAAAGTTACTCTTCTCATCACCACCTGCGAGATTTACAGAGTTCTGATAGAATGCACCTGTGTTGTAGAAATCACGAATGTTGTTTGGATAAGCTTGATAAGGAACTGTTAACCCAGTACCTCCTTGGATCACCTCATCCATCGTACCGAATGCAGGTCCCCAAGAGTTTGTACTTTGGTTATTGTAAATATTATTTGCTCCTTGTCCGTATTGAGTTTGGTACTTTGGCAAATATGCTACATTCTGAAAGTTAGCCGATGAATTTAAGGTTACTTCAGTCTTTCCACGCAAACCTTTTCCAGTTTTGGTCGTAATCATCAAAACCCCAGCAGACGCACGTGAGCCATAAAGCGCAGATGCTGCAGGACCTTTCAATACAGAAATAGACTCAATGTTATCTGGTGGAATATCATTCAAACGGTTAGAAGGTTGCGAACCAAACAAAGTGTTTTGGCTATTATCCGTATCATTACTAAAGATAATACCATCTACTACGATTAGGGGTTGGTTATTACCACCAAATGACGTGACACCACGGATGTTGATATTTGTAGAAGATCCTGGCTGACCCGATGAACTTGAGATATTGACACCGGCTACTTTACCTTGCATAGAGTTTAGTACGTTAGTTTCTGATTTCTGAACTAGGTCGTCTCCGCCTACGCGTTGCGTAGCGTATCCAATTGATTTGGCAGTGCGTTGGATCCCTTGTGCTGTAACCACGACTTCTTCAATGGCTTCATCTTCACCCGCAAGCTGAACATTAATTACACTACGATCACCAACAGTAACTGTCTGAGACGTATGACCAATAAGAGAAAAGCGCAAGACAGAACCATTTGTTACATTGACGGAATAATTTCCACTTCCGTTTGTCTGAGTGGATGTCGTTGACCCAACGACTGTGACGGTAACAGAGCCCAGCGGATCTCCGCCTGACACAGATGTCACTTTACCAGTTACGGTTCGATTTTGTGCATTCGCTATCCCAATAAATAGGGTACAAAGCACAAAAAAACTGAGTAATTGTTTTTTCATAAGTGTGTGTGTTTAGTTAATATTGGCCAATAATAGAATTAATATTTGACAATGCAAAAAAATGTTAAAACGTTGTAAATACTCGACTTTGGAACATTTATTGCAAATATGTCTCCCGCAGTAGTTTTTCATCAGCTATTTTTCGCTATTTGAAAATTTTGAAACCACTTTTATGTAAATATGTTATAAAAATAAATTTACATTTTTTTCTTACCATCCTATTTTTGTAAAGAGAAAACAAGAATTTTCCACTTTTGCATCCAGATTTGCAGAATGTAAAGATATAATTCGTCGGTATTATGAATTTATCTAAGACAACCTCGTAAATACTTCAAAAAAACAATTCTCTATTCCCTCCGAATTAAAAAATATTTGCACTTCTGGTGCTACACCTTAATAAACAATAGTTAACATAAAACACTTCAAAGAAATAAAAAGTCAGCATTTGTAATCAGTAAAACGTTTTTGCAAATGAATTTGTATTGCGATATCGCAAATAGGTAATATATTGTAGTATACATAAAAAAGCGTCGCTGACCGTTTGGCCAGCGACGCTTCTTGTAAATTAAAAATACTATTATTTATTCCGAGCCGTCATCAGAGTCTACTGCGTCTTCGCCTTCCGGAGTTGCTTCAACCGGATTTTGATCAGCAACAGTTAATGCATTATTCGTATTGATCTCATCTTCTGGGATAGCAAACAAAAATTTATTGGAATTCGCTGGTAGTGTTAAAACATTTGGCGCAAAATTACTACCGTCATTTCCGTTCAGATTATCGCCTCCGTGATTGCCCGGTCCAGCAGGACGGTTTAACCCACGACCAAGACGTTTAACGTCCAACAATGCAAAACCTTCACCCCATAATTCGATCTTACGTTGCAATAGAATTTCGTTCAACAAAGCTCCACCAACGAAAGTCGTTGCGTCGTAAGCAGCATATCGCTTCGAAACTAATGATTGCAACGTTTGGGTAGCTGCTGCAGCCGCGCCAGTGCGCGCTTCTGCTTCTGCTTTGATCAGATACATTTCACTCAGCCGCATAAATAAATAATCAGACGCCCAATTACCCGCTTGACGTAATTGAAACTTTAATTGACTGTATATTGGCAAGCTAGAACTTGCTACATCAGCGAATAAGGTTTTGCGTACATCTCCTGCTGGAATGCGATCATACAAGGACTTAGTGATTTTCTTCTGACCACCAAGAGCAGCATAGCCTCCCGCGGCAGGACGATTGTCCATGTGTGAGTAAAAGGACGCGAAAATCGTTGATTGATCAACAATCACTTCAGTTCCCCACATCCATTCTGGAGCAGTTAACGTATTGAAGCCTGACGCATTATATTGTGTGGAATCCATCAAGCTCAGCGCACTTGAAGTAATCGCACGTTGCGACATATCCAGAGCAACATTGTAAAACGATGGATCCAAAGCACCATATTGTAAAGCTGCTCTAGCATGAATACCCAAAGCTGTCGCTAAATTGATATGCGAACGGTGAATTCTCGTTTTCCCATCTAACAAAGTTTCCGCTTCCTCCAAATCTTGAAAGATTTGAGCATATACTTCGGCAATAGTTGCTCTTGCTTTTCCTTCTTCGGTTGGCTCCGTATAAATTGGAACACCAGGACCTTGCAATCCACCGTGGCCGAAGAAATTTACTAAATAATAGTAAGAATGCGCACGCAAAGCCAACGACATGCCGCGAATGTTTTCTTTATCTTCGGCTTCGCCTTCCAAATCATCTAAACGAGAAAGAATACGATTCAAGTTTCCGATAATTCTATAATAATAGAACCAAGTGCGATCAGGACGTTGTCCGCTTCTAATATTGCTTAATCCTGAATAGTTATAATCTGTATTGAACCAAGAATATCCTTGCGTGTGCACAACCATGTCCTCGCCCATCAAATCGGAAACTAAGTCATACGATTTTTGACCGAAATTCCCGTGATTGGTCAGGGAATTGTACATACTGCGGTAAACGCCATTCAAGACCACCATTGCACCATCCGTGTCTACAAAAACCTCTTCCTCGGGCACACTAGATGTTGGTTCAGTTTTAAGATAATCCTTGTTGCAACCTACCATCGCTAACGACACAGCAAGAATCAAGGAGTATATATATTTGTTATTTCTAATCATGTCTTTCTTTTTATAAACCTATGGTTACACCAAAAGTAAAGTTTCTCATTGCTGGAAACGTAAAATCAGAAGTTCCTCCGAATGAACGTTGTGGATCCATTCCCTTGCGAGAAGTGAACAAGAAGGCATTGTCGACGTTCGCAAATACCCGAAGACGTGATAAGCCTGTATTTTCCACCCATTGTTGCGGGAAGTTGTAACCCAATGTGATGTTCTTGATATTTACGTAAGATGCATCGAATAAGAAACGGTTGGACTGTGAGTTTCCTGCTGCACTTGCATCAATCGCATTTTGCAAACGAGGAACATCCGTAATATCGCCAGGTTGGGTCCATGCATGTAAAATATCAGTATGCCATGCGGATCCGTAGCTTCCTTGATGCATCAAAGCAGCGTAGTTACCATCGTAAAACTTACCTCCTAATTGAGAAGTTACCAAAACAGATAATTCGAAACCCTTATAGGCAAATGAATTGGTGATGCCACCGTATAAATCAGGAATCGCAGAACCTTGCTCATACAATGTTGCTTGATTCACATCGGTAGTTGTTTCACGCTCTCCGGTAGCGACACCATCTGCACCAATAACATCTCTATACCAAAGTGCGTCACCTGTAGCAGCATCAACACCTGCGTAATCTCTCAAATAAAACTGATAAACGTCGGAACCCTCATAAAGACGTTTTGTACCACTGACAATACCGTTAGCGCGATTTCCCTCTGCTAAACGTGTAATTTTATTTTTGTAATGGCTCAAGTTTAGATCAACTCTCCAGTTGAACTCTCCGTTGCGAATAGCGTTATATCCCAATTGCAATTCGATACCGCGGTTATAC
Source organism: Sphingobacterium corticis (assembly GCF_042684745.1). Classification (NCBI taxonomy): domain Bacteria; kingdom Pseudomonadati; phylum Bacteroidota; class Sphingobacteriia; order Sphingobacteriales; family Sphingobacteriaceae; genus Sphingobacterium; species Sphingobacterium corticis. The sequence continues at coordinate 73,840 of NZ_JBHUMA010000003.1, read as the reverse complement.
ATCGTTCCAACATTTCGCCATACGGAGGCACCACCGGTAGCTAAGCCACCAGTCGATAGCGCTAAAGGAACGTTGAACAATAAGTTGGAAGATTCCCTATGGTACCATTCTACGCTACCATCCAAACGGTTATCAAATAATCTAAAATCTAAACCAACGTTGAAGTTTCTGTTTTTCTCCCAAGTCAAACCGCTGTTTGGCAAACTCCCTAACAATACTCCAGGAAGGTTCGCATTGTTCCAACCGAAATCGTACAAACTTTGCCAAGCATAGTAATTATCGATGTTGCCATTCATCGGGTTTTCAGAGTCTCCTTCATCAGAAGAACGCGTACGTTGAACACCTTCATTACCTTGTTCACCGTAACTCGTTCTTAATTTCAGATCATTTACCCAACTAACATCTTGCATAAAATCTTCGTTGGAAATACGCCATCCTGCACCTACGGAATAAAATGTACCCCATTGATTGGTCGACTCGCCAGCTGCTCCAGGAAAGAACCGCGAAGTACCATCACGACGAACTGATCCTGACAATAAATAACGCTCTTTGTAGCTATAGGCAACTTGTGCGAAATAACCTTCGATGCGGTGATAATCCTCGTACGACGTCGCTCCTTCTAAGGTTGCCCCAGGCGCTAGTTGTGGATTGCCTGGAAAGGGAAATCCTGTGCGCGTAGCTAGGTTAAAGTTGTTTGTACTTTTGTAGTTCTCGTGACCGACTAATGCATTCAAATAATGATCGTCTCCAAAGTTCTTATCGTACGTCAACACTTGATTGAATGTGTATGTCAAAGCACGCATTTGAGTTTGCGTAGAACGACCAGCGACATTTGCCGCGTCGCCAAATTCAGGATTTTGAAAATCAATACCTAAGCGGTTGAAATAGTTACCACCCAATGTTGTTTTGAAAGAGATGTCTTTTGTAATATCCGCCTCCAAATACGTGTTAAAGTTTAAATTGCCTGTTTTTCCCGAACGTTCATCGAGGGCTAATGAACCAACTAAGTTGGAGTTACCTGCATAAGGACGAGCACCCATTTGAGATGGAACACCCCAATCTAAAGCGCGTTCTCCAGTACGTGGATCGATAACGAAAGCACCATCGTTCTCGCGTTGCCAAATCGGATAAATAGGCCCCATAATACGTGTATAATAGAATGGATTTGTCGTTGACGTACCACCGCTCGACATATTTTGTTGGTAACCTAGAGCTCCATCTGTATTCAAGCCCAAACGCAACCAATCTTTAACCTTTGTGTTTACATTTACACGACCAGTAAAACGCTCGTATCCTGTGAATTTTACATAACCAGGTTCATTTAAATAACCCATCGAAACGTAATAATCACTTTTATCCGAACCACCACGCACGTTTAAATTATAATCCTGACGGAATGCTGGTGCAAACAGTTCGCGTTGCCAATCATCTTGATATAGGATTCGTGCTGCCGGATTAAATGTTCCGTTTGGTAACACAACCTGATTATTTGCTTGATCTGTAGCATTGTAAACAACACCTGCAATTAAGTTATTCGAAGCTGCTTGTCCAGCTGCTTCTGGAGTAGGAAATTGCTCGTTTTCATCACGAGTTCTCAAAATACGATTATATGTAGCTTGCCACATACCCTCGTAATATTGTGGGATATCAACACGGTCATATTCTGGGATAGCACGGTTTGTGAATCCGGTACGCGCGGTCAAAGTCAATTCTGGATCACGATTCGTTCCGCTTTTGGTTTTAATCATGATTACGCCATTTGCCGCTCGAGCACCGTATAATGCAGTCGCCGCAGCATCTTTTAAAACCGTAGCACTTTCAATATCATCCGGAGAAATAGATACGGCTGAACCTACATAAGGAACGCCATCGACCACATATAGCGGACTAGAATTCGCATTGATAGATCCAATACCGCGAATACGCACATCCGTGCTAGTTCCTGGCGCACCGCCTCCATTGGTGGATTGCACGCCTGGAGCAACACCTTCTAATGCTCGAGTAAAAGAAGAAACTTGTTGACGCTCAAAATTCTTCGAAGAAATTGTTGACTCAGAACCTGTAAAGGCGGTTCTACGAATCGTTCCATAAGGAACTTGAACGACAACTTCTTCGATTTCTTCGCCGCGAGAGGTCAGTTCAACATTGACAACCGCTCGGCCGTTTACGGATACATTCTGTGAATCAAATCCCAAGTAGGAAAAACGTAATACAGCATCAGCTGCGGCGTCGATAGTGAATGATCCTTGATCGTTGGTTTGCGTGGCAGAACCACCAACAACGTTGACGGAAGCGCCACTAATGGGCTTTCCATCACTAGCTGCTGTTACTCTACCAGTAATACGATTACTTTGTGCCCATGCTGTACCCGTAAAGATAAAACATAGCAAAAGCAAGCTCAATACTTTTTGCTTCATAGTGTAATAGTCTGTGTGTTTTAATAGTCAGAAGGGTGCAAGTTTAACAAATTTTTAACTCGTAAAAAAATGTTAAATAAGAAACTGTCTTTTCGATAACCAAAGTCGAAAAGTCATCACTGCATTATGAACTGGATAATTTTCGCCAAAACATCGTGTAACTGCACACTGGACCCAAATTATGTCGAACACTGAATTCAGTTATCGTAAAGTTTTACTTTTTCGATTTTAAGAGATTGCTTTGTAACAAATCAAAAACTTAGGTTACTTTGTTAATGCCATTTTTCAGCTACCTTTGCAGCATGCGATTTGATATTATAACGGTTCTCCCTAGTTTGTTGGAAAGTCCTTTTGCGCATTCTATTTTGCAGCGCGCACAAAAGAAAGGCTTAGCTGAAATACACGTACATAATTTGCGCGATTATGCTTCGAACAAACAGAAATCTGTCGATGATTATCCCTATGGTGGTGGTTCGGGCATGGTGATGCAGATCGAACCTTTTGCGAATTGTATTGAGAAATTAATGGCGGAGCGCCATTACGACGATGTTATTTACATGACTCCGGATGGAGAAACCTTAAATCAGGATATTGCAAATGGATTCTCTTCTAAAGAGAATATCGTCATCTTGTGCGGACATTACAAAGGGATCGATCAACGCATACGCGATATATTTGTCACGAGAGAGATTTCGATTGGCGATTACGTATTATCGGGAGGAGAGTTGCCTGCGGCTATTTTGGTAGATTCCATTATTCGTCTTATCCCGGGCGTACTTTCTGATGAAACCTCCGCGCTATCGGATTCCTTCCAAGATGGTTTGTTGGATGCGCCAATTTACTCGCGGCCTGCGGAATGGCGGGGACATCAAGTACCGGATATTCTATTGAGTGGAAATGAAGCGAAGATCGCTGCGTGGAGACACGAACAACAGCTTAAACGCACATTGGAACGTCGACCGGATTTATTGGAAGATTCGGAATAATCTCCAGCTATAGAAAAAAGTCCCGCATCAATAAAAATTTGATTGCGGGACTTTTTTATTCTACAGAAAATATGTTGAATGCGCTATTGCACAAGCTTGAAAATATCGTTTCCGAAAACGAAGATCATTAGTGCCACTAGAATGAAGAAACCAACCATTTGCGCACGCTCCAAAAACGTGTCGCTCAAAGGTTTACCTTGAATCATTTCTATTAATAAAAATACCACATGACCACCATCCAGCGCCGGAATCGGCAATAAATTCATAAAGGCTAATGCCATCGAAATCAATCCGACCAAACTCCAAAAGCGAGCCCAATCTACTTCCGTTCCAAACATGGTTGCAATACCAACCGGCCCGGATAAGGCTTTATCTGCTTTAAGGTCGCCGCTGAATATTTTCCCAAAACCCTTGATATTATCCGTGATGACGCCAAACGCCTTACTTGCTCCCAAAGGAAATGCTTCCAAAAAGCCGTATTTGTAGGTTACAATAGGCAAATTGATCTTACTCATATCATATCCAACCCCAATTGTACCTTCGTTAGAAACTGTTCCCGTTAAAGTTAGCGGCTGTCCATCGCGAATCACACCGATTTCTACCGGTTTGTTAGACTGAGAAGTCAATATGCTGGAAACCTGATCTTGGAATTGAACCGCTTGTTGGTTCACGCTCACGATACTATCTCCAACTTGAAAATTCATTTTCGCAGCTGGATTATCTGGAACTATTTGCGCAACGGAAGTAATACGAATGCGTGGTTGCACAAACTCATTTCGTTTATGTTCAGCTACCATATTACCCATATCGGCAGGCATTTGCAAATCGACCATCGCGCCGTTGCGCTCCAAAGTGAGCGTTGCACCGCCGAAAAGCACATCCGTATTCAAAACATCTTGCTGGAAGTTTTGAGGAACTACACCGTTAACTTTAATAATCCGATCTCCCGCCTCAATGCCTACCGCTTTTCCAACAATTCCGGGCACAACGCCATCCGTCAATTTGGTATTATCATAATCGGTTACGCCATAGCTGAAGGTCAGCATCCAGAATACAAAAACGCCAACGATAACATTCACAATAATTCCACCCAACATCACAATCAGACGCTGCCAGGCAGGCTTTGATCGAAATTCCCAGGGTTTCGGTTCTTCTTTCAATTGCTCGGTATCCATGGATTCATCAACCATTCCGGCAATCTTCACGTAACCACCTAATGGCAACCAACCGATTCCATATTCAACACCTTTGTGATTAAATTTGAAAAGCTTAACACCCCAAGCATCGAAAAACAAGTAAAATTTTTCTACTTTAATACCGAATGCTCTCGCGGCCAAAAAATGCCCCAATTCATGCAAAACGATTAATAAAGACAGTCCTAAAAGAACCTGCCCGATCATTATTAAAATACCCATTGAAAATATAAAATCATTTATTCATTAAAACCTCTCCGAGGTCATACATTTCTACACAGCAATATAAACGACAATTATTGCAAAAAAGTCTGCGCAACGCGCCGAGCTTCTTGATCACATTGCAGATAATCGTCCAGCGAGCTGAGCACTTGTTTACCAATGATAGACAGCGTTTTTTCAATCACATCGCTCATTCCTAAAAAGGAAACACGATCCTCCAAAAAAGCAGCAACCACTACTTCATTGGCTGCATTCAATACGCAAGGCTGATTGCCTCCCTGTTCCATAGCGCTGTATGCCAGCTGCAAGTTACGAAAGGTTTCCAAATCCGGCTTATGAAAATCTAAACATCCATATTTTGCGAAATCAAATCGCTCAAATTGGTTGGCGGCACGCTCCGGATAAGTCATCGCATATTGGATAGGCAATTTCATATCTGGAAGTCCAAGTTGTGCTTTGATGGATCCATCCTCGAATTGCACCATGGAATGAATAATCGATTGCGGATGCACCACCACATCAATTTGGTCGGCACGCAAATCAAATAACCATTTCGCTTCTATCACTTCCAAACCTTTGTTCATTAGCGATGCGGAGTCAATGGTGATTTTAGCGCCCATGCTCCAGTTCGGATGTTTCAGCGCTTGCGCTTTCGTCACTGTAGCTAAGAAATCGCGACCTTTGCCTCGAAACGGACCACCAGAAGCGGTGAGATAGATTTTTTCAATTGGATTCATCTCCTCGCCGACCAAGCATTGAAAAATAGCCGAATGCTCAGAATCAACGGGAAGCATTTTGACGCCGTGTCTCTTCACCAATCCCATCACCAATTCGCCCGCCACCACCAAGGTTTCCTTGTTTGCCAATGCGATATCCTTGCCACATTCGATCGCTTTGCAAGTCGGTCCTAATCCGGCGGAGCCAACAATAGCGTTTAAAACTAAATCAATTTCTGGATCTTGAACAACTTCCAACAACCCTTCTTCGCCAGTCAATACCTGAACATTCAATTTGGCGAGTTGTGATTTAACTTGTTGCAGTTGCTGGTGATCAGCAATAACCACATATTTGGGTTGATAACGCAGCGCTTGTTGCACTAATAAGTCCACATTTTTCCCACCGGAAAGTACACTTATTTTAAAGCGATCTGGGAAAGCATCAACTACCTCCAACGCTTGCGTTCCAATACTTCCGGTAGCGCCTAAAATGGCAATATTCTTTTTCTTCAAATCAGCAAACCTAAATTATATTGTCCAACAGGGACGGATCATCACTACCTGCGTAGTTCTTCATCATATCTACGTAAACCACCGACATTACGATACTTACCATGGGAATCATCACAAAGGAATTGATAACACTGAATATCTTTGCTACCAATACATAGCCAAAATATTCCGCACTTACCATCAGTAAATGAGTGAATGCTACTGCTAGCACAATCAATGCCAAACGAATTACATTTCCGCGCGTTAATGCTAAACTAAACTTGTAGGCACGAAAAGTACTGGCTTTTTGTTCGATGATGAAAAATGGATAAAAGATAGTTCTCAACACCACTGTTAACATCACCAAACCTGTTAAAATCGGATGAATCTCATTACGTACCGTATCGATTCCCAATCCTAAATACAAAAGCGGAAAACATAATACATACATCAGCAGATAAACAATTCCCGCTAAGATGGAGTAAATAATTAGCCCAATAATGTATTGCGAAAATTGCCAAAATGTGGGAAGATACCGCAGCAAACCGATCGAAGGTTCTTCTTTCACAATGTGAACCGCACGTTTAAGCAACACCAATTGCAAGCTGAAGTACAAAAATACAAACAGCAACAGCATCGAAACTTTGAACAAGTCCGAGTACTCCACAAAATAAATAGACAAAATGGTGGACGAATTCGACACCAAAAAAAGCAGTAAACACAGCCCGGCAATAGAAATGTAATGTTTACTTAGAATGCCTATGCTTCGCGTAAAAACTTCATTGGCTCGGAACGTACTTTCCTTTAAAAATTCTATCATTGCTTAAAATACGCTACAACTTACTTCAACGCTTCCGGAACGGGCTTTTCTAGTAAATATTCGTAATAGAAACGCACACGCTCTTTAAAATCATACCCAGATTTACGACGCTCGAAACCGTGCCTGCTACCTGGATAAATCATAAATTCAAATGGTACGTCACGATCCGTCAATGCATCTACCAATTGAATGGAGTTTTGTAAATGCACATTATCGTCCAAATCGCCATGCAACAAACGAAGTCCACCTTTGTATTGACCGACATGTGTTAATACCGATCCCGATTTGTATCCTTCCGGATTATCTTGCGGCGTATCCATCCAACGTTCTGTGTAATGTGAATCGTACAATTCCCAGCTTGTAACTGGAGCTCCCGCGATACCGTAATCGAAGTTATCGGCACCTTTTGTCATGGCCATTGCAACCACATATCCACCATAGCTGTGTCCAGTGATTAACAACTTATTTTTAGCCACGTAAGGTTTAGCTTTCAGCCATTGTGCGATTGCCCCGTAGTCGACCATTTCCCAGTGACCCAAATTCCGGTGCATCAAAGAAACACCTTCTTTACCAAAATGTCCGGAAGCTCGGTGATCACATTCGATCTGAATAATGCCTTCGTTTGCCCAATACTGTTTTGCTGTGCCTTTCCACGTATTGCGAACGCTACCAGCATCCGGGCCACCATAAACACTCATAATCACTGGATAGGTTTTGCTCTCGTCGAAATCCCTTGGATAAGTTATAATTACAGGTAAATCGTATTTTCCGTCTGCGGAAGGAATCGTAAAGTATTCCGTTTTGCCGACGTTATATTGGTCAAAATCTACTGATTTACTGTCCTCCAATTCACGAACGATCTTTCGATTCACATCTACCAAAGCAACTTTAGTCGGTGTTTTCACGTTCGAATATTCCGTGATGAAATGCTTTCCGTTCGGAGAAACTTGTACACGATGCGTATAATCGCCGAAGGTTAAGCGTTTGAATTTTTTACCGTTAAAATCTACACGATACAAATCCGACGTCGCAGAATTCTCTTTCCGTGCATTAAAATAAAATACTTTATTTTTTTCGTCGATATGGGCAATCGAACTGACTTGCCATTTCCCCGACGTCATTGGATTAACCAATTTACCGTCCAATGTGTATAGGTAATAGTGCGCCCAACCAGTTTTGTCGGACTTTAATATATAATGTTTGTTATCGGCTAGATACGTAATACGCTCATCGTGATCTAGGTTGATCCACGTAGGTTGTGTTTCGTCGTAGGTGGCGACTTTTGCACCATCGATTGGATTAACCTGATAAAACTTCAAATTCGTTTGGTCACGATTCATCCATTGTACCATGATGGATTTACTGTCGAAACTCCAATAAGGTTGTCCGAAATATTGATCGTCTTTCTCATTGAAATCTGCCCAAACAACCGAAGATCCTTCTACTTGCACAAAACCTACTTTTACTTCCGGATTTTTGTCACCCGCTTTGGGATAGCGTGTTTTTTCAACGTAGCCATGTTGACCAGGCGAAGCGTAAATCGGAAACATCGGCACTTCCGAATCGTCGAAACGCATAAATGCCAAGCGTTTGCTATCTGGCGACCACCAAAATGCTTTGTAATTCGTAGAACGACCTAAAATTTCCTCGTAATAAACCCAAGATGACCAACCGTTGTAAATGACATCTGTTCCGTCGTTTGTATAGCGGATTTCCTTTCCTGAAGCCACTTCCACCGCATACAAATCATTATCGCGCGTAAATGCGACGTATTTTCCATCCGGCGAAAGCGTCGGATTTTTTTCTTCTTTATCTGGCGATTGCGTTAATTGTTTAGACTGACCGTCTACAAACGTGATGACTACATCTTTGTCCTTTACCGCAACCTGAGTAGACTGATCTGCAGGGTAACTATAAGCGCTCTCGACTCCCGTTTTTGCGTTCACTTTCGAAAGGCCATTTTTATCATTCACGATATAGTGATCGGCATCTGCCCAGCCTTTATATTGTCGAATTGTTTTTGTCAACGAAGGTTCCTGACCCCAAGACTGCGCAAAATTTAACGTTTTGGTTTGTGCATTAGCTCCACCGATCGCTATAAAACATAGCGCTAGCGTAGCAAAAGATGACCACTTATACATATTGAAATTTTAAGTTATGGTACGAAAATAGAAAAAATTAATGCGCTAATGATAGCATTCGACAAATATCTACACAAAAAAAGCCACACCGGCTAGGCGTGGCTAATATCTTTTAGGGAAAGATCACTTAGAAAGAGAAGTTTTCTTTAGCTCCATATGTTCCGGTACGCTCAAAAGTTTCCTCTTCTTGCGGACCTTCATATCTTTTTTCTACTACCTCTTGGTTGTTTTTGATATAACTTACGACATCTTGCAAACCTTCAGCGAATTTTTCAAAGTCCTCTTTGTAAAGGAAGATTTTATGTTTGATGAATTGTCCGTCCTCGAAACGTTTTTTACTTTCTGTAATCGTCACGTAGTAATCGTTTGATCGAGTAGCTTTGACATCAAAAAAATAAGTGCGTTTTCCCGCTCTCACCTTCTTTGAAAATACCTCTTCGCGCTCTTTGTTTTCAAAATCTCCCATTAGATTAGTAAATAAATTAAGTTTATCCTTTATTTTATGCTATAAATATATAATAAATAAAATGATACTCCCAAACTTGGCTCTAAAAAAACCAAATAATTTTTTACATATTCGCGATATTAAAAAGGTACTATAGTTTACTTCTGCAGATTATTTTACCGAGTAATTGCGCGCATTCGCCGAAAAAATAACCTATGATGCCTAGTTGCACTCGTGTAGCGTCTTATTTCACACTAGTTTTGAAGCATCAAAGGAATTAAAAACACCACGTCATGAGCACAAAAAAGATGAATAACGACAACCGTCCGCCAAAAACGAATAACACCACAAATTTCGCTGGTGCGTTCATTATATTTTTTGGTTTAGCACTACTATTCAAAAACATGAATATGGACGTTTTTCCGAATTGGTTGTTCGGATGGGAAATGATACTGATTGTCATTGGTTTGGTAATCGGTGTAAATTCCAAATTTCAGAAGAAATCTTCTGTGGTATTAATCGCTATCGGTTCGATTTTCTTGCTAAAAGATATCATCGGTGTGTCGTTCGGAAAATTTATTATCCCGGCAGTGGTTATTGCGGTAGGTGTCTATTTGATCAAGCGCAACCGTGTAGCTCCACAACCGCCACAAGGTCCTAAAGATCCGGAAGATGAGTTCGATTGGGATAAGCGCGTCGATCATTTCTATACCGTGGACAACGATTACCCAACCGAAAACACGGAAAGCCACAAACCTGTAAATGCTTCGGCATCTACAGGTTTCAAGGGTTCTTATGGAAACTTCGCTCCGCATCATGAAAGCTACTTGAAGGTGGACACGATTTTCAGTGATACGAAAAAAGCGTTGTTAACAACGAATTTTTTGGGCGGCACGATTACGAGTGTTTTCGGAAGCACAAAGATCAATTTCCTACAAGCGGATATCAAACAGCCCGTTGTGTTGGATACCTTTCAACTATTCGGCAGCACCAAAATTATTATTCCAGCGCATTGGCAAGTATCCAGCGATGTCGCATCGGTTTTTGGCGAATTGGACGATCGCCGTCCGATGATGGATATCACGACAGATAAAAACAAAAAAATATACATAACAGGAACTTCTATTTTTGGTGGGTTAACCATCAAAAACAGCTAATCGTTTTATGCAAAACACGCAATATCCTAAATCGAAAAAATGGCTCATCCACACCTCGTCGTGGATTATTTGCATTTTGTATTTCCTGCTGGTGTACGGACTACTGTGGTGGGTAAAAATTCCTTTTGAAACTATTTTATATGATGGCGTCATCAGTGCGCTCGTGATTACCGGAACATCATACCTTATTTACACATCGTTACAATTTTATTTACCTAAAAATAAACAGTTTTGGAAGCTCTTCAGCTTCGCAATTATATTCAGTGCGTTAAGCGTTTTCTGTACGCGCTTTCTTCTTTTACAATTTTTCTCGCCGGAGCAAGTCGTTTATCTCACGTTCAGTATGCCGTTTCGCTTCGTCATCAACTTTTTGGTCATTACATGTATTATGATCATCAACATTTTTTGGAACATTCAGGAAGAATACGAAGAAAATAAAGAACGTAAAGAACAATCGGAACGCATGGTGCGCGACGCGGAACTGTACAATTTACGGCAGCAGTTGCAGCCACATTTTTTGTTTAATAGTTTGAATTCGATTATCGCATTGATTGGCAGCAAGCCAGCTGAAGCGCGGAATATGACTTTTCAACTTTCGGATTTCCTCCGCGGAACGTTGCGTAAGGACGAGAAACAATTTATTCTCTTGGAAGATGAATTGAAACATTTGCGGCTGTATCTAGATATTGAGAAAGTACGTTTTGGCCATCGCCTCAAAACAAGTTTTGATTATGAGGAAGAGCTGCTGCAAGCGAAAGTACCGGTTATGATTATCCAACCGATTTTAGAGAATGCCATTAAGTTTGGTTTGTATAATGTGACGGGCGACGTGATGATTACCTTGGACGTGGAGAAAGAGGACAATATGTTGGTTATTATCATCACGAACCCATTTGATGTTGACCAATTTGAGAATAAACGTGGCACCGGATTCGGGCTTTCCAGCATACAGCGCCGTTTGTACCTCCTTTTTGGGCGCACCGATCTATTGACTACAAGCACAGAAAATAATATCTTTATATCTACTTTACATATTCCTCAATATGATTAAAACTATCCTAATCGACGACGAACCTTTAGCTAGAAGCATTTTAGTAGAATACCTGCAATCACATCCGGAGTTCGATATTGTTGCAGAATGTAACGACGGATTTGAAGGGGTGAAAGCTATTCAACAGCACCGTCCTGATCTAATATTCTTGGATATCCAAATGCCAAAATTAACCGGATTCGAAATGTTGGAATTGTTGGACGAACATCCGCAAATCATTTTCACGACGGCTTTTGACGAATTTGCTATTAAAGCCTTTGAAAAAAATGCGATTGATTATTTATTGAAACCGATCAGTCCGGATCGTTTCAACAAAAGCATGGAAAAATTCAAAGCCAATTTCACGCCGAGTAATTCAGGTGGTACTTCATCGCAAAACACCAAAGAGAAGATTCAGGAATCGATGGAAGAGCAGAGTTTGGAACGCATTGTTGTGAAAAACGGTTCGCAAATCAAGATTATTCCCGTACATCAAATCAAATACTTGGAAGCTTACGATGATTATGTAAAAATACATACGACAGATGGTATGTATTTGAAAAATAAAACTATGAGTTCTTTTGAAAAACAACTTGATTCAAAGCAATTTGTGCGCATTCACCGATCATTTATCATCAAGGTTGATCAGCTTGCGAAAATGGAACCGATGGAAAAAGATAGCTACATCGCGATTTTGCATTCCGGCGATAAAGTGAATATCAGCAAATCGGGATACGCCAGATTGAAACAGGTGATTGGTTTGTAGAGATCGTCACAGAAAAAAATAAATAACTAAGAAAGGTCAGGATTATTCCAAATCACTGACCTTTTTATGCTTTCGTGTTGGTATCACGCAACGAAGTTCTATCTTTTATTACTTCCTAACAGAAGTTTAATATCGTCTTCGAATGATTGTGGTTTTGTATTTGGCGCATATCTTTTGAACGGTTTTCCATTTCTATCCACCAAGAATTTAGTAAAATTCCATTTAATACGACTACCTAGGAATCCACCTAATTGGCTTTTCAAATACTTAAAAACTTCATTGGTATTTTTGCCATTAACATCCGACTTTGCCATGAGTTGAAACGTAACACCATGATTTACTCGGCAAGCCTCCTCCACCGTATCATTCGTTTCGGGTTCTTGTCCCAAGAATTGATCACAAGGAAATCCTAAAACAACCAAACCCTGCTTCCCATATCGTTGATGCAACGCTTCTAAGCCATCGAACTGCGGTGCAAGTCCGCATTTGGTAGCTGTATTTACAATAAGTATTGCTTTACCTTCGAAATCACGCATTGAAACCCGACTCCCCTGCGGCGTCGAAGCAGATAAGTTATAGAACGGACTATCCATGACTTTTGAATATATTTTATGCTTAGCAAATTAGTAAAAAGAAATGAAGCTAGAGCGGGTGTTTGAAATCCGCAGCCTTTGCGGATCAAATTGACGAGCTTGGGAGGAGTAACGGGATTGAGTTGTGAGGTTGTGATTACAAAATTTCGAGATTACTTCACCGCTCGTTCCTCGGGTTCGTAATGACGCATTTATCAACCTGATGAATTGACGGAATAGTGCTCACTAGTCGACATAAAAGAATAACTTTACTCAAACGTAAACACTTCCTAAAACCCAACATTCCAGTAATAAAGATTGTCTTTCAGCAATATTTGCTCATCATCAAGTAGTTCACGAAAAACTTCCAATTTCGCTTTTTCTGAACCCATGGTTAAGCCGTCGATTAATGCATGCAACGTGAGCGGTTGCGCAAGCAATAATTCTCGAATCTGCTGTTTTATTTTTTTGGAAACATCGCCTCGATGGGCACGCATCAAACATAGATCACAAACTCCGCAATGTTGCGCATTTTTTTCACCGAAATAATGGAGTAACTGCGTACTCCGACAATCTTTAGCATCTAGATAGCGATAAATCGCTTCGGTTTGACTTTCCTTTACTTCTCGACGTTCCCGAATAAACTTCGTATCAATATGCAGGTTTTTGCGATCAATGCGCGCACGAAGAAACTGCAATTGTGGCTCGTCGGTCTTAGCAACGTAGGTAAGTAGTTCCATCTGCTGCATAGCTTTTAACATCGTGACAATCTCTTGATAAGGAACCATCAACGCTTTCGCCAATTCGTATTCATTTATCGGAACGAATAAATCGAATACGCCGCCATAGCTCCGAAGTAAACGTTTAATCAATGGATCGTATTTGGCAGATTGTACTTGAAACTTGTACAATTCCTGATAATCTACATCAAAATTTATGCGCGATGGAATAAAAACCGCTTCCGATAAGCTCAGCCATCCATCGCGTTCCAAAAACTTTAGCGCACTTAAGGTTGGCAAAATAGCCAGTTTGTATCGTTTTGTAAATTCTACTATATCAAACGAAAAAACAACGTCTAATCCCGCGCCGTAAGCAATTTGAAAGAAATTGCACAAATGGTGATAAACTTCCTGAATAAAGGCCGGTTTCGGAAATGCTGCTTCCAAATTCTCCCACAATCGATCGCGATCCTCCTGATTGTATAGCAACACTGGAAACGCCTTCTTGCCATCTCGACCTCCGCGACCAGCTTCCTGATAATACGCTTCCAGCGAATCCGGTATATCTAGATGAATCACAAAACGCACATCCGCTTTATCGATGCCCATTCCAAATGCATTTGTCGCCACGATTACACGCGTGGCGCCGGTCGACCAGCGCTTTTGCCGATCATTTCGCATCTCCATATCCAAGCCAGCATGATAAAACTCCGCAGAAACGCCGTGGTTGACTAAATAGCGCGAAACTTCCTGCGTTTCGCGTCGATTTCTTACATAAACAACACCACTTCCGCCCGTTTTTTGAATAATGCGCAACATACGTCCCATTTTATCTTCCTCCGGAATCGCCATGTAAGCAAGATTTTCGCGACGAAAACTTTTGCTGAGTACGTTTTGCTTAGCAAAACCAAGCTTATCTTGTATATCCGTAATTACGCGCGAAGTTGCTGTAGCGGTTAACGCTAAAAATGGTGTTTTTGGATGCAATTCGCGTAAGCGACTGAGGTTCAGATAAGGCGGACGAAAATCATATCCCCACTCCGAAATACAATGCGCCTCATCGATAGCAAACAAATTGATATTCATGTGCTTCAGGCGTTCCCAAACAATATCCGAATAAAGACGTTCCGGCGCGAGATACAAAAACTTGATATGCCCGAAGATGCAATTATCCAACGTAATATCCACTTCGCGTTTACTCATACCGGAATAAATCGCGACCGCCTGAATATTTTGCTGGCGCAGACGCTCGACCTGATCTTTCATCAGCGCAATCAACGGAGATATCACAATGCAAATTCCTTCCTGCATCATCGCAGGAACTTGAAAACAAATGGACTTTCCACCGCCTGTGGGCATCAGCGCCAGCGTATCCTGTCCCGTTAAAACAGATTGAACAATCTCTTCCTGAAGCGGGCGAAATTGATCGTATCCCCAATATTGTTTCAGTATGGAAAGGCTCGTCGGATTCATTTAGTTTGTCTTCCAAACATAAGCATAATTATCTTTCAAGGTATAATACTTTGCTCCTTGAGCGGTCAAATACGTTTCATTTTCGACAATTCGAGTATCACTACTGCTTCCATCCAAAATATAAAAGGAGGAATCGCGAAGCACTTGTTCGCTTAAAGCTCGATTGTTTCGAATCAGGATCAAGTCGGATTCCACATTTGGCAGAACACGTTCTGTATTCCAAATCGAAATACGTTTCTTACCCATTTTCAATAAGATGTTTTCTTTAGCAGGTAATGGCTGAAAGCGAATGGATTTCGCTCCGCGATAATGCTTCAAGTTCGCCATCACTTGATATTGTATTGTGGAATGGTTAAGAGAATCGAAGGTACTAAACAGCGTAACCTCATCACGATCAAACCAAGCGATCGCAAGCTGATGTCGAGTTTGATAGATATGGATTCCTCGATAATTCTGCTTTTGGATGTATTGCCAGGAAAAGCTGCTTCCCACGATAAAAAGTAAAATTGTACCGATAAATAGCATCATTTTCCGACGATAATTAAATGCAATAAACAAAGTGATTAGCGCGCTGAAAAGTAAAACAAGTTGAATACCGTCGATGTGAACACCTTGCGTGATAGCCCCTGGGAGATTGCTAATCCAACGCAGGACGCCAACCATATTTGTTACCGCAACGCGTTCGATTTCGCCAAACAGCTGCGAAACAAAATCAATCGGAATCAGCATTAATCCTACGCCTGCGTACATGATTAATGTGGCTGGAAGGCTTACCAATAAATTTGCCAACAGGAAATAATTGGGGAATTGGCCGAAATAAAACAGCGTTAATGGTGTAGTGATCATTTGAGCAGCGATTGAGATGTAGCAATAATCTACCAACGTTTTCCACCATCGCGACCGCGGTAAATACAACGCCCGCAACATGGGAAATATGACAAAAATGCCGATCATCGCTAGGTAAGACAGTTGAAATCCGACGTCGAACAAGCTCTTCGGGTTGAAGAATAGCAACAACAAGGCAGAAACAAATAAAGCATTCAAACTCCACGTTTGCCTGCCAATCCATTGCGCCAAAAGCATACAGCTAATCATGATGCCCGATCGCATAATTGGCGGTGCCATTCCCGTTAGTATCACATAGCTCCAAATTAGAAGCAGTGTTAATGCGAAACGCGTATTTTTGCCTTGTCGATAGTGATCAATTGGCTTTAATAAAAAGGAAAGCATGATGAAAACCATGCTCACATGCATACCTGAAACGCTTAAAACATGAATTGTTCCGGTATCTACAAAAGCGTTATACACCTCGGGATTCATTTCAGCGCGATAACCAAAAACCAAAGCGCTCGCCACGGAAAACGCGTCGTGATCGGGAATACTGCGTTTAAATTTTTTTACCAAATGTCGTTTTGCCATCAGAACATAGCTGTACCAATCTTTTTGTGATTTGATGATTCGCAGTTGATCAGAAGGCAGTCGTTGCTGATGATAAATTCCTCGGTTCGCTAGAAAAGCTTTATAATCAAATTCATGCGGATTTTTGGGCGATGGAGCCGCGTTCAGTGATCCAGAAAATTGAATAATATCTCCATATTGCGTTGTCAAATTTACGCTGCCGGTATCCGGATAGACCGTGAGCATAACCTTTCCAGAAACAGCAATAAACTTTCCTAAGGAATCTAATGCTCCCCTTAACTCCACAGGAAAACGGCAAGATGTCATTTTGCAGATCGGCTCATCTGTGATACGACCTATCCATTGTTCGCCTGCGCTATTTCCAACAAAATGCGATTTGCTCTCTGGCATCGATCGACCAAATTGTATGACTGCCAAAGCGAACCAAATGAGATATAAAACGATCTCCATCCATCTTCTTAAGAATTTGAAAATAGCCGTTAGGAAAAGAACAATGAATAATACCGCAGCGATGATCCAACAATAATGTAACAACGTTGGCGTCCAAGTTATCGCGCGTGCCAATACGATGCCGATTATAAAAACTAAAAGCATTTTCACGAACGGCATTTGCTTCGTGCTGAGGTAGATGATCGGGGTGTTTACCATCGGAATCGCACTTGAAGAACGAGATCACTCCGTTTGTTTCCATTGATTTTGTCGAGTTGACTACCAATATTTTCTTCTTTTGGAAAATAGGTGATTGCATATCGCGCCCAAAAATCAACATGTCGATTAGCGCGCCACCGCAAATTGCTGTAAGCCCGCCATCCTTGATTGTAAAAGACTGGAAAAGAAGCTGCGTATAACACATTTTGCTCATACGCGTAAATGCGCGATTGAAACGAGTCGGTATTAAAGTAAGCTAAACGTCCATTTCCAGATAATTTTTGTCGCGAACTCGTCCAAATCAAATCCTGAAAAAACATATAACCAAAATCACGTGAAGTAAACTCTTTGAAATAATAGCTCATTTCTCCGCGTGAACGAATCGCCCACCGATTATTGAGCTTATACTGAAAATCGATTCGACCTTGATTTCGAATGGCATTACCTAGAAGATATTCATTTCGGCCTTCTAAAATCGTATTTTCTTGACGCAACCGATGTCTAAAACGGAAAGTAAGCCGCCCTTTCTTGTACCAAATGTAGGATAGCTGTGAGAGGAAATCCATTCCTTTTGTTGGCGCATTTGCGCGGAATCGCAACCATGGAAAGCGAAACACATCAAGGTAGTTGACGAACTCGATTTTTCGATCCAACTGATACATCAATCCTGTATACAATCCAGATTCATTCCCCAAAACGGAGGATTCACCAATCGATTGCCCGAAAAAATGATGATAATCTTTTCCGTAATAGCGATGATTAATGAGCAACGTAAACTTGGGATGCAAACTCGACATAAGTCCGTTGTTGATCGCGTAACCATTGCCGATACTGTGAGCAGATTCACCATAGAAGTAGGTGTTTCGCCAATTGTGATGATAATGTACGCCGACATTTTGCATTTCCCGTCCGGTAAATGCGTAGCGATTTCTCAACTCTTCACGAGGTTGAAAGGTACGATTGAAGGAATTTGCTAAATAACTAGCGCCAATTTGCGTGCGATGTTTCTGATAAGAAATATTTCCTCCATAAACTAATTGCCCAATGGTTCGCCTGCCCGATAATTCTGCCGGAGTACGGTGGTAGCCGGAATAATTGATGCTACTAAATATCCTTTCACCTTCCGCTGTCTCACTGACGTTTCCAGACAATTTATTCAAAGAAAAAAACGGCGTAAACGTCCAATTGTCAGAAGCTATGGATGCCGAAGCTCCGCGCAGAAAATTAGATTGGATGAGCGATTTATAAGGTAACAAGCCCGCTCCTTGTCGCGCCACGCTACCAAGCCAAGCGCCTTTTCCGAAATGCAAACCATTCCACACCACCAAACCTTGCCCAAACTGCAATGCATAATCGCCAATGACCAAACGTTTAATTGGTCCAACATCCTTAAACAAGATATTGCCGGAATAGAAATCGAAACCATATTTTCTATCATGTTGAAAAAATGGCTCGCCAGCATGCTTATTCATGTTAATAGACAATAGAAATTTATCATCATGATTCATGCGAATTCGCGTGGCAATCCGATCTGCTGAGCCCAAATAGCGCGAACGATTTTCGTCGGCAATATGATAACCTTCCTGCGCTTGCAAAACGCGACCATACCGAAGGATCACTTCGTATTGACTTTCTTTTACGATTTGCTTTGGTGAAAATCCGTAACCTGTTTGGCTCTTCACCTGCACAAAACGTTGCAGCATCTTGGCGGTGTTCAAATCCATACCGTCCACCGCCTGCAATTCCAAAACAGAAACATACGCGCCGCTGAGTTCCCGATGTTGCAGAATATTTTGAATTTGTATGGGATTTAAAAACAGTAATGCAGCAAAATCTGCTTCCGTTGCTTTGTTTAGGTCAATTGGACGTGAAATAATTTCCCGCAAATTCTCCAGCACTTCACTCACATCCATATCCGATGGTAATTCCTCCATCAACTGTTCAAGCAATTGCTCTTCAAATCCTATTTCTTCAGATGTTTGTGCGAAACAAACACCAATCATCATCAACGATACGAGGAACGATATGACGATTTTAGCGCAGCGCATATCCCATGGCTACTTGTGGCGAAAAACCTAAATCACGATGAAAGGAAGATGCCAAATCGATCCGAAAGTTTCGGATCAGTACAGATGCTCCGGCATAGTGCTGCAAAGGATTGGATGATATTCCACCGAGTAAATAAAAATTTCGGACAACCTGATAACGCAATCCCGCTCGAAAATCTGGCCGTTGCAATTCCTCTTTACTAAGATCTGCGGCCAAATGTAATTGATCAGAAACGCGGTAGCCAACACCGATAACGAGTTCGCCCAATTGTTTGTAGTATGCACCCGCCGAAAAGTGCTCGCCGTGATATTGCAAACCTACATTTGCAAGAAATCGATGTTCGGAATCGTTTTCGTAATTTTCGGTTTCAAAATCTTTCCAACGCACAACTTGTCGATCAATCCCCGCTCCTACATTCCATTTTTTGAGTATAGAATATCCGTAACAAATCCCAACGGATGAGCTTGCTATGGCGCCGGAGAGCTGACTGTTCGCATACTGAATACCTGCTACACCGAAATTAGCGATTGACTTAGTTGCTACACCGGCATAAGAATAAAATGCGCTAGAAATAAAATGACTTTGAAAAGCAATTCCTGCTTGAGCCGATGACAAGCGCGCAATGCCGGCTGGATTTCTCCATACGCTATACACGCTTTCTTTCGCAGCCGCTGTGTTTCCCATACCCAGCATGGCAGGACTTTGCATCGTCTGTGCGGACGCTTGTACGATCGAAAAGAGAAACAGTAGGCACCGTAACATATCCACAATTGGCTAGTACAACTGTAAATATATTTCTTTTTAATTAAAATTTATAATTTTAAATGCTATTTGTAGATGTCTGCGTTCAGAATTTGTGGCATTTTATCTCCAGAAATGACCGCGATCAAGTTTTTAGAAGCCATTTCCACCATCGCTGTCCGAGTTTCTACGGTTGCAGAGCCGATATGAGGCAGCACACAAACGTTCGACATTTGCAACAACGGACTTTCCGCCGACATGGGCTCAGGATCCGTAACATCCAATCCGGCTCCCCAAATCTCACCATTTTGCAAAGCAGCCGTCAAATCGGCCTCATGATGAATCGACCCGCGCGCGGTATTGATGAAAATAGCGTTTGATTTCATCTTCTTAAATGCTTCCGCATTAAACTTATGAAGTGTTTCCTTAGAAAGATTGGTATGCACGGAAATGACATCGCCTTCGGCAAGCAATGTGTCGAAATCCACATATCTCGCTCCTAGCAATTGCTCAGCTTCTTCGTTTCGATTCCTGTTATGGTAGATAATCTCCATATTGTAAGCACCTTTTGCTTTCTTCGCCATTTCAATTCCAATCCGTCCAAGACCGAGAATCCCCAACGTTTTCCCATTGAGCTCCTGCCCCAATTCTTGGGTAAATCCGAATCCTTTCCATTTTCCATCTAGGATTTCGCGACCGCGAGCAAAAGCTTTGCGCGATACAGCTAACATGAGCAAGAAAGCAACATCCGCAGTCGCGCCACTAAGCACATCCGGTGTATTCGAAACTGGAATATTCAACGCCGTAGCGGTAGCAAGGTCAATGTGATCATAACCAACGCTAGCCAAAGCAATTCCCTTTAAATGTTTGTTGTCCTCCAAAAATGTTTTAGATAAACGATATTGACCAACGTTCATCAATAAATCCACTTCTTTACATTTTACGCTCAGTTCCTCATCTGTCAGACTAGATTCTCCTCGGTAAACGGAAACTTCCAAACCTGCTTCTTCTAACAATTCGACACCTTTAGAAGGGATATCTTTCGTGATCAAAACTTTTTTCATGCTCATCTTTTTAAAATTTCAGTTTGTTTTTGGAGGTTTCTTATCAATCTCGAAAGAATCCAAAGGAAATGCTTACTTTCAGAACAAATTAGCTAATTTATACCGAGCATGCAACACCAAATTTTATCGGCAACACCATTAATCACCGACCAAGCAGTCATTGTGGGCATGCTAATGATCATTCTTGGTGTAGTATTTTATACATCTGGATTACAAAATCGATTGATCAAAGGATTTTATAATATCATACCGCCTTTGTTGCTATGCTATTTCCTTCCGGGATTGTTAAACTCGGCAAACGTGTTCGATGGAGAAAGTTCGCCATTACCGGCAATCGGCAGTCGATATTTCCTTCCAACTTGCTTGATTTTATTTCTATTGAATTTGGATTTGAAAGAATTGTGGACGCTTCGCAAAAATGCCGGAATTATGTTTGTCACTGGAACAATTGGCATCATGCTCGGCGGACCCTTAGCGGTTTGGATGATCGGTACAATTTCGCCCGATACAGTCGGCGGATCGGGCTCAGACGCAGCTTGGCGCGGTTTAGGCACGTTGGCTGGCAGTTGGATTGGCGGCAGCGCAAACCAATTGGCTGTGCGCGAAATCGTTCAACCGTCAGCAAAGCTTTTTTCGGCGATTATCGCTGTTGATGTTTTTGTTGCCTACTTGTGGATGGCGCTATTACTTTATGGCGCTTCGCGCTATGAAAAAATCGATCGTTGGTTTCGTGCTGAAAGCAGTGATGTGAAATTACTGAGCGAAAAACTGGAGCAAAAAAACCGCAACAATCGGCGTTATCCAGAAGTGAAGGATTTTATCATTATGCTCAGTATAGCCTTCGGCGGAACAGGCTTAGCAACCTGGTTAGCGAAGCCGATCGCAAAATACATTCAAGAAAATCATCCAACGTTGGCCAACTTATCGTTGACCAATGAATATTTCTGGATCATTCTTTTCGCAACAATCGCCGGAATCGCATTGTCATTCACTTCCGCAAGAAAACTAGAATTTGCCGGAGCATCCAAATTAGCTAGCGTATTTCTCTATCTGCTGATTATTACCATCGGTATGCAAATGGATATCTTGGCCATCAGCGAAAACCCCGGATTATTCATCGTCGGATTTATTTGGCTCATATTTCACGCGTTGCTATTATTTGCTGTAGGACGCTACTTTAAAATTCCATTCTTCTATTTCGCACTCGGCAGCATGTCGAACGTGGGCGGCGTAGCGTCCGCATCCGTTACAGCATCTGCTTTCCATCCGTCATTGATTTCAGCTGCAGTGTTGCTTTGTGTATTTAGCTATGCTATTGGCACCTACGCTGGCTGGTTCACTGCTTTGCTTATGCAAATGGTTTCACCTTAACGGTTATCCAACAAGTACGCTTTAAACGAATCGTGATCTACATTCAAATCCGCTGCTTGTTTTTGCTTTGCGTCAAATGCTTCTGCACCTTTTGGCAGCTCCACCTGATCAAAAATTTCTGCAGGAATGGCGTCAGGGAATTTACAAGCATGCGCAGTCGACAAAAGAATGGAGGCATACTCGCCAGGATGATCCGCGCGATTTTCTTTTGCAGCTAAATAGGCAATTGCTGTATGCGGACAAGCGATGTAATGGAACTTATCGTACATTTCTTGCATGCCTTTTTTCGTTGCCTCATCGTCGTACGTGTATGTTTTGATCAGCGCGCGCAATGCGTTTAAATCCTGATCAAATAAATCTTGGATACGCACCCAATTGCTCGGGTTACCGACATCCATCGCATTAGCCAACGTTTGTACGGATGGTCGAGGTTCGTAATTTCCGGAATCTAGAAAACGCGGAACGGTATCGTTGGCGTTTGTTGCGGCCACAAAACCAGAAACAGGCAATCCCATTTTGTAGGCCAATAAACCAGCTCCGATATTTCCATAATTTCCGCTCGGCACCGTGAAAACAACTTCATGAATACCTTGAATTCTCAACTGTGCGTAAGCCCAAAAATAGTAGAACGTTTGTGGAATTAATCGGGCAATATTGATGGAGTTGGCCGATGTCAATCGCAGCTCTTTATTCAATTCCGAATCGTTAAAGGCTTGTTTCACCAAAGCTTGACAATCGTCGAAAGTGCCATCAATTTCGATCGCTCGGATATTTTGGCCGTTGGTCGTCAGCTGTTGTTCTTGTACTTTGGAAACTTTTCCTTTTGGATATAAAATCGTGACGCGCGTTCCGGCTACGCCGAGAAATCCCAATGCAACTGCACCGCCGGTATCGCCCGATGTAGCTACCAAAACATCCAGCAACTGATCTTCTTCTTGCGAAAAATAGCCCATCACGCGACTCATAAAACGCGCACCAAAATCCTTAAACGCGAAAGATGGCCCATGAAAGAGTTCCAAAACTCCCGTTTCGCGATCCAAAAACTTAACCGGAGCTTCGAAATTGATCGCTTCGTTTACGATCTTCTTTAAATCCGCTGACGGAATATCATCTTTCAAAAATGCATAAGCAATTTCGAAGGCAATATCTGGCAACGAATATTGAGCAATATTCTTGATAAACATCGGATCCAGCTTCGGAATATATTCAGGCATATACAATCCCTTATCGCTAGGCAAAGAATTGAAAACGGCATCTTTAAAATCGGTACGTAAGGTTTTATTATTGGTGCTATAAAATTTCATGGTGTTATTTGTTCGAAGATGTATAGAAATAAAGTTGAAGGCTGCTGCTTAATCCAAAATACGTGGGCCTTGTTGGTTAACATTCGAAACGTATGTATTGCAATCAATCTCCAGTTGATTTAAGTGTTCCTGAATCTTTCGTGTAATAGTCGCGGCTTGATCTTGATCGCGCGTGATCGCGACAACCGAAGGACCCGATCCGGAAATACCGAAACTTAAGGCGCCATTTTCTAATGCAATCTGTTTCATTTCTGCAAACTGCGGAATCAAAATCGAGCGAACAGGTTCAATCAACACATCTTGCATGCTCCTTCCAATCAACTCAAAATCGTTACGATACAATCCAGCAATCAATCCGGCCACATTTCCCCATTGTACGACGGCATCTTTCAGTAAAACGCGTTCCTTAATCAATTGTCGCGCATCACGCGTTGGCACATCCACATGAGGAAAAACGATTCCGGCGCACAAACCTTCTGGCACGGGAAGCGAAATAATATCCAAGGGATCGTACGAACGAATCAAGGTAATTCCGCCCATCAATGCCGGCGCGACGTTGTCCGCATGACCATGTCCGCAAGCCAATTTTTCACCAGCAATACAATAAGGCAACAATTCATCTTTGGAAAGCGGCGACCCCAACAAGGCATTTATCGCGAATACGCCCGCAACGGTACTTGCTGAACTTGATCCTAAACCGCTACCAATCGGCATATGCTTTACCAATTCGATTTCCACACCAAATTCCTCCGTCAAACCTAAATCCGACAAAATCTGTAAGGCGCAAGCGCTTACCGTATTTTGCGCTGCATCCAAAGGCAATCTTCCGTCATCGCCTTTGATGGAGACGATTCTGACGCCCGGCTGTGCCACGCGTCGCATCGTCACTTCATCGCCCGGTGCTTCCACCGCAAACCCCAGAATGTCGAATCCACAAATCATGTTTGCAACGGTCGCCGGCGCAAAAACGCGCACCTGCTGTAATACTTTATCTAGATCAATACGTTTGTCTAAATCGGCTGAGATTTGATTGCTTTCGCTCATATCGTTGTTTTGAATTTTCTTTTTATCAAATGTTATGCACCTACGTTCACTAAATCGGCAAATACACCGGCCGCAGTTACCTCCGCTCCCGCTCCGGGACCTTTTACCACCAATGGTCGATTTTTGTATCGTTCGGTAGTAAATGATATAATATTATCGCTTCCGGATAGCGCGTAGAATGGATGATCCGCTCCGACCATTTCCAGCGCGATGGTTACTTTGCCGTTTGCCAACTTACCGATATAGCGCAACACTTTGTTTTCCGATGTAGCTTGATCTCTTAACGCATTGAAATAATCATTCGATTTTTTCAACTCTTCATAAAAATCATCTACGGATGATGCTGCTAAACAATTTTCAGGGAGAATATTTCCTAAATCCACATCTTCCGGTTCAATTATATGTCCGGCATCCCGCGCCAAAATCAACATCTTACGCATAAAATCGACGCCACCTAAATCATCACGCGGATCGGGTTCTGTATATCCCAAATCTTGTGCTTCTTTTACCACATCGTAGAAGGAAACGCCATCCACGAAATTGTTGAAGATATAGGAAATGGTTCCCGACAAAATCGCTTCAATTTGAAGTAATCGGTCGCCGCTCATCATCAAATCTTTCAGCACACGTACGATCGGTAATCCAGCTCCAACATTCGTTTCATAATAAAAGTCGACGCCATATTTTCTGGCAGTATCACGCAATAGCTTATAATTCGCGTAACTGCCGGAATTTGCAATCTTATTGCAGGTAACGACAGAAATATTCGATTCAAACGCTTCTACATAATAAGTTGCTGGCAACGCACTCGCGGTATTGTCGATGAACACGCAATTCGGCAAGTTCATAGCTTTCATTCTTTCTACAAAACGCGACAAATCGGCTGGCTCCCCAGCGTCTGCCAACTGTGATTCCCAAGCATTTAGATTGATACCATCCACATCGAAAAACATTTGCCGTGAATTGGCGATGCCGACCACTTTAATATCAATATCATTGTTTTCCAACAAGAAATCGTGCTGATTTAGAATCTGATTGTAAAGCGTTTTACCAATATTGCCTGTGCCTAAACTAAAAACATGCAACGTCTTATTTAGCGCAGCGAAAAAAGCATCATGAACCGCATTGAGCGCTTTTTTCAAATCTTCTTTATCCAAAATTACGGAGATATTCAATTCGGAAGATCCTTGAGCAATAGCACGTACATTGATACCATTTCGAGCCAATGCATGAAACAACTTTCCGGACATTCCCGGAGTTCGTTTCATATTTTCACCGACGATCGCCAAAACGGACAGACCTTCTTCCGCTTCCGGAAACACCAATTGTCCGGCACCAATTTCCAACTCAAATTCCTGATGAATCAGCTGCTGTGCTTTGTGCGCATCCTGCGGACTGAGTGCAAATGTGATACTATGTTCGGAAGAAGACTGCGTGATCAAAACCACATTGATACGCTCTCGCGCCAATAAATTAAATAATCGACCGCTGAATCCGGTTTTACCGATCATTCCGCTTCCGATCATGTTAATAATAGCGATGTCGGCGATCGATGAAATACCTTTTATTGGAAAAGCAGATTTTGCAGCTTCAAACTGAATTATCGTGCCCGGAAAATCGGGCGCAAACGTGTTACGAATCACAATAGGAATTCGCTTGCTGAACGCTGGGAGCATGGTTGGTGGGTAAATCACTTTCGCACCGAAATAAGACAGCTCCATTGCTTCCGTGTATGTAAGCGATGGCAAAGGAAAAGCTTTAGAAACCATGCGCGGATCAGCAGTCAACATACCATCCACGTCTGTCCATATTTCAATACTATCTGCATTCAGCGCAGCGCCAAAGATAGCTGCTGTATAATCCGAACCACCGCGTCCCAGAGTGGTTAATCGACCGCTTTCATTAGCACCAATAAATCCCGTAACCACGAATAGTTGCTCAGCTTGCGTTTGGTAAAGCGCCTGAATCAGTGAATCAGTCAATTCTTGATTGACTTCTGCTTGTCCGAAATTATCATCGGTTTTCACGTAGAGCGAAGCATCAATAAAAGAAGTTTGCGAGATATGAAGTTCTAAAATCTTGGAAAGCATATACGCCGAGCAACGTTCCCCATACGATGTAACCAAATCTTTGCTTTGCGCACTAAGTTCTTGTAGAACACTTATTCCTTGAAGCAAAGCCTCTATTTCGTTAAACAACAGTTTCAGTTTGGTTAAAACCGGATTTTGCGATTTTACAGGGATTAATTGTTTGACGACCTCAAAGTGGCGGCGTTCCAACTCGAGCATCGCATCCTCAAAGGTGTTTCCATTCGCAGCATCCTCCGCCATTTTCTGCAAAATATTTGTCACTCCAGACATCGCCGACACTACCACCAATGGCTTTTCGCCGGCTTGATGCGATCGTTTAACAATCTCTAAAACGAAACGAATACTTTGAACCGATCCTACGGATGTACCCCCAAACTTTAAAACTTTCATAGTTGTTGCTCGATTAATAAAATAAAAAAAGCCTTCCCCGATTCGGAGGAAGGCTTTCGTATAATTTAAGCGATCAGACTGCTATCATACAAGAACTTCCTCCGAGAACCTAATCCCGGTGGTAATAATTGTAATGATGGAAATCGATAGCTGCATTTTCAAATGTTATTATGACAACAAATAAAAACTATTATTTTCATATTCCCAAATAATCATTCGTTTTTTTATAAAAATATCTATGCGTGACGAATCCATCATTGTGCCGAAAAATAAAAATGAGGAAAATACGTGTTTATGCAAAATATTACAAAATAGGGATAATCCGCTTGCAAGTCGCGTATCTATACGTTACATTTGTGTTAAATACATGGCGAATGGTGGTTAACACCAAGTACATTTACCCATTAAGCGAAAACGCGATTTAATGAAAACAAAGAAACTAGTAGCAGCAATGCTTTTCATAGGCTTATGTCTAGTGTCGCAGGCACAAACGAATCAGACGAAATCTTCTGATCCTGATAATTTAGCCAAAGAATATTTCTCCCAAATTATGGGTGTTGCCAAAGATGCAACGACAAACACAAAACTTTACCAGTTTGTATATGAGTGGTTAGGAACTCCCTACCGATTAGGAGGTGACTCCAAACACGGTATCGATTGCTCCAAATTTTCTTTAGCTGTTTACGAAAATGTATTTAATACAACCATCGGTTATAACAGTCGCAATCAGTATGCCAATGTTACTCCGATAGAAAAAGAAGATTTAAAAGCAGGTGATTTGGTGTTCTTCAAAATCCGTAGCAAAAGCATTACGCACGTAGGTGTCTACTTAGGCGATGATCGATTTGCTCACGCATCGTCCAGCAAGGGCGTGATGGTAAGCAACCTGAGCGAAGCATATTGGCGTCGATATTACTACAATGGTGGACGTCCTAAAGTAGATCATGAACGCGTGATGATGGCAAACATCGGCAATGATGATGACAATAACTCCAATTTAAATTAAGCGTTCTAACGTTTAGTTTCTCGATATTTAAAGTCTGAATGTATAGCACATTCAGACTTTTTATTTTGAAAGATTTGCTACTTTTACATCATACAATAAAATGTCATTATGTCCGCTAAAAAGACCCTTATTCTAAATAAAGAACAAATACACCAAAAGTCGAAGCGTATTGCCTATCAAATTATCGAGGACAATTTCGATGAGAAAGATATTGTTCTAGTTGGAATTGCGGAGCGTGGATACGTGTTTGCGCAGCGGTTGCAAGTAATGTTACAGGAAATTGCTCCAGATAAAAACATTATTTTGATGCGCATTACCATTGACAAACTGAAACGCCAGCTTGATGCTAGCATTGATCAAAATATCCATAATGCAGAGGAAAAAGTAGTGATCTTGGTAGATGATGTCCTGAACAGCGGACGTACTCTCGCATATGGACTTGGCTTGTTTATTAATGTTCCATTGAAGAAAATGCGTACGGCGGTACTTATTGACCGCAGCCACCACTCCTTCCCCATTTTCAGTGATTATTATGGTTTAAAGCTTTCTACAATTTTGAAAGAACATGTAGAAGTGGAGTTCGAAGAGCACGATGGTGTTGCATCCGATGCAGCCTACCTCGCTTAGATAACAACCTGAGTCCCCAAATAAAGCAAAAAAATCCGCCTCATATATGTTATGACGCGGATTTTTTATTTTACTAGTTAGATTAGGTTATACCAAAAATTACTTTCTATTTTAGCTTTGCGCTTGAAAGACTTTTATTTTTTGTCCAATAGAAAGGTGGCTTGTTTTGATATTGTTATCGGCTTTTAATCGATTTATTGATGCTCCACGATATTTAGATGCAATGCTCGACAACGTATCTCCTTTTCTTACAACGTGCAACACATAAGCCATTTGTTTCTTAGCAATTCCTTCTTTGGCCTTCGCCTTATTTACGTTATTTGCCAAACGTGCACTTATAATATTCTCTGAAGTTTCCTTTTCAATACGTAAAGATTTTCCGACAGGAACGCTTGCCACTGGCAAATCATTCCACGTAATTAAATCAGATACCGAAACACCATTTGCCTTAGCGATTGTCGCCAATGTTTCTCCTGACTTTACGATATACTGAAAGCTTTCTTTTTCTTGAAATGGCACCGTTTGATTATTCAATGCCATATACAACAACGAATCGTTCAATCCTTGCTTCACTGGGACAATTAGTCGCTTCGGATCGGCCGCAGAACCATTTACCTGCGTTTTCTTGAATGCTGGATTGTATGCTTGTAATATGTCTAACGGACAGTTTATAGCTGAGGCAATACGGCTCATATCAACATGTTTGTCTACCATCATTACTTTATATGGCAAGGCTAGATCTGTTGTTCGTGCGGTAAGATGATGCATATCTGGATGTTGTAAGACATATGACATCGCTATGAACTTCGGAATATAGTTTCTCGTTTCTTGAGGAAGGTAAGGCGATAATTCCCAGAAAGTTGGTGCTCGCATGCCTGAGCGTTGTATTGCACGACGAACACAGCCACGACCACAATTGTATGATGCTAATGCTAATAGCCAATCGTTGAATTCATCGTGCGCTTCTGTTAGATATTTGGAAACCGCGTAGGTCGATAAATACACATCTTTTCGTTCATCAACGTAGCTATCCATGGCTAAATTGTAACCTTTCGCGGTTCCATAAATAAACTGCCATGGTCCTAAAGCACCTGCGGATGATAGAGTATGTGGATTAAGCGAAGATTCTACAACAGATAAAAACTTAATTTCATCGGGGATATTGTTTTCCGCGAAAATCTGTTCGTAGATCGGGAAATAGTATTGGCTCAATCCCAATAATTTCTCCATGTAAGGTTGGTAGTTCCGCGAAACGTATTTATCGAGATATGCTTTGACCAAATGGTTATATTCCATAGGAATGGACTTCTGCATGCGCTGTATACGCTGCCCAATAACGATATCATCGTACGAAAATTCAATCGGAGTAATGGTTGCTTCCTTGATAGAATCTAGATGTGCAATAACGGTTTCTCTTTCCTTTTCTAACTGCTTTTGGACAGCTTGTTGCATCGGTTTTCTTAAGACATTTCTTACTCGCTTTTGCTGAGCAATAGTAATTTGGCTAGCTGTTAGTAATATAATGAACAGCAAACTAATTTTATTAAACATTCCGAACGAATATCAAAAAGACATACAATAAAAAGCCAAAAAGTTTTATCACGTGGGTGATAAAACTTTTTGGCCGTTATTTAACGTGTAATCCGACTATTTTGGATTGTTGATTGAGTCATTTCTTCCTGCATGTGGAGCATTAGAATCTTCAGCGGTAGGATCTTCGCGTTGTCCCTCTTTGAATTCCTTAACCCCTCTACCTAAACCTCGCATCAATTCTGGAATCTTCTTACCCCCAAATAATAGAAGAACGATTACCACGATGATAATAATTTCTTGCGTTCCGATAAACGCTAATGGTGTTGTATACATATACATAAAATCTGTTCCTAATTTCCCTTTACACTAATACCAAATGTAGTCACTATCAGGCAATAAAACTAATTTATTAACTAATTTGTTACTGGCTCATACATCTTTATCGCGCTAACCAACCTGATGGGTCCTGCGCATTTTGTCCTTGATATACACCAAAGTTCAACACTGGATATCCACGATCTGGGTCGTCGTCTACCGTTCCGATGGTTTGTCCGCGTGATACTTTCTGCCCCTGACGTACAGAATACGACTTCAGGTTGGAATATGTTGTAAAGAATTCACCGTGACGAATAACGATAAGACCAGGAAGTGCTTGCGCCACTTCGCCGTCAAACACCGCTTTTACGGCCGCATTTGATGCTGTACGAATACCCACATCTGGATCGTCAATTGTAACACCGCGTTCCACCGTTTTGCGACCAAATGCACTGACAATATTACCCTGCCCTACCGGCCACGGCAAACGACCGCGATTGGATTTGAAATCTGCAGATAAACGCGTTGCCTCCGGTGTATTGTTCAGGACGTTCGACCCGGTCTTTTTCTCAATCTTTTTCTCCGCTTCCGCAACGGACGTTCCAGAACGTTTTGCTTCTGCTTCGGCCAACTTGCGTTGACGCTCTTCTTCCAATCGCTTCGCAGCCTCTACTTCACGGGCAATTGCGTTACGTATCGCCGCATCTAAACGCTTCTTCTCTTGTTGTTTTGCTGTAAGCTGACTTTGGAAACCACGCTCCTCACGCACTAGCTTGTTTAACTCTTGCTGATGTTGCGATCTGTCTTTTGCGATAACGTCGCGCTCAGCACGTTGTTCCTTCAGCAACTTAGCTTGTGTTTCCTTATCGCGTTCTAGCTGTGCCAACTTCAACTGAATCTGCTTTTGCGTTGCTTCAATTTCCGCAGCTTTGACTTTTCTTGCATCATTAAATTGCTGCAAGTACTTTACGCGTTTAAATCCTTGATTGAAATCTTTGGAGGCGAAGATGAACATCATCTTGTTGTACGCATTCTTATTACGGAACGCGAAAAGAATCATCTTCTTGTAATCGCGGCGCATTTTGTCTAACTCGGCCTCTAGTGCCGCAACTTCGCGGGTATTTTTGGCGACTTGGTTGGAGATAATCTGCAGCTCTTTATTAATCGTCGTGATTTTATCTTCGCGAAGATTTAATTGTTTACTTAGTGCAGAAACCTCATTTTGAGACAATAATTTTTCCTTTAGTTTCGCTCGTAAACCTTTCTGAAGTTGAATAATTTCGGCATCAATTCTCTCTCTTTGTTTCTTCAATTCAGCACTGCTTTGCCCAAAAGACAGGATGGCACCGAAACAAACAAACGCTATGCTGAAGATTATTTTTCTGATCATACGAGTTACCGAAACTAGCTATTGCATCATTAGTAAGAGAGCAAAATTAAGGATATTAATTAGTTATGCAGATATGCACTGATTTCTTTTTTTAGATTTCACGATTTTTAACAGTCGTTAAGCCGTACATTTTAGAATGGCATGTCGACTTTTTCATTGAAAGTCAATCGATTGTAGCGCAAATCAGCTTGCAAACTCAAACCTTCGCCTTTCACCTTTAAAACGCAGTGTTGCGGAAATAGGTGTCCATTCGTCGAAACGTATTCTTGATAAGCAACATCAAGAACCTGCGCCAACTGTCGATCCTCCATTTTCGAAGCATAAGGACGATTCTTTTCATTCATCCCATATTGGAAATTCAAACTATTTTTTGCGCCTACAATAACCACATCTTCACCCGAACTTGCTACTTGAACCTGCCCTGCACGTAACAATTCCGTAGAAAGGTTTCCTACTAAAATATCTTGTAAAGATTTAAATGATAAACTTGGGTTGATGAAGTTGTACACGTAGGAAAAGCGTTTCGCAATCAGTTCCTTCTTCGGGTATTTCGTCTGAATCTTAATGCTATCCGGCGTAATTAATACGCGAGCAACTTCGATATTAAGTAATGCAGTCACCGAGATCCAAATGGATTTATCGCGTTCAATCCGGATGTGCGCCGTTGCGTCGTGTGTTGCTTTATCAAATGCTACTTTTGCTTTTGCTCTACCCGAAAACGTCAGATAATCGAGATTGCTCATCTCAAACGTTTTAATCGAATTATCCACGGCGACCGTGGTCGTTTTGTCCAAGTCTTCCTGCTTTTTAGCCAACTTTCTTTTTGAAGAACAAGCTGATGTAAAAACAGCGACAAGTAATAATAAAGCAATTGATTTATTCCACATATTTTTTCTCACGGATTTTCTGTTTCAACTTATCTATGTCTACAGACTTATCGCCAGCAGCAAGGTTTAATGCTTTTTCCCATTGCGCAACCGCAAGCTTCGTTTTGCCCTGTTTTGATAGAATATCGCCATAATGCTCCAAAACTACTGCTGTTGGTTGCACGCCTTTCAATGCCTTTTCTAACCAAATCTGTGCTTCCGCATATTTACCTTGCTGGAATAACACCCAAGCATAAGTGTCCATAAAAGTTTTAGATTCGGGATCGATAGTTGTAGCTTGCTTGGCATATTCCGCGGCCTGATCTAAATTTTTCTTGCGCAATGACCAGTAATACGCCACATTATTTAATGCCGTTGCATTTGTGCTATCTAGCGCGATCGCTTCCTGATATGCGGCGTCAGAAACTTTTATCATATCCAATTCATGATACAAATCGCCCAGCGATCCGTAGATCATTGATTTGACAAAATCCGTTTCTTGCTCACTGTAATTTAGTGCTGCTTCCAAATATTTGCGTGCTTCTGCCGTATTGTGATCCATATAATATGCCACTCCGGTAAAATAAAACAAGATCGCATTATCTGGAAAATGAATCAACGCTTCTTGTCCGTGCATGATAGCTTCTTTCAATTGATTGGCTGCTAACTCCACATTTAGCAATTTACGCCAAGTATCTGCTTGACTTGGATTTATGCCGAGCGAGGTCAGATATAAGGATTTTGCTTCCGCCAGCTGTACTTGCTGCCAAAGAATATCTGCTTTGAAGTTATAGTTTTCCGCAATGCGTGGATATTTCAACACCAAGGCATTTGCTAAGTCTTGCTTTTGTGGCAAAGTCAACATGGCTGGGCTCGCTGAAATCTGCATCATCACGCGATGCTTCTCGGGATAAGGGATACTTTCGGAATTAAAAGCACTTTTCAACGCTTCGAACGCCAACCTAGAATTTTTCTGCGTGATGTACACGTCCGCTAAGTCCAAATACAGCAAATCGTTCTTCGTAACTGTTAAACCATTTTCGACCACACGTACAGCTTCCTTCTTCTGCCCTAACTTATTGTGCACAAAAGCCAGCGTTCCATAAACTTCACGAATTTGCGATTGGCGGTTGTACCATTTCTCTAGCAACACTTTTGCATCCTTGAAGCGACCCATATCTACTAGCACTTCCGCTTTCACCATATCCAGCGTATCGGATTCACCGATCGCTTTGATGGCATCGTCGTAAACTTGAAGCGCTTCTTCCGGCTTTTCGGAAGCATTTAGCATCAAGATCTTTTCACGAAGAATCATCGAATTGTTTGGATAATATTCCAAAAGATTGTTCAATGTTTTCACGATAGAATCTCCATCGCCAGTCGATTTATACAGCCCCAACAAATGATTGTTGTAGGTCAAATCTTTAGGCTTTAAACGTATAGCATCCTTTGCGAGGGCAAGACTAGATGCTAAATCTCCCATTTGTCCATATACCAATGATTTGGCGTAGTACGCTTCCGAGGAGTCAGGATAATGTTGTATTAAATCGTCCAGCAACTCGATTCCCTGATCAAGTTGCCCACTTTGCAACAATTGCTGAAAATTGACTAGCTTTTGGTGATATTCGGACGTATTTACTTTTTGCTGAGCCGCAACTTGTGAAAAGAAACTGGCTACAAAAACGATAGATAGGCTAAGAATTCTTGCTAAAGAATTTGAGAACATATATGAGTTTCGCTTGGATTTAGAAATAAAAACCGCTTTCGGCTTCGTTTAATCGTATTAAACAAATGTAAAACAATAAAGTTCTAAACGGCGATGGTTTTAAGTTTTAGCAAAAAATTTACAGAAGGAGCCTTATTCCCACAATTTAATGTTTATCGGATTCAAAAAAGGCTTCGCTGATAAACGAAGCCTTATGATTAATCAATCTTCTTGTGTGTATTCACCGATTATAGCGTAATATCCGAATACCCCAAGCCCTAATACAATGAGCGGCATGAGCACAAATAAGATGATGATACCAAATACCACTCCGTCTTGCGTTCCAGAAATAAATTTTGGCCAACCAAAAGTGACTAGAAAATATCCCATCGCCACGGCCAACAAAATCCAAACTATGCCTAAAAATCTTTTTATTGCGTTCATAATAGCTTTTTCTAAGTATTAAAAATCGTTTTCTACCTTGTTTTAATCTGCGTATCGCGTTGTCATCTTTTTCGAGATGTAAATAATACCGATTACGAAACAAATCGCTCCGATGATAATCGGATACCAAAGTCCTTCTAGATAGAAATCTGCTTTGCCTTCGGTTTGCGCATTGGTAACAAAGTACGTCGAAATTGCCGGCAGCAATCCTCCAAATATCCCATTACCGATATGATACGGCAGCGACATAGAGGTATAACGAATGCGCACTGGGAAAAGTTCTACCAAGAATGCCGCGATCGGCCCGTAGACCATCGTTACAAATAAGACTTGAATAAATACTAAAAATGTCAATCGCCACTTGTCACTATCGTTTACCTCGATCGATTTCGCTTTGACGATTTGGGCTTTGCCGTCCACCACCTTTACCAATCCATTTTCTAAATGTTTGGTCTCCGTCTCCTTCACGATTGTCCCATCCGCATAATGCATTGTAGTTACGTAAACAGAATCTTTTACATCGCCGATTTCCTTAAAACTTACTGTACTGGTTCTTTGATCAACCAATTCCGACTTATTTTCCAAATTCGTCGTTTGGTACATGTTTTCGTAAATACTTCGGTATGACAAGATCGCTATTAACATACCAGTCATCATCACGGCTTTACGTCCAATTTTATCGCTCAGCCAACCAAAGAAAATAAAGAAAGGCGTTCCGAACAATAAAGCCATGACCAAAATCGTAATCACTTGTTGGGAATCGACCGACATTACTCGCTCTAGAAAGCTCATGGCATAAAATTGCCCGGTGTACCAGATCACGCCCTGCCCCATAGCCGCACCAAATAGCGCAAGCAAAACGAACTTCAAGTTATAGCGATTACCAAAACTTTCTTTTAATGGATTGGCTGAGGTTTTACCTTCGGATTTTGCTTTCGCAAATGCCGGAGATTCGCTCATATTTTTACGAATCAGATAAGAAACGTACACCATCAAAATAGATACCCAAAACGGAATACGCCATCCCCAAACATCAAATTGTTCTGGAGTCAACATCGTTCTCGTAAAGAGAATAACTAAGAGCGAGATGAATAGACCGACTGTTGCTGTCGTCTGAATCCAAGATGTCCAAAATCCTTTTTGACCTTTCGGCGCGTGCTCGGCGACATAGGTTGCCGCTCCGCCATATTCTCCACCTAACGCGAGCCCTTGCAACAAGCGCATAATTAACACCAGAATTGGCGCCGCATAGCCAATTGTTTCAAAAGCAGGCACACATCCGATAACAAATGTAGCTCCACCCATAAGCAATAGGGTGACCATAAACGTGTACTTACGACCGATGATATCACCTAATCTTCCGAAAAACAGCGCGCCGAATGGGCGCACAACAAACCCGGCCGCAAAAGTGGCCAACGTGGATAAAAATGCTGCCGTGGGATTATCAGAAGGGAAAAACTTGGTGGAGAGTACGACAGCAAGACTTCCGAAAATATAGAAATCGTACCATTCGATTAATGTGCCCATGGAAGAAGCGGTAATAACGCTCCAAATTCCACTAGGTTTCTGAGTGTTGGTAGTGCTCATATAGTTTAATTTTGGTTACGTGAATTCATAGATAATAATAGAAATGATATTATAAGTAGATATGTAATTGAAGAAGAAACTCACCTTTCGATCCATTTCGATCTCCGATACCGCGATAAATTGGACGAGTAGAATATTGCCCGGTAATCTTCGCATGATGTCCGTCTAAAAACAAGTTAGCGCCAATGTCAAATTGGGAACTTGGCGCTTGCAATTGTTCGAAATCCTTATACGTGTACGCACCAAACGGTTGCAAGCGCACTTTTGGATTTTCTTTTGCAGTCGGAATTAAATAACCGGCTTGGGTGTACCAAATGTTTCCTGTGCCAATCGTTGGTTGCGCGTTTCCCGGTCCTGCCAACGCACGCGATCCAGTAAAATTTTCGTCGTTGGTGGCTATATTCATAATCCCAATATTTCTCAGATAATTTGGTCCCATATTATAGTTGTAAAATGCGGAGTAGGCCGTGAATGCTCCTTTCAACTCGGGCGAACCAATTGGCAAGTCTAAAAATGCATCTACGGAATACAAACGCATATCGTGCTTACTCACATTCCCCGCCACGGAACTGCGCGTTGCATCTGGCGCATTGTAGAAACCCGCACCGATATTAAAAACTTTCTTTGTTCCTAAATATGATCCAACTTTATAAGGCAGCAAATTCGATTCCGTATCGAAGAACTGGTACTCAACGTAGCCAGCTTTCGATAATTTTGTATTTCCGTTGTGATCTACAGCAATAGCCAAATCTTGTTGCGCAACATCGGTCGGCGTTAGGTTTGTAGCAAACGGCTTATTTAAACTGAAGCGATATTCCAACTTGCCATACTTACCTTTTGCGAAAACCCCCATTTGTCGTGCGAACTGATCGGAATTGTCTATTAATGGCCAATTGAAAATAGGCGCATCCGCCGCCAAGAAGTTCAATGTAGAAGTCATTGTCATTCTAGACAACCCCATATAATAATGCAATCCGCCACCCACAGATAAGCTAAATTTCCTATCTTTTTGCGGCAATACAATAGCGTATTCATTCCAAGCATCGTGGAAGAACAAACCGGGCTTTTTTCCAGCACCATATCCACCGGTACCCTGAGAGCCGGCCGCGCCACCGTTGGCGAACGTTTGATTGTTGATTCCTACGTGCGTAACTACCATATAACGTGGAGATATTTGCGCGTAGGCTAGAAAGCGTAAACGGCGATTCCCAAAATCGAAACTACTTTCGGCGGATTCTCCATTTATACTGGAGCCTGGATTTTGCTGAGTTGATCGTGCCCATATTTGGTTCCACAAAATAAATCGTACATACTTCGACCCATCCTCGTTAAGATCGAGCTTAAGTCCAGATCCATACTCTGAAGAACCTTGTGCAAATAATTGTTGAGAAAATAACACAAGGCATAAGACGCTTAATAAATACTTCATAGCACTTGGGAATTGGTTTATAACAAAACTGGTTACAAAAAGAGATTTCGAAATGCATCGAGCCTCACACATTATCTAGTTTCGAATCCGCCAGTATCTTATAAAGGCAAAGTTCTATTGGTTGTAAATGTCTGATGAAAATAAGAAAATTGTCAGAACTATACAACACGCATCAAAAAAAAGGAAAAAAATTTTCTCACTGTGTGGCGCGATCACCACAATGGAGAGCGATAGTAGAAGTTGATGTTTAACAATAACTTACCATAATAAATAATGAGTTGTTTATTACCAAAATAATTTCTACTTTTGCAGACCTTATTGTAGTGAGTACAAAAAGGAATAATTATCAATTAATTTATAAAAACAAAAGCAAGTGAATACGTTAAGTTACAAAACTGTCTCTGCTAACAAAAACACCGTGAACAAGGAATGGATCGTTGTTGACGCTGAAGGAGAGATTTTGGGGCGCTTGGCAAGCCAGATTGCGAAAGTAATCCGTGGTAAACACAAGCCTACATTTACCCCACACGTAGACTGTGGCGATAATGTGATCGTTATCAACGCAGACAAAATTAAGTTGACAGGAAACAAATTGGGCGACAAAGTATATGTTCGCTACACAGGCTACCCAGGTGGTCAACGTTTTGTTTCTCCAAAAGAATTAATGGCGAAGCACCCAGAGCGCATCATCGAGAAAGCGGTACGTGGTATGCTTCCTAAGAATCGTTTGGGTCGTGAATTGTTCAGAAACCTATTTGTATATGCAGGTCCTGAGCACAAACACGAAGCTCAAAATCCAAAAATCGTTAAATTTTAAGGAGATACATTATGTCAACAACTAACACTTCAGGTAGAAGAAAAACTGCTGTTGCCCGCATCTACTTAGCTGCTGGTAGCGGAAACATTACTGTGAACGGTAAAGACTACACGGTATATTTTCCAACATTGCCATTGCAATACATCGCTACGCAAGCATTGAACGTAGCGGAGTCATTGGCTAACTTTGATGTTAAAGTAAACGTACAAGGTGGAGGCGTTAAAGGACAAGCAGAAGCTGTTCGTCTTGCAATCGCTAAAGCATTGGTAGAATTAGACCCGGAAGTAAAACCTGCTTTACGTGCTAAAGGATTGATGACGCGTGATGACCGTATGGTTGAGCGTAAGAAACCAGGACGTCGCAAAGCACGTAGAAGATTCCAATTCAGTAAACGTTAATCAAAGGAGGATCACAAAATGGCAAGAACAACATATCAAGATTTATTGGATGCAGGTGTGCACTTTGGTCACCTTACCCGTAAATGGGATCCGAAAATGTCTAAGTACATTTTCATGGAGCGTAATGGCATCCACATCATTGACTTGAACAAAACCCTTACGAAATTAGAAGAAGCTGCTTCAGCTATCAAACAAATCGTAA
The DNA here is from genome assembly GCF_042684745.1 of Sphingobacterium corticis. NCBI lineage: Bacteria > Pseudomonadati > Bacteroidota > Sphingobacteriia > Sphingobacteriales > Sphingobacteriaceae > Sphingobacterium > Sphingobacterium corticis. The sequence goes on along the minus strand of NZ_JBHUMA010000003.1, from coordinate 34,252 downwards.
AATCAGGTCGTAAAGTATTATTCGTAGCAACGAAAAAACAAGCTAAAGAGATCATTGCTCAACAAGCAAAAGATGTTAGCATGCCTTTCGTTACAGAGCGTTGGTTAGGTGGTATGCTTACCAACTTCGCTACAGTACGTAAGTCTATCAAGAAGATGTCTAACATCGACAAGATGCAAAAAGACGGTACTTACGACGTATTATCTAAGAAAGAAAAATTAATGATTCAGCGTGAGCGTATCAAGTTAGAGAACCTTTTAGGAGGTATCGCTGACCTAAACCGTCTTCCTGCTGCATTATTCATCGTAGACGTTAAGAAAGAGCACATCGCTGTTGCCGAGGCAATGAAATTAAACATTCCTACTTTCGCGATGGTAGATACAAACTCTGATCCTACGAACATTGATTTCCCAATCCCTGCGAATGATGACGCGACTAAGTCGATCAACCTTATTGCAGAAGTAATTGGAAAAGCAATCCAAGAAGGTCTTGATGAGCGTAAACGCGATAAAGAAGATGAGGCTGAAAAAGAAGCAGCAGCTTCTAAAGCAGCTATCGACAATGGCGCAGAAGTTGCTGAAGATGCAGCTGCTGGAAAACGCACTCGTAAAGCTAAAGACGTAGAATAATATTCTACCGACAAAAGCCGGACAGACAAGTGCTCGTTTCTGGAAGCTTCCGCTTCTTTAAACTAGCTTGGCTCTCCGGTTTTTACTTATTTATCACAGGGCTAACATTCAGTTTACATCAATAAACGATTTTGTTGGCGCTTAACAGAACAAAACTCAAAAAATAAACATATCATGTCAGTACAAATTTCTGCATCAGATGTAAACAAATTGCGTCAACAAACCGGCGCAGGTATGATGGATTGTAAAAAAGCATTAGTAGAAGCTAATGGCGATTTCGAAGCAGCAGTAGATTACCTTCGTAAAAAAGGTGCTAAAGTTGCAGCTAGCCGTCAAGACCGTGATTCTAACGAAGGTGTTATCATTGCTAAATCTACTGCTGATGGTAAATCAGGTATCGTAGTTGAAGTTAATTGTGAAACTGACTTCGTTGCTAAAAATGCTGACTTCATCGCTTTCGCGGAAAAAATCGCTGATTTAGCATTGAATAGCCAACCTGCTTCTTTGGAAGAATTGAAAGGTTTGGAATTAGATGGTCGTCAAGTAGCTGAATACCTAATCGAGCAAACTGGCGTCATCGGTGAGAAAATCGATGTTTCTAAATACGAATTGGTAGCTGCGGATAAAGTTGTTGCTTACATCCACGGTAACTACCGTTTAGGTGTATTAGTTGGCTTATCAGCTGATGCTGCTGGTGTAGAAGAAGCTGGTAAAGATGTGGCTATGCAAATTGCTGCAATGAATCCAGTAGCTATCGATAAAGATGGTGTTGATTCTAAAACGATCGAGCGTGAGTTGGAGATTGCTAAAGATCAAATCCGTGCGGAAGGTAAACCAGAAGAAATGGTTGAAAAAATCGCTTCTGGTAAATTGAACAAATTCTACAAAGACAATACGTTGTTGAACCAAGAGTTCGTGAAAGATTCATCTAAATCTATCGCTCAATTCTTAGATAGCGTATCAAAAGGTTTGACAGTTACAGCTTTCAAACGCGTACAATTGGGTGCATAACACCACTTTTTTGTAAGTATACAAGAAAGGCACATCTGATTAGATGTGCCTTTCTTCGTTTGTAAGCATACTTACTCGTCTAGAATATCTTTAGACCAATAATACCCACCACGATCAATAAAGCGGATAGCATCCGCGGCAAACTGGCCGAATCTTGAAAGAACAGTATGCCAACAAACAGCGTTCCCACCGCTCCTATTCCCGTCCAAACAGCATAAGCTGTACCAATCGGGATCGACTTCTGTGCAAAGTACAATAGCGAACCGCTAACAGCTAAGGAAAGAATGGACATCATTATCCAAGGAAGCTTATTTAGACCGGGGTTTTGAGCCATCTTCAAACCAATAGGCCAGCCAATCTCGAAAATACCTGCAAAAATCAATGCTATCCAATTCATAGGTTCTTATTTAATTTGAGAGCAATAATCGTTAATAAAAAGTAGAAATAACGCAAAATAATGACTGAAGCTGTCAACTTCATTGCTTAAACGTTATACTCACCGCCTAAAATATATTGATAGCTAAAATTAGGGCAACAGGTTCCTATTAGCTTAAAAATGCACACCTTGCTTGCAGCTTCCAATTAGTTAGACACGATGCTAAACTTTCGATTGACAAATTGCAGCAAAACTATCATCGATGCTTCTTTTGCTTTTCGCATGCACTGATTATCGTTTAACCTCTGTGAGAACAACTGCATCCAAATTTAAATCAAAATACCATTTCGGAGAGCCAACTCCGCTAAACAGGTAACAGTAAAAGATTACTCGAGCTATGTTGAAATCTTAGCTATTATGTCAGCTAAACACTACATTTTCGCGAATGAGTTTGAATTTACGCAAACGGTTGACTAATACTGAAAAAGCGTTTTAGCACAGATTTTGAGTTTACTACCCAATGCAGTACGACTTGTGAAATATAAAATTTAAAACTGTTTTATATAGATTTGTAAAATAACAATTGGCAAAAAGACAACTAAACCAAATTTTATATATTTAGCAGTACGATCAACAAATTAGTCACATTCTTTATCGGGGGAGAAAGAATAAAAGTTAAGCATCATGGGATTAAAAGAGCCAAACAAATTACTCCAGCTACCTAGGGTGTTGGGAGAGATTAGAGCAAAGAGTATCCAAGAGCCCGAAATGAAGTTTGGATATGGTAAGAAACATGTACTTCTATATGAATCAAGAACATTGTTAAAAGATAGTGGTAATGCTATGTTGTACGCTGGTTTTTGCCCCAAAGAGAAGGAAGTGATTTATGGCTTCAAAGATGGTATTTTACAATCCTGTATTGTTGTTTTCAATATTGATATAACGACTATTGCTACTGATGTCGCACGCTTCTATGCGGAAAATTACCGACTTACAGGGGTGGTACAAAACACCTATCTTTTTGAGTCGTACGATAAAAAAATAACCGTTGCCGTATCCACTAACGAACACATGGGACTACACGCGATCTACTATAAAAATAAAGTAGACGTCAATGTAAATTAATTACAGATAATTTGTCAACAATAGGTATATTAGATTAACCTATTGTTGACAAATGCTTAAAATTATAATTAGTTACCTCTTTGGACGTTCTTTGTTTGAATCAGAATCTAATAACAAAAACGCACAGCTACTCAAAGGCAAAGTAATCGTTGGCGATCGCCTCTACCGTATTGACGATTTAAAAAAACAGTTAGCTGAATTTCTTCAGGTGCCGCAACAAAGTTTACGGTTCAACGAACAAACGAACATTTTCTATATTTCAGGATCAAATGTTACCTATTCTGCTGAAGAGATCGTAAACAAATTTTCGCCTTTATAGACGGAATAATATTGGGAAATTTGACGAATATTGCTATCTTGTGAAGTAACACAATCAGCTATTCTATCAACTAACTACGCTATGAAACCGACTCTTCAATTTGCAGGAAGCATCTTAAGTCTATTATTGTTACTATGCGTTGGATGTTCCACGCAATACGTGGCTACCATGCAAAGCGACGGTATGCACAAGCGTTATCCAGACAGTACATTTTATAGCGGTGGCGACACGCTTGGCGTTTCCTACAGTTTCAACAATCACGACGGATCAATTCGAATTCGTTTAGAAAACTACAGCGATCAATCACTGATGATTGATTTGGAAAAATCTGCTGTAGTAATAAATGGAGAAACTAGAGGCTATTTGAACGGCACTTCATTTGTTCAAGGTCGCATTACGGGGGACGCCATCACATGGGCGAACGGCAATAATCGCGATCGATCGCGGTACACGACTATGTCTGGTGATTTTAGTGCTTCCATTCAAAATGAACGAGATAGATTATTCATTCCTGCGCAATCATTTCTCGAGGGAACATACATCAATCTTGCTGACGATGTGAGAAACCTATTCAAAGAAAATTTCACAGGAAATAAAGGTCAAATATTTTTATTTGACCAATTTTATCCGACCTATACCATGCAATATGGATTAAACAATTCACCTTTGAAAATACGGAGCCATATTAGCTATGAAGTGCTAAACAAAGAAAATCAACTTATGGCAAGTGCAAGTAACGTACAAACATTTTATGCATCCGAGTTGATGCAAATTCGTCAAGCCAGTAAGAATCGACTCCATAGTTTGTTGGATACCCGAGCAGATATGTCTGGGACGAGCGTAGCGAGCAAATCCGGCGCAGTTTTCGGCACAATCGGTATTTTAGGTGGACTCGTCGGCTTAGCAGTTTTATTGAAGGACGTGCCGGTTGATCAGAATTAGTGACAAGTGCTAATACAATTTACATTTTCGCGATTAAGAAACTCACGTCAATCTGAGCACTAAACATTTCTAACTATACATTTTATTAACATGAACAAAATCTGTTATCTAACGGCTACTATCGCTGTTTTCACATTGACACTATTTTCCTGCGGGAAAGACGATTCTACACAAACTATTGAAGAGAGCAATACCATTGTAGGCGAATGGCAATTGTTGACTTCCACATTCTCCGTTAATGAAGACGGTGATACTAGCACCGATGTCACAGATCACGAAAAACTAGGAAAACCATCCATTGTCACGTTCTCCGATGATGGGAAAGTAGATATAATCATTTACAGTATGCTTAATGACACACTTTCATCTCATAGAGAAACTGGAAGGTACACTAAAAAAGATGACACAACGCTTAGCCTAACTTTAACTGAAGTTGGAGAAGATGAGCCGTACGCGATAAATTTTGAAAGATATAAAATTGAGGGGAAACAACTTACTTTTTACACTGTTGAGCGATATTCAAATATTTTTATCGAAGGATATTTTGTAGCTCGAAGAATAAAATAAAATCCTACTCGCCATAAATCGAAAGACCATATTGTCAATCGACTATATACTTACTTCTGCTCAAAAAAACTGCACACAATTAAGTAATAAAAATCTGATTGCTTTTTCGCTAAAACAGCATCCTCGTAAAACAAAATAACCTCAGAAGAAATAAGTTGTTTAAAAACAAAAAAGCTTGTCTTTCGACAAGCTTTTTTCGTAGCGGGGAGCAGGCTACGAATTACTAACATTAAAAGCTGATTTATATATGTTTATAAAACCAAGTACCTGAACTGCTCACAAAATCGCTCACACTTTTGATCAACAAGCTCCGATATAATAATATATGTATATATTTGTGCATGACATTTAAAGAGTTGATCGAAAAACATCGCGACAAGTTGAATATGGTTGGTATATCATACCACATGTATCCAAATTTAACGCAGAATACTGCCAAGACAAAATTGTCAAATAAATTATCCGAGTTGCAAGTTGGATCTGGAAAGCAAAGAATTTTACCCCGTGACGAGGACGCTGCACGTAAGGCGTTACTTTCGCTAAAAGATGACCTTACAAAGTTTATCGACCAAGAATAAGCAAATTATAATTAATAATTATATAATATAATATTATTATATATAGTTTTTAGTTTATATCTTTGTGTAAAGTAACACACACAGAAGATATGAACACATACGCTGAATTTTGCCCTAATGTTTTCGTAGCAAAGTGCACCGAACAGCACGAAAAAGGCTCGATCATTAACGTCACTACAAAATACGGAAAAGAGAACGAAAGTGAAGTTCACAACTTCGTTTTTGAAAAGGATGGCCATTATTACTACTCGATTACTCGCGCAGATGGCTTCAACACACAACAGCGCGCAAAGAATAAAGCCGACCGCCTAATATCAGCAAGTAGCAACGCTACCAGCAAGAGCAACCATTATTACGAAGCATCTCAAGAAGGTAGAGATTTTCTCGCTTTAGCAGAGCCTATTAAAATCGGCCACCATAGCGAAAAGAGACACCGCGCACTCATAGAACGAAATCATAACCGGATGGCTAACGCCGTCAAATTTGCTGACAAAGCTGAAGAGTACGATCAACGTGCTGAATATTGGGAAAAGAAAGCAAATGACATCAACTTGTCTATGCCCGAAAGTTTGGATTTTTACGAGTTTAAACTTGAGCAAGCGAAGAAGCTTCACGAAGATATGAAATCTGGAAAGGTTGAAAGGTCACACTCGTTTTCATTGACCTATGCGAAGAAAGATGTTAACGAGCTGACGAAAAAACTTCAATTAGCTCAAAAGCTTTGGGCTTAAAAATTACGAACATACAGGATAGAGCCATCAATCGGCTCTATTCTTTTTTTGCGCACAAAATAATATGTGTACTTTATATAGTATTACAAAATACGTCACCAATTTCTTAACCATTAATTTTATACCATCATGAGTAACTTAACGCTTTCAATCAAACAAACCTATTTTGATCAGATCAAGTCTGGTAAAAAAACGTTTGAAGAGCGAGAAATCAGACCTAACAACATCGCGAGATATTGCGAAGTCGATGATGAAGGATTTGTTTTAGAGAATGAAGATAACGAGCCGATAACTCGTCACTACGACACGATCACTTTCTTGACTGGCGCCTACAAAGGAACTAGAGAAAAGATGATTGTCGAAGTGAAAGAGAGCTACACAATCATCCTCTACGACGAGGAAACGAAAGAAGAAGTTACTTATGATCATAACGGCGAAACTTACACAGCCGCACTTATTCGTTATGAATTAGGCAAAGTCATTAGTTAACTAAATTTTATAGAATGAGACGAAGAACAACAAATGCTACTTCCAACTATCGAGGGGGAATGCGTGCAGCTTCAAACTCTAGTGGTGGCACCGTAGGGCGAAATGGTAGATTTATCAACCGCCGTCAGCGATATGGCGATATGCGTAGAGCTTTCGGCATGGCATCTGGCTAGTACGTATGAACATCATTCAGCACGCAAAACAAGTTATCAGCACGGTTAGCAAACAGACTAATCGTGCTATACTTTTTTACAGCTGTGGAAAGGACAGCATCGCGCTACTGGATCTTATGTCAAAAGAGTTTGATGAAGTTGTATGCGTATTCATGTATTTCGTTAAAGGACTGGACCACGTCGAAATTTACTTGAAAGATATCGAAGTTAGATATCCGAACGTCCGGATCATCCAGAAGCCTCATTGGAACCTTACTTTCATTCACAAGTCTGGTACATACTGTATACCGGACAAAAGTGTTAAGCTTAAAAAACTAAAGGATATCGATGACGAGGTAAGAGCAGAAACCGGGATTGAATGGTCTTTTTTCGGAATGAAGAAAGCCGACAGTCTTCATCGTCGCGTTATGCTTATGGGTTATGAACTCGAAGGTATCAACGAGAAAACAAAAAAGGCGTATCCGCTTAGCCTTTGGAAAAACGGCGAGGTATTGACATATATCAAAAGCCATAACCTTCCCTCCCCGATCGTTTACGGCAAAAAGGCAAGTAACGGGATTGGCTTCAATGTCGAATGCTTGCTATTTCTCCGCAAACGTTTTCCCCAGGATTATGCAAAAATAATAGCAGCCTACCCTATGAGCGAAGTAATACTATATCAATACGATCAACAGCATGCAGCTAAGTAAATACATATCATCTGAATCGGTTCAAATTCAACGATCCGAAATATCCTTCGCCGACTACAATCCGCGAAAGATAAGCGAGTCCGCGAAAAAGAAGCTCAAAGCTAATATCAAACGCTTAGGTGTGATGGGCGGCATCGTATGGAACGAAACCACGCGAAACATTGTCGGCGGTCACCAAAAGGTTAAGATTTTGGACGAACTCCATGGCTATTCGCCAGACGAAAACAAAAACGACTACGTCTTGACTGTCGAAAAAGTCAAACTTTCCATCAAAGAAGAGAAAGAACAAAACCTATTCTTAAATAACAAAAGCGCGCAGGGCGAAACAGATAACGATCTGCTTGCACGGATGATCACGGATATTGACTACGATCTAGCGGGATTGGACACATTTGACTTGCAGCTTGCTGGTATAGAATTACCATCGTCGACCGATATCGCGGATGATGTTGATCCATTCGAAACAATGCGCGAGCTTGAAAAGGTCAAATCTCCAGCCGAAAAGAAGCAGGACATCCAATCCAAAAAAGAAGCTGTTCGAGAAAAGGCAATTGATGATATGGCTGATCGCGAAACGTACGTGACACTATTGTTCAAATCTGCTAAAGCAAAAGAGCAGTTTATGCACCGCTTCAATTTCAATCCCACTGATAACATCATTCAAGGAGAGACGTTGGACGACATGGTAGAAATAGTTTATTAATAACGTAAAAATTATGGCAGAACAATCCGAAGATAATCTTGAATACATGAGACAAATCATGATAGGCAAATGTAAAATCAAATCCGTAAAAGAAACGCTTCGTCAAAAGGACGCTGTGAAAAAAGAAAACATAGAATCAACTCCCAGAGTGATTCTTAAAACGTGTTGTCCAATGAATGAAAACATCAAGGGAGAAATTGTTTTAACACGCTACGAATATGAAGCTGTATTGGAAGCAATAGAGCAGATTCTAATTGTTGGCACAACTCATTAGCGAGTCTCCACCGCGTGGCAAAAATATAACTAGATATAAATAGATATAGAATATGGCAAAAAAGGGCAGAGATCCGAAACATGATTATAATGATGCCATGTTTCTGCTGAAAGTCGAAGGCTGGGCAAGAGATGGTTATGATGACTGCCAAATAGCTGAAATGCTTGATTTGACCGCCAACTACTTCTCTGAACTAAAGGGGAAATTAACAGTATTATCCGTAGCTCTTAAAAAGGGTCGTCAGCCATTGGAAGTGCTCGTTGAAAACTCCCTATTCAAACGGGCAACCGGATTGAAAGTTAAGACAACTGTTCGCAAATGGGTGGTTATGCCTAACGAGGATGGAGAAGATCAGAACGTCGAAGTAGTTCAAGAAACCGAAACGGAATTACCTCCAGATACCGGCGCTGCAATGGCGTGGCTGAAACATAAAAAACCTGAAATGTGGAACATTGCTACCAAAATGCAAATGGAGCAAGATATAAACATGAATGGCAGTATATCAATAGATAGTTGGCTAGATGCAAACAACGAGGGGGAAGATTCAGACGATACAGAAATCGAAGAAGATTTCGACGGCGAATAAACGGCGAGTAGGTCGAACGCGTCCTAAAATAAAGGTTGCATCTCCATTTATACCGCTTTATGAGGATAAGAAGAAATTCATCATCCTCATTACTGGTGGCCGTGGTAGCGGAAAGTCGTTCAACGGTTCCCTGTTCCTTGAAAGATTGAGTTTTGAGAAAGGTCACAGCATTCTTTTCTCTCGTTATACGATGGCTTCGGCTGCTGATTCTGTTATTCCGGAATTTCAGGAGAAGATCGATCTGGAAGGTACAACCAAGTTTTTCACAGTCAAGAAAAACAATGTCATCAACAAACGGTCTGGCGTTCCGATTATGTTCCGCGGTATCAAAACCGGATCTGGAAACCAAACCGCCAAGCTAAAATCCATTCAAGGTCTAACGACGTTCGTTGGTGATGAGATGGAGGAATGGACGGATTTTGAAAGCTACGAGAAGCTTATGCTCTCAATCCGTCAAAAGGGAATCCAGAACAGGATTATCCTGATCATGAACCCTACAGATGATAGTCATTTCGTTTATGAGCAGTATATCAAAGACACGCATCGAGTTGAAACGATCGACGGCGTAGATGTTCAGATAAGCACGCATCCGAACGTGCTTCACATACATACCTCCTACCTCGACAACGTCGAAAACCTGTCTGCTAACTTCCTTGAGCGTATCGAACAGATCAAGCAAGAAAGCATAAAAGAAGCTACTGATGCACAGGGAAATTTTGACCGGTCTAAGTTCCAAATGACCAAGTATGCCAACGTTGTTATTGGTCGCTGGGCAGATATTAAAGAGGGTGTTATCCTTCCTAAACAAGAAGAAGGCGAATTCAACGAGTACCTCCACTACTGCTATGGTCAGGATTATGGTTTCTCCGTCGATCCAGATACGCTTATGCGCGTTGCTGTTGACACGAAGAAAAAACGCATCTATGTAGATGAGGAATACTATGACACCAAGCAGCTAGGAACCGAGGAGATTATCGCGCTCAACAAATCGCGAATACTTAAATCAAATGATCTAATTGTGGGCGATAGCGCGGAGGACCGGCTAATCAAGGATATTGAAAAGCTGGGTAAGGTCAACATTCGGCCATGCTGGAAAGCGCCTGGTTCTGTGTCCGCTTCGTTATTGAAGATGGCTGATTACACGATCGTCTACACTCCGCGAAGCCGAAATGTACGAACCGAACTCAAAAACTACATCTGGAATGATAAAAAGGCAGGAATACCGATCGACAAATGGAATCACGCGATAGATGCGATTCGCTATGCGTTCGACTTTTTAACGAAAAACGATCCGAATGCTGCGCAGAAAACTAAACAGGCTATACAATCAATCAGAACTCCTAAACGAAGAGTAAGACGATGACAACAGAACAAATAAAAGAATTACTGGACGGCGACTACAACACGCTATATGATGTTGTGCGCAAGTCCGAAAAGGTTATTAAGCTAGGCACAAAAACAATCTCTGTTACTGATGCTATCCGGCAGTATGATCCTTATCATCACGACGTGAATGATCCAGCCGTCAGAGAGAAACGAAAACTTGAAATTGAAGGGGAAGAATATACGGATAGTATCACTCAAGAGACGAAAACATCCGTGCAGTACGATGAAGTCGAAGTAAACAGGCTCCAGTTAGCAAGGCAAAAGCAAATCGTTCAATCAGCGGTTTTCTTTGAGTGCGGATCAAGCATCACGCTCGATTTCACAGGAGAAAACGAAAAAGAAAATGAGTTTTTTGAACTGATCAAAAAGGTTTGGGATGACAATAAACTTTCATTTAAAACAGAGGATATCGTTGAGCGCCGAATGATTGAAACACATTGCGCGGAGTTGTGGTACGATTACACCAATGATGAGTACTGGTCTGAAACAATGTTGAATGGCAGCACGCGTAAGCCGGGCATGATGTTGCTGTGCAAAGAGAATGGAGATGATATCTTTCCTGTTTGGAATGAGCACGACGAGCTTGTAGCATTCGGCCGTAGATACGAAAGCACAAATCCCATCACAGATATAAAAACGCTTCACTTCGATTTCTATACTGCCGATCTAATCGTGCTAGGTAAACAAGAAGATGGCGGTGAATGGCAGCTTGATCCAAAGGATGGTTACGGGTTCCTCCCTATCATCTATCATTCACAGAAACGTCCGGAATGGTCCGACATCCAACCGCTGGCCGACCGCGAAGAAAATAATACCTCCAACCTTGCCGATACTAACGATTACTACGGGGATCCTGCAATGGTTGTAGAAGGAGAAGCGGAAAGCCTACCATCCAAAGGAGAAGTAGCTAAAGTTATTCAGGTCAAAGGAACTTCGGACGGTGGACGCGGAAGTGTTTCTTTCGCGCAGCCGGATGCAATGGTTGAATCGAAAAAGATGGAGTTTGAGAAACTCAAGCAAGAACAATTTGATATCACCAATACTCCAGATATTAGTTTCAATACGATGTCCCAGCTGATGAGCAACGGAACGTCCGGCATTGCGCTACGTCTCCTATTCATGGGGCCGCAATTGAAAGGAAACAAAGCACAAAAACGTTTACACGAAATGCTGGTTCGCCGGATCAATGTTATCAAAAAAATGCTGATCAGTTTTTCTGAAGCAGAACTTAGCGAAATGAAGAATGTTAATCCGGCAATCAATTTCAAAGATGCTCTTCCTGTCAATAAACAAGAGTTGATCGGCAACGTCACATCACTTGTTAATGCGAAGCTGCTTTCGCGTAAAACCGCTATCACTATGCTAGGCGAAGTTTCAGATGTCGAAGCAGAATTGAATCAGATTTTAGAGGAAACAAGAACAGAAGCCAAAACCGAATTATAATTAATAATTATCAAAATTATATAATAATATTTGTATATATAATTTGTTGTTATTATCTTTGTTTAACACAAAAAGAAATAAGAATAGATCTTATTTCCCCAATCTTCGAGAAGATTAGCGACACGTAGTCGGTTGGGGATTATGCAAAAGCAAGTTTATCGAATCAGGCGGTAATTAAATAAAGCCTCTATTCACAGTAATAGTGTTTTAGCTTGCTTTAAAATATAAAATACAACCGTTACCCACGAGTTGGGTTGAGTGAATCAAAACACAATAAGAGATCGTAAATGCTCGATCATGGATGATACTGCATCATCCTATTAATCTGCGACGGTTGTTTTCTTTGAAATTATAAATGAGTACTGGGTGTAAAGCCTTCGTCTGCTGTTCGGTTACGTAGAAACGGGCAGAGTAAGCGCGAAATGATGGCGGATAGCGCTACACCCAGTGTTCAATAAAAATATATCACTCCGCATTTTGTGATGGCTGTTGTAAGCGGATAGAGCAGCTCCTAAACATCTTAAGGTTATCGCGGGGATAAACAATATCCTCAGAAGGATGCAAATACAATCGTGACAGCTCGGAAAGACGAGCATTTGGAGAGGTGGCGGAATTGGTAGACGCTAGCAATGATCAGTGTAAGAAGTTCAAGAAGTTTCTAGAGCTTAGTTGAGTCCATTCGGTAGGGCTATTCAATGCTTAAGCATTTCTTCGTACAGGTTCGAATCCTGTTCTCTCCACTCAGCAATGTGAGTTACAAGATTTCCTGTACTAGTGATAAAGGATTTCGGGAAGACCTACAGCATTGCTCTATTTGACAGGATGACTGAATGGTAAGGTGTCGTTGCCCGTTGGGTAGGTAGTAAGATCGAACTTATCATTCATATTGCTGCAAAATGACGGCCTAGGTTGATATATCCTAGTACAAATAATGGGTGTTCGATCCACCCTCCTGTCACTCATATTTTAGGTTAGTTAAATTGGTTAGTGTTACCGCGAGATTCTCCCCGTTTCTCGCGGTTTTTACAAAGGGGAAAAACTAAAGGAGTATGAACAAACAATTATAAATTCAATAACAAAACAAATATGGTACACAAGAACGTAAGATTCGGTAAAGTTGAAAACGTTTGCTTGGCTGAGTTTGGTAAAGGTTCAGTGATCTTAAACCACACAACTCCAATTGATGGTGATGACGGAACTCTGTGTGTTTTAATAAAGACAGCTACGCAATCAGGTGTCGCTAATCAGCTAGTTCCGGAGGGTCATCCAGACTATGTTTCGCACGATCGTAAAGATTACAATTCCGATGAATTTGAACCTGAAATGGTTCTAATGTTCAACAATATCGAGGGTGTTGAGGCTTTGAAGGGAAATCTGGAGGATATCATTAAGTTATTTCGGTCAAAACTTGGATAAGCAATCAATCAAAACAACATTCGCCGCTAACTTGAAAGCATATCGAGCTATCAAAGGCTACAGCCAGCAGCAGTTAGCTGAAATGTTCGGGATCAAAAGATCATCGCTCGGAGCTTACGAAGAATGCCGTGCGCTTCCGAGGGTTGACGACTTCTCTCGTATTGCTAGTATCATGGCGGTCAGCATGGAGAGTTTGATCAATAGTGAAATCAAATGGATTCCTACCAATTAAACTTTGTGCTATGAAAATAGGGAATAGGATAATTCAGAACAGGATGATCGAGGTTAATACGCCTGATCATTTCGAAGCTAAATACAAAGGTTTGCATATCTATGTTTCGTCTGATCATGGCTACGGAAAATCTGCTGATCCATGCTTGACGCGGTACTGGATGGAAATTTGGAACTGGGAAAACGGGATATGTGACTGTCAAACTTGGGAAGATTGCAGAGACATCAAAGAAGCGATATATAAAGCGATAGAAGGAGCCTGTCTGTTGTAATGAGGGAGATCTGGAAAGACATACCCAACTACGAAGGCTTATACCGGATATCCAGCAAAGGCAAGATCCTTGGCATCCGGAGAGGGAAAGTAAAGCGACCGACGATCACAATATCTGCTAACGGATACACCTCGCAAGTTGTATCGTTATCAGTGAACGGAGTTCAGTCGCGGCACCATGTTCACATCTTGGTCTACACCACTTTCCGCGGCAAGCCGAACGGCATGGTTGATTTCAAGGATGGAGACAAGCGAAATATGAGCATTGATAACCTGATCGATGTACGAGCGACAAATAAATTTAGAAAAGCACATTGTATATGACCATCAAAGAACTTAAAAAAGCAATTGAGAATCTGCCCGATCACATGGAGGTTTTCGTCGATGAAAGATCTACTGAGTTTAGATACGGATTAGTCAATTCGGCATTAGTCAAAGAGATACCGTTTTCGGAAGATCCGGACGGCAAAGAATTGAGTAGAGACAGCGTTTTCATTTTAACGGAGGAATAAGGATGACAATACACTTAACATGGCACCTGATATTGATGATAGTGATAACGATCCTGTTCATCTTTTGGATCATAAGACAGTTTGACGACAACGGAGATTGGGGAATACTTACGGCATTCCTAACATTGTTATTTCTAATAATTATCTGGGCAGTTTACGGAGGTATTGTATGGTGGTAGCAAACGAATTAAGGATTGGGAATTGGGTAAATATTAATGGAAATAATATTCAGGTAGACACCATTGCAAATGTTGGAATTTGGTACATAGATAAATATTTTAAGCTTTCTGCTGAATTCATGAGCAATATAAATCCCATACCCCTAACAGAAGAAATACTTTTGAGGTGTGGTTTTGAACAATCATCTTATGGCTTTAAACTTGGGTGCATTCGATTTGATTATCAAATAGATTATAAACTATATCCAAGACTATACGATCACGTAACAATACATCGTATAGTTATGCTCCATCAACTCCAAAACCTATACTTCGCGCTTACTGGTAAAGAATTGGAGGTGGAGTTATGAGAAAGAACAGATTCAAATTCAAACGTTTTTTTACACTTAACAGATGGCGACAACCTAAATACGCCCGACATTCCAACTGGCTAATATTTGGCGTTTACAAATGGTGGTCTGGTTACGACTCCTACTGCTACATGGTATCTTTTTTTGGTCTGGAGATTAGATTTTGGTTTGAATTAAGGGAGGAGAACAATGAATAAGAAACTTAGTGAAGATGATCGCATATTGAAAGAATTCTTAGATGATCATTTCGATTTCTATACCTTACGGAAAGTAGGATTCTTTAAAGGTTTAAAGAAATCAGACATTCATCAGCAAGCAGAAAGGATATGTAAGTTTTTCGGATACGAGACGCTTTACGAATATGGAGCAAAAGCTATTTATGCTCACATTTCGTATGCGGATGGTCATAGACCAACATTTGTTAAAGAAAATGGGCAATTAGAGCAAACTCCGTTCGTTGAAAAGTTCGGTGGATGGATGGAGGATATGCTATGATCCACGCTATCTACATTTACTTTATCATAAATGCATTTATTGCTGGCAGAGTTTCCGATAACTGGAAGCAACTATTACTGTATTTCCTTTTTGGAATACCATACGGAATCGGTTTGGCTTTATTTGAAAGAGCTATAAATCCTATATTAGAAAGACTAGAATTGATCACGCTATGCCGTTTTTATTTCACCAAACACTTTGAAGGCGAAAATCATACAACATGGAAAGATATTCTATTAGATATTTATCCAAAATCTTCGAGCTACCGCAAGTGGGTGATCCGTAGGATAGCTAGGAAGTATGGGTGGGTAATAAAATAGCTGGGGATATTTGACCCCAGCTATCGTGACTACCAAATTTTAACGCGGATATTAATTTTCACGCAAATTTTAACAGATAGTAATACCATTATACTTAGTATTAATATTTCCATTTTTATAAAATTTATAATTGTCTCCAGATTGGAATTATAGATCTAATTCCAGTCCCGATTTTTCACAGCTTAGTAGGAGTTTCAGTCGTAATTCTAAGCCGCTTGAGCCCTAGTCATAATATCAAGGAGGGTACCTACACCCCTCATTGTGTAGGTCGTATATAACTAATATATATTATTTTTTAAAAAAATCAAGTCTAAAATAAAATATTATGCATTTTTTTTGATTAGTTATGGAGTTTAATCATGATTGATTTCAAGCTTTAAAAGCTTGAAAAATTCCACTATTCGAATCACTAAGAGATTTCTGTTAAGGGAATGTTCTCTTCGCTGTGCACAACAGTCTTAATGTTCTCATAATCTGTATCACCGTATTCAGTTGAATTTTTAAAATGGCTAAGATCTATCATATATTTCGACAATCGACCCAAAGAATTATTTCCCGCGAAGTAAAGGCGAATAAAAAACGGCTCATCTTTTTCATTAATATCATTTTTATTAAAATAAATATCAATTTCTGCTGACCTCTTCATACCAAAATGTACTGGAGTTTGCCCAAAATTATTGAAGTAGGTTTCATCATTCACAAACACTCCTCTTTCAGTATCTACTGACATTGTTAGTAAAGGCTCAATTGCATATCTTGATAAATTATCTATTTGAATAAGCACCGTTACTTTAAGCCTATCATCTTCAAATGCCATATCTACAATCTTCAAACTACCCCTTAATTCACTAAATTTTGTTTGTCTAAATAAAGCTTCAATTATGTAGTGAGGTGCAGGTTTGGTCTGACCATCTAGCCTGATATAATACATTGAATTACTAGTGCATTGATGTGGCTTTGTTAGGCTTTCCAGAACTTCGAATATATAAATGTATTGATCATCTTTCTGAAGTTTTTCGACCTTTATACCTATAGGCATATAAGAAATTGATGTACAAAGTTTATTTATCAAATCATCCTTGCTTTTGGATATTTTCAGGGGCACTAAATCTCCCTGAGTAATTTTTGGTTTACCTTTTTCTCGAGACGTTTCTCGCGGAGCACCCCATATCAATAGTCCGCCTGAGGAGTTCAAGAATGCAGCAGTTGTGCGAATAATGTTTTTTACAAAGCTCTCATCAAAATCTCCGTCACCACTTTTGAATTCCAAATATTCAGTTTCTTCCCGTGGCTCCATAAAATAATTTTCAATATCATCAAACTTCAGCTCTCTGATATCCTTATTAAGTATTCGTTCGCAAAATGACATATCGCAGTATTAATCAGTATTTGATTATAAATATACAATGCAATCTTTTATCCCCGATACGGGAAACCCTATTTTTTATTATGGAGAAATGGCGTAGATTAGATCATGAATAAACTAATTATTATTGGGAATGGTTTTGATCTCGCTCACGGACTAAAAACTAGCTATGGACAGTTTTTAAAGTCATATCTCATGCAAAATATTGAGGATGCTTTATCAGAAGATCGTAATGATGATCAGAGAATTTTTAAGATACAAGTGTCGCGATCCTACAGTTCTTACGGCAATGGTGTGGATGTCTATAGAACACCGGAAGATGTATACAATATCTTTATGAAAGCCCCCACCTCATTTAATTCCGGAGTTACTTTAGGGGTCGGACATCAAAGTAGAAGCATGATAACGCACTTTGTTAATTTTAAGATAGCAACTCAATCAAAAATAGTTACAAAGTTAATTGAAGCAGGACCAACATTACTTTGGGTAGATATAGAGAAAATATTTTACAATGAACTCAAAGTGATTTTGGCGCAAAATATTTCTGATCGATCGGCTGTTGAAAAATTAAGGATTCTTAATCATGAACTTGAGGTTTTGAAAGTAGTATTACTTGAGCATTTAAAGAAAGAAACCGAAGGGGCGAAGATAAATAAGGAATTTGAAAAAATTACGGAGGAGAAAATTTATAGTTCTCAAATTTTGGAGAGGGACTTCGTTGCAGCCAGCTATTTTGAAAAGGAATATTTGAAATTCGAAAAAATTATATTTTTGGACTTCAATTATACTTCGATTGTTTCACAATGTTACCCAAACGAAACCGAGTCTAAAATCATTCCTATTCATGGAGTTCTATCTAACGATGACTTCCCGATAATATTTGGATATGGGGATGAAATCGACGACGTGTATCAGGATATTGAGAAAACTAATATTAATGAATACATGACCAATATCAAGTCTTTTGGCTATTTTAAATCGCACCATTATTCTGATCTAAAAAGAACGATAGATAGCGATCCTTTTGTAGTTTACATCTGGGGACATTCTTGTGGACTATCTGATAGAACATTATTAAATATGATTTTCGAGAACGACAACTGCGTAGGTATAAAGATTTTTTACTACAAGAAAGAAGATGGTATTGATAACTATGACGAGATAACTCAAAATATTTCTCGTCACTTCAAAAATAAGATGAAAATGAGAAATCGAGTATTAAATAAAACACTATGCGCAGAGATACCTCAAATCACTCAGTAAACAATAACCATTTACAAGCCTTCCCGCCAGAAGGCTTTTTTTATTTCCACCTATCTCCAAACAGTTGACAACACCCCACTTGTCAACCCCTAACGTTTTATCATATCACAACCCATAAATACTTTTGTGCTATACAATACAGCAAGTAATCGTTAGATTTATAAAAACATAAAAAATTATGAAAAGAGGTTTTTCAATTATTACAGAGAAGGAGCTTAATGATGACATGAATGATAGATTCATAAATGCGTACAATGCCGATCATATATTAAGTATTCAGGAAAACAAAAGCAATCAGGGGATAGGCAGCATAATTACGATGGTTAACGGAGAGATATTTTATGTTCAGGAAACAGTAAAGTTAGTTTTTGATAAAATAACAGAACTTAAAGATGAAGACCTAGTATCCTTTATCCAGTATCCAAATGTTAATGGGTTAACTTTGGACGAACTAGACGGTTTATTCCATTGAAATGTATACAGAGTTGAACACCCAATATATAAAGGGTGTTCAACTTTAATTTAAGCACATTCCAAAACGTGCAGATATAACCTTCCCAATTATACCAAACACGTATAAGCTTTAGAATATTTTAGCGTTTAAAAATTTAAGCGCACAAATGAATATTCAGGAACGAGTTTTAACAGCTCTGAAACCTTTGGTTGCAAGCAAAGGGTTTGGAGAAAAAACAGTCGAAGGGTTGGCAACAAACCTAGCAACAGGACTGACAGAAGAAAGCACGGACGAGGACATTACCGCTGCAATCAATGGTGCTTCTCCCTACTTCAATCTAATGCAATCGGAAAACACCCGATACATTAACGAGTACAAAAAGAAGAACCCTACCCCAGCAAACCCAGATCCAAATCCCAACCCAGCAAATCCGGCTAATCCCGAACCGAAAAGTTACGAGGAGAAATTCAAGGAGTTGTCTGACAAATTCGATAAGCTTCTAGCACACAACGACACCCTTTCTTTGAAACAGAAATGGGAGAAACTTGCAGAAGCTAACGGCATCGTAAACGAAACACTTATCCAAAAGTGGCAGCCATCCAAAGAAGAGGACTTTGACGGAGCGATCGAGGAGTTGAAAAACTTCAACACCTCATTTATCAAGCAATCTGCTAATGATAAATCAACCGGCAAACCAAATTCGGGCGATCGTGGCGATGCTGATGACAAAAAGCCAAAAGCATTATCTGCTAAAGGCAAAGAAGCAGTAGAAAGCTTCAAAAAAGCGCAGGAACGCCACGCTAAGAGTAAGGCGTAATTTTCAAAATTCACATTACAAACATGAACATTCAAAGAAGTTCTTATAACGCTGGTATTCCAGTGTTTCAGCACGATAAGTCTTTGCAGATGCTGACAGGCGGTTTTGTGCTGAATGTTTCAGGATATGCAGCCGGAGCTGTGATCGGTGCCGGTACCGCAATCTTGGTCGACGAGGTCAATCGCACGGCCGTAGCAGTTAAGACTGCTACAACCACCAAAGCGATTGCGACTGCCAATACGGAGATTGAAGTGGCAAAAGGTCATTCGTTAGTTGTTGGCGATCAATTGAACGGCAAAACCATTGCAGAAATTGACAAGTCGGACGCGTCGTTTGACAAAATCACTTTGGCTGCTGCATACGGAGCAGCCGTAGCGACAAATACCGCTATCGGTACCGGAAATGGCAATGCATTGCTTTACAATCCTGTTAAAGTCGTACCGGGCAACACGCATTCGGTAGATGCAGTAGTCGGAGGATTGGTGTACGCACGTCGAATTGGTTACATCTCAGCGCAGACGAAAGCCAACTTGCCGAACGTAATTTTTTCACAAACTAAATAATCTGGCAAATGGAATTTCAAAGATCAGAATTATTAACTTTTCTGGCTAATGAGGGAATCACGCCAGATGTAATGTTAGAAGCAGCTGAAGCGCGATTTGCTCCACTGTTTTTCCCTCGCTTTTTTCGTACGTTAGACCCAACGGTGTCGCTAGAATACGAAACTATCTTGAGCAATGAAACATTGGAAGCAATGGCGACAGTAGGTTCAAGAGATAGCGAATATCCATTGCACTCACGTCAAGGGATTGACAAATTGAAGGGTGAAGTCCCTCCTATCTTTGTTCGTCGAAAATTCAACGCACAAGAGCTTCGAAACCTCGAAATCATCTTGGGATCGAATGCTTTAGGTTTGCCGGAACGTTTGCGTCAGGTGATGGCTCGCGAAGTAGACGATTATGTTTACTCTCGGAATGCTGTATTACGCCGTTTGGATGCAATGGTAAAACAAGCCGTGTTCAATGGCACAATCTCCATTACCTTAGACAACAACCCTAATGGTGTGGTTTTCGATGTTCCATTGATTACAGATGCTAACAGATTAAATGCGTCTGCTGACTGGGATAACGTTGATTCGGATATCGTCAAAGATTTCGAAACCGTACGTTTGAAAAGCTTAATTACTGGTGTTGGATTTGAGCGTGTGTTGATTAGCGAATCCAAGTGGTTCAAAATCATCAATAACAAATCGTTGCAAAACCTTTTGAAAGGATTTTTCAATCCGGGATCAAATGCTCGTTATGCGTTCACATTAGAGAACATCAACGCCGTGTTGACTGCAAACCGTTTCCCAGTATTCGAGATCATCTCCGACTTAGCGTACGTTCAGGTGGATGGCAAAAAACAGGTGACGACTTCGATTAACGTCGATAACGCGGTATTCATTCCGGCTGGCGATTTGGGAGTAATTCACAACGCTTTGGCAGACGAGCAAATCACTCAAATTCCGAATGTTACATACCTAACATCAGAAAACGTGTTGTTGTCTCGCTGGAGAGAGCAAAAACCATTAGCAGAGATCACTGAAGCTGTTTACAATGCTTTCCCTGGTCTTACTCAGGCTAAAAACATTTTCATTCTAAACACTAAAGGAGCGTAAGGAATGACGATCAAAGAAGCCTTTCAGCAGTTTTTGGGAATTGATGTAGATGGTCGCGCGATTGACTTGGCATTGTTGAACTCCAGTCTTGACGGATCGGGCAAATACGATGCTTCATCACGCGCCGCTGTTGAGCGTAGCACCATCGACCTGTTATTTCAGCAAATTGCTGTTGTATCAGAAAGTGAGTCGCAATACTCCACGTCAAAGGACGCAAAAATAATGCGCGAAAGGCTTCTTTATCTTGCTCGTAAGTATGGTAGAAAGGATATCGTAAGCGCGCTAACTGGATCCGTAAAAATCAGTAACAAAAGTCGCATGCGATGATCAAAAAAAGAATCCACACGCTCAAGGCGGAGATCAAAACGTCTGCTTCCGGACCAGTAACCGATGAACATGGAAAAATCACATTTCCCGAATCAGAAACAAAAAAGGTTGAGAGAAGCTGTAGAGCAGAAAGCAATACGGTTGACGGCCGGACAGTCGTTGAGGATGGTGTGAATTACGATTACAGTTATCTCGTGTTTACGGATATAGAAATCGAAAGCTTGCCCGTCAATACGAGTGTAGAGATTCTTGACGATTTAAGGGGCGACGTTTTTGGCAAAGGCGTTGTCGTGAAATTCGAACGAGGACAGCGAGTAACCAGAATATGGCTAAAGTAACATTCAAACCGATGTTCAACATGTCAGAGGTCAAAGAATACATCAACGACTTTCGGACGCAGATTAATGATCACGTCGTAAGTGTTTTGATCGACTTAGCCACAAAGGCAGCAAATGACGCAAGAAGCCATGCTGAATTCATCAACCATACGCATAATTTGCGAAGCTCAATCGGAGCTGTTGTGTTCAAAGATGGTTTGATAGTTCACAGCAATTTTAAACTATCCGGAAACGGTGGTGACGGTATGGCAAAAGGCGAAAACGTGAGCAGGGAAAACATACCCCCAAAAGGAATTGGGATGATGTTGGTGGCAGGAGAAGATTATGCTTTGTACGTGGAAGCGAAAGACAACAAATGGGTAATATCAGGTAGTTCCATGCGATTAGAAAAAGTTTTACAGCAATTAGTATGACGTCAACAGAAGCATTAGATCACGTTTTTTCATTAATATGGACTAGCAACCTAAAAACGGGCATAAGTGGTCAAGTGCGTCGCTACTTGCGACCAACGAACAGCGATAAGGAAGATGTTACAATCAATGTGCTCGAAACGGATTTTGATCAATTGCAGGGCGGAATCATCAACGTGAATGCGTTTGTTCCCAATACGGAGTACAATCAAACAGTCGATGGCAAAGTTATGCGTTTGAAGGATATTCCCAATCACGCGCGGGTTTCAGTAATTGCCGCTTTACTGCACATCCTTTTCAAGTTCAACTATGACTTTAAAAAGGGAGTTTTAATCGAGATCGTAAACCAGCATATCATCACGGAAAACGAGCAAACAATTATTAATAATAGATTGAAGTTAACCATTAAAAATATTTAGCAATGGCAGTAGAAAAATCAAGCTTAGGATTAAAATACGTCGGTATTGCTGACGTGAGCGCAAATCCTTTTGAAGCCACTTATGTAGAGTTGGAGGATGCGCAAATTGACTCGGCTAGTCTAACCGAATCCGAGCCGACAACTGAGGATATTTACATTGAACAAAAATCCAATGTCTATCGAAATATCACAACCCAAATGGGCAGCACAGTATTCACGGTGCAATTATATGATGTTTCCGCGGATACTTTGAACCGCTTGAAAGGTGGTACGGTGTCGGCTCCAGCAGCAGGCGCTGGAAAGCGGTGGTCGAATAAAGATGCAAATTTCGAGGTGTCTAAAGCTTTGAAGCTGATCACTCTTGATGGCTTCATCGGTTACATTCCTAACGGAAAGGTAACAGCAAATGTGACATTCAGCTTAGCAAAATCAGCTTTAGCCACCGTTACTTTGACAATTACCGCTCAAGATCACGAAGAAGGTAGCGTAATTTGGGAAGAGCCAACAGCATAATCGACTGAAAGTTCAAAATCCTATCCATTTTAAAGCTTCTACTACGGTGGAAGCTTTTTTGTTTAAGGGGAAACCGTAATTACTCCTAAATATCATTTTCCTATATTTGAAAAAAATCAATTATGAAAAGACTTTTGTTATTCTTCGTTTCGATTGCTGTACTAACATCTTGCTCAAAAGATGATGACAAATCCAATCAAGATTACAGCACTCAAATATTGGGAACATGGGAAATGACCCATTACGATGGTCGTAAGGTTTCGGATAATCCAGAAGTTTTCCCGGACAGAACTACAATAACATTTCAGTCCGGAGGAACATATTCTGGTAGTGGCATGTTTGGCGACGGATCCGGAACTTATACATTAAGCGGAAACACGATCACTACAAAAGTTGACGGTTTGACATTCATAACTTACAAGATAAAATCTATCAACGGAGACACTGCCGATCTAACAATGAACATCGAGCAGACTAGTGCAGACATACGAGCTGTTCGCGTAAGATAGCGTTACAGATTCAAAGTTTTTTAATCACATAATATAATGGGAGGGTATTAATACCCTCCCTTTTTTGTGCGCTGAAATCTTATTCTAAATTTTGAAATATCATTGTCGATTATCAAAATTATATGAACGCTTCACGCATAAATGATGCTATTTCGGAGGATAAGATGGAGTTTACATTTCATCTGAAAGTCTCAAATTGGCTTGAAAAAATGTTGGTCAAGTTTAAGCTTCGACCATTAAAAAAGATAGTCCACATCTCCCCTATTACGCTTGGCGCCAGATTCCTTTATAGCAAATACGCACTTCAATTGGATGTTTTGGAAAATGGAAAAGGTCTATCGGCGGAGCGTACTGGCCTAATCATGTCCAAGAAACACACAGATAATCTTGTAATGGCCATAGCTATCGTAATAAACAATTGCGAAAGCAAGCCGCCTAAATGGATGGTCAGAGAGATACGAAACCTGAATCAACAACAACTTTTGGAACTGATCGGGTTCGTAAAGAAAAGCTTAGATACTGATTCTTTTCTAAATTCTATCATCTCTCTGAACGGGATGAGCCTACAAACGGAGGAGATAATAGCCGCCGAAAACGAAAGCCCGGTAAGTACAAAATAAATTATTGGGAAATAGTAGGTAATGCCATCAAATACTGGCGACTTACCTACAAACAAACACTTTGGGATATCTCGTATCAAAATTTGATGATGCTGAACATGAGCATCCCTAGATTCGATAAGGATGGAAATAAACTAGAAGCTCCAGCAGAATTAAGCGGTCAGGATTTAGTAAACAGATTCGGTAAACGAAAAAAGTGATCATGGAAAAGGAAAGAGAGTATGTTTTGAAACACATGAATAGACTTTATTCATGTGGTTTTGGTATTGATGAAGCTAAATCGGCTCAAAGCATCGATGATCTTATCAATATCATGAAAACTCCTAAAGGGGTTGAACATTGCATGAAATTTCAATTCCCTGATATGAACATCTTACTACAAAACGAGCGTCATTTGATGGAAAACAATGTTTTCGTTGATGGCCATCACACTATTGAAAACCCATCGTTAGTATTGGCCTTCGGTGGCACCGTTTCCATATTGGTTGACAATTACAACGTTTGTGAGGTGTATGCTACAAACGATGCTATCGTGAAGTTGATAGCAAAAGACAATGCTTTTGTGACTGTTGAAGTGTATCACGAATCTACGGTGGTCGAAACGCAGAATGACAAATCTAGAATCAGAATATTCAAGAAGTAATGGCGATAGAATTAAACGGTAAACCACTTAAATTCACCGCCGAGTTTGACAGCAGACAGGCAGAACAAAGTATTGAGCAATTTTTGGGAAAGCTTAAAAAAATGAGCTCCAAAAACATTGCTACTGATTCTGTGGACAAAGTTGCATCGAAAGCTTCCGAAAAATATGAAACGATTTTAGCTGGAGCTACATCGGCGTTCAATGCTTTTTCAAATTCGTCAAAAGATTTCTACACAAATATTGCTCAAGGAGAAATGCAACTGCAGAAGATCCGCAATGAGCAAAATGCGTTGAACAAAGAACTTCGTCAGGGTCTGGTAACTGATGAAGAATACATCAAGAAAACAGCACAATTAAACAAAGTTCGCGAGGAATTCTCCAGAACAATCAAACAAAATAAAGCTGATCTGCAACAACTGGCAGCCGCGCAAAATGCTAACAAACCGAAATTTACCCGACAGGACACATTAAACGAGCTTGCAGGCGCGCATACAGCTGGTGGCGGAGGGCAGCAATTAAATGTATCAGATGCTCTTGCTAAGGCTACCCAACAAAGCCTTGACAAACTAAACCGTGAGTTATTGGAATTGGATAAAAATCTTAAAAAAGGTTCTATTACCAATGAGGAATATGCTAAAAGTGCTGCAGCGATAAATAACAAGATTAAAGAGGTTACTTTAAATCAGGAATATTATAATCAAAATGCTCGAAAAAACGTCGTTCCAGCTAAAGAATTACAAGAGCAAAAAACTATTCTTGATGTCATCTCAGAAGAATACAAAGAGATGGTTGAAGATGCTACTAGTGCATTTCAGACTATTAGTGCAGATGCTAAATTTTTAAACACTAAACTTGCCGAGCTACGCCAAGAAAGCCAGAATTTAAACAGTGCGCAGAAGCAACTTGATTCGGCTTACAAGAACGGCGAAATCTCCCAGCAACAATATCTACAAGGTAGTCGTGACTTAGGTGTACAGCAAAATGAAGTTCGAAAACGTATTTCCGAAACTCGAAATGAGATCAATCAGCTTGAGAATGCTGAACGTAAATCTATTGGGTCACTTGCAGAAAAAACCGCTCGACTTACCCAAATACAGCAGAAATATAGCCAGCTATCTCAAGCTCAAAGAGAAAATATTAATGTTGGCGGCAAGCTGCGCGAAGAATACAGGAAATTAAGTGCCGAAGTTCAGAAATTAAACAATGAATTATCTGGCACAAAATCTCAGGGAATTGGAAATGTTTTCAACTCTATCCGAGGAATCGCCGGAGCGATGGGTATCGCATTTGGGTCACAGCAATTAATTTCCTTCGGAAAAGAGCTATTCGATATTGCTAAGCAAGCGGAAGGTATCGAGTTGCGCTTTGCTCGTATTGGAGATACACAAGGTCTAGAAAAACTGCGTCGCGCGACAAGAAATACTGTCTCCGACCTTGAACTAATGAAGCTTGCGGTAAATGCCGACAACTTCCGCATTCCTATGGATGTTCTGGCTAAAGGATTAGATTTTGCTACTCGCCGTGCTACTGAAACAGGCCAAAGCGTTGACTATCTAGTAAATTCATTCGTTACAGGTTTAGGGAGAAAATCCAAGCTGATACTTGACAACTTAGGCATATCAGCAAGTGAGCTTAACGATGAGATTGCTAAAACAGGGGATTTTGCTACGTCCGTCGGTAATATTATCGACCGAGAGATGGAGAAATCAGGAAGGGCCGTAGATGGATTGACCGAGAAAACCAATCGACTTTCTACGGGATGGCAGCATCTAAAAAAATCTGTTGCTCAAGCATTCCAAGCAATATTTGATCCTAATGCGATAGAAGCGAGTAAGGTGGAGCAAATGACGGAAGCTTACAGGACAAGTTTTGATGCTATCAAAGGTTATAGTAACGATGCTAAATCAACATTCATCAAAAACACGCAAGATCAACTCAAAAGTGTTAACGATAATCTTCGCGGTCTTACGCTAGATAGTCCAGCTTTTAAGAAGATGTACGATGATAGGCGCAAGAATACCAGCATGTACAAATATGAAACACCCGACGACTTCCTTCAACTCCTGCAAAAACCGTTAGTTGAACAACAACAAGCTTTGCAGGCCTCTTTGACTTACGCCAAAGGTATAACCGAGGAAATGTCAAAGCAAGAAAGACAATCAAAGAATATTTTCTCTAAGGCTGAAATAGATGAAAAGCTCAAAGAAGCAAACAATGATTACGATAACGCTATCGGCAATCAAGCCAGATCTGTTGCGAAAAAAGAAGTAGAGAAATGGCAAAAGATGCTTGACGACGTTTCTTTGAAGTCAATATCCGCATCGAATAAAAAGTCAGAATCAGAAGCTAAAAAGCTCGCCAAAGAAATTGAAAAAGATAATGCAGATCGCTTAAAACTGCTAGATCAATGGGCGAAAACTGACGCTAATTATTTGAACAAACAAATGTCCCGCGATGAGCAAGAAGTACAAAGCGTAAAAGATAAGTACGCGGAAATTAAGAAAGCAATTGAAGAACACAACAAAACTACAAAGGGCAAAAAGATCACTCTAGTAGGCTTTGATGAAAGCATCAATCTGTCTATTGCTGGAGTTAAAGAGCGTCAGGTTAATGATAAAAAACTTAAACAATACCAAGAAGATTATCAGAACTACTTGCGTTACGAACAGCTGAAAAAAGAAACTAGTCAAAAATATGCTGATGAGCAATTTGGCACTTTCAAAAATGTTGTCACCAATATGCAACAGGAAATGAATGCTTTGCAAGGCAAAAAGTTTACTCAAGGCCTATCTCCTATCGAGGAATCATATCTGAAAGAGTTAGAAGAACAGCAAAAGGCGCATCTAGATAGAGTCAAAGAGGAAACCGTCCGACAGTACACTGAGGCCCTCCAGCTTTCAATGGGATATGACGAAAAATTGTTGGCTACTCAAAAAAGGTATCAAGATGCGTATGCTGCTCTTGGAGAATCCGCTACGGAATCGCAAAAAAAAGCACTCGAAGAAGGCTTGAAAGAAGAATTTTCAGTACTTACCATAGCAAACTTAGAGAAAGAAACCAACTGGGAGAAAACATTTGGCACGTTACAGTTCCTTAGTAAAAAGGCTTCGCTTCAGGTGCTTAAAGACATCCAAACTCGTTTAGATGCAGAATTAAAGGCCGGCAAATTAACGCGACAAGACTATGACAGGGCAAGTAATGAAGTGGCCACTGCCGGCGCAAGCATTAATCTTGAAAAATCATGGTCAGCTTCTACTGGTGCGTTAAATAAATACCGAGAAGCGATTAAGAAGTATGGTAAGGAATCTGTTGAAGCCAAACAGGCGCAAGCCGGCATGTTTACAGCCTTATCGCGCGATTTGCAAATGGCAAGTCAGGCTATTGGAGAAGTTGGAGGTCTTCTAGGTTCACTAGGCGCAAGCGATGGTTTGCAGGAAACTGTTGGCAAAGTGAGTGGATTGGTCGGTAGTATGGGAGAACTTGCAGCCGGAATAGCTACAGGAAATCCGATTGCAATCATTTCCGGATCGATATCGACCTTGACGAAAGTGATTGATCTTTTTAACACGAAAGACAAGAAAATTCAAAAACAGATTGAGCTTTACCAAAAGAGATTAGATAGCCTTTCTAAAACGTATTCAAAACTTCAAGATCAGATAAATAACAGCGTTGGAGAGAGCTTCTACAAAGACAGCCAGGAAGCTATTAAAAATCTTAAAGCTCAACAGAAAATTCTGGAACAGAGTGCCCGTGCAGAAAGTAGCAAAAAGAAAGCAGACCAAAACAAGATAAAAGAATACCGCGATCAAATTGATGAGAAGCAGCGTGAGATTAAAGAAATCGAACGATCAATAACCCAGAACCTCGTTCAAACGACCTTTAAAGATCTTGCAAATGAGCTAACGAACGCTTTGGTGTCAGCATTTGAAGCTGGAGAAGACGCTATCGGAAGCATGGATAAGGTTTTCGACCAATTTATTAAAAATGCTCTTGTGAATAGCTTGAAACTGAAAATGATCGAACCGATAATCAATGACATGATCGATCAAGTGGCGGATTACATGGAAGACAATGACAATAGCATCGAAGGGTTTGATTTCGAAAAATGGAAGAATAAATTGAGCGATTCTTCAGAGGATTTTACCAAAGCGCTTGAAAAAGCGTATGAAGGTTTAGGTCTTGAAAAAGATAGTCAAAAAAGCGGAAGCGCTGGAGAACTTAACAAAGGGATTGCTTCGATAACGGAAAACACAGCAAACCGCTTAGAAGCTGAATTTGGCGGATTACGGATTGCGCAGCTGCAACTTTTAGAGATAACGAAACTTCAACACAGCAGCTTTATAAGTATTTCCAGTGATCACCTCGCAAAATTGAACGCCATCGAAAACAATACATTCCGAACTGCCAATAACACGGATAAGTTGACTGGCATCGAAACGGCCATCGTCGAACTCAACAAGAAAGTAACTAACGGTGATATGCTACGGAGGGGCGCAGGATTATAATGGCGAACTTTCTAATTAACGGCCAAGACACTGTTGCAGCTTTTGGTCTACATTTCCTCAAAGGAACTTACAGCCAGCTGGACGCGATGCCGGAACTGAAAGATAACGGCCTATCCATTGATTGGGCGGGTGAAAATGGTGTAGAAAGGTACCACGGAGCGAAGCGATTCCAAAGCATCACGTACAATTTGCCTTGCGCCATTCTAGCAAATAGCACTACGGATTACGAAACGAAGCTGCGTGCATTGCAAACGTTGTTTATTACCGCTGGAGAATTTACTCTGGACCTCGTAGGTCGCAATCGCCGATTCAAGTTGTCCTACCAAAACATGACAGGATTCAGTAGAACTGGAAATAACGCGCGATTCACTTTAGTGTTGATCAATGATCATCCAACAGAAAGATTTACCATACCAGCATAGCATGATATACGAAATTAAAAGAGGTGCTCAAATAGTTTGGTCCGGAAAAGCCGAGGGCAAGCAATCGCGCGTGATCATGCAAGCGGATATGGTGGAGGTTACCGTCAAATCGCCAGCAGCTATTGCCTTCCAGAAAGGGGATACTATTAAGGTTTATGGCGAAACGTACAAACTCAATCGTCCTGAGAATATTGCCAAAGTGCACAGCCAAATTGGCTACACATACACAATCGAGTTCGAAGCATTATACTATGATTTGGGTAAGTGGATTTTGTACACATTGGATGGGGCGAATAAGCTAACACAACCAGATGTTTATCTTCAAGGGGAAGCACGTACTATTCTTGGACTTTTAGTGCTGAATGCTAATCGAGCGTCATCTGGATGGAGTTTAGGTATTGTAGATGATACGGATGTAATCCAATGGATGTATTCCTCTGCAAAATTATTAACCGTTCTCCAGGATATCGCCGATCAAACGAATCTAGAATTTTGGGTAGATGGAAAAACGATCAACCTTACACGCCGTCAAAATAATACAGGTCTTTCACTTGCTTATGGAAAAGGCAGGGGGTTATACGAACTCGCTAGAGCACGCCGCGAAGATCCTATTGTAACGCATTTGACAGTCGCGGGAGGTTCGCAAAACATTCCCAATGGTTATGGTCATCGGAATATTCAGCCGACAGGTGGAAACCCTATGGTTAACCCGTCTTATAAAGCCGGACAAGATCGTGTCGAAGGAGTTATCGTTTTTGAAAACATCTATCCGCGACTAAATGCTAAAGTTACTGCCACAAGCGCGATCAATGTTATTCGTTCAACGGACATAGATTTCGATTTGAATGCACACTTGCTTGATGACGGAACCAGCGCACAAATAGCATTTACGTCTGGAGTGTTGAACGGATTTACGTTCACAATCGCTAAAGATGGATACACGCATGCGAATAGACAAATTCTATTCAATGCCATTGTAGACGACAATGCTTATCCGCAAGGCATCCCCAATGCTCAGATGAAACCTGCAGCTGGAGATACTTTTGTATTGCTCAACATCAATATGCCAAATTCTTACAAGGATCAGGCAGAAGCTCGCGTGAAAGAGCTGGGCGATCAATATTTTGCAGAGGAAGGGATTGAGCAGTACGATTGGACAGGTAAGCTTACGCCTAAATTCGTTTTGGAGAATAATGTTGTGCTAACGCTCGGTGGGCTTGTCACATTGCAAGCGGAGGATATTGGTTTTAATGGAAGCATCCGTATTGATAGCTATACACGAGATTTGCAAGAGGAGTATCTGTATGATTTCACGCTAAGCAATGTTATTACCATTAACAAGATGGTTCGCGAGCGCAACATGTCCGATCGTTTGGCGAATACCATAAGTAAAGGTATTTCGCAAGATGGATTATCTGCCAAAGCAACTTACGCCGAACGCGCTGGATTTGCAACAACAGCTGGCCACGCTAATACGGCCACTAGCGCAGCGACAGCTTTGCGCGCCGATCATGCTACGAATGCGGATAATGCTAAAAAAGCAGAACATGCGAATACCGCTGATCTTGCTCACAATTCGACAAAATGGAATGGGTTGCTACAACCTGACTACCTAGATCAACCAGTCCGTAAGAGTGACGTTGTAGCATTTCAGGGATTAATCGCTAACGAGATTGCCGCTACACAAACAATGCGCATCCCGGAAGTTGCAAACGCAGCAACTAACACAATTTCCAAAAATGGCAGCTACCTATACATGGGGGCAACTAAGGCTTGGGCTGGCCGCGCTGATCTTTGGAATGGATATGCTCAACCCGACTACCTAGATCAACCAGTTCGCGCCAATGATTCTCCAGTATTTGCCGGAATTAGCTCGCCGAGTTTCGCGAGTGGTTTTACTGGTCATGGCTACAGAATCGGCAAGGATGCTAACGGCAAGTATATGGCGGAGTTTGACCGCCTGACGGTTCGTCAAGACTTCAATGTTTACGAACTTATCGTTAACCAGCTTCGTTCGACTAATGGTTCTTTAATTGTTTCAGACGGAATCAAGATCACGGGTGCAACTCCATCCGGGATAAACTACCTCTGCACGATCGATACTGATGGCGGTACTATAGGCGTGCCGTTCAGAGTTGATGACATTTTGCAAACTCAAGTATACAACGGTAGTAGCATGAAGTATTTCGTCGCTCGCGTTTTGTCAGTAGGCAGTGGAGATTTCACTATAAGCATCATTGATGGATCAAGCATCCCGGAAGAAGGTGACGACCTAGTGCGCATTGACAACTTCACAGATGCCAACCGCAAAGGAATTGTTTACATCGCAGCTAGTGACAGCGGAGCGCCATACATCGATACGGTGTTCGGAAAATGGACTGATCCTCAAAATAGTGTGCGTGTTCGTACCGGTCGACTTGACGGTATCGTAGACGCAGATCTAGGCGCATTATCAGGCTACGGCCAATACACCCAGAACGGTTATTTCAAAGGTATTTTCCAAGTGCAAAACGGGTCGAATGTCTACACGAAAACCCAAGCGGACGGAAATGTTTCCTCAGCTAAATCAGAAGCAATCAGTGCGGCTGCCAGTGATGCGTCTGCTAAAGCCAATAGCGCACGTGATGCTGCGATTAATTCGGCTAACCAGATTGCTCAGGATGCAGTAAGTTCCATCAACATAGGAGGGCGGAATCGATTTTCACTGAGCCAAACACCTATAACTATCGTTAACGTCACTGATTTTACTATCGATAAGCCGAATAAAGGCTTTTCTTTAACCGGAAATTCTACACCGGGCTATATCCGAATGGAAAGCGTGATTGACGGTAACGGATGGTGGACAGTGTCTGGTTATGCAAAATCATTACATAATCAAATTATCGGGTTTGACACTCAGATCTGTGACCAAGGAACTAAATCTCATCAAACCGCTTCAGACGGATCTTGGGTCTACTTTGAAAATAAAGTTAATGTTACGAATTATAACATAGCCACATCTCGACATTTTGTTGACTTTATTCGATTCTCATGGGCTCAATTTGTTTTTAAAAATATTAAAGTCGAAAAGGGCAATAAAGCAACGGATTGGACGCCTGCTCCGGAAGATGTGGATAATGCATTAGACGTATTTCGAACAGAGACAGAAACAAATTTCTTTGTGCAGCAAGGGTTGATTGCATCAAAGGTCGCGCAAAATGATTTCAATGCGCTAGGTCAGAGAGTTTCGACCGCTGAAAGTAATGTTACTCAGACCGCCAATGAACTTAAATCCAAAGTTTCGCAGACTGCATTTGATAGCTTGGAAAACTCTATGAATGGAGTGTCTGGAAGGATTACTGCTGCAGAAACTGAGATTAGTCAGCAGGCAGGCCAGATTGAGCAAAGAGCTACGAAAACCGATTTCAATACGTTAGGTCAGCGCGTGGGTTCGACAGAGACTGGAATCACCAATCTATCTAATGCTCTTACACTGCAATCACAAAGTCTTGATAATATTACGGGTCGAGTTCAATCTGCTGAAGCCAAAATAACTCCCAATGCAATAAACTTAGTTGTTGGTGAGCAAATTGACGATAAGGTTAAATCTATTGACATAGGAGGGCGGAATCGATTTTCACTGACACAAACAACTGTAACTATCGTTAACGTCACTGATTTTACTATCGATAAGCCGAATAAAGGCTTTTCTTTAACCGGAAATTCTACTCCGGGATATATCAGAATGGAAAGTGTGATTGACGGTAACGGATGGTGGACAGTGTCTGGTTATGCAAAATCATTAAATAATCAAATAATCGGGTTTGACATTCAGATCTGTGACCAAGGAACTAAAACCTTTCAAACCGCTTCAGACGGATCTTGGGTCTACTTTGAAAACAGCGTTAATGTTACGAATTATAACATAGCCACATCTCGGCATTTTGTTGACTTTATTCGATTCTCATGGGCTCAATTTTCTTTTAAAAACGTCAAGGTTGAAAAAGGCAATAAGGCGACCGATTGGACACCTGCTCCGGAAGATGTAGATGCGGAGCTAGCGAAACGTCCAACGGAAGCACAAACAAGAGCCGGATTGACTATAGTGCAAGACGGCATCAGCTTCTTTGGACAGACTTTTTCTTTTGAAGGAAAGATTACTGCTAAATCTCTTGTCGCGGGATCAATCGAAGCAAAACAAATAGTAACCAGC
>NZ_JBHUMA010000002.1:0-950 GCF_042684745.1 Sphingobacterium corticis | reverse complement strand
TTCACCGATACCACAATTTCACCGAGCTCATGGCTGAGACAGCGCCCAGATCGTTACACCATTCGTGCAGGTCGGAACTTACCCGACAAGGAATTTCGCTACCTTAGGACCGTTATAGTTACGGCCGCCGTTTACTGGGGCTTCGATTCAATGCTTCTCTTGCGATGACATCCCCTCTTAACCTTCCAGCACCGGGCAGGTGTCAGGCCTTATACTTCATCTTTCGATTTTGCAAAGCCATATGTTTTTGCTAAACAGTCGCCTGGGCCTTTTCACTGCGGCTGCTCTATCGCTAGAGACAGCGCCCCTTCTCCCGAAGTTACAGGGCCATTTTGCCGAGTTCCTTAGCCATGATTCACTCGAGCACCTTAGGATTCTCTCCTCGACTACCTGTGTCGGTTTACGGTACGGGTTTTATATACCTGAAGCTTAGCGGGTTTTCTTGGAAGTCTGATTACCTGCACTATCTGCGCCGCCGAAGCTTTGCAGTACTATCGTGTTTCAGCATTCTCTGCGGATTTGCCTACAGAAAATATACCTACGCACTTCAACGAACTATTCCGTCAGTTCGCGGCAGTGTCACTACTCCGTCACCACATCGCAGTATATAAAAGTACGGGAATATTAACCCGTTGTCCATCGGCTACCTCCATTCGGATGCGCCTTAGGCCCCGACTAACCCTGATCCGATTAGCGTTGATCAGGAAACCTTAGTCTTTCGGTGGGCGGGTTTCTCACCCGCCTTATCGTTACTTATGCCTACATTTGCTTTTCTATTCAGTCCACAACACGTCACCATGCTGCTTCACCCCCAATAGAATGCTCCCCTACCAGTGTATACTCGTGTATACAATCCATAGCTTCGGTAATACACTTGATGCCCGTTTATTATCCACGCCCGGTCGCTCGACTAGTGAGCTGTTACGCACTCTTTAAATGAATGGCTGCTT
>NZ_JBHUMA010000001.1:0-4300 GCF_042684745.1 Sphingobacterium corticis | reverse complement strand
TTCACCGATACCACAATTTCACCGAGCTCATGGCTGAGACAGCGCCCAGATCGTTACACCATTCGTGCAGGTCGGAACTTACCCGACAAGGAATTTCGCTACCTTAGGACCGTTATAGTTACGGCCGCCGTTTACTGGGGCTTCGATTCAATGCTTCTCTTGCGATGACATCCCCTCTTAACCTTCCAGCACCGGGCAGGTGTCAGGCCTTATACTTCATCTTTCGATTTTGCAAAGCCATATGTTTTTGCTAAACAGTCGCCTGGGCCTTTTCACTGCGGCTGCTCTATCGCTAGAGACAGCGCCCCTTCTCCCGAAGTTACAGGGCCATTTTGCCGAGTTCCTTAGCCATGATTCACTCGAGCACCTTAGGATTCTCTCCTCGACTACCTGTGTCGGTTTACGGTACGGGTTTTATATACCTGAAGCTTAGCGGGTTTTCTTGGAAGTCTGATTACCTGCACTATCTGCGCCGCCGAAGCTTTGCAGTACTATCGTGTTTCAGCATTCTCTGCGGATTTGCCTACAGAAAATATACCTACGCACTTCAACGAACTATTCCGTCAGTTCGCGGCAGTGTCACTACTCCGTCACCACATCGCAGTATATAAAAGTACGGGAATATTAACCCGTTGTCCATCGGCTACCTCCATTCGGATGCGCCTTAGGCCCCGACTAACCCTGATCCGATTAGCGTTGATCAGGAAACCTTAGTCTTTCGGTGGGCGGGTTTCTCACCCGCCTTATCGTTACTTATGCCTACATTTGCTTTTCTATTCAGTCCACAACACGTCACCATGCTGCTTCACCCCCAATAGAATGCTCCCCTACCAGTGTATACTAACGTATACAATCCATAGCTTCGGTAATACACTTGATGCCCGTTTATTATCCACGCCCGGTCGCTCGACTAGTGAGCTGTTACGCACTCTTTAAATGAATGGCTGCTTCCAAGCCAACATCCTAGCTGTCTGGGCAACCGGACCTCGTTAGTTCAACTTAGCGTATATTTAGGGACCTTAGCTGATGGTCTGGGTTCTTTCCCTCTCGGCCTTGGACCTTAGCACCCAAAGCCTCACTGCCGATCATATCTTACAGCATTCGGAGTTCGTCTGGATTTGGTAGGATTTGACTCCCCCGCACCCAATCGGTAGCTCTACCTCTGCAAGACTTTATATCGACGCTGTTCCTAAAAACATTTCGGGGAGTACGAGCTATTTCCCAGTTTGATTGGCCTTTCACCCCTACCCTCAGGTCATCCGGAAACTTTTCAACGTTTATCGGTTCGGTCCTCCATTACATGTTACTGCAACTTCAACCTGCCCAAGGGTAGATCACAAGGTTTCGCGTCTACCTCATCCGACTATACGCCCTATTCAGACTCGCTTTCGCTGCGGCTCCTTGGCTTAACCAATTAACCTTGCCGGACAAGAGTAACTCGTAGGCTCATTATGCAAAAGGCACGCCGTCACAGAATAAATCCGCTCCGACCGCTTGTAAGCACACGGTTTCAGGTTCTTTTCACTCCCCTGTTCGGGGTTCTTTTCACCTTTCCCTCACGGTACTGGTTCACTATCGGTCTCTCAGGAGTATTTAGCCTTACCAGATGGTGCTGGCAGATTCAAGCAGGATTTCTCCGGTCCCGCCCTACTCAGGATACCACTATGCTGTCATTCTTTACCTGTACGGGGCTATCACCCGTCTCGCGCAGTTTCCCACCTGCTTCCAGTTCATAGCGACAATACAATATCGTGGTCCTACAACCCCATAATTGCCGTAACAACTATGGTTTGGGCTCTTTCGTGTTCGCTCGCCACTACTTACGAAATCATTATTATTTTCTCCTCCTACGCTTACTTAGATGTTTCAGTTCGGCGCGTTCGCGTATTATACAACTAGTCTTCCACTAGTTAGGTTGCCCCATTCGGAAATCTTCGGATCAAGTCACATTTGCTAATCCCCGAAGCTTATCGCAGCTTATCACGTCCTTCATCGCCTCTGAGAGCCTAGGCATCCCCCGTGTGCCCTTTGTTACTTTCTTCATATCCGCATACCCCTTTTGCTCGGTATGGGACGATTTTTTCTGTACTACTTCGAAAAGCAGTACAGATATGCTCTGTTGTTTCTTTTCTTGTGTCTTCTTTCTCTCAATATGTCAAAGAACGGTTTTTCAAAGTTTGAAGTATGAATTCAGAAGTGAGAAATATATAGCGAACTATATGATTTTCTAACTTTCGACTTATAACTTCTTACTTAAAAATAGTGGAGAATAACGGATTCGAACCGTTGACCCCCTGCGTGCAAGGCAGGTGCTCTAGCCAGCTGAGCTAATTCCCCGGGTAGTTGATAATCATAGTCCTGTGATTTTAGATAGTAGTAGTTAGATGCTAGTATGTAGACTTTTCATTTTCAGGTCGCCCTATCTAATTACTAAGTACTAGCTACTAAATACTTTCTACTTTATCCTAGCTCACAATACTTATTGGTAGTCCCGAGCAGATTTGAACTGCTGACCCCTACATTATCAGTGTAGTGCTCTAACCAACTGAGCTACGGGACTAGCTATATCTTTCTTCTACTTGGGTTATACTTACCTTTTATCTTATCTCCTTAAATGGGGACAGGTACTGTATTTCCTATCGTGTCTATTCTTTCTAATCTTTTATTAAAGTAATGTCATGTGCGTGGCAAGAATACGATTACCGTATCTCTAGAAAGGAGGTATTCCAGCCGCACCTTCCGGTACGGCTACCTTGTTACGACTTAGCCCCAATTATCGGTTTTGCCCTAACACGCTCCTTGCGGTTACATGCTTTAGGCACCCCCAACTTTCATGGCTTGACGGGCGGTGTGTACAAGGCCCGGGAACGTATTCACCGCGTCATTGCTGATACGCGATTACTAGCGAATCCAACTTCACGGGGTCGAGTTGCAGACCCCGATCCGAACTGTGACCGACTTTTCGAGATTCGCATCCTGTTGCCAGGTAGCTGCCCGCTGTATCGGCCATTGTAGCACGTGTGTAGCCCCGGACGTAAGGGCCATGATGACTTGACGTCGTCCCCACCTTCCTCTCCGTTTGCACGGGCAGTCTGTTTAGAGTCCCCACCATTACATGCTGGCAACTAAACATAGGGGTTGCGCTCGTTGCGGGACTTAACCCAACACCTCACGGCACGAGCTGACGACAGCCATGCAGCACCTAGTTTCCTGTCCCGAAGGACTGATCTATCTCTAAATCATTCAGTAACTTTCAAGCCCGGGTAAGGTTCCTCGCGTATCATCGAATTAAACCACATGCTCCTCCGCTTGTGCGGGCCCCCGTCAATTCCTTTGAGTTTCACCCTTGCGGGCGTACTCCCCAGGTGGATAACTTAACGCTTTCGCTAAGACGCTAACTGTATATCGCTAACATCGAGTTATCATCGTTTAGGGCGTGGACTACCAGGGTATCTAATCCTGTTCGATCCCCACGCTTTCGTGCATCAGTGTCAATCCATGTTTAGACAGCTGCCTTCGCAATCGGTGTTCTGAGACATATCTATGCATTTCACCGCTACTTGTCTCATTCCGCCATCTTCAACATAATTCAAGCTCAACAGTATCAAAGGCACTGCATCGGTTGAGCCGATGTCTTTCACCCCTGACTTATTAAGCCACCTACGCACCCTTTAAACCCAATAAATCCGGATAACGCTTGGATCCTCCGTATTACCGCGGCTGCTGGCACGGAGTTAGCCGATCCTTATTCTTACGGTACATTCAGCCTATTATACATAATAGGGGTTATTCCCGTACAAAAGCAGTTTACAACCCGTAGGGCAGTCATCCTGCACGCGGCATGGCTGGTTCAGAGTTGCCTCCATTGACCAATATTCCTTACTGCTGCCTCCCGTAGGAGTCTGGTCCGTGTCTCAGTACCAGTGTGGGGGATTCTCCTCTCAGAGCCCCTAGACATCGTCGCCTTGGTAAGCCGTTACCTTACCAACTAGCTAATGTCACGCGAGCCCATCCATATCCTATAAATATTTAACAATAAGCTGATGCCAACTCATTGTGTTATGCGGTGTTAATCCGAATTTCTTCGGGCTATCCCCCTGATATGGGTAGGTTGCTCACGCGTTACGCACCCGTGCGCCACTCTCAAATCGGATAGCAAGCTATCCTCAGATCCCGTTCGACTTGCATGTATTAGGCCTGCCGCTAGCGTTCATCCTGAGCCAGGATCAAACTCTCCATTGTAAAAATGAATTGTTCGACACCTAACTATTTATATAAAATAATTAGAAATTGTCTTTTT